>NZ_QNRK01000010.1 GCF_003315135.1 Roseiarcus fermentans
AGCGGCTTGTACCAGTCCGCCATCACGACCGCGGTCTTGGCCTGGTCGAAATGCCAGAATTCCGCTTCCCACAGCGGCTTGTAATGGAAGTTCGCGGTCGCCTGGACGTCGAGCGTCGCCTCCTGGTAGCGCGACGCCGGCTTGTCCGCGCCGAGCCGGCGCGCGACGTGGCCGAAGGTCTGCCGCTTCGGCTCGAGATCAATGGTCTTGATTTGAACGGTCACGTGATTTCCTCCGGGCGCAGATGGGCGAGCGACCGCCGTTCGGCGGCGGTCTGCGCGCCATCTCGATTGGATGTCTGAAGCCGTGCGGGAGGCGTCCCCCATGCGTCGCCGCGTCTCCGGCGCGAGCCGTTTCCCTTTCCCTCCGCCGCGCCGCCCCGGCGATTTTTTCCATTGCGTGTTGTTGTAAGTGGACTTTAACGGCGGCGCGGAACCTAGAAAAATACTATCTTTGACGAATTTCCATACCCGCCGGGTATGCCTGGACCCTATCTAGGTCGCCGCGCGCTCTTCGACCTTCAGCCCGCGCTCCTTCGCCATCGTCATCGCGGTGTCCTCGATCATGTCCTCCTGACCGGCGATCATCTTCTTGCGCCCGAGTTCGACGAGGATGTCGCGGGCCGGAACGCCGAAACGCTGCGACGCCCGCTTGGCGTGCAGCAGGAAGGTCGAATAGACGCCCGCAAAGCCGAGGGTCAGCGACGAACGGTCGACGCGCACGATGTGATCCATCATCGGCGCGACCAGGTCTTCGGCGGCGTCCATCAGCTTGAACAGGTCGACGCCGGTGACGATCCCCATCCGCTCGCAGACGGCGGCGAAGACTTCGAGCGGCGCGTTGCCTGCACCGGCGCCGAGTCCGGCGAGCGACGCGTCGATGCGGGTCGCGCCGTATTCGATGGCGGTGAGCGAGTTGGCGATCCCCATTCCGAGGTTATGATGGCCGTGGAAGCCGATCTCGGTTTCCGGCTTCAGACCGTCGCGCAGGGCGCCGATCCGCGCCTTGACGTCCTCCGGAAGCAGATAGCCCGCCGAATCCGTCACGTAGATGATGTTCGCGCCGTAGGACTCCATCAGCTTGCCCTGCTCGACGATGCCCTCGGGGGTGTTGAGGTGCGCCATCATCAGGAAGCCAGACGTGTCCATGCCGAGCTTTCGGGCGTAACCGATGTGCTGGCGGGCGGTGTCGGCCTCGGTGCAGTGGGTCGCGCAATGGACGGCGCGCGCGCCGCAGTCATAGGCGGACTGCAGCTCCTGCATCGTCCCGAGGCCCGGGATCAGCAGCACCGAGACGCGCGCCCGCTTCATCTTCGGGGCGACGGCGGAGATGTACTCCTCGTTCGAGTGCGGGGCGCGGCCGTGCTGGACCGAATTGCCGCCGAGGCCGGCGCCGTGGGTCACCTGCAGCAGCGGCACGCCCGCTTCGTCCAGGGCGGTCGCGATCGCGACCATCTGGTCGATGGATATCTGCTCGCGCTTGGCGTGCATGCCGTCGCGCAAGGTCATGTCGTGCAGGACGATCTTGCGGCCGTTGAGGGAATAGTGCTCGGACATCACGCAGCCTTCGTCGCTTTGAGTTGGATCGCGCCGGACAGGATCTCTTCAGCGAACATTTCGGCCGTCCGAGTCGCGGCTGCGGTCATGATGTCGAGATTGCCGGCGTAGCGGGGCAGGTAATCGCCGAGACCCGCCACCTCCAGGAACACCGCGACGCGCTTGCCGTCGAAGATCGGCCCGTTCACCAGCCGGTAGCCGGGCACGTATCTCTGCACCTCGCCGATCATGGCGCGAATGGAGTCGCCGATGCGTGTGGCGTCCGGTTCGTCGTCCGTCAGGCAATAGATCGTGTTGCGCATGATCATCGGCGGCTCGGCCGGATTGATGATCGCGAGCGCCTTGCCCGTCCGGGCGCCGCCGACGACGCAGATGGCGTTGGAGGTCGTGTAAGTGAACTCGTCGAGATTGGCGCGGGTGCCGGGGCCGACCGACTTCGAGGCGAGGCTCGCGACGATCTCGGCGTAGTCGACCGGCTGGACCCGCGACACCGCGCTAACGATCGGGATCGTCGCCTGACCGGCGCAGGAAATCATGTTGACGTTCATTTCGAGCCTGGCCGCGTGCTCGCGCAGATTGACCGGCGGCACGCACAAGGGGCCGATGGCGGCCGGTGTCAGGTCGATCATCATGACGCCGAGCTCGTTGAGCTTGCGGCTGTTCTCGGCGTGAACGTAGGCGCTGGTGGCGTCGAAGGCGATCTGAATCCCGTCCGCCTTCACGTGGGGAATGAGGCCGTCGACCCCTGCCGCCGTCGTCTTCAGCCCCATCTCGCGGGCTCGCGCGAGCCCCTCGGAGGTCGGGTCGATGCCGACCATCCACACCGGCTCAAGTGTCTCGCTTCGGCGGATCTTGTAGATGAGGTCGGTTCCGATGTTGCCGGAACCGATCAAAGCGCACTTGACCTTGTCCATGACGCTCCCTTCCCGCCCAAGCCCGCCGAGGCTCGCGCTCCGGCGGGGTGTTCTGGGCCGGCAGCATTAGGGGCGGGCGAGGAGGTCCGTCCAATACCGATTGGCGCCGTTCCCCATACCGGCGGGGTATGGAGCGCCGCGAGGGTTCACAGCACGTGGGGGTCGCCGACGACGTCGTTCTCCCGCCGGAACTCTTCGAGCACGCCGAGAAATTCCGCGAGGATGGGCGAATTGTCCTCCAGGCAGTAGAGGCAGGTGACGTCGAGCATCGTCGGCGGCGATTCGGTCATGGGGAGGTAGACGACGCCGTCAGCGCGAAAATACTTCACCGACTCCGGCACGATGCAGACCCCGAAGCCGCTCGCTACGAGCGCGACCCCGGTGGTGGCTTCGCCGACCTCCTGGGCGATGTGCGGGACGAACCCGTGCCGCTGACACAGGCTTGCGACGAAATCGTTGAAATTCGGCCGCGCCACCTTCGGGAACAGGACAAACGGCGAGTCGACCAGTTCGGCGATGGAGACTTCCGCCCGGCCCGCCAGGGGATCCGACTCCGGCACCACGATGTAGAGCCGCTCCCACATCACCACGCGCGACGCGATGTCCGGGTAACGGGGGACGAGCCGGTTGAATCCGACGTTGATCCGCCTCTGCCGCAACGCCTCGACCTGCGCGTCCTTGGTCATCGGGTGCAGGACGATCTTCACTTCGGGGAAGGCGGCACGGAACTTCCTCAGCACCCGCGGGATGATGTCGTACATCCCGGAGCCGAAGATCCCGACGTCGAGCCTGCCGATGCGGCCCTGCGCGGCTCGGCGAGTCCGCTCCGAGGCGAGGTCGACGAGCGACAGGATGTTTCGCGCTTCCTCGTAAAGAGTCCTGCCCGCGTCCGTCAGCTCGACCCCCTTGACCGAGCGCACGAACAGAACCGCTCCGAGATCCTCTTCGAGCTGCTGGATCTGGCGGGTGAGGGGCGGCTGCGAAATGTTCAGGGCGACCGCGGCGCGGCCGATGCTGAGCTCCTTCGCCACGGCGACGAAGTACTTCAGATGCCTGAGCTCGATCATCCGTCCTCCCCCGTCGTTCCGGCGCTGGCCGGAGGGAGACCCTCGGGACGGCCGCCGACGCCGCGGGGCGATACTCTATCGGTATGAATCCAGGCCGCCAAAAGTATTTTTGGGCGCTTCCTTCTCATGCCAAACCTCCCCGCGGAAAACACCCAGCGAGCGCGCGGGGACGGGATGGAAACGACTCACAGCGAAATGACCAGCGGGCAAGCGGACTGCGTTCCGTCCTTCGTGACCGTCTTCATCGCCAACAGCGGCGAGACCGGCCGGTGCCGGACCGACGAGAGCCTGCTCGAGGGCCTGAGGCGCCTGGGAAAGCGCGGCGTGCCGGTCGGCTGCCGCGGCGGCGGCTGCAGCGTCTGCAAGGTCGAGGTCGTGAGCGGGCGCTATGCCCGGTTCCGCCCGATGAGCCGCGAATACGTGAACGACAGGGATCTTGCCGAAGGCCGCGTGCTCGCCTGCTGCATCCGACCCGTTTCGGCCCTGGAGGTCAGGGCCATCGGCAGGATGGGCGATCGCCTGGCCGCAACGGACAAGACGACAACCGGCGCAACGCGCCTCATCGCGGAGGAAAGATAATGGCCATCACTGGTGTTTTGCGGCCCGGGCATGCCCAGCTGCGCGTGCTGAACCTCGAGGAGGACGTCAAGTTCTACCGTGACGTGCTCGGTCTCGTCGAAATGGGGCGCGACTCTTATGGACGCGTCTATTTCAAGGGGTGGGACGAGCGCGATCACCACAGCCTCGTCATTCGTCAGGCGGATCGCGCCGGCATCGACCTGTTCGCGTTCAAGGTCGACGGCGTCGCGACGCTCGACAAGCTTGAGGGCGATCTGAACGCTTACGGCGTCGAGACGAAGCGCATTCCGGCCGGCGAGATGCTGAACACCGGCGAGCGCGTCAGCTTCGTCATTCCCAACGGGCACACGATCGAACTCTATGCGGAAAAGAAGGACGTCGGCAACGGGCTCGGATACATGAACCCCGAACCGTGGAACGCGGCGGCGGAGAAGGGCATCGCGCCGACCCGGATGGACCACGCGCTGCTCGGCGGCGTCGATCTCGACGGCGCGCGCGACATCTTCGTCAATGTGCTCGGCTTCTATCTGGTCGAGGAGGTGGTCGCCGAGGACGGAAAGACCCAGATCGCCGTCTGGCTGAGTTGCTCGACCAAGACCCACGACATCGCCTTCGTCCGCGCGCCGGAGGACGGCAAACTTCACCATGTCTCCTACTGGCTCGAGACCTGGGAGAAGGTTCTCCGCGCCGCCGACATCATGTCGATGAACCGCGTCCCGGTCGACATCGGCCCGACGCGCCACGGCATCACCCGCGGCGCGACGATCTACGCCTTCGATCGCTCGGGCAACCGGTTCGAGACCTTCTCCGGCGGCTACATCGCCTATCCCGACATGCATCCGCTGACCTGGCCGATCGACCACCTGCCGGAGGGCCTCGATTTCGCGCAGCGCAAGCTGCACGAGACGTTCCTGACCGTGTTCAGCTGATCGCCCGCCGCGAGCCCGACCGAAAAGAGAAGTCCCTCTCCGATGCCTGACGCCAACGCCCCGCTCGCCTCGATCCGCAACTTCATCGACGGCCAGTTCGTCGACGGCTCCGGAGGGAAGGCGTTCGAGAAACGGTCGCCGCTCGACAACAGGGTGACCGCGTCGGTGGCGGAAGCCTCGCGGGCGGACGTCGACCGGGCCGTCGCCTCGGCCCGGTCGGCGCTCAAGGGACCGTGGCCCAGGCTGTCGGGCGCCGATCGCGCCGACATCCTCCTCAAGGTCGCCGACGAAATGACGCGCCGGCATGCCGACTTCGTCGAGGCTGAAATCGCCGACACCGGAATGCCGCGGGTGGTCGCCGATCCGATGTGCGGTCGCGGCGCGGCCAATTTCAGGGTGTTCGCCGACGTCGTGAAGACGGTTCCGACGGAGTTCTTCGAGACGTTCACCCCGGACGGGCGTGGCGCGATGAACTACGGGCTGCGCCGCCCGGTCGGCGTCGTCGCCGTCGTCTGCCCCTGGAACGCTCCGCTGCTGCTGATGACGTGGAAGGTGGCGCCCGCGCTCGCCTGCGGCGCCACGGTCGTCGTCAAGCCTTCGGAGGAGACGCCGCGGACCGCGGCGCTGCTCGGCGAGGTCATGAACGCCGCCGGCGTCCCGAAAGGGGTCTACAACGTCGTCCACGGCTTCGGCCCGAATTCGACCGGCGAGTTCCTGACCACCCACCAGGACGTCGACGCCATCACCTTCACCGGGGAAACCCGCACCGGAGAGGCGATCATGAAAGCCGCCGCGGTCGGCGCGCGGCCGGTCTCCCTCGAAATGGGCGGCAAGAACCCCGCCGTCGTGTTCGCCGACGCCGACCTCGACTCGGCGATCGAAGGGACGATGCGCTCGGCCTTCTCCAACACCGGGCAGGTCTGCCTCGGCACCGAGCGCGTCTATGTCGAGCGTCCGCTGTTCGGCGCCTTCGTCGCGGCGCTGAAGGCCGCGGCCGAGTCCTTGCGCATCGGGCCGCCCGACGATCCGGCGTCGCGCCTCGGGCCGCTGATCTCGCTCGAGCACAAGCGCAAGGTGCTGTCGTACTACGCCAAGGCGGCGGAAGCGGGCGCGACCCTCGTCACCGGCGGCGGCGTTCCGGACATGCCGGGCGCGCTCGCGGACGGCGCCTGGGTGCAGCCGACCATCTGGACCGGCCTGCCCGACGACGCGGCCGTCTGTACGGAAGAGATCTTCGGTCCCTGCTGCCACATTTTCCCCTTCGACTCCGAGGAGGAGGCCATCGAGCGGGCCAACGCGACGAACTACGGTCTGTCGGCCGCCGTCTGGACGCGCGACCTCGCACGCGCCCACAGGATGGCGGCGGAGATCGAAGCGGGCGTCGTCTGGGTCAACTCCTGGTTCCTGCGCGATCTGCGCACCGCCTTCGGCGGCGCCAAGCACTCGGGCATCGGCCGCGAAGGCGGCGTCCACTCCCTCGAATTCTACACCGAGCTGAAGAATGTCTGCGTCAAGCTCTGACCGCGCCGCGCTGATCGAGACGCTCGGCGACGAACTCCACCAGGCGCTGGTCGCGCGGGCGCCGATCGCGCCGCTCTCGGGCCGCTGCCTCGGGCTGACGATCGAGGACGCCTACCGCATCCAGGAGCGGATGCTGTCGCACCGGCTCGCCGCCGGCGAGCGGGTGATCGGCAAGAAGGTCGGGGCGACGTCGAAAGCGGTTCAGTCGCTGCTCGACGTCCACCAGCCGGACTTCGGACTGCTCCTCTCGGGCATGCTGTACAACACGGGCGAGACGGTTCCCATGTCCCGGCTGATCCAGCCGCGCGCCGAGGGCGAGATCGCGTTCCTGCTCGGGCGCGACCTCGTCGGACCACGGCTCACCGTGGCGGACGTGCTGGCCTCGACCGACTGGCTGCTGCCGTGTTTCGAGATCGTCGATTCGCGAATTGAAGCCTGGAAGATCGGCATCGTCGACACGGTCGCCGACAACGCCTCCTGCGGCGTCATCGCGCTCGGCCACGCCGCGCGCCGGCCGCGCGAGGTGGACCTCGAACTCTGCGGCCTGGTGATCGAAAAGAACGGCGATGTCGCCGCGACCGGCGCCGGCGCCGCGGCGCTCGGCCACCCCGCCAACGCGGTTTGCTGGCTCGCCAATACGCTCGGCGCGCTCGGCGTTCCGCTGAAGGCCGGCGAGATCGTCCTCTCGGGCTCGCTCGCCACGCTCGTGCCGGTCGCAGCCGGCGACTGCGTGAGCATGACCATCGGCGGCCTCGGCGGCTGCTCGATCCGTTTCTCTTGACAGCCGCGACCGACGCCATGCCTCTCGACGCCGCCACGATCGCCGAACTCGCCGACCATCTGGAGAGCGCGCAACGCGAAGCGCGCCCGGTTGCGCAGATTTCGATCGCCCATCCGGGCGTCGATATCGACGACGGCTACGCCATCCAATGGGCGATCCGTGCGCGCAAGGTCGCCCGCGGCGCCCGGATCGTCGGGATGAAGGCGGGGGTCACGTCGCGCGCCAAGATGCGGCAGGTCGGAATCGACACGCCGTCCTACGGCTTCCTCGCCGATTCCTTCGCCGCCCTCGACGGCGGCGAGATCGAGGCCGGTTCGCTGATCCACCCGCGCGTCGAGCCGGAATTCGCCTTCGTCCTGAAACGCGACGTCGAAGGGCCGGGCTGTCACGTCGGTGCGGTTCTCGCCGCCGCCGACTTCGTCATGCCCGGGCTGGAAATCATCGATTCGCGTTACCGCGACTTCAAGTTCGACCTCCCCAGCGTCGTCGCCGACAATTCGTCGTCGGCGCGCTTCGTTCTCGGCGGGCGCTGCCGTCCGGCCGACGCGCTCGATCTGGCGAGTTCGGGCCTCGTCATGGAGAAGAACGGCGAGGCCGTCGCCTACGGAGCGGGCGCAGCGGTGCTCGGCCATCCGGCCGCCGCCGTGGCGCTGATCGCCAATCTGCTCGCGCGCCGCGGCGAGAAGCTCCGCGCAGGCGACATCGTGCTCACCGGCGGAGTCACCGAGGCCACGCCGGTGAAGGCGGGCGACCATATCCGTCTCCGGGTGCAGGACCTCGGCTCCGTCACCATACGCTTCGCCTGACCGGGGATTAGGACGATGACCGAGACCCGCAGTGAAACGGCAATCGTCTCCGGCGGCGCCGGATCAATCGGCCGGACAATCGTCGCGCGTCTCGCGGCGCGCGGACTCGACGTTCTCGTCGTCGGCCGCAACGCGGCGGCGCTCGATGCGCTCGCCGCCGAGACGACCGGCGTGCGCGCCTGCCCGGCCGATCTCGCCGACGATGCGGCGATCGAGGCCGTCGCCGCGCGCCTCGACCGTCCGGTGCGCATGGTCGTGCACAGCGTCGGCGTTCCCGTCGCGGGCGGCGTCATGGAGGCGCCGACGCGGGCGCTGTCGGACGCCTTCAACCTCAAGGTCAACGGCTTTGTTCGCCTCGTTCGCGCCGCCGACGCGCGGCTCGCGCCGCACGCGCGCCTCGTCGCGATCGGCGGCCACTACGGACTCGAGCCGACCGCCTACGCGGCGACGGCCGGCGTGGGCAATGCGGCGCTCGTCAATTTGTCGCGGCAGTTGAGCCTCGCCTATGGGCCCCGTAGCGTGACCTCCCACGTCATCGCGCCCGGCCCCGCGGACACGGAGCGCCTCCGGGCGGTCGCGGAAGCGCGCGCCCGCCGCGATAAAACGACCGTCCAAGCCGTCCTCGACGCGATGCGGGCGGACTCGTCTCTCGCCGCCTTCACCACGCCCGCGCAGGTCGCCTGGATGGTCGAGACGTTGCTCGCCGAGGAGGCCGACGCGATGACCGGCTCGACCCTGATGCTCGATTCCGGCCGCCGCCGCGGCCTGCCGTGACTGAAATCGCCAACCGGGAGACGCATTTATGCCGATCGCTCATATCAATCTGCTCAAGGGTCATTCCCGGGCCGCGCTGCGGCGCGTCATCGTCGACGTATCCGAGGCGATGTCGACAATCCTCGAAGCGCCGAAGGACCGGCTGTTCGTCTGGATCACCGAGCATGACCACCATCTCTGGGGGCTCGCCGGCGCGCCCGCCGACGAAGCGCTGGCGCACGGGACGCTGGCGCAACTCGAGGTGCCGTTCGTCCAGATGGTCCTGATGGACGGTCGGCCCAAGGAGCAGTTCCAGGCGATGATCGCGGCCGTGACCGAAAGCGTCGCGGCGGCGACCGGCTGCGACGCGAGCAAGATTCGCGTCCACATCGCCCGCGGCGATCCGGAAGGCTGGGGCATCGGCGGCGTCCCGGCCAGCGTTCTGCGCGCCGCCGAGATCGCGGATCGCGCTCGACGACAGTGATCGCGCTTCTGCTTCCTCCACGTCGCACCGTCCCAAATCGCCCCGCGCGATCGCGTCGCTTGGCAATCGGGCTTGCGACGCTCGCCGAGCCGAGGTTCCGCTCCGGGCGGACCTTTCCCGCTTCGCCGTAGGTCCGCCTCCTCGCCCAATCCAGCGTTCCGGACCGCGCGTCGCAACGGCGGCAAGGCGCCGCCCCGGACCGTCGGAACGCTCTGGATGGATTCCCGCATCGGCCGGAAGCCGCGCACAAAGGCTATGCGCGCTCACTCTGCCGCTTGCGACGATCTTCGCGGACGCGATCCGCAACGTCGGGTCCGTCGCTCCGGCTTGCCAGAGCGTGGCGGCGATCGGATCCGCCGCCCGCGACACCCGCGCGGCATGGCCGGATCGGCATAGGCCAGGTCGACCGGACCAGCCCGATCCCTTCCCGACGACGGCGCGGCGCTGGTTACGCTTTGCGAGGAGCCGCTCGACAAGACCGACGCGGAAGGTCTCGCCCGCCTGCACGCCCTCGAAGCCGCGCTGCGTCCAATCCAGAGTTGAATGTCGCGGAAGAGTAGTGAACCTCGCGCTATCGCAGCGACGGGTTTCCCTCCCAGGCGGCAGCGTTGACGACCGAATTTCAGGCTTGGTGACGAATGTCTGCGCGCCGCTCAGGAAAAAACGGCTAACTCTTGTGTTATTGAAGTGATATGACGCGCTGATTCCGCGATCAGAGACCGACCCTCGTTGCCCATCTGGAGCGCGCTCGCCGCCCGTGGCCGACCGGTTTCGGCTTTGCGCTGGCAGGTGATGACTGAAGAGTGGCCGCGGCCGGGGCAAGGCCTAGCCGTTCTCTGTCAATCGATCGTTAGCGGATCGGCGGAGTTCAACGCGGGCGGGACGGGGGACGGGGCCAGCGCGTCTTGCGTCGGGATGGCGCAGGGCGGCCGCGTTGACCAGCCGCCGCCAGCTTCTCGTCGCAGGCGGGCAAAGCGGTGGAGGCGATGCCGCGCACGTCGTCGTCGGCGGTCACGAAGAAGGGACCAACGCCCTTGAGCGACACCGGCCCCTCGGAGCTGACGTCGGAGAAATGGCGCCCGCCTTACATCCCTTTGCGCCGCGCCGCCGTCCGCTCGGTGTCGAAGGCGCCGCTTTCATCGATGCAGACCTTGTAGACGTCTTCTGCTCGGGCGGGGCTGATCCAGCCCTCGGCGACGTCCCGCAAGACCGCATTCGGATCGCGCTCGAGCGGAGATCCATAGCCGCCGCCGCCGCACGAATGGGAGCGGATTCGTTCGCCGTCGAGAACGGCGACCAGGGCGCAGCCAGGCAACGCCTCGACCTGTCCGTTGCGCGACACCTTGGATTGGCGGCCCGCGGCGCCACTGAGCCCGCCGCGGACCCCCTTGGCGGCATTGATGGCCCCGTCGCTGCCATATCCGATCTCGACGTCGCATCCGACCGGCCCGAACTCGACGAAGATGCTGTGGGCGCCGCGGCTGCGGCCCGCGCCTTCGGTGTCGGGAACGAAGCGCCGTTCATAGACCATGATCGGCTGCCGCAATTCATCGAGTTCGACGCTGTCCTGGAAGCACAGGCCGGCGTTGCCGACGTGGCAGATCGTCTGCCAGGCGTCCGCTGCGGGCGCGCCTGCGCCGCCGGTGCATCCCAGGAAAACCTGGTTGACGAAGGGCGCGCCCGAACCGGGCAGCTTGCCGGAGATCACGCCGACGGCGGGAGGGATGACGGCGCCGCACTCGGCGAGCCCGAGCCCGTCTCCGAGGTCGGCCATCGCCGCCTGGACGGAGTTGGCGACCCTGTCGGCGAGGTTGGTGGTGGCGACCGAGCACGAGGTCGGATGGCGGGGAATGCCGACAATGCAGCCTTCCCTGAGGTGGATGCGCAAGCGCCGGAAGGCGCCCGCATTCTTCGGCACGGTCGGGTCGAGGCTGTTGAAAACGCCGATCATGGCGGAGGTGCGAGCGCACGCCTCGGAGAGATTGAGGCCGCAGGGGAGGCAGTCCGGATTGTCGCGCAGGTCGACCTCGATGACCGCAGCTTCGGGATCGACATGAACCCGAGCTGTCACCTCGATGCCGTCGGGCGGCGTTCCGGGAAAGGGATCGTGACGGCTGGAATGGCTCGTCCTGCCCGCCGGCATCTTCCGAATTGCCGATATCATCCGCTGCTCGGAGTAGTCGAAGAACTCGCGCGTGTGCGCCTCGAGCGAGTCCCAACCAATCTCCTCGCCCAGCGCCAGGAGCTCGCGCTCGCCGATCCGGGCGGCCCCGGACATGGCGAGGTAGTCGCCCCACCATTGATCGGGAACCCGGATCCGCATCCGGCACATGCGGATGATGTCGTCATTGTCGCGATAGTTCGACTGGACGCGGACCGCGGGGAAGATTAGGGCGCCTTCCTCGTAGACGTCGCGCGCGGCGCCCATGTAGGTGGTCGGCTGGGAATTGCCGCAGTCGGCCTGATGAGCCTTTGCGACAACCGTAAACCTATGCACGCCCTGACCATCGATCACAGGCACGAGCAGCGTGTGGTCGGCCGGATGGGAGCAGCCATGATAGGGTGAGTTGTGCAGAAAGGCGTCGCCGCGCTTCAGGTCGGGATGGAACGTCTTCATCGCCCTGGCCATGAGATCCGGCCCGGACAGAACATGGATCGGCAGGCTCTCGGCGGTGGCCGCCAGCTCGCAGTTCGCCGTGACGATGGCGCAGGAAAAATCCCTGGCGATGTTGAGCACGCCCGACCGTCCGGTGCGCAGCAGCGTATTCGCCATCTTACGGGCGACGCCTTGCAGTCGGTTGTTGAGCAACGCGAGCCTGACACCGTCCGCGGGCTTCTTCCCGATCTCCTGCATGGATCCCTCCTGTTGGTCGGTCAAGCGCCAGGGCTGATGGACAGGCTGCCCGATGGGCGGCGGACGGCCGACGAACCCGGATGAAGCACGACGGACGTCACCGCGGACTCGATGATCGCGGGTCCCTCCACAGTCTCGCCGGGCTTCATCGCCTCGAAGCGGCGCACCTGCGTGACGAGATGGCCGTAGCCGGGAAAATAGGCCTGGCGCTCGCGCTCGTGCGGGCCGTCGACTGCAGTCGCCGCGAGCGTTCCGGTGGTCTGGTCGTGAAGTCGACAGATGGCGGCCGCCGACCAACCGACGATCTCGACTGACGAGGCCGCGTCGCTGATGGCGAAGATCTCTTCATGAGCCTGATGGAAGGCGCGTTCGAGCGCAGCGACGTCCTCGGGACCGGCGAAATGGTCGAGGGAGAGCGGCACGTTGATCTCCCAGACCTGCTCCGGGTAGCGCGCCTCGATCGATATCTGGATGGCGCTCGACACCACGCTCGCGGCCTGTTCCGCGATGAAGACGCGGCATTGCGCCTTGAGTTTGTCGAGCAAATCGTTGGCCGCGGCGAAATCGAAGTTGCGCGTCTCGCAGAAACGCGTGGCGTGGAAGGACTGGGTCAGGTCGGACATCAAGGCGCCGGCCGCGCTGAGCGCCGCGCCGACTTCGGGAATGAGGAGCCTCGGCGAATCGAGCCGGCGCGCGATCAATACCGAGTTGATTCCCGCCGCGCCGCCTCCGCCGACAAGCACGGCGCGGCTCGGGTCGATGCCCTGATTGACCGTGATGTCGACGATCGCCTGCACCATGTTTTCGGTCACCACCTCGATGATGGCGAGGGCGGCTTCTTCGACAGAGCGCCCGAGCGGTTCCGCAACATGGGCCTCGATCGCGGCTCTCGCCTTATCCGTGTCCAGCGTGATGGCGCCGCCGAGGAAGAAGGCGGGATCGATGTACCCGAGCACGACGGCGGCGTCCGTGACGGTGGGCAGTGTCCCGCCCTTGCCGTAGCAGACCGGGCCGGGAACGGCGCCGGCGCTCTTGGGCCCGACGTGCAGCATGCCGCCGTCGTCGACCCAGGCGATCGAGCCGCCGCCCGCGCCGACGCTCTTGACGTCGACCGAAGCGAAGCCGGTCATATGGCCCCGGAACGGCTGGCCGATCCAGGTCTCGCGCGTCCATGGGATGCGCCCGCGGCTGACGAGGCTGATGTCGTAAGTCGTGCCGCCCGTGTCGGCGATGATCGCGGTATCCGATCCCTCGTCGATTTCGGCGAAGTAGCGGCCGGAGATCGGCGCCATCGAAGGGCCGGAATTGAGCAGGTGGATCGGCTTGAGCGCAACTTCCGCGGCGTCCATAACCCCGCCCTGGGACGTGACGACGAGCGCCCGCCCGGTGAGGCCGTTGTCGCGCAGATCGCGCGTCAGGCGCTCCATGTAGGCAGCCATCATGGGCTTGAGCGAAGCGTCGATGCAGGACGAGGAGGCGCGGCGGTACTCCCGCAGCGTCGGATTGAGCCTGTGCGAGAGCGTGTAGGGGACGTTCGGCAGGCGCCGGTCGAGCAGTTCGCCAACCCGCAGCTCGTGCTCGGGATTGACGATCGACCATAGCAAGCAGACCGCGACCGCCTCGACCTTCTTGTGTTTCATCGCCTCGATTGCGGCGACCATCGCAGCGTCGTCGAAGGGTGTCTGCACCGAGCCGTCGGCGCGGATTCGCCCGGGCGCCTCGAAGGTCAGTGAACGAGGGACGTAGGGCTCCGGATAAGGGACCGTGAAATCGAACGGGTCGGTCCGGCCGCCCTCCCGGAGCGTCAAGACGTCCGGATGCCCGACCGTGGTGACGAAGGCGGTCTTGGCGACGTTTCCGGTGATGATCGCATTGATCGCGTGGGTCGTGCCGTAGATGAAGCTTTCACTTCTGCCGAGCAGGTCCTTGACCGTCACGCCGAAGCCGTCCGCGGCGACCTTGAGCGCGTCAAGCACGCCGCGGATCGGATCCGCAGGGGTTGTCGCAGCCTTGAACATGTGGAGCTCGCCGCCATCGTCCTCGACGATCAGGTCGGTGAAGGTGCCTCCGGTATCGACTCCAAAGCGCATGAACCGAACCCTCCGCGCGACGCCGATTTGTGATCACAAAGCTCGTTAAACGGCTCCAAAGGGCGAGAATGGAACCCATTTGGCCCTTGCTCTGTGATCACAGATCGCATAACTTACCCCGCATGAATGCGCAAGGACCAACTGGCGGGTTGAGCCCTCGCCCGTCCGGCGAACCGGTCGCCCGGCTGGTTCACGAGACGCTGCAAGAGCAGGCCTATCAGGAGCTGAGAAAGGCCATTCGCGAGGGTCGGTTCGTGTCCGGCCAGGCGCTGACCGTGCGCGGCCTCGCCGCCATGCTGGGCGTCAGCCCGATGCCGGTGCGTGAGGCGGTCCGCCGGCTGGCGCAGGAGAAGACGCTGGAGCTGGCGCCGAACCGCACGATGCGCGTTCCCCAACTCTCGCCGCGCCGCTTCGACGAGTTGGCGGAGATCCGCGCCGAGATCGAAGGCTACGCCGCCGGACGCGCCGCCGAGCAAATGACCGCGGAAACGTTCGCCGAGATCACTCTCGCCAACGAGGCGATGAGTCGGGCGGTCGACAAGGGCGACGTCGCCGAGATCAACCTCATGAACGAGCGTTTCCACTTTTCGATCTATCGCGCGGCCGGCTCGGAGACGATGCTGTCCGTGATCGAGGGCCTGTGGCAGCAGAGCGGGCCCTATCTCGCCTCGCTGATCAAGCGTTTGGTGGGCGGCTCGGACATGCCGACGAGCTTCGCCCTGGCGCATCACTACGAACTGCTTGCCGCATTGGCCAAGCGCGACGCCGCGGCGGCGCGCGAGACGATGAAGGCCGACATCGTCGAATCCGCCCGCTGGTATCGAAGCAGCCTCGCCAGCGCGCGCCCCATGGCCGTCGAAAACAGGACAGCGCGATGAAACTCGAAGGAAAAGTGGCGCTCGTGACGGGCGGGTCCCAGGGAATCGGCGAGGCGATCGCGAAGCGGTTCGCCGCCGAGGGCGCGGCGGTCGTCGTCGTCGCATCGAGCGATTCCACGAAAGCGGCGGCGGTGGTCGGGACGCTTCCGGGAGGCGCCGAGCGGCACATGGCCGCCGCCTGCGACGTCAGGGACGCCGACGCGGTGAAGGCGCTGGTCGAGAGCGCGATCCGGCGCTTCGATCGAATCGATACCCTCGTCAATTCCGCCGGCGTCTTCTATCCGACGCCGGCCGGCGCGACGTCCGCGGCCGACGCCGACCGGATGATCGGCATCAACCTGGCGGGCGTCTGGAACCTGGTCAATGCGGCGACGCCGGGGATGAAAGCGCGCAGGAGCGGGCAGATCATCACCATCGCTTCGGTCGCCGGCGTGATGGGGATCGGCGGCTATGCGCTCTATTGCGGCGTCAAGGCGGCCATCATCATGATGACGCGGGCGCTTGCGATCGAGCTTGCGCCCAGCGGCGTTCGGGTGAACTGCATCGCGCCCGGCAACACGGCGACGCCGATGAACGAGGATATCCGGACCAAACCTGAGCTCAAGCCGTTCCTCGACGCGATGACCGCGCGAACGCCGAGCGGGCGCACATACTCCGAGCCCGAAGACATGGCCGCGATCGCGGCCTTCCTCGCGTCCGATGAGGCCCGCGCCATGCACGGCGCAGTCGTGCTCGCCGACGAGGGCTTCTCCGCCGGGATCTGAAGGCGCATTTTTTCAAGTCCCAGACATCGGGGGTATCCGTGGCGGAATCCGTCCTCGTCACCGGCGGCGCCGACAGCGTCGGCCGAGTCATCGCCGAGCGCTGCCTCGCGCGCGGCGACAAGGTGCACATCTGCGACGTCCGTCGGGAGGCTCTGGACGAGACGCTCGCCGCGAACCCGGGCATGACCGGAACGGTCGCGGACGTCGGCAGCCACGACGCGGTCCAGCGCGTGTTCGAGGACGCGGCCGCCGCGATCGGAGACGTCACCGTGCTCGTCAACAACGTCGGCGTCGCCGGGCCGCGCGCCGCGATCGAGGACATCGCGCTCGAGGACTGGGAGGATTGCCTGCGGATCAATCTCAGCGGCATGTTCTTCTGCATCCAGCGCGCCATCCCGATGATGAAGCGGCGGGGCGGCGGCGCGATCGTCAACTTCTCGACCGGGTCGACACGGACGCGCCTCCCCAACCGCCTGCCGTACGTCGTCTCGAAATTCGGCGTGGAGGGCCTGACGCTGAACGCGGCGCGCGAGCTCGGGCCCTTCGGCATCCGCTGCAATGCGATTCTGCCGGGCATGATCAACAATGCCCGCATGCGCGGCATCGTCGCCGCCAGGGCGCGCGAAAGCGGGCGGACCGTCGCCGAGGTCGAGGCCGACTACCTCAGGCACATCTCCATGCACGTGCAGATCGAGCCCTCGGAGTTGGCCGACATGGCGCTGTTCCTCTGCTCGGCGGCTGGTCGCAAGATCACCGGAGAATTGATCGCCGTCAGCGGCAATCTGGAGTGGGAGGAATGATGAATCGCAAGGTGGTTCTCACGTGCGCGGTGACGGGCAACGCTCCTTTCAATCCCAGGCACCCCGCCATGCCGGTGACGCCTGCGCAGATCGCTGCGGCGTGCGTGGAGGCGGCGGGGGCCGGCGCGAGCGTCGCGCATATCCACGTCCGCGATCCTGAAACCGGCGCCGGCAGCCGCGATCCGAGACTGTTCAAGGAAGTGGTCGACAGGGTTCGTTCGAGCGGCGTCGACATCGTGATCAACCTGACGTGCGGCCTCGGCGCGTTCCTCCTGCCCGACCCGGAAGACGAAAGCCGCGCGCTGCCCGAGAGCGACGTTCTGCCGGCCGCGCAACGCATGGCGCATCTCGAGGAATGCCTCCCGGAGATCGCCTCCCTCGACGTCACTACGGGCAACCAGGTCGAGGGCCCGCTCGAGTTCGTCTACCTCAACACGACGCGAACGCTCCGCGCCATGGCCAGACGCTTCCAGGAGCTGTCGATCAAGCCGGAGCTCGAGGTGTTCAGCGCCGGCGACATCCTGTTCGCCAATCAGCTCGTCAAGGAGGGACTGGTCGGCGGGCCGCCCTTCTACCAGATGGTGCTCGGCGTGCTCTGGGGCGCGCCGGCGTCGGCCCAGACGATCCTCTACCAGAGCTCGTTGCTCCCGCCGAACGCCGAGTGGGCGGCGTTCGGGATCGCGCGCGACGAGATGCCGATCGTCGCGCAGTCAGCGCTGCTCGGCGGCCATTGCCGGGTCGGACTCGAGGACAACCTCTACCTGTCGCGCGGCGTCTTCGCGAGCAACGGGCAGCTTGTGGAGCGCGCCCGCAGCCTGCTTTCGCACATGGGCATGGAGGTCGCGACGCCGGCCGAGGCGCGGCGGATCCTCGGCCTCCCGGCGCGCTGACGGTTTCCACCATGCGCCTCGCCGACATTCCCGAAGAGCGCGTCGACTGGTCGCGCGAGGCGCCGACGCGGACGGAGGGCGCGAGCGGCCATGCCCTCACGCGCCGCCGGCTTTGCGGAGCTTTGCAGCAGCGCGTCGTCGAATACGCGCCGGGCTACCTCGCCGACCACTGGTGCGCGAAGGGGCACGTCCTCTTCGTCCTCGGCGGCGCGCTCGTCATCGAACACGAGGACGGTTCGCCGGCGATCGCGCTCGATGAGGGCATGAGCTGGGCCGTCGGCGACGACGCCCGGCCGGCGCATCGGGTTCGGACCGAGGGCGGCGCGCGGGTTTTCATCGTCGATTGAGGCGCCGGTCACGTCCCGTTCGATCCGGGCCTTCCCGGCGTTTCGAGCATCGAACCGTGCGCTCCTCTTAAGCGGGGCGCCGCTCGGTGATCACGCCGTAGTGCTGGACCTGTCGGTGCTCGGCGAAATTGAACAACGCCTTGCGATTGTACTGGCACAGGTCGAGGTCGCAGCGGGCAAGGATCACTTCATCGCCGTCGGTCGACGCGAGCGCGATAATCTCTCCGGAAGGCGCGGCGATGCAGCTTCCGCCGAGCAGATAGGAGTTTTCCTCCTTGCCCGCCTTTGCGACCCCCACCACGAACATCGCATTCTGATAACCCGCCGCCTGCATCACCAGATGGTTGTGGAAGGCGCTCAGGTGGTCGTAGATCGGCTCCCACGGAATGTGGGTCGGCGTGTTGTAGCCGAGCATGACGACCTCGGCGCCCTTGAGCGCCATCACCCGATAGGTCTCCGGCCAGCGCCGGTCGTTGCAAATCGCCATGCCGAACTTTCCGGCTCCGAAATCCCAGACACCGAAGCCGTCGGTCGGCACGTCGAAATAACGCTTCTCGAGATGCTGGTAGGGCATGTGCGGCCGATGGTCGGCATGGCCGGGCAGGTGAACCTTGCGGTACTTGCCGACGATCTGGCCGTCGCGGCCCACGAGGATCGCGGTGTTGTAGTGGCGGGTCGCCCCGGCTTCCGTCGTCAACTCGGCGTAGCCGAGATAGAAGCCGACCTTGAGTTCGCGCGCGGCCTCGAACAGCGGCCGCGTCGCCGCGCTTGGCATTTCCGTCTCGAAGAACGAGTCGATTTCGGCCTGATCCTCCATCCACCAGCGCGGAAAGAACGTGGTGAGCGTCAGTTCGGGGAAGACCACCAGCTCGGCGCCGCGCGCGTGCGCGTCCCGCAGCAGCGCGATCAGTCGCGCCACCACCTGCTTGCGCGATTCGTTGCGCGCGATTCCGCCCATCTGGGCGCCCGCGATCATCACCGGCCTTGTCATTCCTGCGTTCCTCCGTAGATCGTGTCGATCCGCGCCCGCTCAGACGCCGCCGTTCCGCATGATAGCCTCGGCCGCGTCGGCCAGCGCCTGACAGCCGAGGATGACGTCGTCCTCGGACGTGTCCTCGGTCCAGTGGTGGCTGACGCCGTTGATGCTCGGGACGAAGAGCATGGCGGCCGGGATGCGCTTCGCCAGGATCTGCGCGTCGTGACCTGCGGCACTCGGCATGGCAATCGTCCTACCGGGGGCGCGGAATTCGGCTGCCTGCGTCAGCGCCGCCTGCAGCCGCTCCGACATCGGAACGGGCGCGACCGTCCACAGCGTCTTAAGCTCGACGGCGCAGGGGCCTGCGGCGTCGGCGCCCGCGACCAGCTCCTCGAGCGCCTCCTCGAACCTCCGCAACTGCGACTCCTCGGCGTCGCGGATCTGGAACAGCATCTCCGCCTGCCCGGGCACGATGCTCGACTGTCCGGGATCGAGTCGGATCGCGCCCGTCGTCCAGACGCTGCGCGGGCCCGAGATGCGGCGCAAGCGGTCGGAGAGCGCGTGCGAGAGCGCGACGAGGGCCGCTCCGGCGTCCCTGCGGCGCGCCATTCGGGTCGTGCCGGCGTGGTTCTGTTCGCCGGAGAAGCGGATTTGGTATTGCCGGATGCCGACGATGCCGGTGACGACGCCGAGTTTCAGGCCCGCTTCGTCGAGATAGTCGCCCTGCTCGATGTGGGCTTCGAGATAGCCGAGATAATCCGAGGGGACGATGGTCGCGCGCGGGCGGCCGGCCAGGCCCGCGCGTTCGAGCGCGGCGCTGAGCGGCGTTCCGTCGGTGTTGTTGCGCGCGCGGTCGATCTCCTCTTCGCTCACCTCGCCGATGAAGGACCGGCTGCCGAGAAAGAAACCATAGTGGCCCTCTTCATCCGCCCAGGCGGCGACTTCGAGGGGCAGACGGGCGCAGTCGGGATCATCGCGGAGCGCGCGCGCGATCTCGAGGCCGTAGACCACGCCGAGCGCGCCGTCGAGCCAGCCGGCGTGGTTCTGCGTCTCCGCGTGCGATCCGATGAGAAGCTTGCGGCCCGGAGCGCGGGTCCGGCCGAACACGTTGCCGATCCCGTCGATCGAGGCTTCCAGCCCCGCTTCCGCAAACTGCTCGGCGAGCCACAAGCGCGACTGCACGTCCTCGGGCGAAAAGGTCGGGCGGTGGACTCCCGTCTTGTAGGCGCCGAATTGCGCCAACCGGCGCAGGGTGGCGATGAGGCGCGCGCCGTCGATCGTCGGCATGGAACGAAACCTCGGTTCAGGTGGGGTTGACGGCGAGAATGAGCTTGCCCGCGACCTGCCGGGAGGCGAGCCGGCGGAGCATCGCCTCGGCGTCGTCGAAGGCGAACGTCTCTTCGATCGGAACCTTGATCCTTCCCGTCGCGGCCCCGCCGAACACCTCTTCCAGGCTCCGCCGCCAGGCCTCCGAGGCGAAGTCGGCGTGGCCGAGATGGAAGCGGGTGAAGGTCAGCGACTTGGTCACGAGCCGCTCCCAGAGGTTCGGCAACGGCTTTCCTTCCGCTTCGCCGTAGCTGACGATATGACCGAGCTTGCGCATGAGCGCGAAGGTGCGGTCGAGGGTGCTCGCCCCGGTGGAATCGAGCGCCTTGTCGAGTCCGCGGCCGCCGACGAAGGCCGTCACGGCGGCGACGAAATCCTCCTCGTCGCGATTGACGACCCTGGCGGCGCCGAATTCGAGGGCCCGCTTCTCCTTGCCCCTGGTGCCCACGGTGCCGATGACGGTCGCGCCCGCCAGCGCCGCGAGCTGCGTCGCCAACAGCCCGACGCCGCCGCCGATCGCGTGGATGAGCACGATGTCGCCCGGCGCCGTCTTGCTGACATTGTGGAGCAAGTGCCAGGCGGTCAGCCCCTGGATGGTGACCGCCGCCGCGACGTCGAGCCCCATGCCGTCGGGAACCGGGGCGAGGCGCTCTGCAGGAACGACGCACTGGTCGGCGAAGCCGCCGGCCTCCTCCGAGAAGGCTGCGACCCGGTCGCCGACGTTGACGCCGGCGACGCCGGGCCCGAGCGCGGCCACCCGACCCGAGATCTCGAGCCCGCCGATGATCGGGTAGCCTTTCGGATGCGGATACGTCCCCTTGGCGATCATCGTGTCGGCGAAGTTGCAGCCGCAGAACGCGACGTCGACGAGGACCTCGCCGGCGCCGGGGACCGGCTCGCGGGCGTCGATGATCCGCAGGTTGCGCTCCTGGCCGGGAGCCGTGATTTCGACGGCGCGCATGGGCTCGCTCTCTCCCGCGTCAGCGCAAAGCCGACGCGCGCAGCGCGCGCGTCGCCGGATCGTCGACCGACTTGCCGATGATCACCACGCCGTAGTCGGCGCGGGCCTGCTCCGTCGAGAGGTAGCCATCGAGCATGTCGTTGAGCACGGCTTCGGGATCCCGTTCGAAGGGGTCGCCGTAGCCGCCGCCGTTCGGGCCGAGCGCCAGCAGCCGGTCGGTCGCGTCGGCTCCGTGGTAAGGGACTTTCGACGGCATCTGCGCCTCGTCGCCGGCGGCGCGCAGGTGGAGCAAGGACGAAGTCGACCCCTGTTCCCCGCCCGAAAAGCCCCACGGCCGGTACTTGTGGCCCTCGCCCTCCACCGAGAACGCCCCGTTCGAGAGGAAGGTGAACTCGCGGACCGAACCGATCCCGCCGCGCCACTTGCCTTTCGCAGGCGGATGGTCGCGCAGCTCGTAGCGGTTCACGCGGATCGGCAGATGCGACTCGATGTCCTCAATCGGGTTGTTGCGCGTGTTGGCGTAGAGCGTGTCGACCGCGTCCATTCCGTCCATGCCGTAACGGCCGCCATAACTGCCTTCGAGAATTTCCATGTGTACCCAGTGCTTGCCTTCGTGCAGCCCGGTGAAGGCGATGCAGCGCAGGTTGCCGATCCCGGCGCTGACCTGCTCCGGCACGCAATTCGCCAGGGCCTTCATCACCGTGTCGGCGAGCGCGTTGCCGGGGCAGAAGCGGGCGATGACCGGCGCGGGAAAGGTCGGATTGGGGAGCGTGCCCTTGGGGGCGACGATGCGGATCGGGCGGGTGAGGCCGCCGTTCTGCGGCACGTCGCCGTAGACCGCGCTGTCGAGGAGGATCGAGCGCAGCGTCAGCCATACGGCGCAGTCGACCGTGCCCTCGAACGGCAGGTTGATCGGCCGATCGTCGACCTGCGGCGAGGTGCCGGTGAGATCGACCTCGATCTCGTCGCCGCGCACGCGCAGCGTCGCCTTGATCTTCAGATCGCGGCGCTTCGCATCGGGATCGTCGAGGTAGCCGTCGATGGTGGTCTCGGCGGAATAGTCTCCGTCCGGCAGCGCGCGGATGGCGTTGCGCATCAGGCGCTCGGAGTAGTCCATGAGGTCCTGGTAGGCGAGCATCACCGTGTCGAGGCCGTACTGCCGGACGAGCGCGAGAAAGCGCTCGGCGCCGATCTGGGCGGCCTTGATCTGCGCCTCCATGTCGCCGACCACGAGGTCGGACGCGCGCAGGTTGTCGCGCAGGAGATGCCATACGGCCGCGTTCGGCCGCCCTTCCTCGTAGACCTTGATCGCCTTGAACTGGAGCCCCTCGGCATAGGAGTCGACCGCGTCGACGATTCCGGCGCTGCCCGGCGAGGAGGCGCCGATGTCGAGATGATGCGCGGTCGTCACCGAGAAGCCGATCAGCTGTCCGTCGAGGAACACGGGCACGCAGAATGCGACGTCCGGTCCGTGCGACGCCCCGGCATAGGCGTCGTTGTGCATGATGATGTCGCCTTCGCGGATCGTCTCGCCCCGCGCAGCGAGGCGCCGCTTGACGCCCCGGATGTAGCCGGGGATCGGGCCCGACTGCAACGGCGTGCTCATCTTGCATTCGCAGAGCTGTCCACCCTCCGCGTCAGTGAGGGCGGCGCCGAAATCCTCCGATTCGCGGATGATGCTCGAATAGCTCATCCGCATGAGCTTGTGGCCCATTTCGATGGCGATGTTCTCGAGCGCGCCGTGAATGACCGCGGCGGTGACGGGATCGACGCGGGTCGCGACAGGCTGGCTTTCCGCGACGAGAGTGGGACGATCGTTCATTGAGCCGCTCCCAGAGTGATGATGATGTTGCCGGTTTGGTCGACCTCGGCGCTGGCCCCCGGGGGCACGAGCGTGGTGCTGTCGGTCTGAAGGATGATCGCGGGACCGGGAAACGCCTCTTCGACCGGCAGGTCTCGACGGTGATAGAAGGTGGTCTCGAAGCTCTGGAGCTTGCCGCCGACGCGGAAGACGCAGGGGCTCGTGCGGACCTTGGCCTTCGCGAGCGATCCCCCGGGGGGAGCGGCGGGCCTGGCGAGCTTCGGCACGAGGCCGACGCCGCTCACGCGGATGTTGACGATCTCGATCGGGTTCGCGGGGAAGGCGTGGCCGTACTCCCCGGCGTGCGCGGCATGAAAGGCTTCCCAAACCTGCGGGAGATTGGCTTCGGCGATCTCGCCCTCGGGCAGCGGTACGCGGAGTTCATAGCCCTGTCCGACATAGCGAAGGTCGCCTGACCGGGAGAACTTGACGTGGTCGAGCGCGATTCGATCGGCCTCGAAGCGGGCGACGAGTCCGGCCTCCATCTGTCCGAGACTGCGGTTGAGCTTCGCGAGATCGACGGCGCCGCTCACCTCGAAGGCGGTGCGCACCGCGTCGTATTTGAAATCGGTGGTCAGGAGTCCCATCGCGGAGGTGATGCCGGGATAGGGCGGAACGATGACCTCGGGAATCTCCAGCATCGCGGCGACGTCAGCGCCCTGAAGCGGCCCGCCCCCGCCGAAGGCCACGAGCGAAAAGCCTCGGGGATCGATTCCCTTCTGGATGGTTCGCGACCGGATGGCGTTCGCCATGTTGGCGTTGATGACGGTCAAAATGCCTTCCGCCGTCTCGTTGAGACCGAGTCCGAGCTTCGTCGCCAACCCGTCGACCGCCCGCCGCGCGGCGTCGACGTCGAGCTTCATCCCGCCGCCGAGGAAGTCGTGCGCGTCGAGGCGGCCGAGCACCAGGTTTGCGTCGGTGACGGTCGGCTCTGCGCCGCCGCGGCCGTAGGCGGCCGGGCCCGGCGCCGCGCCGGCGCTGCGCGGACCGACCCGGAAAGCGCCGCCGCGGTCGATATGGGCGATCGAGCCGCCGCCGGCGCCGATCGTGTGAATATCGATCATCGGGCTCAGCAGCGGAAAGCCCGCGATCGAGGTCGAGCGCGAATCGGTCTCGGCGAGCTTGCCGTCGACGATGATGCCGATGTCGGCGCTCGTCCCGCCGATGTCGAACGTTATGAGTTTGCGGCGCCTGGCGATTTCGCCGAGCCAGGCCCCGGCGAGCACGCCCGCGGCGAGGCCCGACAGGAGCGTGAGGGTCGGCTTCTCAGAGACCATGCCTGCGGTGGCGACGCCGCCGTTCGACGCCATGATCCTGAGATCGCCCGAGATCCCGGCCGCCTTCAAGGACGCCTCCAGGTGGGTGATGTAGGTGCGGACCTTCGGACCGATGAAGGCCGCGAGCGCGGCCGTCGTGAACCGCTCGAACTCCCGGAACTGCGGCGACACGAAAGAGGACGTGGTCACGAAGGCGTCAGGCAGGATCTCGGCCACGATCTCGCGCGCGCGATCCTCGTGGGCGGGATTGAGATAGGAGAACAGGAAGCAGATGGCCACCGACTGCACGCCGGCTTCCTTGAGCGCCTGCGCGCCGCGGCGAACCGCGTCCTCGTCCAGCGGTTCGATCTCTTCGCCGTGAGGCGGCCGAAGCCTGCCCCCGACCACCATGCGATTGCGGCGCTTGATCAGCGGACGGCTCTGCCAGGGCAGCTCCTGGCGGATCGAATAATGCTCGACGCGCTGGTGGCGGCCGATGTGCAGGATGTCGCGAAACCCTTCGTTCGTGATCATCCCCGCCTCCGCGCCCTTGTGCTCGAGCACCGCGTTCGTCGCGGTGGTCGTGGCGTGGAAGACGAAATCGATCTCGTCGGGCTTTCGGCCGACCTTGGCGAGAAGCCCGTGGATGCCCTCCATGACGCCCTTCGAGGGATCGTCCGGAGTGGTCGGCACCTTGTTGATCTCGAGACTGCCCGTGTCGAGGTCGCAGTAGATGAGATCGGTGAAGGTGCCGCCGACGTCGACCCCGATGGACTTCATGCAACTGGTCTCCTGGATGACATTTTTGCTGCGGCTCGAACTAGCGAACCGGTTCGACGAACTTGCCGTTTTCGGACTCCGGGATGCGGCCGGCGCGCAGGCGACCAGATCCAGCGGGCGGAAAGGGAGAGGGCACTTCCTGGCCGCCCATGATCCCCTGCGGACGGAAGATCAGCACGAGCGCCATCAGCACGCCAAGTCCGACTTCCTGCGCGCCATGGGGCAGGGCGATCGCCGCGCCGCCGATCGTTACGCCCGCTTCGAGCGCCCGCAAGACCTCGATGACGAGGGTGATGAACAGCACGCCGACCACAGCGCCCGTCAAGCTGCCGATGCCGCCGATGATCAGCATGGCGATCGTAATGAAGGTCAGATCGAGGTAGAACGTGTCGGTGGTGAGGATGCCGAGGAAATGGGCGTAGACGCCGCCGGCCGCTCCGACAATGGCGCCGCTCACCCCGAAGGCGATCAGACGCAGCCGACGGATGTCGACCCCGGACGAGGCCGCCGCAACGGCGTCGTCGCGTGAGGCGCGCAGCATCAAGCCGTAACCCGAGATTTGAAAGAGGTAGGCGACGACGATCGCGATCGCCGCGAACAGGAGCGACGTCCAGGGTCCGACGACAGCGGGAATGCCCACCATCGAACTCGTCCCCGCCGTCACGGTGTCCCAGTTGGCATAGACGCTGTTGACGATCACGAGGAAGGCGAAGGTGGCGATCGAGGCCGCGATGCCGGAGAGCCGCGTGATCGCCATGCCGAAGAGCGTCGCGGCGACGCCGCCGAGGGCCGCTGAGCCAAGCACCGCGACCGGCATCGGATAGCGATGCTCGGCGAGAAAGGCGGGAAGGCCGGTCAGCATCAGGCCCTTCCATTCTGGATCGCAGGCGGCCCACCCGGCCGCGTAGGCGCCGATGCACATGAAGCCGATGTGGCCGAACGACAGAATGCCGGAATTCCCCGCGAACACATAGATTCCGATGACCACGACGACCCGGATCAGCATTTCCGTGATCGCAACCTGCCCGCCTTCGGCCCCGAGCGCCGAAGCGACCACGACGACGGCGAGCAGCGCCGCTACGAGCGCCGCGGGGGTCCATGCGGCGCGAAGGAAGGCGACTGCGGCGGATCGGGCGTCAGACACGTTCGACCAGCCCTTTCGCACGGAGCAACCCGGACGGTTTCGCAACCAGGACGAGGATGACGAAGGCGAAGGCGAAGGCGTCGCGGAACGCCCTCAGGTCGGGGGGCAGGTAGGCTTGGAACATGATGACGATGGCGCCGATGACGAAGCCGCCGACGACCGCGCCGGCGAGGCTGCCCATGCCCCCGACCACGGTGGCGATGAAAGCGAACAGGGCGATCGGCTGGCCCATCGTCTGGGTCAGCGATCCGGTCTGCGCGACGAGCAGCAGCGCCGCCACGGCCGCGAGGGCGCCGCTGATCACGAAGGCGAGCCCGATCACGAGATCCGCGCGCACGCCGAGGTAGCGCGCCATCCGGAAATCCTCCGCCGCGGCCCGCATCTGGATGCCGACGCTGGTCCGCCGCAGGACAATGGTCATGCCGACCATCAGGGCGAGGGTGACGGCGATCGTCACGAGGTTCAGGTTGGGAATCGTCAGCGGACCGACATGGGTCTGGTCGCCGAGGACAGGCCACAGGTTGACCGATTTCGGACGCGCCCCGTAGATCACCATGATGGCGTTCTGAATGACGTAGCTCAACGCGAAGGACGCCGCCATCAGGGTCGGCGGACTGGCGCCGCGCAGAGGTCGGAAGACGAGATAATCCGACGCCAGCGCGATCGCGATCACGGCGATGCAGACTGTCGGGATGAGCAGTTCCCAACTCCACCCTCCGACCAGCACCTGCGCGACGTCGGCGCTGGACGGAATGATCAGCGCGTAGGCGCCGAAGGTTATGAAATCGCCATGAGCGAAATTGATCAGCTTCAGGACGCCGAAAATCAGGCCGATGCCGAGCGCCGTCAGAGCATAAAGGCTGCCGAGGCTGAGCGCGTCGAGGACGTTCTGCAGGAAGGTGATCACTGCGCCGCCTCTCCGACTTCACGCCGCTCGTCGAAGCCGAAATAGGCGCGCATGACCGCCTCGCCGTCCTGCAAATCCTCGGCGCGCCCCTCGAGCCGCATCTCGCCGCTCCGCAGGACATAAATCCGGTTCGCATGCCGAAGCGCCCGCTTCGAGCTCTGTTCGTTGATCAGCAGGGTGAGCGCCTTCTCATCGCGCAGGGACATCAGGATCTCGTAGACCTGATCCACGATCTTGGGGGCGAGGCCGAGCGACGGCTCGTCGACCAGCATGATCCGGGGGCCGGTCATCAGCGCGCGCCCGATCGCAAGCATCTGCTGCTCACCGCCGGACAGGCTGCCGGCCGAGGAGCGGAAGCGCTCGGCGAGACGCGGGAAGTGCGCCATTACCTCATCCAGCCGGGCTTGGATCGATTCGCGGTCCTTCGCCATGAACGCGCCCAGCCGGAGGTTCTCCTCCACGGTCAACGTCTTGAAAATATTCCGTCCTTCGGGCACGAGCGACAATCCTGACCGGGCGATCTGCTCGGGTCGCCTTCCAGCAATTCGCTTGCCGTCCAGCGTCACCGATCCGTGCGTCGCCGAGACGCCGCCGGCGATGCAGGCGAAGAGGGTCGATTTGCCAGCGCCGTTCGGTCCGATCAGGCACACCGTCTCGCCGCGCTCCACGTGCAGCGAGACGCCGCGCAGAGCGGTCAGGCGTCCGTACCGGACTTCGAGGCCCTCGACCTTCAACATCAGCCCTCGCCGAGATAGGCGGATATGACTCCCGGCTCCTTCTGGACCGCCTCCGGCGTTCCTTCCGCGATCCGCCGTCCGCCATCCAGGACCACGATGCGGGAGCAGGAGTTCATCACGACACGCATATTGTGTTCGATCAGAAGGACGCCGCACCCGTAGCGCCCGGGAATTTCATTGACGAAGCCAAGCAGCTCATCGCACTCGGAATCCGACATTCCCGCGGCCGGCTCATCGAGCAGGAGGTATTCGGGCGGAACGACGAGCGCCCGCGCGATCGCCACGCGTCGTTCGTCGGTGTAGGGAAGAACGCCCGCCAGCCGCTCGGCGCTGTCGGCGACACCGAGCCAATCGAGCGCGTCCATGGCTTCCCTCGCGGCGGCCCGGCGCGAGCGGCCGAGGCCGACCGCAGTCGTCTCGACGTTCTCCAGCACGGTCATGTCTTTGAACAGACGCCCCGATTGGAAGGTGCGGGCGACTCCGGCGCGTCGGAACTTCTGCGGCGACCAGCCGGTGATGTCCATCTGGCCCAGCAAGATCCGCCCCTCGCTCGGCCTCTGATGGCCGGTGAGGCAATTGACGAGCGTTGTCTTTCCTGCGCCGTTCGGCCCGATCAGACCAAGCACCTCGCCGCGCCTCACGGTGAGGTCGACCTCACTGATCGCGGCGAGGCCTTGAAAGCGCACGCTTATGCCGGCCGCGGCGAGATCGGTCGCGGAGCAGTCTGAGGCGTGCGTCAGGGTCGCGCTCATCGGCGACGGAAGCGGGTTGGCGACGCCCGGCGGCCGGTCGTCGGTATCAGAGTGTCGGAGCGCGACGCTCGCTTCCGTGCGCCGCCCCATCATGCCGCGGATCCGCTCCGCTCGTCGAACGGCGCCTCGCCGTCGACGAGAAAGTGCTTCGCCGCATCAACGATATCCGAGCGGATGGCCTCCGCCGCGCGCTCGCCGTTGCGGTCGCGCAACGCCTGGACGAGGGTCAGGTGGTGGGCGAAACTCGCGCCCATGTAGTCGCGCGGGCCGTCCTGCCTGCGGCTCCTGCGCAGCGGTTGGAGAAGCCACGGGCCCGCCTGCAGCCAAAGCATGCCGATCAGCGACAGAAGGGTCGGGGCGCGCGCAGCGGCGTAGACGGCGAAGTGAAATCGCTGATTGGCGGCGAGCGTCTTGCCGACGTCGGACGCCCGACTCGTCTCGATGAAGTCGTTGTTCAAGCTCTCGATCGCTTGCAACTCCGCTTCCGTCGCCCTGGAGGCCGCGAGCCGCGCCGCCTCGCTCTCCAGCGCGACCCGGATCGTGTGCAACTCGTCGAGCCGCTCCTTCGTCATCAGAGGAATGCGGATCGTTCGGTTCGCAAGGACCTCGACCGCGCCTTCGGTGGCGAGGCGGCGAAGCGCCTCGCGCACCGGCATCGCGGAGGTGCCGAACTGTTGCGCGACGCCGCGAATCGTCAACGAATCGCCGGACGCGAAGCGGCCGGCCATGATCGCCTTGCGCAGCTCCTCATAGACTCGCTCGTAGAGGGTGAAGTGGGTGATCGGCGCGAACCGCGGTCCGTTCTCCCCATCGCACCCCGCCTCGTCCGGCGGGCGCGGCGCGGTCTGCCCTGTTTCCGACGTCAAGACTGGAATCGCCTCCGAACTGTGATCACAGATACGATATACTTGACAGCGTATCGTGTCTAACGGAATCATGACAGCCTTGGAGGCCGCGGCCGAGTTCCGGGCGCGCACCAGCGATCGATGAGGTCCAGACATGAAACGAACAACGGCGGCGAGCTGTCTCGCCGCGCTCGCGTTCGGCGCGCCGACGATCCTTCCGGCCCACGCGGACGAGAAACCCATCGTCATCGGATTTGCGACCGCGCAAACCGGCTGGGTCGCCCCTTACGACAACGGGGTCAAGGCGGCCGAGATCGCGATCGAGGAGATCAACGCCAAGGGCGGTCTTCTCGGAAGGCCCATCGTCACGGTGTACTCCGACACGAAGAGCGACCGGGCGCAGGGAGCCAAGGCCGGCCTCGACGTGATCCAGAAGGGCGCCGACCTCGTGGTCGTGACCTGCGACTACGATATGGGCGCCCCGGCCGCGCTCGAAGCTGCGCGGGCGGGCAAGGTCGCCTGGTCGCTGTGCGCGGAAGACGCCAAGATGGGGGTGCAGGGCGTCGGGCCGCTGACGTTCACCGCCTCCGGCGCCGCGCAGCTGCAAGGCGCGTCGCTCGCCGAATGGGCCTACAAGAACAAGGGGATCCGCAATCCCTACGTCCTTCTCGACACGTCGGTCGAGTACAACAAGTCGGTGTGCTTCGGTTTCGACGTGGCCTGGAAGGCCCTGTCGGGCGCGGAGCCGAAGGCCCGCGACACGTTCAAGAACGCGGATCCTTCGATCGCCTCGCAGATTACCCGGATGAAGGGAAGCACGCCCGCGCCCGATGCAATCGTCCTGTGCTCCTATGCGCCAGGCGGCGCCACGGCGACCAAGCAGATCCGGGCGGCCGGCCTCGACGTCCCGATTCTCGCCGCCACCGCCATGGACGGAAACTTCTGGCTGGGCGCCGTTCCGAACCTCAGCAACTTCTATTATCCTGTCCTCGGCTCGGTCTATGGCGACGATCCGGATCCGGCGATCAACGAGTTCCTGAAAAAATACGAGGCCAAGTACAACTCGAGCCCGGCAGAGTCGCACACGCTGGCCGGCTACGAACTGATCCAGCTCTACGCAGCGGCTGTCGAAAAGGCCAAATCGACCGACCCCAAGGCTGTCACTGCTGCGGCGGAAACCTTCAAGGACTTGCCGACGTTGCTCGGCCCCTTCAGCTTCACGCCCGACCTGCACATTCAAACCAAGTTCCGCTATACGATCATGTCGGTTGACGGCGGCAAGCACAAGTCGGTCGAAAAGTGGACGTCGGAGACGCCCATGACGAAGGCCGAGCTCTTCAGGAAGGCTGAGTAAAGCGAACAGGGAGCGGGGTCTCACGGCTGCAGCCCCTCGCACGGGCTGCGACCGTTTCTTCATGCCCTTGATCATTGGCTGGGCGGCCCTTTGAGGATCGGCCAGAGCAAGGAAACGCCATGACATCAGTAAGTGCGACGTCGTCGGCCAGTCCGTCGTTGCTACGGAACAGTCAGACCAGGTTCTCAAAGCCTGTCGTGGTCAGACGGACGGCGAAGGATTTCCGAAGCGCCCAAGGTTGAATTCTATCGCGGTGTCGTTCACCTGTGGCATTGCGATGTCATGGGCACTTTACCAGGCGCCATTACGCGGCGATATGACGCGAGCTATCATTTGCCGGCGGCGATCGGGTTCAGGCCGCGTCATCTTAAAGAGGGGATCGGGTTCGCCGACTTCAAGGCGACCTTCACCTGCAAGGCCGACCTGCGAGCAGGCGACCTTTTTCTTATCCAGGGGTGGATCGTCCGCACCGGCGAGAAATCCCTCACGGCCCGTTAGGCAATGAAGACCCTCGACGAAGACGTGACGGCGGCCGAAATGGAAACTGTTTCCGTGCAAGCCGATCTTCGGGCCCGAAAAGCGGTTCCCATCGGCGCGGACGTTCGCAAGCGCCCCGAGGCTCTCCTGGAGCACGAGGAGGAATGATATGAGCGCTTCGCCAGGCGCTCATCGAGCCGACGGGGAAAGCGCGGCGCTGGTCACTTTGTGCGAGGAGCGGTTCGACAAGACTGACGCCGAAAGCACGGCCCGCGCGCACGCTCCATGCCCGCCAAGCCGCGCTGCGATCGATCCAAAAAATAAACGTCGGCGCTCGGAGTCCTCCGATGCGGTAGGCCCGATGACGAAGTTCGCACTTGGCCAACATTGTTGGCGCGCCCGAAGAGATTCGAACTCCTGACCCCCAGATTCGTAGTCTGGTGCTCTATCCAGCTGAGCTACGGGCGCGCACACCGTCCCGCGGGGCGGAGAACGCCCCCGTCGAAAACGGATGGCGCCGTCTAGCTTCTTTTGCGGCGGCACGCAAGGGCCCGCCGGCGGCTTTGTCGGTAGCACACGATGTCCGGTTTAGGTAGCGCACGATCTGTCCGGTAGCTTTGGCCCCTTTTGGGGGTCGGGAATGCGCTGGACGGAAGCCCTTCAGGGGGTGCGCACGGCGATGTTTTTGAATCTTCTGCACCGCTGAGAATCTGCGGAACTCAATCAGGAGGAGGCGGCAGAGCTGCTTGGGGTCGACGTCCGGACATTTCGGCGTTGGACGCGCCGGTACGAAGAGGAGGGCGAGGCCGGGTTGGTCGACCAGCGGCTTGGCAAGGCTTCGGGCAAGCGGGTCCCGTTGGATCGGGCGGAGGAGGTGGAACGGCTCTATCGCGAGCGCTACCAGGGTTTCACGGGGAAGCACTTCCAGGAGCATCTGGTGAAGGACCACGGCTTCGGCTGGGGCTATACTTGGCTGAAACTGCATCTGCAGTGGAAAGGCGTGGTGGCGAAGGCGCCGCGCAAGGGCGCGCATCGGCGCAAACGAGAGCGCCGGGCGCTGCCGAGGATGATGCTGCACCAGGACGGCTCGCGCCACGCATGGCTCGAGGGTCAGCCGGCCCTCGACCTGATCGTGACCTTGGACGATGCCACGGGCGCGATCTACTCGGCGTTTCTCGTCGAGGAGGAGGGCACGACATCGACCTTTCGGGCGCTGAAGGAGGTGTTCTCGCAGCACGGCCTGCCGATGAGCCTCTACACCGACCGCGGCGCGCATTACTTCTTCACCGCGAAGGCAGGCGAGATCGACCGGGGCCATCTGGCGCAAGTCGGCCGGGCCTTCCAGCAACTCGGCGTCGAACACATCGGCGCATACTCGCCGCAGGCGCGTGGTCGCTCAGAACGGGCGTTCCACACGCTTCAGGATCGCCTGGTCAACGACATCAGGCTCGCCGGCGTCACGACCGTTGCGGCGGCCAACGCCTTCATCCGCGAGACCGATCTGCCGGCGCACAACCGGCTCTTCGCGGTCGAGCCCGCCGGCGAAGGCTCGACCTTCACCCCGATCCCGGGCGTCGACCTCGACGAGATCCTGTGCGTGCAGGAGGAGCGGCAAGTCGGCAACGACAATTGCGTCTCCTACCGGACGCTGAAGCTCCAGATCCCGCAAACCCCGATGCGCCGCATTTCGTCAAGGCCAAGGTCCGCGTCCACGTCTACCTCGACGGCTCGCACGCCGTCTTTCACGGGCCGCGATGCATCGGCCGCTACGACGAGAAAGGACAGCTCAAGCCGTTCCTTCGCGCCGCCTGAATCCGCTCGGCGGCGCGACCTGTGGACATGTGGACGACGCTTCGCCCCGCCCACATGCCCACAGGAGAACAGAACCAGAAGAAGCGGACATTTGATGTGCTACCAAAACTGGACAACTTAATTCGCTATCGACAGGGCCCGCCGGCCGCTTCTTCGAATCGAGACCCCGCGGCTCTTTTCAGCCGGCGTCCGGCTTCGAACCCTCAAGCCAGACTTGGCCGGGTTCACAGCCCGGAACCTGGTCCGCGCGACGCAGCGGCGGCGATCGCGCAGCCTGCCCTTACGTTTCGCGGACCCGCTTTCCGGCCCGTAGGGACGGCCGGCTGCGTGGGAGCCCGCGCTTGGTCGGGCTTTCGCCTCAAAAAAGGGTTGACGAGGCGGGGAGCGGCGAATATGGTCCGCCCGTTTTCGGCAGGTCGTAGGGCTTCGCTGTACGGGACGACGCGTCCTGTACCCAACGGCTCTAAACACTGACGATCCCATCGACGAGCCACTTCCGGCCCCTGTGGGGCTGGTACTGTTTGGCATGATCGCGGCGAGAGCCGTGATCCTCTGCTTTGGCGGCGCCCGAACCCGAACATGGGGTTCAGTGGCGCTGTTGGTTTCGTGCGTTGTCCCGAGCGGCGCGCTGCGATGGATGAGGCATTTCAGTCTGGTCGCGAGGCCGGGCGTAAGGAACGGGAAGTTAAGGGCTCGCCATGCCGACCATAAGCCAGTTGATCCGCAAGCCGCGGCAACCGAAGACCTACCGCGAGAAGGCCCGCCATCTCGAGGCGAGCCCCCAGAAGCGCGGCGTGTGCACGCGCGTCTACACCACGACGCCGAAAAAACCGAACTCGGCGCTGCGCAAGGTCGCCAAGGTCCGGCTCACCAACGGCTTCGAGGTCATCGGCTACATCCCGGGCGAGGGCCACAACCTGCAGGAGCACTCGGTGGTCATGATCCGCGGCGGTCGCGTCAAGGACTTGCCGGGCGTGCGCTACCACATCTTGCGCGGCGTTCTCGACACGCAGGGCGTCAAGGACCGCAAGCAGCGTCGCTCGAAGTACGGCGCCAAGCGTCCGAAGTGATCTGAGCGCAGCGAAGGTCTTCCCCGGACAGACCGCAGCGAAGGTCGCGGGGTCCGGCTATGAACAGAGGGTCGCCCCGGAACGGAGCCAAGCGGCGCTCCGGCCCCAGCGGTAAGAATCCACGGCCGGTCCGACCGGCCTCGATGAAGAGAGAGTTAGGCCATGTCCCGCCGGCACAGCGCCGAAAAGCGCGAGATCATCCCCGACGCCAAGTACGGCGACGTCGTCGTCGCCAAGTTCATGAACACGATCATGTACGAGGGCAAGAAGTCGGTCGCCGAGCACATCGTGTACGGTGCGCTCGACAACGTTGAGGCGAAGGCGAAGAGCGATCCGCTGGCTGTGTTCAAGCAGGCGCTCGAAAACGTCGCGCCGGCCGTCGAAGTGCGTTCGCGCCGCGTCGGCGGCGCGACGTATCAGGTCCCCGTCGAAGTGCGCACCGACCGCCGTCAGGCGCTCGCGATCCGCTGGATCATCACCGCCGCCCGCGACCGCAACGACAAGACGATGATCGACCGTCTGTCGGCGGAGCTTCTCGACGCGTCCAACAACCGCGGAGCCGCGGTGAAGAAGCGCGAGGACACGCACCGCATGGCGGAAGCCAACCGCGCCTTTGCCCACTACCGCTGGTAAGCGGCGTCCTCTCTCAGTCGGGAACACGATCATGGCGCGCAGCCACGCTATCGAAGACTACCGAAATTTCGGCATCATGGCTCACATCGACGCCGGGAAGACGACGACGACGGAGCGTATCCTCTATTATTCCGGCAAGTCCCACAAGATCGGCGAAGTCCACGACGGCGCAGCGACAATGGACTGGATGGAGCAGGAGCAAGAGCGCGGCATCACCATCACCTCCGCCGCGACCACCACGATCTGGAACGGCAAGCGTCTCAACATCATCGATACCCCCGGCCACGTCGATTTCACCATCGAGGTCGAGCGATCGCTGCGCGTGCTCGACGGCGCGGTGTGCGTGCTCGACGGCAACCAGGGCGTCGAGCCGCAGACCGAGACCGTCTGGCGGCAGGCAGACAAATACAACGTTCCGCGTGTAGTGTTCGTCAACAAGATGGACAAGATCGGCGCGGACTTCTTTCGCTGCGTCGAGGAGATTAACACCAAGGTCGGAGGCCGTCCGGTCTGCATCCAGCTGCCTATCGGCTCGGAGTCCAACTTCAAGGGCGTCATCGACCTTCTGCGCATGAAGGCCGTCGTCTGGGAGGACGAGGGTCTCGGCGCGAAATATCACGACGAGGAGATTCCCGCCGACCTCCGGGCCAAGGCGGAAGAGTACCGCCATGCGTTGATCGAGGCGGCGGTCGAACTCGACGACGACGTCATGGGTGCCTATCTCGACGGCCAGGAGCCCGACATCGAGACACTGAAGCGATGCATCCGCAAGGCGGTCAAGCAGATCACCTTCGTTCCGGTGCTGTGCGGGTCGGCCTTCAAGAACAAGGGCGTTCAGCCGCTACTCGACGCGGTCGTGGACTATCTGCCCTCGCCCGTCGATCGCGGCGGCATCAAGGGCATTGACGTCGACACGGGCGAGGAGGTCCTTCGCCTGCCGAAGGACTCCGAGCCCTTCTCCATGCTTGGCTTCAAGATCATGGACGACCCGTTCGTCGGCACGATCACCTTCTGCCGAGTCTATTCGGGCAAGATCGAGTCGGGCACCACCGTCCTGAACTCGACCAAGGACAAGAAGGAGCGTGTCGGCCGCATGCTGCTCATGCATGCGAACAACCGCGAGGACATTAAGGAAGCCTATGCCGGCGACATCGTGGCGCTCGCGGGTCTCAAGGACACGCGCACCGGCGACACGCTCTGCGACCTGCAGAAGCCTGTCATTCTCGAGAAGATGGAGTTTCCGGAGCCGGTCATCGAGATTGCGATCGAGCCGAAGTCGAAGGCCGATCAGGAGAAGCTCGGCATCGCCCTGGCGAAGCTCGCCGCGGAGGACCCATCCTTCCGCGTCTCGACCGATCAAGAATCCGGCCAGACCATTCTCAAGGGCATGGGCGAGCTTCATCTCGACATCAAGGTCGACATCCTGAAGCGCACCTACAAGGTCGACGCCAACATCGGCGCGCCTCAGGTCGCCTACCGCGAGCGGCTGACCAAGAAGACGGAGATCAATTACACCCACAAGAAGCAGACGGGCGGTACGGGCCAGTTCGCCAAGGTGGTGCTGGTGTTCGAGCCGGCCGAGCCCGGCGCGGGCTCGTCCTTCGAATCCAAGATCGTCGGCGGCGCCGTGCCGAAGGAATACATCCCCGGCGTTGAAAAGGGCATCAACAGCGTCATGGGCGCCGGGGTGCTCGCCGGCTTCCCGGTCGTCGACGTCAAGGCGACGCTGATCGACGGTGCCTACCACGACGTCGACTCGTCGGCGCTCGCCTTCGAAATCGCTTCCCGTGCGGCGTTCCGCGAGGGACTGCAGAAGGGCGGATCGGCTCTGCTCGAGCCGATCATGAAGGTGGAAGTCGTGACTCCGGAAGAGCACACCGGCTTCGTGATGGGCGATCTGCTCTCCCGTCGCGGACAGGTGCAGGGTCAGGACATGCGCGCCAACGCCGTGGTGATCAACGCGATGGTGCCGCTGTCGAACATGTTCGGCTACGTCAACCAGTTGCGTTCGGGCACGCAGGGCCGCGCCAACTTCACGATGCAGTTCGATCACTACGAGCAGGTCCCGGCAAACATCGCCGCCGAGATCATCGAGAAGTTCAAGTAAGGCGCGGCGCCCCGCGTTGAAGGTAAGGCCTCGAAAAGGAGTTCGGTAATGGCCAAGGAAAAATTTGCGCGTAACAAGCCGCACTGCAACATCGGCACCATCGGCCACGTCGACCACGGCAAGACGTCGTTGACGGCGGCGATCACCAAGGTGCTCGCAGAGACCGGCGGCGCGACGTTCACGGCTTACGACCAGATCGACAAGGCGCCCGAAGAAAAGGCCCGCGGCATCACGATCTCGACCGCCCACGTCGAGTACGAGACGAAGAAGCGCCACTACGCGCACGTCGACTGCCCCGGCCACGCCGACTACGTGAAGAACATGATCACGGGCGCGGCGCAGATGGACGGCGCGATCCTCGTCGTATCGGCCGCAGACGGTCCGATGCCGCAGACCCGCGAGCACATCCTGCTCGCCCGTCAGGTCGGCGTTCCGGCGCTCGTCGTTTACATGAACAAGGTCGATATGGTCGACGACCCGGAACTGCTCGAGTTGGTTGAACTCGAGGTGCGCGAGCTGCTGTCGCGCTACGAGTTCCCGGGCGACGACATTCCGATCGTCAAGGGTTCGGCGCTGATGGCGCTCGAGAACAAGTCGCCGGAGATCGGCCACGACTCGATCCTCAAGCTTATGGACGCGGTCGACGAATACATCCCGCAGCCGGACCGTCCGAAGGACAAGCCCTTCCTGATGCCGGTCGAGGACGTGTTCTCGATTTCGGGCCGCGGAACTGTCGTGACTGGCCGCATCGAGCGCGGCATCATCAAGGTCGGCGAGGAAGTCGAGATCGTCGGGCTGCGCCCGACCGTCAAGACCACGGTGACCGGCGTCGAAATGTTCCGCAAGCTGCTCGATCAGGGCGAGGCCGGCGACAACGTCGGCTGCCTGCTGCGCGGCACCAAGCGCGAGGAAGTCGAACGCGGCCAGGTGCTGTGCAAGCCCGGTTCGGTCAAGCCGCACACCAAGTTCAAGGCCGAGGCCTACATCCTCACCAAGGAGGAGGGCGGCCGTCATACGCCGTTCTTCACCAACTATCGGCCGCAGTTCTACTTCCGCACGACCGACGTGACCGGCATCGTCCAGCTGCCGCAGGGCACCGAAATGGTGATGCCCGGCGACAACGTGACGATCGACGTCGCGCTCATCGTGCCGATCGCGATGGAGGAGAAGCTGCGCTTCGCCATTCGTGAAGGCGGCCGGACGGTCGGGTCGGGCGTGGTCGTGTCGATCACCGAGTAAGGCTCACGACCAGCGAGTCGGGGCGGGGCGGCTCAGCGCCCCGCCCGCGCCGGCAAGGATTGAAAGAATGAACACGACAAACATCCGAATCCGTCTCAAGGCGTTCGATCACCGTGTGCTCGACGCTTCGACGAAGGAGATCGTGTCCACGGCCAAGCGCACCGGCGCCAGGGTTCGCGGGCCGATTCCTCTGCCGACGCGGATCGAGAAATTCACGGTGAACCGTTCGCCGCACGTCGACAAGAAGTCGCGCGAGCAGTTCGAGATTCGAACGCACAAGCGGGTTCTCGACATCGTCGATCCGACCCCGCAGACGGTCGACGCGCTGATGAAGCTCGATCTGGCCGCCGGCGTCGACGTCGAAATCAAGCTCTGAGGATTTGCCGGGCGCCTCTGCGGTACGATCCGCAAGCGCCCTCGAAGGATAAACGCCAATGCGTTCAGGCATCATCGCAAAGAAGCTGGGCATGTCCCGGATCTTCACCGACGGCGGCGAGCACGTGCCGGTCACGGTCCTCCAGGTCGAGGGCTGTCAGGTCGTCGCGCACCGCACGCAGGAAAAGAACGGCTACACCGCCCTGCAACTCGGTATCGGCAAGGCCAAGGTCAAGAACGTCTCCAAGGCCGAACGCGGGCGCTTCGCCGTCGCGCACGTCGAGCCGAAGATGCGCCTAGCGGAGTTCCGGGTCGCAGAGGACAAGCTCATTCCAGTCGGGGCCGAGATCACCGCCGATCATTTCGCTGTTGGACAATATGTCGATGTCACGGGTGTGACGGTCGGCAAGGGTTTCGCCGGCCCGATGAAGCGCTGGAACTTCGGCGGCCTGCGCGCCACTCACGGCGTGTCAGTTTCGCATCGCTCGCACGGGTCGACCGGCGGCCGACAGGATCCCGGCAAGACCTGGAAGAACAAGAAGATGGCCGGGCACATGGGCGTCGACAAGGTGACGACCCAAAATCTGCGGGTGGTGCAAACCGACGTCGAGCGCGGCCTGATCCTGGTTCAGGGTTCGGTTCCAGGCAACGCGGGCGGCTGGATTGCGGTGCGCGACGCGGTGAAGAAGCCGCTGCACAAGGATGCGCCGGTTCCCGGCAAGTTCCGTATTCACGAGGCGGCCGAGGCAGCCGCTGCGGCCGAAGCGCCGAAGGGAGAGTGACGGCCATGAAGTTCGACATCACGTCGATGGACGGCGCTGCGGCGGGCTCGGTCGAGCTCGACGACGCAATCTTCGGCCTCGAGCCGAGGGCCGATCTCATCGCGCGCATGGTGCGCTGGCAGCTCGCCAAGCGCCAGGCGGGCGACCACAAAACGCTCGGCCGCGCCGACATCAACCGCACCGGCAAGAAGATGTACAAGCAGAAGGGGACCGGCGGCGCCCGTCACGGTTCCGCCCGAGTACCGCAGTTCCGAGGCGGCGGCCGGGCCATGGGTCCGGTTCTGCACAGCCACGCGCACGATCTGCCGAAGAAGGTGCGGGCGCTCGCGCTGCGTCACGCGCTGTCGGCCAAGATGCGCGCCGGCGGCCTCGTGGTCTGGGAGAAGGCCGAGCTCGCCGAGGGCAAGACCAAGGTGCTGCGCGACTCTTTCGCCAAGTCTGCGATCGCCAACGCGCTGATCATTGACGGCGCGGAGGTCCACGAGAAATTCGCGGCGGCCGCGCGCAACCTGCCCCAGATCGACGTCCTGCCGGTCCAAGGGATCAACGTCTACGATATCATGCGCCGCGAGAAGCTCGTGCTGACCAAGGGCGCGCTCGAAGCGCTGGAGGCGCGATTCAAATGAATAGGGACGCTCGTCACTACGACACGATCGTCGCGCCCGTGATCACGGAGAAGGCGACAATCGCGTCCGAAAACAACCAGTTCGTGTTCAAGGTCGCGCGCAACGCCACGAAGCCGCAGATCAAGGCTGCGATCGAGAAGCTGTTCGACGTCAAGGTGACCGGGGTGAACACCCTCGTGCGCAAAGGCAAGGCGAAGGCGTTCCGCGGCATCCGGGGTCGGCAGCAGGACATGAAGAAAGCGATCGTTACGCTCGCCGACGGCTATCGCATCGACGTGACCACCGGCCTCTAAGGGTATCAGGACTATGGCACTCAAGACCTACAAGCCGTCGACGCCGGGCCTGCGCCAGCTGGCCATCGTCGACCGCAGCGACCTGCACAAGGGCAAGCCTGTCAAGGCTCTGACCGTCGGCAAGTCGGAGAAGGGCGGCCGCAACAACCACGGCCGCGTCACCGTGCGCTTCCGCGGCGGCGGCCACAAGCAGTCGTACCGGATCATCGACTTCAAGCGGCGCAAGCTCGACGTGGCCGCGAAGGTCGAGCGGCTCGAGTACGATCCGAACCGCACGAGCTTCATCGCGCTGATCAAGTACGCCGACGGCGAGCAGGCCTACATCATCGCGCCGCAGCGGCTGTCGGCCGGCGACGAGGTGATCGCGGGCCAGCAGGTCGACGTGAAGCCGGGCAACGCAATGCCGCTCGCCAGCATTCCCGTCGGAACGATCGTGCACAACGTCGAGATGAAGATCGGCAAGGGTGCCGCAATCGCGCGCTCCGCCGGGACCTATGCGCAGATCGTCGGCCGCGACCAGGGCTACGTGTCGCTCCGCCTCAACTCGGGCGAGCAGCGGCTGATCCACGGACAGTGCTTCGCCTCGATCGGCGCGGTCTCGAACCCCGACCACATGAACGCCTCGCTCGGCAAGGCGGGCCGCAACCGCTGGCTCGGGCATCGTCCGCACAATCGCGGCGTCACCATGAACCCGGTCGACCATCCGCACGGCGGCGGCGAAGGCCGGACCTCGGGCGGGCGTCACCCGGTCTCTCCGTGGGGCAAGCCGACCAAGGGCAGCAAGACGCGCAGCAACAAGTCGACCGACAAGTTCATCGTAGCGTCCCGGCACGCACGGAAGAAGAAAGGCTGAGCCATGACGCGCTCGATTTGGAAGGGGCCGTTCGTCGACGGCTATATGCTGAAGAAGGCCGACGCTGCGCGCGGGTCGGGCCGGTCCGAGATCATCAAGATCTGGAGCCGGCGCTCGACTATCCTGCCGCAGTTTGTCGGCCTCACCTTCGGCGTCTACAACGGCCACAAGCACGTTCCGGTGATGGTGTCCGAGGAAATGATCGGCCACAAGTTCGGCGAGTTCGCGCCGACGCGGACGTTTCATGGCCATGCCGCCGACAAGAAGGCGAAGAGGGCGTAACCGATGTCCAAGCAAGCCAACCCGCGCCGCCTGGCCGACAACGAGGCGAAGGCGACCGTTCGGATGTTGCGGGTAAGCCCGCAGAAGCTGAACCTGCTCGCCCAGCTCATTCGCGGCAAGAAGGTCGCGACCGCGCTCGCCGATCTCGAGTTCTCGCGCAAGCGGATCTCGGTCGAGGTGAAGAAGGCGCTCGAGTCGGCGATCGCCAACGCCGAGAACAACCATGAGCTCGACGTCGACGATCTCGTCGTCGCCCAGGCCTGGGTCGGCAAGGACATGGTGATGAAGCGTTTCAGCCCCCGCGCGCGCGGCCGGGCCGGGCGCATCGAGAAGCCGTTCGCCAACATCACCATCGTCGTGCGCGAAGTCGCCGCCGACGAAGCCAAAGCGGCCTGAGGAGAGGCGACTATGGGTCAGAAGATCAATCCGATCGGGTTGCGCCTCGGCATCAACCGGACGTGGGATTCGCGCTGGTATTCGAACAAGACCGAATACGGCAAGCTGCTGCACGAGGACATGAAGATCCGCGAGGTGCTGTCGAAGGGTCTCAAGCAGGCCGCGATCTCGAAGATCGTGATCGAGCGCCCGCACAAGAAGTGCCGGGTCAACATCCACTCGGCTCGTCCGGGGGTGGTGATCGGCAAGAAGGGCGCCGACATCGACAAGCTGCGCAAGCAGGTCGCCAAGCTCACCAATTCCGAGGTGGCGATCAACATCGTCGAGGTGCGCAAGCCGGAAATCGACGCGACGCTGGTCGCGGAGTCGATCGCCCAGCAGCTCGAGCGCCGCGTCGCGTTCCGCCGCGCGATGAAGCGCGCGGTCCAGTCGGCGATGCGCCTGGGCGCAGAAGGCATCCGCATCAACTGCTCGGGCCGGCTCGGCGGCGCGGAAATCGCGCGGCTCGAGTGGTACCGCGAGGGCCGCGTGCCGTTGCACACGCTGCGCGCCGACGTCGACTACGGCGTCGCGACCGCGCACACGGCCTACGGCACCTGCGGCATCAAGGTCTGGATCTTCAAAGGCGAGATCCTCGAGCACGATCCGATGGCCCAGGACAAACGCCAGGCCGAGGCCGACCATTCCTCCACGCACCGTCCGCGCCGCGAGCCCCGGGAACGCGATCGCGACCATGGTCGCGATCGCGGCGACCGCGAGCAGCGCGAAGCGGTCTGACGCTTGCGGACCCATTGAAAGACTACGACCATGATGCAGCCTAAGAAAACCAGGTTCCGCAAAGCCTTCAAGGGCCGGATCCACGGCAATGCGAAAGGCGGATTCGCGCTGAACTTCGGCGAGTTCGGCCTCAAGGCGCTCGAGCCGGAACGCGTCACCGCGCGCCAGATCGAGGCGGCCCGCCGCGCGCTCACCCGCCACATGAAGCGCGCCGGCCGCGTCTGGATCCGTGTGTTCCCCGACGTGCCGGTGTCGAAGAAGCCGATCGAAGTCCGCATGGGCAAGGGCAAGGGCGCTCCGGAGTTCTGGGTCGCCCGCGTCGCCCCGGGCCGGATCATGTTCGAGGTCGACGGCGTGCCGGAAGGCATCGCGCGCGAGGCGTTCCTGCTCGCCGCGGCCAAACTTCCGATCAAGACCCGTTTCGTGCAGCGCATCGCGGAATAAGGAGAGCGCGAGATGAAGAACAGCAGCCGCCTTTCCGACCTGCGCGTCATGACGGAAGACCAACTCGGCGACGAGGCCCTCAAGCTGAAGAAGGAGCAGTTCAACCTGCGCTTCCAGAAGGCGAGTGGGCAGTTGCAGGACACGGCGCGGGTGCGCGTCGTCCGGCGCGACATCGCGCGCGTCAAGACCATCGCCGCGCAGAAGCGCGCCGCCGCCAAGTCCGAGGACTAACGCTATGCCGAAGAGAATTTTGCAGGGGGTCGTCGTCAGCGACAAGCAGGAAAAGACGCTCGTCGTGAAAGTCGAGCGACGATTCACCCACCCGCTGCTCAAGAAGACCGTGCGCCGGACGAAGAACTATCACGCGCATGTCGAGAACAAGACCCAGAAGGTCGGCGACACCGTCTCCATCCAGGAGACCAAGCCGATCTCGAAGCTGAAGCGCTGGATCGTGATCGACGAGGCGGCGGCGACGGAATGAGGGCGCGCGAGCGTCCTTCGAGTTTCATCCCGGGGGCGACGAGCCTCCTCCAGGCGTAGTCCGGCGTTGCGAGCGCCGGAAACCGTTCTGATCAGAAAGGCGATCAGGCCATGATACAGATGCAGACCAATCTCGACGTCGCCGACAATTCCGGCGCGCGGCGCGTGATGTGCATCAAGGTTTTGGGCGGATCGAAGCGTCGCTACGCTTCGATCGGCGACATCATCGTCGTCTCGGTGAAGGAGGCGATTCCGCGCGGGCGCGTGAAGAAGGGCGACGTGATGAAGGCGGTGGTGGTGCGCACCGCCAAGGACATCCGCCGCGCCGACGGTTCCGTGATCCGGTTCGACTCGAACGCCGCCGTGTTGGTGAACAATCAGTCGGAGCCGGTCGGGACCCGCATCTTCGGGCCGGTGCCGCGCGAACTTCGCGCCAAGAACCACGTGAAGATCATCTCGCTCGCGCCGGAGGTGCTGTGATGGCCGCCAAGATCAAGAAAGGCGACCGCGTCGTCGTCGTCGCCGGTCGCGACAAAGGAAAGACGGGCGAGGTTCGCGAAGTCATCCCGGCCGAGGATCGGGCGATCGTCGCCGGGGTCAACCTCGTGCGCCGCCACACCAAGCAGACCGCGCAGACCGAGGGCGGCATCCTGACGAAGGAAGCGCCGATTCACCTGTCGAACATCGCAGTCGCCGATCCGAAGTCGGGCAAGCCGACGCGCGTCGGGTTCAAGATTCTCGACGACGGCCGCAAGGTGCGTGTCGCAAAGCGTTCCGGAGATCTGATCGATGGCTGACAAGAACGAAAAGGGTGCCAAGCCCGGCAAGGGCGACAAGGCCGCTCCCCCGAAGGGCGGCAAGAGCGCCCCGGCTTCAGAGGCCAAGGGCGGCAAGGTCGCAAAGACGGCGAGGGGCGAAGCCCCTGCCGGAACTGTTGGCGCGTCGCCGGCCACGCCCAAGGACTATGTCGCGCGGCTGAAGAAGGTCTACCAGGACGAGATCGTGCCGAAGCTCATCTCCGAGTTCGGCTACAAGAACGCCATGGAAGTGCCGAAGCTCGACAAGATCGTGCTCAACATGGGCGTCGGCGACGCGGTCAACGACACCAAGAAGGTGACCACGGCGGCCGGCGACCTCGCGCTGATCGCCGGGCAGCGGCCGGTGATCACCCGCGCCCGCAAGGCCATCTCGACCTTCAAGGTGCGTGAGAACATGCCGATCGGCGCCAAGGTCACCCTGCGCAAGACCCGGATGTACGAGTTCCTCGACCGCTTGGTGACGGTCGCCCTGCCGCGCGTGCGCGACTTCCGCGGTCTCGACCCGAATTCGTTCGACGGTCGGGGCAACTATGCGCTCGGCGTCAAGGAGCACATCATTTTCCCGGAAATCGACTACGACAAGGCCGAGTCGATGCTCGGTCTCGATATCGTGGTCTGCACGACGGCCAAGACCGACGCGGAAGCGCAGGCCTTGCTGAAAGCGTTCAACTTCCCGTTCCGGCAGTGAACCGACAAGGTTCAGACGCGGAAAATTGGAGGCCTTAATGGCAAAGAAGAGTGCAATCGAGAACAACCTGCGCAAGCAGCGGCTGTCGAAGAAGTTCGCGGGTCGGCGCCAGCGGCTGCTCGACGTCGCCAACGACGATTCGCGGCCGATGGAGGAGCGCTTCGAGGCGCGCCTCAAGCTCGCAGAACTGCCCCGCAACGGCGCGATCATCCGAGTGCGCAACCGGTGCGAGGTGACCGGTCGGCCGCGCGGGTTTTATCGCAAAATGAAGATGTCGCGCATCGCGCTGCGGGAACTGGGCAACAAGGGCCTGATCCCGGGCCTCGTGAAGTCGAGCTGGTGAGGAGGCTGGGATCATGGCAGTGAACGATCCGCTCGGCGACATGCTGACCCGCATCCGCAACGCGCAGATGCGTAAGCGCGGCAAGGTTTCGACCCCCGGCTCCTCGCTTCGCAAGAAGGTGCTCGACGTGCTGGAGTCGGAGGGCTTCATCCGAGGCTATTCGACCACGGAGTTCGACAATGGCCGCTCCGAGTTCGAAATCGAGCTGAAATATTTCGACAACGAGCCGGTCATCCGAAAGCTCGAGCGCGTGTCGAAGCCGGGCCGCCGCGTCTATGCGACCGTCGACGCGATGCCGCGCGTCGCCAACGGCCTCGGGGTCGCCATTCTTTCGACGCCGAAGGGCGTCATGGCCGACCACGCCGCCCGGGAAGCCAATGTCGGCGGCGAAGTCCTCTGCACCGTCTTCTGACGGGGCGTCGTATTGGAATTGGAATTGAACCATGTCTCGAATTGGCAAGAAGCCAGTGGTTATTCCGGCCGGCGTCACCGCGAAGCTGGACGGGCAGACCATCGCCGTCAAAGGCGTGAAAGGCGAACTTTCATTCACAGCGCCTGAAGAGGTGGCTGTGGCGATCGACGCCGGCGCGGTGCATGTCACGCCGCACGGCGAAGACAAACGCGCGCGCGCCATGTGGGGAACGACCCGCGCGCGAATCGCCAACCTGATCGGCGGCGTCACCCATGGTTTCGAGCGGAAGCTCGAGATCAACGGCGTCGGCTACAAGGCCGCGATCGCGGGCAAGAATCTGCAGCTGTCGCTCGGCTATAGCCACGACATCGTCTATCCGATCCCGGCGGGGATCTCGATCACGACGGGCAAGCCCACCGAGATCACCGTCGCCGGCATCGACAAGAGGCAGGTCGGCCAGATCGCCGCCGAAATCCGCGCGTTCCGCGGCCCCGAGCCCTACAAGGGCAAGGGCGTGAAGTACGCCGGCGAGTTCATCTTCCGCAAGGAAGGCAAGAAGAAGTAACAGGCGGAGCCCATGCCCAAGTCCAATACCTCAACCGATCGACGCAAGGCGCGCATCCGCCGGACGATCGCCGCCAACGCCAACGGCCGTCCGCGTCTCAGCGTGTTCCGGTCGTCGAAGCAGATCTACGCCCAGGTCATCGACGATGAGCAGGGTCGCACCGTAGCCGCGGCCTCGACCATCGAAAAGGCGTTTCGCGAGCAGCTCAAGACCGGCGCGACCGTCGAAGCCGCCCGCCTGATCGGCAAGGAACTCGCCGAGCGGGCGAAGAAGGCCGGCGTCGGCAAGGTCGTGTTCGACCGCGGCGGCTACATGTACCACGGCCGCGTCAAGGCGCTGGCCGAGGGGGCCCGAGAGGGCGGCCTCGAGTTCTGATCCACTAACGGAAGCGAGCGGCGCCGCATTCGGGCGTGCGCCGCGATTGAGTGACGGAAGATCCAAATGGCGCGTGACGAAGGCGGCCGCGGCCGCGACCACAAACACGAGGAGCGCGACAGCGAGTTTGTCGATCGCCTCGTCCACATCAACCGCGTGGCGAAGGTCGTGAAGGGCGGCCGGCGTTTCGGTTTTGCGGCGCTCGTCGTCGTCGGCGACCAGAAGGGCCGGGTCGGGTTCGGTCACGGCAAGGCGCGAGAGGTGCCGGAGGCGATCCGCAAGGCGACCGAGGCGGCCAAGCGCGGCCTCGTGCGCGTGCCGCTGCGGGAGGGACGGACGCTGCATCATGACGTCAACGGCCGGCACGGCGCGGGGCGCGTCGTGCTTCGCGCCGCCCCTGCTGGAACCGGCATCATCGCGGGCGGCCCGATGCGCGCGGTGTTCGAGTCCCTTGGCGTCCACGACGTGGTGGCGAAGAGCCAGGGCTCCTCGAACCCTTACAACATGATCCGCGCGACCTTCGACGCCCTCGGGCGCGAGGACAGCCCGCGGTCGGTGGCGCAGCGCCGCAACCTCAAGGTGTCGACGATCCAGTCGCGCCGCCAGGGCGTCGAAGCCGACGCCAGCGACTCGTGAGCGGGGTGGCTGCAATGCCTGTCGAAAAGACAATCACCGTGGTGCAGGTCTCCAGCGCCATCGGCCGCCCAGCTTCTCAGCGAGACACGCTGAGGGGTCTCGGCCTCAACAAGATCGGCCGGAAGGCGAGCGTGGCGGACACGCCCGCCAACCGCGGCATGATCGCCAGAGTCGCGCACCTCGTGCGCGTCGTGGACGGCGAGTAGAGGATTGCGCCGATGAAACTCAACGACATCAAGGACAATCCCGGCTCGACCAAGGCCCGCATCCGCGTCGGTCGCGGCATCGGCTCGGGCAAGGGCAAGCAGGCCGGCCGCGGCGGCAAGGGTCAGACCGCGCGCTCGGGTGTGCGCATCAAGGGTTTCGAGGGCGGCCAGATGCCGCTGCATCGGCGCCTGCCGAAGCGCGGCTTCACCCCGCCGAATCGACTGGTCTACAACGAGGTCAACCTCGGCCGGATTCAGAGCGCGATCGACGCCGGCAAGCTCGATATCGCCGAGACCATCACCGCCGAGGCTTTGCTCAAGGCCGGAGTTGTCACCCATCCGCGCGACGGGGTGAAGATTCTGGGCTCCGGCGAACTGAAGGCGAAGGCCAATTTCGAGGTCGACGCGGCCTCGAAGAGCGCGGTCGCGGCCATCGAGAAGGCCGGCGGCACGCTCAAGATCCCGCAGGCGGAGGCCGCGCCGGCCGCGCCCTGACGGCTGCGACCGGTCTGGCCATGGCGCGCCGGGCATTCCTATGATAGGGGCGTTGCCGCTGCGCGGGCTTCCGCGCAGCGGGAACGTCGTTTGTTCACACCTTGCGCCCTTCGAGGGCGCTGCCTGGAGAGCGCAATGGCGTCGGCCGCCGAACAGCTCGCAGCCAATATCAACTGGTCAGCCTTCTCCAAGGCCGATGAACTCAAAAAGCGCATCTGGTTCACCCTAGGCGCGCTCGTCATCTTCCGGCTCGGGACGTACATCCCTCTGCCCGGAATTGATTCGGACGCGTTTCAGACCGCGTTCCTCGGTCAGAAGCAGGGCGTGCTCGACATGTTCAACATGTTCTCGGGCGGCGCCGTGCAGCGCATGGCGGTGTTCGCGCTCAACATCATGCCCTACATCTCGGCCTCGATCATTATTCAGCTGTTGAGTTCCGTGGTGCCCTCGCTGGAGGCGATCAAGAAAGAGGGCGAGCAGGGGCGCAAGGTCCTCAATCAGTACACCCGATATCTGACCGTCGCGCTGGCGTTGTTCCAGGCCTACGGCATCGCGATCGGGCTCGAGGCGCGAACGGGCGTGGTGAGCGACCCTGGAATCCTGTTCCGCGTCTCGACCGTCGTGACTCTCACGGGCGGCACGATGTTTCTCGTGTGGCTCGGTGAGCAGATCACGGCGCGTGGCGTGGGCAACGGCTCGTCGCTGATCATTTTCGCCGGCATCGTCGCCCGGCTCCCGCAGGCGGTCGTGCAATTGTTCGAGCTCGGCCGGCAGGGGTCGATCTCGACCGGCCTCGTGCTCGCCGTCGTGGTGATGGTGTTCGTCGTCGTCGCCTTCATCGTGTTCATGGAGCGGGCGCAGCGACGGGTGCCGATCACCTATCCGCGCCGACAGGTCGGCAACAAGATGTACGAGGGGCAGAGCTCGTTCCTGCCGCTCAAGCTCAACACCGCGGGCGTCATTCCGCCGATTTTCGCCTCTTCGCTACTGCTGCTGCCCACGACGGTGGCGAACTTCGCGCAAGGGACGACGAGTTCGGGCATCTTCACCACGATCAACGCCCTGCTCGGGCGCGGCAGCGCGCTCTACCTCACCCTCTATGTCGCGCTGATCGTGTTCTTCGCCTTCTTCTACACCGCGACGGTCTTCAACCCGGCCGACACCGCCGAGAACCTCAAGAAGCACGGCGGCTTCGTCCCGGGCGTGCGGCCAGGCGAGCGCACCGCGCAATACATCGATTACATCCTCACCCGCATCACGGTGCTCGGCGCGGGCTATCTCGCCTTGATCTGCCTGTTACCCGAATGGTTGATTTCCTATGCGTCGCTGCCGTTCTATTTCGGAGGCACGTCGCTGCTGATCGTCGTGAACGTGACGATGGATACGGTTGCGCAGATTCACGGGCACCTGCAGGCGCATCAATACGAAGGGCTGATCCGCAGGGCCAGACTGAAGGGACGGAAGCGATGAGGTTGATTCTGCTCGGGCCGCCCGGCGCCGGCAAAGGCACGCAGGCTGCCCGGCTCGTGCAGAAGTACGGCATTCCGCAGCTTTCGACCGGCGACATGCTGCGCGCGGCGGTTGCGGCGGGAACGCCGATCGGCCTCAAGGCCAGGGACGTGATGGAGTCCGGCGGGCTGGTCTCCGACGAGATCGTGGTCGGGATCATCGCAGACCGGATCGGCGAGCCCGACGCCAGGAACGGCTTCATTCTCGACGGATTTCCCCGCACGGTCAAACAGGCCGAGGCGCTCGACGCCATGCTCGCGGCCAAGGGGCTCAAGCTCGACGCCGCGATCGAGCTGACCGTCGACGCCGGCAAGCTCGTCGACCGCATCGTCAACCGAGCCGCCGAAGCCAGGGCCGCCGGACAGCCGGTGCGCAAGGACGACGACCCCGACGTGTTCAAGTCGCGTCTGGCGGCCTATGAGCACGACACGGCCGCGGTGACGCCGGTCTATCGCCGGCTCGGCCTGCTGCGCGGGGTCGACGGCATGGCCCCGATCGATGCGGTGACGGCGGCCATCGACGCGGTTCTGAAAGACGTCGCGGCAGCGTCAGCGTCGTGAGCGGAGACGCCGAGGCGCTGACCGAGCGGCGCGGGGCGGCGGGAGTCGTCGTCCTCAACCGGCCCAAGGCGCTGAACGCTCTGACGCTGACAATGGTTCGGCGGATCGCCGCGGCGCTGGACGCGTGGGAGGACGACCCCCTCGTCACCCGGGTCGTGATCACCGGCGCCGGCGACAAGGCGTTCTGCGCCGGCGGCGACATCCGGCGCCTCTATGAACTGGGAAGAGCCGGGGACCACGCCGGCCAACTAACGTTCTGGCGCGAGGAATACCAGCTCAACGCGCGGATCCGGACCTATCCGAAACCCGTCGTCGCGCTGATCGACGGCATCGTCATGGGCGGGGGCGTCGGCGTCTCGATCAACGCCCGGCACCGGGTTGCCGGAGGGCGCTTCTCCTTCGCTATGCCGGAGGTTGGCATCGGGTTCTTCCCCGACGTCGGCGGAACCTTCTTTCTGCCGCGCCTTTCGCACCGGGCGGGCGTCTATCTCGCCCTGACCGGCTTGCGCGCCGACGCCGGCGACGCGCTCGCTTTTGGGCTCGCCGAGATGTTCGCGCCGAGCGCCGCGATGGGCCCGCTCGCCGCCGCGCTCGAGAGCCCCGACGACGTCGGCGCGACCCTCGCCCGCTTCGCTTCGCCGCCGCCGCAATCGGCGCTGATGGACGAAGCGGACGGCCTCGAGGCATGCTTCGCCCCGGACAGTCGCGAGGCGATCGTGGCTGCGCTCGAGGCGGCCGAGCGGCGCGGCCTCGCCTTCGCCGCGCCGGCGCGCGCCGCCATGCTCGCCAAATCGCCGACGAGCCAGGCGATCGCCCTTCGTCAGATGGCGCTCGGGGCCACGGTCGATTTCGACGAGGCGCTCAGGGTCGAGTTCCGCATCGTGTCGCGGCTTTGCCGCGGCCATGATTTCTACGAGGGCGTGCGGGCGCTGATTGTCGACAAGGACAACCGCCCGATGTGGAGCCCGCGGCCTTCGGCTGCGGAATTGGACGGCTATTTCGCACCGCTCGGCGACGACGAGCTGACGTTGCCGAACCGATGACCTATCGTCTGCGCCAGAGCCGGGACGGCGGGATCGAACTGGTCGACGGTTTGCCTGCCCGCGTTCCCGACGGAAAGATCAGCTCCGTGATCGAGGCGGTCGGCTGGCGGACCGTCCTCCTCTGGTACATGCGGACGCTCGCGTGGGTGTGGGTGGCGAAAGGGCTATTCAACTGGGCGATCATCCTCGGCGTGTTCCCGGCCCGCGAGTTCACGACCATGAGCCTCGCCCTTCAGGCGACCGTGGTGGCGTTCGCCGGTTTCGACCTTCTGGCCGCGGTCGGCCTCTGGCTCGCCGCGCCCTGGGGCGGCGCCATCTGGCTCCTGTGCGCCATGGTCGAGGCCGCTTCGCCGGTGCTGAGCCCGAGGTCGGCGCTGATCGGCTATTTCGCCGCCGCGATCAACGTCGTCCTGGTCACCGGTTATTTCCTTTTGAGCTGGCTCGCGGCGCGCGAGCGGGACTGAAGCAAGCGACGTGCATGGTGATTGGGGCGGGCGCGCCGCTCGCTTCGCCATGACGGACGCGGACCCCGTTCAGCTCTCTTTTACCAGCCGGCGAAAACCTTCGATTCATCGTAATTCTTAGTCGCGTCTTCAGGACCCGCCGCTACAGTCGGACCCACTGGGGTGGACCGAATTCAACTTCGGCTACAGGAAGACGAGCGGGCGAGCGACCATGTTGAACGCAACCAGGACTCAAGACGTCGCCGGGGCTGACGAGCAGGAACTTCCAGTCGCCAGCCTTTACTTGGAGACGTTGACGATGGTCGAGCGGCTGCACCGCCGCCTGCTCGACGTCATCAAGGACGAGCTGGACCGTCGCAACCGTTCCGACGTCAACGCCGTCCAGGCGCTGCTGCTCTACAACATCGGCGACAAGGAGCTGACCGCCGGCGAATTGCGGACCAAAGGCTACTATCTCGGGTCGAACGTATCCTACAACGTCAAGAAGCTGGTCGAGCAGGGCTTCCTTCACCACGCGCGCTCGCGCATCGACCGTCGCGCGGTTCGGATCAGCCTGACCGACAAGGGGAAGGACGTTCACCGCCTCGTCGCCGGGGTCTACGCCAAGCACGCCCGAACCATCGAGCAGATCGGCGGCGTCGGCGGCGGCGAACTGGCGCGGGTCAATGTGTCCCTGGCCAGGCTCGAGCGCTATTGGGTCGACCAGATCAAGTATCGGCTGTGATAATCCATTGTTAACCTCGTTCTCGATCGGCCGTGGGGGCGTTCGATCTCGAACGCCCCCTTTGCGCATCATCGTCGATGCGGCCTTAAAATCGCCAGACTGAAACCTATTTTTGCGCCCATACCCATCGTCAACTCGGCGAGGCGCGGCGTGTCGCAATCGGTGCAGGCGTCGCCCCGACGACGCGGGACGGTCCTTGGTTCCTGGGAGCTTGAAGCTGATGCGTGACACGAACGTCTCGCGGTCCTCGCGCCGCCTTCTGCTCGGCGCGGCCATGGGCGCGCTGGCGCTGGCGGGCCTGATTCCGCTCGCCGCGCGGGCCGCGGACGCCGACGGGCAGGCCGAATGGCCGCAAAGCTACGAGGCCTCGCCGCGCATGGCGATCGAGCGCGAATCGACGCCGATCCTGTCCGCGGCGACCGTCGACGCGACGCAGGCGGCGATCCAGAAATATCAGGACATCGTCACCCGCGGCGGCTGGAGCGCCGTGCCGCCCGGGGCGGACCTTCGGATCGGCTCCAAGGGGGCGCGGGTCCAGGCCCTGCGCCTGCGCCTGGTCGCCTCCGGCGACCTCGATGCGGAAGCCGGCGCGGGACCGGTGTACGATTCCTTCGTCGAGGCCGCCGTCAAGCGCTTCCAGGCCCGCCACGGCCTCAGCCAGACCGGCGCGGTCGGCGAGGGCACGATCGCCGAACTGAACGTGTCCGCCGCGGCCCGCCTGCAGCAGCTCGAAACCAACATCGTGCGTCTCAAGACCTTTTCCGGCGATCTCGGCCAGCGCTACGTGGTGGCCAATATCCCGGCGGCCGAGGTCGAGACGGTCGAGAACGGCGTCGTCTATTCGCACCACGCCGCCGGCGTCGGCAAGATCGACCGCCAGTCGCCGATCATGCAGACGCGCGCGACCGAGATCAACTTCAACCCGTTCTGGACCGTGCCGCCGTCGCTGATCAAGAAGGACCTCATCCCCAAGATGAAGGCCGACCCGAACTATCTGACCGACGAGAAAATCCGCATCTTCAACGGCAAGGGCGAAGAGGTGTCGCCGACCTCGATCAACTGGAACACCGAAGAGGCGACCCATTTCAAGTACCGCCAGGACACCGGCGCCGACCTCAATTCGCTCGGGATCGTGCGCATCAACATCCCGAACCCCTATGGCGTCTACATGCACGACACGCCGTCGAAGGGCATTTTCGGCGACGACTTCCGCTTCGTTTCGTCCGGCTGCATCCGGGTGCAGGACGTGCGCGACTACGTGGCGTGGCTGCTCAAGGACAATCCGGGCTGGGGGCGCGACCAGATCGACGAGGTCATCCGCAGCGGGCAGCGCCTGGACGTCAAGCTGACGCAGCCCGTCAACGTCTACTGGGTGTACATCACCGCCTGGGCGACGCCCGACGGCGTCGTCCAGTTCCGCCCGGACGTCTACCAGCGCGACGGCTCCGGCCCCGGCCCGCTCGCTTCGGCCGTCCCGGCGCAGCCGATGGCGATCCCGCAGGAGTGAGGCGGGTTTTCTCCGGCGGTTGGTTCCGCCCTTGACGGAGATCAAACCGCTGCCGGAGAGAATCTGCCAGGGGTGAGGCGTCAGAACGGGCGCGGACGTGGTTTGTCCCCCCTTTGTTGGAAAGTGCGGGCCGGCGCGGCGAAACGCGTCGGCCCGACTTGCTTTCGGGCGGGGCGAGCCCGGACCGGCGTCCGGGTCGAGCCGGTTTTGAGGCTTTTCAGAGGTTTGCGCCGGAATTTCCGGGCGAATGTCACGGCCGACTCCGTCATGGCGGGGCGTGAAGCACGACGCGGCGGTCCAGAGCCGCAATGGCGGCCCAGCGGCCCCTGGATCGCGTCGCTTCGCTCGCGATGACGACGCGTTTCGGCGCCCGCGCGGGTCGTCACGGGCGGCGGCCTGCTTTGACGGCTCCGGTCCACGTCCGCCTGTCGCCCGACACCGCGCGATCTCCGAGCCGGTTTCCAGCGTTTTCAAAGGTTTGCGCCGGAAGTTGCGGGCCGCGGGCGGCCGTTTGACGGCGACCGCGAGGGCGGCGCTCGTCATCGCGAGCGAAGTGTGGCGATCCAGAGCCGCTGCGCTTGTGCTTGCGGCCTCTGGACGGGCGCGTCGCCCCTGACGCGGCTCGCCGTTCGATCCGCTCGCCCGATCGATTGTTCGGGTCGCGCCGGCGCTCTCCGATCGGAACAGCAGGCCACGGCGTCCTCCCGCGAGGCGCCCGCGCGCTGGAGGGCCCGCGGAGGGACGATCGGTCGACAGCGCCAGTCTTCGCATCGGAATATCAAAACACAGACCAAACGGTTTGGCAAGAAAAATTCTCTTATTCCGAAGTTGAAGCCGGCGCGATCCCCACGACGGCCCCGCTCTTCCGCTTGCGCCGGGGGTTGACCGGGACCCTGACGCCCCTTGCGAGGCGGAGGGTTACGACGCCGTCGAGGCCCGCGCCTCGCCGCATGGATCGGGACCGGAAACACCGCGTCATGGCCGGGACGAGCCCGGCCATGACGGAGACGAGGACGCCTGCATTGTCGGGCGTCGAGCGCGAGACCCCGGCTGGACGTCACGGCTGGCGTCGGCGTCCTCGACTCCTGGATCGCCACGTCCCCTCGGATCAAGGTCCGGCGTCCCTCGCGATGACGAGACTGGCGGCGCCGTCATCGCCTGGTCCGCAAAGCTCGACAAGGAACCCCCGGTCGTGGCCGCCGTTCTTCCGGGATAGGAGGCCGGTCATGACGCTCGCCGAATTGTTCGAGGCCGTGAAGGATCTGCCGCCGGAGACCCCGGTCTGCGTCGCCGAAATCGACGAAGCGGCCGGCGCCAACGTCGACGGCGTCGAAGTCGTGCGCGACGCGAAGCTCGAGAGCGACGCCGCCGACGCGACCGAGGCTGTGGAATTCGGCGCCGGGGCGGACACGGTCGTCGTGCTGCGGTGGTGAAAGCGCTTTTTCACCACCAAGGACACGAAGGGGCACGAAGGCTTGGTGTTTCTTGATGGCGGCGGAGGGGCCGCGGCGTCCGGCCCCGCTGTTTCACCACGAAGGACACGAAGGGGCACGAAGACTTCGTGCTTCTTTGTGTCCTTCGTGGTGATCGCCTCAGACGCCCGGCCCTCGGTCGCGCCGCAAGATGATCCGTGCGCCGCGCTGGTCGGTCAGATAAATCCACGCCCAGCTCGCGGCGACGAAGAGGCGCGAGCGCAGGCCGATGAGAAAGTAGATGTGGACGACGCTCCAGAACAGCCAGCCGAGGAAGCCGGTCAGGCGCAGGCGTCCGACGCTGGCGATCGCCGCATTGCGGCCGATGGTGGCGAGGGCGCCGTAGTCGCGGTAGCGGAACGGGCCGGGCGCCGGCCGTCCCTGCACGCGGGCGCGGATCGTTCGCCCAGCGTGGCGCCCCATCTGCTTGGCCGCGGCGGCGAGGCCCGGCGTCTCAATCCCGGCGGCGTCGCGGACGGCGGCCGTGTCGCCGACGACGAACACGTTCGGCCGTCCGGCGAGCGACAGATCGGGCTCGACCGAAACGCGTCCGCTGCGATCGCCCTGCGCGCCGATCCAGGCGGCGGCGGGCGAGGCGCGGACGCCGGCGGCCCAGAGGATCGCGCCGCCGGCCTCGATCCGCGCGCCGTCGACGACGAGGGCGTCCTCGTCGATCGCCTCGACCGCGGCGCCGGTGCGGACTTCGACGCCCATGCGCTCGAGGCGGCGGACGGCGTCGCTTGCGAGCGTCTCGGGGAACGCGGGCAGCAGCCTCGGTCCGGCCTCGACCAGCAGGATGCGCGCGCTCGCCGGCCTCGAACGCTGGAATTCCCCCGGCAGCGTGCGGTGGGCGAGTTCCGCGAGCGCGCCGGCGAGTTCGACTCCGGTCGGCCCGCCGCCGACGATGGCGAAGGTGAGCAGCCGGCGACGTTGCTCGTCCGTCTGCGCGGTCTCGGCGCGCTCGAAGGCGGTCAGGACCCGCCCGCGGACCCGTAACGCGTCGTCGACGGTCTTGAGGCTCGGCGCGAACTTTTCCCAGGCCTCGTGGCCGAAATAGGAATGGGTCGAGCCGGTTGCGAGCACCAGCCAGTCGAAGGCGAGTTCGCCCGCGGTCGAGCGGACGAGTCCGCGGTCGAGGTCGACGCCGTAGACCCTGGCCATCAGCACGGTCGCGTTGCGCTGCCGGGAGAGGATGTGGCGGATCGGCCAGGCGATGTCGGCAGTCGACAGCGCCGCGGTGGCGGCCTGGTAGAGCAGGGGTTGGAAGCAATGATGGTTCTGCTCGTCGAGGAGGAGGACCTCGACCGCGGCGCCGTCCAGCGCCTGCGCGGCCGAGAGGCCGCCGAAACCGCCGCCGACGATGACGACGCGGGGATGGCGCGCGGGGTCGGCGGCGGCGCCGCTGCGGGCTGCGTCGGCCTGCGGCGGGGCGATTCCGCCGCCGCCGGCGCGGCCTTCGCTGTCGCTACGCGTCCGATCCGGCGCAGGGGCGGGAGTTAACGGCATTGTATGGTCTCCACGCGACAGTCAACGCCCGGCCGGGGCCGGCGTTCGTTCGGGGGCAGGCGACGGGGCGCGGTCGCCAAGCGCTTGCGCAGCGTCCGGCGACGGCGTTTGTCTGTTCAGGATCTTGGTCGGGAGATTCGGCGTGATCGTGGTGTTCGACATCGGCAACGTTCTGCTGCGCTGGGACCCGCGCAATCTCTACCGAACGGTGTTTGCAGACGAAGCGCGGATGGAGCGGTTCCTGGCGACGGCGCTCTCCGGCGACTTCATCCTGCAGACCGACGTCGACCCGGACTTTTCCGCCGCGGTCGAGGCGCGGGCCCAGGCCTTCCCCGAATTCGCCGAGGAGGTTCGGCTCTACGATTCGCGCTGGGTCGAGACGCTCGCCGGGCCGATCGAGGAGAACGTCGCGCTCCTGCGCCGCCTGCGCGCCGCCGGCCGGCCGGTCCATGCGCTCAGCAATTTCTCGACCGCGAAATTCGCGATCAGCGAGGGCCTGCACGATTTCCTGCGCGCGTTCGACACCCGCATCGTCTCCGGCCACGTCGGCGTCGCCAAGCCCGACCGGCGGATCTACGAGATTCTGGTCGAGCGGGTGGGCCGCAAGCCGCGCGAACTCCTGTTCATCGACGATTCGCTCGCCAACATCCGCGCCGCCGAGGCGCTCGGCATCGCGACGATCCACTACACGCCGGGCGTGGACCTCGAGGCGGAACTGAAGGCGAGGGGCGTGGCGGCGTGAGCGTCTTCACGGCTGAAACGCGTCCTCGCCGTCGCGCATGCGACGAATCAGGTCGACCGCATTGCCTCCGACCCGCGGTCGGCGTCTGGCGCGTTCGACGATGCTGGTGACGAGTTCGTGACTCGGCTGACGCAAGCGCGGCGAGGGACGTCCGGTTGGCACGGCCCTCGGCTGCAATTCGACGATCGGCTCGTTGCCGCTTTGCTCTTCGGAAGACGCGCCCATTCGGGACTCGGCTGAATTCTGGCGACGATGGCCGGAATAGCGCCCGGTCAGCTCGTGAACAAGGGTCGATCGCCCGCCATCGCCGGATGCCGTCGAATACGTTCGGCGCGCCCCCGCGGCCCTGTCGGCGTCGTGCGCAGGGCGGCGGCGAAAGCGGGCGCGGCGGTTGCTTGGGGGTCGTCCGGGACCGGCCAAGCGCGGGACGCCTGCGCACCGCTGTACGGCATTGCCTCGGGACGGCGTCCCGCGCGACAAGGGCCCATGCCCGCTCCGTCCCTGTCGCTCGCCCTGGTCGTCGCCGCTACGTTCTTTGTCGCCGGCGTGGTCAAGGGCGTGACCGGCATGGGGCTGCCGACGGTCGCCATGGGCGCGCTCGGCGCGCTCCTGTCGCCGCTCGTCGCGGCGAACCTTCTGATCGTTCCGGCCTTCGTCACCAACGTCTGGCAGCTGTTCGCCGGGCCGGGCTTCCTGCCGCTGATCCGCCGGCTGTGGCCGATGCTGGCTTCGATCGTCGCGGGCACATGGGCCGGCGCCTCGCTCCTGACCGGCGGGAACCCCCGGCTCACGACCGCGGCGCTCGGCGCGACGCTCGCGGTCTACGCCCTCTATGCGCTGGTTGCGCGGCCTCTGAGCCTGCCGGCGCGGCTCGAGCCTTGGCTCGGGCCGCTGGTCGGCGCCGCGACCGGGATGGTCACCGGCGCAACCGGGGTGTTCGTCATTCCCGCCGTGCCCTATCTGCAGTCGCTCGGGTTCGACAAGGAGGATCTCGTCCAGGCGCTCGGCCTGTCGTTCACCGTCTCGACGGTCGCGCTCGCGGCGGGCCTCGCCGCGCACGGCGCTTTCCGTCTCGACAATCTCGCGCCGTCGTCGCTGGCGCTGGTTCCGGCGCTCCTCGGCATGGCGGCGGGGCAGGTCGTCCGCCGCAGGGTGAGCCCGACCACGTTCCGCCGCTGGTTCCTGATCGGCCTCGTGATCCTCGGCGCCGAGATGCTGCTGAGGCCGCTCCTCGGGTAAGGGCGGAACCGTTCGCGCGGCGATATGCCGCCTTGCCCGCGGGCGCCCGACGACGGAAGGAAGCGGAGCCGGCCAGCGGCCGTTCGCGGTTCTGTTTGGCGCGCAAGAGGAGTCGAGCCGATGCGAGTCCTGGTCTGTGGCGGTCGGGATGTCGAGGACGTCGAGTATGTCGAGAAGACGCTCGATCGCCTGCGCGTCGCCCGCGGACCGTTCGAGCGGCTCCTTCACGGCGACGCGCGCGGCGTCGATCGCATCGCCGGCAAGTGGGCGCGCGACCACGGCGTTCTCGAATGGGACTTCCTGCCGGAGTGGCACCGGGTCGACGCGGAGGACGGTCTCAGCCGCAATCAGCGGATGATCGAGGTCGGCAGTCCCGACGTCGTCGTCGCCTTCCCGGGCGGCGTCGGCACCGAGCACATGGTCGCGCTCGCCAAAGCCGCGCACATCGAGGTGATCGAGGTTCCCCCGCCGCCGCGCTCCAGCTAAGCTTGGCGCAGACCAGACGGAGGGACGCGGATGGCGCTCACGCCTTCGGCCGAGGCGGGGCGCCGCGATCGGGCGCTCGGCGCCTTCATTGGGCTCGCGGTCGGCGACGCGCTCGGCACGACGATCGAGTTCAGCCTGCGCGACACCGTTCCTCCGGTCGCGGACATGGTCGGGGGCGGCCCGTTCCGGCTGAAGCCCGGCGAGTGGACCGACGACACCTCGATGGCGCTCTGCCTCGCCGACAGCCTGGTCGCGGGCGGCGGCGAGCTCGTCGCCGCCGACCTCGCCCAGCGCTTCGTGCGCTGGTGGAAAGAGGGCGAGAACAGCGTCACGGGACGCTGCTTCGATATCGGCGCCGCCACCCGCGCTTCGCTCGCCGCGTTCGTGCGCACGAAGACCCCGCGCGGCGGCGACGATCCCCATTCGGCCGGCAACGGCGGCATCATGCGCCTCGCGCCCGTCGCGCTCGCCGCCGCGGGCGATCCGCGCAAGGCCGCCGCGCTGGCGCGCGCCCAATCCGAGGTCACCCACGCCGCGCCCGAATGTCTCGACGCGGCCGAAGCGCTGGCGCTGGTGCTGGCCGCCGGGATCGCCGGCGAGGGCAAGGGCGCGCTCGACGCCGCCGCGGGCGCGGCGTTCTCGGCGGCGAAGGTCAGGGCGATCGCCGCGGGCTCGTGGCGCGGCAAGAGACGGGCGACGATCCGCTCGAGCGGTTACGTGATCGATACGCTCGAGGCGGCGTTGTGGGCGGTCTCCGAGTCGGACACGTTCGAGGCCGCCGTTCTCCTGGCGGTGAACCTCGGCGACGACGCCGACACGGTCGGCGCGGTCGCCGGGCAGATCGCCGGCGCCGTCTGGGGCCTCGACGCCATCCCGGAGCGCTGGCGGCGGCAGATCGCCTGGCGTAAGCGGTTGCTCGCGACGGCCGAGGCGCTGTGGGACGCGACCTAGCGGCGCCCGGCCTGGCGTTGCGACGAGGCGGGGCGCGCTTGCGTCGATACGCTCGGACAAGACCGATTGCCGGAGCGCGCCGCGCGGCGCGCAGGCTCGCTCCGACCTTCGGTTCCGCCGCAAAGGCCGGCCCGCAGCGCCGGGGCCGACGAGCGGCGCGCGTCGTCATGATCGCGCTTGGCGGGGTGGGCGCACGGGATTACCATTCGGTTGAGTTCAATCGGGAATCTGTCCATGGCGAGAAAAGCCAAGAGCGCATCGTTCGATCCGGACGTGTTTCTGGCGAGCGTCAACCACGGACGGTCCGCGTCGGAGGTTCGCGCAGGGCATGTCATTTTCACGCAGGGCGATCCGGCGGACGCGGTCTTTTACATCCTGCGCGGGCAGATCAAGCTGGCCGTGACCTCCGGGCAGGGGCGGGAAGCGGTCGTGGGCCTTCTCGGCGACAGGGACTTCTTCGGCGAGGGCTGCCTGATTGCCCAGCCCGTGCGGCTGGCGACCGCCATCGCCATGACCGCCGCTTCCGTCCTGCGCATCGAAAAGACCGAGATGATCCGCGTCCTTCACGCCGAACCGGCTTTCGCCGAAGTGTTCACGGCTCACCTGCTGACGCGCAACAGTCGCATCGAGGCGGACCTCGTGGACCACCTGTTCAACTCCAGCGAAAAACGCCTCGCCCGCGCGCTGCTGCTGCTGGCCAATTTCGGCAAGGAGGGAAAGCCCGAGCCGATCACCGCCAGGATCAGTCAGGAGACGCTGGCGGAGATGATCGGCACCACCCGGCCCCGGGTGAGCTACTTCATGAACAAGTTCAGGAAGCTCGGCTTCATCGACTACAATGGCGAACTCAAAGTCAACAGCGCTCTGTTGAGCGTCGTTCTGCGCGATTAGCCCGCCCTTCGCGCCGCCGGCATTTTTTGCCGGATGGTCAATATTGAACAGCGGACGTCGCCGCGGATTGTTAACGATCGCGAGGGCGGGCCTCGCCGTGGCCAGGCCAGACCATCCGGTGTCGATTCGAGCCGCGGGAGGGACGTCGTGACGGACAGCAAGACCGACAGCAGAGACGACTTTCCGGCTCAGCGCTCCCGCCAGTCGAGCGAACGCGTCCGCGACGCTTCGGCGGCCGACCGGCTGGAGCAATATCGCCTTCGCTTCCTGGGCGGCGGCAACGCTCGACCGCCGAAGGCCATGAAAGACATCAAGCTCGACGCCTCGGGCGCGCCGGACGCGATCCGCCGGGCCTTCGATTTCGCCTGGCCGCCGAGCGCAGTCGAACTGCTCCTCCTCGACCACAAGGGTCGGGTGGTGTTCGGCCGGGTGAAGGGCTCGTCGGAGCGTTGAGTCCGGTCGACCGGGCGGGGGCGTGGATCGGCCGGCGACCAAACCGGGCCGGCGCGCCGCCGACAGCGACCACGACGCCGTCCGGGGGCGCTCGCCTCGCCCGCGGCGGAGCGCGCGCTCGCCAGCGTCGTCCTTCTGCCGCCGCAGCTTGCGGCCCTGTTCATGGGCGAGGAGTGGGGGCCGAGCAGCCGTTCCTGTTCTTTCGCGATTTTTTCGGCGACCTCGCGACGGCGGTGCGGGAGGCGCGGCGCCGGCGGTTTTCCCATTCGGGGCCTGGCGGCTTTCCCATTCAGGGCCTGGCGGCGCCGAGTTTCCGCTTGCCGGGCGCGTCGGTCGTCAGCCGGAATCGACCCGGCGAGGAGCGTTGGGTCCTTCGGTCTGGCTTATCTGGGCGCGCGCTTGGAGAGAACGCGCTGAAGGGTTCGCCTGTGCATGTCGAGTTGCCGCGCCGTCTCGGACAGGTTGCGCTCGCAGGCTTCGTAAATGCGCTGGATGTGCTCCCAGCGAACGCGGTCGGCCGACAGGGGCGTTTCATGCTGCGACGGCGGATCGAGCCGACCAGCCATCAGAGCGATGACCACCTCCTCGGCGCTCGCCGGTTTGGAGAGGTAGTCGAAAGCGCCGATCTTCATCGCCATGACCGCGGTGGCGATCGAGCCGTAGTCGGTTACGATCACGCCGCGCGCGTCCGCGCGCTCGGCCGTCAGCGCCTGAATCACATCGAAACCGTTTCCGTCGCCGAACCTGAGGTCGACGACAGCGAAGGCGGGCGGAGCCATCCTGATCGCTTCCAGCGCGCCAGCGACGCTCATTGCCGTCCGAACCGTAAACCCACGTAAGGAAAGGGCCGCCGCGAGCCGGTTGGAAAATAAGCTGTCCCTATCGACGACAAGAAGCGACCTGTCGAAATCGTCCAGACTCCCAATTCCGTTGGGCGCCGAAGCGATGCTTTGTCGGCTGATCCATTGTTCTACCCCAAAGGGCATAATCGCTCTCCTGCCTGAGATTGGCAGCGTAAATTATCTCTCAGTCTCCGAGCTGTGAAAATTTAGAGACCGGTGATCAATAATATATGACTATCCTTGATATGCTGCAAGCTGAATTCGTCACGAGCAAGGTATTTACGACACAAAAACAAGTTGATGGCGATCAAATAGTCCGAAAAGCCACTCAGTTTATGCTCATGTCCTGCGGTTTCGCGATGTCCGCGTCCAACTCGCGCGCGCGACATCGGCCGTCGGGCGCGGGGCGCTCACCAGGAAGCCGCAGCCTCCGCATCTGCGCGAGCCCCTTCGCCGCCTCGCCAGAGGCCCGATCCCGAAGGCTGCGGGAGGACCGAAACCACCGGAACTTTCATCCGTTTCCGCCGTTGAGGAGTCTCCACTTCGGCGCGGGGGGTAAGGTGGCGAACGGTCGACAATGGACGCACGGGCCCTCGTTCGAGGCGGGAGGCGTCCGCTTTCGCCTGTGGGCGCCGGGCGAGGCGCGGGTCGCCCTCGCGCTCGCCGACCGGCCCGAACCCGTCGCGATGGAACGGCGCGACGAGGGGTTCTTCGAGGTCTTCGCCGAAGGCGTGGGGGCAGGGGCGCGCTATCGCTTCCAGCTCGCCGACGGGACGCGCGTCGCCGACCCGGCGTCGCGGTTCCAGCCGGACGATGTGCATGGGGCGAGCGAGACCGTCGATCCCGAGGCCTATCGGTGGAGCGAAACCTGGACGGGCGTCGCCTGGGAGGACGTCGTCCTCTACGAACTGCATCTGGGCGCCTTCAGCAGAGCGGGCACGTTCGACGGCGCGGCCGAGATGTTGGACTATCTCGCAACGGTCGGCGTGACCGCGGTCGAGATCATGCCGGTGGCCGATTTCCCCGGTGCGAGGAACTGGGGCTACGACGGCGTGTTCCTCTACGCGCCCGACGCCAGCTACGGCCGGCCGGAGCGCTTCAAGGCCTTTGTCGAGGCGGCGCACGGGCGCGGCGTCGCGGTCATTCTCGACGTCGTCTACAACCACTTCGGCCCGGACGGGAACGTCCTGCCGCGCGTCGCGCCCGAGTTCTTCACCAGCCGCCACCAGACCCCGTGGGGCGAGGCGATCAATTTCGACGGGCCGAACGCCCGCCCCGTGCGCGACTTCGTGATCGAGAACGCCGAATACTGGCTCGAGGAGTTCCATCTCGACGGGCTGCGGCTCGACGCCGTCCATGCGATCCGCGACGACAGCCGGCCCGACATCCTCGACGAACTCGCGATGCGCGTGCGGGCGCGGTTCGACCGCCCGATCCATCTCCTGCTCGAGAACGAGACCAACGCGCCCGGCCGGCTGCGGCGCGAAGAGGGCCGGCCGGCCCTCTACACGGCGCAGTGGAACGACGACGTCCACCACGTGCTGCGGGTGGCCGCGACCGGGCAGAAGACGGGGTACTACGTCGACTACGGCGAGACGCGGCTGCTCGCCCGCGCGCTCGCCGAAGGCTTCGCCTATCAGGGCCAGCCCTCGCTTCATCGCGGCGCGCCGCGCGGAAGCCCGAGCGCCGACCTGCCGCCGACGGCCTTCGTCGCCTTCGTCCAGAACCACGACCAGGTCGGCAATCGCGCCTTCGGCGAACGGCTGGGCGCGCTCGCCTCGCCCGCTGCGGCGCGCGCGCTCGCCAGCGTCGTCCTGCTCCTGCCGCAGATTCCGGCGCTGTTCATGGGCGAGGAGTGGGGGGCCGAGCAGCCGTTCCTGTTCTTCTGCGATTTCTCCGGCGAGCTCGCGACCGCCGTGCGCGAGGGGCGGCGGCGGGAGTTTTCCAACTTTCCCGAATTCTCGGACCCGGAAGGCGCGGCGAAGATCCCCGACCCGCTGGCGGAGCAGACCTTCCTCGATTCGAAGCTCGACTGGGGCAAGCTCGACGCCGAACGGCTCGCCGTCACCCGCGCGGCGATCGCGGCGCGGCGCGCGCATGTGATCCCGCTGCTCGCCGACATCGGCCGCGCAGGCGAGGCGATCGAGATCGGCGATCAGGCGGTGCGGGTGCGCTGGACCGCCGGGACGAAGAGCCTGATCCTCGACGCCAACCTCGAGGACCGGGCGCAGGGGTTTCCGCCGGCCTCGGGGCAGGTGATCTGGCGCAGCGGCGACGCGGGCGACTCGGGCGAACTCGGCCCCTGGGCCGTGCGCTGGAGCGTCGTCGCGCCATGACGCCGCCGCGCGCGACCTACCGCCTGCAATTGCGCGAAAACTTCGGCTTCGCCGACGCCGGCGCGATCGCCCCCTATCTCGCCCGGCTCGGAGTGAGCCACGCTTATCTGTCGCCGATCTTCAAGGCGCGCCCCGGCAGCGCGCACGGCTACGACATCACCGACCATGCCGAGCTCAATCCCGAACTCGGGACAGAGGCGGATTACGCCGGGATGATCGCTTCCTTCCGGCGCGAGGGCGTTGGCGTCGTCCTCGACATCGTGCCCAACCACATGGGCGTCGGCGGCGCCGACAATCCCTTGTGGCTCGACGTGCTCGAATGGGGCGAAGCCTCGCCCAAAGCCGGCTGGTTCGACATCGACTGGTCGGTGCATCGTGGCCCCAATGGCGGCAGGCTGCTCGCCCCCGTGCTCGGCGAACCCTATGGCGAGGCGCTGCGCACCGGAAAGCTGGCGTTGAAGTTCGACGCCGAGGCCGGGACCTTCGCCGTCTGGGCCTACGACACGCATAAGCTGCCGGTCGCGCCGCCCACCTACCCGATGATTCTCGGGCGCGAGCGCGAGGCGCTGGAGTGGTCGGGCGACCGGTTTCGCGATCTGCCGAACTGGCGCCCCCAGGTCGCCGAACGCGCGCGCGTCCTCGAGGCGGAACTCGTCGCGCTGGTGCGGGACGACGCCGACGCCCGCGAGGCCGTCGCGGCGAGGGTCGCGGCCATCAACGGCGACTGGCGCGAACTCGACCGGCTGATCGAGGCGCAGTTCTGGCGGGTGGCGTTCTTCCGGGTGGCCGAAGACGAAATCAACTACCGCCGCTTCTTCAACATCAACGACCTCGCCGGCTTGCGGATCGAGCTCGCGCCGGTGTTCGCCCACGCGCATGCGCGGGTGTTCGCGATGCTCGGCGCCGGCGAGATCGACGGCCTGCGCATCGATCACATCGACGGGCTGTTCGATCCCAAGGCCTATCTCGTCGCGCTGCGCGAGCAGGCTGACCGGCCCTTCTATCTCGTCGTCGAAAAGATTCTCGCGCCGCACGAGGCGTTGCGCGCCGACTGGCCGGTCGAGGGGAGCACCGGCTACGACTTCGTCAATCTCGCGCTCGGCCTCCTGATCGACCCCGCGGCGGAAGGCGCGTTCGACGACAGCTATCGCGGCTTCGCCGGCGCGCGCCAAACCTTCGCGGCGGTCGCGGTCGCGAGCAAGCTCCGGATCATGGACCACGAGATGGCGAGCGAACTCGCCGCGCTCGGGCGCGCCGCGGCGCGGCTGGCGAAAACGAGCCCGCTGACCGTCGATCTCACCCGCGGCATTCTCGTGCGCGCGATCCGGCTGATCCTCGCCCATTTCCCCGTCTACCGCACCTATCTCGATCTCGGCGGGACGGTGGACGAAGCGGACCTGCGCGACGTCGCCTGGGCGATCGCCCGCGCCAGACGGGGCGATCCCGACCTCCACCCTTCCGCATTCGACGTCCTCGCCGCGGCGCTGACCAGCGACGCCGCGGCGCTGCGGGCGAAGGAACTCGGCCGCACGGCGTCCCTGCGCTTCGCCATGCGCTTTCAGCAGGCGTCGGGGCCGGTGATGGCCAAGGGCGTCGAGGACACGGCATTTTACCGATTCAACCGCTTCCTCGCGCTCAACGAGGTCGGCGGAACCCCGGACCGCTTCGGCGTTGCGCCTGCGGCCTTTCACAAGGCGGTGGCGCAGCGCGCGGGGCGCTGGCCGCACGCGATGCTGGCGACGGCGACGCACGACACCAAGCGCGGCGAGGATTCGCGCGCGCGCCTCGCCGTCCTGTCCGAGCGGCCGGATGAATGGCGCCGCCAGGTCGCGGTCTGGAGCCGGCTCCTGCGCGCCCGCATCGGCGATGTCGAGGGGGTGGCGGCGCCCGACCGCAACGACGAATATATGCTCTACCAGATGCTGGTCGGGTCGTGGCCGCCGGACATGCTGGACAATCCGTCGGCCGACGCGCTCGCCGCCTTCGCCGACCGCATCCGCGGCGCGCTGACGAAGTCGATGCGCGAGGCGAAGCTGAACTCGGGCTGGGCGGCGCCGAACGCGGCCTATGAAGGCGCCGCGCTCGCCTTCGCCTCGGAGGCGCTGCGCCCCGACGCGCCCGGCTTCCTCAGCGCGTTCCTGCCCTTCGTCGCCGACGTCGCCAGACTCGGCGTGCAGAACAGCCTCGTCCAGACCGTGCTGAAGTTTTGCGCGCCCGGCGTTCCCGACACCTATCAGGGGACCGAACTGTGGGATTTTTCCCTGGTCGATCCCGACAACCGGCGGCCGGTCGACTATGGGGCGCGGGGGGCGGCGCTGGAGACGGTCGGGGGGCCGCTCGCGTCGTCCGAAGCGCGCGCGCGCCTGTTCGCCTCGCTGATGGAGACGTGGCGCGACGGGCGGGTCAAACTCGCGACGATCGCGCTCCTGCTTTCGCTCCGGCGTGAGCGACCGGACCTGTTCGCCGAGGGGGACTACCGGCCGCTCGAATTTTCCGGCGCGGAGGCCGACTGGGGATTCGGCTTCGTCCGCGAGCACGGGGGCCGGCGCCTCGTGATGATGGCGGCGCGCTATCCGGCGAAGCGGGAGGCGAAGCCCGACTGGGAGGCGGCCGCGCTTCTGCCCGAGGGACGCTGGTTCGACCATGTCCGCGGCCGCGCCGTCGAGGGCGGCGCGCCGCTTCGCACGTGGCTCGGGGCGCTGCCGGCAGCGGTGTTGACGGAGGCGTAGACGGGCATTCCCTCGTTTCCGTTCGATACTTCACGCCGAATGTTTACAAGTCACGCCGCCGTCACCGTGGTCTGGCATGCCGGAGCGTTAGTTTAGCTGGCATAAACGGGCGGGGGTATATACCATGGGAATGAAGTGTGTTGCGACGGCGGTCCTCTTGCCGCGCTGACATTCAGGCCGTGAACGCCTCTATCGCGCGACGGCGCGCCGCGGCGATCGGGTTCGCGTCGCATGTCGCCACAGGCAGCGCCCTTCGGATCGCCAGTTCGAGAGAGGCGGCGTCGTAGAGCGTCAGACCGCCTGCCCGACGGACGCGGGTTCGAGCATCTGCGCGGCCGTATCATCGTCGACGGCGGCGCGCCACTGCGAGGCGCTCGGGGGCGCTGCCGGCGGGCGGCTTGGCGGGACGGATCAGATCATTCAGACGTTCGTTGCAAAAGTGAGAAAGATCGGCACGCGCAGAGTCCGCAACGCAAAGAAACAGGCCGCCTGAAGGCAGCCTGTTTCTCACACGTTATCAATGATATCCAGCCGGGAGCTAAACTGCGCTCTTCAGGCTCGGCCGCCGGTAGGCCGTCAAGCCGAGGCCGATCATGCCAAGCAACATCATTGCCCAGGTGGCAGGCTCAGGGGCGGGGGCGGGGACGATCGTCAGGGTCCCCTCGAAGGGCGAGTTTACGTTGTTCGAATTGCTGTTGGTCAGCGCGATGCTGTTGTCGGTATTCAGGAAGATGTTGTAGGAACTCCAGCCGTTCGGTCCCGCGGTGTTGCCGGGGTTCACCGGCGCGCTGGCGTAGAAGGCGATCCCGCCGTTGCTCAGCGTGTAGCCGCCGGCAGACGGCAGGAGTACGTTATCGAAGCCGTAGTAACCATCCGACGTTGTCGGAGGACTTGCGAGCTGCTCGATTGTATACGAGTTGGCGCCGGAATTGGTGGTCACCGTCCCGGTGATGCTGGTGACGTCATAGTTCGCGCCGTCCTGCGTCGCCTGCAGCACCGCGGTGACCGTATACAGTCCGCAGCACACCGCATTGCTGGGGTAGGCGCCGTTGGTGAAGGTGAGGTCGAATGTCGCAGCGTTCGCAGCGCCCGCGCTCGCGATCCCCGCCATGATGGCGGCGCAAGCCAGGAAACCCATCTTTTTCATAATCTCTCCTTGAAGGCCCAAGCCTCGGCGCAGCTGGATTCCTAAGTTAACACCTCACTGACGATAAGTCAACACTGCTTTCCAGTTTCCAGTTCGCGCGACGGCGTGACCGCCGCTTTGCATAGGCTCACGGACGGCCAGGCCGCAGTCGTTTCGGGCGGGCCGCCGCTGCGCGCGGCGCTCGGGGCGCGTTGCCGGCGACGGCGCCGACGGCAGCGTCGAAGCGCATTCCTGCCCTCGCCCCGACGCCCACCGCCGTCAGACCACCCCCTCCGTTCGACCCGCAGGGCCTCCGGCGCGGGGGGGACCCGAAGACCGTCAGTTTCGTAACTCCCAAGCCGGCAGCGAACAGCGCCGTCATCGCGAGCGAAGCGAAGCGATCCAGGGCCGCTGGGCTGCTGTTGCGCCCTCTGATCGTCCCGCCGCCCTTCGTTGCGAGCAGAAGACGGAGCGATTTTTTCCGCAGGAGGCAAGCGGCGGCATGGGTTGCTTCGTCGCTTCGCTCCTCGCAATGACGGGGTTGGCAGTTACTCAGTTTCTTTAAAATTGAAATTGACCGCGGAATTAATAGTGAATTTCAATTTACATGTTGCGCTTTGTCGTGGTACGTAAACTTCTGCGGAAATCGGACATCGCAACCGTCTCGGTAAAGTTTTGGGGGGTATAACATGACAACGAAGTCTGTTGTAACGGCTTTGCTTTTGTCACTGATCATTCCGGTCAGTGCGCAGGCCGCGACGATTCAATTCACAATAACAAATACAGTCGGAGCTACCAGCGGTACCGTGTCCGGCGAGATCGACGGTTTGGCCTACAACGGCGTCAGTTCCGCCACCGCCGTGATCGTGACGTCGACGCCTGCAGAATTTTCCGCTCTGATGACGTTGCCGTTCGATTTTCTCACCGCCCCGAACGAATTCATTGTTCACAATAGCTTCGATCTGATCAATGGCGTCGTCCAGAGCGACAGCGTGTTTCAGGGCGCCGGGCTATTGAATCTCTACATCAACGTCAGCCAGGGCAGGACCATCAGCGAGCTCCAGGACGGCCGCGTGCTCGACCGCAATTTTGACGCCTTCGGCACTTCGAACAATACTTTCTCCACAGCCGCCGCGGCGCCGGAGCCCGTGACCTGGGCGATGATGCTGATCGGCTTCGCCGGCTTCGGCGGCCTCGCGACGCGGCGCAGAGCGACGGCGGCCCGCGCCTGACGCATTCGCGGCGCCTGACGGCCGAGGGACGCGTCCGGGCGAGCTGGCCGTCGAGCGTCCTCTCGTTGAAGGGGCTTTCAACGCGATCGCGCGCGGCCTGGAAAACGCTCGACGCGGCCAACCGCCGCGCTGACATTCAAGCCGTCAGCGCCTCGACGGCACGGCGGCGCGCCGCGGCGATCAAGTCCGCGTCGCAGGTCGCCAGCGGCAGCGCCCTGCGGATCGCCAGTTCGAGATAGGCCGCCTCGTCCAGGGTCAGGCCTCCCGCGCGGGACAAGGCGTGCGGGCGCTGGGTCGATCTCGACCGGAAACCGGCCGAGTCGTTGCAGCGACCGATCGACATAAGCCTCGTCGCAACGGCCGCGGCGGACGGCGTTGCGCAGCCGAGGCGTCGACGACGCTCACCCGCGGCGGCCCGCCTGCGATCGGCCCCGGAAGGCCGCCAGCGCGCCGCTTCGTCATCCCGGGCCGTCCCGCCCCGCGCCCGTCGACCCTGCGCGCGGCTTCCTGCGCGGGCGCGCCTGCGGCTGGGGCGGCGCCGGCGCCTTCTTCCCGTTCGGCGCCGGCGCCGAGCGCTCGAACAGCAGCATCGAGCGGCCGGTGACCTCGTAGACGGCGCCGAATGCGAACGCCGCGCCGGGCGCCTCGGGGTCGTTGGTGTCGATCAGCCGGTTCCATCCCTCGGCATCCGGCGTGGACGGCAAGGCGAACTTCACCACGTCGTGATGCGCGTTGAACACCGCGAGCACGGTCGCGTCGGCGCCGGGCTTGCGAATGCCGCTCGCCTGCGCGCGCCCGTCGAGCATCATGCCGAAGCATTTGGTGAGGCCGTTGTCCCAGACTTCGGCGTCCATCTCGGCGCCGTTGGCGTCGATCCAGGTGACGTCCTTGGCGCCGAGGTCGGGATTGGTCTCGCCGGTGAAGAAGCGCGAGCGGCGCAGCACCGGATAGAGGTGGAACAGGGCGGTCAGCCGGCGGAAGAAGCTCACCAGGCTCTTCTGGTCCTCGTCGAGGTCCCAGTTGAGCCAGCTGATGGCGTTGTCCTGGCAGTAGGCGTTGTTGTTGCCCTCCTGGGTGCGGAGAAACTCGTCGCCGGCGCACACCATCGGCGTCCCCTGCGACAGAAGCAGCGTCGCCATCAGATTGCGCGCCTGGCGCAGGCGGAGCTTCAGCACCTCCGGGTCGTCGCTCGGCCCTTCCGCGCCGCAGTTCCACGAGCGGTTGTCCGAATGGCCGTCGCGGTTCTCCTCGCCGTTCGCCTCGTTGTGCTTGTCGTTGTAGCTGACGAGGTCGGCCAGGGTGAAGCCGTCGTGGGCGGTGATGAAATTGACGCTCGCCCACGGCTTTCGCCCGCGGAAGTTGAACTTGTCGGGGGAGGCGCACAGGCGCGGCGCGAGCGCCTTGGCCGGGGCCTCGCCGCGCCAGAAATCGCGCGCGGTGTCGCGAAACGAGTCGTTCCACTCGGCCCAGCCGGGCGGGAAACCGCCGACCTGGTAGCCGCCGGGGCCGCAGTCCCACGGCTCGGCGATCAGCTTCACCTCGGCCAGCAGCGGGTCCTGACCGACCGCCTTGAGGAACCCGCTCTCCGTCTTGAAGCCGTCCGGCTCGCGCGCCAGGATGGTGCCGAGGTCGAAGCGGAATCCATCCACCCGCATCTCGCTCACCCAGTAGCGCAAGCTGTCGCACACCATCTGGATGACCCGCGGATGGCTGAGGTTCAGGGTGTTGCCGGTGCCGGTGTCGTTGATGTAGTAGCGCGGCTTGTCGGGCAAGAGGCGATAGTACGAGACGTTGTCGATGCCCTTGAACGACAGCGTCGGCCCGCGCTCGTTGCCCTCGGCGGTGTGGTTGTAGACCACGTCGAGGATCACCTCGAGGCCGCCGTCGTGCAGCCGCGCGATCATCTCCTTGAACTCGCGCAAGCTGTTCGGCACGTCGGCGGCGTAGCGCGGATCGGGGGCGAAGAAGCCGATCGAATTGTAGCCCCAGTAGTTCTTCAGGCCCTTGTCCAGGAGGTGGCTGTCGTCGACGAAGGTGTGCACCGGCAGAAGTTCGACCGTCGTCACCCCGAGCGACCTGATGTAGTCGACCACCGGTTTCGCGCCGAGGCCGGCGTAAAAGCCCTGCAGCCGCTCGTCGACCAGCGGATGAAGCTTGGTGAAGCCCTTGACGTGGGTCTCGTAGACGATCGTCTGGTCCCACGGCACGCTGCGGCGGCGGTATTCGCCGGTCCAGTCGAAGTTCGGGTCGACGATCACCGATTTCGGCACGAAGGGCGCGCTGTCGCGCGCGTCGAAGGTCAGGTCGTCGCGCTCGGCGCCGATGGTGTAGCCGAACACGGCGTGGTCCCAGACGAGCTTGCCCGCGTGCGCGCGCGCATAGGGGTCGAGCAGCAGCTTGTTCGGATTGAAGCGCCGGCCGGCCTCCGGCTCGTAGGGGCCGTGGACGCGCAAGCCGTAGTAGGTTCCCGGCCCGAGGCCCTCGACGTGCCCGTGAAACACCTCGTCGGTGTATTCGGGGAGTTCGAAGCGGTCGGTCTCGCGACCCTGCGGCCCGTCGAAGACGCAGACCTCGACCCGGGTCGCCTGCGCGGAGAACACCGCGAAATTGGTTCCGGTCGAATCGGCGGTCGCGCCGAGTGGATAGGGTTTGCCTTCGTTGACCCGCATGCGCCCTCCAGTCCGCCGTCGGAATTTCTTGCATCCGGGGAACGCGCAATAGCGCCGATTGGTTCCGTGCGTCGGAAGGACCCGGTCGCGTCGGCTGCGCCGACGCCAATCGCCGCCGCGATCGCCCGCCGCTTCGCGCGGGGCGTCATGACCATGCAAGCGAAAACCGATCTCTTCCTCCCATCAGGCCGCGGCTGGCGTCGCCGCGAAGCGGCCGATGTTCGCATCGCCCCATTGCTTCAGCGTCATCAGCACCGGCGTCATGCTTCTGCCGAGTTCCGATAGGTTGTATTCCACCTTTGGCGGCACCTGCGCATAGACCGTTCGTTCGACCAGCCCATCCAACTCCAGCTCGCGCAATTGGTTGGTCAGCGTCCGCTGCGTGGCCGCAGGAATGCGGCGCCGCAGTTCGTTGAAGCGCGCTGTCCCGTCCAGCAGATGAAACAGGATGACGCACTTCCACTTGCCATCGATGAGACTGATGGCGGCCTCCACCGCGCAGCCGGGAGCGCAGTCGAAGCTGGAGTGGCGGCGTTTCACCAAGACGGTATCCTTTCCGACACTATGGTAGAAATTTGTGCGTATACCCGAAACGGACGATATGCCTTAAATGCGTCGACAGCAAGCTGGAGACCCCAATGAAAGCCGTCGGTTACAAGGTTCCTGGACCCATCGACGCGGATGCGTCGCTGGTCGACATCGCGCTTCCCGAGCCGAGGCCCGCCGGCCGGGACCTTCTCGTCGAGGTGAAGGCGATCTCGGTCAATCCGGTGGACACCAAGGTTCGCCGCAGCGCCTCGCCGCAGGGCGACGATTGGAAGGTTCTCGGCTGGGATGCGGCCGGCGTCGTGCGCGCGGTCGGCTCCGAGGTAACGTTGTTTCAGCCGGGCGACGCGGTGTTCTACGCCGGCTCGATCACCAGACCCGGCGCCAATGCGGAGCTTCACCTCGTCGACGAACGCATCGTCGGCCACAAGCCCGCCTCGCTGGACTGGGCCGAAGCCGCGGCCTTGCCGCTCACGGCGCTCACCGCCTGGGAAGCGTTGTTCGACCGGCTCGACGTCGCCAAGCCGGCGCCCGGGGCGGCGCGCGCGATCCTGATCGTCGGCGGCGCCGGCGGCGTCGGCTCGATCGCCGTCCAGATCGCCCGGCAGTTGACCGACCTCGCGGTGATCGCCACGGCCTCACGGCCGGAGACGCAGGCGTGGGTCAAGGCGCTCGGCGCGCATCACGTCATCGATCATTCGAAGCCGCTCGCTCCGCAGGTCGAGGCGCTCGGCGTCGGCGCGCCGGCGTTCGTCTTCTCGACCACGCACACCGGGGCGCACGTAGCCGACATCGCCGAACTGATCGCGCCGCAGGGCCGCGTCTGCCTGATCGACGACCCCAAAGGCTTCGACATCATGCTGTTCAAGCGCAAGGCGGTGTCGATCCACCACGAGCTGATGTTCACGCGGTCGATCTTCCACACGCCGGACATGGGCGAGCAGGGCCGCATTCTCAACGATGTCGGTCGCCTCGTGGACGAGGGCAGGTTGCGCTCCACGCTCACCGAACGACGGTCGCCGATCAATGCGGCCAATCTGAAGCAGGCCCATGCGCTGCTCGAGAGCGAGAAGGCTCGGGGCAAGATCGTCCTCGAAGGCTTCTGACCCGCCAGCCGCCGCCAACGGCATGACCAGCCGAAACGTCCGGGCGTCTGCATCCCGGCAAAGGGGAATGCTAGGACCGCCAAGCGGCCGCGCGGTCTCGTCGAGGGTCGAATCGAAGAGCGACAGTCTTTGCTCGCGGTATCCCTGACGGCCATGACAGGCCCGAGGCGCGGCGGCGCGCGTCCGGCCGTCGACACATCCTCGCGCGCTCCGCGTCGCATTGAATTGCGCGCGCAATGCGCGTTCAATGACGGCCCATGCGCAACGTCTCGCTCCGCCACATCGAAACCCTGCAGGCGATCGCGGCGGCGGGGTCGCTGGTCCAGGCCGCCGCGGTCCTCAACCTGACGCCGGCGGCGCTGACGGCGCGGGTGAAGGGACTCGAGGAGACGTTCGGCTTCCGCCTGTTCGACCGCCTGCCCACGGGGATGCGGCCGACCAAGGCGGGACAGGCGGCGCTGGAGGCGGCGCGAACCGTCGCCCAGGCGGTGCGCGAGTTCGACGACATCGTGCGGGCGGTCGGGACGGGGGAGGGCGGCCGGCTGACCGTCGGCGCGGTCTCCACCGCCAAATATTTCGCGCCGCGCCTGATCGCGGCCTTTCTCAGGACGCGGCCCCGGCTCGACCTGCGCTTCCTGATCGGCAACCGCGACGCGACCGTCGAATCGTTGCGCGGCGGCGAGATCGAGGTGGCGCTCGCCGGCCGCCCGCCGCGCGACGTGCCGCTGGAGACGCTGCCGCTCGGGACCCACCCCTACGTGCTGATCGCGCCGCCCGAGCACCGATTCGCCAGCGCCCACGCCCTCCAGCGCGAGGATCTCGCCGGCGAAGCCTTCCTGTTCCGCGAGGTCGGGTCGGGCACGCGCACTTTGTTCGAGGACTTCATCGGCGACACCCGCATCCGCACCGTGCAGCTCGGCATGGAGCTCGGCTCGAACGAGACGATCAAGCAGGCGGTCATGGCGGGTCTGGGCGTCGCCCTCATCTCCGCCCATACGGTGGCGGCCGAGGTCGAGACCGGGCGGCTGATCTGCCTCGATGTGGTGGGCCTGCCGATCCTGCGCCGCTGGTATGTGGTCAACCGCAGCGACCGCGCCCTTTCCCCGGCGGCGCGCGCGTTCCGCGACTTCGCGGTTCAGGAGGGGGAGCAGTTTCTGCCGCGGCTGCCGGAGAAGGGCGGCCTCGAGCCGGGCCTGCTGGGCATTTAAGAGAATTGAATGGAACCGTAAAAATATTTCAGTTTATTTTGGTCAAGGCAAACCGGTAAAAGCACGGCGACGGCGAATGGTTCGGCGCCGGGCAATGCTGGGAGGGGCCCCGTGACCGGCGCCGCGACACCAAACGACGATCTCACCGCCTATCTGGCCGCCAACGCCCCGGCGGACGTGGCGCGCGTTCTCGCCGGCCTCGCCGAGGCCTCGACCCGGGTCGCCGACCGCATTCGCCGCGGCGCGCTCGCGGGTCCCCTCGACGCCGACGTCGGGCCGGCTCACGACGGCGTCGCGCAAAAGGCGCTGGACGTGTTCGCCGACGAAGCGTTCATCGGCCGGCTCGCCGGCGCGGGGGTGCGCGGCGTCGTCTCGGAGGAGCGCCACGACCCGCTCGCCCTCGACCCCCGCGGGACGCTGCTGGTCGCGATCGACCCGCTCGACGGCTCGTCCAACATCGACGCCAACATCTCCATCGGCACGGTGTTCTCCGTGCTCGACGCCTCCCCGGGGCCGCTCGAGACGGCGCATTTCCTGCAGCCGGGGAAGAAGCAGCGCGCGGCCGGGATCGTCGTCTACGGGCCGCACGCCGCCTTCGCCTTCACCTTCGGGCAGGGGACGACGATCGCCACCCTCGACCCCGAAACCGGGAGCTGGCGCGTCACCGCCCGGCGCGTGACCATCCCCGAGGATTCGAACGAATTCGCGATCAACGCCTCGAACGCGCGTCGCTGGTCGGCGCCCGTTCGCGCCTACGTCGAAGATTTGGTGGCGGGCGACCAGGGTCCGCGCGGCCGCAACTTCAACATGCGTTGGGTCGCCTCGATGGTCGCCGACGTCTACCGCATTTTGGTGCGCGGCGGCGTCTATCTCTATCCTGAGGATTCGCGCGAGGGCTACGAAAACGGCCGGCTGCGGCTCCTCTACGAGGCCAATCCCGTCGCCTTTCTGGTCGAGCAGGCCGGCGGCGCGGCGATCGACGGATTTCACCGCATCCTCGACATCGAGCCGAAGGCCGTCCACGAGCGGACGCCGCTGATCTTCGGCTCGAGGGCCAAGGTGGAGCGCATCGCCCGCTATTACGAGGGCGGCGTGTTCGAAATCCAGCCGCCGCTGTTCGCCGCCCGCGGCCTCCTGCGCCGCTAATTTCCTCGAGCCTTCCGGATATCTATCCCATGTCGATCAAGCATCCGATCATCGCGATCACCGGCTCGTCGGGGGCCGGGACGTCTTCGGTGAAGAAGACGTTCGAGCAGATCTTTCGCCGCGAGAAGATCAACCCGGTGTATATCGAGGGCGACGCCTTCCATCGCTTCAACCGGATCGACATGCGCGAGCAGATGAAGCTGGCGGCGGCGAAGGGCGACCATCATTACAGCCATTTCGGGCCGGCGGCGAACCTGTTCGGCGAGCTCGAGACGACGTTTCGCGACTATGCCGCGAGCGGCGGCGGCAAGACCCGCACCTATGTCCATGACGCGGCCGAGGCCGAGGTTCACGGCGCGCCGCCGGGCGAGTTCACCCCCTGGCGCGAATTCGAGCCCGGCTCCGACCTCCTGTTCTACGAAGGCCTGCACGGCGCCGTCGTCACCGACGCCGTCGACGTCGCCCAGTACGTCGATCTCAAGATCGGCGTCGTGCCGGTGATCAACCTCGAATGGATCCAGAAGCTGCATCGCGACCGCGCCGCGCGCGGCTATTCGACCGAGGCGATCACCGACACCATCCTGCGCCGCATGCCCGACTACATCACTTACATCTGCCCGCAGTTCACCCAGACCGACATCAACTTCCAGCGCGTGCCGACCGTCGACACCTCCAACCCGTTCGTCGCGCGCTGGATCCCGACCCCGGACGAGTCGCTGGTGGTGATCCGGTTCCGCAGCCCGCGCGGCATCGACTTTCCCTATCTCCTGTCGATGATCAACGACAGCTTCATGAGCCGCGCCAACTCGATCGTCATCCCCGGCGGCAAGATGGACATCGCCATGCAGCTCATCCTCACCCCGATGATCCTGCAGCTGGTCGAGCGCCGCCGGCGCGCGCTGCGCGCCTGAATGCTGAGAGCGCGCGCTGCGCGCCTGAACGCCCGAAAGAGAAAGGTTCTTCACGCCCATGAACGCCATGACTCCCGCCGTCGCGCACGCCGCGATGGCCAATGCGGTCCGCTTCCTGGCGGTGGACGCGGTCGAGAAGGCGAAGTCCGGCCATCCCGGCATGCCGATGGGCATGGCAGACGTCGCCACCGTCCTGTTCGGAAAATTCCTCAAGTTCGATCCCGCCGCCTCGCGCTGGCCGGACCGCGACCGCTTCGTGCTGTCGGCCGGCCACGGCTCGATGCTGCTCTACGGGCTGCTCTATCTCACCGGCTACCCGGACATGACGATCGACGAGATCAAGCGCTTCCGGCAACTGGGCGCCAAGACCGCCGGCCATCCGGAATACGGCCACGCCGAGGGCGTCGAGACCACCACCGGGCCCCTCGGCCAGGGGCTCGCGACCGCCGTCGGCATGGCGATCGCGGAAGCGGCGCTGGCCGCCCGCCACCCCGGCCTCGTCGACCACAGGACCTGGGTCATCGCCGGCGACGGCTGTCTGATGGAAGGCGTCAGCCACGAGGCGATCGACCTCGCTGGCCACTTGCGGCTCAGGAAGCTCGTGGTGCTGTGGGACGACAACCGCATCACCATCGACGGCTCGACCGCGCTCTCGACCGGAACCGACCAGCGCGCCCGCTTCGCCGCCGCCGGCTGGCGGACGCTCGCGGTCGACGGCCACGACCCGGCGGCGATCGAGGCGGCGCTCGCGCAAGCCAAGGACAGCGACCGGCCGACGCTGATCGCCTGCCGCACCGTGATCGGCTTCGGCGCGCCCTCGAAGCAGGGGACCGAAGGCGCCCACGGCGCGCCGCTCGGCGCGACGGAAGTCGAGGCCGCGCGAAAAGCGCTCGGCTGGAGCGCGCCGCCGTTCGAGATCCCGGCCGAGATTTTGGCCGCCTGGCGGGCGGCCGGAGCGCGCGGGCGCGAGGCGCGCCTCGCCTGGGAGGAGAGGCTCGCCCTCTATCCCGAGCGCGCCCGGTTCGAGGCGGCGATCGCCGGCGACCTGCCGGCGGACTTTGCCGAGACAATGGCCGCCTACAAGGCCGACCTGGTCGCCAAAGCCCCCAACGTCGCCTCGCGCAAGGCGTCCGAGATGGCGCTCGAGGTGATCAACTCGGCGATCGCCATCACGCTGGGCGGCTCGGCCGACCTGACCCATTCCAACCTGACCATCTCCAAGGGCATGACGTCGCTCGCGGCGGACGACTTTTCCGGGCGCTACGCCCGCTGGGGCATCCGCGAGTTCGGCATGGCGGCGGCGATGAACGGCGTCGCCCTGCACGGCGGCTTCATCCCCTACGGCGGCACGTTCTTCGTGTTCGCCGACTACGCCCGCGGCGCGATCCGGCTGTCGGCGCTGATGGGGATCCGCGTCATCTACGTGCTCACCCACGATTCGATCGGGCTCGGCGAGGACGGGCCGACTCATCAGCCGGTCGAGCATTTCGCCATGCTGCGGGCGACGCCGAACCTGCATCTGTTCCGCCCGTGCGACGCGGTCGAGACGGCCGAGTGCTGGGAGCTGGCGCTGGCCGCCAGGCGCACGCCCTCGGCGCTGGTCCTGTCGCGCCAGAACCTGCCGACGCTGAGGACCTCCTGCGCCGTCAACGAGAGCGCCCGCGGCGCCTATGTGCTGAGCGCCGACGACGGCGCGCGCGACGTGACGCTGATCGCCACCGGCTCGGAAGTCACGATCGCGATGGATGCGGCCAAGGCGCTGCGGGCGGAAGGCAAGCGGGTCGCGGTGGTGTCGATGCCGTGCTGGGACCTGTTCGAGGCGCAGCCGGCGGCGTATCGCGACGAAGTGCTGGGGACGGCGCCGCGGATCGCGATCGAGGCCGGCGCGCGGCTCGGCTGGGACCGCTGGATCGGCGAACGCGGGGCGTTCATCGGCATGACCGGCTTCGGCGCCTCCGCCCCCGCGCCCGACCTCTACCGCCACTTCGGCGTCACGGCGGAAAAAATCGTCGCGGCGGCGCAGGCGCTGACCGCCTGACGAAGACGGAGCGCCATGCCGGTCGCAGCCCCGGCATCGCAGGGGAGGAGCCTGCGGCGTCGCCGCTTTCCTCCCCCGTGTAGCGAAGCGAAACGGGGGAGGGGGACCGTCCGCGGGACGGTGGTAGGGGCATGTGACACGGGAACAGCGGACGCCGTCGGCAAAGCGGACGGCGCATTGAGACAACACCGAACCGAGGATCAACCGATGGACCAGTCGAACCGCTACGCCAACCTCAACCTGAAGGAAGCCGACCTGATCGCCGGCGGCCGCCACGTGCTGTGCGCCTATGTGATGAAGCCCAAGGCCGGCTACGGCTACCTCGAGACGGCGGCGCATTTCGCCGCCGAATCCTCGACCGGCACCAACGTTGAAGTCTCGACCACCGACGACTTTACCCGCGGCGTCGATGCCTTGGTCTACGAGATCGACGAGGCCAGGGAGATCGCCAAGATCGCCTATCCGGTGGATCTCTTCGATCGCAACATCATCGACGGCCGGGCGATGATCGCCTCGTTCCTGACCCTGACCATCGGCAACAACCAGGGCATGGGCGACGTCGAATACGGCAAGATGCACGACTTCTACGTGCCCCCGGCCTATCTCAGGCTGTTCGACGGCCCCGCGACCACGATCCGCGACCTGTGGCGGGTGCTCGGGCGTCCCGTCGTCGACGGCGGCTTCATCGTCGGCACCATCATCAAGCCGAAGCTCGGCCTGCGGCCGCAGCCGTTCGCCGACGCCTGCTACGACTTCTGGCTCGGCGGCGACTTCATCAAGAACGACGAGCCGCAGGGCAACCAGACCTTCGCCCCGTTCAAGGACACCGTGCGCGCTGTCAACGACGCGATGGTGCGCGCCCAGGACAAGACCGGCGAAGCAAAACTGTTCTCGTTCAACATCACCGCCGACGACTACCGCGAGATGATCGCGCGCGGCGAGTTCATCCTCGAGACCTTCGGGCCGAACGCCGACCACGTCGCCTTCCTGGTCGACGGCTATGTCGCCGGCCCGGCGGCGATCACCACGGCGCGGCGGACTTTCCCCAGGCAGTACCTGCACTACCATCGCGCCGGCCACGGCGCGGTGACCTCGCCCAATTCCAAGCGCGGCTACACCGGCCTCGTGCTGGCCAAGATGGCGCGCCTGCAGGGGGCATCGGGCATCCATGTCGGCACCATGGGCTTCGGCAAGATGGAGGGCGAGGCCGGCGACCGGATCATCGCCGCGATGATCACCGAGGACAGCGTCGACGGGGCGTTCTTCCACCAGGAGTGGCTCGGCATGAACCCCACCACCCCGATCATCTCGGGCGGCATGAACGCCTTGCGCATGCCGGGCTTCTTCATGAACCTCGGTCATTCGAACCTGATCATGACCGCCGGCGGCGGCGCCTTCGGCCACCTCGACGGCGGCGCGGCCGGGGCGACCTCGCTCAGGCAAGCCGAGCAATGCTGGAAGGCGGGTGCCGACCCGATCGAATTCGCCAAGGATCACCGCGCGTTCGCCCGCGCCTTCGAGAGTTTTTCCCACGACGCCGACGCCCTCTTCCCCGGCTGGCGCGCCAAGCTCGGCAAGGCGGCGGCTTAACCCCGGGAGGGCGCGCGCTGCACGCGCCGCCCGTCGGAGACGGGCGTCCTTCCGGACGCCCTGTCGGGGCGGCGAGACGCCGCCCCTGCCGATGTGTAGGATATCCGGCGCCCCGGATCAGGCCCGGGGGACGCCGCCCGAACGCCCGCTCGCGCCGACAGTGCGACCGCCGCCCTCTCCCTCAGGGAAAGGGACGGCGCGAAGCGCCGGGGGTGAGGGGTCGCAACCCCAAGGCTCGCCACTCTCCCACTGAACGGAGCCCCCAATGACCGCCCGCCCCGTCGTCATCGCCCCCTCGATCCTCTCGGCCGATTTCGCCAAGCTCGGCGAGGAGGTCCGCGCCGTCGCCGCCGCGGGCGGCGACTGGATCCACCTCGACGTGATGGACGGGCATTTCGTGCCCAACATCACCTTCGGTCCGCCGGTGATCGCGGCGCTGCGCAAGCACACCGACAAGCCGTTCGACTGCCACCTGATGATCGAACCCTGCGACCCCTATCTCGAGGCCTTCGCCAGGGCCGGCGCCGACGGGATCACGGTGCACGCCGAAGCGACCAGGCACCTCGACCGCTCGCTGCAGACGATCCGCGAACTCGGCAAGAAGGCCGGCGTGGCGCTCAATCCGGCGACCCCCGAGAGCGCCATCGCCTACGTCCTCGACCGGCTCGATCTCATTCTGGTGATGACGGTCAACCCCGGCTTCGGCGGCCAGAAATTCATCCCCGCGACGCTGGACAAGATCCGCCGGATCCGGACGATGATCGGCGACCGGCCGATCCGCATCGAGGTCGACGGCGGGATCGCCCCCGACACCGCCCCTCTGGTGGTCGCCGCCGGCGCCGACGCCCTCGTCGCCGGCTCCGCCGTCTTCAAGGGCGGCCCCGAGTCTTACGCCGCCAACATCGAGGCCATCCGGGAGAGTCTGACGGCGAACCGGGCGGGGTGAAGCCTCCCAAGGGGGTCGTTCGCGAGGAGCCGACAGGGCGCGCCCGGGGAGAGGCAGCCCATTGCGCGGCGCGACCGCCGCTCTTGCGGCCGGCTTGGGGACAGGGCGACATCACCCCGCGTTTCCGCCCTTTGACACGATCCAGTTCAACGGAACGTCGAGCGCGCTCGCGATCCGTTCGAGGGTCGGCTGCGCCCCCTTGCGGCGTCCGGTTTCGAGATCGGACACGGCGCCTTGCCGCAATCCCGTCCTCTGCGCGAGTTCGGCCTGCGACAGGCCTCGCCACTTGCGCACGGCCGCGAGCAGGCTCGCGCCTTCGAGGATCAGGGCGGAGAGTTCGGCGGGCAGAAGGACCTCGACGCCGCCTTCGAGCGCCGCCATGGCCTCGTCATAGGCGGCAGCGTCGGCGGCGTCTTCCTCGGCCTCCGCCGCGAGCGCCGTCAGCCGGATGATCTGGGTGTCGGGCATGGCGTTCGTCGTCCTCACGAATAGGTTGTGCCTCTTCTATCGTGCCAGCGGGGGTCCGGCGTCCGCGGTCGGCGCAGCGGCTTCCCCGGGCGCGGAGCGCGGAGGCCGCTGCTCCTTCAGCAGCGTCAAAAACGCCCGCGCCAGCGGCGAGAGGCGCTTGTCGGCGAGATGCACCACGCGCCAGCGGCGCAGGATCGGGAACCCTTCGACGTCGAGCTCGCGCAAGCCCTCGGCGGCGCCGGGCGTCAGGACGTGGCGCGACAGCACCGCGAGGCCGAGGCCGGCCGCCACCGCCTGCTTGATCGTCTCGTCGCTGCCGAGCGTCATCCGCGTCGACGGGCGGATGGCGTGCTCGGCGAAATAGCGCTCGGTCGCCTGCCGCGTGCCCGATCCGGGCTCGCGCAGAATGAAGGGCTCGCGTTCGAGGCGCGAAGCAGGAATCGCGCGCGCCTCGCACAGCGGGTGCTCGGCCGGCGCGAGGACGACCAGCGGATTGTCGGCGAAGGGCGCAACCACCACGTCCATGCCCTCCGGCGCCTGGCCCATGATGTAGAGATCGTCGAGGTTCTGCCGCATCCGCTCGAGGATCTGCTCGCGGTTGACGACTTCGAGCGCGAAGTCGACGTCCGGATAGGCGCGGCAGAAGTCGCCGATCAGCCGGGTGGCGAAATATTTCGCCGTGGTGATCATCGCCACCCGCACGCCGCCGCGCTTCAGGCCCTGCATCTCCGCCAGTTCCATGCCCAGATGATCGAGCCGTTCGAGCACGTCGCGGCTCGCCGCGGCGACCGCCCGGCCGGCCTCGGTGAGAAAGAGGCGCTTGCCGACCTGCTCGTGCAGCGGCTGGCCCAGCCCTTCCGACAATTGCTTGATCTGAATCGAGAACGCCGAGGGCGTGACGTGCGCCTCCGCCGCGGCGCGGGTCATGCTCATGTGACGCGCGAGTCCGGCGAACAGGCGGAGCTGATGCAGGGTGACCTGTCGAAGCATGGTTTTATCATAGTAAAACATATCTGTTGAAACAATGAACTTAACTCAAATCACGTCGGCCCTTACACCGCACCCGGGAACAGTTCGCCGGCGAGGCCGGCCCAAGGGAGGACGCGGATGAACGTGCAACCGTCGCAGACCGTGAAGGGCAAGGACCGCTACAAGTCCGGCGTCATGGAATACCGCAAGATGGGCTATTGGGAGCCCGACTACGAGCCCAAGGACACCGACGTGATCGCCTGTTTCCGGGTCACGCCGCAGGACGGCGTCGACCCGATCGAGGCCTCGGCGGCGGTCGCGGGCGAATCCTCGACCGCGACCTGGACCGTGGTGTGGACCGACCGGCTGACGGCGACCGAAAAATATCGCGCCAAGTGCTATCGCGTCGATCCGGTGCCGGGAACGGAAGGCCAGTACTTCGCCTACATCGCCTATGATCTCGACCTGTTCGAGCCGGGCTCGATCTCCAACCTGACCGCCTCGATCATCGGCAACGTCTTCGGCTTCAAGCCGCTGAAGGCGCTGCGGCTCGAGGACATGCGGCTGCCGCTCGCCTACGTGAAGACCTTCCAGGGCCCGGCGACCGGCATCGTCGTCGAGCGCGAGCGGCTCGACAAGTTCGGCCGGCCGCTGCTCGGCGCCACCGTCAAGCCGAAGCTCGGCCTCTCCGGCCGCAACTACGGCCGCGTCGTCTACGAGGCGCTGAAAGGGGGCCTCGACTTCACCAAGGACGACGAGAACATCAACTCGCAGCCGTTCATGCACTGGCGCGAGCGCTTTCTCTACTGCATGGAGGCGGTCGCCAAGGCCGAGGCCGCGACCGGCGAGATCAAGGGCACCTACCTCAACGTCACCGCGGCCACCATGGAGGACATGTACGAGCGCGCCGAATTCGCCAAGGAGCTCGGCTCGTGCATCGTGATGATCGACCTCGTGATCGGCTACACCGCGATCCAGTCGATGGCGAAATGGGCGCGCCGCAACGACATGATCCTGCACCTGCACCGCGCCGGCCACTCGACCTACACGAGGCAGAAGGCGCACGGCGTATCGTTCCGCGTCATCGCCAAGTGGATGCGGCTCGCCGGCGTCGACCACATCCACGCCGGAACCGTGGTCGGCAAGCTCGAGGGCGACCCCGCCACGACGCGCGGCTACTACGACATCTGCCGCGAGGACTTCAATCCGATGCGGCTCGAGCACGGCGTGTTCTTCGACCAGCCGTGGGCGTCGCTGAACAAGCTGATGCCCGTCGCCTCCGGCGGCATCCACGCCGGGCAGATGCACCAGCTCCTCGACCTGCTCGGCGAGGACGTGGTGCTGCAGTTCGGCGGCGGCACGATCGGCCATCCGGCGGGCATCGCCGCCGGCGCGACCGCCAACCGCGTCGCCCTCGAAGCGATGATCTTCGCCCGCAACGCGGGGCGAGATTACGTCAACGAGGGGCCGACCATTCTCGCGGAGGCGGCCCGGAGCTGCACGCCGCTGCGCCAGGCGCTCGACGTCTGGGGCGACGTCACCTTCAACTACGCCTCGACCGATCAGCTCGACTTCGTCCCCACCCCGTCCGTCGCCGGCTGAGCCGCCGCGAACCTTCCGACCGGAGGTCTTTTCCCATGCGCGTCACCCAAGGCTGTTTCTCGTTCCTGCCCGATCTCACCGACGACGACATCCTCACCCAGGTCCAGTACGCCCTGGAGAAGGGCTGGGCGGTGAACCTCGAGTTCACCGACGATCCCCATCCGCGCAACACCTACTGGGAGATGTGGGGCCTGCCGATGTTCGACCTGCACGACGCCAAGGGCGTGCTGATGGAGCTCGAGGCCTGCCGCAAGCTCCACGGCGACAAGTACATCCGGCTGTCGGCGTTCGATTCGAGCCACGGCTGGGAGTCGGTGCGCATCTCCTTCCTCGTCAACCGGCCTCCCCACGAGGACGGATTCCGCCTCGAGCGCATCGCCGGCCCCGGCCGCACGCAGCGTTACGAGATCCGCGGCTACGGCCTCGATCGGCCGGAAGGGGCGCGCTACCGATGAACGACGCCGCGCGCGACACGGCGGCGCCGACGGTGAGCCTGGCGGCGGAATACGCCGCCTCCGGGGTCGGCCCGGTGCTGCAGCAGCTCGACGACGAACTCGTCGGGCTCGCGCCGGTCAAGCAGCGGATCCGCGAGATCGCGGCGCTGCTGCTCGTCGACCGGGTCAGGGCGAAATTCGGCCTCGCTTCCGAACCGCCGACCCTGCACATGAGCTTCACCGGCAATCCCGGCACCGGCAAGACCACGGTCGCCCGGCGCATGGCCGAGATCCTGTTCAAGCTCGGCTACGTCCGCCGCGGCCACCTCGTCGCGGTCACCCGCGACGACCTCGTCGGCCAGTACATCGGCCATACCGCGCCCAAGACCAAGGAAGTGCTGAAGAAGGCGATGGGCGGCGTGCTGTTCATCGACGAGGCCTATTACCTCTACCGCCAGGAGAACGAGCGCGACTACGGTCAGGAGTCGATCGAGATCTTGCTGCAGGTGATGGAGAACAACCGCGACGATCTGGTCGTCATCCTCGCCGGCTACGCCGACAAGATGGACCAGTTCTTCCGCTCCAACCCGGGCTTCCGCTCGCGCGTCGCCCATCACATCGATTTTCCCGACTACACCGACGCCAACCTGCTGGAGATCGGGGAAAAGATGCTCGCCGGGCTCAGCTACCGGCTCAGCGAGTCCGCGCGGGCGGCGCTGACGCAGTACATTCCGGCGCGGCGCGCGCAGCCGCTGTTCGCCAACGCCCGCTCGATCCGCAACGCGCTCGACCGGGCGCGGCTGAGGCAAGCCAACCGGCTCTTTTCCGAAGGCGACCAGGCGCTCACCCTCGAGCGCCTGACCACCATCGAGGAGGCCGACATCCGGGCGAGCCGGGTGTTCGGGCAGTCGCCGGGGGCGTGAGGCGTCATCGCGAGAAGCCCGAAGGGCGACGCGGCGATCCAGGGGCCGCCTGCTCGGACGTCGAAGCGAGGCCCGCCGGGCCACCGCCGGCATCGGCGGGACCCGCCTGGATCGCCGCGCTTGGCTCGCGATGACGGGAACAGCCGTCACGACCGCTGCGGCTCCTGCCGGTCGCGCGTCTTCGCGCGCGCGTCGCTTTGCACGAGCAGCGAGTCCGCCCCCAGACTCAGGGGCGCGAGCGGCTCGGACAGCAGCGCCTCGGCGCGCGCGAGATCGAACCCGAGCGCGCGCGCGAGCGCGAGCAGCATCGCGTCGCCATAGGCCGCGTCGGCCTCGCCGGACGCAATGCGCGAAACGATCATCACCCCCACGCCGACCACCACGTCGAGGGCGACGCCAACGGGCGCCTCGGCGAATTCGCCACGCGCGATCGCGCCCGCGATGTGGACCGGGATATAGGCGTTGACGCGGTTGCCGGGACCGATCGCCAGCGGGCCGATCCGCGCGACGAACCGCGCAAACAGCGGGAACCGCCGCGCCGCCGCCAGATAGAGCCGCAGGCCGGTGAACAGCCGCGCGGCCGGGGAGGGGAACGACCTCACCCGCGCTTCGATATGCTCGACGAGCTCGTTGCCGAGCTCCTCGATCGCCGCGGCGAGCAGGTCGGCGTTCGTCCGGAAGTAATTGTAGAACGTGCCGCGCGAGACGCCGGCCGCGGCGATGACGTCCTCGATCACCGAGGCGTCCACCCCCTTTTCGGCAAAAACCAGCAGCGCGCTTTCGACCAGCTTGCGGTGCATGCGCGCACGTCGCTCGGCCGCGACCCGCGGCCGGTGATCGGGGGAAAGGGACGGTTCCAGCACGCTCGAGGTCTCCGCGGCCGGCCATAGCACGCGCGTGATTCTTTTCAAACTGACGCTTGTGTCATGATGACGATTATGTCATATCGATCGGGACGGGGCGATCATGGTCCCCGACATCAGGGAGGAAGCGAATGGGAACGTCGGGCGTTGTCGAGCCGCAGGGCGGCCGGACGGTGCGGGTGGGGGCGCGCGAGCTGTTCGTCGTCGAATTCGGCGAGGGGCCGCCGCTCGTGATGCTGCACGGCGGCGGGCCGGGCGCGAGCGGGCTCTCCAATTTCTCGCGCAACCTTCCTGCGCTCGCCCGGCGCTTCCGCCTGATCGTGCCGGACCTGCCGGGCTACGGGCGGTCGACCAAGGGGCTCGACCGCAAGGACCCGTTCGGCGATCTGGCCGGCGCGATTCTCGGCCTCCTCGACGCGCTGGGCGTCGCGAGGGCGCATGTGCTCGGCAACTCGCTCGGCGGCGCCTGCGCGCTGCGGCTCGCGCTCGAGGCGCCGGCGCGGGTCGACCGCCTCGTGCTGCTCGGGCCCGGGGGGATCGACACCAGCCGGCGGCCGCCGACCCAGGGCCTGCTCCACCTGCTCGACTATTATTCGGGCGAGGGGCCGACGCGCGCCAAATTCGAGCAGTTCTTGCGCGACGACCTGGTGTTCGACGGCGCGGCCGTGCCCGACGAGCTGATCGCGGCGCGCTACGCCGCGAGCCTCGATCCCGAGGTCGTCGCCAACCCGCCGCTGGTGCGGCCGAAGGATCTGCCCGACCCCGGCGTTCTCGACCTGACGCTCGATCCGCGGCTCGGCGGGCTGGAAGCGCCGACGCTCATCCTGTGGGGCGTCGAGGATCGGGTCAATCCGCCGAGCGGCGGCCCTTCGCTGCAGGCGCGGATGCCGAACTGCGACCTCACCCTGTTCAGCCGCACCGGCCACTGGGTGCAGTGGGAGCGGTCGGCCGAATTCAACGCCGCGACGATCGCCCACCTGTCGCTGTCGACGCTCGCCTGACCCCGATCCCCTTTGCCTGAAGGATCCCCCATGAACGCCATCGACATCCGGCCCGCCACGACCTCGGTCTACGGCGCGGTCCAGTTCGGCTACCTGCTGGTCGAGTCGCCGCGCCTCGGCAAATGGAAGCGCTTCGCCGCCGAGGGGATCGGGATGGCGATCGCCGAGGACGCCCCCGGCCTGCTCGCCTTCCGGACCGACGGGCACGCCCGCCGCCTCGTGGTCCGCAAGCGCGACCGGGAGGACCTCGCGCTCGGCTGGCAGATCGCCAGCCCGGACGCCCTCGACCTCATTCTCAGAAGGCTCTCTGATCGCGGCGTCGCGGTCGAGGCGGTCGCGGGCGACGAGGCGGCGCTGCGCGGCGTCGCGCGCTACTGGCGCTTCCTCGGGCCCAAGCGGCAGATCTACGAACTCTTCGTCGAGGCGAAGCGCTCGGACGAGGCGCCGAAGGTGCTCGGCCGGGGCTTCGTCACCGGCGAGCGCGGCCTCGGCCACGTCGCGATCTCGACCCGTCGTCCCGACGCCATGATCGCCTTCTGGCGCGAGATCTTCGACGCCAAGATCTCCGATTTCATCGAGGACCGCGTCGGCGGGGTCAACCTCAGGATCGCCTTCCTTCGGGTCAATCCCCGCCATCATTCGATCGCGGTCGCCGCGACGGTCGGCCTCGCGATGGATCCGTTCGCGACCAAAATCCAGCACGTCGAGATGCAGGCGGCGTCGCTCGACGACGTCGGCGCCGCCTATCGGCGCTGCCGGGCGCTGGGCGTGAAGATCGCGATGGCGGTCGGCCAGCATCCGAACGACCGCGACGTCTCGTTCTACGCGGTCAGTCCGTCCGGCTTCTACTTCGAACTCGGCTGGAGCGCCGCCGAGGGCGAGGACATCGAATCCTGGCCGCAGACGACCCATCGCGGCATCAGCGTCTGGGGGCACAAGCCGCAGGACCAGACGCTCGGCGACAAGCTGGCGCAGGTCCGCAACGGGCTGACCTCGCTGTTCCGCAAGGAATATTCCCCGCTCCAGGGCTGACTGGGCGCTTTCTTCAAAACCATCGAACGACGGGAGGATCATTCATGAACAGGGCGGCTTTTCACGACAGCTACGACGTCGCGATCATCGGGCTCGGCCCGACCGGGCTGACGCTCGCCCACCTGCTCGGCCGGCGCGGATTGCGCGTGCTGGCGCTCGAGCGCGAGCCGACGTTCTACGCCAACGCCCGCGCGGTCTACACCGACGACGAATGCATGCGGATCTTTCAGGCCGCGGGCGTCGCGGCCGATCTCGAAGCCGACATGCTGGTCGACACCACGGTCCAGTGGGTGCTCGAGGACGGGTCGGTGCTGGGCCAACTCCGTCGCACCGCCAGGCCCTACGGCTGGGCGCTGAGCAACTTCTTCTACCAGCCTTATCTCGAAACCAAAATGGAGAAGTTGCTGGAACGCCACCCCAACGTCACGGCGCTGCGCGGCCGCGAGCTCGTCGGCTTCTCCCAGGACGAAGCATGGGTGACGATCGAGCACGCCGCCAGTTCGGGAACGGAATACGGCCAGGCGGCGGCGCCCGCCGCCGGACCGTCGGAGACCAGCCGCACGCGGGCGCGCTGGCTCGTGGCCTGCGACGGCGGGCGCAGCGGCGTGCGCGCGCGCCTCGGCATCAAGATGGCGGGAAAAAGCTTTCCCGAGCCCTGGCTCGTCGTCGACATCCAGGCGAAGGCGGGCGAGGACTGCTTGCGCCACCTGCCGTATTTCAACTTTCACTGCGATCCGAAGCAGCCGACCGTGTCGTGCCCGCAGCCGGACGGCCGCCACCGCTTCGAATTCCTGCTGATGCCCGGCCAGACGCGGGAGGAGATGGAGGACCCCGCGACCGTGCGCTCGCTGCTCGCCCGGCATGTCGAGGTCGACAAGGTCGAGGTGCTGCGAAAGCTCGTCTACACCTTCAACGCGCTCGTCGCCGAGCGCTGGCGCGAGGGCCGGGTGCTGATCGCCGGCGACGCCGCGCACATGACGCCGCAATTCATGGGGCAGGGCATGAGCTCGGGCGTGCGCGACGCCTACAACCTCGCCTGGAAGCTCGACGCCGTGCTCGCCAAGGGCGCGGACCCGAAGCTGATCGACAGCTACGAGAGCGAGCGCAAGCCGCACGCGCGCGAGATGATCGACATCTCGGTCAAGATGAAGGACTTCGTCTCGATCGCCAATCCGGTCCTCGCGGCTCTCCGCAACGTCACGATCCGCGCCCTGCTGAACACGCCGTGGGTCAACGACTACCTGCGGGAGGGGCGCTTCAAGCCGCCGCCGACCTACCCCAACGGCGCCTATTTCGGCCGGCCGAGGGGGCGGCGCAACGGCGCCGAGGGGCGCCCGATTCCGCAACCGCAGGTGCGAACCTCGGATGGGCGCCGGGCGCTGCTCGACGACGTTCTCGGCGACGACTGCGCGCTGGTCGGCTACGCCTGCGACCCGCGCGCCGGCCTCGACGCAGACATCCTCGCCCGGCTCGCGGCGCTCGGCGTCGCGTTCGTGGCGCTCTATCCGTACGGGGAGCGCACCCAGGGGCATGCGGTCAGGCGAGGCCCGGCCGCCGGAGCGCTGGTCGAGGTCGAGGACCTGAGCGGCGAAGGGGTCGCATGGTTCCGCGCCGCCGGGGCGCGGCGCGGCCACGTCGCCGTCATCCGCCCGGACAAGGTCGTCTATGCGATGACGCCCGCGAGCGGCGCGCCGGGCGCGGTCGCCGATTTGCTCGGCGCCTTCGTCGGCGACGTCCGGCAGGTCGCCGTGGCCGGGCCGGTCCCGGCGCCGGCTGGCGCGTGAGTCGCATTATTCCGGCCCTGCGCGCCCACCTCCTGCGCGTCGCGCCGCGCGCGCGGCGCCCGGTCGTGCGCGCGGCGTGGAGCAAGGGACGACGAGTGGCGTCGCCGCCGACAGCTGGCGCGCCCGGGCGGAAGCCTCTGGGCAACGTCAGTCCGGATCTGCGACGGGCTGAATGTTCCCAATCCCGCAAACCCCGATATTCCGGAGCTGGCCCGGATGGAGAGCGCCTCGCCTCGCCGCAATCGCGCGCGCCTAACATGGAAGAAGAACGCCGTGCACAAAGCGTGGCAATATGCTATCGCTGCGCCGATAACGAACAGGAGTCTTATGTCGAATGACTCGAGGCGTCGAACCTAGCGCTTTGTGTTGCGCAGATCGGACGTTCACGAGGTGTCGACCCCTTCTCGCAATTGCAGTATCTCGAAATGGTATGGTGGTTGATGAAGAGCTTGATTGCGAACGTTCTCCAGCGAATAGGCGGCAACCACGCGCTGCAGGAGAGAATTTCCCTGATCGGCGCCTCTGAATATTTCGACCCTGATTGGTATCTTTGGCGCTACCCCGACGTCTTGAGGTCGGGTGTCGACCCGCTGTTTCACTTTTCCAAGCATGGGGACGGCGAGGGGCGGTTGCCCGGCCCTCAGTTCGATTCGCGCGCCTATGCCGAATCGTGGCCCGACAGCGCCCAGTCCGGCATGGGTCCCCTCGAACATTTCCTTCGCATCGGGCAAACCAGAGGGCGTCCCGCGCCGCCGATCCCGGCAGAGGAATTGCATCGAGCGCGCCTGGGCAAAGAACTCCTGGCCTCCGGGCTGTTCGAAGCCGAATGGTATCGCGCTTACTATCCCGATCTTCGTGACGCAGAAATCGATGTCTTCGACCACTACCTCGATTACGGGGCGAAGGAGGAGCGTCGACCGGGGAGACAATTCAGTCCACTTCTCTATCGTATCGAGTACGCGAATGAGATGGCGCCTGACGAGAGTTGCATCGAGCACTATCTGCTCAAGGGCAGAGCCGCAGGCGCGAAGATTTTTGGCGAATCCGATTACGCCGCCTGGATTCGGCTGTTCGACACGCTCGCTGACGAGGACCTGGCCCTCATTCGCGCGGACTGCGCCTCAGGCGGCCTGCCGGCGATCGCCGTCTTTCATGTCCTCGACGCGCAAGCCTGCGATGACATAGAGGCCATCGTCACTGCTCATCGTGGCCAACTTCTTACTTCGCAAAGCACGGCCTTCGTTTTCACCCGAGATATCGACGAGGCGGTTCGAACGCAGACCGGCGCGGTTCTCGCCAGCTTGCCGAATGTCCTCATCTTGTCGGATTCGGGTGGCGGAGCCTCCCTGCCGCCCACAACCGCGGCGTACATTCTCATCATGCATGGCGCCGTGCGCCTGGCGCCTCACGCACTCTATGTTTTCGCGCGCGCGGCAAAAGACGAGTCCCCCGAGTTTGCCTATTCGGACCACGACCTGATCTCTGACCAGGGCGAGAGGGCGGAACCGCGATTCAAGCCAGTGTTTTCACCGCAATACCTCAAGGAGCGCTTCTACACGGGACCTTGCGTGCTCGCCCGCCAATCTCGGGTCACGCCAGCGAAATTGGCGGAAATTGTCGATGACCTACGCAAAGGTCGCGCGGACGCCCTGACCGAAGCCTTGCTGGCGCCCGAGCGCAGAGCAGTCGCGCATCTCCCGTATCCGATCTATTCGCTGCCGATCGGCGCCCGCGACCTGACGCGCGCTCGGTCATTTGCGCCTCGATTCGACCCTGCGCTCCTGCCGAGCGTCAGCATCGTCATCTTGACCCGCGACCGTATCTCCCTGCTTCGCGCCTGCATCGACAGCATTCAGGCCAAGAGCACGTATCCGCGCGAAAAGGTGCAACTTGTGATTGTCGACAATGGCTCGACGACCGATGAGGCGGCAAACTATTTCGAGGAGCTTCGCTCTCTTCCCAATGTCGTGGTGATTTCCGACGGCGCCGACTTCAATTTCGCGCGGTTATGCAATTTCGGCGCACGGCGGGCGACGGGCGATGTCCTGATCCTCCTCAACAATGATACGGAAGTGATCGACCCGGGTTGGATCGAGCGCCTGGCTTCACCCTGTCTGGAAGCGGACGTCGGCGTGGTCGGCGCGAAGCTGCTCTATCCGGACGGCGCCATTCAGCATGCCGGCTGCAATGTCGGCGTCTCGGGAGTCGCCGCCCACCGTCTCGTCGGCGTCAGGCTGGAGGAGGCAGCAAGCACGGATGTGACGCGCGAGCTTTCGTCGGTCACGGGCGCGGCGCTCGCGGTGCGCCGCGACGTTTATCAATCCGTTGGGGGACTGGACGAGACGCTGAGAGTGGCGTTCAATGACACGACATTTTGTTTAAATTTGCTCGAGCGAGGCTACCGCAACCTCTACATTGCCGAACCGCTCCTGGTGCATCACGAGTCGAAGTCGCGCGGCTACGACACCACCGACGCGCGGCGGCGGTGGTTCTTCCGCGAGGCGATCTATACACGACAATCCTATTCCCGCGCGATTCGCAACGATCCCTATTACAGCTGCAACCTTTCGCTCCAACGTACGGACGACCTCGCCTTTCCACCTCGCCGCACGCCGCCCTGGCGGAGATCGACTGCTGGACGAAAGAAAACGGTGATGTTTCTGAGCCAGGTGCACGCCTTCGGCCACGGCGTCCCTCTCGTCTTGAAAATGCAGGCGGAGCGGCTGGTAAAGGATGGCTTCGCGGTCATCGTTGCCGGTCCCGAGGCGCGCAATGAGTTTGATTACGAAGGGTGCCGCCGCATTGTCGCCGCGACGCCAGAGATCGCTGCAATCGTAGCTGTTCGTGAGAACGTCGATGCCATTGTCGTTCACACGCCGCCTTTTTACTCGGTGACACGGTATCTCGGGGAGCGCCCTCTGGTCTATTTTGTCGACCACGGCGAGCCCTGCCCGGATTTGTTCGCCGATCGGGCCGCGCGCGAGGACGTCAACAACGAGAAGCGGTTCTGCGCAGCCCTGGCTCGCCGCGTATTCGCTATCTCCGACACAATCCGTAATCAGTCTTTGCAGCCCAAGGTCGTCGTTCTGCGAAACGCCAACTCTCATATGCCGGCGTGGTCGGATGAATGGCGCGAGAGGCGCGAGACGATTCGGGAGGAGATGGGCTGGCAAAACCAATTCGTCATCTTGAATTGCTGCCGGTTCACTGAGGGCGAACGAAGATACAAGGGACTCGACAGCTATACGAGTGTGCGCGAGGAACTGTGGTTTGAGCACCCGGATACTCAGGGACGTATTGTCTTCGCGCTGGCGGGGAGGGCGGAAGAGAAAGACGTGACGGAGATGACCGAATACGGGCTCTCCGTGTTCGCCAATGTTACCGACAAAAGTCTTCACGAACTTTACGCCGCTGCCGACCTTTACATGAATTTTTCCAAATGGGAGGGATACAACCTCGGTATCGCACAAGCGTTGGCCATGGGACTTCCGGTTGTCGCTTCCGACATCGAAGCCCACCGCGAGTTTCCCATCTTCGTGACGAACAGCATTCGGGTCGCAACCGAGGAAGTCCATCGCCAGTATCTAGACTTTTCACGCCTCTCGGCGTCTCGAAGCCCCCAGGTGTGGGATTGGGCGACGCCGACGATGGAACTGTCGAGACTCATTCGCGCCGACCTTTCCGAAGGGCAATTGGCTGAAGCAGCCGAATCGGCGGAGGCGGCTCCCTCACGGCTTCGATCCAGGGAGGGCTGAAGGCGTTATCCTTGTCGGTTCCGGCCACTCTGACTAGTCTCGTGTTCGCCGATACGCGCGGAGGGGCCGGTGAAGATTTCAAACGAGAGAGACGCGCGGCGCCTGGTTCACTCTTATTACAAAGGATACTTGGGCCGCGAGCCGGATCCGCCGGGACTGGAGAAATACGTGAGCGCCCTCATCGGCGGCCGCTCGGCCGCCGACCTCGCCGAGGAATTTCTGGGTAGCGCCGAATTCGCAGCGCGCGTTGCAAACCTGTACGTGCCACCCGGCCACTACTATTCGCCCATCGTCAATCCCGGCGAGGCCGCTCGGCATCTTGACCGGGTCGAGGCAAGCGGACCGCACCTTTCCCTCCCGGGAATCGACGTCGACCGCGATCGTATGCTCGACGCGTGGCGAACCTTCCTGCCGTTCCTTGCGACAATCCCCTTTGGCGCGTCGCCAGGGGACGGGCTGCGCTACGGGTTCGACAACCCGGCTTACGCCTGGGGCGACGGTAGCGTCCTCCACGCCATGTTGCGCCGGAACCGCCCGAAGCGGCTGATCGAAATTGGCTCCGGTTGGTCGTCGGCCTGCACGATCGACACGATCGAGCGCTTCTTCGAAACGCCGTGCCAGGTCACATTCATCGAACCCTATCCCGAACTTCTCGATCGAGTTGTCGGTTCGACCGCTTTGAACGTGCGCCGGCTCGATATCCCCGTCCAGCAGGCGCCGCTTGAGTTATTCCAGGAACTTGAAGCAGGCGACATTCTGTTTATCGACTCGACGCATGTGCTGCGCACAGGCAGCGACGTGTGCTTCGAGCTTCTCGAGATCGTGCCGCGCCTGAGGCCCGGCGTCTTGGTGCATTTCCACGACATGTTCTGGCCGTTCGAGTATCCGCGTTCTTGGGCGGTCGATGAAAACCGTTCGTGGAATGAAATCTACGCCGTGCGGCTCATGCTCAGCAATAATCCGCAGTGGCGAATCGTATTCTTCAACGATTATTTCTACAAGAATGCGCGGAAGGAGATCGAAGCGACCTATCCCGCCTTCCTCAATAATCCCGGCGGCGCGCTGTGGCTGGAAAAGCGTTAGGAACCAGCCGCAGGGATAATCTCTGACCGCGACCGAATGTCGAGTTTCGGTTTGTCGAAGTGTTCGTGGCATGGGCGGCGTTCGAGGGCCGCCCGTTCGGCATGGACCGCCTTGCCTCAGCGGGCTGCGCGGGTCCGACGCTCGGCGCGGCCTTCGCCCTCCGCCGATCCACAAGGACCCTTTCGACCGGATGCTGGCGGCGCAGGCGACAATCGAGCGGCTGACGCTCGTCACCGCCGACCCGGTCCTCGCGAAATATCCCTGTTTCGTGCGCCTCGTCTGACGTCTCGCGCATGGCGCGGCGGCCGTCGCCCTTGGGAGGGCGCCGCGGTTTGATGACCCCGTTCTTGACGATCCGGCCCCGGCGCGACACAAAGCCGCCGGCCGCGCGGGCCCGGCGGCGACCGCGGCGGAGCGACGAGGGGCAAGAAGCCGGAGGACCAGCGCGTGCGGGGAATTCTCGTGACCATCATGTCCGCTCTGGCGCTCGCCGCTTCGGCGGGCGCGGCGCAGGCGGCGGGCGACCCGGCGGCGGGGGCTGCCACCTTCAAGCTGTGCAAGGTCTGCCATCAGGTCGGCGAAACCGCGAAAAACTTCGTCGGCCCCAATCTCAACGGCGTGGTCGGGCGCAAGGCCGGAACGGTCCCCGGCTACAATTATTCCGACGCCAACAGGAACTCCGGCCTCATCTGGGACGAGGCGACGCTGACCAAATATCTGCACAGCCCGCGCGCGGTGGTTCCCGGCACGAAAATGGCCTTCCCGGGCCTGCCGAAGGACCAGGACGTGGCCAACGTCATCGCCTATCTCGCGCAATTCGGCCCCGACGGGAAGAAGCCGTAGCGGCCGCGGGACGCCTGCGGCCCGCGGCCGAAGCATGATGCAATTGGATCGGCCGCGACTTCGGGTTACGCTCCCCTCCATGGCCCACGCGACGAAACCCGACCGCGATCGTCGCCGGGACGCCTTTCTCGGGCTGATCGGCGTCCGTCCCGCGATCATGGGCATTCTCAACGTCACGCCGGACTCGTTTTCCGACGGCGGACGGTTCCTGTCGCTCGACCTGGCGCTGGCGCAGGCCGAGAAGCTGGTCGCCGACGGCGCCGACATCGTCGACGTCGGGGCGGAGTCGACGCGGCCCGGCCACACGCCGGTTCCGCTCGAGGAGGAGTGGCGGCGCCTCGAGCCGGTGCTCGGGCCGCTGCTCGCCCGTATTTCCGCGCCCGTGTCGATCGACACATCCAAGGCGGCAATCGCCCGCCGGGCGATCGCGCTCGGCGTCAGCGTCGTCAACGACGTCTGGGGCCTGCAGAAGGACCCAGACATGGCGGGCGTGGTCGCGGAGGGCGAAGCGGCGGTGGTGATGATGCACAACCGCGCCGCGGTCGATCCGGAGATCGACATCGTGGCCGACATGCTGACCTTCTTCGAGCGGTCGCTCGCGCTCGCCGACCGGGCGGGGATTCCTCGCGCGCGCATGCTGATCGATCCCGGCGTCGGCTTCGGCAAGACCAAAGGCCAGAACTTGCAGGCGCTCAAGGCGACCCCCCGGCTCGTCGCGGCGTTCGGCCTGCCGGCGCTGATCGGCGTCTCGCGAAAACGCCTGTTCGGCGACCTGCTCGGCGCCGGCGTCGAGAGCCGGCTGATCGGCACGCTCGCCGCCAACCTCGCGACGCTGGCGCTCGGCGCCGCCGTCTTTCGCGTCCACGACGTCGCCGAGCACGCCGCGGCCTTCAAGGTTGTCCATGCCATCGAAACCGCCTGATCCGGTCGAGGTGGCGCTCGGTCTCGGCGGCAACGTCGGCGATCCCGTCGGCTCGATCCGCGCCGCGATCGACGCGCTCGGCAGCCGCGACGTGGTCGCGATCGCCGCCGTCTCCTCGCTCTGGCGCACGGCGCCGTGGGGCGGCGTGCCGCAGCCGGATTACGCCAACGCCTGCGCGATCGGAACGACGCGGCTCGCGCCGCTGGCGCTCCTCGACGCGGTCAAGGCGATCGAGCGCGACCTCGGGCGGGTCGACACCGTACGCTGGGGACCGCGGGTGATCGACATCGACATTCTCTTCTACGGCGACGCCGCGCATGCCGACGAGCGGCTCGTCCTGCCCCACAGGGAGCTGATGCGCCGCGCCTTCGTGCTCGTCCCGCTGGCGGAAATCGCGCCCGACCGGACGGTCGCGGGCGTCCGGATCGCCGACGCGGCGCGCGCGATCGGACGCGAAGGCGTGCGGCCCTGGGAGGAGGGGTAGTCGGTACGCCGCCAACATCCGGCGCCTTTTTTCCGCCTTCCGGCGCCGCGGCGCCCGCCTCCCTCGCCGACGGGCGCTTTCGGGTATGTCTCGACCGCTGTCGGAACGCCGGACAATGTCGCAGCGGCGAGCCCCGTTGGCGTCGCGGGACTCGGACGGGAACACCGAGCCGCACAGAGCGTTCGTCGGCGTCGGCCAGCCTGGAAGTCTTCGTTTCCTGCTGAAGATAGTTGACCACTATTGCGGCTGGAGATTGCAATTCATTGCAAGCTGCGTCATTTTGACGAATTGTGTTTATTGCCGTCGATGTAGAACTATCATCACGACAATACAGTTGGGCGGCGACGCAAAACGAGGAGCGAGCGATGCTTGCGACGGACTTGAATTTGGAAAGCGCAGCATCAGAGCCCAATGGCGTCGTTGACGTCTTCGTTGGCGAAGACGGGCGGATGTCGGGCAAGCTGCTCCGTCGAGACCATCATGCCGACAGGACAACGGGTTCCGTCGCGGAGCCGGCGGCCGCGGCGACGCTCGCCGAAGCCGCGTGGGCCCTCATGAACGTCTGACAGTCCCCGATCCTCGTTTTGTCCCGTTGTTCAAGAGATTTCGCCATGACCCGTCCCGTCGCCGTCCCGATCTGCATTCAGTTCAAGGTGTTCGTCAGAGGCGACGACGGCGCCTGGCGCGTCGCCTCCTCGCACGTCAATCCGCGCGACGCCGACGAGGCGGCGAACCGGCTGATTGTCCGCGACGGCTGCATCGCCCGCGTCATGATGTGACCGGCGCAGGGATCGTCGCGGATCGCCTTCGTCGTCTTGCTCCGCGAGGAGCGCTGGCGCCGGCCCGGGGCGCCGATCGCCGACGCGCCTCCCGAAAGGCTGGATTAATTTCGCCGCAGCCCCGACAATGCGGCCGGGCGGCGCGCGGAATCGGTTTCATGGGCTCGAGGGACGGCTGGATGTCGCGGCGCGCGGCTCGACGCGTCGCCGCCGCCCGGCTCTGTCCAGGCCGACGGCCGCCCGGCTCGCGGGTCGCGACCGGACCACGCGCGCCCTCGGCCGCGTTTCAGGCGGAGGCGGGCGTGACAGGGTCGCGCCGGACCCGGGAGAGGACGCGATGACGCGGATGCTGGCCACCGTGACGGATGTCGCCGAGGCGGACGAGGCCGTCCGGCTCGGCGCCGACATCATCGGTCTCTCGGCGGCCGGCGCGATGGCCGCCGTCGATCCGGCCCTCGCGCGGGCCGTCGTCGCCCGGGTCGCCGGCCGGCGGGAAACCCGGGCCTCGCTCGGCGAACCGCCCGATGAGGGCGGCGCCCTGGCCGAGCGCGCGCACGCGCTCGGCGCGGCCGGCGTCGACGCCCTCGAACTCGCGCTCGACGGCCGCTCGCTCGAGCGTCTCGCCGGCGTGCTGGCGCCGCTGGCCAAACAGCGCCGCCTCGTTGGCGTCCTGATCGCCGACGCGGCGCCGGATTTCGATCTCCTGGCGAAGCTCGCGGCGCTCGGCTTTCCAGGCGCGATGCTCGATACGCGCGCCGGGAGCGCCGGGCGGCTGCTCGATCATCTCGACATCGCCCGCCTCGACGCCTTCTGCGCCCGATGCCGCGCGCTGGGGCTTGCGAGCGGGCTGGCGGGCGCCCTCGAAGCCCCCGACACGCCGCGTCTCCTGCTGGTCGAGCCGGATGTTCTCGGATTCCGGGGCGCGCTCCGCCGCGGCCCCGATCGCACGGGCCGGCTCGACCCCCAGCGCTTCGCCCTGATCCGCGATCTCATCCCGAGCGAGCGGCCCGACGGCGACGGATCGCCGGCCCTCGACCGCCGGCCGCCGGCCGGCGAAACCAGCGGCCACGCGCGCGACAGCGACGTCGACCACATCTACGTCCGCGACTTCGTCGTTTCGGCGTCCGTCGGCGGCTACGATTTCGAACGCAGCGCGCCGCAGCGCGTGGTGTTCGACGTCGAGGCCGCGGTGCGGCGTTCGTCCGGCCCGGCCGACGATCTGCGCTCGATCTTCTCCTACGACGTGATCCTCGACTCGATCCGGCTCGCGGTCGGGCGCGGCCACGTGCAGTTCGTCGAAACGCTGGCGGAGGAGGTCGCGGAGGCGGTGTTGCGGCGCGAGCGGGTGCAGAGCGTGCGCGTCAGCGTCCGCAAGATCGACGTCATCGACGGCTCCGTCGGCATCGCGATCCGGCGCGCGCGCTCCTCGGCCGCCGCCGCAAGCCGGGCGCCCGGCGCGGCGAGGCCGCCGCACGGAAAGGATTAGACGCCGGGCGGCCTCGGCCGACCGGCGTCATCGCCAAGCAAAGAGCTTTGGCTTGGCGTCGCCGGCGTCCTGGTCATCGTTTGGCTCGTGTTCGCGACGCTGGCGCCCGGCGATGGTTCGAACGCCGCATCGGCCTGCAACGTCCATGGTCGAGCGGCGCTGGTCTGCCGCCAGGAGACCGCGGCTCCGATTGCTGATTTGAATTGCGCGAGCTTCGGCCGCGGCGGCCGAGTCTGCTCTGACCGACGATGACAGTCGAGACCGCGAATCGGGCCTCCTCTTCATGGGCGCCAGTCGACAGCCGGAAACTCTCGATCGACGGCCGGCCGGCGGCGCTGGCGCCCGGAACTCACCCTCTTCGCCCGTCTTTCCGGGCTGGCGGCCGGCGTCGTCGCCGACCCGCGCCTTCTCGCCGACGGCGCGCGCGCCGGTCGACGGGCGCTACGCCGTGGTGGAACGTTACGACGGCGATTGCTATGTCCCTCGGCCGCTTCGCGCACGCCATTCCGATTCTGGCGCTCGCGGGATCGAATGTCGGTGATCGTGATCGAGACTCTGCTGGGAGATCTTCCGGCGCTCGCGCCCGGTCCGATCGCCGAGCAAGTCCTGGCTGCGCGGGGCGCGGCGTTCTGAATCTGACTCGCGGAGGCAGGTCCGCACCGCAAGCGTAGGATAAGCAGCGAGGGCGACTCTCGTTGCGCGGATCGCGGCAAGATACTTGCCGGTCCTACCCGTGACCCTGGTCCTCATGGAAATTTTACTTCCGGAGGACGCGTTCCATATCGCTTGCTTATACGCCCAGGGCCTATCAACGATTAAGGCGAAAGTTCGGAGTGGTTTCATGCGAAGGTTCTCACCTTACGGATCGGTCATCCCAGGCTCCCTGCTGCATGTCCAGGCTCTCGACGATGCGCGTGATCATCGGTTGCGCTCGGCTGCGAACTTGCTTGCCCGTCTCGCGGCGCTGCTCGCAGTCGCAGTCTGCTTTGGATTAACCGCGCGCCTTCTGTTCGGTGGGCCCTAGTCCCCTGAGCGTCTCGAGAAATTTGCAGCATTCAGGGTCCACGCCGACACCCGCCGCCGCCGCATCGCCATGAAATTGCTAACAGTCCTATTCTGGGGCCTGGTTCTCGTCGGGGCAGGCGTCAGCTTTCGGTGGGGCGCTATGGTCGGCCTGATCTTTTTTGTCTTCGCGCTGATGACGGGATCGGTCGTCGCTTCGCACTGGGGACTTCATTGACAGGTTGAGATTAGCGAAGGACCTCGGAGGCCATGGACGACGCCGCGGCCCGATGCGTTTTCCAGACAGCGATGCGGTCCGGAATCTGAGCCGGCTCCGAAGTGAGACGCCAACCGCGACGTCGCTTCGAACGGTCGAGAAGAATTGCTGGGCTCGGACAAAGTGATGCGGTTTAATGCATTGACGGCGCCTGGGCGCGGCCTGTCCGGTGCGGAGCGCTCAAGACCACAGCTTTACTATGTTTGATCGCTTTTCCGTCCCGCTGCGAACTGTCGGGTACCGACTGCGTGGCGGCTTTCTCGTACGGCCGTTAGCCATAGCGCTTCTGCTCGGCGCCGCCGGCGCATTCCTTTCTGAATTCGAAGAGGCGTTTCCCGCCGCGCGCAGCTGGGTTCCGCTAGCGTTGTTTCCGTCACAGGCCGATCCACAAGTCGCTCAGACGATTCTCGCGACGATTGCAACGTCCACGATGACGGTCGTTTCCATTGTATTCGCAATATTACTGATGACACTAACCTTGGCGTCGACGCAATTCTCGCCGCGTATCTTGGTAAACTTCGTGCGCGACCAGGCGACCCAATGGACGCTTGGGATGTTCCTTGGCACGTTCTGCTATTGCATTGCCGCGTTGCCCGCCGCACGCTCGGCGCCGGAGCCTTTCGTTCCGGTGCTGACCATCGCGGTCGCGATGGCGCTCGCACCCCTCTGCGTCAGCGTCTTGATCTACTTCATTTATCATATCTCCAACGCGATCAGCGTAAACCACATCGTCGACCGCATCGCCCGGGAAACCGAGCTCGTCATCGATGAGTTGATGCCGGAGCCGCGCAAGCCGTTCCAGCGCGCAGAGATCGCGGGATCCTTTGCGGGCCCGCTGGATGTTGCGATTACAAGTCAGCGATCCGGCTACATCCGATTCATCGACATCGAACGCCTGCGCGCCTTGGCCAAGATGTATCGCGTGGCCATTCGCATCGAGCGTCGCATCGGCCACTTCGTCCCGGAAGGCGTGCCGCTCATGCATCTGACGCGCGGCGACAAGATCACGGCGGAACGCCGCGCAGCGCTGCTTTCGGCCATCGATCTGGGGCCGACGCGCACCCTGCAACAGGACGTTGAGTTTGGCGTCGTGCAGATTGTCGACATCGGTCTGAGGGCGATTTCTCCGGCCGTGAACGACCCCACAACCGCAATCACATGCGTCGATCAACTATCTTCCATTTTAATTATGTGGGTATGCCGGGTTCCGCCGTGCGGCTTCTATTACGATCCTCCGCACGTGTTGCGCCTCGCGGTTCCTTGGATCGCTTTCGACGGCCTCCTCGATCTCGCCTTCGAACAGATTCGCCACTACGCCGCAGCGGACGCGGCCGTGAGCCTGCGGCTCATCCGAGCCCTCTCGGACATCCGCGTGTGCGCAAACGATCCCGAAATCGAGGCGGGCCTTGTTACACGCGGCCAGAAGATCATAACCGGTTGCACGGGCAAAGTTGAACCGACCGATCTCGAGCGACTAAAATCGCGCTTGCAAGGACTGGAAGCGGCCGCGCGCTCGGTGACATGAGCAGGAGGCGGCTCGCGCGCGGCTCGGCTGCGACGCCGCAAAGCTGAGTTTGCGTGGCTTGCAAGGCATTTCGGTAGCAACGAGCGCTCCTGGCGCTCTTCCGTAGCGGAACCAACCGCAAGGGCAGCAAAGCGTCAGATAGGACACGTCCGCCACGCCCCGCGGACGCCCGCAATTTACGCGGTCCTGCCTTTCATCGGCACGAACTTGAACCGCGGCGACGGGTCGAAGGGTTGTGTTCACTGCGAGGACCCCGAACGGCGGAAGGTGTCCATCCCGTTCGTTGGTCGGACGACGGCTTTCTGAGAGTCTCCGCCCGCGCCGCGACCGATTCGGGACGCGTTGGCCGCCCCGGCTGTCTGAACATTGCCCCCGAAGGCGGGCGAGGCCGGCCGGAGGTTTGTTTGCGGAAAAACGGAAGTCGCGCTCTGGTCTCCTCATGAGAAGTCAAGGCAAAGCGCAAGGGGTTCCGACAGTCGCCGAACGGAGACGCCGTTCGCGAGCGGGAAGCGCACGACGTTAAAAATTCCGCGCGAGGTCGCGCGCAAGCCGTTGGAATCGCTTGTTTCGGACAAGAGAATCCAAGCAAATCCAAATGTCCGCAAGGGCGGGCTTCGCGGAAGCCTCGCCTCTGCCCGCGGAGGGGGCGGGGCAAATCCAAATTTCCGTAGCGGAAGGGCCGCGGTGAACGCCCCCGCAGCGCCCCGGTCAGCCCCGGCGCGCGCGCCGCAAAGTCTCGACGGCATGCGCGGCCGTCGGGTTCAGCCCGGCCGACGCCGTGTCCGCGACTGCGAGAAGCTCGTCGATCATCTTGGGCGTCCAGTAGGCGCTGAGGTGCGAGGCGGCGCCCGTGGTCGCCTCCTCGTCCGGCATGGCGGCGTAGAAGTCGCCGATCTGGTTCGCCATCCGCACGAGCTTGGCCGCCTTGCCCTCGGTCACGCCGCCATCTCCGCCTTCTCCCCGCCGCGACCGCAAAAGCTCAAGCCGCTGTCCTTGCGCGCGACGGCGACGACGGTCATGCCGAAGGCGCGGGCGCGCTCGAGCGCGAGCGAGGTCGGCGCCGACACGGAGACCAGCGTGCGCGCGCCGAAGATCGCCGCCTTGACGACCATCTCGAACGAGCAGCGGCTGGTGATGACGAAGAAGCCGTCGGCGGCGTCGGCGCCCGTGCGCCAGAGCGCGCCGATCGCCTTGTCGAGGGCGTTGTGGCGGCCGACGTCCTCGCGCACGAGCGCGATCGAACCATCGCGGGCGCACCAGGCGGCGGCGTGCACGGCGCGGGTCAGGGCGTTCAGCGGCTGGCGGCTGTCGAGCTCGGCCAGCGCCCGGCCGATCGACGCCGGCGCGACCGGCGGCGCCGGGCCGCGCGCGGGCAGGGGCCCCGGCATCTGGCTCAGGTCTTCGACGCCGCACAATCCGCAGCCCGTCCGCCCGCCGATCGCCCGCCTTCGGGCGAGATGCGCCTGGAGCCGCTCGCCCGACAGCGCCAGCGTCAGGCGGAAGGCGCCCTCGAGCGCCTCGCTCTCGACCCCCCGGATGTCCTCCGCCCGCTCGGCGAGACGTTCGGTCAGCGCGAAGCCGTAGGCGAAGTCGACGAGGTCCTGCGGCGTCGCCATCATCACCGCGAACGGCGCGCCGCCGACGACGATCTCGACCGGCGCCTCGACCGCGACCGTGCGCGCCGACGGCGGTCCGGGCGCGGTCCCGTCGTAGAAGATGGCGCGCGCCGCGGCCTCCGCGGTCGCGCAGCCTTCACTCGGCGGCATCGACGTGCGCCCCCTCGATGCGGCGCAGGCGGATCGCCTCGTCCCGATCCTGCTGCTGCCAGGCGGAGAGCGCATTGGTGCGCCGGACCTGGACGGCGGTGACCTTGTACTCGGGGCAGTTGGTCGCCCAGTCCGAATTGTCGGTCGTGACCACGTTGGCGCCGGTGATCGGGTGGTGGAAGGTCGTGTAGACGACGCCGGGCTGCACGCGCTCGCTGACCCGGGCCGGGAGCGCGATCTCGCCGGTCCGGCTTTGCACGGCGACGAGGTCGCCGTCGACGATGCCGCGCTCGTCGGCGTCGAAGGGATGGATCTCCACCACGTCCTCGGCGTGCCAGGCGACGTTGGCGGTGCGCCGCGTCTGCGCCCCGACATTGTACTGGCTTAAGGTTCGGCCGGTGGTCAGCAGCAGCGGGAACCGCGGCCCGACCCGCTCCTCGGTGGGCACGTATTCGGTCAGCATGAACTGCCCCTTGCCGCGCACGAAGCGGTCGACGTGCATGATCGGCGTGCCGGCCGGCGCGGCGTCGTTGCACGGCCACTGGATCGAGCCGAGCGCGTCGAGCCGCGCGTAGGACACGCCGCGGAAGGTCGGGGTCGTGGCGGCGATCTCGTCCATGATCGCGCTCGGATGGGCGTAGGGCATCGAGACGCCCATCGCTTGCGCAAGCGCGATGGTCGTCTCCCAGTCGGCCTTGCCGGCGAGCGGCTCGATCGCCTTGCGCACCCGGCTGATCCGCCGCTCGGCGTTGGTGAAGGTTCCGTCCTTCTCGAGGAAGGACGAACCCGGCAGGAACACATGGGCGTAGCGCGCGCTCTCGTTCAGAAACAGGTCCTGCACGATCACGCATTCCATCGCCTTGAGGCCGGCGGTGATGTGCTTGGTGTCCGGATCGGACTGGGCGATGTCCTCGCCCTGCAGGTAGAGGCCCTTGAACGCGCCCTCGATCGCCTCGTCCATCATGTTGGGGATGCGCAGGCCGGGCTCGCTGCTCAAGGCCACGCCCCACATCCGTTCGAACGTCTCGCGCGCGGCGTCGTCGGTCACGTGACGATAGCCCGAGAACTCGTGCGGGAAGGAGCCCATGTCGCACGAGCCCTGGACGTTGTTCTGGCCGCGCAGCGGGTTGACGCCGACCCCGTCGCGGCCGATGTTTCCCGTCGCCATGGCGAGGTTGGCGATCGCCATCACCGCCGTCGACCCTTGCGCGTGCTCGGTGACGCCGAGGCCGTAGTAGATGGCGCCATTGCCGCCGGTCGCATAGAGCCGCGCCGCCTTGCGCACCTCCGCGGGGTCGACGCCGGTCGCTTCGGCCACCGCCTCGGGCGCGTGGCGGTCCTCGGCGACGAAGCGCGCCCACGATTCGAAATTGCCGGCGTCGCAGCGCTCGGCGACGAAGGCCTCGTCGACCAGCCCCTCGGTGACGATGACGTGCGCCATCGCGGTGAGGACCGCGACGTTGGTTCCGGGCCGGAGCGCGAGGTGCTGATCCGCCGCGACATGCGGGCTTCTGACCAGATCGATCCGCCGCGGGTCGATCACGATCAGCCGGGCGCCGGCGCGAAGCCGCCTCTTCAGTCGCGCGGCGAACACCGGGTGCGCGTCGGTCGGGTTGGCGCCGATCACCATCACCACGTCCGCCTTGTCGACCGACTTGAAGTCCTGCGTGCCGGCCGAGGTTCCGTAGGCGCGCGACAGGCCGAAGCCGGTCGGGGCGTGGCAGACGCGGGCGCAGGTGTCGACGTTGTTGTTGCCGAAGCCGGCGCGCACCAGCTTCTGGACGAGGAACACCTCCTCGTTGGTGCAGCGCGACGAGCTGATGGCGCCGACCGCGTTGCGCCCGTGCTCGCTCTGGATGCGCCGGAGTTCGGACGCCGCGTAGCCGATCGCCTCGTCCCACGAAACCTCGCGCCACGGGTCCTCGATCCGCTTGCGGATCATCGGCTTCAGCATCCGGTCCTTGTGGGTGGCGTAGCCGTAGGCGAAGCGGCCCTTGACGCAGGAATGGCCGTCGTTCGCCCGGGCCCCCTTGTCGGGGACCATGCGCAGCACCGCGTCGCCCGCGAGTTCCGCCTTGAACCCGCAGCCGACGCCGCAATAGGCGCAGGTGGTGACGACCGTGCGCTCCGGCGTTCCCGTCGCGATCACCGTCTTCTCGTTCAGGGTCGCGGTCGGGCAGGCCTGCACGCAGGCGCCGCAGGACACGCATTCCGACGACAGGAAGTCGGCGCCGCCGGGCGACACCTTCGAGTCGAAGCCCCGGCCCAGAATCGTCAGCGCAAACGTCCCCTGGACCTCCGCGCAGGCGCGCACGCAGCGCGAGCACACGATGCATTTCGACGATTCGAAGGTGAAATAGGGGTTGGAGGCGTCGGTCGGCGCCGCGCGGTGGCTCGCGCCATCGGGACCGTAGCGGACGTCGCGCAGGCCGACAGCGCCGGCCTGGGTCTGCAACTCGCAGTCGCCGTTGGCGCTGCAGGTCAGGCAGTCGAGCGGATGATCGGAGATCGTGAGCTCCATCACGCCGCGGCGAAGCTTTTGCAGCCGCGGCGTCCGGGTGTGGACCACCATGCCGGCGTCGACGGGCGTCGTGCAGGAGGCGGGCGTTCCCCTGCGCCCCTCGATCTCGACCAGGCACAGACGGCAGGAGCCGAAGGCGGCCAGGCTGTCGGTGGCGCAGAGTTTCGGCACGGCGCGGTCGATCATGGCCGCGGCCGCCATGACCGAGGTTCCCGGGGGAACGCTCAACCGGCGGCCGTCGATCGTCAGCGTCACGGTCGCTTCGCCGGCGGGGAACGCGGTTCCGAAGTCGAGGTCTTGCATCAGAGCCATGGCGACGGTCCTATTCGGCGGCGGCGCCGAGGCGGCGCGCCTTGACGAAATCCTCGCCGAAATGGTCGAGGGCGCTCAGCACCGGCAGGGCCACGAGGCCGCCGAGCGCGCACAGCGAGCCGTCGGTCATCACCTCGCAGAGGTCGCGCACGAGCGCGACGTTGGTCTCCCGGTCCTGTCCGGCGATGATCCGGTCGATCGTCTCTGCGCCCCGGGTCGAGCCGATGCGGCAGGGCGTGCACTTGCCGCAGCTTTCCTTGGCGCAGAATGCGAAGGCGAACCGCGCCTGCCGCGCCATGTCGACGGTGTCGTCGAACACGACGACGCCGCCGTGGCCGAGCAGGCCGCCGGCGCGCGTCATGGCCTCGTAGTCGAGGGCCGTGTCGAGCAGCGCCGCCGGAAAATAGGCGCCGAGCGGCCCGCCGACCTGGACGGCGCGGATCGGCCGGCCGGACCGCGTTCCGCCGCCGAAATCCTCGACGAGCTGGCGCAGGGTCGGGCCGAAGGCGAGCTCGACCAGCCCGCCGAAGCGGACGTTGCCGGCGAGCTGGAAAGGCTGCGACCCGAGCGAGCGGCCGACGCCGTATTCGGCGTAGGCCTGCGATCCGTGCTCCAGAATCCACGGGGCGGAGGCGAAGCTCAGCATGTTGTTGATGACGGTCGGCTTGCCGAACAGGCCCGAGACGGCGGGCAGGGGCGGCTTCACCCGCACTTCGCCGCGCTTGCCTTCGAGGCTCTCCAGCATCGACGTCTCCTCGCCGCAGACATAGGCGCCGGCGCCGAGCCGAGCCTCGATGTCGAAGGCGTGGGACGCGCCCATCAGGCTCGCGCCGATGACGCCGGCCGCGCGCGCGCAGTCGAGGGCGCGGCTGAACACGTCGTAGGCGTGCGGATATTCGGAGCGGATGTAGACATAGCCCTTGTCGGCGCCGACGGCGAGGCTCGCGATCGCCATGCCCTCGATGACCAGGAAGGGATCGCCCTCCATCAGCATCCGGTCGGCGAAGGTCCCGCTGTCGCCCTCGTCGGCGTTGCAGACGATGTACTTCTGGTCGGACCGGACGCTGGCGACCGCGCCCCACTTGATTCCGGTCGGGAATCCGGCGCCGCCGCGGCCGCGAAGGCCCGAGGCGACGATCTCGTCGACGATCGACTCCGGCCTCAGCGCGAGGGCGCGCGCCAGCCCCTTGAGGCCGCCATGGGCGCGATAGTCCTCGATCGACAGCGGGTCGACGAGTCCGCAGCGCGCGAACACCAGACGCTGCTGGCGCGCGAGATAGGGGATCTCCGCGACGAGGCCGAGTCGTTTGCGGTGGTCGCCGCCGTTCAGGAACCCGGCGTCGAACAGCGCGGCCGCATCGGCGGGCGCGACCGGGCCGTAGCCGACCCGGCCCCGCGCGCTTTCGACCTCGACCAGCGGCTCGAGCCAGAACAGGCCGCGCGAGCCGGTGCGGACGATTTCGACCTCCACGCCTCGCGCCGCGGCCTCGCGCGCAATCGCACGGGCGACGGCGTCGGCGCCGACCGACAGGGCGGAGGAATCGCCCGGAACGAAAACCCGCGCGCTCAAACCGGCCCCCTGTCCGCGCCGGCGACCAGACGGTCGAGCGCGTCGCGATCGAGCCGGCCGACCGGCTCGCCGTCGATCAGCGCCGCCGGCGACAGCGCGCAATTGCCGAGGCAATAGACGGACTCGATGCGCAGGCCCCGGCTGTCGGCCTGCGCATCCGGCGCGAGCCCGTGCCGCTCGGCGAGATGGGCGACCAGATCTTCGCACCCCAGCGCCTGGCACGACTCGGCGCGGCAGAGCCTGAGGACGCGTCCGTGCGCCGGCGCGCGGCGGAAGTCGTGGTAGAAGCTGACGACGCCGAGCACCTCGGCTTTCGACAGGTTGAGCGACTCGGCCAGGATCGGGATCGCCGCGTCGTCGACGTAGCCGAACGCGGTCTGAAGGTCGTGCAGGATCGGCAGCAGGGCCCCGGGGACCGACTTCCTGCGATCGACGATGTCACGCGCAAGCTGGGCGTCGAAGGCCGCGGCGGCCGCCATTCCCGTTCCCTCCCGATGATCGCTGCGATTATCCCCCTTCTGGCCCGGTCCGGCAAATCGAACGTTCGGAAGGGGCGAGCTCATCTGTCGGAGCCCGCTCTGCTGCCCGAACGCGAACGCGCTGGCGCTCCGGATTTCCGGGCTGCGGCCTCGTGTGCGGCGGCGCGATCGCGAGCGAGACTCCGCGTCGCGACAAACGACCGCATTGTTTTTCTGTGTAAACTTCCCGATAATGGCGACGCGGGCGGCCACTTTTCAACGCCGGCAGGAACCAATCTTTCGTTATCCGCTTCCGCCGATCGCCATCGGGAGCAATGGGTCAGGCGTACGGGCCGGCCCCGAGGCAAGCGTGGTCAGAGGGATGACGAGCAACATCGAGATCGAGGCGGTTGAAAGGGTGCTGGCGAGACTGTTCGGGACGGAGTCCGCTGCACAGTCGTTCCGGCGCAACGAAGCGATCGAAATTCTCGAAGCGGCGAAGAGGGCGCGCCAGGCGATCGACGGCGCGACGCAGATCCCGCCGGCCTGCGGCGAGCGCCAGATCTGCCAGTGTCCGGTCTGCCAGCGAAGACACTGGCGGGCGACCGGCGACGCCTGACGATCTTTCCGGCAGGTTCGGCGGCCGGCGTGGTTGAATCGGGCGCGAACATCCCCGACCGCCAGCGGCGGCGCCCCACGCCCTGCTCACCGGCAGCAGGGTGCGAGTAGACCGCCGCCTCCAGCGCCGCTTCGCTCATGTCCGCGGGCGGCGGCCCGGCGAGGCCTCCGGTTTCCCCGCGCGTCCCAAGCAACCCGAGGTATCTCCCAAGATGGACGCCGAAGTACGCCGTCATCGCGAGCGACCCCCGGGTCGATGAGCCCGGGGGGAAGCGACCCAGGGGCCGTTGGGCTGCTGTTGCGGCTCCTTGCAAAATGGACGCAAACGGCGTCGTGGATCGCTTCGTCCCCCCGGGCTCTTCGACCCGGGGGTTGCTCCTCGCAATGACGGGGTTGGGAGTTACACTCGACGCGGGAATCGACGTAGACCTGCCGTTGCAAACAGCGACTGCAAACGGCGAGCGTAGCGATGTCAGCGGCCGCTGCCTCAAAGCGCATAGTTTGCCCGATGCGGTCCTAAGCCCAATCCTCGATCAGCGCCTGCGCCTCGGCGATCGCGGGCATTTCGGACGTCGGCGCAAAGCCCTCCAGCGCGTCGCTCAGAACTGCGTAGGCTTCGACGGGACGGCTGGTCGATTGGTAGAGCCTGGCGAGCGCGATGGAGACCAACAGCGTCTCCGAGCGCGCGCCCTGCGCGACCGACAGGAGCAGCGCATCGCGGTAGGCGGCTTCGGCGCCGGCGGCGTCCGCTTCGACCAGAACTTCGCCGCGCAGTCGCAGGAGCCAGCAGCGAACCCAGTCCTCGCCGGTCTCGTCCGCGATGGCGAGGCCCCGCGCGACCGCGGCCAACGCCTCGTCATGGCGTCCGAGGGTCCGCTCGACGTCCGCCAGAAGCGCCTTGCTGGTCGGCTGGTTGAGCTTGGCGCCGAGTTCGGCGTCGGTCTCGAGCCTGGCGCGGAAGGCCGCGGCGGCGTCGTGCTGGCCCAGGCGCACGCGCGCCCAGCCCGCGAGCTTTGCGCCCGCGGCGCGCCAGAACTTGAGTTCGTTCGTTTCCGCAAGCGTGAGCAGAGTCTCGGCCACCGGAAGGACGGCCGCCGCGCGACCGCCGCGCGCGCCGACCAGAGCGTCGTTGAAGAGCGCCGCGCATTGGGACGAAACCTGGCCCCACGTCGTCGCGCCATCGAGCGCCGCCTTGAACAGACGCCTGGATTCGTCGAATTCGCCGAGATACCAGATCGTGTGACCGAGCGTTGCTTGCGCGAAGCACAGGAGGTCCGTGCCGAAAATCGCCAGCAACTCCTGGTCGAGCTGCGCTCCGCTCTCCGCGATCACCGTCCTCAGGTCCGCGGCGGCGCCGGCGAAATCGGCCGCCATGAGCTTGAGGAACGCGATCGTGCGACGAGCGTAGAGCGCGTGTCCCGCAAGGCCAAGCGCTTCGGCCTCTTTCCGGAATCGTTCAGCCCCGGCGCGCGCGGCGCGGCCGTCGCCACGCATCATGTCGGCGGAAATGCGGCCATAAAGGACGGTCCAGTCGCGAGGCGTCCTGATCGCGCCGGCATGGACTTCCGCCCTCGCCAGCGCCGCCTTCGTCTCCTCGGCGCCGAAGCCCTTGGTCATCATCGAGGCCAGGGCGTAACCCGCATGGACCTTGGCGCGCGCCTCGCGCGAGTCGCGATCGACCTGCGGGGACGCCCGGTCACGCGCCTTGTCCGCCATCTCGATCGCCTTGCCGAGGTGGGCGATCGCCTCCTGGAAGGCGGAGCGGCGGAGCGCCGCGTCGCCGGCCTTGCCCCACCATTCCACCGCTGACTCGGTGTCGCCGGCTTGCGTGAAATGATGCGCAACGAGTTCCGGCTGCGGTTCGAGCGCGGCGAGAAGCGCCTCAGCCGCCCGGCGGTGCAGCGCCTGCCGGCGGATTTTCAAAAGGCTCTCGTAGGCGGCGTCCTGGATCAGCGCGTGCTTGAAGCGATAGGCAGCGTCGGGGGCGTGGCCTTCGACGAACAGGAGGTCCGCCTCCGCGAGCTTGTCGAGGGCGGATTGCAGGGCGGCTTCGGTAAGGGCGCCGCCGCGTTGTAGGGCGGGGTCGGCGACCCCGCCGCCGCGGTCAGCGACCGCGGCCACAGGGTTGATCGCGGCTACAGACCGCAACATCCCATAGGAAAAATCGCGGCCCAGCACCGCGCCGATCTGCGCGACCTCGCGCGCTTCGCCGAGGCGATCAAGCCGGGCCGCAAGCGACTGCTGGAGGGTCGGCGGGATCGCCTGGGCGCCGCCCCGTGCGCCGCCTTCGAGCAGGAGGCGCGTCACCTCCTCGACGAACAGCGGCACGCCTCCGGTACGGTCGGTCACGCCGTCCATGACCTCGTTCGACAGCGCATGCCGCTCGGCGATCGTCCCGACCATTTTGCGGATCTCGGCGCGGTCGAGCGGCACGAGCGAGACGACGCCGTGATGCGAACGCGTCGCCCAGGGCGCGCGGAACTCCGGACGGGCCGTGGCCACGATGAACAACGGGGCCGCCGCGCCGCGGTCGACCAGTGTCTTCATGAGATCGAGCGTGGTCGGGTCGGCCCAGTGGAGGTCCTCGAAAGCCAGCACGAGGGGTTGCGCGCGGGCGCCGGAGACAATCCAGGCGGCCAGGGCGGCGAGCTGACGGCGGCGCACTTCCTCCGGCGCCCGTCTTGGCGCGCGGGCCTCGGGAACCGGGATGTCGAGCAGAGGCGCGACGAGGGCCGCGGTCTCGCCCGCGTCCAGCTTCGCGCGCCCGAGCGCCTCCTCGAGGTCGGCGAGGCGCTTGTCCGCCGGAACGTCGGCCCCGCCGAAACGCAGCCGGCCCCATTCGGCGAGCGGATGGAGCGGCGTGTTCTGCAGGAGTTGCGACGTGGCCCACTCGACCCAGGTGCAGGGCGTCTCGCCGAGGCGGGCGCGGAACTCTTCGACGAGTCTCGACTTGCCGAGACCGGGCTCGCCGACGACCTGGACGAACTGGCCCTCGCCGCCCCGCGCGCGCTCCCACCGGCGCAGGAGCAAGGCGAGGTCCTCCTCGCGGCCGACGAACGGGGTGAGCGACCTCGCGCCGCCCCGCCGCGCGCCGCTGCTCGCGCGCACGAGGCGATAGAGGATTGGCCGGCCGGAAACGCCCTTGAGGTCGTGCGGTCCCTTGTCCTCGGCGACGAAGCGGCCCGCGATGTGGCGCTGCACAGCGGCGGTGACGAGCGCAGTTCCGGGCGCCGCAGCGGCCTGGGTCCGCGCAGCGACGTTGGGCGCCTCGCCGAACACCTCGCCGGTGGCGTCGACCACGACGGGCCCCATGTCGAGGCCGATGCGCGCCGAGAGTCTCGGCAGGCCCCTGATCTCATTTCGCGCGTTCAGCGCATCGAGCGCGGCGAGGATCGCGAGTGCGGCGAGCGCGGCGCGCTCGGCGTCGTTCTCCTGCGCGCTCGGGTAGCCGAACAGCGCCATGAGGCCGTCGCCCAGTTTCTTCAGCACATGGCCGCCGAAATGGACGACGGCCTCCGAAGCGGCGTCGAGATAGGCGCCGACGAGGTCGCGCCAGTCCTCGGCGTCGAGCTTCGCCGCCAGCGCCGTCGAGCCGACGAGATCGCAGAACATCACCGTCACAGGGCGGCGCTCGGCGGCGATGTCGGCGGACTTCTGGGGCGGCGAGGGGGGAGAGTGAAGCGAACCGGCCGGCGGCGGCTCGGGCGGGAGGGTCGTGTCGGACGCGGTCTTGGGCTCGGTCCGAAGGGCGGCGATTGCGTCGAGCAATTTGCGCCTGTGGCCGACGGCGGCGACGCCGACCTCCTTCAGGTCCTCGGCCGTCAGGCTCGGCAGGACGTCTCCGTCGATCGCGTTGTCCCTGAATCCAACTTCGTACTGACCGAGACCGAGGTTCTTGAGCCAAGCCCCGACGTCCACGATCGTCCCCACCTTGCGCCAACCGATCATCGCTGGCGTTCCCAAGTCTGTAAAGCGAATGAAGCTGGGACCCCACCCCATGTCCGCTGATGGCGCGATCCTGCGGCGCCCGAGCGAAAGGGAAGAGAGGGGCCTCGATTGGTCACGTTCGCCAGGCCGCACCAGGACCCGAGGAGGCCGCGACATTTGCAGCGGTCTGGGCAAATTCGATTTGCGGACCGATCGTAACCGCCAAGCCTAGGGGCGCCTTGGGAATGACGGGCGGTCGTCGACGCCGAGGCGGGCGATGACGCTTCCCGGCCGTCCTCGCGAGGAGCCCGAAGGGCGACGCGGCGATCCAGGGGCCGCCTGCGCCAACGTCGAAGCGCGGCGACGCGGGGCATACGGCAGATCTTGGCCGCGCCCCCTTGGATCGCCGCGTCGCTTCGCTCCTCGCGATGACGGCGGCTTGGGAGTTACGACCGATTCCGACACCCAGCTTAAGTTCTTGATTTTCTGATCGTAATGGCGGAGACGCAGGGATTCGAACCCTGGATAGGGCTTTACAACCCTATAACGGTTTAGCAAACCGCCGCCTTCAGCCTCTCGGCCACGTCTCCACGAGGTGCGGACATATGCCCGACGCGTTCGCTCATTGCAAGCGGGCCGGGCGAAAATCCTCGCCGCGCGTCCGGCCCCCACGGCGACGGCCGGGGCTTCATCCTCCGCCTGATCATCCTCGGCGACACGGGTTACGCTCCGGCCGGACGAGCGGGGACCGCGGTGAACCAGGAACGGGCGGCGGCGCCGGTCGAACCCGCGCGCGAACGCGGGCTCCGGACGCGGCCGACTCGGAAGCAGCCGGTCGAGGTCGGATCCGCTTATTCGCTGGTCGGCGGCGTGTCGCCGGGCGCGGTCGGCGAAACGACCGGCTCCGCCGTCTTGCGCCGCGCCGGGGCGCGCTTTGCGACGTCGGTCTTCTTGGCCCCCGCCTTTTTTGTCGCGGTCTTGGCTGCGGCGGTCTTCGCTGCGGTCGTCTTGGCGGCGGTGTTCGTGGCCGGCGGCTTGCGCGCCGTCGTCTTGGCGGCAGTTGTCGAGGCGTCGGTCTTCTTGGCCGCGGTCTCCTTCACCGCACTCTTGCGCGCGGTCTGCTTGGCGGCGGCCTTGCGCACAGTCTTCTTCGCCGCGGCTTCCTTGGCGGGCTTCTTCGTAGCGGCGGTCTTCTTCGACGGCTTCGTGCCTGCTGCTTTCGCCATGGTTCGCGTTCCTTGTCGATCGTCCCATTTTCCCGCTTTTGAAAGCTCCGCACGAACGCGAGCCTTGTCAAGTCCCTATCGACAGGCGCGCGCGTTCGGAGCGCTGCGGCGAGCGGTCTCGCGACGGATTCGGCGTTCGATTTCGCGCGCCCGACGGCGGCCGCCGCAACGCAGGCTCGGCGCCGCCGTCGAACGGCCGTCGACGTCGTCGATCCGCGCTCAGCCCTTGCTTTCAGCCGGATTCGGGACCCTGCGCCGCGCGAAACGCAGCCGCACGCCGTTCGAACAGGCGCTTCCCTTCAGGACGTCCGCCGGCTTTCCGTCGCGCGGGCGAGCGTCCATCGCCTTGTCTTTGCGCCACCGTCGCAAAACCGCCGCGCCAGCCCGGAGGAGCGGCGCGGCGAGCCAGCGCGTCGACAGCGAAAGCGGCGAATCGCAGCCTGCGATTCGCGGGCGCCGCTAAAGTCCCAGCCGCGTCTTCAGCGCGTCGCTGACCGCCTGCGGATTGGCCTTGCCGCCGGTCGCCTTCATCACCTGGCCGACGAACCAGCCGAGCATGCCGGGCTTGGCTCGCGCCTGCTCGGCCTTGTCGGGATTGGCGGCGATGACCGCGCCGACCGCGGCGTCGATCGCGCCGGTGTCGGTCACCTGGCGCAGGCCGCGCGCCTCCACCAGCGCGCGCGGGTCGGCGCCGCGGTCGGGCCCGAGCAGCATGACCAGCAGGTCCTTGGCGATCTTGCCGGAGATCACGCCCTCGCAGATCAGGTCGACGAGGGTCGCGAGCGACGCGGCGGAGAGGCCCGCGTCGGCGACGCCGACGCCCTGCGCGTTGGCCTGCGCCGAGAGGTCGCCCATCAGCCAGTTCGCCACCGCCTTGGCGTCGCGTTGCGCGCCGCCGTGGTTGACGGCGCTCTCGAAGAAGTCGGCGGTCTCGCGTTCGGCGACGATCACCGCGGCGTCGTAGGCGGAGAGCCCGTAGTCGGCGATCAAGCGCGCCTTCTTGGCGTCCGGCAACTCGGGCAGGAAGGCGGCGAGCGCGTCGATCCATTCGCCGTCGAGTTCGAGCGGCAAGAGATCGGGGTCGGGGAAGTAGCGATAGTCGTGCGCCTCTTCCTTGGAGCGCATCGAGCGCGTCTCGCCGCGCGCGGGATCGAACAGCCTGGTTTCCTGCTGGATCGTTCCGCCGTCCTCGATGATCTCGATCTGGCGGCGCGCCTCGGTGTCGATCGCCTGGCCGATGAAGCGGATCGAGTTGACGTTCTTGATCTCGCAGCGGGTGCCGAGCGGTTCGCCCGGCCGGCGCACCGATACGTTGACGTCGGCGCGCAGGCTGCCCTTCTCCATGTCGCCGTCGCACGAGCCGATGTAGCGCAGGATCGTGCGCAGCTTGCCGACATAGGCCTTGGCCTCGTCGGCCGAGCGCAGGTCGGGCTTGGAGACGATCTCCATCAGCGCCACGCCCGAGCGGTTGAGGTCGACGAAGCTCATGGTCGGCGACTGGTCGTGCAGCGACTTGCCCGCGTCCTGCTCGAGATGCAGGCGCTCGATGCCGACCCGGATCGCGTAGTCCGGCGTCAGGTCGACCTGGATCTCGCCTTCGCCGACGATCGGGCTCTTGTACTGCGAGATCTGATAGCCCTGCGGCAGGTCGGGGTAGAAGTAGTTCTTGCGGTCGAAGGTCGAGCGCTTGTTGATCTGCGCCTTCAGCGCCAGCCCGGTGCGCACCGCCTGCGCCACGCACTCGCGGTTGATCACCGGCAGCATGCCCGGCATCGCCGCGTCGACCAGCGACACATGCGTGTTGGGTTCGCCGCCGAACTCGGTCGAGGCGCCGGAAAAGAGTTTTGCCCGCGACGTCACCTGGGCGTGGACCTCGAGGCCGATCACGGTCTCCCAGTCGCCCGTCGCGCCCTTGAGGAGTTTGGCGTTGCCGGTCTGAACGGTCATGGCGTCCCCGTCTGTCGGTTGTCGATCGCGGCCCTGCGGCCCTGGTGTGTCCGCCCCGGGGGCCCGGCTGGCGACAGCGGCGCCGTCATCGCCCCACCACGTGGTCGCGATAGCGCCGCCAGCCGTCGAAGCCCTCGGTCAGCGCAGCGTAGAGTTCGTCCGCGTCGCCGACATGGATGACCGGCTGACTCTTCCTGAGGTCCTTCGGCAGATCCGTGTCCTTCGTCTCCTCGACGAGGCATGTGATGCCCGGAGCAATCACCGTCGCCTGTCCGGCGACGGCCGCCTCGTACAGGAAACGGGCCGCGACGGGCGTGAAACCGCGAAAGGCGAACATCGGCCCATCGAACGGTTCCGAGCCGTCGAGGGGAGCCGAGTAGATCTCGATTTCGAGGCCGTCCCGCAGCTTGCAGTCGTATCCATGTTCCTTTCGCTGCAGCGTTTCGCAATAGCGCTCGAACACGGCGAGGACGGGTTTGGGATCGACGGGCGGCCAGAGTTCGTTTTCGAAGTGCACGAAATAGACGTCCCAGCTCATCGCGGGCTCCCCGGGCGGCTCACGCCCACCATGCTTCCGGCGGGGAAAACCGCCCGGCCGCCTGTTCGATCGCCTCGCCGAGGGCGAACAGCGTCTCCTCGTCGAACGGCCGGCCGATCAGCTGCAGGCCGAGCGGCAGGCCGTCGGCGGAGAGCCCGGCCGGCGTGACCAGCCCCGGCAGCCCGGCCATGTTGACCGTCACGGTGAAGACGTCGTTGAGGTACATCTCGACCGGATCGGCCGACGCCATGGCGCCGATGGCGAAGGCGGGCGAGGGCGTCGCCGGCGTCAGGATGGCGTCGACGCCATTGCCGAACGCGATCTCGAAGTCGCGCTTGATCAGGGTGCGGATTTTTTGCGCCCGCAGGTAGTAGGCGTCGTAATAGCCGGCCGACAGCACGTAGGTGCCGATCATCAGGCGGCGCCTGACCTCCGGGCCGAAGCCGCTGGCGCGCGTCTTCTGGTAGAGGTCGACGATCTCGGAGGCGGGCTCGCGCAGGCCGTAGCGGACGCCGTCGTAGCGCGCCAGATTGCTCGACGCCTCGGCCGGCGCGACGATGTAATAGGCCGGCAGGGCGTGGCGGGTGTTGGGCAGGCTGACGTCGACGATCGTAGCGCCGGCCGCGCGCAGCCACTCGGCGCCCTTGGCCCACAGGGCCTCGATCTCCGGGTTCATGCCCTCGAGGCGGTATTCCTTCGGCACGCCGATCGTCAGGCCCTTGACCGAGCGTCCGACGGAGGCTTCGTAATCGGGCACGGGCGAGGGCGAGCAGGTCGAGTCCTTCGGGTCGGGCCCGGCCATCGAGCGCAGCATGATCGCGGCGTCGCGCACGGTGCGCGCGAGCGGCCCGGCCTGATCGAGCGACGAGGCGAAGGCGACCATGCCCCAGCGCGAGCAGCGCCCGTAGGTCGGCTTGATGCCGACGATGCCGGTGAGGGCTGCGGGCTGGCGGATCGAGCCGCCGGTGTCGCTGGCGGTTGCGGCGAGGCAGAGATGGGCGGCGACCGCCGAGGACGAGCCGCCCGAGGAGCCGCCGGGCGCCATCAGGCCGCGCTTGCCCTTGTCGGCGAGCGCGGCGCGCGCCTGGGTCGGGCTGAAATTCGGCGGCAGCCAGGGCGACGCGACCGGACCGTAGTACGAGGTCTCGTTCGACGAGCCCATGGCGAACTCGTCCATGTTGAGCTTGCCGAGCATCACCGCGCCGTCGCGCCACAAATTGGCGGTGACGGTCGACTCGTAGGCCGGCTTGAAGCCGTCGAGAATGTGGCTGCAGGCCTGGGTGTGGACGCCTTCGGTGGCGTACAGGTCCTTGACGCCGATCGGCAGCCCTTCGAGCGGGCCGCCCTCGCCGCGGGCGAGGCGGGCGTCGCTGGCGTCCGCCATCGCGAGCGCCTTCTCGGCCGTCACCGCGACGAAGGCGTTGAGCCCCTTGGCCCGATCGATCGCCGCGAGATGCGCCGCGGTCAGGTCGCGGCTGGAGATCGCCCGGGATGCGAGCCGATCGCGCGCCTCGGCGAGCGTCAGGGAGGTGAGGTCGGTCACGGGCTTGTCCTTGGGCGTGTCCGGAAACGGGACTTTGTGCGCGGCGAGACGGCGGCGGCGGTCATTCGATCACTTTGGGAACCAGAAAGAAGCCGTCTTCGGTCAGGGGCGCGTTGGCCAGCACCTTGGCGGCGATCTCGCCGTCGGTCACGACGTCGTCGCGCATCGGCAGCCGCATCGGCGTCACCGAGGTCATCGGCTCGACGCCCTCGACGTCGACTTCGCCGAGCGCCTCGACGAAGGCGAGGATGGCGTTGATCTCGTGCTGCAGATGCGGGATCTCCGCTTCGCTCACGCCGATGCGCGCGAGATGCGCGATGCGGCGAACGGCGGCGAGATCGACGGACATCGAAGGCTCCTCGGGACCAGTCTTGCGGGAAAGAGGCCCCTATACATCGCGGAGATTGCGCTGGCAAACCGGGGGCGCGGTGGGCGGTCGCGTTCCGGTCTGGACATCATATTGCCGGTTGCCAGCCGCGGCGGGCGGCGCTCCGTGATGTCGACGCGAAAGCGGAACCAGCAACGGCAAAGCGGTGACACGTGATCGGCGGTCGAAGGGATCGGTCGATCCGCTTCGGCGCGGTGGCACCTTCACGCGGACCAGACCGCGAGAGAAGGCCGTTGACAACTCGGGTTTCCAATGTGAGAACATACAGGGAACTAATTGTTCGTTCGTCGGGGATATGGGATGACCGATTGTGCCCTTCCTGCCAACAGTCGAATCGTCGTGTCCATGTTGCGTGCTGAAAAGAGTTTTACCTTTATCGACCTGTTCGCGGGCATTGGCGGACTGCGTCGCGGATTCGAGAGCATCGGCGGGCGCTGTGTCTTCACGAGCGAATGGGACCGCTTCTCGAGAGAAACCTATGAGGCGAACTTCCACGACAACCGCGAGGTCGAGGGTGACATCCGCCCGTTCGCCGAGACTCCTGAGTTGATCCCCGAGCACGACGTTCTACTTGCTGGGTTTCCTTGTCAGCCATTCAGCATCGCAGGCGTATCGAAGAAGAATGCTTTGGGGCGCCCGCACGGATTTTTGTGTGACACGCAGGGCACGCTCTTTTTTGACACAGCACAAATCATTGCTCATCACCGTCCGACGGCATTTCTGCTTGAGAACGTCAAAAACCTTGAGAGCCATGATGGTGGTAAGACTTTCGCTACTATCATGCACGTCTTGACGCAGGAACTCGGTTACCATGTGTCGACGAGGGTGATCTCGTCCGAGCACTGGGTGCCGCAGCGCCGCAAGCGCATTTTCATCGTGGGATTCCGCGACAAGAGTTCATTCGACATTAACAAACTCAAGCTGCCAGAGGACGAAGGCCCGACCCTTGGCTCGATCCTGGAACACGATGTCGACTCGAAATACACGTTAACGCCGCATCTATGGAAGTATCTCCAAGACTATGCAGCTAAGCACGCCAGAGCAGGCAATGGGTTCGGATGCAGTGTCTTCGGCCCGGACGATGTAACGAGGACCTTGTCGGCACGCTATTACAAAGACGGAAGCGAGATCCTCGTCAGCCAGGGTGAGGGAAAGATTCCGCGCCGCCTCACGCCGCGAGAGTGCGCTCGGCTGATGGGCTATCCCGATAGCCACAAGATCCCGGTCTCCGACACGCAGGCTTATCGCCAATTCGGTAATTCCGTAGTCGTTCCCGCTGTGAAGTTCATCGCCCGGAACATGAAAAGGCATATCTATGCCGCAGTGGACGCGGAACGGCCAGAAGCCGCGCCGATCCGCAAGGTGACGCGTCCCGACCGCCAGGCGGCTGAGGCCCATGGCTGACAGCGTTCCGCCGTCCGTCCGCAGTCGAATGATGTCTGGGATCAAAGCCAAGAACACGCGCCCCGAGATGGTGCTGCGCCGCGGCCTGCACGCGGCTGGATTTCGATATCGCCTACACGTCGAAGATCTTCCCGGAAAACCAGATCTGGTCTTCCCAAGTCGGCGCGCGGTGATATTCGCGCATGGTTGCTTTTGGCATGGCCACAACTGCCCGCTATTCGTCTGGCCTAAGACCCGCCCGGACTGGTGGCGCGCAAAGATCGCCCGCAACCGCGAGGTCGACGCCAGCGCTGTTCGTGTCCTGACGTCCGCTGGGTGGCGCATCGGCGTGGTTTGGGAGTGCAGCTTCAAAGGACCTCGGCGTCTCCCCATCGAATCCGTTATCGAATCCTGCGCCGATTGGCTCAGGTCGGGTGCAAATTCTCTTGAGATCAGAGGTCTTGAATGACGATTCGTCGCGGGCTTTTGAGCGATCTGTTCGTGGGGGTTGTTGCGAAGCGGCTCACCCTCGTCGAGGTCGTAACCGACCGGTCGAACCAGCACGAATTCCAAGGGACGCGCGCGCTACGAAAGCTGTTCGGCGACGAGGACCAGCGCCAGATCGAGACCCGCTTCGTCTGGCTGGGGGCCGAGCAGGAAGGGTTTTCCGAAGATGGCTTCGTGTCGTGGAGCAACGTCCGCAAGGGTAAGCCCCGCGCCCCTGAGTACCACCTCTATTACAGCAGCAATGCTGTGACGACTGCAATGCAACCGGGTGACACGATGTTCCTCGCCCGGCGTCCCGATGGTTCCGTCCTCGTTGTCATCACGCCTGGTTCCAGCACGGTAAACTCGCAGCTCATGTGGCTCTTCGGCATCGACGAGCAGATAGAACTATTGGAAGAATACAAAGACATTAAGCATGAGCGGCAGGCAGAGTTAGACTTCGCCGCGCGATACGTCCTCGACGAGCTCGGCATCGAGATCGAGGAGTCCGAGAGCGACTTCCTAGATAACCTTCTCGTGCCTTTCGGCAAGGCCTTTCCGACAACGGCGGCGTTCTCGGCGCTTGCGCGGTCGTCGCTGCCGGAGATTGACCCGCTCGACGGTGCCGACGCGGCCCTCATGGCGTGGCTTGAGCGCGAGGAGGCGCTGTTCCGGCGGTTGGAACGGGCCATCGTTTCAGAGCGGCTCAAGTCAGGTTTCATCGCGGGCGAGGATGCCGACGTCGACGGCTTCATCTCGTTCAGTCTGTCGGTCCAAAACAGGCGCAAGAGCAGGGCTGGGCAGAGCCTCGAAAACCACCTTGAGACGATTTTCAAGGCGCGCAAGCTCAAGTTCGACCGGGGCGCGACGACTGAGGGTAAGAAAAAGCCTGACTTCCTGTTCCCCGGCGGTGATGCCTACCGTGACGAAACGTTCCCGGCGGAAAAGTTGACGCTGCTCGGATCGAAATCGACCTGCAAGGACCGATGGCGGCAGGTCGTATCGGAGGGCGCGCGGGTGAAGGGCAAACACCTGATCACTTTGGAGCCGTCGATCTCCGAAACGCAGACGGACGAAATGAAGTCTTTCGAATTGCAACTCATATTGCCTAAGGCACTTCATTCAACGTACAGACCTGCGCAGCAGGCGTGGTTGATGGACCTTGCGGGATTCCTTGCACTTGTTGAAAGCCGCCGTTAGGGCTCATTTCATTCGACAATTTGGAAGGCCATTAGTGCCGCGGTGTCCTGGCTCGCGGAGCCCGCCCGTCGCGCCGGGCGCCGTTCGACAGGCGCCCGCCGCCGTGCTAGCGGCTCGGGCGATGAATCGCCCGCTTCTCCTCGAAGACCTGGCCGCGCGCCTGCCCGCCAAGGCGCGCCTGATCGGCATCGACTTGGGCACGAAGACGATCGGGCTGGCGCTGTCCGACGTCGAGCGGCGGCTGGCTTCGCCGCTGAGGACATTGCCCCGAACCGTGTTCCAGAAGGACGCCGACGCGCTGCTCGCGATCTTCGCCGAATTCGAGATCGCCGCCCTGGTGCTCGGCCTGCCGCTCGATCTCGAGGGGCGCGACGGGCCGCGGGCGCAATCGACCCGCGCCTTCGCGCGCAACCTCGCGACCCGAACCGATCTGCCGATCGCCTTCTGGGACGAGCGGTTCTCCACCGCCGTCGTGCTCCGGTCGCTGATCGAGAACGACGTATCGAGGGCGAGGCGGGCGGAAGTGATCGACAAGATGGCCGCGGCCTACATTCTCCAGGGCGCCCTCGACCGGCTGGCGGCGCTCGCCGCCGGGCGGGGAACGCCCGGCTGAGCCCGCGCGAAAGGCTGCCGCAAGGCTTGCGCACAACGGGAAAAAAGGCGTCTAATCGCGGCAGGGCGGGCAAAAGGTCGAATCGGCCGCGCGGACAGCGCGTGGCGTCCTCCTGCGTGCGCCACGGAATCGGCGTCGGTTCCGTCAACGCGTTCGGGTGACGGATGGCATGGTTGGCCGGAGCGGGGATTTGAAGCGCAAGGCCGCGGCCCGCGCGCTTCCGAAGCGCGACGACGCGGCGGGGGAGCGCGAAGCGGACGGGCCGGGCAGGGGCGTCGCCAGTCGCGAGGCGCTCGACGTCGCCAGCTACATATCCGACATGACCGCGCAACTCGAGGCGATGGCGCTCGCCGCCGGCCTCGATCTGCTCGGCTATTTCCTCGGCATGGCGCGCTCGGAGGCGGACATGTTCGTGCGCACCAACGAGAGCGACGAGGACGACCACGGGCTCGACGGCCTTGCCGACGAGGGCCAGGCGGCGTTCGGCGGTCCGGAAGACGAGGACTGAAGCCGGCGCTGGGCGGTCACGCGGTCTCGTCGCCGGACGGCCGCAGCGCGACCCGGTCGCCGCCCGAGAACTCGACCCGTCCCGCGAGTTCGAGCTCCATCAGCGCGATGCGCACGTCCCGCGCCGGGAGATTGGCCGCGCGGGCGAGGTCGTCGAGCGTGATCGGCGCCGGGCCGAGCAGGTCGACGACGCTGTCGCGCGCCGCGTCCGCGCCGTCGCGGGCGAGATAGGCGGCGCCGGCCGCTTCGTCGAGTTCGTCGCCCGGCGTGACGCGCGGGATTCCTTCCGGGTCGACGCCGAGGAGCGGCTGCTCCCCCCAGAGCGGCTCGCCTGCGCCGCCCGCTTCGTCGAGCGCGGCGAACAGGTCGGCCGAATGCGCCGGGGCGAGCGCCGCCACCACGTCCTCGGCCGAGGTGCACATGAGCGCGCCCTGCTTGAGAAGGTCGTTGGTCCCTTCGGCGCGGGGATCGAGCGGCGAACCGGGGGTGGCGAACACCTGGCGGTTCTGCTCGAGGGCGAAGCGGGCGGTGATGAGCGAGCCCGAGCCGCGCGCCGCCTCGACCACCACCGTCCCGACCGCGAGCCCCGAGACGATGCGGTTGCGGCGCGGGAAGTCGCGCCCGCGCGGCTCCCACCCGATCGGCATTTCCGACACCACCGCGCCGTGCTCGACCATCCGCTCGATCAGCGGGATGGCGTCGTCGGGGTAGGGGCGGGCGTGGCCGCCGGCGAGCACCCCGACCGTCCCGGTTTCCAGGCTCGCGACATGGGCGCGGTGGTCGATGCCGCGCGCCAGCCCCGACACGATGACGTAGCCCGCCTGCCCGACGCCGCGCGCCAGCCGCTCGGCGAAGGTCAGCCCCGCAGCCGACGCGTTGCGCGATCCGACGATCGCCACCGCCGGCTGCTGCAGCGCCTCCTCGCGCCCGCGAAACGCGAGCACCGGCGGGGCGGAGTCGATGCGGCGCAGGGCGGGGGGATAGTCGGACTCGCCGAGGGCGACGAAACGCACCCCGAGCGTGCGCGCGAGCGAAAGCTCGCGCTCGACCTCCTCGGCGGTGGCGACCCGGATCGTCCGCCGCGCCCCGCCGCGGCGGGCGAGGTCCGGCAGCGCCTCGAGCGCGGCCCGCGCCCCGCCGCAGGAATTCACCAAAGCGCGAAAGGTGCGCGGCCCGACGTTTTCGGAGCGGATCAGGCGCAGCCAGTCGAACAGCTGGTCGTCGGACAAGCGCGCGGGCGGCTTGGTCGCCATCACGCCTTACCGATCTTCGATTCCGTCCCGGCGACGAGCCGCCCGATGTTGGCGCTGTGCTTGAACCAGACGAGGGCGGCGAGCAGCGCGAACACGAGTCCCGCGTCCGGCGGGCCAACCGCCCAGGCCACGATCGGCGAGACGACGGTGGCGGAGAGCGCAGCGGCCGAGGAATAGCGGGTCGCGGCGGCGACGGCGAGCCAGGTGACGGCGAAGGCGATCGCGGCCGGCCAGGCGACGCCGATCAGCCCGCCGAGGAAGGTCGCGACCCCCTTGCCGCCGCGAAACCTCAGCCAGACCGGATAGAGGTGGCCGATGATCGCCCCGGCGGCGGCGGGAAGCGCGGCCGCCGGGCCGAAAGCCCAGGCGCCGAGCAGGACGGCGGCGGTCGCCTTGAGGGCGTCGAGGACGAGCGTGGCGGCGGCGAGGTCCTTGCGGCCGGTGCGCAGGACGTTGGTGGCGCCGATGTTGCCCGAGCCGATGGCGCGCAGGTCGCCCGCCCCGGCGAGCCGGGTCAGGACGAGGCCGAACGGGATCGAGCCGAGCAGGTAGCCGAGCGCCAGCGCCAGCGCCGCTCCGTAGGAAACCCCGACCATGCCCGCTCCATTTCGCTTCTGTTGGAAGCGAGACTATTCGTTGGCCACGAGGCCGGCAACCAGCGTCAGCTTCACCCGGCCCTCGAGCCGCGCCGCGTCGAACGGAGTGTTGCGGCAGCGCGAATGCAGGTCTGCGGGGTCGAGCACGTAGGGCGCGTCCGGATCGAAGCGGATCAGGTCGGCGGGCGCGCCGACGCAGAGGCGGCCGACCGGCAGGCGCAGGATTTGCGCCGGCCGCAGCGTCATCGCGCGGATCAGCCGCGGCAGGCTGAGGTGTCCGGCGGTCACCAGGCGCAGGCTCGCCGACAGCATGGTCTCGACGCCGATCGCGCCGGTCGCGGCCTCGGCGAACGGCAGGCGCTTGGTCTCGACGTCCTGCGGATCGTGGTCGGAGCAGATCACGTCGATCACGCCGTCGGCCAGCGCTTCCACCAGCGCCATGCGTTCGTCCTCGCCGCGCAGCGGCGGGCTGAGCTTCAGGAACGTGCGGTAGTCGCCGACGTCGAGCTCGTTGAGGCTGACGCTGTTGATCGAGACGCCGCAGGTCGCGCCGCATCCCGCGTCCCGGGCGCGGCGCATCGCCTCGATCGACAGGCGGTTGGAGATCATCTGCGCGTGGTAGCGCGGGCCGGTGAGCGCGACGAGGCGCAGGTCGCGCTCGAGCGCGACCGTTTCGGCTTCGCGCGGCACGCCGGGCAGGCCGAGCCAGCTCGCCCTGAGGCCCTCGGCGACCACGCCCTCGCCCTTGAGCGAAGCGTCCTCGCACACCGGCGCGACGAGGGCGTCGAAGTCGCGCGCATAGGTCATTGCGCGGCGCATGGTCTGGGCGTCGGCGACCGAGCGCGATCCGTCGGAGAACAGAATCGCGCCGGCCTCCGCGAGCAGCCCGATCTCGGCGATTTCCCGGCCCGCGAGGCCCTTGGTCAGGGCGGCCGAGGGAAAGATGCGGACCTTCGAATCGTCGCCGGCGCGGCGCAGGATGAAGTCGACCATCGCCGGATCGTCGACCGGCGGACTGGCGTCGGGCCGGACGACGACGCTCGTCACCCCGCCCGCCGCGGCCGCCGCGCTGAGGCTGGCGATCGTCTCGCGATGCTCGGCGCCCGGCTCGCCGACGAAGGCGCGCATGTCGACGAGGCCCGGGGCCACGACGTCGCCGGCGCAGTCGACGACGCGCGCGCCTTCGGGGATCTGGTCCCGGTTCACCGCCGGTCCGACGGCCGCGATGACGCCGTCGCGGACCAGCAATCCGCCGCGGACCTCGGTCTCGCGCTCCGGGTCGACGAGGCGGGCGTTGAGAAGAGCGACGGGCGGCGCTGACATGGGCGGCGCTTAGCGAGCGCGCGGCGCGATTGCAAGCGCTCCCGAAAGGCGCGCCCCGTTGGCGCGGCCCCTGCGCTGCCGCCGAGTGTCAAGAAAACATGACACGTCATGGTGACAAGCGATCTCGACACATTTGCGGCGTCGCCGTACAAGACGACGGCGGTCGCGGGCAGGCGGCGACGCAGAGGGGAATGAACGAACCGCCGCGGAACGACCTGAAGAAAGCGGTGCGACAATGGCGATCGAACAGCGAACATATGCCAATTCCGAGACGGCCAGGGCGGCGATGGACGAGCTGTCTTCGCAAGGCTTCTCCGACGTGGAGGCCTCTTTCGGGCCGGATCGGGTGCGGGTCGCCGTGAACGCGCCCTTCGGCGAGGGCCAGCGCGCGGCGCAGATTCTCGACCGCCACGGGCCGATGGCGTCGGGCGAGGCGGACGCGGGCGCCGGGTCGCCGACGGCCGCGCCGGCGTTCGATTGCGCGAAGATCAAGGACTCGGCCGCCCCGCTGTCGGAGTTCTTCGGCTGGAGCGTCCTGAACGACGCCCGCTCGCCCTTCTGGCCCGAGGCGCTGGTCGACGATCCGACTCCGCTGTCGACCCGGATGGGCTGGTCGGTGCTCGAGCTGGTGAAAGAGGGGGCCGATTCGAAGATCAAGGACCCGGCCACCCCGCTCTCGGACCTCTTGGGCTGGCGGGTCCTGAGCGACTACAAGTCCCCGTTCTGGCCGGAGGCGTTGATCGACGATCCGACTCCGCTGTCGAAAAGGTTCGGCTGGCCGGTCCTGCTCGGCCCGTCCAGCGGCGCAGGGCGCAGCCAACCCGTCGCGGCCGCGCCGCAGGACGCGCGACCGGTCGAAGCCCCCGGGGTCGAGGCCGTCCAGGCGCCGGCAGCCGAGGAGCCGAGCCGGGAGGAGGCGGTCGAGGCGCCGGCCGGCGAGGAGCCGATCCGGGAGGAGGCCGTCGCGGCGCCCGCCCCCGGGGCGCCGAGCCGGGAAGAGGAAGAACCGCCTCGCGCCGGCCAGACGAAAGAGCGCAAGCGCGGTCGCCGGCCCGCGCGCCCGAACAAGTCCTGACTCCCGGACGGAAGTGCGAAGGCCGCAAGGACGTCAGCGGGGGGCGGCGGCGCCGAAACCGGCTGGCGCGCGGTGCGGAATGCGCGCCGTTTCCGCGACGCGTCGCGAATCGGGTGAGCCGCGCTGGCGGCGACTGGACAGCGTCCCGCCCGAATGCTGCGGCGCCGTGTCGCAGGGAGATCGGGTCCGCGGCGACGCGCGCGCTCGGGCGAGCGGAGATCGGGGCCCTCGGCAGGCGCCGCCGGACCGGCCGGGAGGTTCGGCAACGCGCGGCGGTCGAACCTTCGCGCCGCGACAGGGGCCTGCAAGGGGCGCCCGAATGACAAGAAGAGATGACAAACTGAAGTGACAACTAAACTTGACAAACAATTCTCGACACCCGTGCTCCGCGGCCGTACAATACCCGACGGCGGTCGCGTTACGGCGGCGGCGCGATGGGGAAGGATGCCGCCACAGCGTTGAAAAGAAAGCGGTGCCACGATGGCGATCGAAAAGCGAACATTTACCAGCTCTGAAAAGGCCAAGGCGGCGATCGACGAACTGGGAGCGAAGGGCTTCAAGGAGGTAAAGGCCTCGTTCAAGCCGGACAAGGTCCTGGTCGCCGTCACCGCGCCCTTCGGCGACGGCGCGGCCGTGGCGAAGATTCTCGACAGTCACGGCGGCGTGGCGACCTCCGAGGAGATCGCGGACGAGGGCGGCAAGACTGTTGCGGCCGTGCGGCCGTTCGACTTCGCGAAGTGGAAGGACTCGCCCACTCCGCTGTCGGATTTCTTCGGCTGGAGCGTCCTGAAGAACGACTACAAGTCCCCCTTCTGGCCGGAAGCCCTTTCGGACGATCCGACACCCCTGTCGACCAAGATGGGCTGGTCGGTCCTCAGCGTCGTGAAAGAGGGCTCGAAGATCAAGAATCCGGCGACCCCGCTTTCCGACCTGTTCGGCTGGAGCGTCCTGAAGAACGACTACAAGTCGCCCTTCTGGCCGGAAGCGTTGATGGATGATCCGACCCCGCTGTCGAACAAGTTCGGCTGGACGGTCCTGAAGGACAAGTGACCTTCGCCCTGCGGTCGCTGTCCGCGTCCGATCTCCAAGGCCCCGCCGCAAGCGGACGCCTTCGGGAACGGCGTCTCCTGCAGGAGACCGCGGGACCCGGCGCCTGAAACGAGCCGGGGCTTCCTCGCGGAAGCCCCGGCTGCGGGCCGGCGAGCGGGCCGACGGCCGCGCGCGCCTACTCGGCCTTGACCGCGATCGTCTTGACCGGCTTCTGCGCCTCCGCGGACTTCGGCAGCACGACCGTCAGGACGCCTTTCTTGAAACTCGCCTCGATCCTGTCGGCGTCGACGCCGGCCGGGACCCGGAAAGCGCGCTCGAACGAGCCGAAGCGGCGCTCCCGCAGATGGAAGTCGGGTTTCTTCTCCTCCGTCTCCTCGTGTTTCTGGCCCTTGATGGTGAGCACGCCGCCGGCGACGCTCACCTCGACGTCCTTCTCGTCGAGGCCGGGCAGATCCGCATGAACCTCGTAACCGGTGTCGCGTTCGACGAAATCGACCGCAGGCACGGCCACCCAGGCCTCAGGCGACCAGAACGGCTCGATGTCGAAGGCCGGGCGGCGGAACGGCAGCCGGAACGGACTCGCGGTGAAGTCCTCGAACAGGCGGTCGACCTCGCGGCGCAGGGACTCGAACGGCCGCCATATCTGCATCTGCACGGTGGACGGCGCCGATTCGGGTTTCGCCGCGGTGGCGACGGGAACCTTGGTTTCAACTTTTGTCATCGAAGCCTCCTCGATCGGGTTGGTTCTCAGCCCGATGACGCAAGTCTAGGCGTTCCGGCGGGCCGCGCATTGACCCGTCTCAACACGCTCGCCCGAACGGCCGTGATTTTTGACAACTCCGCCGAACCTCCGCCGGAGGCCTCGAGGTCTGATCGCGCAAGCGCGGGGCGCGAACGCCGACGGCTCGACGAACGGCGTTACTTGAGGCTTTCCCTTTGGCGCGAAACGCCCAGGCTCGCGCCGCCGCCGGCTCTTGACGGCGCGCCGCCGCCTCCCCACCTCGATGGCGATCGTGGCGGGAGGCGTTCGCACGCCCCGAGCGTCAAGAAGAAGACCCATCGTCTCGGGCATGCGCTCGCGCCCCTTCCGCCGAACGAGAGGGAAGGAGGCAAACCATGGCGATAGTTTCGGATCCTTTCGACGCGCTCGTGAGCTTTCAGCAGGCGCTCGACATGTTCCGCGAGAGCGACTGGCTCGGGTCGGGGCCGAGCGGCGGCGGCGCCTATCCGCCGATGAACGTTTTTCGCAAGGGCGACGACGTCGTTGTCATCGCCGAGATCCCCGGCGTGACCAAATCCGACCTCGAGCTGCAGTTGAAGGGGCGCACCCTCAGGCTCTCCGGCCGGAAGACGGTGGCGTTTCCCGAGACTGCGGCGGTGCATCGGCGCGAGCGGCTCGCCGGGCGGTTCGATCGCGCCGTGACCCTGCCGGTCGAGATCGACCCCGAGGGGGTCAAGGCCGAGCTTCGCGACGGCGTGCTGGCGCTGTTCCTGCCGCGCTCGGAGCGCGACAGGCCGAGGACGATCGCGATCGGCTGAGGCGCGGCGCGATGAACGGAAATGCGAGGGAGAGGACCATGGCGGACAACAAGGAAATGGCGGTGCGCGAGAAGAAGGAACTTCTCGCCAGGGAAGAGCGGACGGTTCCGGGCCGCAGCTTCGTCCCCAGCGCCGACATCTACGAGACCGAGGAGGCGCTCGCGGTGGTGATGGAGATGCCCGGCGTCGAGAAGAAGGACCTCGAGGTCGGCCTCGAGAACGACGTGCTGCGGGTCGAAGGCCGCATCGACTTCGCCCGATACAAGGACATGGAGCCGGTCTACGCCGAGTACAACGTCGGCCCCTACGCCCGCTCGTTCGCCCTCTCGAACGCGATCGACCGGGACGCCATCAGCGCCAGCCTGGAGGACGGGGTGCTGACGCTGACCTTGCCCAAGGCGAAGCACGCCCAGCCGCGCAAGATCGCGATCGGCTGAGGGCGGGGGGGGTCCGGCGGCGGAAGGCCGCCGCCGGGGCCTTCATCCGGCGGGGCCGCTCAACCGGGCGAGGGCGAAGTCCGCAACCCTTCGCGCCGCGGCGCCGAGGCCGCCTGTGAGCTGCTGGAGCGGAGTCTTCTTCGCCTCCCAGCGGATCTCGTAGAGCCGGGCGCTGTCGCGGGCGCGAAACAGCAGTTCGTCGCCGGCGACGATCTCGTCGACGAGACCGAGGCCGAGCGCGTCGCCGGCGAGCCAGGTGTCGCCGGTGGCGACCCGGGCGACGTCGATCCCTGGCCGGCGGGCGGCGACGAGCGACTTGAAGGCCTCGTGGATCGCGTCGAGCTTGTCCTGGAAATGCTCCCGCCCCGCCGGCGTGATCTCGCCGAGCACGGACACGGTGCGCTTGAACTCGCCGGCGGTGATGTCCTCGTACTCGATCGCGTTCTTCTTGAGCAGCTTGTGCACGTTTGGAACCGACGCGACGACGCCGATCGAGCCGACCACGGCGAAGGGCGCGGCGACGATGCGGTCGGCGGCGCACGCCATCATGTAGCCGCCGCTCGCCGCGACCTGATCGACCGAGGCGGTGACCGGAATCTTTCGCTCGCGCAGCCGCTGCAACTCGGCGGCGGCGAGGCCGTAGCCGGTCACCGTGCCGCCGCCGCTGTCGATCCGCACCACGACTTCGTCGGTCCCCGGCCGCGCCGTCATCAGCACCGCGTCGATCTCGCGCCCGAGCGCCTTGACCGCGGTCGCGCGCAGGTCGCCCTTGAAGGTCAGGACGAAGATGCGCCGTCCGGGCGGCGCGTTGCGCCGCGCCTTGGCCTCTTTCCGGCGCGCCTTGATCAGCGCCTTCCTCTGCTTCTTGTCGACCAGTTCCGCCTCGATCGCGTCGCGCATGGCGTCGTAGCGGTCGTTGATCGACTTGATCCGGATCTCGTGGTCCTTCGGAGCTTCGCCCGACCGGGCGAGCCGGACGATCAGGATCGCGAGGCCGCCGATCGCCGCCACGATGACGAGCGCCTTGACGAGGAAGGCGAGAATGTCGAGCCAGAAAGGCATGAAGGGCTCCGCGCGGCGAAAGGCCCATATAGGGCCGCGCCCGCGCCTTTCCACGCCTCGCGCGGATTTGGCAAGGGGCGAGGTTCAGCTTTCCCGCGATCGTCGGCCTTCCAGGCGCCGGGCGAGCGCCGCGAGGATCGGCCGTTGACCGACGAGGATCTTCCGCTCCGCCGCGGCGAGGTCGAACCATTCGGCCCGGTCGACCTCCGGGAACTCGGCCGTCTTGCCGGAGCGGGGCGGCCATTCCATGGTGAAGGGCCCGCTCGACAGCGAGGCGGGATCGAAATCGCCCTCCAGCGCCCAGGCGGCGACGACCTTGCCGCCCGGCTGGCGGTGCGCGCCGAGGTCCATGAAGGCGCCCTCGACGCGGGCTCCGGTCTCCTCGAAGAATTCGCGCCGCGCGGCGTCGAGCAGGTCCTCGCCCGGATTGGCTTCGCCCTTCGGGATCGACCACGCGCCGTCGTCCTTGCGCGCCCAGTACGGCCCGCCTGGATGGACGAGCAGGACCTCGGCGCCGTACGGGCGGCTGCGGAAGAGGAGGATGCCGGCGCTGGTCTTTGGCATGGCGCGGTTCCCAATTCACCACCAAGGACACGAAGGGACACGAAGCTTCGTGCGACTTCGTGTCCTTGGTGGTGAAACCCTCACGTCCACGACAGCTGGCTCTTCGGCAGACGGCCGCTCGGGTCGTGAACGCGCGCCCGGCAGGGCAGGCGGTCGCTCCAGCGCCACAGAACGAGATTGACGTCGTTGGGCGCGACGCCATGGACGAAACTCGGCGCGATCAGTCCCGCCGCGCCGGCGGCGATCAGGCGCAGCGCCAGCCGCCACGAGGCCGGCTCCCGCCCGGACGCCGCCTCGGCGAACCAGGGGCACGCCATGTCCTCCCAGGCGACGCCCGCGGCGAGGGCGTCCTCCCCGGACCGGCAATCGACGACGTCCTCGCAGTCGATTTCGTAGGTGCAAAGGACGAGCGGCTCGAACTTGCGGGCAAAGCCCTGCGCCGCTTCCTTGATCGCCGTCATCGGATCGAGGGCGAGAGAAAGCGCCGCCAGGCCTTTCGGGTTGAAGCGCCCGCCGTGGATGGCGGCGCCCTCGCCGGAGAGCGGCCTGAACGACCAGCGGGGATCGTGGGCGCGGTAGGCCAGACCGCAAAATCTCAAGCAAATCCGCCGAGCGCGATCGAGTCGAGATAGTCGCGCAACGCGGCGGCCTGACCCGACTTCACCAGCGACTCCGCTGTGCGTCCGCCGAAAGCGGGGATCGGCTCGGCGCGATACCAGGCCACCGCCTGCGCCGGCCCGCCCGCCCAGGCGGAAACGCGCCGCACGATCTCGTTCATCTCCCTGAGGCGCGACTGCGTCCGGGGCGCATCGAGGCGGCTCGCCTTGTACAACGCCTCGGGCGCGATCCCGAGGGTTTCAGCGAGCTGCTTCTTGGAGAGTCCGTAGCTTTCGAAGGCGCCGCTCGCGCGGCCTGATTTCCCTCCTGCGGAAGACATGCCCGCTTTCCTGCCATGAAAATCGGGCAAAATATATGACGGAGCCGGACTCATTGCAACCGGCTCGACAAGAAGGACACGAGGGGACACGAAGCTTCGTGTATCTTTCGTGTCCTTGGCGGTGAACGAAGGTCCAGGATTCATGTTCGGATCGCTGCGCAACAAGAGGCGAGACAGGCCGGGCGTGCTCGCGGCGCGTCTCGCCACCGCCGAGGCGCGCCACCCGCGCGCGCCGGAACCAACCGTGGCGACGGCGCTGGCGGCGTTGCGTCCGCTGGCTCTCGCGGCCGTCGCCGAGGACGCGACCGTCGGCGAAGCGCTGCGGGTCATGGCGGAATGCGACGCGGCCGCAGTCGCGGTGACGTCGGCGGCGGGCGTTGCGGGCGTCTTCTCCGAGCGCGACTACGCGCGAAACGGCGCGACCGGCGCGCGGGCGGCCAAGGATGCGCCGGTCGCCGAGGCGATGAGCCGGACGGTCGCCGAGGCGGCGCCGTCGGACACCGTGCGCCGCTGTCTCGACCTCATCGCCGAGCGCGGCGTCACGCACGCCGTGGCGCTCGATCGCGGCCGCCTCGTCGGCCTTTTGTCCCGGGCCGACCTGCTCGCGGCGCAGGTCGCCTGGCACGAGCGCGTCTTCCACGAGATCGAGGTCGACCAGAAGTTGCTGTTCCTGCGCGGAACCTACAGCTGTTGACCGAGCGCGCCGGCGGAGGCGCCGGTCGCCTGCGCCGCGCCAGGGGGCCGCCGCGCCCGAGCCGGGAGTGGCCTCCGACGGATCCGTTCCGGCCCCCGCCGCAGCCGGGACCGAGCCGGCTTTCGCGGTCGACCTCGGTGAGGCTCGCGGTCATGGCGGGGACGCGGCCTCGGGCGAACTGATGACGAACCCGGGGGGCGACGCCGCCGGCGCGGTCACTCCCGGAACGGCGTGACGAACAGCCCGCCCGCCTCCGCCGGAGCGTTGGGACCGCGGGGAAGCCGCAGGGGCGAACGGTCGCCGAGATTGCGGTCGTAAATGTCGGCGTAGCTCCCGGCGGCGGCGAGGACCCGCTTCGCCCAGTCGTCGGACAGGCCGAGATCGCCCGCCTCCGGCGCCGACGCCTCGGCGCGGGCCGTCCACGGCCCCGCCGGCAGCCCGGCGCGCTGCACCGTGACGATCGCCCAGGCGACGATCGCAGCCCATTGCGGGTCGCTCGCCGGCGTGGCGGCGAAGACGGGGAAACTCGCCAGCGGCTCGGGCAGGATGCGGCTCGGGCGCTTGCCTGAAAGGCTCGCGATCGCGAGATCGCCGGTCTCGCCGGCTTCGGCGTCGCACTTCGCCGCAGCGAAGGCGTCGTCCATCTCGCCGTATTCGGTGTAGGGCATGCGGGTGAAGTCGAGTTTGCGCGCCGCCATCCACGCCTCGAGCGTCCGGTGCGCGCCAGACCCCTGGTAGAAGCAGACCGATCTGCCGGCGAGGTCGGCGAGGGTCCTCACCGGGGAATCGACCGAAACCCTGACGCCGGTCGAGACGAACGCCACCGCCGGCCCCAACAGCGTCCGGCCCGCGAGGCGCTCATCGAGGATCTCCGAGCCGTCGAGAAAGGCGAGGTCGTCGCGACCGTCGCGGACGAGGTCGAAGGCGGCGTCGAAATCGTACGGGTGGAACGCGATGCGGCCCTCGGGCCCGAGCAGAGCCGCGCCGATCGCCCGGCAGAGGTCGAGATAAAGGCCGGAAGCCTCGCGCCCGCCGGGCCGCTGGCCGACGAGCCCCGGCCGCGAGACGCCGCCGCAGCGGATCGCCCCCTCCGCCCTGATCCGGTCGACGACCGGGCCGGCGTGGGCGTTCGGCGCGAGCGCGGCCACCGCGCAGATCGCGCAAGCGGCGACGAGCCGAGCCCGGCCTCCCCGATTCAATTGTAGTCCGGCAGGGTCGCGGGCAGGGAATTGAATCCCTCCGGCATGACGTTGGGAATGGCCTGGCGCACGTTCTCCGGCGTCACGCCGATCGCTGCGCAGCCCTTGCCGCCGTAGTGGGGGAAGGTCTCGACGACGTCGCGCGGGATCAGCGCGAGCGAGGCGGGGAGAGGCGGAAGGGCGCCCGTCACCCGCGCCTTGTCGAAGCCCGAGAGCAGGCTGTCCGTCTCAGCCGTGGGCGTGTCGCGCGGCCCGAGGTATTTCTGCTCGAAGCCCTTGGGCGCGAAGGCGTTGAACCGCGGCGAATCGCCCTCCGCCAGCGCCTCCTTCTCGTCCGGCAGGCTCGAAAGGGCCGGCAGGCCGAAGAGCGCGTTGACCGTCTCGATGATCGCGTTGTGGTCGCCCTCGGCGTGGGAGACCGCGTGCGCCCGGGCGTAGGGCGAGATCAGGAGAAGGGGGATGCGGACGCCGCGGGCGAGCGGCAGGCCGTCGGGGCCGTAGCTCAGGATTCGCGGAGGGACGTGATCGTAGAGGCCGTCCGACTCGTCGTAGGCGATGATGATGGCGCTCTGCTTCCACAGGCTGTCGTTGCTGGCGATGGCGTTGATGACGCGCGCCGCCATCGCCTCGGTGAGCATGCTGTCGGAATAGCCGGGGTGGTCGTCGTCGCCGGATTTGGCCTTGGCGATCTTGGCGCGCTCGTCCGGCGTCAGGCCCTTGGGGTCGGGATAGTTCGGATTCTGGATGACGGCGGTCTGTTTCGGATAGTCGAGATTGTAGTAGCCGCCGCGGACATAGAAGACGCCGCCCTCCGCCGGCAGGTCGCCTCTCGCGAGATCCGCGAAGAAGTCGCCTTCGCCGCGCAGGTTGATCGCCTCGACCGGGTTGTTGGCGATGTAGCCGAAATATTGCGCGCCGTTGTGGTGGCTGACATAGCCCATGTGCGAGACGACGAGTCCCGTGTCCGTGGGTTCGAGGTCGTAGCCGTTCTGATACCAGCGCCAGCCGACCGGCGTCTTTCCGAGCGCTGCGACGGCGGGAATGTCCTTCTGGACGTCGGGAAGGTCGAAGGCCGGGTTGCGGTCCCACTGGGTGAACAGGTTGATCCACCCGCCCATCATCGTCAGCGGAAGCGAGGCGAAGGTGAGGTTCGAGGCGGTGTTGCCCGGGTCCCAGTCCTCGCGCGGCGCGGTCGGCTGCCGGCCGATCGGGGTGGCGTCGAACGCCGAGCCCCACCAGGGCTGCGGATCGTTGACCAGCGGCGGCCCCTGCGTCGTCGCCTCGCCGCTGTAGGTCTTGCCGTTGATCGTGCCGCCGATCGCGCCCGTGAAGCCGGTGTCGGCCGGGGCGTTGGTCAGGCTCGGGTGCTTCACCCATTGCGTCTCGCCGGCCTGGCCCGAAAGGATCGCGACGGCGTTCGGAGTCGAAGGCGTGTCCTCGGTGGCGAAATTGTTGTCGAAGATGGTGAAGCGGGTGGCCCAGCGCCAGAAGAACGGGATCGTGTCGCAATCGATGTGCGCCATGGCGAGGCGGGCGAACTGGGTCCCCATCTTCTCGCCCTTATCGCTGCCGGAGCGCGCGTACTTGCGCCACTCGACCTCGGCGAACTTGTCCATCTTCGCCACGCCGTCCTGGACGTCGAGCTTGGCCGCGAGCCCTTTGTGCGAATGGTCGGTCGAGTCCTTGAACGACGCATTCTGCTCCGGGCCGACGAGGAACGGCTGCACCGTCACCGTCTGGCCGGTCACGGTGTCGCGGTAGGTCTGGGTGAAGCCGGGGGTGTCGGCGGCGGAGCGCGGCGCCTTGCCGTCGGAATAGAGGCCGTCGACGCCGGGCAATGTCCCGTACTCGTGGTCGAACGAGCGGTTCTCGTTGTAGATCACGAAGACGTATTTGATCGCCTTGCGCAGCGCCGCGATGTCGTCGGCCGACCAATCCGGGTTCGACCAGCGCGGGTCGCTGTCCGGCACGAAATAAGGCGCGACGTCGGCCTGCGGATCGGGCTGGGTCGTGACCAGCGGACGGCCAGCGCCGAGGGCCGGCGCGACGAGGCTCGCGAGTCCGACGCCTGCGCTTGCGAACAGAAGGATGCTCTTCATCGGACTCTCGTCAAGAATGGGCCGCGCCCCTGTTTGGGTACGGATTGTTTCAGGTTCAAGACATTCGCCGCGCCACGGCGACGCAGGCTCTCGCCTGGCCGACCGTTCTCGCGTCGTCCCGACCGCGGCGCCCACGGGCTTCCTTCCCAGAGGGGGCGACGGATGGGCAGGCTGTCCCGCGGATTGACAGCAGGGCTTGCGCGCCACGCGTTCGCACGCGCCGGGCGCGGCGACCGGCGCGCTTTTCGACCCGCCCTCGGCGCGCCGCTCGTTTTCGCGCTGCTACCGGGCGGCGCGCTCGCGTGGTCGGATTTGTGCGCAGGCTCCGTCGCCTATGCGCTCGGGTTCGCCATCGCCGCGATCGGCCGCCTGCGGCTGCCCCATGCCAACCTGCAAGGCGCGCGGGCGACCGTGCGGGAGTCGCAGCGGGGTCGGCGCCGCCTTCACTCGCACACGACGATCCGCCGCCACGCGCCCCTCAGGTCCTGGCTGAAGGCGTAGCAGCCGAGCCGCGGCGCCGGCAGGGACGTCGTCCACGGCGGCGCCGGCCAGGGGGCGCCGCTGTAACCGGAGTCGCCCGGGGCGACGACCCAGGCGGCCACAGCCGGCGGACCCGCGACCGGCTCGGTTCCGGCGGCGAAGCCGGCCTGACCGAGAGACGCGAGCGCGAGCAGGGCCGCCGCGAGCCGGGTTGCTGAAGTCCTCATGTCGAAACGTCCCATCGAGCGAGGGCGGCCTTCGCGGCCCCGCCGCGCGCCGCCTCTCCGATTGCGATAACGCGCCGGCCGGGTCGGCGGCAAGACGTTCCGGCCCGGCGCAGCCGAAGGCGTTCGGACGGGCCGGCGGCTCGGCCGAGGAGCCGCCGGCGACGGCTCAGATCACGTACGACTTCAGCGGCGCAAAACCGTTGAAACCGACCGTGGAATAGGTCGTCGTGTACGCGCCGGTCCCCTCGATCAGCACCTTGGCGCCGATCTCGAGCGTGACCGGCAGAAGGTAGGGGTCCTTCTCGTACAGCACGTCGACCGAGTCGCAACTCGGGCCGGCGAGCACGCACGGGCCGAGCGCCTCCGCGTCGCAATCGGTGCGGATCGGATAGCGGATCATCTCGTCCATCGTCTCGGCGAGGCCGTTGAACTTGCCGATGTCGAGATAGACCCAGCGCACGTGGTCCTGCTGAGACTTCTTCGAGATCAGCACGACCTCCGCCTCGATGATCCCGGCGTCGCCGACCATGCCGCGGCCGGGCTCGATGATCGTCTCCGGGATGCGGTTGCCGAAGTGGCGGCGCAGCGCCCGAAAAATCGACTGCCCATAGGTCTGAACCGGCGCCACCCGCTTGAGGTAGCGCGTCGGGAAGCCGCCGCCGAGGTTGAGCATCGCGAGCTGAATGCCGCGCTCGGCGAGGTCGCGGAAGATCCCGGCCGAGACCTGCAGCGCGCGGTTCCACATGCGCGGGTTGCGTTGCTGCGAACCGACGTGGAACGACAGCCCGTGCGCGACCAGGCCCAGCGCGTGGGCGCGCTCGAGCACGTCGGCCGCCATGTCCGGCGCGCACCCGAACTTGCGCGAAAGCGGCCATTCGGCGCCGGCGCCGTCGCACAGGATCCGGCAGAACACCTTCGAGCCCGGCGCCGCGCGCGCGACCTTCTCGACCTCCGCCCCGCAATCGACCGCATAGAGCCGGACCCCGAGCGCGAAGGCGCGCGCGATGTCCTTCTCCTTCTTGATCGTGTTGCCGAAGCTGACGCGGTCTGGTGACGCGCCGGCGGCGAGCGCGAGCTCGATCTCGGCGACCGAGGCCGTGTCGAAGCACGAGCCGAGGCCGGCGAGCAGGCTCAGGATCTCGGGCGCCGGATTGGCCTTGACGGCGTAGAACACGCGCGTGTCGGGCAGGGCGTCGGCGAAGCTCCGATAGTTGTCGCGCACGACGTCGAGATCGACGACGAGGCGCGGTCCGTCCTCGCGGTTGTCGGCGAGGAATTGCTTGATGCGGTCCGTCATGAGCGGCATCCCCTGACGGCGCGGCAGGCGGTTCCCGCGCCGGAACAGTGAAGGATTCGCCGGCGATGCGACCGTCGCGCCCGCGCGTTGGAAACGCGGACGCTGTCGTTGACCCGCCGACGCGATCGCCCGCGCGCCGTCGCCTCGAAGAGGCCGCGACGATGGAGCGATCAGCTGCTGCGCCGTAGCCCAATGCATGGGGACCGAGCGGCAAAAGGCCGCGCGGGGATCACACATCAGGCCATCGTTTGGACGGAGAGTCCCGTCCGCACGCCCGGCAAAGATAGACAAGCCTCTTTGATCGCCGGCCTTTGGAGGGCAGGCAGAGACCAAAAAAGCCCGGTCCGTCGTTGCTTCAAGTCGCGTCCCCCGTGGGGCGGGGTTCGCCGGTTCGCCTCCGGCTGCCGGTCTTCCAAAGGGCGGTTGACTGGCCTCTTGTCCAGATCCCCGCCGACCGGCACGCGACCACAGGCACGTGCGTATTGGGCGACTGCATATGTGTTCGAATCGAGCGGCGATGCAAGAGGGTTTTTGCCGCGCGGGCGAACAATATTCCGGGCCGGCGCGAGCGCCGCCGCAGGGCGCTCGTCGGACCGCCCGGCCGGGCTCCGGCGGGCGTCCGGGGGACGCCTTGTCGTCGACGGGCCGGAGCGCCGACCTCGTGAGACCGCCGCTCGATCGGCGTCTCCCGAGGGCGGGCGGCGCTCGGGAATCCCGGCGAGCCACGTCGGCCGGCGCCCGCGGCGAAAAAAGCGACACGCAGGCGTTGCAATCTGCAATCGTAAGGTAGTAATCTATCCACGATCGGGATGGTGTCCCGGTCCGGGCGGACGGAGAGGCTGCTTCAGGCTGTGACCGTCGCGACGGGCGTTTTTGCGCGCGCACAGTGCGCGCGTGTTGAACACGAGAGACCAGCGCGACGCCGACAGACGTCGAGACAACAGACACGGAGGTTTTCCGATGATCGACCGACAACCGGAACCCGCTTGCCGCGAAGACGCCGGCCATGCCGAACCTCCGGCCGCCGGCCGGCCGGATTGCGCCGCGCCGTTCGAGACGTGCGTCCGACCCGCGGTCGCCGTCGCGTCCGCCAACGACAATCCGCCGCCGATCCGGATTGACCCGGCGGCGCCGCTGGACCGGCTTCGCGGCGCGCCGGACGGGATGGAAGAGCTGGACGCCTGGTTCGGTCCGGGTAGCCTCGGCTGAGGCCGGGTGGGCGACGGCGAGCCCGCCGCCGCGGCTCGGCATGACCGCGTCGCGAAGCCGTCGGCGACGGCTCGGAACTGTCCAGCGGTCATCCGGTCCTGACCGCACCCCTGCCCGGTGAGCCGAAGCCGAGCCGGGAAGGGGACGCGGCGGCTGCGGCGGATGGCGAGCGTCGTCGCAGACGTGGCCGCTGGCCGCGCGCCGCGCTCGCCGAGCGCGGCTGCCAGGTCGGGCGACGGACGCGGCCCCGGCGACCGGACGCGCGGGCTCGACGGGCGAAAGCCGCCGAGATGGGGCGCTCGCATGGGAGCGCCCGCGCGCCGACGCTCGCGAAGCGGCGCAATTCCGCCCGTCGACGCCATGAAAAGGGCGCCAAAAGACCGCACGGCGCCCAAGAGTTCCGCCTAGCCTCGATCGTGGCGGCGCGCCGGTCGAGGGGCCGCGGCGCGAGCGTCGCGACGTCCCGCCTGTGTCCCGCAAAGATGCGGAGGACGCCCATGACGTCGACATTCCACGTCTACTTCGGACCCCATGCCGATGACGCGCCGATCGAGGTCCGCAAGCTCGGGACGCGGGACGCTTTCGCCGCCCTGCGCGAAGGCGTCGAGGACTTTTTCGCCACGCCGACCCATCCCGTCTTCGTCGGCGTCTTCTACGCGCTCGCCGGGATCGCGCTCGCGGCGCTGTCCTCGTTCGGCAGCGCGCTCCAGCTCGTGTTTCCGCTCGCCGCGGGCTTCGCGCTGCTCGGCCCGTTCTTCGCCGTCGGGCTTTACGAGTTGAGCCGCCGGCGCGAAGCGGGCCTCGCGCCGAGCTGGCTCGACGCTTTCGCCGTATTTCGCTCCCCCGCGCTGCCCTCGGTGTTCGCTCTCGGCGGTTTTCTCCTGGCGCTGTTCGCGCTCTGGCTCGCGACGGCGGAATACCTCTATGTGGCGCTGTACGGGCCCGATGCGCCGTCGGCCGCGGGGCTCTTCGTCCGCGACGTTTTCACGACCAGCCGCGGATGGACGATGATTGCCGTCGGCTGCCTCGTCGGATTCGGCTTCGCCGCGGTCGCGCTCGCAATCAGCGTCGTCTCGTTCCCGCTGATGATCGATCGCGACGTCGGGCTCGCCCCGGCGATCGTCGCCTCGGTGCGGTTGGCGCGCGAGAATCCCGCGCCGGTGGCCGTGTGGGGCGCGATCGTGGCCGCCGCGCTCGCCGTCGGGTCGGCGCCGCTGTTCATCGGCCTCGCCGTCGTCATGCCGATCCTCGGCCACGCGACGTGGCGCTTCTATCGCCGCGCGATCGTGCGCGACCCGGCGCACGAGGTCCCGATCGAGGATCCGACCGGCGAGGCGCTGGTCGAGTCGCCGGGACTGAAGCAATTGTGGACCTTCCTCGACGTGCTCGAAACCTTCCGCAAGCGGCGGTAGCGTCTCAGTTCGTAATTTGAATTTTCGCAGCCCATTCGTCGCCAAGCAACGAATGGGCGGTTGCGCCCCGGCCAAGCTGGGCTAGGACAGCATGTCCGGGACAAACTGAGCGGCAGATTTTCCGTACGGCGAGAGTTGCGGGCCATTGCTACGCTGCGCGCATATGCTCGCTTCGCTTTAGACGCTTGACGTTTTCGTATCTCACAACGCGGGCGTGCACGACCTGAGTCAGAGACAGCCTCCCCCGTCGGAAAAACCATCGCGCAACATCTACCCAATCCCAAAGGGGCGTGTCAGTCGTAACTCTGACGACAGGAATAGGGAAGTCCCCGCTATCGCGCTTTCCTATTGCATAGTTTGAAACAGCGGCCCTGGTAATGCCAATTCGTGACGCAATATCCGACAGGCTGACGAGGTGTTCAGGGGCAATGTATAAGACCATCGCGCCGGTCGATTCAACGTCCCTCAGCGCTGATTTAAGCGCGTGATAAAAGCTTCGCGATTCACGATCAAATTCAATGATTGCAGCACCCTTTTGCAACGACACAGTTGCGTCATCGCAGCCGGCTTCAAACAACCGTTCTGATAGATCGGCAATATCGCTGCCAGGGGAGCTGGCGACAATTGTGAACTCAAACGTCTTCATCACCGCCCTCCTCTAGTCTATGGTTGCAACGTTCGACCGCGCGCAGAATGGCTCTTGCATGGTTCTGACAATTGCGCGGCGTAGACCAAACAGCCACCATGCACCCCTCGCGGGAATGGTGGGGACACAAGAGATGCCCCCAAGCGTGCCCATTTGATAACTCCACCGTCCAGGCCAAGCTTTCCGCGTGGGAGATCGCATTTTCGATCTCTTTGTTAGGGTGGCGCGGCCTAGCCATCCACTCGCCCAAGAATGGGGTAACTGTTTGCTTTTGTCAACAGATATTCCCCGGCCCAAATTCCAAATCAGCATTACGTAATTGATATTTAAGGTGTAATTCCAGTAGATTTCAGATGGGGGCCGCGCGATCCCGGCTTCGGTGCATCGGTATCCATCGCACCCACATTATCCTCCCAAGTCAGGAGCGCCTCGGAAAGGCCAGCGGCCATAGCGAACGCATTCGTAAGGCGCGTGAAGCGGCGGTTGTGCATCCGCATCGTAAGACTGGAGCGCTCGCTGTCGCTCGTTGAAATGTGCTTTCGGGTCGGGCGTTCCTTCAATCGGCGTCTTCATGGCGCCAGTGCAATCGGCGGGGCTGTCGCGGCCCTTGGCGCGCCCCCTCGCTCACCACGGCACGGTGCGGCCGAGATAGTCGAGATAGTGCAGGCCCGGCCGGCCCTGCACGGCGAGCAGCGTGCGCACCAGGCTCGGCACGCTGTCCTCGATCGTCAGCCGCGCGTCCGGGCCGCCGAGGTCCGTCTTCACCCAGCCGGGCGCCATCAGCACCAGCGTCCGCGGATCGCCGGCGTGGCGGGCGGCGAAGCTGCGCATGAACTGGTTCAGCGCCGCCTTGCTGCCGCGGTAGACCTCGCGCATTCCGACCGTGTTGTTGGCGACGCTGCCCTGGCCCGACGACATGATTCCGATCAGGCCGGTCGGCGGCGCGAGGTCCTCGAGCGCCTCCACGACCCGCATCGGGCTCAGGCTGTTGGTGATCATGACCCGCACAAATTCGTCCGTGGTCACGTCGGCGATCGTTTCCTGCGGGTTGTTGCTGACGCCGGCGTTGACGAACACGATGTCGAACGTCCGCCCGGCGAGGCGGGCGCGCAAAGCCGCGACCTGATCGGGCGCGTTGATGTCGACCGTCTCGACTTCCAGCCGTCCCGCCGAAGCCTCGGCCAGATCGTGAAGCTTCGTTCCGCCGCCGGACCGCGCCGTGCCGACGACGCGCCAGCCGAGCTTCAGGAACTCGTCGGCCATCGCGAGCCCGAGCCCGCGCGACGCGCCGACGATGAGGATCTGCTTGTCTGTTTCGGTTGGCGTCACGAGTTCACGTCCTTGTCTGCAATCCGCCGGACTTGCGCGCGCCTGCGCTTCCTGTCGTCGCGCTCGACGCGCGCGGCGATTCGCTCGTCACCAGGCCACCGGGCGCCCGTCGCGGAAGAAGCCGCCGGTCGGGCCGTCGGCGGGCAGGTCGACCGCCCAGAGCACGCTGCCGGCGCCGTCCGCGACCGGACGCCCGCCCGAGCCGCCCATGTCGGTCGCGACCCAGCCCGGGCAGACCGCGTTGACCAGCACGCCGCTGCCGGCCAGTTCCCCGGCCAGAACGCGGGTCAGCGCGTTCAGCGCCGCCTTCGAGGTGGCGTAGGCCGGCGTCCCGGCGCCCATGGACGCGAGCGACCCCGCCCCGGAAGAAACATTGACGATCCGCCCCCAGCCCCGCGCCCGCATTTCCGGCGCAAAAGCCTGCGCCATCCGCCAGGCGCCGAACAGATTGGTCTCGAACGCCTCGCGCACGATCCGCCAGTCCGCTTTCAGCGCGGTCTCCCAGGTGTCGTAGTGGATCCCGGCGTTGTTGATCAGAATGTCGACCGGGCCGATTCCCGCGGCGAGCCGCGCGGGCGCGTCCGGATCGTTCACGTCGAGCGCGACCGGGCTGACGTCGCCAGCGAGACGGCGCGCCGCCTCGGCGCCCTTCTCGTAATCGCGCGCGCCGAGAAAGACGCGCACGCCGCGCGCGGCGAGCTGGCGGCACACTTCGAGCCCGATGCCGCGGTTGGCGCCGGTGACGAGCGCGACGCGCGCCGGCGCGCCATGGGGTTCGAGGGTCATGAGCCTGATCTCCGGGAGGAAAGCGTCGCGGGGCGGACGCCGCCGATTGCGAGGCGGCGGGCTCCTGTGTGCCCATGTGGGGCGAGACGCGCCGACGCTCAAGGGGCCCATCCGACCCGTGCTGGGCGCTCCTTCCGGGCAGGTCCGGCAGTCGACCGTCAGGGGCGCGACGAATGGCGCGGCGACGAGCCTGCGAAAGGCCGAGGGGTCAGCCGCGCCCGGCGCGCTCGGCCGCGATCGCGACAAGGGCGCGGTCGCCGATCTCCCGCGTCAGGGCGAAGGTCATCGCCGTGACCTCCCAGCGCCCGTCGCGGCGCGCGAGCGTCCAATGGTAGGTTCCGATCGGCCGCCAGAGCGCGTCGCCGATCCAGTGACGGCCGTCGACCCCTGCCGTCGCCGTCGCCGTGTCGCCGTCAATCCGCGCCTCGAGGTCGAAAAGCTCGTGGCGCGTCGCGTCGAAACCCGGCACGAGGCCGCGCCACGCCTCCATCAGCGCCGCCGGCGTCGTGCGCTGCGGCTCGCCGCCCCAGAGGCTGGTGTAGTCGATGACGATCTCGGGCGCGAAGGCCGCTTGCGCGAGGTCGTAGCGGCCGAGGTCGACCGCGAGCGGGATCGACGCGACGATCGCCAGGATTTTGGCGCTCTCGAGGTCTCCGGCCGGCGACACCGCGTCCGTCATGGCGCGCTCCAAAGCTTCTCGCCGCCATAGATGGCGGCGATGCGGTCGGCGCGCAAGCGGCGCGTTCAGGCGTCGGCGAAGGCCGGGCAGGCGCCGGCGCAGCCGCACCCGCCCATCATGTCGCAGGCCCCCGCAGCCGTCGCCGGCGCAGACTCGCCGCCCTTGCTCGGCGCGGCGATCAGCGACAGCTGCTGGTCGAGATCGGCGCTCTCGCACCGCTCGCACACCGGCGTCTCGCCCGACATGACCAGCGTCGAGAATTCCTTGCCGCAGTCGCGGCAGCGATAGGCGAAGATCGGCATGGGATGCGCCCCTGGCGGATGTGTCGCATCGTCTTTGTACGAACCGGGCCGCCTGCGCAAGACGGCCGCCGTCGTCAGATGGTCTGGTTGTAGGCGCCGACTTCCGGGTTCTCGCGCAACACGCGGTCGACCGCCGCGAACATGGCGCGCATGTTGGCTTCCGACGCCGGGCTCTCCACGACGACGACTAGCTCGGGCTTGTTGGAGGAGGCGCGGACCAGCCCCCAGGTGCCGTCCTCGACCGTCACGCGGACGCCGTTGACGGTGACGATGTCGCGGATTTTTTGACCGATCAGCCGCTCGCCGCGCATCAGCATGGCCTGAAACCGGGCGGTGACCGCCTCGGCGACGCCGTATTTCACTTCGTCCGGGCAGTGCGGCGACATGGTCGGCGAGCCGAAGGTCTTGGGCAGGTCGCGATAGAGGTCGGCCATCGACTTCGCCGGATTGCGCTCGAGCATGTCGAGCACGGCGATCGCGGTGACGAAGCCGTCGTCGTAGCCGCGGCCGACCGGCGCGTTGAAGAAGAAATGGCCCGACTTCTCGAAGCCGGCGAGCGCCTTCAGATCCCGCACCCGGCGCTTGATGTGCGAATGGCCGGTCTTCCAGAAATCGACCTTGACGCCGTTGGCCGCGAGCGCCGGGTCGGTCGCGAACAGGCCGGTCGACTTGACGTCGACGACGAAGGTCGCGCCCTGGTGGAGCTTCGACAGGTCGCGCGCCAGCATGACGCCGATCTTGTCGGCGAAGATTTCGGCGCCCTCGTTGTCGACCACCCCGCAGCGGTCGCCGTCGCCGTCGAAGCCGAGCGCGACGTCGGCGCCGCTCGCCGTCACCGCCTCCGCCATCGCGTGCAGCATGTGCAGGTCTTCGGGGTTGGCGTTGTAGCGCGGGAACGTCCAGTCGAGGTCGCAGTCGAGCGGCACGACCTCGACGCCGAGTTTCTCCAGCAGTTCCGGCGCGAACGCTCCCGCCGTGCCGTTTCCGCACGCGGCGACCACCTTCATTTTGCGCCCGTACCGGGGTCGGCTGGTCAGGTCGGCGATGTAGCGGGCGGGAAAGTCGGGCACGAACTCGTAGGCGCCGCCGGGCTCGGGCGCGTAGTTTCCGCCGATCACGATGTCGCGCAGGCGGCCCATCTCCTCCGGGCCAAAGGTGACGGGTCGCGCCGCGCCCATCTTGACGCCGGTCCAGCCGTTGTCGTTGTGCGAGGCCGTCACCATCGCCACCGCCGGGCAATCGAGGGCGAACTGGGCGAAATAGGCCATCGGCGTGATGCAGAGGCCGATGTCGCGCACTTTCGCCCCGCCCGCCATCAGCCCCGCCGTCAGCGCGAGCTTGATCGAGGCCGAATAGCTGCGGAAGTCGTGGCCGACCACGACCTCGCGCGGGACGCTGAGCTCCTTCAGGAGCTGCGCCAGCCCGAGGCCGAGCGCCTGCACGCCCATCAGATTGATCTCTTTCTCGAACAGCCAGCGCGCGTCGTATTCACGGAAGCCGGTCGGCTTCACCATCGGCTGCGATTCGTAGGCGTAGGTGTTCGGAACGAGTTCCGGCGACGGTTTCGGGAACAAGGGGGACGCCTCTCATCGCGAGGTTCGGGACAGGGAACCGATTAGTGGACCCCCGCCCGGGAGACAAGCGCCGCCCGGGCCCAGGCGTCCGCCGCTCGCAGCGACGGACGCGCCGACGCCGGTCGTTCCTCGTTCCGTCATCGGACGGCTGGGGCCTTCTCCCCACGGCTAGGAGCGTCCGCCCGGAGGGACCGACGCTGGTAGGCGTCGCCTGTCAGGGCGCGCGCCGATGGCGGGCGAAGGTCGAATGGCGAATCCTTGCCGACGCGCTCAAACCCTGAAAGGCTGTCGGCGCCGGACAGCCCCGTCCAAGACATGACAATGCCGACAACCCAGCAACTGCGCGACCTGATTGCGGCCAGCGATCATTGGCTCACCGCGCGGATCATTCACTACGCCAAGGAGCGCGGCTACACCCCGTTCACGTCCACCCTCGAACAGGCCTGGCTCGCTTCGATCCGCGGGCTCTCGACGGCTCTGCTCGCCGCCCTCGATCTCGGGCGCCTGTCCTCGCCCGTCGAGGCGTCGTCCGACTATACGCATGATCCGATCGCGCTTTTCGGCATCGAAGCCGCACGCCGGCACCGAACGCGGGGCGTGACTCTCGGGCTTTTTCTCGGCCTGATGAAGAGCTATCGCGAGACCTATCAGGACCTCGTCTCGGACCCCGAGGCCTCGCCGCAGGAGCGCGAGGCGAACCGCCGATCGATCGACAGGTTTTTCGACCGGATGGAGGTCGGCTTCTGCGACGAGTGGTCGGGAAGGCCCGCCGACGAGCAGTTCGAGCAGCTGAGAACGCAGAACCGCCTGATCACCAACGAGAAGAACAAGTATCTCACGATCTTCGAGAGCCTGAACGATCCGGTCATCCTGGTCGACGAGAAAGGGAACGTCGACAACGCCAACCACGCCGCGCTGACGCGTTTCGCCGGCGAAGCGGCGCCGGGCGCGAGCTATTACAGCGGCGCGCACCTGCCGATCGAAGATATTCTCGGCGCCGAGGCGCTGGCCGAAACAGAAATCGCCTTCGAAAGACTGCTGCCGACGAACCTCGGCCCGCGCTGGTTCGAGGTCAGAGTCCAAAGAATGCTCGACGTCAGCGAGAAGTATCAGGGCGCGGTCGTCATCCTCAACGACGTCACTGAATATCGCCGCGCGCGCGAAGAAGCCGAGCGGGCGGATCGGGCGAAATCGGCCTTTCTGGCCACGATCAGCCACGAGATCCGTACGCCGATTCACGGCATCCTGGGCCTGGCCGAACTGCTCGGCCAGGGCGCGCTCTCCTCCGACAGCCGTCGCTACGTCGAGGCGATCGCCCGATCGGGTCAAATGCTGTCGTCGGTGGTCTCCGATATCCTCGATTATTCCAAGATCGAGGCCGGGGCGCTCGAACTGGACGAGACCGAGTTTTCGGTGTCCTCCGTCATCGAGGACGTCTTCGGACTGCTGCTGCCGCTGGCGGCGCGCAAGCTCGATCTCCAACTCGTCCTCGATGCGCCGGCGCTTCCCGGCGTCGTTGGCGATTCCGGAAAACTCCGCCAGATCCTGCTCAACCTCGTCGGCAACGCGGTGAAATTCACCGAACGCGGCGAAGTCCGGCTGATCGTCAGCGCGCGCGACGACGGCGCCGATCGCGTCTGGCTCAGCTTCGAGGTTCTCGATACCGGCATCGGCGTCGCGCCCGACCGGCTGGAGGCGATCTTCGACCCTTTCATGCAGTCCGACGCCTCGGTCGCGCGCCGCTTCGGCGGCAGCGGGCTCGGACTGGCGATCTGCCGTCGGCTGGTCGACCGGTTGGGCGGCGAGATCTGGGCCCGCAGCCGCCTCGGCGAGGGCAGCCGGTTCGGATTTGCGGCGCCGTTCGCGCGAACCGCGACCAATCGTCCGGCGCGACGCGCCGAAATGTCGGCGGATCTCGTCGGAATGCCGCTGTCGCTCGACGTTCTGGTGGTCGAAGACAACGAGGTCAACGCAATGGTCGCCTGCGGGCTGCTCGAGCGCGCCGGCCACCGCGCCACCCTGGCGTCGACGGGCGAAGCGGCGGTCGAGCAGGTGCGGTCGCGGGACTTCGACGTCGTCCTGATGGACTTGAGGCTCCCCGACATCGACGGCGCCGAGGCGACGCGGCGGATTCGGTCGCTCGACTCCGGGAAAAAGAGTCGCGTGCCCGTCGTGGCGGTGTCGGCTCAGGTTGTCGCGAGCGACATCGACGCCTGCACGCGCGCCGGCGTCAACGCCTTCCTCGGCAAACCCTTCCGCATGGACCGTCTGGAAGCGACGCTGAGGCGCGTCGTCATCCGGCATGCGCGCCGCTATGGCGCAAAGCCGCGAAAGTTCCGCAAGCGGGACGACGCACCCGCTCCCGATCCGCAAAAAGGCCTGATCGACGAGACCGCGCTCGCCGAACACGTGAAACTGCTCGGTCTCGAGCAGACGCGGCGCATCGTTTCCGCATTTGAAGCCAGCGTCGCCAACGCGCCGGAGGACATCGAACGGCTGACGACGGCGGGGGAGCACGACAAGCTCGCCGGCATCGCCCATCGCCTCAGGAGTTCGTCCCTGCACGTCGGGTTGCTTCAGCTCTCGGACCGTGCGGCGACGGTCGAGCGGTTGGCGAAGACCGAAGACGACGACCTCGCGCCCGTCGCCAACGAACTGGCTGCCGATTGCCGGCGGGGACTCGCAGCGCTCAGGCAGGTCTTCGCCAGGATCTCGGCGGCTCAGCCGGCGAACACATAGCCGACCCCGTGCACCGTGATGATGCGCCGCGGGTTCGCGGGGTCCTTTTCGATCTTGCGGCGGAGCCGGCCGACGAGCACGTCGATGGTCCGGTCGAGCGGGTCCCGGTCGCGATGGCTGACGTGATCGATCAGTCCGTCGCGGGTCAGAACGCGCCCCCGGTTGGTGACGAACGTGGCGAGGAGTTCGAATTCGGCGCGCGTCAGACGCACCTCCTCGCCTTCGGGCGACGTCAGCGTCCAGTGCGGGATGTCGAGCGTCCAGCCGTCGAATGTCTTCGTCGGTTGGTCGGGTGACAGCATGCGCGCCGCGGCGACGCGCCGGGCGAGGTTCTTCGTCCGCGGCAGCAACTCGCGCATGGTGTAGGGCTTCGTCACATAGTCGTCCGCGCCGAGTTCCAGAGCCACGATCCGGTCGACGACGTCCTGCCGGCCAGTCACCATGATGACCCCCACCTCCGACTGACGCCTCAGCTCCCTGAGCAGCGAGAGGCCGTCCTCGTTGGGCAGGTTGATGTCGAGCATCACCACGTCGACGTCCCCGCGCTGGAAGACGCGCCGCATCTCCTCTCCGTTCACGGCCACGGAAACACGGTGGTTTTCACGGCGCAGATAGGCCGCGAGCGTCTCCCGCCCCACGGGATCGTCCTCGACGACCAGAATGTGATGGGCCGTTTCGTTCACGTGCGCGAGCTTCCCGTCGTCGAATCCCGTCGTTCATACCTGTTTACAATTTTCTACGCCACGTTCACCGTCGGCGCGAAGCCCGTTTACGCCGGCGCCGCACACTCCGTCCCGCTCGAGAAGCGGGAGCGTGGCGGTGTGGAATCCCTTGGCCTGGCGGAAAACAACCTGGACGCTGGTCGGCGTCGGCGCGCTCGGCGCGATCGCCGGGGTTGTCGCCTGGGGCGGGTTCAACACCGCGATGGAGGCGACCAACAGCATCGCGTTCTGCGTCTCCTGTCACGAGATGCGCGACACCGTCTACAAGGAGTACCAGACCTCGATCCACTACAAGAACCCGGCCGGCGTGCGGGCCACCTGCCCGGACTGCCACGTGCCGAAGGACTGGATCCCCAAGGTCGCCCGCAAGGTCCAGGCTACCAACGAGCTCTGGCACAAGCTCGCCGGCACCATCGACACTCCGGAGAAATTCCAGGCGGCGCGCGCCTCCCTCGCCAAGGAGGTCTGGAAGACGATGAAGGACACCGACAGCCGCGAATGCCGCAACTGTCACTCCTTCGAGGCGATGGATTTCGCCCATCAGCGGCCGAAAGCCGCCGAGCGGATGCAGAAGGCCTACAACGAGGGCGGCCAGACCTGCATCGATTGCCACAAGGGGATCGCCCACAAGCTTCCCGACATGACCGCCGGATTCAAGGCGGTCCACGATGACCTCGCGAGCGGCTCGAAGTCGCTCACGCCCGTCGTCGGGTCGACCCTCTACACGCTCTCGACCAAGCCCTTCTGGCTCGACCGCCCGAAAAGCGAGGGGGACGCAAGCGCCGGCAAGCTGCTGCCGTTGACCCCGCTCGAGGTGCTCGAGCGCGACGGCCCGTGGGTCAAGGTGAAGTTCGGCGGCTGGCAGCAGGAGGGCGCCGAGCGAATGGTCTATGCCCTGCAAGGCAAGCGCATCTTCGCCGCCGCCCTCGGCCCCGACGCCATCGACAAGGTCGCGCACGGCCAGACGATGAAGGACGCCGACACCGACCAGCAGTGGACCGAAGCCAGCCTCGTCGGCTGGACGACGACCGCCGACCTCGTCGCGGACCGCTCCAAACTCTTCGGCTACGGCGCCGAGATGTACAATGCGAGCTGCGGACTCTGCCACTCGCTGACGCCGACGACCAACTATCTGGCCAATCAGTGGATCGGCAACCTGAACGCGATGAAGCGGAACATCTCGCTCGACGACGAACAATACCGGTTCCTCCAGAAGTACGTGCAGTTGAACGCCCAGGACACGGGCGGCGCGAAAGAGGCCGGGACGAACGAGACGGGAGCAAAGAAATGAAAGACGCCGTTCCAGGCCCGGCTGCCGATCGGTCCCGATCGCGCCGCCCGGCGGAGATGCTGGACTGGCTGGCCGCCCTGTTCGCCGCGCCGCCGACCGTCGAGTTCGTCGCTTCGCACCGTCGCGGGCCGGGCGCCGACCTGCTGCGCGACCTCGCCCGGGACCCCGACCTCGCCCATGGCGCGGCGCTGCTGCGCGAAGCGCTCGCCGGCGCCGACGACGACCGCGCCCTCGCCGCCCGGCTGGGGCGGAGTTTCGGCCTGTTGTTCGAGGGCGTCGGCGGTCCCGACACCGTGCCGCCCTACGAATCGGCATTCCGGCAAGGCTCGGCCTGGCGCCTGTTTCAGGCGCCGACCGGCGAGATGGAGGCCCTGCTCGCCGAGCGCGACCTGTCGGTCTCGCCGGCCGCCGCGATGCCGGCCGATCACCTGGCGGTCGAACTCGCGTTGACGGCGCACCTCGTGGCCACCGGCGACGACGAATCGGCCGAGGCGATGATCCGACGCCTGGCCGGATGGACCCCGGCCTTCGCCGACGCCTGCGGCGTTGCCGACGGAGAGGGGTTCTGGGCGGGCGCCGCGATCCTTCTCGCCGCCGTCACGGCGAGCGGAAACTTCACGTCCAACCCCTCCCAATCCACAGCCAGCGCTTGAAGGAGCGTTCCATGACCAGTCTATCCAAAGGCGAATTGCGCGCGGAACTCAGCCGGCGCGCGTTCCTGCACTACGGCGCCGCGCTCGGCGCGCTCGGCTTTGCCGCCCCGTCGCTGCTGGTGAGCGGCGCGCGGGCGGCGACCGCCCCCGACGGCGAAGTCCTGACCGGCTCCCACTGGGGCGCCTTCCGCGCCAAGGTCGAAGGCGGCCGCATGGTGTCGATCGCGCCCTGGGAAAAGGACCCCGCGCCGAGCCATCAATTGTCGGGCGTGCTGGATTCCGTCTATTCGCCGACCCGCATCAAGTTCCCGATGGTGCGGCGGGCCTACCTCGAAAAGGGCCCCGGCGCCGATCCCGAGAGCCGCGGAACGGGTGACTTCGTTCGCGTGTCCTGGGACCAGGCGATCGAGTTGGTCGCCAAGGAACTGACCCGCGTGGAAAAGACCTACGGTCCGGCGGCGACCTTCGCCGGCTCGTACGGCTGGAAGAGCCCGGGCCGGCTGCACAACTGCCAGAGCCTGCTCAGGCGGATGATGAACCTGAAAGGCAGCTTCGTGAACGCCTCGGGCGACTATTCGACCGGCGCCGCGCAGATCATCCTCCCCCACGTCCTCGGCACGCTCGAAGTGTACGAGCAGCAGACCGTCTGGCCGGTGGTCGTCGACAAGACCGAATTGATGGTGTTCTGGGGCGCCGATCCGGTGCTGACCAACCAGATCAGCTGGGTCGTCGCCGACCACGGCGCCTATCCCGGCATGAAGGCGCTCAAGGACAAGGGCACGAAGGTCATCTGCATCGATCCGGTCAGGACCGGCACGGCCGAATTCTTCGGCGCCGAGTGGATCGCGCCGCGCCCGCAGACCGACGTCGCGCTCATGCTCGGGATCGCGCACACCCTCGTCGCCGAGAAACTCTACGACGAGAAATTCCTCAAGACCTATACCACCGGCTTCGACAAGTTCCTGCCTTATCTGATGGGCGAGACCGACAAGACGCCCAAGACCGCCGAATGGGCGGCCGCCATCACCGACGTTCCGGCCGACACGATCAAGGATCTCGCCCATCGCTTCGCCAAGAACCGCACGATGCTGGCCGCGGGCTGGTCGCTGCAGCGGCAGCAATACGGCGAGCAGCGCCACTGGATGCTGGTGACGCTCGCCGCGATGCTCGGCCAGATCGGCCTGCCGGGCGGCGGCTTCGGCTTCTCGTATCACTACGCCAGCGGCGGCGCGCCGTCGGCCGACGCCCCGGTGCTGACCGGCATCACCGACGGCGGCAAGGCCAAGGAAGGCGCGGCGTGGCTGACGGAGAGCGGCGCGGCGTCGATCCCGGTGGCGCGGGTCGTCGACATGCTTCTGAACCCCGGCAAGGAGTTCGATTTCAACGGCGCGAAAGCCAAGTACCCCGACGTCAAGATGGCCTACTGGGTCGGCGGCAATCCGTTCGTCCATCATCAGGACCGCAACCGCATGGTGGCCGCCTGGAAGAAGCTCGACACCTTCGTCGTCCAGGACTTCCAGTGGACGCCGACCGCGCGTTTCGCCGACATCGTGCTGCCGGCGACGACGTCCTATGAGCGCAACGACATCGAGAGCGTCGGCGACTACGCCGGCTCGGCGATCATCGCGATGAAGAAAGTGGTCGATCCGGTGTTCGAGAGTCGCAACGACTACGACATCTTCGCCGCCATCGCCGGGAAGCTCGGCAAGGACAAGGCGTTCACCGAAGGCAAGTCGGAGATGGACTGGATCCAGTCGTTCTACGACGCGGCCCTCGTCCAGGCCAAGGCCAAGAATATCCCGATGCCGGAGTTCGACGCCTTCTGGAGTGGGACCGGCGTCGTCGAATTCCCCGTCACCTCGGGCAAGGACTTCGTGCGCTACGCCAAGTTCCGCGAAGACCCGCTGCTCGAGCCGCTCGGAACGCCCTCGGGCAGGATCGAGATCTACTCGAAGAACATCGAGAAGATGGGCTACGACGACTGCGGCCCGCATCCGAAGTGGTACGAACCGGCGGAACGCCTCGGCGGTCCGACCACCAAGTACAAGCTGCACATCGCCGCCAGCCATCCCAAGTCCCGCCTCCATTCGCAGCTTTGCGGCACCAAACTGCGCGAGACCTACGCCATCGCCGGTCACGAACCGTGCTGGATCAATCCCAAGGACGCGGCCGCGCGCGGCATCGGCGACGGCGACGTCGTGCGCGTGTTCAACGACCGCGGCCAGATTCTCGCCGGGGCCAAGGTGACGGACGCGATGCGTCCGGGCGTCATCCGGGTCAACGAGGGCGGCTGGTACGATCCGCAGGAGCCCGGCAAGCCCGGAACCCTGTGCAAGTACGGCGACGTCAACAATCTGAGCATGGACGTCGGCACCTCCCGGCTCGGCCAGGGCAATTGCGGCCATTCGATCGTCGGCGAGGTGGAGAAATACGCCGGCCCGGCCGTCACGGTCGACGTCTTCACGGCGCCGAAGCCGGCGGTCTGACCGAAACCCGTCCCAGAGCCCGGGCGCAGCGTCCGGCGCTCCGGCCGGGAGGGAGTTCTCCCTCCCGGCGCCCTCACAGGGAGCCTCGCCATGCGAATGATCGGACTCGTTGGGCGCAGCGGATCGGGCAAGACCACCCTGATCGCGGCGCTGCTGCCGGCCTTGCGGGCGCGCGGACTGACGGTCTCGACAATCAAGCACGCCCACCACGGCTTCGACCTCGATCGGCCCGGCAAGGACTCGTTCGTCCACCGCGAGGCGGGCGCGCAGGAGGTGATGCTCGTGTCCGATTCGCGCTGGGCGCTCATGCACGAGCTCGGCGCCGCCGCGCCGCCGCCGCTCGAGGCGCTCGTCGCGCGGCTCGCGCCCGTCGATCTCGTTCTGATCGAGGGGTTCCACACCCATCGTCACGCGGCGATCGAGGTCCACCGTCCGAGCGAGGGCCACGCCCTGATGTGGCGGGAAGGGTCCGACATCGTCGCCGTGGCCAGCGACGGGGCGCTCCCGCCCCTGGCCGTTCCCGTCCTCGACCTGAACCACACGCAGGCGATCGCCGACTTCGTGCTGGCGGAGGCTGAAACCTATGTTCCTCCCAGGACTTGACGCCCCGCGCGGAAGCGCCGGAGCGGCGCCCGTCGCGCAGCGGATGGTCGATTCCTTCGGCCGCGCGATCTCGTACCTTCGGCTCTCGGTGACCGACCGGTGCGACTGCCGCTGCGTCTATTGCATGCCCGAGCGCATGAGCTTCCTGCCCAGGCGCGACCTCTTGTCGCTGGAGGAGCTCGACCGGCTGTGCTCCGCCTTCGTGGAGCTCGGCGTGCGCAAGATCCGGCTGACCGGCGGCGAGCCGCTCGTGCGGCGCGACGTCATGACGCTCGTCCGGTCGCTGTCGCGCCATCTCGCGCGCGGCGCGCTCGACGAACTGACGCTGACCACCAACGGCTCCCAGCTCTCCCGCTTCGCAGCCGATCTCGCGGCGAGCGGCGTCAAGCGGATCAATGTTTCGCTCGATACGCTGGATCCGGAGACATTCCGGACGATCTCGCGCCGGGGCGACCTCGCCAAAGTGCTGGCCGGGCTGGACGCGGCGGACCGGGCGGGGCTCAGGATCAAGATCAATACGGTCGCCCTCAGGGGCGTCAACGAAGGCGAGGCGCCGGCGCTGGTGGAATGGGCGCACGGGCGCGGCTACGACCTGACCTTCATCGAGGTCATGCCGCTCGGCGGGGCGCAACGGGAGCGGCAGGATCAGCACATTCCCCTGACGCAGCTGCGCGCATCGCTCGCCGAGCGGTTCACGCTCACGCCCTCGACCCACCGGAGCGGCGGTCCGGCGCGCTATTGCGACGTCGAGGAGACCGGCGGACGCGTCGGGTTCATCACGCCGCTCACCCATAGTTTCTGCGACGCGTGCAATCGCGTCCGCGTCACCTGCTCGGGCAAACTCTACCTGTGCCTCGGACGCGAGGACGGCGTCGACCTTCGCGAGCCGCTGCGCAGGTCGCCGCGCCAGGACCTGCTGACCGACACGCTGCAGGCGGCGATCGCGCGCAAGCCCGCGGGACACGACTTCGTCGCCGTTCGGCGCGGCGGCCTCTCGTCGACCGAGCGCGGGATGAGCGTCACCGGCGGGTGAGCGCGCCCGCTCGTGGACAGGGCGTCGCGGCTCGCGACGGTCGCTTGCGGCGGCCTCGCTGCCGGCGAGCGGCTGGGAGGAGGCGTCGTTCAGGCGGACTGTGCGCCCTCGGGCCGGGCTCGTCCCGCCCGCCGCCGACGAGCGGCCAAACCCTCACCTGCCAAGATGCGCGTCGAAAAACGCCGCGATGTCGGCAAAAGCTTCGCGCGATTCCGGGACCGAGGGGCCGGCGAGAAACTGGGCGTGGCTCTCGCCTTCGTAGACCTCGAGGTCGGCGACGGCGCCCGCGCGCTTGAGCGCGCGATGGGCCCGCACGGTGTTGGACAGGAACAGGTCGCGCGTGCCGGTCGTCAGGATGGTCGGCGGGAATTTCGAAAAGTCGCCGTAGATCGGCGAGAGATAGGGATTGCGGAAACTCTCGCCGCCGGCGTAGAGGCGCGCCATGCCCTCGAGCATGCCGCCGTAGGCGACGAGGACGTTGTCGAGCCAGGCGTTGGCGGCGTAGCTGTCGCCGGCGCTGGACAGATCCGACCACGGCGTGCCGGCGGCGAGCGCGCCCGGCAGCGGCAGGCCCTCGTCCTTCAGGCGCAAGATCGTCGCGAGCGCGAGCCCGCCGCCGGCCGACGATCCGATCAGCGCGACGTTTTCCGGCTTCGTCGTCTTCACCACCTCCTTCCACACCGCGACCGCGTCGTCGAGGGCGGCGGGGAAGGGGAAGTCGGGCGGCATGCGGTAATCGACCGCCAGCACCCGGAAGCCGCCGAAGCCGGCCATCATCACCCCCTCGCCGGTCCCCGCTTCGCCGGGATAGAAGACGTAGCCGCCGCCGTGCAGGGCGACGACCAGCCGGTTGCGGTTCTTCTCGGGGATCGTCATCGGCGTCACGAGATAGGCCTTCACCCCGGCGACGACGGTCGGCTCGACCGTCACGCCGAGTTCCCGCTTCAGCCTGTCGAGGTTGACCATCGCCGTCCTGTTCGCCGCTGCCACCGCCGCCTTCCATTCGTCCCCGGTCTTCGGCGCGTCGGCGACATTGCCGAAAGGCGCGGCGATGAGGCGCTGGAGCTGCGGGCTGACGTCGTCGGGGACCGGAATTGTCTGTCCCGGCGTCGTTCGCGGGCCATAGGTCGCATTGGCCGCGGCTTCCGCCGCGGCGGTCTCGGAGAAAGTCGGCTGATCGGCGCGCGCGGGCGCGGGCGCGAGCGCCGCGAGCGCGAGGCAGGCGAGGATGAGCGCGTTCGTCGGACGCATGCCTTGTCTCCCGAGGCTTCGTGACCCTTGCGGCGCGACTCTAGCCCCGCTTTCCACGCGCCGGCCAGGGGTCGAAGACGCCCTGTCTGCGGTCTTGCGACGCCCGGCCGTCGGCGAAGCTCCGTTCCCCGACGTCGTGAGGCGGCTCGGCTGGGGCGGACGAATACGCTGTTCCGCTCGACCGCCGTTTCCTGGATAATGGTCGCGGGCGGCGGCTGGTCTTCGCGGTCATCGCCCGGAGGAAGGACGCCGATGCGCATCGTTGGCAAACCGCTGTCCCGCAGCGCTTGCGGCCCCCCCGCCATGCCCGTCCGGCGCGCTGCGTCGGCGCAGGGCCTCGACCTTGCGCCGACCCCGCGCGCCGCCCACGAGCGGATCGCATGAGACGAAGGACCTTCATCGCCGCGCTCGCCGCCGCCGCCTGGCCCCTCGCCGCGCGCGCCGGGCAGCGCATGCCGCGCATCGGTTATCTCGCTCCGCCGTCGGCGGAGGCCGACAGGAAGGGGCTCGAAGCGTTCATGGCCGGGCTCGCCGAGCTCGGCTATGTCCCCGGCAAGACGGTCGTTCTCGAGGCTCGCTTCGCCGATGGCGACGAAGCCCGGCTCGCGGCGGCGGCGAGGGAACTCGTCGAGATCGACGTCGACGTCATCGTGACCGGCGGCCAGGGAGTCCTCGCGGCTTACACGGCGACCAAGACCATTCCCATCGTCTCGGCGGTGACGCTCGACCTCGTCGCGCAGGGCATCGCGGCCAGTCTCGGCCATCCCGGCGGCAACGTCACCGGGGAGACCTTCTTTGCTCCGGAGCTCAGCGTGAAGCAGGTCGAGCTCCTCAAGCAGGTGAAGCCCGTGATCACGCGCGTGGGCCTGCTCGTCCCCGAGCACAATCCTTTCGACGCCTTCACCGCGGCGGCGGTCGCTCGGGTCAAGACGCTCGGCGTCGCGCTCGAGCCGATCGAACTCGGCGACCCACGCGATTGCGATCGGGCGCTTTCCGCCGCGCCCGGCGCATCGATCGACGGCCTCGTCGTCGTCGATTCGCCCCAGTTCGTCGTCGGGGACGGGCCGGCGCTGATTGCCGCCGCCGCCATGCGTCGCCGCCTCCCCGCCGTGGGCGGGCCGACCCTCGCGGCGAGCGGCGGGCTCCTCGGCTACGGCGTCGACTTCGCGCCCATGTTCCGGCGCGCCGCCGCCTTCGTCGACAAGATCCTGAAGGGAACGAAGCCCGGCGACATCCCGATCGAGCAGGCGACGACGTTCGTCACGATCGTCAATATGAAGACCGCCCGGACGCTCGGTCTCGACTTCCCTCCGGCCGTGCTCGCCGCCGCCGACGCGGTGATCGAGTGACGCGGCGCACCCTCGAAGCGGCCCATGACCCTCCGGACGTGCGACTCGGGCGGCGCGCGTCGCTCGCGCGTCTGTCGCTCGCGGTCAAGCTCGCGCTCGCCCTGATCGGGCTCGTGGCGCTCGTGCTTGTCGTCAACGGCGCGATCGAAGCCTGGCTCGGCTACGAACAGACGAAGCGCGCCGCGCTCGAAGTGCAGAGCGAAAAGGCGCAGGCGGCCGCGGCCCGAGTCGAGGAGTTCCTCGGCGACATCGAGGCCCAGCTCGGCTGGACGACCGGCGCCGAGTGGGGATACGGCAAGGCGGAGCAGCAGCGCTACGACTTGATCCGCCTTCTGCGCGAGGAGCCGGCGATTGCTTCGCTCGCCTACATCGACGGACACGGCAAGGAACAGCTCGCCGTCTCGCGCCTCGACCTCGACTCGATCGCGAGCGGCAAGGACTATTCCAGCGACCCGCGCTTCGTCCGCGCCGTCGCCGACAAGGTCTGGTTCGGCCCGGTCGAGTTCCGCGGCGGCTCGGAACCCCACATGGCGATCGCGATCGCCCATGTCGGCAAGACCCCGGGCGTGACCGTCGCCGACGTCAATCTCGAGGTGATCTGGGACGTCATTTCCGCGATTCGGGTCGGCGACAGGGGCTTCGCCTATGTCGTCGACGACAAGGGGCGTCTGATCGCCGACCCGGACCTGAGCCTCGTCCTGCGCGAAACCGATCTGTCCGGGCTGCCGCAGGTCCGGGCGGCGCTCGCCGCGCTCGGGTCGGGAAGGGTCGCCAACGACGCTGCGCCGCCCGGGGGCTCGGCTGAGATCGCCAGGGGACGCGACGGCGGCGACGTCCTCACCGCCTACGCGATCGCGTGGAAGCCGCGCTGGGTCGTGTTCGCGCAGCAGCCGCTCGGCGAAGCCTTCGCTCACGTCACGCAATCCCTTCTGCGGACGGCGGCGCTGCTGGGCCTCGGGCTTCTGCTCGCGCTCGTGAGCGGCGCCGCGCTCGCGCGGCGGATGACGGCGCCGATCCGCGCGCTGCAGAAGGGCGCCGAGCGACTCGGCGGGGGCGAGCTGGGGCAGCGCATCGACGTGCGCACCGGCGACGAGATCGAGGCGCTCGCCGGCAGCTTCAACCGCATGGCTGGCCGCCTCAGGGAAAGCTACGAAACGCTCGAGGCCAGGGTCGAGGCGCGGACCCGCGACCTGAACGAAGCGCTCAGACGGCAGACCGCGACGAGCGACATTTTGCGGGCGATCGCTGCCTCGCCGAGCGACATGGGCCCCGCGCTCGCCATGCTCGCCGAAACGGTCTGCCGGCTCTGCCAGGCGCATGACTCCGTGATCATGCTGCGAGAGGGGGAGCGCCTGCGCATCCTGGCCCATCACGGTCCCGTTCCCCTGCCTCCGAACGCCGGCGGTCCGGTGAGCCGCGATTGGCCGCCGGGCCGCGCGGTCGTGGACGGAAACGCGCTCCAGGTCGTGGACCTCCTGGCCGAGGAGGCGGAATATCCGCGCGCCTTCGCCATGGCGGTCGAGGCGCAGCGCGCGGAAGGGGACGCAGCCGCGACGGGCCTCGCCTGGCGCTCCGTGCTCGTCATGCCCCTCATGCGCGACGGGAGCGCACTCGGCGTCATCGCACTCCGCCGCAAGGAGGTCTCCCGCTTTTCGGACGCACAAGCCGCGATGCTCGCGACCTTCGCCGATCAGGCGGCGATCGCCATCGAGAACGCGCGCCTGTTCGACGAAGTGCAGGCCAAGACCCTGGATCTCGAGGAGTCGCTGGCCCAGCAGACGGCGACCGCCGAGGTCCTCCAGTCGATCAGCCGCTCGGTCTTCGACCTCGACACGGTGCTCAGGACCCTGATCGACACGGCGGTCGGGCTCTGCCGCGGCAGCCGCGGCACGATCTTCATCCGAAACGGCGACAGGATCGAGGCGCGCGCGTTCCACTCGAATGTTCCGCACGGTCTGCGCGACTATATTCTCGCCCATCCGGTCCCGCTCGACGGCGGCGAGGCCATCGCCGCGACGATCCGCGATGGCAGGATCGTCCACTACCCCGACCTCGTCAGCGACCCGTCGCTCGTGCCCGCCGGCGCGCGCGAGCAGGCCGCCTTCGGCGCGCTTCTGTGCGTCCCGCTGCTGCGCGAGGGCGAGGCGATCGGCTGCTTTGCCGTGCCGCGCAACGATCCGGTCGCCTTCACCGAGCGCGAGATCGATCTCGTCAGGACCTTCGCCGACCAGGCGGTGATCGCGATCGAGAACGCGCGGCTGTTCGCCGAGGTGCAGGCCAAGACGCAAGACCTCGCCGAGGCGCTGCAAATGCAGACCGCGACCTCCGACGCGCTGAAGGTCATCAGCCGCTCGGCGTTCGATCTGCAGGCGGTGTTCAGCACGCTGGTTTCCTCCGCCGTCGCGCTCGGCGGCGCCCGGACGGGCGCCATCTGCGTCCGCGACGGCGACGTCTTCCGCTACCGCGACGCGATCGGCGCCGGGCAGGCCAGCGCGCTCGCCGGCTATCTGAAAGACCACCCCGCGACGCCGGGGCGCTCGACCATCGCCGGCCGCGTGCTGCTGTCGGGCAAGGTCGAGCGCATTCCCGATTGTCTCGCCGACCCCGACTATGTCGTGCCGATGGGCGCGCTTGCGAGCAACGTGCGCTCGCTGCTTGGGGCGCCGCTGGTCGCCAAGGACCGGGTGGAGGGCGCCATCATCCTGACGCGCGACACGCCGGGACATTTCAGCGACCGCCAGGTCGAGATCGTCCAGACCTTCGCCGATCAGGCGGTCATTGCGCTGGAAAACGTCCGCCTGTTCGACGAAGTGCAGGCGCGGACGAAAGAACTCGCCGCCTCGCTCGACGACTTGCGCAAGGCGCAGGACCGGCTGATCCAGACGGAGAAACTCGCCTCGCTCGGCCAGCTCACCGCCGGGATCGCCCACGAGATCAAGAACCCGCTGAATTTCATCAACAACTTCTCCGCCTTGTCGCGCGAGCTGATGGGCGAGCTGCGCGCTGTTCTCGACAAGGCGCCGCTCGCAGACGCCGACCGGGAGGAGGCGGGCGACCTCATCGGCATGATCGACGGCAACCTCGACAAGGTGGTGAGCCACGGCAGGCGCGCCGATTCGATCGTGAAGAACATGCTCCTGCATTCGCGCGACGGCTCGGGCGAGCGCGGCGCCGTGAACGTGAACGCCATGGTCGAGGAAGCGCTGAACCTCGCCTATCACGGCGCGCGGGCGGAAAAGCCCGGCTTCAACGTCACGATCGAAAAATCGCTCGATCCCGCGGCCGGAGAGGCCGATCTCTATCCGCAGGAGATGACACGCGTGCTGCTCAACCTGATTTCCAACGGTTTCTATGCGACGGAAAAGCGCAAGCAGTCTGAAACGGCGGCCGGCTGGGAGCCGACGATCACCGCCTCGACGCGCGATCTCGGAGCCAGCGTCGAGATCGTCATCCGCGACAACGGCGCCGGCGTTCCCGACGACGTGAAGGCCAAACTGTTCAATCCGTTCTTCACCACCAAGCCCGCCGGCGAGGGCACCGGGCTCGGTCTGTCGCTCTCGCACGACATCGTCGTCAAGCAGCACGGCGGCGCGATCGATGTCGCCACCGAGCCGGGCGCCTGGACCGCCTTCATCCTTACGTTGCCGCGCGGGGGGACCTTGCCGTGAACGCGCTCATTCTCGTCGTCGACGACGAGCCCGACGTCGAAGACCTGTTTCGCCAGCAGTTCCGCAAGGAACTGCGCGCGTCGCGCTTCGTGATGGAGTTCGCGCAGTCCGCGCCGGCGGCGCTGGAACGGGTCGCCTCCGCCGAGGCCGCCGAGCTCATCCTGATCCTCTCCGACATCAACATGCCCGGCATGAGCGGCCTCGACCTTCTGCCGAAGGCGCGCGCGGCGCGACCGCATGTGCCGGTGATCATGATCACCGCCTATGGCGACGACAATACGCGCCGGCGCGCCATCGCCGCCGGCGCCGCCGGCCTGTTCACCAAGCCGATCGATTTTCCCGTGCTTCGCGGCGAGATCGGCCGATTCCTCGACGGCGCGGCTTCGCCATGACTGCAAAGATCCTGGTCGTCGACGACGAGCCCGATCTCGAGGACCTGATCCGGCAAAAATTTCGCCGGCAGATCAAGGAGGGCGGGATCGCGTTCGGCTTCGCCCGCGACGGCGTCGAGGCCTTGAGCGTGCTCGAGCGGCAGCCGGATTTCGACATGGTCGTGTCCGACATCAACATGCCGCGTATGGACGGGCTGTCGCTGCTCGCCAAGTTGCAGACCGGGGAGGCGAGCTATTCGACGGTGATCGTCTCGGCCTACGGCGACATGGCGAACATCCGCACCGCGATGAACCGCGGCGCCTTCGACTTTCTGACCAAGCCGATCGACTTCGCCGACTTCGAAACCACGATGCTCAAGACCATCGCCCACGTCGCCGCGCTCAGGCAAGCGCGCGCGCGGCAGGCGGCGGCCGAGCGCGCCCACGCCTCCCTCTCGCGCTACTTCTCGCCCAATCTCGCCCTCAGCCTGGCGGCGGACGACTATGCGCTGAAGCCCGGCGGCGAGCGGCGCGAGATCGCGACGCTGTTCACCGACATCGCCGGCTTCACCCCGCTGGTCGAGTCGCTCGACCCGGAGCGGCTGGCCGAACTGCTCGGCGGCTATTTCGAAGCGATGACCGAGATCGTGTTCGAGCACGAGGGCACGGTCGCCAAGATCATCGGCGACGCGATCCACGTCCTGTTCGGCGCCCCCGCCGACCAGCCGGACGCTTCGACCCGCGCCGTCCACTGCGCGCTCGCGCTCGACCGGCGCGCCGAAAGCTACCGCACGGAATGGCGGGCGAAGGGCGTGGCGCTCGGCGCGACCCGCATCGGCGTCCATGCCGGGCCGGCGATCGTCGGCAATTTCGGCGGCGGCCGCCTGTTCGACTACACGGCCTACGGCGATACGATCAACGCCGCGGCGCGGCTCGAGGCCGTCAACAAGGACCTCGGCACGCGCATCTGCGTGAGCGCCGCCGCCGCCGGACGCACGGCGGGATTCTCCTGGCGGCCGGTCGGCGACCTCATGCTGCGCGGCCGCAGCCAGTCGATGCGGGCCTTCGAGCCGCTCGACGAAGCGGAAGGGGCGAGCCCGCACACGCTCGCCTATTGCAGGGCCTTCGCCAAGCTCGAAGCCGGCGACGCGACCGCGCTCTCCGCCTTCGCCGCGCTGGTGGGCGAACGCCCGGACGACCCGCTGGCGCAATATCATCTGAAACGCATGCTCAACGGGACCGCGCGGACGCGGATCGAGACGGCCTAGGCCGGTTCACCGGACCGCGCGCCGCAAGACCTCGACTGCGGCGGGCGCGGCTATGGCGACGATCCGCGCCCGGGACGGGCCTCGCGGCTGAATTGTTTAGGATCCGCCGGCTCCCGTCTGTGGCGGCGGGCCCCGTTCCAGCAGGTCCTCGAAATAGACGATCGTCCTCTTCAGCCCTTCGCGAAGCGGCGTCGTCGGGCGCCAGCCGAGGATCTCCGCCGCTCGGCGAACATCGGGCCGCCGTCTTTTCGGATCGTCGGGTCGAGCCGGGCGGTATACGATCTTCGATTTCGAGTTCGTCAGTTCGATCACGACCTCCGCCAGCTCGCGAATGGTCGTCTCGCTCGGGCTCCCGACGTTGATCGGGCCGGTCTCGTCGACGCCGGTCGCCATCATCCGGATCATCGCCTCGACAAGGTCGTCGACGAAGCAAAACGAGCGCGACTGCAGGCCGTCGCCGGTGATCGCGATTGCTTCGCCTCTCAGCGCGTTCACGATGAAGTTCGACACCACGCGCCCGTCGTCCGGGTGCATGCGCGGGCCGTAGGTGTTGAAAATGCGCACGACCTTTGCCGGAAGCCGATGCTGGCGCACAGTGTCGAACACGAGGGATTCGGCGCAACGCTTGCCTTCGTCGTAACAGGCTCTGACGCCGATCGGATTGACGTTGCCCCAATAGGTCTCGGGCTGCGGGTGAACCTCGGGATCGCCGTACACTTCCGAGGTCGATGCGTACAGCGACTTGATTTTCAGCCGCCTGGCGAGTTCCAGTATATTCAGCGTGCCGATCACGATGGTCTTTGTCGTCTGAACCGGATCGAGCTGGTAGTGTATCGGAGAAGCCGGGCAGGCGAGATGGTATACTGCGTCAACTTCGACCGACAACGTAACCGTCACGTCGTGGCGCAGCAATTCGAAGCGCCCGCTCTCCAGCAGGTGAACAATGTTGCTGCCGCTCGAGGAGCAGAAATTGTCCACGCAAAGCACCTCATTGCCTGCGGAGAGCAAGCGCTCACAGAGATGGGAGCCGAGGAAACCGGCGCCGCCGGTGACGAGAATCCGCCCGACGACCGGCATGGCGACACTTTGCTTCATGGGCCAATGCGTATTCTTGACCGGGGGTGTATATCACACGCTCTCGCCCATCGAAGTCGGGTTGCAGCCTGTCGACGCCGAATTCGGTCGCAGGCCGGCGGCAAAGGCGGCGGGGGACAGCGGCGAATGAAGGATTGCGACGATGCGGACCTCTTGCGCGACGGGGCGGCGTTCATCGCCAAAGTCGTCGGTCGCGCCGACTTCGCGGCGAACGGGATCCTCCTTGGGTCTCGTGACGGCCGCCACTGGGCGGTCGTCGATCCGCGCCGCCATCCGCTTCAGGTCTGGAGAAAGAAGCCCGGCGCCTTCTATGCGAACTCGGCTCGCGACCTGAACGCCGCGATTTTCACCAACGGTCCGATGATGGGCAAGCGGGTCGGGATGCTCAAGATAACCCGCGGCGCGGTCGTGACGGTCGTGGCGGGCGCGACCGCGATCGGCGCCCTCGCCGGCCTCGCCGTCGGAAGGAACTGGGTCTCCGGCCTTATCGGCGCCGCGGTCTGCGCCGGCGCGGCCTGGATTCGCGTCTTCGCCGACTGGACGCCGTGCGGAACGGTCTGCGGCCGCGACCAAGGCGTGCTCGATCGACGCAACTTCGACGACGAAGCCGACGCGCATGCCTGGATTGGACGCTTCGGGCAGGATTTCGCGTCCTACCGCATCGGACGGGGCGACCTTCCCCCGGACGCTTGCGAAGGATTGGGCGGGCTGGTCTTGCTGTTGGCCGATTACGCGCCGGCGAGCGGGAGGATCGGCGATCGATCGTATCATCGCGATTTCGCGCAGCTCGGGCGAAAGGAGGGGGTCGTGTCATGGGGATTGGCGCCCGGACACGAGGTGATCGCGGTCATCGGCGGCAAGACCATGAACGCCGCCGACGTCGCCGCCATCCATCGGTCGATCGGCGCCCGCGACGCGGTCGCCATGGACTTGAATGCGTGCAGCATGATGGGCTCGGCCGGGCGATTTTTCATCGGCCCTCCGCCATGGCACCGCCAATCGATGCAAATTTACGGGCTTTGCTGCAAATAGGTCAGGATGAATTGAGGTCCGTCCTTGCGAGCCGAAGGCGAAGCAATCCATGGCGCCGCAGCGTCCCCGGCGTGGATTGCTTCCCCCGGGCTCTTCGACCCTGGGGTCGCTCGCAATGACGGCGGTGTTCCCACTTGATTTCATCATGCTCTAAGGCCCGGCGATGCAGGATCTTCCCGTTCTGTCCCGCTGTCTCAAGCGCAGTTTCGACATCGCCGGCGCGGCTCTGGGACTGCTCCTGCTGGCGCCGGCGTTGATCGCCATTGGGGTGACGATTCGCTCCGACTCCGCCGGGCCGGTCTTCTTCAGGCAAGTGCGCGGAGGCAAGGGCGGGTCGATGTTTCTCATGTTCAAATTCCGGACGATGGTCATCGATGCGGATGACCGTCTTCAGGACGTCATTCATTTGAACGTGCATCATGACAGTCGTCTCTACAAGATTCCGGATGATCCGCGCGTCACGCGCTTCGGCGCGTTCCTGCGGCGCTATGCGCTCGACGAACTGCCGCAATTGCTCAATGTCCTCAGAGGCGAGATGTCGCTCGTCGGCCCGCGGCCGCTCATGCTGTCCGAGGAACGCCATGTGCAGGGCGGCGCGCGTTTGCGGGCCTCGGTCAAGCCGGGCATCACCGGACCCTGGCAGGTATCGGGTCGCAACGACTTGTCCTTCGAACAGATGATGCTGCTCGACTGTCGCTACGTCACGCGATGGTCGTTTTCCGGCGACTTGCTGTTGCTTGCGCGCACCCTGCCTGCGATCGTGCGAAGGCAGAGCGCTTACTGAGGCTTTCTTCCGAAGACCAGCAATTGCTTGCCCAGGTCGGCGAGCAGCGGGTCGCTCGCGAGCCGGCGTTCGAGCGCCATCTGCCGTTCCCAGTCCGACTCGAGGCTTTCGCTCAACCGATGGCGTCCGAGCGCGCTGGCGCCCACGAGCAGTCCATGGGCGGAGACCTCGGTCAACCCGGACTGCGAGAACCAGGTCACCAGCCGACTCCGGTCCAACTGATGATTGTCGGCAATGTGGTCCGCCTGAATCCAGGTCCCCATTCGCGTCCGCAACGCCGTCAAGGCGTCCTCCGGCCGGCCCAAAGCGACCAGCTCCAGGACGAGCGCGACGAGCGAGTCGACGAGCACGAACACCGCTCCCCCCGGTTTCGTCCATCGGGCGAAGCGTTGGATCATGGTCGACGGGTCGCGACTGTATTGCAGCGAGCCGAGCGCGATCACGAGATCGGCGCGACCTTGCGGCAGGTCGACCTCCTCCATGGGCCGTTCGATCAATGTGAAGGATGGATAGTCGGCCAGACGCGCCCGCGCCGCCTTCGCCATCGCCGGCGCCTGCTCGACGCCGATCACGGCATGACCCAGCGCCAGCAGCCGCTCGGACCAGCGTCCGACGCCGCAGCCGGCGTCGACGACGCAGCCGGGTTGGCGGGGCGTCAGCGGCTGGACGAATTCCCAGGCCAGGTCGTCGTAGGCGCGCCGGTGCGGGACCTGGAAATGGCGGTCATAGGAAGGCGCGAGCGAGTCGAACAGGGGCGCGCTCGATCGCATCAGCGGTCTCCGGCGGGATTGCCAACGGCGTTGGGGGAACTTGCGAATCCCCACCGCCACAGCGCATCGGTCACGTAAGTGCTCGGACGCCAGCGCAGATTGAGACTGTAGTTGCTTCCGCATCCGACACAATCCTTGCGGAAGAAGCGCGCGTGCTCGGCGCGATAGGTCGCTTCGTCGACGATGCGGGCGATAGGGAAGTCGCGAACGTTGAGATGCGGGTCGTGACCCCAACACCCGCCGATCTCGCCGCGTGAGCGGATCATCAGCTTGATCTGGGATTCCGCGCAGGGCACGCCTTTCTGGACGACGTCGCGGAAGTGGCGGAGCACGTAGTCCAGATCCGCCGGGCGCGGCAGACAGCGCGGATCGGCCCTGGCGATGGTCTTGACCCGCTCCACCGCCGCCGCGAGTTCGTCCTGCGCAACAGCGCTCTGCGCGCTCACGTCGGCATGGCGAAACAGGAAGGTCCTGTCGGTGGCCAGATTCAGATAGAGGCGAACGTTCAAGTCCTGAGCGAGCGCGGCAATGTCGGGCAGGCTTGCGGCGTTGTCCCGCATGACGGTGAAATTCATCCGGATCTTCAGTCTGTACGTGTCCCGTCTGGCGATGACGGCGCGCAGATGCGCGACGGTGCGATCGAATGCGCCCGCCCGCCCGCGGATGCGATCGTGCGTCGGCTTCGGCCCGTCGACGGAAATGTTGAAACTCCGGACTCCGGCCTCCAGAACCTCGTCGAGTTTGACCGGCGTCAGAAGGATGGCGTTGGTGTTCAAATGAATATGGCGGATGCCGATGTCCCTGGCGAACCGCATGATCTCGACGGCGTCGGGACGGATCAGCGGCTCGCCGCCCGTCACATTGACCTTGTGGATCGGCAGCGCGACGAGCTGCCGCAAGACGTCTTTCCACGCCTCGGTGTCGAGTTCGCCGAGCGTGGTCGCGCGCCAGCAGGCGCAACTGACGCAGCGAAGATTGCAGTTGTCGGTCAGGAACAGCTCGGCGACCAGCGGGCGAACGTGAAGCGCGGGAAACAGGCGCTCTTTCAGCGCCAGGGCGGCGAAGAATCTCGCCAGCCGCAGGAATTCGCGCGGGCTCATGGCAGGCGCGCGCTGAGAAAGAGATTCGCCGAAGAGAACAGCCGGCCGTCGAGCCAAATGAGACGCTCGAGCTGGCGCTGCAGGAATCCGGGTTTGCAGAGCAGCGCCGGCGCCTGGAAAAAGCGCCAGAACAGGTTGGCTCCGCTCGCGCGCGTCACGACAAAGCCATGCGCCCTCAATCGTTCGACGAGCCAGTCCTTCCGGTAATGGGTATGGTCCTTCTTGCCGAGCGACATGTCGCCGAAGAGTCCGTCGCCAAGATCGACGAACCGCTGGTGGTAGAGCTCGCGACCGAATCGCGCCGAATAGATCAGGCGGTGCAAGCGGGGCAGCCGAAATTTGACGGCGTCGGGATCGAGGAACGAGAAGACGTGCGAGGCCGGGACCGTCAGCACCAACAGGCCATCGGGGCGAAGAACGCGGCGGATCTCGCTCAGGACGGCGTCCTCGTCGGGACAATGCTCGAGCGTGTCGAGCAGGGAGACGGAGTCGAAATGGCCGGCCGGGCAGGGAACCGGACCGGAGACGGGAACGAAGTCGAACGGGATGTCCGGGTAAGTGCGCGCGGCCTGACGCAGGTATCCGCGGTGAGGGTCGATCCCGTGACAGTCGAGCGCCGTCGTCGCCGCCAGCACGGCCAGAAACTCGCCGGTCTGGCAGCCGAAATCGAGATGCCGGCCGCAACGGGTCGCCAGTTCCTCCCAGGCGTAGGCGTAGCGGCGCAGATGGTGTCCTTTGAACGGGTTGCAGGCGAGCCGGCGCCATTCGGCGTCGAAGGTCGCAGCCGTTTCGGTCGCGGCGGCGGGCGGATCGAGCGCACGCTCGCGCAAGAGCCGCGCCTCCTCAGCGGGGTGGCTGGCGACGACCTGCGGCAGCCGCCCGAGGTCCCACACCGCGACCACGCGCCCGGCGCGCGCTTCGTGGCGGAGGTATTCGACCTGATGATCGTTGGCCATTTCGCTCGGCCCGGTTCGCGCAATCGCGACCGGGACCTTGCCGGCGCGCTGAACGAGGCGGACGGTATTGCCGGCGTGGGTAATCACGATGTCGGCGGCGCGAATGCGCTCGATCATCTCCGGATAGGGAATGAACGGGGAATGCGCGCAGGGCGGCGCGCGTTTCGACGTTCCGGTCTGGGCGAAGACATCGTGCTCGGCGCAAAGCGGCGCGATCGCCTCGATCAGGCGGTCGAACGGCCATTCGCTCATGCCCACGGTGACCAGGATTTTCATGCCTAATAGAGCTCGCCGATGACAATGCCGTCCGGATGCGCGGCCAACAACGATGTCTGCTGGAGAAACACACGTGAAGACATCCGCGTGCAGATTTTCGCCGAGACGCCCGGCGTCGCGAGAATGTTCAATGTATAGATCCAGAATGTCGGAATGCCCAATACCCGAGCGAGGGCGAAGAAGGCGATCGCCGGGCCCGAGCCGGCCGATACGATCAGTTGAGGCCGTTCGCGGCGGAGAATTCGCCAGGCGCTGACGAAGTCCAGAACGATGCGAAACGGCCGCCTGAACGAGGTGTTCCCGATCCAGTAGCATGTCTGCCCGGCGAGCGCCGACGCCGTATCGGGCGCTTCGACCACAGCCCAGGCGACCCGATATTTCGACCACCAGGGCTCGAGCGCCAGAAGGTCGAGCAGAACCCCTCCGCTGCTCGAGACGAACAGGATCCGCTCGAGCGTGTCCGGGTTCACGCGGCGGACCTCCGTCTGACGGTTTTGCCCGAGGCGGAGCGGAAAAAGGCCGCGTCCCAGGACGTCCTGTCGGCGACCATGATCCGCTCGGAGGCCGCGCCGGCAAAAAGGGTGGGGCAACCGGCGCAGAAGCTGCTGTCCTGCTCTGCCGAGGCGCCCGGATCGATCGCCAGGCGCCGGAGGCGCCGATACGCGGGCGAGTTCCAGATCTCGAATATTCCCTGAGAGACATTGCCGACGTGCCGCGGATCGCCGCCTCGGCGATATTGCTCGCCGACGCGGTGATAGCAGCAGGGAATCACGTTTCCGTCGAATTTGACCTGCATGGCGAACCACGGCCAGGCGCAATGCGGAAACAAGTGCGGCTCGCGCGGGGCGCCGCCGCTGCAACGCGCGGGATCGAGATCGGCGTAATTATGGAGGTTTCCCCAGAATTCCGTAAACTGGTCGACGCCGCGGCTGCGGCACCACGCGGCGGCGTCGTCGACTTCGTCGGCGTTGTGTTGATACTTGATGAACTGGACTTCGACGTGCGGTCTTGTCTGCCCGGCAGCGCGTCGCAGGCGCAGGAGCCGTTCGAGGTTGTCGAGGACCAGGCTGATCTTTCCGCCCACGCGCGTGAGTTGGTACCGTTCCTGCCGCATGGAATCGACGCAGACCGTCAGGTTGGTCAGGCCGCTCCGGACGAGCGCCGCCAACCTGCGCTCCGACAGGGTCAAGCTGAAATTCGTGCTGACGTGAGAGTTGAGTCCGGCGGTCCCGGCGATGGCGCAGAACCGCGCCAGTTCCGGGTGCATGAGCGGATCGCCGACATAATAAAGCGCCACAGCGGCGGAATGTCCGGCGATCTGACGAATGATCGATTCGTATTCCGAAACGGAAATGCGCTGGCGCTTGCTGAAGGATTGTTCGGACAGCGGGTCGGACGCGTCGTCGGACGGCGCCGCGTGCACACAATAGGTACAATGAAGATTGCAGGCCGGCGAAATATCGATCTTGACGAGGACCGGCCATGATCGAAGGCGCTCCAGCCGCAAGGCGAAACTCGCCGCCGCCGCCGCTCCGTTCCACATCTGCGCCGGCGACAATCCGCGCGTGAACCAATCGACCCGGCGCCAGGCGTTCCGCACCGAGACGAGGACAGAGTTTCCGCGCCAATCCTGGTGTATTCGTCGCATAGCCCGGGTCCCACAAAATCTGCGCTCGCGAGACGTTTCGGCCGGCGTGTTCACATTTGTCGGAATGCGTGCGCGATGTTTCAAATTACCCGCGACAGGACAATTCTCGAAAGAGGACGGGAGAGGTCAGACGTCACGGCTGCTCAGACGGCTTATCTTTGCGGACGCCGCATGGAGTTCGGCGAACGCTTGAACAATCAGGTCACACTCGTAATCTTTCATATCGTTGTACACAGGCAGAGCGAGAATTCGGCTTGCTACATAGTCCGTCACCGGCAGAAGGTCATCGCGATGTCCCAGGTAGGGAGCGAGGCGATGGCACGGCGGACTGTAGTATTTCCGCACATGAAGATTTTCTTTTTGCAGGGCGGCGGCGACGTCGTCGCGATCCAGACCGAATGCCTCTTCATCGATCACCACGGGAAGGTACAGCCAGATCGGCTCCTGGCCCCGCGGCGCCTTCCCGACCAGGATCCCGGGGATCGTTTCCAACCCCTCCCGCAGTCGCGCGACGGAACGCAACCGCACAGTTCTGGACGATTCGAACCCAGACCTTTGCTTCAGGCCGATCAGCGCGGACACTTCCATCATCTTGCCGTTCAGCCCGACCTCGCTGAAGTCGCCCTCCGCGACCTGGCCAAAATTTCGTAGCGCGCGAGCGCGGCGCAGTATTGTCGGGTCTCTCGAGCATAGGGCGCCGCCCTCCATGCAGGAGAAGGCCTTGGTCGCGTGGAAGCTGAAAATCTGCGCGTCGCCAAAGGCCCCGACCGCGCGCCCGCCCAGTCGGGTCCCGAACGCCGCCGCGCTGTCATACAACACCCGGATGCGGCGATCCCTTCCGATTTCGTCGAGGTCTGCATAGTCACAAGCAATGCCGTACGGATCGACAGCCAGAATAGCGACCGTCTTGTCGGTTATTTTCCGGCGGACGTCGTCCGGGTTGATCCGGAAGGTTCCATCGTCGAGGATGTCGGCAAACACCGGCGCTGCGCCCGACCAGCGAATTGCGTGAACAGTCGCAGGAAACGTGAATGCGGGAACGATCACCTCTCCGCCTTCGATTCCCGATGCTTTCAGCATGGTCAGGAGAGCGGTCTGTCCATTGCAAAAGACGAGCGTATCGGCTCCCAGATATTCGCTCAGCCAACGCTCGAATTCGACGACGAACGGACCGTTGTTGGTCACGCGACCCGAATCCAAAATTGTTTCAAGATCTGAAACCAGGTCTTCGACAGCGGGGAAAGCTGGACGAACGATGCGCAGGGGCGTCGCAAATAACGGTTCGCCCCCGAGCCAGGCTATCGTTTCACGCATGCGCTCAATCCCCGGACTTAGAGGACGTCCCGAGTCTCCAGAGTGGTCATCCGACCATGCACGCGTCGCTCTGGCGGGATGGATAATGCCGAACTTTCTCGCGTTCGACAAGCCGGAGTGAAAACTATAGGCGGCCAAGGGCGCCGGCTGCACGCGCCGCCGCGCGCCTGGATATCGTCGTCGGCGGCGGCGGTCGGTCGTCGGAACGTCGCGGCCGGGCGCAGACCATGGGTCGGAGGCGAGGGCCGCCGACCCGCCCACGCGTGCGGTTCACGATCCGCAACGCCCGCTCCTTTTTGAATCCTCCCTCCGCCACGCTCGCGGGTCCGCCATCGGGGCCCCGCGGGCGCCCCCTACCGTCCGGTGCGCTGCGAGGCGTCGACGGCGGCGAGCGCCGCCATGTTGACGATCCGGCGCACGGTCGCCGAGGGGGTGAGGACGTGGGCGGTCTTCGCGGCGCCCAAGAGGATGCCGCCGATGGTGACGCCGTTGCCGGCCGCCATGCGCAAGAGATTGTAGGAGATGTTGGCGGCGTCCAGGTTCGGCATGACGAGCACGTTGGCCGGACCGACGAAGCCGGAATCCGGCATGGCGCTGTCGAGGATATCCTGCGACAGCGCGGCCGAGCCGCGCATCTCGCCCTCGACCGCGAGATCGGGATTCCGCTGCCGGACCAGTTCGCGCGCCTGGCGCATCTTGCGCGCCGAGGGCAGGTTCGAAGTGCCGAAGCTCGAGTGCGACAGGAGCGCGACCCGCGGCGTCACGCCGAAGCGGCGCACCTCCTCGGCGGCCAGGAGGGCGATCTCGGCGACCTGCTCGGCGTTCGGGTCGGCGTTGTAATGCGTGTCGCAGATGAACAGCTGATGCTGGGGCAGCACCAGCATCTGCATGACCGCGAGCGTCCGCACGCCCGGGCGCATGCCGATCACGTCGCGGATCGCGTTCAGATGATCCCAGGTGCGGCCGAACACGCCGCACAGCATCGCGTCGCCCTCGCCGCTTTGCAGGAGCGTCGCGGCCAGGAGCGACGAGTTGTTGCGCATCTGCGACAAGGCCAGCGCGCCCGAGACGCCGTCGCGCTTGCGCGCCGCGTAATAGAGGTCGGCCGCCCGGGTGTAGACCTGTGGGTCCTGCGGATCGATGATCCGGACGTCGCGACCGGGTTCCAGCCTGAGGTCGAGCGCCTTGATCTTGCGCTCGATCACGCTCGCCCGGCCGAGCAGCAGCGGCGTCGCGATGTGCTCGTCGACGACGATCTGGGCGGCGCGCAGCACGCGATCGTCCTCGCCCTCGGCGAGAATGACCGTCTTGCCGGCGCGGCGGGCGCGCGCGAACACCGGCTCCATGGCGTGGCCCGAGCGGTAGACGAGCTTGTCGAGCTTCTGCCGGTAGCCGTCGAGGTCGAGGATCGGCCGGCGCGCCACGCCGCTGTCGGCCGCCGCCCTCGCGACCGCCGGGGCGACGCTGGTGATCAGGCGCGGGTCGAACGGCTTGGGGATGAGATAGTCGCGGCCGAAGCGCAGGTCCTCGCCCTTGTAGGCGTCGGCGACCGCTTCCGGCACTTCGGCGCGCGCGAGTTCGGCGATGGCGTGGGCGGCGGCGACCTTCATCGCCTCGTTGATGGTGGTGGCGCCGCAATCGAGCGCGCCGCGGAAGATGAACGGGAAACAGAGCACGTTGTTGATCTGGTTGGGATAGTCCGAGCGGCCGGTGCCGATGATCGCGTCGGGGCGGGCGGCGACGGCGTCCTCGGGCCGGATCTCGGGATCGGGATTGGCCATCGCGAAGATCAGCGGGTCGCGCGCCATCGCCTTGATCATCGCGCCGGTGAGGACGCCCGGCGCGGAGAGACCGAGAAAGACGTCCGCCCCCACCACCGCCTCGGCCAGCGTCCGGGCGGAGGTCGCGTTGGCGTAGCGCGCCTTGTTCTCTTCGAGCGGTCCCGGCCGTCCCGGATAGACGACGCCGGAGCGGTCGACGATCAGCACCTTCTTCGGATCGAGCCCGAGCCGCACCGCGAGGTCGATACAGGCGATGGCGGCGGCGCCGGCGCCCGAGCAGACGAGCTTTACGTCCGCGATGTCTTTCCCGACCAGCTTCAGGCCGTTGACGATGGCGGCGGACGCGACGATCGCGGTGCCGTGCTGGTCGTCGTGAAAGACCGGGATGTTCATCCGCTCGCGGAGTTTCTTCTCGATGTAGAAGCACTCCGGCGCCTTGATGTCCTCGAGGTTGATGCCGCCGAAGGTCGGCTCGAGGCGGGCGATGGTCTCGATCAGCGCGTCCGGATCGTTTTCCGCCAGCTCGATGTCGAAGACGTCGATGCCGGCGAATTTCTTGAACAGGCACCCCTTGCCCTCCATCACCGGCTTGCCGGCGAGCGGGCCGATGTTGCCGAGGCCGAGCACCGCTGTGCCGTTGGTGACGACGGCGACCAGGTTGCTGCGGGCGGTCAGTTCGTCCGCCTGGGCGGGATCGGCGACGATCGCCATGCAGGCCTCGGCGACGCCCGGCGAATAGGCCAGCGCGAGGTCGCGTTGCGTCACCATCGACTTGGTCGGCGTGACCGAGATTTTCCCCGGCGTCGGCAGCCGATGATATTCGAGGGCGGCTTCCCTGAGATCGCTCGTCATTGTCGTGTTCCCCGTGGCGCGCGCGAAACGACATAGGCCGTCGCCGGTGACGCGCGCGTGACCTCTTAGGACCTTGCGAGAGTCGAGGGAACCGGCGGACGAGCCCCGGCTCTGCGTCGCAAAGCCGCGCGCCGCCGCCCACTCGTTATCGAAAGCCGACGGTCGCGGGACCCAAGGGGAGGACCGAACCGGAGGTCGAGCCAACGGCGGGGGTCTTGGAGCGGCCGCGCACCGCCGAACGCGGCGCCCTTGCATGCCCGGCCGGCGACGAGCCGGGACGGCCGGGTCGCGACTTCCTGTCCCGCGCCCGCGATTTCGAAGCCAGCCGTCTCCGTTTCTGCCGAACCCGGGGCCAGGCCCGAGATCGCGCCCCGATCGAGGCGCTGCGCCGGCGCTCCGCCATTCGCGGCCACACCTCGCTTGACAGAGGCATAACCATTCGGTTATGTGACGATTCATAATCCTTTGGTTATCGATGCTGCATGCCCAACGATCACGATATTCTGTTCAAAACGCTCTCCGATCCGACCCGGCGCGGGATCTTCGAGCGATTGTGCCGCGAAGGCGAGCAGACCGTTGCTGCGCTAACGGCAGGGGCCGGCGTTTCTCAGCCTGCGGTTTCGAAACATCTCGGTCTGCTGAAGCAGGCCAGCCTGGTGCGCGACCGCCGCCAGGGACGAGAGACCCACTACAGGGCCGAGCTTGCCGCGCTCACTCCCCTGGTCGACTGGGCGACCCAGTTGCCGGGCTTCTGGCGGAACCGATTCGACGATCTCGAAGACTTGTTGAAGAGGATGGATCAATGACCAACGCGCCGACAGAAACGCTCTCCGTCACCGTCGAACGTGAGGTTGCGCATCCGCCGGAGAAAGTCTGGCGCGCCCTGACCCAGCCCCATCTGATTGAGGCGTGGCTGATGAAGACCGATTTCCAACCAGTCGTGGGCGACCGTTTCCAATTTCGCGCGGATTGGGGGAACGTCGACGGCCAAGTCCTTGTCGTGGAGCCGAACAAGACGCTGTCCTACCGATGGGACGCGTATGGGCTCGCGAGCATCGTCACGTGGACCCTGACATCGACAAGCACAGGGACGCTTCTGCGCATGGAGCAGTCGGGCTTCCGGCCGGATCAGCAGCAGGCCTACAATGGCGCCGAGGCCGGGTGGCCGCGCTTCTTTGCCGCGCTCGAGCAAGTCCTGGGTCGGGCGAAGTGAATTTACAACCAGGCGCACGGATCGAACGCGAAATACGGTCGCTGTATTCACTAGGGTAGGATGAATTGAGGTCCGTCATTGCGAGCCGAAGGCGAGGCAATCCATGGCGCGCAGCGTCCCGCCGTGTATTGCTTCGCTTCGCTCGCAACGACGGCGATGCTCTAGAGCTGAGCTTCGATCGCGGCCTTGTCGATGACCGACCAGACCTGGGCGATTTTGCCGTCGCGAAATTCGTAAATGACATTCTCGCAAAAGGAGATGCGCTTGCCATTGACGGGGAGGCCGAAAAACAGGCCTTTTGGCGCACAGTCGAAGCGCAGACGGCTGGCCACGCGGGGCGCTTCGGCGACGAGGATTTCAATCTGGAAACAGAGATCAGGAATGGCGTCGAAATCGGCTTCCAGCATCGCCCGGTAGCCCGTCAGCCCAAAAGGGCGATCGTTGTGGCGGACATCGTGGTGAACAAAGCCGGCAAGCTGATTCCAGTCCTGCCTGTTCAGGCAGGCGATGTACGCCTGGTACAAGGTTGAGAGATTTGGCTCGGCCACCGCAGAACTCCCTTCCAGTCGGAGAGCCAACGCGAGCTCGGGGGCGTCCTCGCTAGTAGACCACCACGCTGCGAATCCCCTCGCCGGCATGCATGAGCTCGAAACCCTTGTTGATCTCGTCGAGCGTGAGCTTCGCCGTGATCATCGGGTCGATCTCGATCTTGCCAGCCAGGTACCAGTCGACGATCTTCGGCACGTCGGTGCGGCCGCGCGCGCCGCCGAAGGCGGTGCCCTTCCAGACCCGGCCGGTGACGAGCTGGAACGGCCGGGTGGAGATCTCCTTTCCCGCGCCCGCGACGCCGATCACGATCGACTGGCCCCAGCCGCGGTGGCAGGCCTCCAGCGCCTGGCGCATGACGGTCGTGTTGCCGGTGCAGTCGAAGGTGTAGTCGGCCCCGCCGATCTGGTCGGCGCCGCGCTTCGTGAGGTTCACGAGATAAGGCACGAGGTCGCCGCCGACCTCGTTCGGGTTGACGAAATGCGTCATCCCGAACCGTTCGCCCCACGGCTTCTTCGCGTTGTTGAGGTCGACGCCGATGATCATGTCGGCGCCGGCGAGGCGCAGGCCCTGGATGACATTGAGGCCGATGCCGCCGAGGCCGAATACGATTCCCGTCGCGCCCTGCTCGACCTTGGCCGTGTTGATGACGGCGCCGATGCCCGTGGTGACGCCGCAGCCGATGTAGCAGATGGTGTCGAACGGCGCGTCGGGGTTGACCTTGGCGACCGCGATTTCCGGCAGCACGGTGAAGTTGGAGAAGGTCGAGCAGCCCATGTAGTGGAAGATCGTCTCGCCGCCGCAGGAGAAGCGCGAGGTTCCGTCGGGCATCAGCCCCTGTCCCTGGGTCGTGCGGATTGCGGTGCAGAGGTTGGTCTTGCGCGACAGGCACGACGGGCACTGCCGGCATTCGGGGGTGTAGAGCGGGATGACGTGGTCGCCCTTCCGGAGCGTGGTCACGCCCGGCCCGACGTCGACCACGATTCCGGCGCCCTCGTGGCCGAGGATCGAGGGAAACAGCCCCTCCGGATCGGCGCCGGACAGGGTGAATTCGTCGGTGTGGCAGATGCCGGTCGCCTTGACCTCGATCAGAACCTCGCCCGCGCGCGGCCCCTCGAGGTCGACCTCGGTCACTTCGAGCGGCTTTCCGGCGGCGACGGCGATGGCGGCGCGGGTCTTCATCTGGTTGGCTCCCCTCTGGATCGCCGGCATTTAAGCCGAGCGGCGGCGTCTCGGCTAGGGGACCCGCGCTTGCGCCGTCAATGCGAGCGAAGCGTGGCGATGACGGCGTTCCGCGGCGCCCGTCTCGGCGGTCGCGCCGCGCCGATTTCGTCACACATGCGCCCCGAGAGCCGTGCTAGGGACAGGCCAATGGACACTTTCGCTCTCGCCACCCTCTCCATCTGCGGCCTGCAGGAACTCGACGCCTTCGCCGCGCGCGACGTCACCAACGTTCTGTCGCTGCTCGATCCCGGCACGCCCGAACCGTCCGCCTTCCTGGCCTATGGCGCGCCCGCGCGGACGACGCTCTATTTTCACGACGCGATCGAGCCCGCGCCCGACGTCGTCCTGCCGACGGCGGCCGACATCGACACGATCCTCGCCTTCGCCCGCGACGCCGGCGACGTGCGCCACCTGCTGATTCACTGCCACATGGGGATCTCGCGCTCGACCGCGGCCATGCTGATGGTGATGGCGCAGGCTTTTCCCGACGAATCCGAGGAGGCGCTCGCCGACCGGCTGATCGCGATCCGCCCGCAGGCCTGGCCGAACGCCCGCATGATCGGGCTGGCGGACGAGCGCCTCGGCCGCGAAGGCCGCCTGACCGCCGCCGCCGGCGGCCTCTACGCCCGGCATCTGGCCGCGCGGCCCGTTCTGGGCGAAGCGATGACGAAGATGGACCGGGCGCGCGAGGTGGAGCTCGGCCGGCGGATTCTCGCCGAGACGCGATAGTCTGGCGGGCGGCGCTGGAGCCGCGCTCGCCAGGCGCGGGGCGCGGCCGGCGGCCGGGCCTACGCCGCCGCCCGCGATCCAGCGACACTCGGCCCGCGGCGGCGGGCCCGCCGGGCCCGCCAAAACCGTCCGTCAGGTGTAGCGGTTGACCACGTTCTCGTAGAACTCCTGCTGGCCGGAGCGCGGCTTCGGGTCGATCTTCTCGTCCATGACCCGCTTGGCGATCGACTCGAGGGTGGCGCCCGGCTGCAGCATCGCCTGCGCCGCCGGGGCGTTCCAGCCGGCGTAGCGCGCCTCGCGCATCGCGTCGAACTTGCCGTCCTCGATCATCGCCGCGGCCGCGAGCAGCGCTCCGGCGCAGGCGTCGATGCCGCCGATGTGGCCGAGGATCAGGTCGGCCGGGTCGATCGACTGGCGACGCACCTTCGAATCGAAGTTGAAGCCGCCTGGCGCGACGCCGCCCTGCTTGAGGACGAAATACAGCGCCGGCACGAGCTCGGCGGCGTTGTTGGGAAACTGGTCGGTGTCCCAGCCGGACTGGTAGTCGTTGCGGTTGGCGTCGAGGGAGCCCAACAGGCCGAGCGCGGAGGCGAGCGCCACTTCGTGTTCGAACGCATGATGGGCCAGCACCGCGTGGCCGACCTCGAGGTTGAGCTTGACCTCCTTCTCCAGGCCGAACCGCTGCAGGAAGCCGGAGACGGTGGCGACGTCGAAGTCGTACTGGTGCTTGGTCGGCTCCTGCGGCTTCGGCTCGACCAGCAGCACGCCCTTGAAGCCAATCTTGTGCTTGTAGTCGACCACCATCGACAGGAACCGGCCGAGCTGGTCGAGTTCACGCTTGAGATCGGTGTTGAGCAGGGTCTCGTAGCCCTCGCGGCCGCCCCAGAGCACGTAATTGGCGCCGTGCAGCTTGTGGGTCGCGTCCATCGCGTTCTTGACCTGGGCGGCGGCGAAAGCGAACACGTCCGGGTCGGGATTGGTCGCCGCGCCCGCCATGAAGCGCGGGTGGCTGAACAGATTGGCCGTCCCCCACAGGAGCTTGGCGCCGGTGGCGAGCATCTTCTCGGCGAACAGGTCGGTGATGTCGGCGAGATTCCTGCCGAACTCGGCGAGCGATTCGCCCTCCGGCACGACGTCCTTGTCGTGGAAGGTGAAGAACGGGAAGCCGAGGATGGAGAACATCTCGAAGGCGGCGTCCGCCTTGCGCCGCGCCCCTTCCATGTCGTCGTTGTTCCAGGGCCGGTCGAAGGTCGACGAGCCGAACATGTCCGAGCCGAGCCAGCCGAAATTGTGCCAGTAGCAGACGGCGGGGCGGAGTTGCTCGGCCATCGTCTTGCCGAGGACAACCCGCTCCGGGTCGTAATGACGGAAGGCGAAGGGATTGTCGCTCTTCGGCCCCTCGTACTTGACCGGCCCGATCTCGCCAAAAAACCGTTTGCCCATTCTCGTCTCTCCCTCGCGCCGGAAGCGCTCGTGCGTCGGCCGCATTTTCGCGCGAAAGGGCAGGCGGCGGCAAGCGCTAACATGCCACCCGCGCAGGGTTCGTTGGACCCGAGTCCGGCTTCGACGCTCGCCGTCGTCGCACGGCCGTCCCGGCGACGACGAGCAGCGATGCGGCCAGCGTGGCGCAGGGACCGAGCAGCGGCAGTCGGAGCGCAGCCGGATCCCCGTCGGCCATGGAGCGAATTCAGGCAGCCCGCCCATCGCGGCGGCGCCGAACACGCTCGCGAGTGCGCAGGACGGGCCGAGATCCCGCCTGCGCCCCGGCATCCGCGCCGATTCCAACCAGGCTGGACGAGGAGGCGAGGGAATGCCGAAACGGCGCACGCCTCGCGTGATCCCCGCAAGGCCTTATCGGCGCGCTCGTGCGGCCATCAGCGCATGTGGACGCTAATCGAAGGCGTGCCGGAGCCGGGCGAAAAACAGCAGAACGGGGTTCGACGCCGGGCCGGGCTTCGGCCTCTCGCAGGACGCGCCGGCGTCGCAGCCGCTCGCCGATCCTTTCACGGCGGCGGCGCGCTCCGGGACTTGGGCGAGCGCGTTCACCGGGATGTCGGCTGCGGCTTCCGTCTCGGGCGGAACGGCTTCGCCGTAGGCGGCGAGCGGAGCCGGCGCAAACCCCTTCGACCGCTGCGCAAAACGCAGGAGCCCCGATCGCAGCGCCTCGCCGCGCCCCGGAGCTTCGGCCAGCGCGCTGACCGAAATGCTAGCGGCGGCCTCCGTTTCGGTCAGAAATGCGCCGCCGCGGGCGGCGAAGGGCGCGAGGTCGTCCGGCTGTTGCGCGAGGGCGAACAGCGGGAAGCGCAGATGCTCGCATCCCGGCCCGTCGCCCGACAGCGCCCCGACGCCGCTGCCGGCATCGTCTTGCAGATGCTCCAGGCGGTCGGCTCCGTAACGGCAGATCGCGGCGGCCGAGGTCGGCGCCGACGCGGGCGCCGCCGCCTGCGCCAGGCGGAGTCCGGCGTCGCCCGGCTCCGGCGGAACCCGCTCGATCCTCACATGCGCCAGTCCGGCGCTGCGAAACCCGAGCGACTCGGCGGCCGCCGTCGAAACGTCGATGATCCGTCCGCGGATGAACGGCCCGCGATCGGCGATCCGGACCACCAGGACCCGTCCGTTGTCGAGATTGATCACCCTGACCTGGGTTCCCATCGGCAGGCTGCGGTGCGCTGCGGTCATTCCGGCGGCGCCGTAGAAGGACGCCAGTCCGAGTTCGGCGGCCGGCGCGCAACTCGCGCTGAGGGCGATCGCGCAGGAAAGAACCAGTGATCGCATCCGCAGCGCCCTCCCGCCTGCTCGCGGTTCGCCACGATGTTAACACAAAGTTAACCCACTCGCCAGCCGCCGCCCGAGATTTCGACGTGGGCCGCCGGGGCGGTTTCTTCTCTTTGGGCGCCGGCGCCTCGACCCGCCGCGCTCCCTGGCCGCGGTCGCTGATTGTACGGCATGCACACATCGAGCGCCGCGGCCGGTGAGCCGGCCGCCCTCGTCTTGCGCGGCTACCTATGATTCGATCCGGGTCTCGTGTGCTCGAGGGCGCAGACCGCTCAACACCTGGTCGAGCAGCGCGTCGCCGAAGGCTTCGTCGAGCGGTGTGATCCGAAGCAGCATCCTGTGATAGATTGGCCCGAAAATCTGACCCGAAATGAGCGCACGAAGCGCGTGAGCGCCGCTAGACCGAAGGCGCAATCCTCCTCGGTGATCGATTCCCGCGATCTCGCCCTTGCAGCGGACGAACAGCATAACGGACGGGCGGAAGCAGCCGATAGCCATGGCGTCGTGGCCGGCGCCCGACGGCAGAATTCGGACCGGGACGCCGAGCGAGCCGACGGCGGTTGTCGGCGTCCTGAACCGGCCGTAGAAACCGGACGGTTTTCGTGGTATGGAGCGGCATGTTGATAACCCTAACCCCCGAGCAGGAAGCGTGGATCAAGGCCCGCGTTGCGACCGGCGTTTTTGCGTCGGTCGAGGAAGCGGCGCGCCAGCTGCTCGACGACCGCATTGCCGAACTCGCAGGCGACGAGCACGACGATATGGCGTGGGCGAAGCCTTTGGTCGACGAGGGCCTGGCCGCGCTCGAACGCGGCGATTTCATCACGCTCGAGGAACATGGGACGCGCAACCTCGCGCGCCTTGCCGCACGCCTGAAATAGTGGCGCGGGTCGTCATCACCGGACCGGCGGATGCTGATTCCGCCGAGATCATCAGCGATCTTACCGCGAACGCAGGGGAGCTTGTCGCCGACCGTTATGTGGCGGAACTCAACGCGCTCTATCGGCGCCTGGCGACGTTCCCCGAAAGTGGCTCGCCCCGCCCCAAGCTTGGCCGGTTCATTCGAATTGGCCTCGTTTCGCCTTATGTTGTGGTTTACCGCCACGCACCGGACAACAACCTCGTCGCCGTCATCCGTATTCTACACGGGCGACGCAGGATCACCCGCCGTACGCTGACGCAACCGACCGCGCCCCCATGATCGAGACCCATCGAAACGCGCATTTCCAAGCGCGCTTTCGCCGTCCAGAGCTTAGCCCGGATTTCTCACACAGGATGGGTGCATCGGGCGTCCGAATCAGGCAAAAGTTGTTTTGCGAGAACGACTTGACCCTATTCAGAGAGGTCGCCC
>NZ_QNRK01000011.1 GCF_003315135.1 Roseiarcus fermentans
ACAACCATCCCCACCTTGACTCACGTTTCGCCCCGCCGCGTCTCGCAAAATCCGCCGCCACCCGACGAGCGCACCCAACCTGTGACAATTCGGACTCACCCCGGCTTGGGAGTTACAATGAGGGAACCTTCATGCGCTATCTCGTTCTGCCCGCTGCGTTTCTCCTTGCGGCTTCGACCGCCGCCCTCGCGAGGGGCATCCTCGTCGCCGCCCCGGCGCCGGGCATGGACCTCGGCGTCGCCGGCCTCGTCATGGTGGCGGGGGCCGCGTTGCTGGTCCGTTGGCGTCGCTGACCGTCATCGGAAGCGATGTTCCGGTCGAGGCCGAAGTCCGGCCCCAACCGGAGCGCGACCCATCTCTTGCGTCGTCGAACGGACGGACGCCGCGGCTCCGGTCGCTTGCCCACGTCCGCCGACCGGAGCGGTGGGATCGAGCCTTGAGAACGCACGGCGAGCCCCGGTGACAGTCACCCAACCATCTGCCGCCGCCGCGCTCCGGCGGGCGCGAGTCGGGGACCGCGAGATCGTCCTCGCTTTTGTCGTCGGCGTTGCGGTCGCGATCAGCTGGCGCAGCGTCGTCGCATGGTCGCACGGGGATTTTTCAGCCGTCGCGCTGAGGGATCATTCCGGAGTGGGCGCCGGCGAGTTGCTCGCCCTCGGCGTGTTGGCCTATCTCGGCCTCGGGATTGGTCGCGACGACCTGCTGACCCGATCCGATCTCGCCGTGATGGCGGCGTGCAGCCTCGCTTTCGCCTTTCCGATGAGGATGGCGGCGGCGGTTCCGCTGATCGTGGCCGGGTTGAAGCTGCTTTTTCACAAGAATGCGCGAATCAGCTCGATCGGGCAGGTTCTCCTCGCCCTGGTCGGCTACGAATGGCTCGGACCGCTGCTGTTTCACCTCGTCTCGCCGACCCTGCTCGAGATCGAGACCACCGTCGTCCAGGCGGCCCTGGCGCCCCTGAACGGCGGATTCGCGCGCGACGGCCTCGCAATTTCGGCGCCGACCTGGTCCGGCGTCGTCGTGGAGGAGGGATGCTCGGCCTTCCACAACATCTCGCTGTCGACGCTGATCTGGATTTCGCTGCTCAAGCTCCAGACGCTGACGATGAGAAGCGTCTACGTCCTGATCGCGCTCGCCATGGCCGCGGCGACCATTCTCTTGAACACCTTGCGAATCGTGCTGATGGCGCAATCGCCCGAGTTGTACGACTACTGGCACAACGGCGCCGGCGTGCCGATCGTGACCTTCGTCATGCTGGCGGTCGCCCTGGTTCTCTGCCTGGGCGGGATGAGACTGGCTGCGGCCCGTTGACGGTCGGACCGGACCTCCTGCGCGCCACGGCGTTCGCGACGATCGGCCTGGCCGTGATCCTCGGGGTGACGACGCGAGTCGTCGCCCTGAAGCCGTTCGGTCCGGCCGCCGAGGCGTCCGCCGCGCCCATCGCGGCGCTTCGGGTCGGCCAGTCGCTCGGCGACGCGGCGATCGAAGGCGTCCCGGACGACGACCAACCCGGGATCCGCATCCGCGCCGCGCACTGCGCCGAGCCGATCTTCGCCGCGCCGCTCCTGCTGACCGCGGTGGCGATTCCGCGGCTCGTCGACAACGCCTACGGGACCAGGAGCGGCTACCAGAAGCTCGACGTCTACCGGGGGGAAATTCGCAACGAATTCTCGCGCCTTTCGCGGCTGCTGGCGCGCAGCCTGGCCGGGTCCTACAATTCGCCCGACGGGTTTTACGTCCGCTTCTACACGCCGAAGTCCTGCTCGATCTCCGACAGGGACTTCGCCGACTGGGCCGGCCGGATCGTGAGCGCGGCGTCGGCGGGCGAGCGCGGCGAGGATTGATTCGCGAAAAGGGCCGGCGGGGCGCCCGGGTCGACGGCGCTCTTGCGCCGCGGCTCGGCCTATTGCGCCGCCTCGTCGCGCAGCGCGCTCATCCGGGCGAGCTGGGCGCGCAACGGCGCCGGCTTCAGCGGCTTGTGCAGGATCACGATGTCGTGGCGCGCCGCCTCGTCGCGCGCCTCGGGGCTGCGGTCGGCGGTGGCCAGGATCGCCGGCAGCGGAAGGCCGAGGTCCGCGCGCAAGGCCAGGATCGCCGCGATCCCGTCGCTCTTGTCGAGGTGATAGTCGGCGATGACGAGGTCGGGCGGGCCGAAGCCGCCGAGCGCCTCGCGCGCCTCGGCGAGGCCGTTCGCCGTGACGACCAGGCATCCCCAGCGGCCGAGCAGCGTCCGCATGCCGTCGAGCACGCGCGGCTCGTTGTCGATCGCCAGAATCTTGAGCCCGCTCAGCGGCTCGCCGGCGACCGCGGCCGGGACGACGTCGGCGGCCTCGGGCCGGGCGGGCGCGGCGGCGGCGAGCGGGGCGGTGACGTGGAACACGGAGCCCGCGCCCGGTCGCGAAGCAAGGCCGACGGGATGGTCGAGCACCCGGCCGAGCCGCTCGACGATGCTGAGGCCGAGGCCGAGGCCGCGCGCGATCCGGGCGCCCTGGTCGAGCCGCTGGAACTCCTCGAACACCACGCGCTGCCGGTCGGCCGGGATGCCGAGGCCGGTGTCCCACACTTCGATGCGCAGCGCGCCCGGCACGCGCCGGCAGCCGACCAGGACTTTTCCGCGCACCGTGTACTTGACGGCGTTGGAGACCAGATTCTGCAACAGGCGGCGCATCAGCCGGCGATCGGTGCGGACCGCGAGCCGGGTCGGAACCATCCGAAGCGCGAGCCCCTTCGACAGCGCCAGCGGCGCGAACTCGACCTCCAGCATGCGCATGAGATCGGCGACCGGCGTATCGGACAGCTCGGGCCGGGTGGCGCCGGCGTCGAGGCGGGAGATGTCGAGCAGCGCGCCGAGAATCTCCTCCACCGCCTCGAGCGACATGTCGACCTTGCGCGCCAGATCGGCGCGGTCGTCGCCGCCTCTCGCGGCGCCCTCGACGAGCGAACTGGCGTAGAGGCGGGCGGCGTTCAGGGGTTGGAGAATGTCGTGGCTGGCGGCGGCGAGGAAGCGCGTCTTGGACAAATTCGCTTCTTCCGCCACGGTCTTGGCGGCGGCGAGCTCGGCGTTCAGGCGCTGCAGTTCGGCCGTGCGCTCGTCGACCCGTCTTTCCAGGAACTCGTTGGCGGCCTCCAGCGCCTCCTCGGTCTGCACGGTCTGGGTGATGTCGGTGTAGGTGGTGACGATGCCGCCGTCCGGCAGCCGGGCCGAGCGGATCTCGATCACCCGGTGGGTGGAGAACAGCCTCAGGCGCGTCGGCTGGTCGTCGTAGAGGAGCGAGGCGACGCGCTCGGCGACGAAATCCTCGGAATCGCCCGGGCCGTAGGCGCCGCGCGCGGCGTTGAAGCGGACGATCTCGTCGAGCCCGACGCCGTGGCGAAGCAGCGCCTGGGGAAGGTCGAACAGGTCGGCGAACTCGCGGTTCCAGGCGGTGAGCGCCAGGTTGGAATCGAACACCGTGACGCCCTGGCGGGCGTGGTCGAGCGCGTGCTGAAGCTGGTCGCGGCTCGACTGGATCGCCGCCGAAGCCTCGTCGATCAGCTTCAGCGCCGACTGGGTCGAGACGGCGCGGGGCCGCAGCAGCAGCGACAGGACCTGCCGCGAGGTCGAAGCGCCGATGGCGGGCGAGAGCAGGAACTCGGCGTGCCGGATCAGCTGCGCGCTCGCCTCCTGCTCGGGGTCGTAATCCTGCCCGCGCTCGCGCACGAAGGCGGCGAAGGCGCGCCGCGCCCGCGCCGCGCCGAGGTAGCGGGCGACGGCGGCCTCGAGCTCGCCGGCTGTGGTCGACGAGCGCCACAGGCGAAACGCCTGCGGCTTGCCGCCGGCGCCGGCGAAGGCGTTCGCCTGCGCCCGCTCGAGCGCGGTCGGCTGGCGCAGCAGGGAGAAGGCGACGAAGGCCGCGAGATTGAGGCCGAGCGAGACGACGACGCCGCCGACGAGCGGGCTCGGGGCGAAGGCGGTCAGCCCGGTCGGACTGAGCCAGGCGATCGCCAGCGGCCCGTGCTCCAGATAGGCCGCGATCGCCGCGTGCGACCCGAGCGAGGGCAAGAGCAGCAGGTAGAGCCAGGCCAACGATCCCGCCGCCATGCCGGCGAGCGCGCCGCGCGCGGTGCCGCGCCGCCAGAACAGGCCGCCGATGAAGGCCGGGCCGATCTGGGCGACGGCGGCGAACGAGAGCAGCCCGATCGACACCAGCGCCGTTTCGCTGGTCAGGCGCTCGTAGGCGAAGCCGAGCCCGAGCACGCCCAGGATCGACAGCCTGCGCACCCAGAGCGCCAGCGCGCCGATGTCGCCCGCCGCCGCGCCTTGCGTCGGGATCGCCTTGCGGCGCAGCAGCAGCGGCATCACCAGATCGTTGGAGATGGTGATCGCCAGCGCCAGGCTGTCGACCACGATCATGCCGGTCGCCGCCGACAGCCCGCCGATCATGGTGAACAGCGCGAGGCCGTGGGCGTGGGCGGCCAGCGGCAGCGCCAGCACCGTCAGGTCGCGATCGATCGCGCCGTCGGGGAACATCGTCAGGCCGGCGATGGCGAGCGGCGCGACGAACAGATTGATCAGCACCAGATAGGCCGGAAACAGCCAGGACGCCGTGCGGATGTCCGCCCGGTCGTGATTCTCGACCACCGCCACGTGGAATTGCCGCGGCAGCAGCAGAATCGCGAAAGCCGACAGCAGCGTGGTCACGCCCCACACCGCCGGGTCCGGCCGCGTCTGGACCACGGCGGCGATCTTCGGGTTCGACAGCGCCGCCTGCGTCAGGTCGGCGAGGCCGCCGTTCATCCCCCACACGACGAAGACGCCGACGGCGAGGAACGCCGCCAGCTTGACGATCGACTCGACCGCGATCGCCAGGATCAGCCCCTCCTGGCGCTCCTTCGGGTTGAGCCGGCGCGTGCCGAAGGCGATGGCGAACACGGCGAGCACGAGCGCGATCGCGAGCGAGAACGGCGCCGACGGCCTGCCCGCGACCAGCGCGGGCTTGTCGAGCGAAGCGACCACGGTCAGCAGCGTGGTCGACACCGCCTTGAGCTGCAGGGCCACGTAAGGCGCCGAGCCGACGAGCGCGATCAGCGCCGCGACCGCCGCGACCCGCTGCGACTTGCCGTAGCGCGCGGAGACGAAGTCGGCGACCGTCGTCAGGTTCTGCGCCCGCGCCAGACTGGCGATCCGCCCGACGAACGCTGAGCCGAGCCCGATGACCAGGATCGGCCCGATGTAGATCGGCAGGAAGTCGAGGCCGCGCGACGAGGCGAGGCCGACCGAGCCGTAATAGGTCCAGGAGGTGCAATAGACGGCGAGGCTCAGCGCATAGACGACCGCCCGCGGCCCGCCAGCGATGAACCGTCTGCCGCCCCTGTCGCCCCACCAGGCGATGAGGAAGAGAAAGAGGACGTATCCGATCGCCGCGATGGCAGCCGTGGCGCCGTTCATCGAGTTTTGCGCGCCCTCGCCGTTCGGTCCTGCTTCAGGATGCTCTTAGGGGGAGGCGGGAGCGGATGGCGACCTCGCTCCCGCCGTCGCGCGCTGAAGGACCCGGAGGAAAGGACCTCGCCATCCGAAGCGATCATGGGGCGCCCGCGCTGTCGCCACGGGCGGCGAGAGCAAGCCTCGCGACTTCGACGGTCGGGGGGATCGACTTCATCGCGGTGGCCCACGGGATCCCGTGATCGACGGAATGGTATCCGTGGCTCAGACGGTTGCGGGCGGAATACGCGTCCGACAGCCGAAGGTTGGGAAAGCGCGATTCCAGCCTGACGATTTGTCCCGCCGCTTCGCCGATGGCCTCGACACATTTGGCGACGGCGTCCTGGACCATCTCGTCGTCCATGAACACGCCTTTCGAAACCCCATCCGGATGACGCGCCAGTCGCTCGCCATAGCGAACGACGTCGCGCAGCCAGGCGTCGACCGGCCTTGGACGCCTCACGGGAACGCCTTCAGATCGCGCCCGGCGGTTTCCGCGGCCTCAGCCGACAGCCCGCCGGGAGTCGTCACGTCGACCTTGCAGCCGAGGACCAACGAAAGTTCCCGTTCGAGTCGGGCGAGGTCGAACAATGTCAGGTCGTCGCCGGGGTCGACGAGGATGTCCAGATCGCTCTGCTCGTCATCTTCCGCTCGCGCGGCCGATCCGAAAATTCTGGGATTCTTCACGTCAAAGCGCGTCAGAATGGTCGCCACGCGCTCGGCGTTCTCGCTCAAGGCTCGTGATGGTCGCATCTACCGCCTCCCGGAGCCTGCGTCGCCTCGGCCGCCTCGACCCTCATGATAAACCAGCGCCGCGCTCGCTGCTACGCGTCCCCCGGCCACTCCCGAGCCGCCGCCAGACCATCGCCCGTCGACCGGCGTGCGTCTTCCGGCGCCCCATTTGCGTCCAGGCGGAGCGCCCTCGCCCGTCCATGCGAACCGGCCGCGGAGGGCGCGTTCGAAGCGTCGGCTACAGCCAGGGGCGCGCCTCGGCGGACTTGCGTTCGAAGCGATCGATCGCCGGGGCCTCGACCAGGGTCAGGCCGATGTCGTCGAGCCCCTCGAGCAGGCGCCGCTTGCGGAACGGGTCGATCTCGAACCGCACCACGCCGCCGTCCGGACCGCGGATCTCCTGCGCCGGGAGGTCGATCGACAAAGTGGCGTTGGCGCCCCGCTCGGCGTCGTCCATCAGCTTGCCGAGGTCTTCCCGCGACACCTTGACCGGCAGAATGCCGTTCTGGAAGCAGTTGTTGTAGAAGATGTCGGCGAAATCGGTCGAAATCACGCAGCGGATGCCGAAATCGAGCAGCGCCCACGGCGCGTGCTCGCGCGACGAGCCGCAGCCGAAATTGTCGCCGGCCACCAGAATCGACGCCTTGCGGTATTGCGGCTTGTTGAGCACGAAATCGGGGTTCTCCGAGCCGTCGTCGCGGAACCGCATCTCGGCGAACAGGCCCGCCCCGAGCCCGGTGCGCTTGATCGTCTTCAGATATTGCTTGGGAATGATCATGTCCGTGTCGATGTTGTCGATCGGCAACGGGGCCGCCACTCCGGTCAGGGTCGTGAACTTGTCCATCGTTTCCACGGTCTCATGGGCTTTGAGGCCGGCCGCCGCCGGCCGGACTCTCGTCTTCGAGGCTCTAGCAAATGGCGCAGCGGTCGGCAAACCCGGTCAGAGATCCTGCTCGAGTTCGCGCGCGACCTCCTCCGGCGGGCGGTCGAGGTTGAGCGGGCGGGAGAAGCCGCCGGCCTTGTTCATGACGTAGACGATCGAGCTGTGGTCCATCGCATAGTCGCCGTCGGGCCCGACCGGACCTTTTCGCGCATACACCCGGTAGGCCTTCTCGACCGCGCCGATCGCCTGCGGGCTGCCCGAGAGGCCGATGATCGGGGCGCTGAAGCTCGAGGCGTAATCCTGCATCACCTTCGGCGTGTCGCGCTCGGGATCGACCGTGATGAACAGCGCCGGGATCGCCTTGTCGCCCATTTTCGCCAGCACGTCGGCGACGCGGGCGAGTTCGGTCGGGCAGACGTCGGGGCAATGGGTGTAGCCGAAATAGACCAGGAACGGCCGCCCGCGCAGGCTGTCGCTGGTGATCGTCCGCCCGTCGCCGTCGGAAAGCGCGAACGGGCCGCCGATCAGCGAGGGGGTTGCGCCCCGCTCCGGCGTCAGCGCGAGCCACGCCGCGATCGCCAGCACGGCCGCCGCGCCGATGGCGAGGGCGACGAGCCCGGGGCGCGCTGGAGGTCGGGAACCGGTTCGGCTGTTCGGCATGATCTCGTCTCTCGGCGATTCTGGCGACTGAATAGCGGATCGGACGCCGTCATACCACGCGCGGACGGCGAAAGGAGCGGCGCCGGGAGGCCGCGCCGGGCCGCGCCGGGTCCGGGCTTGCTCGCCGGCCATTCCTTCCTATGATCGCGCCGCGACGCGCTTTCGATCCCCGTCCGCGCGCCTGAGCATGAGGGAGCCGGCCGTTGCCGTCGAGCCGAGCCATGAGCGCCGGGCGTCAAACGGGCGGGCGCCCGGACCCCGCCGGCGCGCTCCCGACTCGGGTCTGAGGGCGTTTCGCGATGCCGCGCTGGCGCCCGCCCGATTTCACCCGAATGCTGGTCGGCCAGCACATCGTCAACGGCGTCAGCGTCGGCGCCGGCGTGCTGATGATCGCGCTCGCCGCCTCGGCGATCTTCGGCTTCGCCGCCGGCCAGCCGGCGACGCTGGGCGCGATTTCGGCGAGCATCTCGGACATGCCGTCGTCCTGGCGGGAGAAGGCGCGCACGCTGTCGTTCGGGTTCGCCCTCGCCCTGATCTCGACCTCCGCGATCCAGCTCGCCTTGCCATGGCCGCCGGTCGCGCTCGCCACCATCGGACTCATCGCCTTCCTGAGCGGCATGATCACCGGCTGGGGCCGCTGGGCGGTCGCGCTCGGCATGCAGATGCTGATCCCGCTGGTGTTCGTGCTCGGCTTTCCCCGCGAGACTCCGGCGGTCGCGCTCAAGATCCAGGCGCTGTTCGCGCTCGGCGGCCTCGTCTACATCGCCTTCGCGCTGCTCGCGACCATCGTCACCGATGCGAGCGCGCGCAGGCTGGTGGCGAGCGAGACGATTCGCGAACTGGCGATCTACCTGCGCGCGGTCGCCGCCGTGTTCGATCCGGACGCGGACTTCGAACAGGCCTACGGGTCGGCGATCCGCCAGCAGGCCATGCTGTCGGAGCAGCTGCAGTCGGCGCGCTCGGCGCTGCTCGACCGCCCCCCGCCGGGCTCCGAGCGGATGCGCCTCGCCGCCACCATCGGCGTTCTGCTCGACGCCTTCGACGCGCTGGTCGCCGCGCAGAGCGAGGTGACCAAGGTCCGCGCCGCGCCCGGGTCGGCGCCCCTGCTGACGCAGATCGGCGAAGCGTTGCGGGTCGGCGCGCTCGACCTGACCCATCTGAGCCTCGAGATCCTGACCACCGACCGGCCGACGCTGCCGCCGGACCACCAGCGCGCGATCGACGCCATGCGCCGCGAGGCCGAGCGGCAGCGCGAGCCGGAGGCCGCCCACGCCGAGGCGTGGGCGGCGCTGACAGCCGCGACCGAGCGTCTCGCGCTGGCGCTCGGCCACATTCGCAGGCTCGAACGGACGCTGTCCGACGACCGGGCGGCGGAGGCGGCGATCGGCGGCGTCGACCTCGCCGCGTTTCTGCCCCGGCGCTCCTACGCCTGGTCCACCCTGCGGCAGCATGTCCGCATCGCTTCGCCGGTGCTCCGCTATTCGGTCCGCCTGGCGCTCGCGATGATGGCGGGCGCGGTGGTCGCGCAATTCCTGGGCGACTCCGGCCACGGCAACTGGGTGCTGCTGACCATCGCCGTGGTGATGCGCGCCAATTACGGATTGACCAAGACGCGGCGCGACGACCGCGTGATCGGCACGCTGATCGGCTGCGTCGTCGCGGCGGGCGCGGTCGCCTGGGCGCCGGCCGGAGTCCTGGTCGCCGTGCAGGGCCTCGCGGTGGTGGTCATCCACAGCTTCGTGCGCCTGAATTACCGCCTGTCCTCGGTCGGCGCGTCGGTGATGGCGCTGGTGTCCCTGCACCTGATCCAGCCGGACCTTCCAGCGCCGATCGTCGCCCGTCTCGCCGACACGCTGGTCGGGGCGGCGATCGCGGAATTGTTCAGCTTCGTCTGGCCGTCGTGGGAGTTCGTCGACGCGCCCGGCATCGCGCGCCGCCTTCTGGCGAGGCTCGCCTCGTTCACCGACGTGGCGCTGAACGCCGCCGCCCCCACCCAGGACTACCGCCTGGCGCGCAAGAACGTGATCGAGGCGATCGCCGCGCTGTCCGATTCCGCCGGCCGCATGAGCGTCGAGCCGGTCGCGGCGCGCAAGGGGCTCGAGGAGATGGCGGCGCTGCTGATGGCTGCGCACGGCTACATCGCCCGCCTGTCGGCGGCGCGGCTCGACATCCGGGCGGGCGCGCCGCCGCCGGACGCGCAGACGCGCGCCCGCCTGCAACGGCTGCTCGCGCTGAAGGGCGGCGAGGCGCCGCCGGACGCGCCCGAGGCGGCGGCGCCGCTGGTCATAGCCGCCCTCGCCGTCGTCGCGGCGGCCGGGGTCTACCAGCGGGCGGCGAGGAGCGGACGCGACGAGCGGAAAGCGGACGCATAAAAAAGCCGCCCTGGCGTGAGACAGACCACGAACCTCGCTCGACGGGGGAACCCGTACGCGTCGAGGACGTTGAAGGGGCTGGGCCTGCACCTGATGCGGAGGACAACCCGGATGTCTAGCGTCGACTTTCATTACCCCGCCGAACGCGCTGTTCGTTATCTGAACGCCAACCCGCTGATCGAGGCGCTGCGTTTCCAGCCGGAAGATTTCGAATTGAAGCACGGCTGGCTGAACCACGCGCCGAGCCGGCATCGGTTCCAGTTCGAACGGTCTGGAAAGGTGACGATCGAAGCCAATTGCAGCTGCGCCGTCATGTCGATCAGACCCGAGCAGAAGCAGGAGCTGATCGCCATGTTCCACACCTGGCGCAGCGAATATTGGGTTCCGCTGCAGACGAACCAAGAGTTCGCCTCCCACTTCGCCCGACCGAACGCGTGGGTGCGGCTCGTCCGGGACATCCGCATGGCGTTCCGCCGCTTCGTGCGCCGTGAGGAGCCCGCCGGGCTTCCCGCCGCCGACGTCCTCGCGCCGAGGCGTGCGACGGCGGCTGAATAAGCCGCCCGGGCGGCTTGTCCGCCCCGATTCCCGAACGGCTGGTCGGCGAGGCTCGCCTTGCCGATCTCGCCCTTGGCGCGGGCCGATGGACGACCCCGTTTCGGCCGCTTCCCACACGCGATGCGATCGGTCTAAGGTCCGCCTCGAATTTCGGGGAGGCTACGGACCATGGGCCACGGCGTCGCGGTGTTCGATGTCGGCAAGACCAACGTCAAGCTCATCGTCTTCGACCGCGAGGGAAACGTCCTCGCCGAACGCTCGCAACCGAACGGGTCGCTGCCGCCGGACGCGCGCTGGCCCTATCTTCGCCTCGACACCGAGCGCGCCTGGGCCTTCCTGCTGGCGGCGCTGAAGGACATCGGCCGCGCCGTTCCGATCGCGGCTTTGTCGATTTCCGCCCATGGCGCGGCCGGCGCGCTGGTGACGGAGGACGGCCTCGCCGCGCCGCCGGTCGACTACGAATTCGACGGATTCGACGGAATCGACGCCGATTACGATGCGATCCGCCCGTCCTTCGAGGAGTGCCTGTCGCCGCGTCTGCCGCGCGGCCTCAACCTCGGGCGGCAGATCTTTTTCGTCGAGCGCGCCTGCCCGCGGGCCTTCGCCTCCGCCCGGGCGTTTCTCGCCTATCCGCAATACTGGTCCTGGCGGCTCTCGGGCGTCATGGCGACGGAAGCCACGGCGCTCGGCGCGCACACCGACCTGTGGCGGCCGAACGAGGGGCGGCTGTCGAGCCTGGTCGAGCGGGCGGGCTGGTCGGGCCTGTTCCCGCCGCCGCGCAAGGCCTGGGAGACGCTCGGGCCGCTCACGGCCGAGGTCGCGGCCGCGACCGGACTGCCGGCGGGCGTGCGGGTGATCTGCGGCGCGCACGATTCGAACGCCTCGCTCGTCCCTCACCTCGCGGCGCGCACGGACCCGTTCACCGTCGTCTCGACCGGGACCTGGGTGATCATCATGGCGGTCGGCGGCACGGGGAAGCTCGACCCGAGGGCGGACATGCTCGCCAACGTCGACGTCCTCGGCCGTCCGGCGCCGACCGCGCGGCTGATGGGCGGGCGCGAGTTCGCGGCGATCGCGGGCGAACGGCCGGCGGAAGCGCGCGAACCGGACGTGGCGGCGATCGTCGCCGCGGGGATCCTGGCGATGCCGTCCTTCAGCGACCAGGGCGGCCCGTTCGCCGGCCGCAAGGGCTGGATCGAGGGGGCCGAGCCGGCGACGCCGGCGGCGCGCGCGGCGCTGGCGACGCTCTATTGCGCGCTCATGACCGCCCATGCGCTGGAGCGCCTCGACGCGCCCGGCGACATCATCGTCGAGGGCGGATTCAACCGGACGCCGGCCTTTTCCGGCCTGCTCGCCGCGCTGACGCCGGGGCGGACGGTCCTCGTGGCGCCGGCCTCGGGCGCGGCGGAAGGCGCGGCGATGCTCGCCCTTTGGGGCGAGCCGCACGCGCCGCCCAAGTGTGCGCGCGCGACGCCCTGGGACGTTCCCGGCCTCGCGGGCTACGCCGAGCGCTGGCGGCGGGGGCTGTCGCGGTCCGCGCCGGCCTGACGGCCCGCGAGGGCGATCGGGCGGATTTCCGCGGGCGCCGGCCCTTGTCGGCGGGCCCGGCGCCCGGCCGCCGGCCGTGTCTGCGACGACGTTCGCGATCCGCCCCGCCGGCGCACGCGTCCCGCTCACGCCTGCAATTCGGGGGCGAGCGGCGCGTGATTGAGCAGCGCGACGAGCGCGACCCCGCCGAGCGTATTGCCGATGATGGTCGGGACGAAGAAGCCGACGAGATAGTCGCGGATCGAGGCGTGACCGCCGAAGACGGCGAACGCCGCCTCGACCGAGCCCGCGATGATGTGCGAAAAGCCGCCGATGGCGACCACATAGGTCAGCAGCATGATGACCAGCAGACGGGCGGAGCGCGCGCTCGGCAAGAGCCAGATCATCAGCGCGATCAGCCAGCCGGCGAACACGGACTTGATCGCGGTCGGCCAGAACGGGCCGGCGACGGCTTCGCCTGCGATCGCGTCCAGCGCCGCGCGGACCGGGCCCGGGAACAGGCCGTCGATCGCCAGCAGGCGCGCGAAAACCACCGTGCCCAGAATGTTTGCGCTGAGCACGACCGCCCAGAACCGGACCAGCGCCAGCCAGGTCGCCCGGTCGCGCCGGACCAGCAGGGGCAGCACGGCCGTCAGCGTGCTCTCGGTGAAGAGCTCCTGCCGCCCGAGGACGACGATCACGAAGCCGAGGCAATAGCCGGGGCCCGCCAGCAGCCGTTGCGACGGCCCGTCCGGCAGTCCGCTGCGGATCAGCGCCAGCGCGAGAAACGAGAAGCCCATCGACAGCCCCGCCGCCAGACCCGACCAGAAGGTCGCGCCGGCGCGGCGCGCCAGTTCCGCCTCGCCGTCCTTGCGCAGGATTTCGTGGATCACCACCGCTTGCGGCGCCGAATGCTCGGCGGCCTGGGTCTTCTCCGCCGGGTCGAGATTGCGGGACGAGTCGAATGGTCCCGCGCCGGCGCTTCCGCCGGACGCCATCACTCGGTCCCTTTGGCGACGAGTTCGCCATAGACGAGCGACGTGAACCGGTTGAGTCGATCGCGTCCGTTCGGCTTGCGGAACCCGGCCTTTCGCGCCTCGAGCCGGCAATAGGCGAGCGCCAGGCCGTTGACGATGTCGGCCTGTTTCTCATCGGGCGCGATCTGGCGGACGCGCTGGATCAGCGGGGGAATCGCCTGAAGCATCGTCGCGTCGGTGAGTCCGGACAGGGCCTGGTCGATCTGAGGATCGTTGAATGTGGGGACGCTTTGCGAGTCGGGGCCGACCATGCAGGGGTCGTTATGCTCTTCGGTCGCCCCGGGACCGGCGAGCGTGCTGATGGTCTTGGCGCGGATCTTGCCCACAAGTCCGGTCTGCGCAATGACGGGCGCCCTGTTGGACCAGGCGTTGCGCACGTAATCGGTGACGTCGGCGATCTCTTGGTCCGTCAGGGTCGCCCCGACCGCGGGCATCGGCGCATAGCTTCCGGTTGCGAGATGGCCTCCGAGGATTTGGCGGATCACGTCTTCCGGGCCCCTCGCGGTGACGACTTCATTGCCGGCGAGCGCGGGAATGCGGCCCGGCTGGCCTTTGCCGTCAGGCTGGTGGCAGAAAGCGCACTGGGTCAGGTAGACGCCCTCGCCCGAGGCATGCGGTCCGATCTCCCCGGAGGGGCGCGACGGCGTCGCTTCCGCGATCGGCGCGAGGTCCTTCAAGTAGATGGCGATCGCGTGCAGGTCGCTATCGTTGAGATAGGCGAGGCTCTCGTGGACGACCTGGGCCATCGGTCCGCCGGCGACGCGGCCGCCCGCGCTCGACCCGGTCTTGAGGTACTGGACGAGGTCGTCTTCCGACCATCCGCCGATCCCGTGGACGGGGTCGGAAGTCACGTTGGGCGCATACCAGTCGTCGACGTCGCCGCCGGCGAAGGGCTTCGAGGTCTCGGGCTCCATGGCGACGCCCTTGGGCGTATGGCAGTCGCCGCAATGGCCGAGTCCCTCGACCAGGTAAGCGCCGCGATTCCACGGATTACCCTTCGCGGGATCGGGCTTGAATTCGCCGGGACGGAAATAGAGCGCGTTCCACGCCGTAAGGCCGGCCCTGATGTCGAACGGGAACATCAAGTGTGACGGTTTGGACTTTTCGCTCGACGGCGGGACCGTGTTGAGGAAGGCGCGGATCGCGAGCACGTCGTCGCGGGTCACTTTGGTGAACCACTGATAAGGGAAGGCCGGATAGAGGTTGCGCCCGTGGTCGTCGATTCCCTCATGCAACGCGCGGTAAAACTGCTCGTCGCTCCAGGCGCCGATGCCGTTGGTCTTGTCGGGCGTGATGTTGGGGGCGTAAAGCGGTCCATAAGGCGAGTGGATCGCCGCGCCCCCGGCGTAGGGCGCGCCCCCGGGCGTGGTATGGCAGGCCTCGCAATCGCCGGCGCGGGCGAGATAGCCGCCTCTCTGCGCGAGCGACGGATCGGCCCCGTCGGATGCGGCTGTGGTGACGACTGCGATGAGGATTGCGCCGATCGCGGCCGAGGCTTTGGCCTGCTGCATGTCCCCTCTCCGTCAAGACGCCGCTACGCCTGCGGCCACCGTCAACGCGGCGCGACACGGGGAAGTTCCACGGCGATTTCCTGTCCGGTTCGAGCGCGTCCCGCCGTGACGTCGGTCGTCGCCCCCCTGTTGGCCCGCTGGCGACGCTCAATTGCGCGCTCATGACCGCCCAGCGCTGGAGCGCCCCGACGCCCCGGGCGACATCATCGCCGAGGGGCGGATTCGACCGGACGCCGGCCTTTTCCGGCCTGCCCGCCGCGCTGACGCCGGGGCGGACGATCCTCATGGCCCCGGCCTCGGGCGCGGCGACGCTCGCGCTTTGGGGCGAGCCGCATGCGCCGCCGAACCTTGGCTCGGCGCGGGCATGGGACGTCCCCGGGCTTGCGGCCTATGCGCAGAGGTGGCGGCGAGGGCTGCCGCGCGCTAAGCCGGAAGCGCGACGTCGCCCGCCCAGCGATCGCCGCTCAATTGGGGCGCATCCTTCCGCAATCGGGCAGAGGCATCCTTTGGCGCAAACGTTCGCCGACTTTGATACGGGGCTGCTGCTGGCGCTGGACGCCCTCTTGAGGGACCAGAACGTCACCCATGCGGCGACGCGACTCAACATCACGCAGTCGGCCCTCTCGGCGCGGCTGACGCGTCTTCGCCAGCTCCTCAACGATCCCTTGTTCATTCCGGCGGCCTCCGGTCGCGGAATGACGCCGACGCCCCACGCGAGCGCGCTTCAGCCCGAGCTGACGGCGCTCCTCGACAGGCTGAGCGACTTCCTCAACGCCGCCCATATTTTCGACCCGCAAACCACAACCCGTGTGTTCCGGATTGCTGCGACCGACAATCCGGCCGCGATCCTCGCGCCGGACCTGATTCCGATCATCAAGAGCGCCGCCCCGCGGGCGAAGATTGCTTTCACGTTTCCGGACAAGGCGAAGATCGCGGCTCACCTCGAGACCGGTTCGGTCGATCTGTTCGTTGGCACGGCGGAAGACGGATCGAATGACCTGATCTCGACGACATTGTTCGAAGATCAGTTCGTGACCGCCCAGCGGGTCGGACACCCGCGCGGCAAACTGCCGATCACGCTCGAGGAATTCTGTTCGGCGGATCATCTCTTGATTTCGACCCGCGGCGGCCAGTTCCAGGGCATGATCGACGCGGCGCTCGCCGACCTGGGTCGTGAACGCTCGGTAACGATCTCGATTCAGAGCTACGCTCTGGCGCCGCTCGTCTTGAGCAACAGCGACTGCCTGTGCACATTGCCGAGCCGGTTCCTGGAGCGGTTCAAGGCCGTGCTCGAGATCTACCCCCCGCCGCTCGCCCTTGCGCGTTTTGAGATGAGACTGTTTTGGCATGCGAGAATGCGGTCCGACCCTGCTCATGCATGGCTGCGCAAGCAGGTCGTGCAGGCCATCAAAGAGCGACGCGCGGGGTAGGCCTTTGCCGCGGTCCGCCCGCCGAGCGTTTTCACTCGGCGGGCGCCGCTGTCGGTCAGAACGACCAACAGGCCGGATTGCGCCGACTACGCGGCGACGTTTTGCGGGAACATCGCCCGCCGCGCCTGTTCGTCGAGATCGGCCTTGAACGTATGGCGTGACTTCAGTTGCAGGGCGCGAGCGACGGGGGCCCGCGCGGTCATCTCGGCGACGAAGCGCGCCACGTGGGGGTAGTCTCCCAGGCCCTTCTCGCCGAAAATGAAACCTGCGGAGGCCGCCCAACCGAACAGAGCGATGTCGGCGATGGTGTAATCGGCGCCCGCGAGGAATTTCGCCTCCGACAGTCGCTCGTCAACGACGCGGTAGTGCCGCTCGACCTCTCGGATGTAGCGGTTCTTCGCGTAAGGAATATCTTCCGGAGCGTAGTGAAGGAAGTGGGCGGCCTGACCGGAGAATGGCGACAGGCCCGAGGCGACAAATTCGAGCCAGGAAAAGGTCGCCGCCCGGGCCGCTCGCTGCCGGGGTAGAAACTTTTCATGCTTGTCGGCGAGGTAGAGCAAAATCGCGTGAGAATCGAACACGTTTACGCCGTCGTCGGTAATCGCCGGCACCTTCGCGTTTGGGTTCACCTTGCGAAATTCCTCGGCGTGCTGCTCGCCTTTCATGATGTCGACTGGGATCACTTCATATGGCAATTCAAGCTCTTCGAGGAGCACAGCAACTTTTGTCGAATTCGGAGTGGGGTGATAGTACAAGGTCAGCATTGCTGTCTTTCCGTGTTGTTGCGTACGTTCCGATCCCTGGATATTTGGTCCCAATCCAAGGCAGTCCACGCCGTGTCAGTAGCGCTGGACAATGCGATCATGCAGCCTCGACGTCGGTTTCACTAATCAATCCGATCGATAGGAGCTAATGTTCCGGCGACTGTGTGCAAGCGAGGGCTGACGTTGAAACGCCTATCGACGCCGATGAAGGGGTTTTCCAGCTCCATCCGTCGATCGCCCGGGAACCCGCTGAGCTCACGGTGCGCTTCGAGTCCGAGTTGGACCTTCCTCCGACGGAGCGCTCCGAGCTTCGATTTCTCCTACGCCTTGCCGCCACCGCGCCGGCTTGCTTAGGTGAGCGCAACGGACTCGAAAGGGGAAACGTCCATGGCTTACGGCTACACGCCGGCCGAGCGCGCCGAGCTGGATGCGCGCGCGCGCGTCATCCTCGACGCCTGCCCGGACGTCGGCAGCTTCATCCGGCGCAGTCTTTCGCCCGACCCCGGTCACGAGACACTGGTCTACCTGCGAACCGCCCTCGATCCCGATCCGGTCGTCACGCGCGCGGGCGCGTTTCTCGGGCTCGTCGAAGCGGCCCGGCTCTGGTTGCGGCGCAACGGCGTCGGGCCGCAGGACGTGGTCGCCATCCTCGCCCCGAACGTCACGGCCGTTTCGATCGCCGCCTGGGCGGCGATGAGCCATGCCGTCGTCCAGCCGCTCAACCTGCTGTTCAGCCGCGAAGCGATCGCCGCGCAACTCGCCGCCGTTGACGCGAAGGTGGTGTTCGTCCCTCCGCCCGGCAGCCCGGGCGGACTTTACGAAAAGGTCGCGGACCTCGGCGCGCTCGCCCCGAGCCTCGAAACAATCGTCATCCTGCCGATGGACGGGCGGGTCGCCTTCGGCGACGAGCCGCTCGCGCCGGCCTTGCCCCCGGCGCGCCCCGAGACGGCCAGGCCGGACGCGGTCGCCGCGCTCCTGCCGACCGGCGGGACGACCGGGGCGCCCAAGGTCGTCCCGCTCACCCACCGCAACATCGTCGCCTCCGCGACCGCTTCGATGCTGGCGCTGGACGTGAGGGCGGACGATCGCATCGTGATCGCGCTGCCGCTGTTCCATGTCGGCGGCGCCTTCTGCACGAGCCTGTCGGCGCTCGGGGCGGGCGCGACCATGATCCTCCCGACCGCCGGAGGATTTCGCAATCCCGAGGTCGTCGCCAATTACTGGCGCATCCTCGACAGGCAGCGCGCCACCATCGGCGGCCTGGTTCCGACCGGGCTCGCGGCCGCAGCCGAAGCGCCGGCCGAAGGCTGCGACCGCTCGCGCCTGCGCCTGTTCGCCACCGGCGCCTCCGTCTGTCCGCCGGAGATCGAGCGCCGGTTCCTGCGCGTCTGGCCGGGCGACTGCGTGCGCCAGATCTACGGCATGACCGAGTTCGCCGGCGCGATCACACAGACCCCCTCCGATCGCGCGCAGCGGCCGGGCTCGGTCGGGCTGCCCGCCGCGCTGGTCGAGGTCGCGGTGCTCGCGGGCGACACGATCCATCGCGGGGCCTCGCCGGTCGGCGAAATTCTCGCGCGCGGGCCGCAGATGTTCGCCGGCTATCTCGACCCACGCCAGCACGGCGCGAGCTTCCACGACGGCTGGCTGCGCTCCGGCGATCTCGGGCGAATCGGCGACGACGGCGAGGTCTATGTCACGGGACGCGCCAAGGACGTCATCATCCGCGGCGGCCACAACATCGACCCGACGGCGATCGAGGACGTCGCGATGCGCTTTCCGGGCGTGGGGCTCGCGGCCGCGGTCGGGCGTCCCGACGCCTACGCCGGCGAGACGCCGATGCTGTTCGTCACCCCATCGCCGGGCGCGGCGATCGACCCGGAAGGACTGGCGCGCTTCGTCGCGGCGGGCGTGATCGAGGGGCCGGCCCGCCCGCGCGCGATCGTCGCGATCGCCGACATGCCGATGACCCCGGTCGGCAAAATCTACAAGCCGCGCCTGCGCGAGCTCGCCGCCGAGGCGGCGGCGGGCGAGGCGCTCGCCGCCGCCCTGTGCGGCGCCGCATTCGAGGTTTCGGCCGGCCACCGCGACGGCGTCCTCGTCGTGACCGCGCGCGTCCCGGCCCCCCTGGTCGAGGACGCGCGCGCGGCGCTGGGGCGGTTCCCGTTCGGTTTCGACACGCTCCCCCTCTGACGTCAGGCGCCGGGCTCCCTGTGCGCCGCCTCGATCGCGCCGAGAACCAGGCTCGGATCGGCGGGCTCGGCGAGGGCTTCGGCGATCTCGTCGCGACGATTCTCCAGGTCCGGGACGCTGCGGCGCAGCTCTTCGAGCAGCGCGATCAGCTTGGCGGTCTTCTGCTCCGAGAGGATGGCGAGTTCGAGGGTCAGCTGGTCGCGCAGGGTCGAGAGTTCGTCGTCGTGTCGCTGTGCGATCAGAATCATCGCGGCGAGCAGGAAGCCCCCCGCCGAAACGGTCAGCGAGAGGAACGCGTACGGGTACGGGTCGGGCGCGACCCGGCCGGTCGCCGTCAGCCACGTGTTGAGGGCGACCCAGACCGTCACGGCGACGGCGATCACGGCCAGCGTCGCGGGCCTCGCGACCGCCGCGGTCGTGGTTGAGATGACCCTCTGCGCCCGACCCGCCCGGCGGAAATGCGACCGGTGCAGCTCGACGATCGCCGCCACCGATTGCTCGACGTGCGGCGGGACGCTCGGTTCGTCCATTGGCGTTCGGCCCCTCGCGCTGGCGGCGGGGCGAGCCGCGCCAGATTGCGTTCAACGTTCGAGTCGGCCAGGAGGTCCAAATTTATTTTCACGGTTCTCGCGGCCGGCGCCGCCGTTCGCGCGCCAGTGGCGCCGCGCGCGCCCCGGGTCTAAAGAGGGCGGAAAGTCGGGAACGCAAACCGGCGCCGGCCGGTTCACCGAGATGAAGGAAAAAAGCGCCATGAACGCCGAGAACGGTCCTTTCTTCACCCGCCGTCAGCACCCTTCGCCCGTCGCGGCGAACGTGCGCGCGACGCTGCTGGAGGACCCGGGTTTCGGGCGGGTGTTCACCGACCACATGGCGACCATTCGCTGGACGCAGGACGAGGGCTGGCGCGACGCCGAGATCCGGCCGCGGGAGCCGTTCCTGATCGACCCGGCCGCCGCCGTGCTGCATTACGCCCAGGAGATTTTCGAGGGGCTCAAGGCCTACCGCCTGAGCGACGGCGGCGTCGCCCTGTTCCGCCCGGAGCAGAACGCCCGGCGCTTCCAGGCCTCCGCCGAGCGGCTCGCGATGCCGGCGCTGCCGGAGGCCGCGTTCCTGAAGTCGATCGAGGAACTGATCGAGGCCGACGTCGCGTGGGTCCCCGGCGGCGACGGCAGCCTCTACCTGCGCCCCTTCATGTTCGCGGCCGAGCCGTTCCTCGGCGTCAGGCCGGCGGCGGAATACTGGTACGTGGTGATCGCCTCCCCGGTCGGCGCCTATTTCAAGGGCGGCAAGAAGGCCGTGACGGTGTGGCTCTCGGACGATTACACGCGCGCCGCGCCGGGTGGCACGGGCGCGGCCAAATGCGGCGGCAACTACGCCGCCAGCCTCGTCGCCCAGGCCGAAGCGATGAAGCACGGCTGCGATCAGGTCGTGTTCCTCGACGCCGCGGAGCGCAAATACGTCGAGGAGCTCGGCGGCATGAACGTGTTCCTGGTGTACGAGGACGGGTCGCTGCAGACGCCGCCGCTCGGCGGCACCATTCTGCCGGGCGTCACGCGCGACGCGATCATCACGCTGGCGAAGGCGGAAGGCCGCGCCGTGCGCGAGGAGCGGTTCAGCTTCGCGCAATGGAAGGCCGACGCTGAGGCCGGCAAGATCCGCGAGTCGTTCGCCTGCGGCACCGCCGCGGTGGTCACGCCGATCGGCGAGATCAAGGCGGCGGAGGGCGGCTTCGTGATCGGCAACGGCGGCGGCGGCGCGGTGGCGGAGGCCTTGCGGGCGAAGCTCGTCGGCATCCAGCGTGGCGACGTTCCCGACACGCACGGCTGGGTGCGGCGGGTGCTGTAGCCGCGAGCGCTGACCGAGGCCACGCGGGGCGGACCCGGCGGAAGTCCGGGGCCGCGGCCGATGCGCGCGAGGCGCCGCAGACAGGACGCTGAAGACCGAGACCCCGGCGCGCGTCGCCGACCCGCCGGAACGGGCGGAGACCCTGAGAAAGCGGCCGCGGGCGGCGAGCAGGCGCGGATTCGGTCCATTCGGCCTCGACCAGGCTTGGGCAGGCCCGCAGGCCTTGCCGCTCCCGAAGCCGACGCGGCCGCCAGCGGCGCCGGGGATGGACGAGCTGAAAATGGACACGTTTCGCGTCCGGGTTTACGTTCGATCAGCCCGGCCCGACGCCATCGTTGATCGGAGCGCGTCACGCTTTCCAAGGAAGCCCATCGTCAAGGCGCCATGTTCGGATTTGGAGAACTGCGTTGGTTCTTCGATGGCGATCGATCCCGGCTCTTTGTGGACTTCTGTGGTCCGCCTGGACCGCGCCGGCCGCCGAACCGCCTGATCCGACCTTCGAGAGTTTTCGCGAGATCCTGCTGCGAGAACGGCCGGTCTCGATCGCCGAAGCGATTCAGGCCATGCAACGGCGGTTTCCGTCGTATCTGTCTCATCACACGCTGGTTTACCGTAGTCTCAGCCTGCACGGATCGGACTACGAAAATCCCCGGGCGATCGTATTCGGAAGCACGGGCGACTTCATTCTTACGTTCAACGGCAATCCGAAGCACCGCGGCTACGGCTCGATCGAAGCGATGGCGTTCTCTCCCACTCGAGGCTACGCTTTTCGGCTCATCTCATTCGCGCAGGAGCCGAAGAACGCGGCTGATTTGATCGATGCCGACGAGATCGAATTGCGGACCGCGAATCTTCTGATCTCGAAACCAAATCCCCGTATCTGTACGAGTTGTCACGATGAGATCAATCCACGGCCGATCTGGGAGCCGTTCGCGGTCTGGCCGGGCGTTTATGGCAGCGCCGACGATCGGCTGTTTCGCTTTCTGTTCGATTCCGAGGGGCGGTCGCTTCCGTCCGGCGTGTCGTCGGCGCCGGACCTGGCCGGACCGGACAGCGAGAAGGACGGATTTGTCCGATATCTCGCCAACAGACCCCGGCACGCCCGCTACAGGTTGCTTCCGCTCCCGCAAGGTCTCGCGATCGAAGGCTTCGAAAGCGAGCCGACGCAGGGGGCGGAGAACCGGCCCAACCTCGCGCTGACGAAGCTGTTCTCCATTCAGGCGGCCAAATTGATCGCACGCGATGCAGGCGTGGGGCCGGACAGCCGCAGAAAACTGGTTCTGCTGGCCGCGACCGAATGCCTGCGCGGTCAACCGAGCGGACCGCCCCCCGCCGCCCTGAAGGAGATTGTCGCGGACGCAGACGTTTGGCGGCAAACCTTCAAAAGGGACATTGCCGGGCAGATGAAGCGAAATTTGAACCGGATGCAGGAATATTTCGACAACAATCTGCGTCTGATCGATTCCGCACTCCCTGAAGAGCGCGAGTCGTACAAATTATACTATCTGGCGTCGGCGCTTGAGCGAATAGGAATGAATATCGAGGATTATTCAATTAACGTGAATAGAGTCAATAGCTATGAAGACGGAGGGCATGGCTTCTTTGCGCTGGGACTGATTCTGCGCGAAACGCTGCAGGAGCGGCTGCAACTCGATCATATCCCTTCCTGCGCGGAGGTTTATGGCGTGCTCGAGTCCGGACGCTAACGGACACGGCCCGAACGCTTCGGCGCCGACTCGCGGCGACGCTCCGCCCTCTTCCGCCGCTCCCGCGCCCTTGCGCTGGCGCGCCCGGGCTGACGGCGGCGCCCGCCGCCCTCACCCTCTCACGTAGTTCCCAGGCGCGTCGCAGAGCGGCGGCAGGCCGGCCTCGGTCGCGCCCATGCGCGGCGGCGGCGCGTCGTCGCCCGAGCCCGCCGCGCGCAGCCACGCTTCCCAGGCCGGCCACCACGAGCCCTGATAGGACGGCGCGGCGGCGACCCAGGTGTCCGGCTCGACATAGCGCTCGCTACGTCCCATCGTCATGAGTTGATACGAGCTGCGCTTGCCGTTCGGCGGGTTGACGATGCCGACGTTGTGGCCGCCCGACGCCAGCGTGAAGGTGACGTCGGTGTCGGTGAACAGACAGATCTTGTAGACCGATTTCCAGGGGGCGATGTGGTCGCGCGCCATGCCGACGACGAAGATCGGCGCGCGGATGTCGCGCAGCGCGATCTTGCGCCCGTCGACCGCGTAGCGGCCGGAGGTGAGGCGGTTCTCGAGGTAGAGGCCGTGCAGGTACTGGCTGTGCATGCGCGCGGGCATGCGGGTCTGGTCGGCGTTCCAGGCCATCAGCGCCGACATCTCGTCGCGCTCGCCGAGCACGTATTCACGGATACACTTGCCCCAGATCAGCTCGTCCGAGCGCAACGCCTGGAAGGCGCCGGCCATCTGCCGGCTGTCGAGAAAGCCCTGGTCCCACATCAGGTCGTCGAGCAGCATGATCTGCCCTTCGTCGAGGAACAGCATGATCTCGCCGGCTTCGGCGAAATCCGTCTGCGAGGCGAACAGGGTCATGCTCGCGATCCGGTCGTCGCCGTCGCGCGCCAGCGTCGCCGCGGCGATCGCGAGGATCGTTCCGCCGAGGCAATATCCGCAGGTATGGACCTTTCGGTCGGGAACGATGGCCGAGACCGCGTCGAGCGCGGCCTCGACGCCGAGGCGGCGGTAGTCGTCGAGGCCGACGTTGCGGTCGCGCGCGTCCGGGTTCTTCCACGACACCATAAACACCGTGTGGCCGCGCTCGACCAGCCAGCGCGCCAGCGAGGTCTTCGGCTCGAGGTCGAGGATGTAGTATTTCATGATCCAGGCCGGGATGATCAGGATCGGCTCGGCCGACACCCTGGCCGTCGTCGGCTCGTACTGGATCAACTCCATGAGGTCGTTGCGGAACACGACCTTGCCGGGGGTGATCGCCACGTCGCGGCCGACCTGGAAATTCTCGGCGCCGACCGGCGGCCGGCCGGCGAGCATGCGGTCGAAATCCTCGAGCCAGTTGGCCGCGCCGCGCGCGAGGTTCTGCCCGCCCTCGTTGATTGTCTTGGCGATGCTGACCGGGTTCATCCACGGGATGTTGCTCGGCGACACGACATCGACCGCCGCGCGCGCCATGAAGGCGGCCTCGGCCTCGCGCTCGCGCGCCAGACCCGGCACGTCACGGGTCGCGTCCGCCCACCACGCCTCGGCGCCGAGGAAGTTCTGGACGAACACGTTGAACGGCCATTGCGACCAGCCGGGATCGGCGAAGCGGTGGTCGGTCTGCGCCGGCGCGAAGGGCGCCGAGTGGCGACCGTCGGCGACGGAATAGGGATACCACATCGCCAGCCGCGCCGCGGTCATCGCCGCGGTCTGGGCGAGCTCGGCGCGCTTGCCGGGCGCCTGCGCCAAATGCAGCATCCAGTCGGCGACCGTCTGGACGAGCGCGTCGGGAGAAATTCCCTGGGTGGCGCGCGCCATCAGGGCGCGGGCCATCCGGTCCAGGGTGCGATAATCGGGCTGGGCGCCGCCGGGCTGCTGCGGCCGGGGAAACGGCGCGACGCCCGGCGCCTTGGCGCGCTCAAGCACCGGGGAAGCGAGAGCGACCGCGGTCGCCTGCGTCCGCTCGTGCGCCGGAAGGAGCTCGGCGCTCTTGTCAGTCGGTCTGTCGTCCATGGCTCGGTTCCCCGGCGCCCGGGCTTTGCGCGCCCGAAACCCCGTCTCGGGGCGAGCGATGCTTAGCGCGGGAGGCGCGGCTCCGCGTTGATCCCCCTCAACTGGAGCTTACTTTCCGCACGCAGGCGGGGCCTCGACCCGGCCGAGGTCGAGTTGGAGGTGGAAGTCGCCCGCGTCTACACGACGTGGAAACGCGCCTCTCGAGAGAGGAACGACCCCAGCTAGCGCGGCGATGAGCGCGATCACGGGCGGGAGCCGGATGATAGCAAGCGCGACGATTGCCCTCGTCCCCCGCCCGGTGAACCGGAAGCGCCCCCAATCGATCTTGAACTCGTTCCCTGGCTCGTTCGGCGTCATGGCCCTGTTCCCCGGCGCGCACCGCGCGCGCCCAAAGCCTCAGTGAGGTAAAGCCTCACTTGGGATTGAAAAGGTACAAGTAAGACTGTGTGGCGCGTTGATCAGGGTCAAAGCGGCGCGTCGCCTTTCGCGCTCCCGTCGCGGGTCAGCGGACGATGGTCAGCCGTTTCGCCGCCCGGGTCAGGCCGGTGTAGAGCCAGCGCGCGCGATGCTCGCGGAAGGCGAAGCTCTCGTCGAACAGCAGCACGTCGTCCCACTGCGAGCCCTGCGCCTTGTGCACGGTCAGCGCGTAACCGTAGTCGAACTCGTCGGATTCCCGCCGCAGCGGCCAGGCGAGTTCGCCCTCGGTTCCCTCGAAGAACGCCTTGAGCACGGCCACCTTGACGGATTTCGCCGCCGCGTCGTCCTCCGCGCGCACGGTCATGCGGACGAAATCCTTGACCACCCCGCCGAGCGCCTCGACCCGCCACAGCGAGCCGTTGATCAGCCCCTTGGCGCGGTCGTTGCGCAGGCAGACGAGCCGGTCGCCGGCGGCCGGCAGCGGCTGCTTCAGGCCCTCGAGTTCGCGGATGCGCTGGTTGTAGGCGCGCCGCGTCCGGTTGACGCCCACCAGCACCTGATCGGCGGCCAGAACCTGCGCCGCGTCGACGCTCGAGCGGCGGATGACGCGGCTCTCGCCGTAGGCCCCGTCCTTCAGGTCGCCTCCGGCGCGCACGATCTGGCTCAGTCGGATGATCGGATTGTCCTCGGCCTGACGGTGGATCTCGGTCAGCATCACGTCCGGCGGGCTTTCGGTGAAATAGCCGCCGCCCTTGACCGGCGGCAGCTGGAACGGGTCGCCGAGCACCAGAATCGGCTTGCCGAACGACAGGAGGTCGCGCGCCAGTTCGGCGTCGACCATCGAGCACTCGTCGATCACGATCAGGCTCGCGCGCGAGGCGGCGCCGTCCTCGTTGATGGTGAAGGTCGGCGCTCCGTCGGCGCCCTCGGCGGCGCGGTAGATCAGCGCGTGAATGGTGGTCGCGCCGGCGCAGCCGTGCGCGCGCATCACCATCGCCGCCTTGCCGGTGAAGGCGGCGAAGGCCGTTTCCCCGTCCGCCCCCTCGGCGACGTGGCGGGCGAGCGTCGTCTTGCCGACGCCGGCGTAGCCGAACAGGCGGAAGACCTGCGGTTCGCCCGCCTTCAGCCACGCGCCGACCCTGTCGATCGCCGCGGCTTGCTCGCGCGTCCACTCGCGCCCCGACCTTTTTTCGCGCGCCGGCGTGGGCGCGGGCGTGGGCGCAGGCGGCGCGGCCGGTTTTTTCGCGCGGCCAGCCGCAGGCGGCGCCGCAACCGCCGCGGCCGCCGCCGGCGCCGCCTTCGGCTCGACCCGCGCGCCGCAGCGCGAGCAGGTCGGCGGCTTGCGGCCGAGATCGTAGAATTTGGCGCCGCAGGCGAGGCACTGGCGCTTGGTCCCGAGCCTGCCGATCGCCATTCTGGTCGTGGACAAAGGGTCTACCCGCGGCTTCGGACACGCCGTGCGGCGAATCAACGATTGCTTCAGAATTTCAGAGCAGCCTTTTACCAGAATTGCCGGGATGCGCCGAACCGTCGCGTCGCAGGAGCGGGGTTGAACGGCCGCGCCCCGGGCCTATATGCCCCATCGGTCGGTCCGCGGTTCGGGCCGGCGACAGAACAGACGACGCGGCCGGGGCGCTTCCTCCTGAAGGCCTCAGGGTCCGTGAAGCGCCTCGAGGGGGCTTCCATGGTGCGAGTGACGGCTTTGAGTTCGCCCTTCCTGCTCGGCTTCGACGACATCGAGCGCGCGCTCGACAAGGTCACGAAGTCGTCCGCCGACGGCTATCCGCCGTACAACATCGAGCGGGTCGCCGCATCGGCGGCCGAGCCCGAGAAGCTGCGAATCACGTTGGCGGTGGCGGGGTTCGGGCGCGACCAGATCGAAGTCACGATCGAGGAGAACCAGCTGACGATCCGCGGCCGCCAGCAGGAGGACAAGACGCGCGAGTACCTGCACCGCGGCATCGCCGCCCGGCAGTTCCAGCGCAGCTTCCTGCTCGCCGAAGGCATGCAGGTTCTGGGGGCCGATCTGTCCCAGGGCCTGCTTTCGATCGACCTCGTCCGGCCGCAGCCGGAGCGGATCGTGAAGAAGATCGACATCGTGGCGCGCGACTGACCTCGGCGTCGCCGGCGGGTTTCGACAACCGCCGGACAGGAGGGAATGATGAACAACGCAACCGACAAGCCCATCCCGCTGACGCCGCACGAATTCGCCCATCTCGGCGACGGCGCGCTCGCCTACGTCAAGCCGATCAACTCGGAAGACGTCGTGCGGCTGTTTCCCCAGGCGCCCGCGCTGAAACCCGGCATGCGCCTGTTCGCCCTCCTCGGCGCCGACGGCTCGCCGATCATGCTGACCGACTCCCGCGACGCGGCGCTCGCCAACGCCTGGGAGCACGAGCTTCAGACGGTCAGCCTGCACTGAGCGCCGATTGACCACAAAGGTCACGAAGAGACACGAAGCCTTCGTGGCGCTTCGTGACCTTGGTGTAACTCCCAAGCCGGCAGCGAACAGCGCCGTCATCGCGAGCGAAGCGAAGCGATCCAGGGCCGCTGGGCCGCTGTTGCGCCCTCTGATCGTCCCGCCGCCCTTCGTTGCGAGCAGAAGACGGAGCGATTTTTTCCGCAGGAGGCAAGCGGCGGCATGGGTTGCTTCGTCGCTTCGCTCCTCGCAATGACGGGGTTGGCAGTTACACCCTGGTGGTGAACTTCGTTCGGAACCGGAGGCGGCAGGGGCGCGAATCTGCTAGGAATCGCAGTTCGTCCTTCACGAGACCCAATGCCCCATGCGCGCCTATCTCGATCTCATGCGCGACGCTCTCGAAAACGGCGCCGTCAGGGGCGACCGCACCGGAACCGGGGTGCGCTCGCTGTTCGGGCGGCAGATCCGCTTCGACCTCAACGCGGGATTCCCGCTCGTCACCACCAAGAAGCTGCACCTGAAGTCGATCGTGCGCGAGCTGATCTGGTTCCTGCGCGGCGACACCAACATCGCCTGGCTCAAGGCGCACGGGGTGTCGATCTGGGACGAATGGGCCGACGCCAATGGCGACCTCGGGCCGGTCTACGGCAAGCAGTGGCGCGCCTGGGAGGGGCCGGACGGCCGCACTTACGATCAAATCGAGTGGCTTCTCAATGAGATCCGCCGCAACCCCAATTCGCGCCGGCTGATCGTCTCGGCCTGGAACGTGCCCGACATCGAGCGGATGAAGCTGCCGCCCTGTCACTGCCTGTTCCAGTTCTACGTCTCGGAGGGCAAGCTGTCCTGCCAGCTCTACCAGCGCTCGGCCGACCTTTTCCTCGGCGTGCCGTTCAACATCGCGAGCTACGCCCTCCTCACCCACCTCGTCGCGCGCGAGACGTCCTTGAGCGTCGGCGACTTCGTCCACACGTTCGGCGACGCGCATCTCTACCGCAATCACGAGGCCCAGGCGCGCGAACAGCTTTCGCGCCAACCGCGCCCGCTGCCGAGGCTGGTCCTCGGCGACGTCGGCTCGCTCCTCGACCTGAACGCCGACGCCGTTTCCTTCGAGGGCTACGACCCCTGGCCGGCGATCAAGGCGCCGGTGGCGGTGTGATCCGCCTCCCCCTTCTGATCGTCGCAGCGGTCGCCCGCAATCGCGTGATCGGCGCGGACAACCGGCTGCTGTGGCGACTGTCGAGCGACCTCAAACGCTTCAAGGCGCTCACCCTCGGCAAGCCGCTGGTGATGGGCCGAAAAACCTTTCAGGCGATCGGGCGGCCGTTGCCGGGGCGCGAGACGATCGTCGTGACCCGCGATCCCGGATTCCGGGCCGACGGCGTCCTCGTCGCCCACGGCCTCGAGGCGGCGCTGGCGCTGGCGGAAGCCCGCGCGGCGGCGATGGGCGCGGACGCGATCGTGATCGCCGGCGGCGGCGAACTCTATGCGCAGACCCTTTCCCGCGCCGACCGCCTCGCGCTCACCGAGGTGGCGCTCGCGCCCGATGGCGACGCGGTCTTTCCCGCCGTCGACCCGGCGCTGTGGCGCGAGGTCCGGCGCGAGCCGGGCGTGCGCGGACCGAATGACGAGGCGGATTTCGCCTTCGTGGATTACGAGCGGGCGACATAGCGCGGGGCGTCGGCGCCGCCGCGCTCGGCGAGCACGGCGACAGGGGCGCAGACGTCGCGAGAAAGCCTCTCCCGGGCCGCGCCGAGGGGGAGAGGAGACGAATCCGATGCGCTGGACTCGCGCGCCCTGTTTGTTATCGCTCTTGTCGACGGGTTTCCTGGCCGCGGGCCGCGGGGATATGGGACGGAGGGCAGATGGGGCCGATTCGCGCGCTGATTTTCGATGTCGACGGCACGCTGGCCGAAACCGAGGAGGCGCACCGCGCAGCGTTCAACGCGGTGTTCGCGAACGAAAAGCTCGGCTGGACCTGGGACGTCGACCGTTACCGCGACCTCCTGCGCACGACCGGCGGCAAGGAGCGCATCGCCCGCTACCTCGCCGAGGAAGGGCTGGGGCTGCCGCCCGAGCGCATCGCCGCGCTGCACCGGATGAAGAACGATGTTTATATGGAGATCGTGCGCGGCGGCGGCGCGCCGCTGCGGCCGGGGGTCGCGGACCTGATCGCCGAGGCGCGCGACGCCGGCTTGAGGCTCGCCATCTGCACCACGACCTCCCGGGTGAATGTCGAGACGCTGCTCGACGTCGCGCTCGGGCCGGACGAGCGGGCGCTGTTCTCGCCGATCGTGGCCGGCGAGGACGTCGCGGCCAAGAAGCCGGCGCCCGACGCCTATGTGCTGGCGGTTGCGCGGCTCGGGCTTCCGGCCGCGCAATGTCTGGCGCTCGAGGATTCGCGCAACGGCGTCCTGGCGGCGGTCGCCGCCGGCGTTGCGGTGGTCGCCTGCCCGAGCCTCTACACCGCGCAGGAGACCTTCGTCGGCGCGCTCGCGGTCGTCGACGACTGGCGCAGGCTCGACTGGCGCAGCCTCGCACAGAGCCGGTAGCGCGACCGCCGGCGTCGTTCCCGCATTTCGACGTCCGCGGCGGCGCGGGCGCAGCGGCGCCGTTCGCCGGCTCGCGCGGCAAGGCGGCGGATGCGTCCGGGAAATCGACACGCCGAAACAAAATATTGTCAAAAACGGAAATCTCTATCATAATGTTCAAATGGCGGAGCAGCGTTCCGGCGCGATCCCGGCCGGCTGTTTGACATCTCGAATCCGCAACGCCGGGGCGAGCGCGGCGGTCGCGCCGCTCGACGGAAGGCGCCCGTCCCCGGGCGGCCGGACGCCGTCCTTCCCGCGGCGCCCTGTCCGGCTCCTGGCGAACGGCCGCCTCGGGAGGCGCAAAGTGAGAAGGTGACGCAAGCGCCACGAAAATGGCATGGCTGACGAGATCGACATGCACGCTTCATGGGGTCGTCGTCGGGCGATCCTCGATCCCTCTCCCTCAGGAAGAGGACAGGCCGCGAAGCGGCCAGGTGAGGGGTGGCCACGCCGCCCCCGGTGTTCCGCGCCCTCGCCCTGCCGGGCTTCGCCCGGCGTTCCGTCTGCCGAAGGCGAGGGAGGCGCCGGCTTGGCAGCGGCAAAGTGAAAAGTGACAAAGTGACAAAGTGACAGGTTTGGACGCCCAAGTCTCTGAAAGGATAGGTCGCCTGCCAGAACGGCGCGCTGGCCGCCGCGAGCCTGACCAGCCAATTGGCCGGCGACGACAATGACCGTGACTCCCGGGCCGGTCGTATCAGGAGGGCGCCTGTCCCGGGCGGTGGCCGCCCCCGTTCGTTCGTCCGCGGACCCGGCTTCGGCGGAGGGGCGGACGGACGAAGGGAACCGGAATGTCCCGCTACGCCGCCGGCGCGCCCCGCGCGGCTTCCGTCAGCGCCGCGGCGAGCCACGGCGAGAACGAGCGCCAGACCTCGATCCGGAAGTCGGTCTCGCCGCGCCGCCACAGCGTGATGTCGACCTTGTCGAACAGGGTGCGGGTCGCCATGCCGACCGGAAAGCTCTTCGTCCGCAGGTCGAGCGGGCAGCCGGCCGAAAGGACGCGGGCCGCGTCCCTTCCGGTGACCTCGAGCGCCACCTGCCGGTGCGACACGTCGACGAGGGCGTGAGAGACGTCCGCGAGGCCGGCCTCGATCGCCGCGGCCACGGTCTCGGCCGACTCTCCCTCGGCGAGCAACAACCATTCGTCGGGGCCGAGCCAGAGCGCGGCGCGCTCGCCGGCGCTCCCGGCCGCCCCGAGCGCCTTCGGCAGCGCGACGCCGAAGGCCGTCGAACAGGCCGCGCGCGCCGCCTCGGCCCCTCTGAAGACGAAGCGCGCGGCGGGGGGCATGTCGGCGAGCGCGAATTTGTCTCCCACGGGGAGGGACAGGTCGTCGAGCGGCGAGCGGGGGGTCAGCCAGGGATCAGCCATGGAGGCGCTTTCCGTCCGGGTCGAAGAAGCAGGGCGCCGTCACGATCGCTGCGACAGCCCCGGCCGCGGTCGAGGCGAACAGCTTTTCGCCCACGCGCGCCCGTCCGCCGGCGACCAGCGCGAGCGCGATCGACCGGCCGAGCGTCGCGCTCGGGTAGGACGAGGTGATATGGCCGAGCGCGCTGGAGCCGGTCGGCGGCGTCGCCGTCGCCGTCACCTGCGCGCCCTCCTCGAGCACGACGGTCGGGTCCTCGGTGAGGAGGCCGACGAGCTGCTTGCGGCCTTCGCGCGCGGGCTCCGCAAGCCTGAGCGAGCGCTTGCCGACGAAGTCGGCCTTGGCCTTGCCGATCGCCCAGTCGAGCCCGAGATCGGCCAGCGTCACCGTCCCGTCGGTCTCCTGGCCGACGATCACGTAGCCCTTCTCGGCGCGCAGCACGTGCATCGTCTCGGTGCCGTAGGCGCAGCCGCCGTGCTTCTCCGCTTCCGCGAACAGAGCCTTCCAGACGTCGAGCCCGTAAGCCGAGCCGACGTTGATCTCGTAGCCGAGTTCGCCGGAAAAGCTCACCCGCATCACCCGGGCGGGAACCCCGCAGGCTTTGCCGTCGCGCACGCTCATGTGCGGAAAGGCCGCGTTGGAAAGGTCCAGCCCTTCTACGAACGGCGCGATCGTGTCCCGCGCGCGCGGCCCCTGCACGGCGATCGTCGCCCATTGCTCGGTGGTCGAGGTCAGCCACACCTCGAGGTCGGTGAACTCGGTCTGGAGATAATCCTCCATCTGGGCGAGGACGCGCGCGGCGCCGCCGGTCGTGGTGGTGACGTGGAAACGGTCCGGCGCCAGCCGGCCGATCACGCCGTCGTCCATGAGGTAGCCGGTCTCGGTCAGCATCAGCCCGTAGCGGCAGCGGCCGACCTCGAGCTTCTTGAAGGCGTTGGCGTACATGCGCTCGAGGAAGAGCGCGGCGTCGCGCCCGACGACTTCGATCTTGCCCAGCGTCGAGGCGTCGAACAGGCCGACGCCCGCGCGCACCGTGCGGCCTTCGCGCGCCACCGCCGCGCGCATCCCTTCGCCGCGCCGCGGAAAATACCAGGCGCGCTTCCATTGCCCGACATCCTCGAAGGCCGCGCCCCGTTCGGCGGCCCAGGCGTGGATCGGCGTCCTGCGCGCGGGATCGAACAGGTCGTCGCGCGCCGGGCCGGCGAAGGCGCCGAAGGTCACCGGCATATAGGGCGGCCGGAAGGTGGTCAGCCCGACCTCGGGGATCGACGTGCGCCGCACGGCCGCCGCGATGGCGAGCGCGTTCATGTTGGAGAGCTTGCCCTGGTCGGTCGCCATGCCGGTCGTGGTGTAGCGCTTGACGTGCTCGATCGAGCGGTAGCCTTCCTGGATCGCCAGTTCGACGTCCTTGACGCAGACGTCGTTCTGGAAATCGACGAAGGCGCGCGCATGCCGGTCGCCGAGCACGTGCAGGGGCGCGCCGAGGGTCCCGCCGGCGGCGGGCGGCGCGCCTTCGACGGGAATCGCGCGTGGGTCCGGCGGCGAACGGCCCGCGGCCTCGGCGGCGGCGCGTCCGGCCGCGTCGCCCTCGGCGAGCGCCTCCTGAAGTCCGAACGTCGCGTTGCAGGCGCCGGCGGAGCGCTGGCGCGCGACCGGCGGTCCCGGCCGGAACGCCTCGAGGCCTGCGTCGAAGGCGAGCTTGCCGCGCGCCTGCGAGAACAGATGCACCGATGGCGTCCAGCCGCCCGACATCAGCAGCGCGTCGCAGGCGAGCGTCCGCATGCCCCCCGGATGCGCCGCGAGCCGCACCGCTTCGATCCGTCCGCGGCCCCTGATCGCGTGGACGGACGCCTTGACCGCGACCTCGATGCCCGCGGCGCGCGCGGCCTGCGGCAGCGGCCCGGACGCTTCGTCGCGCAGATCGGCGATCAGCGCGACGGCGACGCCGGCGCTCGCGAGGTCGAGCGCGGCGCGGTAGGCGCTGTCGTGCGCGGTGACGACGACGACGCGCTCGCCGACCTTGACGCCGTAGAGATTGAGGTAGCGACGGGCGGATTCGGCGAGCAGGATTCCCGGCCGGTCGTTGTCGGCGAACACCAGCGGGCGCTCGATCGCGCCGGCGGCCAGCACCACCTCGCGGGCGCGCATCTGCCACAGTCTTTCACGCGGAAGTGTGGGGTCGGCGATCAGGGCGGGTTCGGGGAGGCGTTCGCTCAACCCGACGAAATTCTGCGCATAGCAGCCGAAGGCCTGGGTGCGGGTCAGGATGCGGACGTTCGCCGCCGCGCCCAGCGCCTGAAGGGTCTCGGCCAGCCAGTCGCGCGCCGGCCGCCCCTCGATCGTGGCCCGCGTCTCGGCCAGCAGCGAGCCGCCGGGGGCGGCGGCCTCGTCGCACAGCACGACGTCGGCGCCGCTGTCCGCCGCCGCCCGCGCCGCGGCGAGGCCGGCGGCGCCGGCGCCGACGACCAGCACATCGCAATGATCGAAATAACGCGCGTAGCGGTCGGGGTCGGGGGCGGTCGGCGCCGTCCCGAGGCCGGCGGCGCGGCGCACAACCGGCTCGTAGACCCGCTTCCAGGCCCAGTTCGGACCGAGCCAGTTCGGGCCCATGAAGGTCTTGTAGTAGAAACCGGCGCCGAACAAGGGCGCGAGGAGATCGCTGATCGCGCCGATATCGAAGCGCAGCGACGGCCAGCGGTTCTGGCTGGTCGCGACGAGGCCGTCGGTGAGCTCGACCTCGGTCGCCCGCAGGTTGGGGGTGAACCGGCCGGGGCCGCGCGCGACGCCGACGAGCGCGTTCGGCTCCTCGGGACCGGCGGACACGATGCCGCGCGGGCGGTGGTACTTGTACGACCGGCCGACGATCCGGACCCCGTTGGCGAGCAGGGCGGAGGCGAGCGTGTCGCCCTCGTAGCCGGCGTAAGCGACGCCGTCGAAGGTGAAGGAGATCGGCCGGGCGCGGTCGAGCGCGACGCCGCCGGGGACGCGAAACGCCTGGCTCATCGGCGCGCCTCGACAGGCGCGGCCGGCCGCGGCTCGCCCGCCCTGTAGGACGCCAGGATCCGGTCGCTCACCGTGTCGCGCACGACGTTGAAGAACCGGCCGCAGCCCGAGACATGCCGCCAGCGCTCGGCGTAGACGCCCTTGGGGTTCGAGCGGAAGTACAGATAGTCGGTCCACGCCTCGTCGGTGACGGCGGAAGGATCGGGCGGGCGGACGACATGCGCCTCGCCGCCGTGGCGGAACTCGATCTCCGGCCTTTCCATGCCGCAGTAGGGACAGGGGATCAGGAGCATCGCGGCCTCAGTGCGCCACCGCCGCCGCGGCGGCCTCGTCGATCAGGCGTCCCGACCGGAAGCGGTCGAGGGCGAAGGGCGCGGCGAGCCGGTGCGGCTCGCCGCGGGCGATGGTGTGGGCGAACACGTGGCCCGAGCCCGGCGTCGCCTTGAAGCCGCCGGTGCCCCAGCCGCAATTGACGTAGAGGCCGGGAACCGCGGTCAGCCCGATGATCGGCGAGCGGTCGGGCGTGACGTCGACGATGCCGCCCCAGTTGCGCAGCATACGCAGGCGGCGCACCGCCGGAAACAGTTCGCAGATCGCTTCCAGGGTGTGGTTGGCGATGTGGAGCCCGCCGGTCTGGGAATAGGAATTGTAGGCGTCGGTGCCGGCGCCGATCACCATCTCGCCCTTGTCCGACTGCGACATGTAGGCGTGGATCGTGTTCGACATCACGACGCAGGGCATCATCGGCTTGACCGGTTCCGAGACCAGCGCCTGAAGCGGGTAGCTGTCGAGCGGCATGCGCACCCCGGCCATCGCCATGACGACCGAACTGTGTCCGGCCGCGACGACGCCGACTTTCCGCGCGGCGATCGGCCCGCGCGTCGTCTCGACGCCGGCCACGGCGCCGGCCGCGTCGCGGCGGATCCCCGTCACCTCGCAATTCTGGATGATGTCCACCCCGCGCGCGGAGGCCCCGCGCGCGTAGCCCCAGGCGACCGCGTCGTGACGCGCGGTTCCCCCGCGCCGTTGCAGCGCCGCGCCGACGATCGGATAGCGGATGTCGGGCGAAATGTTGAGGATCGGGCAGAAGGCCTTGACCTCGTCCGGGGTCAGCCACGCGTTGTCGACGCCGGCGAGACGGTTGGCGTGGACGTGGCGGCGAATGACCTGGACGTCATGGACGTTGTGGGCGAGCATCATCACGCCGCGCGCCGAATACATGACGTTGTAATTCAGCTCGGCCGACAGGCCTTCCCAGAGCTTCAGCGCATGTTCGTAGAGAGCAGCCGACTCCTCCCAGAGGTAGTTCGAGCGGAGGATCGTGGTGTTGCGGCCGGTGTTGCCGCCGCCGAGCCAGCCCTTCTCGAGCACCGCGACATTCGCCACGCCGAGTTGGCTGGCGAGGTAGTAGGCGGTCGCGAGGCCGTGACCGCCCCCGCCGACGATGACGACGTCGTAAGCCGCCTTCGGCTCGGGACTGGCCCACTGCTCCGGCCAGCCCTCGTTGTTGGACAGCGCCTGCCGAACGACGTTGAGAAAGGAGAACCGCACCGCCAAGCCTCGACTCCACGCGGGCGACCTTTTGAAGGGTTTGGCGTCCGATTGCGAGCGCAAATTGGAACCGCCGCAGAAATTCCCCCTCGCCGGCGAGCGTCGAAAGACGTCCTCGGCGACCGGGCGCGCGGTCGCCGCGGCTTGCGAACAGGCGTTGCGTCCGTGTGTCGCGAGGGAGGTCCGCGCCTGTAAACGTCCTTGACATCGTAAGCATACGGCAATAATCGGTACATTCGCTATTTCGTATCGGCTCCGCCATGACCCATGTTCTCTCCCCCCTCGGTGCAACCAGCGCAGACGGCGGGGTCGATCCAGCGGTCTCGGTCATTATCCCGCACTACAACGACCTGAAAAACCTCGAACGGTGCATCGGACTCCTTGCGGCGCAGACATTGCCGCGCGATCAATTCGAGGTCGTGGTGGCCGACAACAACTCGCGCTGCGGACTCGAGGCGGTTCGTCGGGTTTGCGGGGCCTTCGCCCGGGTCGTACCCGCGCCGATCCAGGGCGCCGGACCGGCGCGCAACGCGGCTGTGGCCGCATCCCGGGGCGCCGTCCTCGCGTTCATCGATTCCGACTGCCGTCCGACGTCGACGTGGCTCGAGCGCGGGCTCGCCGCGCTGACGAAAGCCCCGTTGGTCGGCGGCCGGGTCGACGTCGATTACGAGGACCCCGCGCGCCCCACCGACGTCGAGACGTTCGAGCGCGTGTTCGCCTTCAACTTCAAGACCTACATCGAGGTCGAGGGCTACGCCGGGTCGGGCAACATGTTCGTTCCGCGGGCGATCTTCGACGCAGTCGGCGGCTTCCGGGCGCAGGTGCAGGAAGACGTCGACTGGGGCAAGCGCGCGCTCGCCGCCAACTACCGGTTCAGCTACGCCGACGATGTCGTCCTGTCCCACCCGGGGCGGCGGAACTGGACCGAACTGACGCAGAAGTGGGACAAGGAGACCCGGCAGGCCTATGCCGCCGCGATCGAAAAGCCGCACGGGCGACTGAAGTGGTTCCTGCGCGGCTTCGCCGTTCTGGCGTCGCCGTTCGTTCATTGGACGAAGATCGCCCGCTCGCCCAAGCTCGACTCGATCAGTCAGCGGCTCATGGCGACGGGCGTGCTGTTCCGCATCCGTTTTTGGCGTTTCGTGGAAAGCAACCGTCTGCTGCTCGCCGACCTGCGGACCGGGGCCGCGACGGCGCCGGGCGCGCCGTCGGCGAAAGCCGGGGCCGGACCGTCGGGCGATCGCGGGCCGGCCTGACCGAGCGCATCGGACCGTTGCGGCCGGCGAGCCTGCGCTCCGGTTCGCAGCCGATCGCCGGCCCGAAAAACTGCGCCGCGTGCGCTCGACCGGCCAAGGCGCGGGCTGCCGGGTCGACGCGAACGCCGGGACATCCTCGCAATCGACACGACGGCGACGGTTCGAACCGTCGCGCGCGCTGCGCCCCGGTGGCCGGAGTCGAGCGCCCGGGGCGGCGAGGAGTCCGTCGAGGATGCTTACTCAACCGTCCTGAATAATTCTTTCGAGGCCAGACGCCATGTTGATCGCGCAATGCTGGCCTTGATATGTTGCAACGCATAAAATTAACTCTGCTGGATCAATGACAAGTCGTAGTTTAATGCTTGCATGCGCCGAAAAGCGACGATAACGCTATTCGAAATGAGGCGGGCGTCACGCTCAAGCCAAACTTCTTGGGCAGGAATCGCCAAAGCCACGCCAAGCGAGGACAGCCATGATCGTCCGTGAAATCATCGACACCTGCGCCAATCCCCATGTGGCGCGCGCGGCGGTTCTTTCGATCGGCGGAGACTTTGCGCGGCGCCTGTCCCGCGACGCGGCGGGCCGCAATGTCACGAGCGGCCTGCTGGCGTCGAAACTGGTGCGCGAATTCGCCTGTCAGGCGGGCGAGGGCGACTGGGAGCGCCTGGACGACGCGATCCGCGGCGCCGACATGCCGATTTTGTCCGGGCTGCGCCACATCATCGAGCGTTCGGCCGGGCTGAAGGGGCGGGAAGCGCAGGCGGCCGCGCGCCCGGTCCCGGCGTCGGCGGCGTGGAGCCAGCCGGACCCGGGAATGGCCTGAACTCTTTCCCGATTGCGGACGCGCCGTCGATAGCGCATCGTCGATCTCATGTTTCTCGGGTTGGACTGTGGCACCTCGGGGCTGAAGGCGTTGCTCGTCGACGAGCGCGGCGGGGCGGTCGCGAGCGCCTCGCGCGCCTATCTCCCGGACCGTCCGCGGCCGGGGTGGTCCGAGCAGAACCCCGACGTCTGGCGCGCCGCGATGGCCGGCGCGATTACCGACCTTCGCGCCGCGGCCCCGGAAGCCGTCGGCGCGGTGAAGGCGATCGGGTTTTCCGGGCAGATGCATGGCGCGGTCCTGCTCGACGCCGCGGACCGTCCGCTGCGTCCGGCGATCCTGCACAACGACGGCCGGGCTCACGCGGAGGCGGCGGACCTCGCCCGTGAGCACCCCCGCCTCGCCGCCGTTGTCGGCGTCAAGCCGATGCCGGGCTTCACGGGGCCCAAGCTCCTGTGGCTCGCCCGCCACGAGCCGGAGATTCGCAGCCGGATCGGCTGCGTGCTCGCTCCCAAGGACTATCTGCGTCTCGCGCTGACCGGCGAGCGAGGAACGGACATGAGCGACGCGGCCGGCCAGTGGCTGCTCGACGAGGCGCAGCGACGATGGTCGCCGGAAGCGTTCGCCGCCTGCCGCGCCGACGCCGCCTGGGCGCCCCGCCTCCACGAGGGGTCGGACGCGGTTGGATCGCTCCGCCGGGCGGCGGCCGAGGATTTCCGCCTGCCGGCCGGCGCGATCGTCGCCGCGGGCGGAGGGGACGCCGCGGTCGGCGCGATCGGACTCGGCGCGATCGCGGCCGGCGAGGCCTTCATCTCGCTCGGCACGGCGACCCAACTCGTGGTCGCGACCGAACGCTACCTCGCTGCGCCGGAAAGACTGGTCCACAGCTTCGCCCACGCGCTGCCGAGCCGCTGGTACGCCATGGCGGCGATGCTGAACGGCGCCGGCGCCCTCGCCTTCGCGGCGCGCCTCGTCGGCTCCTCGCCCGAGGCGCTCGAGCGCGAGGCGGCGGACAGCTATCTCGGTCCGGCCGAACTGATGTTCCTGCCCTACCTATCGGGCGAGCGGACGCCGCTCGACGACCCCGACGCGCGCGGCGTGCTGTTCGGCATGACCGAGACGACTTCTCGGGCCGACGTCGCCCGCGCCGTCATGGAGGGCGTGGCGCTGACGCTTGCCGAGGCGCGCGACTGCCTCTGCGCCGCGAGCGCCTCAGTCGGGCGCGTCAGCCTGATCGGCGGCGGCGCGAAGAGCGCGCTGTGGGCGAGGATGATCGCGGCGGCGACCGGCTTCACGGTCGTGCGCAGGAAGGGCGGAGAGACCGGCCCGGCCTTCGGCGCGGCGCGCCTCGCCCGACTCGCGGCGACTGGCGAAGCGCCCGGGGAGGTGTGCAGGCCGCCCGAGGTCGCCGACGTGACCGAACCCGATCCCCGCCTCGCAGAGGCGTTCGCGCGGCAGCGCGAGCGGTTCAAGGCGCTGTATTCGGCGGTCAAGCCGGAGTTCCAGCGGCGCGGCTGAGCGCTTTTCGCCCGGGGCCTCGCGCGCGAAAAGCCCGATGCCGCCGGACGGGTCCGCGTCGGCGCCGCCCCGGCGGACAAAAGCTCCGCCGTCCCTTGCTTGTAACCCGCCCCCCGGACGACTAGCTTTGTAGCACCTGAGCCGAGTTCGAATCCCCTTGTCCAAACCTGTCCCGCACCGGAGGCCCCCGGTGCCCCCGAGAAGCGCGTTGCCGTCGCGCGAGGAGGTGATCGCCTTCATCGGCGGCGCCCCGGCGCCCAACGGCGAGAAGCCGCCCGCGCGGGTGACCAAGCGCGACATCGCGCGCGCCTTCGGCGTCACGGGCGAGGCGAAGGCCGGGCTGAAGCTCCTGATCAAGGATCTGCAGAGCGAGGGCGCGATCGCGCGCGGCCGCAAGAGCCTGCAGGCGCAGGGGCGGCTGCCGTCGCTCGTGGTCGCGGACGTCGCCGAGCGCGACCGCGACGGCGAACTTGTGGCCAAACCCGTCGAATGGGACGACGAGGGGCCGGCGCCGCGCATCCTGATCCGCCGTTCGCGGGTGAAACGCGATTCCGCGCCCGCGCCCGGCCTCGGCGCCCGCGTGCTGATGCGGATCGAGTTCAACCCCGACGCGACGGGCAAGGAACCGGCCTATACCGGGCGCGTCGTCAAGATTCTGGAGAAGCTGAAGGCGCGCACCTTCGCCGTGTTCCGCCGGGCGGAGGACGGCTCGGGGCGGGCGCTGCCGGTCGAGAAGCGGGCGGCGCAGCGCGAGTTCTTCGTGCCGGCCGCTTTCGCGGAAGGGGCTGAGGACGGCGATCTCGTCGCCATCGAGCCGCTGCGGGCCACGCGCTTCGGTCCTCCCAACGCGCGCGTTGTCGAATCGATCGGCTCGGTCAAATCGGAAAAGGCGGTGAGCCTGATCGCGCTCGCCCAGCATCACATCCCGTTCGTGTTTTCCCCCGCGGCGCTGAACGAGGCCGAGACCGCCCGTCCGGTCCGGCTCGAAGCCCCGCGCGAAGACTGGCGGAGCCTGCCGCTCGTCACCATCGACCCGCCCGACGCCAAGGACCATGACGACGCCGTTCACGCCGCGCCGGACCCCGATCCGGCCAACGCCGGCGGCTTCGTCGTCACCGTCGCCATCGCCGATGTCGCGGCCTACGTCCGGCCCGGCGCAGCGCTCGACCGCGACGCGCTCGAGCGCGGCAACTCGGTGTATTTCCCCGATCGCGTCGTGCCGATGCTGCCCGAGCGCATCTCAAACGACCTCTGCTCGCTGCGTCCGCTCGAGGACCGGCCGGCGCTCGCGGTGCGGATGATCCTCGGCGCCGACGGGCGGAAGCGCTCGCACCGCTTTCATCGCGTCATGATGCGGTCGGCGGCGAAGCTCTCCTACGAGCAGGCGCAGGCGGCGATCGACGGGCGGACGGACGAGACGACGGCGCCCCTGCTCGACCCGGTCCTGAAGCCGCTCTGGGCGGCGCACGCCGCGGTGAAGATCGAGCGCGAGCGGCGCGATCCGCTCGATCTCGACCTGCCCGAGCGCAAACTCCTGCTCGACGCGCAGGGTCGGCTCGCCTCGGTGCGCTGGCCGGAACGGCTCGACGCCCACCGGCTGATCGAGGAGTTCATGATCCTCGCCAACGTCGCCGCCGCGGAGACGCTGGAAGCGCAGCATTCGCCTCTGCTGTACCGCGCCCATGACTCGCCGAGCGTCGAGAAGCTCAACGATCTCGTCGAGTTCCTCGGCACCATCGGGGTCAAGCTGGCGCGCGGCGACCGGGTCCGCCCCTCCCACTTCAACGGCGTGCTCGGCCGGGTGAAGGGCCAGGGAGTCGAGGCGCTGGTCAACGAGGTCGTGCTGCGCGCCCAGGCGCAGGCCGAATACAGTCACGAGAACTACGGCCATTTCGGATTGAACCTCAGGCGTTACGCCCATTTCACCTCGCCGATCCGCCGCTACGCCGATCTCGTGGCGCACCGGGCGCTGATCCGCGCGCTGGGTCTCGGCGAGGGCGGGCTTCAGGACATGCGCGCCGGAGAACTGGCGCAGATCGCCGAGCACATCTCCGCGGCCGAGCGGCGCGCCATGGCGGCCGAGCGCGAGACGGTCGACCGGCTGGTGGCGGCGCATCTCGCCGACCGGGTCGGCGCCGTGTTCGAGGCCCGCGTCGCCGGGGTCACCCGCGTCGGCCTGTTCGTCAAGCTCGCCGAATCCGGGGCCGACGGCTTCGTCCCGGCGGCCACCCTCGGCGACGACTATTTTCGCTTCGAGGAGGGGATCCGGGCGCTGGTCGGGACGCGCAGCGGCGTGACCTACCGGCTCGGCGACACGGTGCGCGCCCGCCTCGTCGAGGCGGCGCCCTTCGCCGGGGCGCTGCGCTTCGAGATCGTCGCCGCCGGGGGCGAGGAGGCGCCGCGGCGATTGCGCCGCGCGCGCAGCGAACCGAGCGAGCGCAAGCCCGTCCGCCGGGGCGCACGGCGATGAACGACATGTCCGGCTTCCGCGCCTTCGGTCCGCCGCGCCGGCAGCGCCGGCTCGGCGAGGCGGTCAAGCGCGGACTTCTCGGGCGTTGCCCGGCCTGCGGGCGCGGTCGCCTGTTCCGCGGCTATCTCGCGCTCGACACGACCTGCAGGGTGTGCGGCGAAGACCTGAGCCACGCCCGCGCCGACGACGCGCCGGCCTATCTGACCCTGCTGATCGTATGCCACGTGGCCGGCGCCGGAATCCTGATGTCGGACGACGTCTGGCCGGGCGCGTCGCTGACGGCGACCATCCTGGTCTGGCTCGCCGTCGCCACGGCGACGAGCCTCGCGCTGCTGCCGCGGATGAAGGGCGCCGTGGTCGGTTCGCAGTGGGCGCTGGGCATGCATGGGTTCGGGGGCGAGGAGACGTGAGTTCGAGCGCCGGTTCGGGACGGGGGCTGCGTCCGCGCGACGCGGCGACCCTGATCATCGTCGATTCCGAAGGGTCCGAGCCGAAGGTGCTGATGGGCCGTCGGCACGACGGCCACGCCTTCATGCCGGGCAAGTTCGTCTTCCCGGGCGGCCGGGTCGAGCCCGAGGACCGGCGCATGGCGGCGGCCGGCGCGCTCGACCCGTTCGTCGAGGAGAAGCTCAACCTGCGCGTGCCCCGCCCGTCGCCGGCGTTTGCGCGCGCGATCGCCCTCGCGGCGATCCGCGAGACCTTCGAGGAGACGGGACTCGCGGTCGGCGTCGGCGATTGGGGCGCCCCGGAGGACCCGCCGCCGGGCGCCTGGGCGCGCTTCGCCGAGGCCGGAGTCTATCCGGCGCTGGACGCGATCGATTTCCTGGCGCGCGCGATCACCCCGCCCGGGCGGACGCGGCGCTTCGACGCGCGCTTCCTGGTCGTCGACGCGGGCGCGGTCGCGCGGCGCGTCGAGGGCGTCGTCCATCCGGAGGCCGAGCTGGTGGAACTGGTCTGGACGCCTCTGGCGCAGGCCCGCGACCTGGACCTGCCGCAGATCACCCGGCTGGCGCTCGACGACCTGACCGCGGCGCTCGAAACCGGCCTCGACCGCCGGCGCCCGCGTCCATTTTATCGCGAGTTGCGCGGCAAGCGGCTGCGCGAGGAACTGTGAGCGGAATCGGACGGCCCCGTGCGCCAGATCACGCCGCGGCGCGAACCGCCGGCCGCAGCCGGCGGGCGACCTCCGCCAGCGCGAGGCGATAGGCGGTCGCCGTGCGCTGCGACCGGGTGTAGCGCGAGTCGACGACGTCGATGAGCTCGGTCATGATCTCCGCGTCGACCCAGGCGAGATGGTCGCCGACGAGGCCCGCTTCGCGCAGCGCCGGCGCGAGCGCCGCGCGCAGGGCCTCGAACGCGGGCATGTCTCCGGCGATCAGGGCGCGCCAGACCGGGGCATGAAGGCGCGCCAGGCGATGGGCGAGCGCACCGTCCGTCAGCAGCCTGCCATACGCCGCCGACAGGCGGTCGTAGATGAGGGGCTCGGACCACTGCTGCAGTCCCGAGAATGCTTCATTCGTCAACAGCATCGCGGCAATCCCGGCTCGATCCTGCCGCAGCCCGGAGGCTGCGGAATTGCAGACACGAAACGCAACTGACTTTGATTCGTTATCATTAACACAAAGTAAACAGACGCCCAAATGGATCCGCGGCCATTCCGCGGCCAATGCGCGAGACGTGTGACGCAGCAGACAATTCGATCGCCGCGGCCCGGTCCGGCTAGCGGTTCGGCGCGAATTCCGCCGGGCGCGTCTGCCGCGCGAGCGCATCGAGAACCGCGTTGATCATGCCGCACTCGTCCGGCCCGAAGAAGGCCGCGGCGACGTCGACATATTCCGTGACGACGACGCGCGCGGGCACGTCGCTCCGGCTGCGCAGCTCGTAGTACGCCGCGCGCAGAATGGCCCGCATCAGCGCTTCCACCCGGCGCAACGGCCAGCCGGCGGCCAGCGTCTGATCGAGACCGCGGTCGATCGGCTGCTGCTCGCGCAGCACCCCCGAGACGACGTCGCGGAAGAATTCCAGCTCGGCCGGATTGTAGGCGTCGCCTTCGATCTCCTGTCCGATCCAGTGCGCCTCGAACTCGGCGAGGATGTCGTTGATCCCCTTCTCGGCCACCTCCATCTGATAGAGCGCCTGGGAGGCCGCGAGGCGCGCCGCCGAGCGGAGGTCGGACTTCCTGAGCTTCATTGTCCCGCCGCCCTCCGCCTGAGGAGGGCCAGTCCGATCGCCGCGCGGGCGGCGTCGCCGCCCTTGTCGCCGCGCGCCGGATCGGCGCGCTCGTGGGCCTGGGCGAGAGTCTCGGTGGTGAGGATGCCGTTGCCGAGCGCGAGCTTGCGTTGCACGGACAGATCCATCAGCGCCCGGGACGATTCGCCCGCGACGATCTCGAAGTGAAAGGTCTCTCCGCGCACGACGCAGCCGAGCGCGATCGCGCCGTCGTAGGGACGGCCGGCGGAAGCGGCGGCGTCGAACGCAATGGCGAGGCCGGTCGGAATCTCGAGCGCGCCCGCCACGCTCACGAGGTCGTAGGACGCGCCGGCGGCGTCGAGGGCGCGGGTGGCGCCCGCGAGAAGCTCCGCGCTGACGGCGTCGTAGAACCGCGCCTCGACGATCAGGAAGCGCCCGCCTTCGATACGGGGCGCGGATGCGGATGCGGCGCGGCTGGGCTCGGCCATGCTGAACGGTCTCTCTTGCCTGTCGGAATGCCGCCCGTCCTTAAAGGCCGGACGCCGCCGAGGCAAGGCGCTCACGCGCAGCGGAAGCGCCAGCGCCCGTACGCCCATGGCCGCGCCCACGAGGCGCCGGCGGGAATCGTCTGCGGAATCGGGTCGAAGCCCGAACCGCCCCAGGGGTGGCAGCGGCAGATGCGCGCGGTTCCCATCCAGGCCCCTGCCCACAGGCCGTGACGGGCGATCGCCTCGTCGGCGTACGACGAGCAGGTGGGAAGGTAGCGGCACTGCCGGCCGAAGAGACTCGACAGCGTGAGCTGGTAGAACCGGATCGCCGCGTGCGCCGCCCGCCGCGGCGCAAGCGCGAGCGCCGTCATGGCGCCGCGGCCGCCGCGGCGGCCTTGCGCGCGATCTGGCCGAGGGCGTCGGCGACCGCGTCGAAAGTGAGAAGCGTCGAGGCGTGGCGCGCGCGATAGGCGCGCACCGGCTCGAGCGCGGCGAAGTCCGCCCACGCGCCGTCCGGCGGCGGCCCGTTCTGCTTCAGCATCCGGGTCATGGTGTCGCGCAGCGCCAGCAGGTCCTCGGTCGTCGCGCCGATCACGTGACGCGCCATCAGCGACGCGGAGGCCTGTCCGAGGGCGCAGGCCCTCACGTCGTGGGCGAAGTCGACCACCCGGCCGTGCTCGACCACGAGGTCGACGACGACCGTCGACCCGCACAACCGCGAGTGCGCCTTGGCGGTCGCGTCGGGAGCGGGGAGCCGGCCGAGCCGGGGAATGTCGGCGGCGAGTTCCAGCACGCGCCGGCTGTAGATGTCGTCCAGCATGATGGGTTGACAGGGTGGCGCAGGTTCGGTTCCATTCTATATAGGGTCGAAGCCGCGCGGAAGCGAGCCTCGAGCTCGGTCGCGCCGCCAAGGAATCGCTGATGTACGAGGTCGTCAAATTGAAGCCGGCCGCGACCGCTCCGGCGCATCCGGCCGGGCGCCCGAGTCGAGAACAGGCGGAGGCGGCGGTCAGGACCCTGATCGCCTGGGCCGGCGACGACCCGGACCGCGAGGGGCTGATCGACACGCCGCGCCGCGTCGCCAAGGCCTACGAGGAACTGTTCGGGGGCTACCGCGAGGATGCGGTCAAGCCCCTGAAGCGGGTGTTCCGCGAGGTGTCGGGCTACAAGGACCTGGTCCTCGTCCGCGACATCGCCTTCGTTTCGCACTGCGAGCACCATATCCTGCCGGTCTTCGGCAAGGCGCACATCGGCTATTACCCCAAGGGCGGGGTGGTCGGCCTGTCGAAGTTCGCGCGCATCGTCGACACCTTCGCCCGGCGGCTGCAGACCCAGGAGGCGCTGTCGGCCCAGATCGTCGAGGCGATCGAGGAGACGCTGGAGACGCGCGGCGTCGCGGTGATGCTCGAGGCCGAGCACACCTGCATGGCGATGCGCGGCGTGCGCAAGCACGGGACGTCCACCGTGACCACCCAGTTCGGCGGCGTGTTCCGCGACGACCCGGACCAGCAGACCCGCTTCCTCGGCCTGCTGCGCGGCGCGAGGTGAGCCCCGCCTCGAGCGGAGCCCACGATCGCGAAGAGGGTCTCGCCTTCCAGCCGAAATTCGGCGCCGACGGGCTCGCGACCTGCGTGACGATCGACGCCGGGCGGGGCGAGGTGCTGATGGTCGCGCACATGAACGCCGAGGCGCTCGCGGCGACGCTCGCGACCGGCGTGGTGCATTACTGGTCGCGTTCGCGCGGCGCCTTGTGGCGCAAGGGCGACACCTCCGGCCAGACGCAGCGGCTGATCGAGATGCGGGTCGACTGCGATCAGGACGCCTTTCTGGCCTTCGTCGCGGTCGGGGGCGACGGCGGCGCCTGCCACACCGGACGGCGCTCGTGCTTCTATCGAAGGATCGAGACCGGCCCCGCCGGTCCGCGCCTGACCTTCGTCGGGACGACCGGAAGCGGTTGAAATCCGCCGATTCGGCTGGAACTGACGCCGACGCCGCAGGGCGACCGGCGAGGGAATCGCGCGGCGCGAATTTTCTGGTGAAACTCCGGGCGCGGCCGTACGTTTTGGGAGAGAGGCCGAGGGGGCTGTCGAAATCTGTCTCGGGGCCGCCGGCAATGATCTGGACCCAGTACTGGAAGAGCGAATCCGAGCCCGTCGTGACGACCGCGGCGCGCGGCCGGGCGGCGAAAATCGGCCTCGTGCTCGGAGCGGGGGCGGCGCGCGGCTGGGCGCACATCGGCGCGCTTCAGGAACTCGCCGCCATCGGGATCGTCCCGGAGATCGTGGTCGGATCCTCCATCGGCGCGCTGGTCGGCGGCTGCTACGCCTCGGGCAGGCTTCCCATGCTCGAGGACTTCGCCCGGTCGCTGACCCGGCGGCGCATGCTCGGTCTGATCGATGTCTCGTTCGTCGGCGGAGGCCTGATCGGCGGCGAGCGCCTGCGCGCCAAGCTCGAGGCGGAACTCGGCGGCGTTCGCATCGAGGATCTGCCGATCCGCTTCGCCGCCGTCGCGACCGAGATCGGCGGCGGACACGAGATCTGGCTGCAGCGCGGCCTGCTCACCGAGGCGATCCGGGCGTCCTACGCGCTCCCCGGCGTGTTCGAGCCGGTGCGGGTCGAAGGCCGCTGGCTGTTCGACGGCGCGATCGTCAATCCGGTGCCGGTCAGCGTCGCCAGGGCGCTCGGCGCCGAGCGGGTGATCGCGTTCAACATCTCGAGCGACAGCGCGGGACGCGGCACCGCCATCCAGCATCCGTTCGGGCAGGTGGAGCCGCACCCGGCGCTCGCCGAACCCGCCAACGACGCCGGCGGCGTCATCGCGCGATGGTGGCGCAGCGCCCCCCGCGCATCCGATCCCGAAGCCGCGCCGCCCGGCCTGATGACCGTGATGGTCAACGCCTTCGACATCCTGCAGGACCGCATCATGCGCTCGCGCCTCGCCGGCGACCCGCCCGACGCGCTCGTGCAGCTCAAGGTCGGCAAGATCGGCATGTTCGAGTTCAACCGCGCCGACGAGCTGATCGCGATCGGCCGCGAGGCCGTACGCAAGGCGGCGGCCGAGATCGCCGAGCGCATCGAAACCCCGCGGATCGAGACGCCGGCGACCTGACCGCCCGCGCGCCTCAGGGCGTCGCGATATATTGGCGCAGCGCCTGCCGCTCGCCGTCGATCGCGCTGATGTGGCGCTTGACCACGTCGCCGATCGACACGATGCCGATCAGCCGTCCGTCCTCGACCACCGGGAGATGGCGGAAACGGCCTTCCGTCATGATCTCCATGATCTGGTCGATGCTGGCCTCGCGTCCGACGGTGGTGACCTTCAGCGTCATGTGGCGCGACGCGGGGTCGTCGAGGGCGGCCGCGCCGTGGCGAGCCAGCGCCCGCACGATGTCGCGTTCCGACAGGATGCCCAGCACGCTCATCGCGGCGTCGGCGACGACCACCGCGCCGACGCCTTTCTCGGCGAGGGTTTCGACCGTCTCGCGAAGCGTGCGGTGGGGCGGAGTCGTGAAGACCTCGCGCCCCTTTTCGGCGAGAATGCGCGCGACTGTCATTCCGTTCTCCCTTGAAGGCGGCCTTGTGTTCGGCCCTTGCCCGGGAGGATGCGACGGCGACGAAATTTGATCAAGATCAAATCGGGCGCCGATTCGTGCGGATCGACTTTGCGTCAGCGCAAGCCGCCGTCGACCAGAAAGCATTGCTTGGTGATCATCGCGCTGTCGTCGGCGGACAGGAACAGCGCCATCCGCGCCACGTCCTCGGCGACGAGCGAACGCTTCAGACACTGGCGCGCGCGGTAGTCGGCGATGTCCTGTTCGTTCATCCACAGGCGGCGCTGCCGCTCGGTGATGACGGCGCCGGGCGCGATCGCGTTGACGCGGATGTTGTCGGGCCCGAACTCGCGGGCGAGACTCTTGGTCAGTCCGACCACCGCCGCCTTCGCGGTGGCATAGACCGACAGGCCGTTGACGCCGATCATCCAGGCGCTCGACGAGAAGTTGACGATCGCCCCGCCGCCGATCTCGCGCATCGACCGGCGCGCGATCTGGGCGGCGAAGAACTGGTGCTTGAGATTGACCGCCATCGTGCGGTCCCAGTCCTCCTCGCTCACCTCGTCGGCGTCCTGGCGCTGGTCGTTGGCGGCGTTGTTGATCAGCACCGAGATCGGGCCGAGCCGCTGCCGCGCCTCCTCCATCGCCGCCTCGAGCGCATTGAGGTCGGTCAGGTCGCACGGGATGAACAGCGGGGCTTGTCCGGAAGCAGCGAGCCGCGCCGCGAGCGCCCTGGACGGCTCGACCTGAACGTCGACGAAGGCGACGTTGGCCTTCTGCACGACGAAGGCCTCGACCATCGCCGCCCCGATTCCCGACCCGCCGCCGGTGATGAACACGACCTTGTCGAGCAGCGAGGGATAACGGGCGTAGGGCATTGGGGGTCTCGTCCTCGGGAGAAGAAGTCGGGGATGCGCGGTCCTGGCGCCGGCCGGGTTCTTACAACGGGTTAGGTGTCGAATCCTGTCACTTTGTAACTCCCAAGCCGGCAGCGAACAGCGCCGTCATCGCGAGCGACCCCCGGGTCGAAGAGCCCGGGGGGAAGCGATCCAGGGCCGCTGGGCCGCTGTTGCGCCCTCTGATCGTCCCGCCGCCCTTCGTTGCGAGCAGAAGACGGAGCGATTTTTTCCGCAGGAGCCAAGCGGCGGCATGGGTTGCTTCGTCGCTTCGCTCCTCGCAATGACGGGGTTGGGAGTAACGTCACTTTGTAACTCCCGAGCCGGCAGCGAACAGCGCCGTCATCGCGAGCGACCCCCGGGTCGAAGAGCCCGGGGGGAAGCGATCCAGGGCCGCTGGGCCGCTGTTGCGCCCTCTGATCGTCCCGCCGCCCTTCGTTGCGAGCAGAAGACGGAGCGATTTTTTCCGCAGGAGCCAAGCGGCGGCATGGGTTGCTTCGTCGCTTCGCTCCTCGCAATGACGGGGTTGGGAGTAACGTCACTTTGTAACTCCCGAGGTGGCTGTCCGCGAGGAGCCGGACAGGGCGCGCGCTGGGACGAGCGGCGTTCCGCCGCCCGGGCGCGCGAGGCGCGCACCCTCCCGTTGAGCGCAGCGATCGCCGCTCGTGCGCCCGACTTGGAAGATACGTCACGTTTTCATGTCGGCGACGCAAGTCTCTTGTGTAATTTAACATTTCATATAAGTCATACAATGACGAGAGCACGACGGTCCTCTCCGGACTTCCGTGTTAGCATATTTCCGAATCACAGAAAAGACATTGTCGTATTCGCCGGCCGCATCAACCGCCCGGCCCCGGGATGGCCGATGGCGTCGCAGTCGGGCGGAAGGCGGAGGGACGGTCAACGGCGGGACCGGGCGGGGTAAGCGGGCCTCGAAGCTCGCGCCGCCAGGGGCGGTGACGCGAACGTTTGGGAATTGGAAGGGTTAGCGGACCCTCCCTGCGAGGTCGTGAGCCGCCCAAGTGCGCGTAGCCTGTGCATCAATTCGAAATATGCGCGATGAAGGCGTCGATCTTCTTCACGTTCTTGCGATGGGCGGGATAGACGGCATGGATCGGGGTCGTGCGGCTCCGCCACGCCGGCAACAAGGCCGTCAGTTCGCCCGAAGCGAGTTCTTCCCGCAACAGCCAGTCCGGCGCGTGGCAGATTCCAAGGCCCGCGAGCGCCGCCGCGCGGATCGCTTCGGAAGAGTTGGTCTGAAGCGTCCCGGCCACGCGCACGCGCGCGACGTCGCCGCCTGCGCCGACGAATTCCCAGATGTTCCGGCTCGCGGCCTCCGTGTAGACGATGCAATTATGCGCTGCCAACTCGCGCGGATGTGTGAGCGGCGGCCCTCCGTCGGGTAGCGCCGAGAAATAGCCGGGATGCGCGACGAGCACGCGCCGCCACCCGCCGATCTTGCGCGCGACGAGCCCGCTGTCGGGGAGGTCGCCCAAGCGCACGCCGACGTCGACGCCCTGCTCGATGAGATCGGCGAAGCCGTCGTTGAGCCGGAGGTCGATGCGCAAGTCGGGGTGCAGTGCGAGAAAGCTTCGCACCCTCGGCATGAGAACCAGCCGGCCATAGGCCACGGAAGCGGCGACGCGGAGCCAGCCGGTCAGCCGCGTCCCGCCGCGCAGCCGCTGCTCCGCCGCCTCGACGTCGGCGACCACCCTTCGCGCTTCGGGGAAGAAGGCCTCGCCCTCCTCGGTCAGCGAGAGCGCGCGGGTCGAACGGCTCAGCAGCTTGACGCCGAGATGCGCTTCCAGCGCCGCGACCTGCTTGCTGACGGCGCTCTGGGTCGTCGCGCTTTCCCTGGCGACGCCGGAGAACGAGCCGGCCTCGACCACCCGCACGAAGACCTTCATGGCGGCGAGCCGGTCCATAACGTCATTCCTCGCTGGAATATATGTTAGGCGACCCTGCCGAGTATTTTTCCAAAATGGAAGGGCTAGCCTGGTCCTGTTCTCCGGCGCGTCCCGCGCCCCTTCAGGAGCCAGCCATGACCCGCTTCAGCGTCCCCACCCGCGACCAGGTGTCCCCCGACAATCAGGCGCTCTTCGACAATCTCAAGACAATGCTGTCGTTCGTCCCCAATCTCTACGCAACCTTCGCCCATTCGGCGACGGCTCTGGGGACCTATCTCACGCTGCAGAGCGCCAAGTCCTCGCTGAACGCCAAGCAGCGCGAGGTCGTCAATCTCGTCGTCAGCCAGGTCAACGATTGCGAATATTGCCTCGCCGCCCACACCGCCGTGGGCAAGATGGTCGGCTTCACCGACGCGCAGATCCTCGAGATCCGGCACGGCCGCGCGAGCTTCGATCCCAAGCTCGACGCGCTCGCCCGCTTCGTGCGCGAGGTCGCGGAAAAGCGCGGCCATGTCGCGGCCGCCGACACCGAGGCGTTCCTCGACGCCGGCTGGAGCGAAGGCGCGGTCGTCGATGTCATCGTGGTCGTCGGCGACAAGATCATCACCAATTATCTGCATGGCGTCACCAAGGTCGCGGTCGACTTTCCCGCGGCTTCGAAGCTCGCCGCCTGATCGGTCCAACCCGAGGCGGGCGCCCTCCGCGCCCGCTCCCTCCCCGGAGAGCGCGCCCATGATCGACCTCTACGCCTTCGCGACCCCGAATTCCGTCAAGGTTCCCGTCATGCTCGAAGAGGTCGGCGCCGCGTACCGCCTGATCAAAGTGAACATCCGCGCCGGAGAGCAGAAGACGCCCGAATTCCTCGCCCTCAATCCCAACGGCAAGGTCCCGGTGATCGTCGACCCGCAAGGCCCGCATGGGGCGCCGGTGACGATCACGGAATCGGCCGCGATCCTCATTTATCTCGGCGAGAAATTCGGCAGGCTGATTCCCGCCGATCCGGTGGGCCGCATCCGCATGTTCGAGTGGATGTTCTTCCACGCCTCCGGCCTCGGCCCGGCTTTCGGCCAGTCCGGCTATTTCCAGAAACTCGCGCCCACCCCTGCGCCGCTCGCGATCGAACGCTTCTCGACCGAGGCCCGTCGGACGCTCGCCGTGCTCGACCGCCGGTTGCGCGACGCCGAATATCTCGCCGGCGAATATTCCGTTGCCGACATCGTCAACTTCGGCTGGATCTGGCGGCGCGAATTCGCCGGCGTCGATTTCTCGGAAACGCCGAATGTCGCGCGCTGGTATGCGAGCCTCGAGCAGCGGCCGGCCGTGTCGAGGGCCATCGCCAAACTGTCGGCTTAAGCTAAATTGGTAACTGCCAAGGTGGACGCCGAAGAACGCCGTCATCGCGAGCGAAGCGAAGCGACCCAGGGGCCGCTGGGCTGCTGTTGCGGCTCGTGGACCGCCGCGCCGTCCCTCGAGCTTCGTTGCGAGCAGAAGACGGAGCAATCCTTGCAAAATGGACGCAAACTGCGTCGTGGATCGCTTCGTCGCTTTGCTCCTCGCAAGGACGGGGTTGGGAGTTACCTAAATTGTATGGGTGGCAGTCTCGGGTTGAAGACGAACTCATGCGAGATTGACCGATCCTGCCGCTGACGCCCGCTCGTGGTCGGACACGAGCGTTCGCCGAGTGGTCGGATAAAGACCGCAATTTGCGCACTCCGGCCGTCGCCGACCAGGGGCCGAAAGTGCACACCCGGCGCACAGCGTCCTTTGCCCTAAAGCGCAATGTCCGGCGGAGACCGCGCCTTCCGGCTCAGCCCATCAGCGCCAGCAGGCCGCGCATCAGCGCCGCCGGGCTCGGCGGGCAGCCGGGGATGACGAGGTCGACCGGCAGGACCGCGGCGACGCCGCCCGCGACCGCGTAGCTGCCGGCGAACGCGCCGCCGTCGGCAGCGCAGGCGCCCGAGGCCACCACCCACTTCGGCGCCGGCGTCGCGTCGAAGGTGCGGCGCAGCGCCTCGCGCATGTTCAGCGTCACCGGCCCGGTGACCAGCAGCACGTCGGCGTGGCGGGGCGAGGCGACGAAGCGGAAGCCGAACCGCTCGATGTCGTAGAAGGCGTTGCCGAGCGCATGGATCTCGAGCTCGCAGCCGTTGCACGAGCCCGCGTCGACGTGCCGAATGGCGAGGCTGCGCCCGAGCGTGCGCGCGGCGGCGTCCTTGACCGCCGCGGCCAGCGCCGCGAGCTCGGGATCGTCGGCGGCGGGGGCGGCCTCGGTCAGCGGCGGCAAGAGGCCCTGAAGCAGCGTGTCGCGCACTAGAGGTCGACTCCCGAGTAGGAACCGTTGAACGACTTGTTGCACAGGGGGAAGTCGGCGACGATGTTGCCCTCGATCGCCGCCTCGAGCAGCGGCCACTGCAGCCACGACGGGTCGCGCAGATGGCAGCGGGCGATGGTTCCGTCCGCGGCGAGGCGAAGATGCGCGAACACGTCGCCGCGGAAACCTTCGACCAGCGCCCACCCCTCCCCCGGGCCGCCGCCGGGGGCGAGGGCGCGCCGGACCGGGCCGTCCGGCAGCCGCGCCAGCATCGTCTCGATCAGGTCGAGGCTTTCGCCGACCTCCAGAATTCGCACCCAGATGCGGGCGTCGACGTCACCGGCCTTGCGCGTCGGGACGGCGAAGGTCAGCGCGTCGTAGGGCGGATAGGCGTGATCGCGGCGCGCGTCGACGTCGCGGGCCGAGGCGCGCCCGACCACCCCGCCAGCGCCGAACCGGCTCGCGAGATCCGCCGCGAGCACGCCGGTCCCGACCGTGCGCTCCTGCAGCGAAGCGGTGTTGTCGTAAAGCCGCACCAGCTTCGGGAAGGTCGAGCGCGCTTCGGCCACGAGCGCCCGGATCGCCGCGATCCCGTCGGGGGCGAGGTCGACCGCCGCGCCCCCGGGGACGACGACGTCCATCATCAGGCGATGGCCGAAGGCGGTTTTCGCCGCGCGCAGAGTCCGCTCCCTCAGGATCCCGCAATGGGCGAGCATGAGGGCGAAGGCGGCGTCGTTGCAGATCGCGCCGATGTCGCCGAAGTGATTCGCCAGTCGCTCCATCTCCGCCATGATTCCGCGCAGCCAATGGGCGCGGGGCGGGGCGTCGGCGCCGAGGGCGGCCTCGGCGGCGCGGGCGAAGGCGACGGCGTAGGCGACGGTCGAGTCGCCGCTGACGCGACCGGCGAGTTCCGCGCCGCGCGCGAGGTTCGCGCCGCGCATCAGCGCGTCGATCCCCTTGTGGGTGTAGCCGAGCCGCTCCTCGAGCCGCACCACCGCTTCGCCGCCGGCGTGGAAGCGGAAGTGGCCCGGCTCGATGATCCCGGCGTGGACGGGGCCGACGGGAATCTGGTGCACGCCCGGCCCCCTCGCCTCGAGGAAGGCGTATGGGTCCGCGGCGCCGTCGTGGGGCGCGCGCCGCCCGAGCGGATGGCGCAAGGGCCAGCGGCCGTGGTCGAGCCAGCGGCGGCCGTCCGGCGCGCCGAGGGCGAGGAAGCCGTAGAGGTCGCAGGCGGCGCGCTCGAGCCGGCTCGCCGGGGCGTGCAACGCCGCGATCGAGGGAAACGCGCCGCGGTCGACCGCCATGTCGACGACCGCGAGCCCGCCGTCGGCCTCGCGCAGGCAGAGGCGCATGCGGCCCTCGTCGCCCCACAGGCTGACGAGACTGGCCTCACCCGCCGCCATGCGCCGGCCGGCGTCGAACCAGTCGGCTTCGCCGGAGAGGAGACGGGAGGTCATGGGCGCGCCCCGACGGCGTCTTCACTCCGCGACCGGAGATCGACGCGGGCCGATTTCCCCTTCTCCGCGAAGCGGGGAAGGTGGCCCGAAGGGCCGGATGGGGTGTGGGCCGCACTATCAACGTCGACCCGGGGGCACGGAGGTCCCCGCCAAGGCAGGCGGTCCGGGAGGCGCTGCGAGGCGACACGGACCGACCGATGGCGATGCTTCCCACAAGGCTGATGGCATGACCGAAGGCGGCGCCAAGCCTTCGCCAGCGGCGTCCTGCTTTCCACACCCCGTCCGGCGCTTCGCGCCACCTTCGCCAGCAAGCCGGGGAAGGAGTCGCGCGCCGCCCGGCGTCGTTTGGGCTCGAGACTCGGCCGACCCATCGCTCTCTCCCCCTACCGCAGCAATTGCGCGACGTGCTGGAACCACGCCACGAGCGGCGGCGGCAGCCACACGCCCGCGATCAGCACCAGCGCGAAATGCGACAGCATCGGCAGGGCGGAGGCTTTCGCCGGCGCGGTCGGGCCGACCGGCGCGCCGAAGGCCATGCCCTGCATCCTGAGCACGAGCGCCCCGAGCGCCAGCAGGACGCCGGCGGCGAGCGTGAGCGCGAGCCACGGCGCCCGCTCGAAGGCCGAACTGACGATCAGGAACTCGCTCATGAACACGCCCATCGGCGGCAGGCCGACGATGGCGAACACGCCGAACACGAGGCTCCAGCCGAGCAGCGGATGCGACACGGTCAGGCCGCGGATTTCGGCGATCTGCTGCGTGCCCTTGACCTGGGCGATCTGGCCGACGGCGTAGAAGATCGCCGATTTGGTCAGGCTGTGCATCGCCATATGCAGGAGGCCGGCGAAATTGGCGAGCGGCCCGCCGACGCCGAAGGCGAACACGATGATCCCCATGTGTTCAATCGACGAATAGGCGAACATGCGCTTCACGTCGCGACGGCGGTACAGCATGAAGGCGGCGAACACGGTCGAGACGAGGCCGAGCGTCACCATCAGCGGTCCGGGCGCGAGCGCGCGCGCGTTGCCGTCGAGCAGCAGCTTGAAGCGCAGGACGGCGTAGAGGGCGACGTTGAGCAGCAGGCCGGAGAGCACCGCCGAGATCGGCGTCGGCCCTTCGGCGTGGGCGTCGGGCAGCCAGGCGTGCAACGGCGCGAGGCCGACCTTGGTGCCGTAGCCGAGCAGCAGGAAGACGAAGGCGAGGTCGAGGAGGGTCTCGTCGAACTGCGGCGCGTGTTCGATCAGGGTGGTCCACAGCATCGCCGGCACGCCCTCGCCGACCACCGGCTGCGCCGCCATGTAGATCAGGATCGTGCCGAACAAGGCGAGCGCGATGCCGACGCTGCCGAGGATGAAGTATTTCCACGCCGCCTCGATCGCCGCCTGCGTGCGGTAGATCCCGACCATCAGCACCGTGGTCAGCGTCGCCAGCTCGATCGCCACCCACATGAGGCCGATGTTGTTGGCGATCAGCGCCAGATTCATGGCGAACAGCAGGAACTGATACATCGCGTGATAGAAGCGCAGATGGGTCGCCCCGAGCCGGCCGGTGTCGATCTCGTGGGCGATGTAGGTGGCGCTGAACACGCTGGCGGTGAAGCCGACGAAGGTGTTGAGCACGATGAAGACGACGTTGAGATCGTCGATCACAATGTAGGCGTTGGGGCGCGGCGCCGCGACGAACAGGGACGCTGCGGCGAGGAAGGCGGCGAAGGCGGCGGCGACGTTCAGCGCCGCCGACAGGCGATACGACGGCAGGACGGCGAGCAGCGCAGACGCGGCCAGCGGCACGGCGAGGAGGACGACGGTCGCGTCCGGCGCGAGGCTCATCGGCCCCGTTCCCGGAAACTGTCGAGCGCCTCGGCGTCGATCGAGTCGAACCGCTCGCTGATGCGGAACAGGAACACCCCGATCACCACCAGCGCCACCAACACCGAGAAGGCGACCGCGAATTCGACCACCAGCGGCATGCCCTTGGCGCCGGCCGCGGCGAGGATCAGCCCGTTCTCGAGCGACATGAAGCCGACCACCATCGACACCGCGTTGCGCCGCACCACCATCATCAGGAGGCCGAGCAGCACGACCGACAGCGCGAAGGCGAGGTCCTCGCGGGCGAGCACGTCGGCGCCGCCGGCGATGCGCAGCATCACCACCTCGGCCAGCGCCACCAGCGCGAGGCCGGCCAGCATCGTCGTCCCGGCGCCGACGACGTTCTCGACGTCGCGCTGAATGCCGAGCCGGGCGATGATCCGGTGCAGGGTCAGCGGGATGACGACGGCCTTGAACAGGAGCGCGATGAAGGCCGTCACGTAGAGGTGGCTCGCGTCCTGCACGAAGGCCTGCCACGCGACCGACAGCGACAGCACCACCGCCTGCAGCGAGTACATGTTGAGCAGGGCGTAGAGGCGGTTCTGATAGAGGAGCAGGAAGCTCGTCAGCACGAGGCCGCCGGCGAGCATGTGCGAGACGTCGAAGGCGAGACCCTTCATTTGAGCGTCCTCGACACGAACAAGAGCAGGGCGCCGAGGAAGCCGAGCATCAGCGCCGCGCCGACGAAATCCGGCACGCGGAACACCCGCATCTTGGCGATGCTGGTCTCGAAGACGCCCAGCGCGACGCCCGCCGCGAGCACCTTGGCGACGTAGACGCCGGCGCCGACGACACGGTCGGCCACGCTCGCGTCGGCGATCGCGGAGCCCCAGGGGACGAAGACGCAGATGATCAGCGAGACGTAGAGCGCGAGCTTCAGCATGGCGGCGAGTTCGATCACCGCCAGGTGGCGGCCGGAATATTCCAGGATCATCGCCTCGTGCACCATGGTGAGTTCGAGATGGGTCGCCGGGTTGTCGACGGGAATGCGTCCGTTCTCGGCGAGCGCGACGATGATGAAGGCGACCAGCGCCATGGCGAGCGTGACGCGCAGGCCGACGGCGCCGGAGGTCATGAAGGCGGCGACCGTCGACAATTGGGTGGAGCCCGCGATCAGCGCGAGCGAGAACACGATCACGATCATCGCCGGCTCGGCGAGCGCGCCGAACAGGGACTCGCGGCTCGAGCCCAGGCCGCCGAAACTCGTGCCGACGTCGAGCCCGGCGAGCGCCAGGAAGAAGCGCCCGGCGCCGAGCAGCGCGATGATCGCGATCAGGTCCGCCGACCAGGAGAACAAGAGCCCGGTGGCGAAGGTCGGGATCAGCGCGGTCGCGACCCAGGTCGAGGCGAACACGATGTAGGGGGTCACGCGGAACAGCCACGAGGCGCTGTCGGCGACGATCGCCTCCTTGCGCGCGAGCCGGACGAGGTCGCGATAGGGCTGCACGAGCGGCGGGCCGCGGCGGCGGGTCAGGCGCGCCTTGGTCGCGCGCACCACCCCCGTCAGCAGCGGCGCGATCAGGATGACCAGCGTCACCTGCAGAAGCTGAAACACCAGTTCGACGATCATGGCCATGTCGCGAGCACGACCAGAAGGGCGACCAGCGCGCCGAACACGACGCCGAGGTACTGCCGGATGGTGAGGAACTGCAGGCGGTTGAGCTGCACCGCGGCGCGCTCGACGGCGACGATCAGCGGCCGGTAGAGCGTGTTCCAGATCCGGTCGCCGAGCCTGAGTTCGAGACGCGCCGGGCGCGTCTCGCCCGGACGCGGCATGTCGATCCGCTCTTCGACGACGAAGGCGATCCGGCCGAACACCCGACGGATCGGCTGGCTGAAGCTTTCCCCGCTGTATTGCGTCGAGGGCGAGGAATCGGGAAAGCCGCAGTCCCACGCCGGCGCGCGCCGCACCGCGCCGGAGGCGAAACGGTGGATGATCGTCGACGCCGTGGTCGCCGACATCAGGATGAAGACGCCGACGAGCAGGCCGTTGTAGGAGCTGCGGCTCGCCGCCACCGGCGCGATCGACAGCCAGGGCATCGAGGACTGGCTGGGCATGTGCGCGCCGACCGCGAGATCGGTCGCGGCGGCGAGCGCGTCGATCGCCTGGCCGGGAAAGAGGCCGGCGACGAGGCAGAGCGCGGCGAGGACGGCCATCGCCGCGAGCGAGAACCGGTCGACCTCCCCCGCCCGCTCGGCGGCCTCGCTGCGCGGACGGCCGAGGAACGGGATGCCGAAGGCGCGCACGAAGCAGGCGGCGGCCAGCGCCGCGGTCAGCGCGACCCCGGCGCCGACCGCAGGCGCGAGAATCTTCAGCGTCCATTGCGGAAAGCTCGGGCTCAGCAGCACCGACTGCAGGATCATCCACTCGGAAACGAAGCCGTTGAGCGGCGGCAGGGCCGAGATCGCCGCCGCGCCGACCAGCATGAAGAGCCCGGTCGCCGGCATGCGGTTGAGGAGTCCGCCGAGCTTGTCGAGCCTGCGCTCGCCGGTCGCCGACAGCACCGCGCCCGCGCCGAAAAACAGCAGGCTCTTGAACACGGCATGGTTGAAGGCGTGCAACAGCGCCGCGGTCATCGCCAGCGCCGCCGCCGCCGGAAAGCCGGCGGCGCGGAAGGCGTAAGCGAAGCCGAGGCCGACGAACACGAGGCCGATGTTCTCGATCGTGGAATAGGCGAGCACCCGCTTGAGGTCGTTGTCCATCAGCGCCTGCAGGACGCCGATGATGCCGCTCGCCGCGCCGACGATCAGCAGGGGAATGGCGAGGCGCCAGTCGGGGCTGCCGGCGAGGTCGAAGGCGATGCGAATGAAGGCGTAGACGGCGACCTTGGTCATCGCCCCGCTCATCATCGCCGAGACGTGGCTGGGCGCGGCGGGATGGGCGAGCGGCAGCCAGACGTGCAGCGGCGCGAGGCCGGCCTTGGAGCCCGCGCCGACGAGCGCGGCGAGAAAGGCGAGCGTCGCCGCCCCGGCCGCCGGCGGCGCGGCGCGCATGGCGGCGAAGGCGTAGTGGCCGTCGGGGCCGGCGAGCAGCGCGAAGGCGACCAGCAGAGCCAGCGTGCCGAAGCTCGCCATCACCAGATAGACGTAGGCGGCGCGCGCGTTCTGCTCCTCGCGGTGATGCGCCATCACCAGCGCCCAGGACGCCAGCGACATGAACTCCCACGACAGGAGGAACGTATAGGCGTCGGCGGCGACGAGAACGAGGATCATGCCGGCGAGGAAGGCGGGGAAGAACGGCAGCACCCGCCCCGGATCACGCTCGTGACGGCCGTAGCCGAGGGCGTAGAGACTGGCCGCGGCGGCCGCGAGGCTGACGACGACGAGAAAGAACGCCGACAGCGGGTCGACGTGGAACCGCGCTCCGACCCATGGCAGGCCGAGCGGCAGCATGAGCGTCTCGCCGGCCGCGCCGACCAGGAGCGCGTCGCCTGCGACCAGCAGCACGAGCAGCGACAGGGCCAACGTCCCGCCATAGACCAGCGCCCGGCCGAACGACGTCGCCGCGACGAACCCGCCCGCGAGCGCCAGCGCCAGCAACGTCGCCACGGCCGCGAGGCAGAGCGCGACGGCGGTCATTGCGCCGCGCCGTCAGGCCATGAGTCCGCTTCCCTGTTCACCGGCGCAAAAACCTACATGATTCGTTCGATATTTTCCGCGCCAGCGTAGCAGAAATTTGCCGCCAGTTAAGCCGCGCTCTTCAACAGCGCCAGAATTTCGCGGTGCATGATCTCGTTGCCGCCGCAGATCGAGCCGGTCTTCAGGTAGTCGGGATCGCCGTCGGCGTCGGTGACGAAGCCGCCGGCTTCACGGATCAAGAGCGCGCCCGCCGCGATGTCCCAGGAATTGAGGCCGCGCTCCCAAAAGGCGTCGAACCGGCCGGCGGCGACATAGGCGAGATCGAGCGAAGCGCAGCCGAGGCGGCGCACGTTGACCACGCGCGCCATCACCGCGGCGAGCTCGGCCTTGAACAGCGGATGCTCGCGCGCCTTGCCGAGATGCGGCACGCCGCAGCCGATCAGCGCCTGCGACAGTTCGGTGCGCCCTGCCACGCGCAGGCGGCGGTTGCCGCCCCAGGCGCCCTGCCCCTTCTCGGTCACGTACATGTCGTCGTCGGCCGGGTTGTAGATGACGCCGGCGACGATCTGGCCCTCGCGCTCGAGCGCGATCGAGATGGCGAAGATCGGGATCGCGTGCAGGAAGTTGGTGGTCGCGTCGAGCGGGTCGATGTGCCAGGTGTGGCTCTGGTCGGTTCCCTCGACCTGGCCGCTCTCCTCCATAACGAAGCCGTAGCCGGGGCGCGCCTTGGCGAGCTCCTCGTACAGCGTCTTTTCCGCCTTCTTGTCGGCGAGGCTGACGAAGTCGCCGGGCCCCTTCATCGACACCTGCAGATTGCCGATCTCGCCGAAATCCCGCTTGAGGCCCCGCCCGGCCTTGATCGCGGCGTTGGTCATGACGGTCATGAGCGCGGAACGGATCATGGCGGGGGCCCCTGTTTTGAGAGAGGCGCTGCTTTAGGGGATGCGCCGGGGCGACGCAAATCGAGGGTTTCCGCCGATGGCGACGGAGGCTTGGGAGGCCGGGTTTCAGACCCTTGCGGGGATTGGCGGGTGAGCCTGGAACGGGCGTCTTGCTGAGGGGACCGCACGTTGGCCGAAGGAGAGACCGGCGGCATGATGGGAAATTCCGGAAGCGCGCTCCGAATGAATCCGTTCGTACAAACCGTGGGCGAGGCCCATTTAGCACCGCGAAGCCCCACAGTGCTGCCTTTCAATTTCCATTTCGGCAACATACAATTACGGCGGGTTGAAGGTTGGAAAAGCTGAGATGATCGTAGTTTCGCGCGGATCGGGATGGAACCGATGGGAGCCGCACATCCACGCTCCGGGCACAGTTCTTGAGGACCATTATCCAGCATCCGGCATGGAAAACTACATTTCGGCCTTAGAGGCGGCGGTTCCGCCCCTGCGGGCGATCGGGGTGACGGACTATTGCATCACGCGGTCCTATGAGCGCGTGAAGGCGTTTAAAGAGTCCGGCCGCCTTAAGGCCTGCGATCTACTCTTTCCAAACATCGAGCTTCGTCTCGACACAGGCACCGTGAAAGGCAGCTTTGTCAACATCCACTTGTTAGTATGTCCAGACGACCCCAATCACGTCGTGGAACTAAATAGGTTTCTGGGCCAACTCCGCTTCACCAACAATTCGTTGAAATTCTGTGCTCGATCGAGGGCGTACCGCGCCTCATAGCGGAAATTGAGCGAGTTATTTTCGAAGCCCATTCATCACTTGACCGCGATGGAGCGATTGATTTTCAGGAACTGCTCGATCTTCGGGCGCACGAGTATCGCGACGCAAGGCGCATCGAAGAGGCACACGTGCGGCAGATGGCCTGCGACATTTTGGAAGGCGGCGAACTCGCATTTCGGGATCGAGCCCAACGCCTACGCATCGCGCTCGCCCGCTAATGGGTCGCGACATAAGCTGCTTCGACACCCGGGAGCGACGAAACGACAGCGAGGCCGCCCTTGTCCGATCCCCTCCGTCCGCCGTCGAGCCCCGTCCGCACGCCCCAGACGGCAGGGCCGGCTGGGCGGCGCGGGGAACGGCGGGAAGCCAAATTTGTTCGCCCGTAACTCCCAAGCCGGCAGCGAATAGCGCCGTCATCGCGAGCGAAGCGAAGCGATCTAGGGCCGCTGGGCCGCTGTCGCGCCCTCTGGTCGTCCCGCCGCCCTTCCTTGCGAGCAAAGACGGAGCGATTTTTTCCGCAGGAAGCAAGCGGCGGCATGGATTGCTTCGTCGCTTTGCTCCTCGCAATGACGGGGTTGGGAGTTACGTTCGCCCCGCGGCGCCGCCGCAAACCTTTGAAAAGGCCCGCTTCGCGCGAGGGAATCCAAGAGAGACCAAATGTCCCGAAACCCCGTCTCCGCCGCCCGGCGCGGACGCCCGCGGCGCCGTTGCGGAAGGCGGCGGCGAAGCCAACTCCGCGCTAAAACTAATAGTGATTGTTATATCTTGTCCGGGCCGGGCCCTGCATCGCGCCGCCGCCCCTCAGTAGACCCACGGCACCAGCCGCCACGTCCGGGCGCGCCAAGCCGCATACTCGGCGCCGAAGGTTTCGCCGAGCAGCCGCTCCTCGGCGTTCATGCGCGCGACCAGGACGAGGGCGATCGCGCCCGTGAGGGCGAGCCCGACGATCGAGCGGAAGACAAGACTCCAGCCGACGCAGGTGACGAGCAATCCGAGATAGGACGGGTGGCGGATCACGCCATAGAGCCCGTCGGTGACGAGAACGTGGTCCGGCTGGATCGCGACGAGGCCGCTGAACCGGCGCCCGAGGACGAACACCGGCGCGAGGCGCAGGACGCCGCCGGCCGCATAGAGGGCGACGCCGAGCCAGCGCACGGCCTGGCCGCCGAAGGTCAGCGTGTCGAAGCGATCGCACAGCGGCGGCAGGAAGGCGAGCGCGACGCCGAGGACCGTGACCGCCGCGAGAACCCAGCGGTTGGAGCGGTCCTCGCGGACGCCCGGTCCGACATGGCCTCGGGTGAACAGGGCCGCGATCCCGAGCGCGATCGTGGCGAGCGTCACGGCGACGAACGGCGGCGAGGCGAAGAAACGCGCCGCACCGCCCTCCCCGGCCGCCGCGAGGCCGAGGAAGATCGCGAGGCTGATCGTGGTGAGGAGCGCGATGCGAAGCGACGTCATGAGCGGATGGTAAGCCCGCGCGCCGTCCCGGGCCAAGCGCCGACGCGCGCAGTGTAACATCAATGTCATGCTCAAACGTTAGATCGGAAGAAATAAGCACCATCAACAAATGCAAGGAAGCCATAGCGCAACGGGGCTGAGAAAAGGACAACGTCGGCTGACTGTTGTGCAACTCGATGACGTTCATTGTTGAAGAGGGGCCAGTGGGCGAGTACAACGATCTCTACAGGCGAGCGGTCTATTACGATATCGTGTTCCGCCGCGACGTGGACGCAGAGGTCGAATTTCTCCGCGCGCTGTTCGAAGCCTACAACCGCCGCCCGCCGCGCACGCTGGTCGACCTGGCCTGCGGCCCCGGGTACCACGCGCGCGCATTCGCCCGCGAGGTCGGCGTCCACGCCATCGGTCTGGACATCCGTCCCGAGATGGCGGCGTTCGCCGAGGCGGAAGCGGCGCAGGAGGCGTTGGCCGGCCGACTCGACTGGATGGTCGGGGACATCCGGGACTTCACCTTGCCGGAGGCGGCGGACATCGCGCTCACCTCCTACGACAGCCTCGACTGCCTGGTCGAGCAGCACGAGATCGTCGATCACCTGCGCGCCGTCGGACGCAACCTCGTTCCGGGCGGGCTTTATGTGGTCGAATCGACACACCCGCGCGATTGCACCCCGTTTCGCTACGGCGCCTGGAGCTATTCGGGCTCGCGCGGCGACGTCGAGGTCAGGATCGACTGGGCGATCAACGATCCGGTGATCGATCCGGTCACGATGGTGGTCAGGCCCGAGACCCGGATGCAGGTTCGCGACGGCGGCGAGCGGTTCGAATTCGTGGACAGCGCCCGCGAGCGCTTCCTGTATCCGCCGGAACTCGCGGCCCTCGCTGGCGTTTCCGGCGCCCTGCAGCTCGTCGGCTGGTTCGGAGATTTCCGGCTCGATCAGCCGCTCGACAATTCGGAGGCGTCGCGCCGGATGATCGCCGTCATGCGCAGGGCGGGCTGAACCGATGCATCATCATGCGGACGGACTGCGGCTGGGAGAACGGGCCGCTTGCGGCGGCCGGGGCGTGTTCGCGGACCGACCGTTCGCGCGCGGGGACTACCTCCTCACCTGGGGCGGCTGCGTCGTGACCACCGCGAAGATCCGGAATCGCCTCGGCCTGCGCTACGCCCTGCAGGTCGAGGACGACCTCCACATCGCGACGCCGCTGGGCGAGGAGTCGCTGGCCGACTTCGTCAATCACAGCTGCGACCCGAACGCCGTCCTGGCTGGCCAGATCACGCTCATCGCCTGGCGCGACATCGCCGCGGGCGAGGAAATCTGCTTCGACTACGCCACTTCTGAAAGCACGGTCCAGGAATTCTCCGCCTGCCTCTGCGGGAGCCCCGAATGCCGCGGCGCGTTCACCGCGGACGACTGGCGGCTCCCCCGTCTGCGGCGCAGGTACGGCCAGCACTTCTCGCCCTACCTCCGGCGGCGGATCGCCGCCGAGGCCGACGCGAACGCTTCCCCGTGCCTCGCCGTCGGCGCCTGACGGCCGGGCCGGCCGGAACGGCGCCGGCGCCCCCTCCCGGTCGCCCGCTCGACCGGCCATCCCTCGCGACCGCCGTCGGCCCACGATCCGTGTGGGCGGGCGACCGGGATCGCGTCCAGACCCCGCCGGGCGACCGGGACGGGTTCGCCGCGACCGCGGCTCCCCGCCGGGCGCCGGCGGGGAAGCCATCGAGCCAATCGGCCGCCGCACTCGAGTCGTGGAGACCATCATGATCCTGCCGATCCTGCCAGCCATCAGCCCTCTCGTCGCCGCCGGCGTCGTCCTGTCCACCGCGGCGACCGACGCGGCCTATGTGATGTACACATCCAACGTCGCCGCGCGCCGCCGTCTCGGAGCGGCGTCCTGGAGCGGCGCCTGGTACTTGCTGTCGGCCGTCGCCGTCATCAGCTTCACCTCGAACTGGGTCTACGTCGTGTTCGCGGCGGGCGGGTCGTTCATCGGCGGCTATATCGCCGTCTCGGCGCTCGGCCGTAGCGGCGCGCGCCGAGCGGTTGCGAAGTTCGCCTGAACCGGCGGCCGGCGGGGGTTCTCTCCGGCGTCGCGTCACTCCCCCTCGAAGGGCGCCCGCACGGCTTCTTAGCCGGGGCGTCCGCCGGCGGCGGCCGTTGCGCCTTTCGTGCGATCGCCCTGTCAGACGAGCCGCCGCGAGCGGAAGACGAGGCGTCCGCCGACGCTGCCGGCGAGAGGCCCGAAACGGGCTTGGCGGCCCGCGGCCGCGGGCTTGCCAAGCCGCGCGGGAGCGTGGATGGCTCGGGCGTCATCACGTCCGAGGACCCCATGCGTTCCGACATTGAGATCGCCCGCGCCGCAACCCTGAAACCGATCGCCGACATCGCCGCATCGATCGGCGTTCCCGAGGAGGCGCTGCAGCCGTATGGCCGGTTCATCGCCAAGATCGAGCCGGACTTTTTGCGCGAAGCGGGGGCGGACCGGCGCGACGGCAAGCTCATTCTGGTCACCGCGATCAATCCCACCCCCGCGGGCGAGGGCAAGACCACCACCACCGTCGGCCTCGGCGACGCGCTCAACCGAATCGGCAAGAAAGCGATCGTGTGCCTGCGCGAGCCGTCGCTCGGCCCCTGCTTCGGCATGAAGGGCGGCGCCGCCGGCGGCGGCCATGCCCAGGTCGTGCCGATGGACGCGATCAACCTCCACTTCACCGGCGATTTCCACGCCATCACCTCGGCGCACAACCTGCTCGCGGCGATGCTCGACAATCACATCTACTGGGGCAACGCGCTCGGAATCGACCAGCGCCGCATCGCCTGGAAGCGCGCGATCGACATGAACGACCGCGCGCTACGCGAGGTCGTGGTCGGCCTCGGCGGCCCCTCGAACGGCTTTCCGCACGAGGACGGCTTCGACATCACCGTCGCCTCCGAGGTGATGGCGGCGTTCTGCCTCGCCGCCGACATCGACGACCTCGAGCGCCGCCTCGGCCGGATGGTGGTCGCCCACACCTACGACCGCAAGCCCGTGACGGCGGCCGACCTGAAGGCGGAGGGCGCGATGTCCGCCCTGCTCAAGGAGGCGATCAAGCCGAACCTGGTGCAGACGCTCGAAGGCACGCCCGCCTTCGTCCACGGCGGCCCGTTCGCCAACATCGCCCACGGCTGCAATTCCGTGGTGGCCACCCGGGCCGCGCTGAAACTCGCCGACTATGTCGTCACCGAAGCCGGTTTCGGCGCCGACCTCGGGGCGGAAAAATTCTTCGACATCAAGTGCCGCAAGGCCGGACTGAAGCCCGCCGCGGCGGTGGTGGTGGCGACCGTCCGGGCGCTCAAGATGCACGGCGGCGTGGCCAAGGACGCGCTCGGAATCGAGAATCTCGCCGCCCTCAAGGCCGGGCTCGCCAATCTCGCGCGCCACATCGCCAACATCCACAAGTTCGGCGTGCCGGTCGTGGTCGCGGTCAACCGGTTCACCGCCGACACCGAGGCCGAACTCGATCTGGTCCGCCGCGCGGTCGGCGAGCGCTTCGGCCTCACCGCGGTCGCCTGCGACCACTGGGCGCGCGGCGGCGCCGGCGCGGAGCCGCTCGCGCACGCGGTCGCAGCCCTCGCCGACGCCGGCGAAGGCCAGTTCCAGCCGCTTTATCCCGACGAACTCGGCCTCTGGGACAAGACGCGCGCGATCGCGCGCGAAATCTACGGCGCCGACGACGTGGTCGCCGACCACGCCGTGCGCGAAAAATTCCGCGCCCTCGACGCGGCCGGGTACGGCGCGCTGCCGGTCTGCGTCGCCAAGACCCAATATTCGTTTTCCGACGATCCGAGCCGGCTCGGCGCGCCGACCGGCTTCACCGTCACGGTCAAGGACGTGCGCCTGCGCGCCGGCGCCGGCTTCGTCGTCGCCCAGATGGGCGACATCCGCACCATGCCGGGACTGCCGCGCCGCCCGGCGGCGGAGCGGATTCGCGTTGTGGATGGCGAGATCGAGGGGTTGTTCTGACGCCGCGGCTATCCGGGCGCGATTGTCCAGGGCGATCGCTTTGTTTTGACGACCGGGTTGCGGGTCCTTGTCGGCGAGCGGCCGAGCAGACGTGGGCGGGCTGATCGCTTCGGCGTCGACGCGTCGGCGCGCAGGAGGCCGTCGGCTTTGAGCCGTCCGCCATGCGGCCGGGCAACTTTCGCGCTCGCCATGACAGCGTTTCGCCGGGCTTGGGGCCCCGGTCACCTCGGGCAGGGCGCATCCTCGCGCAAGAGCCCTTCCCCCTTCAAGGCGCGCCAGAGGGCCGGCGGGATCTTCTTCGCCATCATCGCGGCGTTGCGCCTGGCCTCGCTCGCGCGCGCGACTCCGGGAACCACGCTGAGCACCGCCGGGTGCCCGAGCGGAAAGTGCAGCGCCGCCTCGGGCAACCTGACGTTGTGGTCCCGGCAAACCGTCTGGATGCGCCGCACGCGCGCCTTCACCGCGTCGGGCGGCGGCCGGTAGTTGTAGTGCGCGTCGGACTTGACGCCGGTCGCCAGAATGCCGGAGTTGAACGGGCCGCCGACGACGACGCCGATCCCCATCTGCCGGCACATCGGCAGGAAATTGGTCAGCGCGTCCTGTTCGAGCAGGGTGTAGCGGCCCGCGATCATGAACACGTCGAAGTCGCCGGCGCGCGCGAAAGCCTCCGCCGCCTCGCACTCGTTGACGCCGGCGCCGATCGCCTTGACGACGCCGGCGGCGCGCAATTCGTCGAGCGCCCGGTAGCCCCCGTTCATGAACTCGGCGAGGCGGCATTCGACCGCCTCGGAGCAGCCATGGGTCGTCAGATCGACGTCGTGGGCGAACACGATGTCGATCGAATCGAGGCCGAGGCGCTCGAGCGACTGCTCGAGCGACCGCAGGACGCCGTCGTAGGAATAGTCGAAGCGCTCGCGGCGCGACGGCGTCTCGAAAAAAGCGTTGGGGCGGGACCGTTCCTGCGGCTTGCAGACCTCGAGCAGGCGGCCGACCTTGGTCGAGAGGAGGTAGGAGTGGCGCGGCTTCGGCCTCAGGAATCCGTTGAGGCGGGTCTCGGAGAGACCAAGGCCGTACAGCGGCGCGGTGTCGAAGTAGCGGCAGCCCGTCGCCCACACGGTCTCGAGCGTCGTCCGCGCCTCCTTCTCGGTCAGCGGCCGATAGAGGTTGCCGAGCGGCGCGCCGCCGAAGCCGAGTTCGCTGAAGGTGAGCTCGGCGCCGAGGCGCGTCACGAATTTCCGGGTTCGCAAGCCTCGTCCGTTCACGCCCATCGGCATGGCGACGCCCTTCCCTGAGAGCCCGTGACAAAGGCCGCCTCGCGGACCGCCGCGTCGGCTTCCTCCCTGTAAAACGCGTGGCGCCGAATTCCCGGGCCCGCAATGTGCGAAGACCATCCTGGGCGTCCGGAAAATACTTCTGCACCGCCGCCGGCGAGTCAAGCGCGGCCTCGCCGGGGCGCTGCGGGCTAACACTCGCCCGACCGCTCCGCGGAGGCGCGATCGCCTTCAGCGATGAAGCGGCGCAGGCGCTCCAGGCTCTCGTCGTCCCGGGCGCGCTGCTCGAGATCCTCGAGAATCCGCGACAGCGCCGCGCGCGCAGTCGGCCATTGGTAACTCGCGTTCGCCGACAGCCGCTGCGCATGGAGGATCGCGCGCTCGACGATGTCGGAAGCCAGCCCGCCCATGAGCGCCTCACCCTCTCGATAGCCGCACGCCGAGAGGATGGCAATTCCGGCGCCGCGCGAAACGGGCCGGATCGGCGCCAATCTGGATCACACGAGCCACGCGCGACGGTCCCCGCGGAGACCGTCTGCACCATTTCGGGAAAGGGAGAGAAAGCGCCCGGCGCGCCGCCTCAGGCGGGCGCGCGCTGGCTGAACCCGAGCCGCTCGTTCAGGTCCTCGAGAACCGCCTGCGCGGCCTCGGGAACGACGGTCCCGGGCGGGAAGATCGCGTCGGCGCCGGCGGCGCGCAATTCGGCGAAGTCCTGTTCCGGGATGACGCCGCCCACGACGATCATCGCCTCGCCGAGGCCCGCCTTGGCGAGCGCGCTCTTGAGCGCCGGCACCAGCGCCAGATGGCCCGCCGCGAGCGACGACACGCCGACGATGTCGACCTTGCTTTCGACGGCCTGCGCCGCGACCTCCTCGGGCGTCGCGAACAGCGGCCCGATCTTCACGTCGAAGCCGAGATCGGCGAAGCCGGAGGCGATGATCTTCTGGCCGCGGTCGTGGCCGTCCTGGCCCATCTTGGCCACGAGGATGCGCGGACGGCGCCCGGTGTTCTCCTCGAACGCGCGCGCCATCGACAGGACCCGCTCGTTGGCCGCCGTCGTCGCCCCCGACTCGGCGAGATAGACGCCGGAAATCACCTGGTTCCTGGCGACGTGCCGGCCGAACACCTTCTCCATCGCGAGCGAAATCTCGCCGACCGTCGCCTTGGCGCGCGCCGCCTCGATCGACAGTTGCAGCAGATTGGCGTTTCCGCGCGCGCCTTCCGTCAGCGCCGCGAGCGCCGCCTGGGTCTTGGCCTCGTCGCGCTCGGCGCGCAGATGCTGGAGCTTGTCGATCTGCGCGGCGCGCACGGTCGCCGCGTCGACCTTGAGAACGTTGATCCCGCGCTCGACGGTCGGGTGGAAGGCGTTGACGCCGATCACCGTCTGACGGCCGGAATCGATGCGCGCCTGGGTGCGCGCGGCGGCCTCTTCGATGCGCCGCTTCGGCAGGCCCTGTTCGATCGCCTTGGCCATGCCGCCGAGCGACTCGATTTCGTCGATGTGGCTCTGCGCCCGCGCCGCGAGCTCGGTGGTGAGGCGCTCGACGTAATAGGACCCGCCCCAGGGGTCGATGATGCGGGTGGTGCCGCTCTCCTCGATCAGGAACAGCTGGGTGTTGCGGGCGATGCGCGCCGAGAACGGCGTCGGCAGCGCCAGCGCCTCGTCGAGCGCGTTGGTGTGCAGCGACTGGGTGTGGCCTTGCGTGGCCGCCATCGCCTCGATCTGGGTGCGGATGACGTTGTTGAACACGTCCTGCGCCGTCAGCGACCAGCCCGAGGTCTGGCTGTGGGTGCGCAGCGGCAGGGACTTGTCCGATTTCGGGCCGAACCCCTTCACGATGTTCGCCCAAAGCATCCGCGCCGCGCGCATCTTGGCGATTTCCATGAAGAAGTTCATGCCGATCGCCCAGAAGAACGACAGGCGGGGCGCGAACTGGTCGACCGTCATGCCCGCGGCGACCCCGGCGCGGATGTATTCGAGACCGTCCGCCAGCGTATAGGCCAGCTCGAGGTCCTGCGTCGCGCCGGCCTCCTGCATGTGATAGCCGGAGATCGAGATCGAGTTGAACTTCGGCATGTTCTTCGCGGTGAAGGCGAAGATGTCGGAGATGATCCGCATCGAGGAGGCGGGCGGATAGATATAGGTGTTGCGGACCATGAACTCCTTCAGAATGTCGTTCTGAATGGTCCCGGTCAGCTTCTCCATCGGCACGCCCTGCTCCTCGGCGGCGACGATGTAGAGCGCCATCACCGGCAGCACGGCGCCGTTCATCGTCATCGACACGCTCATCGTGTCGAGCGGGATGCCGGAGAACAGGGTGCGCATGTCGTAGATCGAGTCGATCGCCACGCCCGCCATGCCGACGTCGCCGGCGACCCGCGGATGATCGGAATCGTAGCCGCGGTGGGTCGCCAGATCGAAGGCGATCGACAGCCCCTTCTGCCCGGCGGCGAGATTGGCGCGGTAGAAGGCGTTCGACGCCTCGGCGGTCGAGAAGCCCGCGTACTGGCGCACCGTCCAGGGCTGGTTGACGTACATCGTCGGGTAAGGCCCGCGCAGGTACGGGGCGAGGCCCGGCCAGTCGTGGCTGAGGTCGCGGCCGGCCCGGTCGCTGGCGTCGTAGTACGACCTGACCTCGACGCCCTCGGGGGTCGCCCAGGTTTCCGTCCCGGCGTCCGCGGCCGGAACCGGCGCGTCGCCCAAGGCGACTTTGGCAAAATTCGGAATCACGCCCATCGCACCCTCCAGAGCGCCCGTTACGGCGCGACGCGCTTGTAGAGACCCTCGAGGGCGGCGATCGCGTCGCCGCCCACGAACACGAACTCGTCCACGCCCGCCGCGCGCAGCCCCTGCTCGAGGTCGCCGGGGCGCCCCGCGAACATCAGGCCCTTGACGCCGGACGCCTTGACGGCGGCGGCGAAGGCCTCGCCGCGCGCCGCATAGGTCGCGTCGTCGCTGCACAGGCACGCGAACGGGGCGCGGCTGGCCGCGAGCTTGGCCACCGCGTCCTCGGGCGTCGCCGCCTCGCCGTCATAGACGGAGGCGACGCCGCCCGCCTCGAGCCAGTCGCGCATGTAGGCGACCCGGCGGCGGTGGGCGGGCTCCGGACCGATCGCCACCAGATAGGCCCGGGGGCGCTCGCCGGTCTTTTCCAAGATCGCGTCGGACCGGTCGCGCAAGGCCTCGAACGGCTCGGCGAGCCGGATCGGCGACAGCGCCCCCTCGACCGATGCGAACGGCTCCGGCGCCGGCGCCCCCGGCGCGACGTCGACAGGCGTTTCGTCAGGCTGCGGGTGGGCGCTGACGCCGGTGATCGGCGTCTTGATCCTGGCGATGTCGCGCCTGAGCGCCGCGGCGTTCTCGCCGACCTTGCGCTGGAAAGTCCCCTCCACGAGCGCCGACGGCAGGCCGCCCCTGGCTTCGATCTCCTGGAACAGCGCCCAGCCCTTCTCGCCGAGCGCCTTGGTCAGGGCCTCGAAACCGCCGGCGCCGGCGGCGGGATCGGCGACGAATCCGAGGTGGGACTCGCGCAAGAGAATGAGCTGGCCGTTGCGGGCGAGCCGGCGCGCCAGACTGTCGGGCAAACCGACCGCGAGCGTATGCGGCAGGACGCTGACGGTGTCGGCGCCGCCGAGGCCGGCGGCGAACGCCGCGACCGTTCCGCGCATGACATTCACATACGGATCGCGCCGGGTCATCATCCGCCAGGCGCTTTCCGCCTGCACGTACGGGGCGCGCGGCGCGAGCCCGCAGGCGTCCTCGACCCGCGCCCACAGGATGCGCAACGCCCGGAACTTGGCCAGCGACACGAATTCCTCCGCGTCGGAGGCGAGCCGGAACGCCAGCATGGCGCGCGCTGCGTCGGGCGCGACGCCGGCGTCGCCGAGGGCGCGCAGGAGGGTGACGGCGGCGGCCAGCGCGAAGGCGAGTTCCTGCGCGGCCGAGCCGCCCGCCGCATGCACGCTGCGCGCGTCGGCGACGAAGAAGGGTCCGGCGAAGCGCCCGGAGCGCAGGTCGAGCGCCGCGTCGAGGTAAGGATTGACGTGCGCCGACCAGTCGGCGGGGAACGGCCCGCGGGCCGCCGCCGCGAACGGATCGAGGCCGAAGGAGACCGCCGAGATCGCGGGCTCGGCCCCGGCGTCGCGGATGCGCTGGCGGAAGGCGCGCGCCTCGGCCGGACCGTCCGGACCGAGGTCGAGCTCGAAGCGGGTCCCGGCGTCGAACTGCACGCCGTCGAAGGCCAGTCCCAGCGCCTCCGGGTCGGATCGCCGCAGGCCGAAGCCGTAGGCGCCGATCGCGCGCGCGAACACCACCTGGAGCCCGTCGGCGCCGTTGGCGAGGTCGTCCTGCGCCTGGGCGCTGGCCTCGCGGGCGTCGGGATTGTCGAGGCGGGCGATCACCCGCCACGCCCCGCCGGCGCGAAGGGCGCGCGGGCCCTCGGCGGGCTGGTAGACCGGCTCGATCCGGACGCCGTCGGCGGTCCTGGCGACGAGCTTGTCGAGGCTCGCCCCCTTCAGCGCCGCTTCCGCGGCCTTGCGCCAGTCGGCCTCCGTCCAGGCCGGGAATACTTCCGCCTCCGCTCCCACAGCCCTCACTCCCTGTCGTTTGTGCGACCCGGAAAACTCCGGGTCAGATGAATTGGGAAATGCCCGGTATCGAAGCGGCGATCTCGCCGATGATCTGGTCGCCCGCCACTTCGCGCGCGTAGGCGAACACCTCCCGCCCGGAGGTCTGGATCTGGTCCATGCTGAGGCCGAGCCCCATCAATTCGCCGCCCAGCGCCATCAGGCCGCCGCCGCCCATCGCGCCGGTCGCGATGCCCATGAGGCCCTTCAGTCCGAACCCCATGCCCTCGCCGCCGGTCCGGTCGCCGGAGGCGACGATCGCGTGCAGCTCCGGCGCCTTCTCCCACAGGTCCTTGACCGCCTCCTCGGACGCTTCGCGCTGGATGAAGTCGGCGATCAGCGCGACCGTCTTGCGGGCGACCTCCGGCGACAGGTTGGCCGCGGTGGCGACGCGGGCGATGACGTTGTCCATAAATGACTCCCTGGTTGCACGGTCTTTGCGGCGTTGTGTCGCCCCCAGCGCAACCAAAATCAAGAACGCCCCGCATAGTAATTGGTCGGCGGCGCGAACGCCACCGAAACGCCCGCCGGCGACCGAGGGCGCGACGAAAGGGCGCGGCGGACGAGGGGACCCGGCCGGACGCCGGCGCGACGCGGCTCGCTCAGACCTTCATGAGAATTTCACATAACTAAACCCGGACGAATTATGCAGGAATTGCGCAGCGCCCTCGGGTGACCGCCGTCGCGACGGCGCGACGGCGGCGAATCCGCCCAGGCCCGCCCGCCCGGAGCCGTCGCCGCGAGCGGCGCGGCGGCGCGGCCGCCGCACCGTCCCGATACCCGCCACGGCCGCTCGATTGCTGATCTTTCCGAGTGATGGCGGGGCGTTCGCGGGCCCCAGGCCAGGAACGCGGCCGGCGCCGGGAGGATCCGTTCCGTCCGGGAATCCGGGCGCCTGCGCCGCCGGGCGTAGGAATATGAACATTTGTGTAATCTCTGTATGCATTTGTCGCATACCTGCGCTGAATACGCATACCTACCGAAAAGCGACCGAGCCGCCTATGTTGCAGCGCAAGGAAAGATTTGTTGCATCGCAACACAAACGCCGTCCGATCCGCTCGCGCGGGCGGGCGGGACATTCAGGAGACCAGACCATGAGCACTCTCAAGAACGTCGCCGACAAGCTGGCCGCGTGGCGCCGGTATCGCGAAGCGGTTCGGGAACTGAGCCAGATGACCGACCGGGAGCTGAACGACATCGGCATCCGCCGCGGCGAGATCGAAACGGTCGTCCGCCAGTCGGTGATGTCGACCGTCGGCTGAACCGGCGTGAACCGTCTGCGTTTCGCCTGAACGGATCGGGAAGCGGCCCCTGGCGGGCCGCTTTTTCGTTTGTTTGGGCCGCTGTCCGGTTGACGCCCCGGCCCGGCTCGGGCGAAGACGAGGCGATGCGTCCCATTCACGTCATCGGCGGCGGCCTCGCCGGCTCGGAAGCCGCGTGGCAGGCGGCCGAGGCCGGCGTTCCGGTCGTGCTGCACGAAATGCGCCCCGAAACCGCGACCGCCGCGCACCGCACCGGCCGGCTGGCGGAGCTCGTCTGCTCGAACTCCTTCCGCTCCGACGACGCCGCGACCAACGCCGTCGGCGTGCTGCACCGCGAGATGCGCGCCCTCGACTCGGTCATCCTGCGCAGCGCCGACGCCCATCAGGTGCCGGCGGGCGGCGCGCTCGCGGTCGACCGCGACGGATTTTCCCAAGCGGTCGAAAGCGCCGTGCTCGCGCACCCGTTGGTCACGCTCGCGCGCGGCGAGATCGCCGGTCTTCCGCCCGCCGACTGGGACAATGTCGTGATCGCGACCGGCCCGCTCACCTCGGCCGCCCTCGCCGAGGCGATCGCCCGCCTCACCGGAGAAGGCGCGCTCGCCTTCTTCGACGCCATCGCGCCGATCGTCCATCGCGCCTCGATCGACATGGACGTCGCCTGGATGCAGTCGCGCTACGACAAGGAAGGGCCGAGCGGCGAGGGCGCGGCGGCCTATGTCAACTGCCCGATGAACCGCGACCAGTACGAGGCCTTCGTCGACGCGCTGCTCGCGGCCGAGAAGACGGAGTTTCGCGAGTTCGAGGGCACGCCCTATTTCGACGGCTGCCTGCCGATCGAGGTCATGGCCGAGCGCGGGCGCGAGACCCTGCGCCACGGGCCGATGAAGCCCGTGGGCCTGACCAACGCGCATGCGCCCGCCGTCAAGCCCTGGGCGGTGGCGCAGCTCCGGCAGGACAACGCGATCGGCGCGCTCTTCAACATCGTCGGCTTCCAGACCAAGATGAAATACGGCGAGCAGACGCGGGTGTTCCGGATGATCCCCGGCCTCGAGCGCGCCGAATTCGCCCGGCTCGGCGGCATCCACCGCAACACCTACCTGAATTCCCCGAAGGTTCTCGACCCGCTCCTGAGGCTCAGGGCCGAGCCGCGCCTGCGCTTCGCCGGCCAGATCACCGGCTGCGAGGGCTATGTCGAGAGCGCCGCAATCGGCCTGATCGCCGGGCGCCTCGCCGCAGCCGAACGCCGCGGCGAGGCGCTCGAGCCGCCGCCCGGAACGACCGCGATCGGCGCCCTCCTCAACCACATCACCGGCGGCCACATCGAAGCGATCGACGCCGGGCCGCGCTCCTTCCAGCCGATGAACGTCAATTTCGGCCTGTTTCCGCCGATCGTCGAGCCGCGGGTCGACGAGACGGGCCGGCGCCTGCGCGGACCGGACCGCGGCGCGGCGCGCAAGCGCGCGCTGTCGGCGCGGGCGGACGCCGACCTCGCCGCCTGGATCGAGGCCAATCGCCCGCCGTTGCGGAGCGAGGACGCGGCCGGATAGAATTCCCCGCGTCCCCGCAGCGGCCGGCTACATGCCGGGGATCGGCATGATCTCGACGATCTCGACCCAGGCGCCGGGCATCTCGAGATGCGGATTGCCCTTTTGCAACATCGCGGCCGCAGCCTCGGCGGAGTCCGCCTGCACGATCGAATAGCCGCCGATGCCGTTCTTCGTGTCGGAGATCCCCTTCGCGTCGACGCGCTTGGTCCTGCCGAGCGGCGCCCCGCCGTCGACCAGCGACGCCTGGTGCTCGCCCATCCACTTCATCCAGGCGTCCATGCCCTTCTTCTGCTGCTCGGGCGTCGACTCGCGCATCATCCGCTCGAAGTCCGCCGGGTTCGCCATGTACAGGACCATGAACTTCGCCATTCCGTTCCTCCTCCTGATGTCGCGCGCCTGTTTGCGGCGGACCGGCTTTCCCTTTCCCGGGCGCCTGCGGCGAGCGCCGGGACCGTCGCACGGCCGATGGTCGAAAATTGGACTTCGCACGAGCGCATGGGAAGCATCCGCGCCCCGCTCGACGATCCGCGCGCGAGCCGGCCCGATACGCTCGCGGGCGAGCTGGCGCGCCTCACCCGCCGCCGCGGAACCGCGTGATGTTCGGCGCCGGCGGGTTGGGATGGTCCTTGACCGAGCGCTCGTAGGCCTTCACCGCCTGGAGCGCCGGATCGAGCGCCCAGGGGAACAGGAACGCGACGTTCAACTGCTCGGCCGGGTCCATCTCGATGTTGTAGAGCTTCGGATAGCCGTTCATCTCGCCGCTCGCCGCCTCGAGCCCGCCGAGGCGCTGCGCGCCCTCGCCGCTCGGACGGATGTCGCGATAATAGACGCGCCACTGCTTCCAGCGCGCCGCGACCAGATCCGGCCCGATGAAGGTCAGGAGCTGCTCGCGGGCGCCGAGCGCGCTCCGGCCGAACAGCGCCTCGCTCTGGTCGACGCCGTCGATCGGCCGGTCGGCCGGCAACTTGCCGCCGACGATGGCGGCGAACGTCGGCAGGAAATCCATTTCCGAGACCATGGCGTTGGACGACGAGCCGGCGGCCACGTGGCCGGGCCAGCGGACGAAGGCGAAGGTGCGGACCGAGCCCTCGCTGGCGTCGCCGAGTTCGCCGCGGAACGGGCCGCTGAAGCCCATGTCGGGCGTGCCGCTGTTGCCGAGCTCGCGCACCGTCATGCCCTGCGGGCCGTTGTCGGAGGCGAAGACGACGATCGTGTCGCGGTCGACGCCGAGGCGCTCGAGCGCGTCGAGAATTTGCCCGACGTGGAAGTCGCCCTCCATCATCTTGTCGCCGTAGTTGCCGATCCGCGACTTGCCGGCGAAGGCGTGCGAGGGAAGATTGGGATAGTGGCCCATCGAGAACGGCAGGTAGAGGAAGAAGGGCCGCCCGGCGGCGTGGGCGCGCGTCATGAAGTCGATCGCCCGGTCGGTCAGCTCGTTGTCGATCTCGGCCCGCACCGCGGGCGTATAGGGTTTGACCGCGCGCAGCGGCCCGCCCGCCTTCGCCTCGACCATCATCGCCTCGGCCGCGACCGCCGCTTCGTGCGCCGGCGTGTAGGAATGCGTGAGACGGATGGTGTCGAGAAAGGTCGCCGAGTCCCACGACCAGTCGGGCGGAATGCCGTAGAACTCGTCGAAGCCATGCGCGGTCGGCAGGCTCTGCGGATCGCGGCCGAGGTGCCACTTGCCGAAGATCGCCGTGGCGTAGCCGAGGCCGTGGAACAGGTCGCCCATGGTGAAGGCGTCGGCCGGCAGCGTGTTCGGCGTGCCGGGCATGAGCACCAGCGAGAGCCCGTTGCGGATGGAATACTGGCCGGTCATCAGCGCGGCGCGCGAGGGCGTGCACGACGGCTCGACCAGATATTGCGTCAGGCGCAGGCCCTGGCGCGCCAGGTCGTCGATGCGCGGCGTGGGAAAGCCGCGCAGCTCGCCGCCGCCATAGGGCCCGAGATCGCCCCAGCCGACGTTGTCGGCCAGGATCAGCGCCACGTTCGGTCGCGGCCCGGCGCTCTGCGCCGCCGCCGCGGACACGGCCGCGAGCGCCGCGGCGAGGATGGCGAGGCCGAGACGGCCGCGGTGGAGAAACGATCGCGTTGCGCCCGAATCCGTCATGATCGTGCGTCCTCGCGGGGACGCCCGGCGCATGGAGACATCCGCCCGGGCGTCCGCCGGCCCGGACGCTAGAGGGATCCGCAACCGGCGCGTTTGACGCGGGTCAAACCGGCGCTTTCGGGCAAGCCGCGGCGCCCGCGGCGCCCCTTGAAACCGATATATCGCACCTTAGATGCTACGCATCCGATATATCGGATAGCAAGAACGAGGTTCACCATGTCCGACACGTTCGAAGGCCCGCGCCCCCGCTGGCCGGGGCCGCTCCCTCATGACTTCGACCCCTGGCGATGGGGCGAGCGTCGCCATGGCCCGCCGCTGCCGGTGAAGATCCTGGCGGTGGCCGTGGCTTTCTGGCTGTTCCATCCGCTCGGCGTCGCCCTGCTCGTCTACTTCCTGTGGCGCGCGGCGCGGGGACGCGGCTGCGGCTTCCACGCCGACCGGTTCGGGACGCGCGCGCACGTCCGCCGGTCGTCCGGCAACACCGCGTTCGAGGAACGCCGGCGCGAGACCCTGAAGGCGCTCGACGAGGAGGCCGAGGCGTTCGAGGCCTTCGAGAAGCGGCGCCGCGAGGCGCAGGACCGCGAGGCGTTCGAGCGGTTCGTGGCCGAGCGCAATGCGCCCAAGGGCGACGAGCCGCCGAAGTAACCGTACCCGTCGTTCCGCCCCCGCTTCCCCGGCGGGGGCGGCCGCCCTCGCGCCGGCGCCTCCGCCCCGGCGCGCCTGCGAAAAAGACCTTTGCGCGAGTTTGCGATTCCGCACGAACGCAAGTCGCTCTAGCATGATCCCGTCGCGCTCCGCGGCCAGAGAAGCGATCGATGCCTTCCCCCTTCCGCCCGCCGCCGCCCGGCGATGACGAGGCGCCGGACTGCGGCCCGCGCGCCGCCTTCCGCGGCCTGTTCGGACGCCATCGCGGCGGCCCGTTCGGGCGCTGGCGCGGGGCGCGCATGTTCGATTCCGGCGCGCTGCGCCTGCTGGCGCTGGGCCTGATCGCCGAGGAGCCGCGCCACGGCTACGACATCATCCGGGTGTTGCGGGCGCGCTTCCAGGGGTCCTACAGCCCCAGTCCCGGCTCCATCTATCCCATCCTGCAGCAGCTTTCCGACGCCGGTCTCGTCACATCGTCCTCGCACGGCCCGCGCCGGCGCTTCGCGATCACCGAGGCCGGAAAGAGCTGGCTCGCCGGGCAGAGCGCCGAACTGGACGCGATCAAGGTTCAGCTCGACGAAGCGGCCTCGCCGATCGGCGAGCAGGCCATCGGCGAGGCGATCCGCGACCTCCGCCAGGCTTTGTTCTCCAAGATGCGGGAAGGGGCGCTGGACGCCGGGCAGGCCCGGCGTCTGCGCGACGTCCTGGAGCGGGCGCGGCGCGAGATCGAGGATCTGTAGGGCTGATTCGCCCCCTCGCCGCGCGCGGCGAGATGTCGCTGTCACGCCGCCCGGGCGCCGCGCCCCGGCCGCCCGCGGCCGCAATGTCTCCCATGTTTGACAGCGCCTGAAGGGTTCGCGCCGGTCTCGCGTCCGCCCGGTTTCCGGCGCTCGCCGGCGTCGCGCCGATTGACCCTCCTGTCGTTAAGTCGTATTGTATGATAATTGGCATTTCGGCTGCGGGGGCCGCCAAGCCTGAATCAACAAGCGAGCGTCCGGCAGCCGAGGCGCCAACAATCGGGAGGTACATTATGAAATTTGCAAAATGGCTGGGCGGCGCCGCCGTCGCAGCGACCTTGGCGTTCGCCGCTTCGTCCGCTTTCGCTGTCACGATCGGGTTCAGCCAGGTGGGCGACGAAGGCGACTGGCGTCCTGCTTTCTCCAAGGACATGCAGGACGAGGCCAAGAAAGAGGGCATCGACCTCAAGTTCGCCGACGCGCAAGGCAAGGAAGAGGACCAGCTCAAGGCGGTGCGCGCCTTCATTGCGCAGAAGGTCGACGCGATCATCATCGCCCCCGTCGTCACCACCGGCTGGAGCCAGGTGCTCGAGGAAGCCAAGAAGGCCGGCATTCCGGTGTTCCTCGCCGACCGTGACGTGGAAGGCGACAAGAGCCTGTTCGTCGCCCGCATCTCGGCCGACTTCAACCTCGAGGGCAAGCTCGCCGGCGCCTGGCTCGCCCAGGCCAGCAAGGGCAATTGCAAGATCGTGGAGCTGCAGGGCACGGTCGGCTCCGCCCCGGCGATCGAGCGCAAGAAGGGCTTCGAGGCCATCATCTCGCAGTTCCCCGAGATGAAGATCATCAAGTCGCAGAGCGGCAACTTCACCACCGACGGCGGCAAGAAAGTGATGGAGGCCTTCATCAAGGCCACCGACAACCTCAAGGGCGTCTGCGGCGTGTTCGCCCACAACGACAACATGCAGCTCGGCGCCATCCAGGCGATGAAGGAAGCCGGCCTGAAGCCGGGCAAGGACTTCCTGATGGTCTCGGTCGACTACGTGCCGGCGATGAAGGAAGCGCTCGCCGCGGGCGACGCCAACGCCTCGGTCGAGCTTCGCTCGGCGATCGGCAAGTACATCTACCCGGTGGTGACCGACTATCTCAAGGACAAGAAAGAGCTGCCGAAGTGGATCGTGATTCCGTCCGATCTCCACGCCTCGGCGACGCCCGGAAACTGACCCGGGACGAGGCGCCGTAGCGGCAGGGCGCGTCCCGTCACCAAGCGGGACGCGCTCCGGCTGCGGCTGCGACGTCGGAAGCCGGCGCGTTCTTCCGCGGACATCGTCCTGCCCCTTCTGGACTTGATCCGGGGGTGGCGCAGGATGCGCCGCAGGGCCGCCGGTTCGAGTCCCCACGAGCCTCCTTCGACGCCTCCGGACCGAAAAAGCCCGGGGACGGGGACGAGGTCGGCGGAACCTGCCTGGAGCAGACAATCGTGACTGCGCGTATCGAAATGCTGGGAGTCTCCAAGGCGTTTCCCGGGGTCCGGGCGCTCGACGGCGTGGACTTTCGCGTCGAGGCCGGCGAGGTTCACGCGCTCATGGGCGAGAACGGGGCCGGAAAGTCGACGCTGATCAAGATCATGACCGGCGCCGTGCAAGGCGACGCCGGCGAGATCCGGCTCGACGGCCAGACCGTCCGGATCGGCTCGACGGGCGACGCGCAGGCGCTCGGCATCGGAACGGTCTATCAGGAGGTCAACCTCGTCCCGACCATGTCGGTGACGAAGAACATGACGCTTCTGCGCCAGCCCAAGCGGTTCGGGCTGATCGACTGGCGGGAAGCGCGGCGGCGCGCCCGCCAGCGCCTCGAGCGGCTCAACATCGCCTCGCAGATCGACGTCGAGCGCCCGCTCGGCTCCTATTCGGTCGCCGTCCAGCAGCTCGTGGCGATCGCCCGCGCGCTCGAGGACGACACCAGGGTTCTCGTGCTGGACGAGCCGACCGCGAGCCTCGACGCCAACGAGACGGCGCTGCTGTTCGGCATCGTCCGCGACCTGAAGGCGCGCGGCATCGCGATCGTGTTCATCACCCACTTCATCGACCAGGTCTACGCCATCGCCGACCGCATCTCGGTGCTGCGCAACGGCCGCCGCGTCGGGTCGGCGCCGACGTCCGAACTGCCTCCGCTGCAATTGATTCCGATGATGCTCGGCCGCGAGTTGGAAACCACCGAGAGGCGGGCCGCGTCCGAGTCGTCGGCGATCCACGGCGAGCCGATCCTGGTCGCCGAGGGGGTCGGTCGACGGCGGGTCATGGCGCCCTTCGATCTGACGCTTCGCCCGGGCGAGGTGGTGGGGCTGTCCGGCCTCCTCGGCTCGGGGCGCACCGAAGTCGCCAAGCTGGTCTTCGGCGCCATCAAGCGCGATTCCGGCAAGCTGACCATCGCCGGCGCCGAGGTGAAGTCGGCCTCCCCCGCCCGCTCGCTTCATCTCGGCGTCGCCTACTGCCCGGAGGACCGCAAGGCCGAGGGCCTGTTCGCCGAGCTCAGCGTGCGCGAGAACATCATTCTGGGCCTGCAGACCAAGCGCGGCTGGCTGCGCCGGCTGTCGTTCGACGCGCAGCAGGCGCTGGCCGAGGCGATGATCGAGGCGCTCGGGATCGCGACGCCGGACGCCGACAAGCCGGTCGGCCAGTTGTCCGGCGGCAACCAGCAGAAGGTCGTGCTGGCGCGCGCCCTCACCTCCGACCCGCGCATCCTGATCCTCGACGAGCCGACCCGCGGCATCGACGTCGGCGCGCACGCCGAGATCGTGGCGCTGATCCGCAAACTCTGCGCCGAGGGGCTGGCGTTGCTGGTCGCCTCGTCCGAGCTCGACGAACTGGTCGCGGTCAGCGACCGGATCGCGGTCCTGAGGGACCGCCGCAAGGTCGGCGAGATCGAGGAGCGCGCCATCGACCGGCAGACGATCATCGACACCATCGCGGGCGCACGGACGTGAAGCACTCCTCCGACATCCGGCCGCACGCCCCCGCCCCGTCGCGCCTGCGCGCGCTCATGGCTCACCGCGCCGTGTGGCCGGTTCTGGCGCTGGCGCTGATCCTCGCCGTCGACGGGATGATTTCGCCGGGCTTCTTCCAGATCCGCATCGTCGAGGGCCGGCTGTTCGGCAACCTGGTCGACATCCTCTATCGCGCGGCGCCGACGGCGCTGGTCGCGCTCGGCATGGCGGTGGTGATCGGCACCAAGGGCATCGACCTCTCGGTCGGATCGATCGTCGCCATCGTCGGCGCGGTGATCACCTGGCGCATCCACGCCGGCGACCCGCATTGGCTCGTCCTCGTCATCGCGCTCGGCTCGGCGCTGCTGTGCGGCCTGTGGAACGGCTGCCTCGTCGCCGTCCTCGACATCCAGCCGATCATCGCGACTCTGATCCTGATGACCTCGGGCCGCGGCATCGGGCTGATGATCAACCTGCTCTACGGCGGCACCAACCCGAGCTTCACCAGCCCGTTGCTGCAAGGCCTGAGCGTCGGCCACGTCGGCCTGATCCCGACCCGCCTCGTGCTGTTCGTCGCGATCTTCGCCGCCCTGTGGCTGCTCGTCCGGCGCACGGCCTTCGGACTGATGCTCGAATCGGTCGGCAGCAGTCCGGCGGCGGCGAACATCGTCGGCATCAACGCGCGCCTGATCATCTACGCGGCCTATCTCATCTCCGCCTTCTGCTCGGGCTGGGCGGGCGTGGTGCTCGCCGCCGACACCCACACCTCCGATCCGGTCAGCATCGGGCTCAACATCGAACTCGACGCCATCCTCGCGGTGGTGATCGGCGGCGGCTCGCTCGCGGGCGGCCGGGTCTATCTCGGCATGACGATCCTGGGCGCGCTGGTGATTCAGGCGCTGACGACGTCGATCCTGACCAGCGGCCTGCCGCCGGAATACAACCTCGTGGTCAAGGCGGTCGTGGTCATCTGCGTCCTGTTGCTGCAGTCGGCCAACCTGCGCCGCGCCCTCACCCACGCCCTCTACCATGCCCTCGCGAGGACGAAGCGATGAACGAGAAGTTTCTGCCGCTCCTTGCCACCATCGCCGTGTTCGTCGCGATCTTCGTGATCGGCGGGTTGCTCTACAACAACTTCATGTCGACGCAGGTGCTGGGCGACATCCTGGCTGACAACGCCTTCATCATCACGGCGGCGTTCGGCACCACGTTCGTCATCCTGTCGGGCGGAATCGATCTTTCGATCGGGTCGATGATCGGCTTCGTCGGCGTGGTGATCGCCAATCTCGACCTCGCCGGGTGGCATCCGCTGCTCGCCGCGGCGCTGATGCTCGGCTTCGGATTCCTGTTCGGCGCGCTCCAGGGTCTCATCATCGACATCTGCGACATCCAGCCGTTCATCGTGACGCTGGCGGGGCTGTTCCTGCTGCGCGGCGCCTGTTTCATGATCAACCTCGATTCGGTGCCGATCCAGAACGGTTTCGTCGGCTGGTTTTCCGGTCTCGGCATTCCCCTGCCCGGCGGCGGCGTGCTGCGCAGTTCGGCGATCGTCATGCTTCTGGCGCTCGCGGGCGGGATCGTCATCGCCCACTTCACTCGCTTCGGCGCCAACGTCTACGCGATCGGCGGCGACCGGACGTCGGCGACCCTGATGGGCGTGCCGGTCCGGCGCACGACGGTCGGCATCTACGCGCTCGGCGGGTTCTACAGCGCGCTCGGCGGGGTGATCTACGCCTTCTACACCTCGTCCGGCTATCCGCTCGCCGGCTCCGGCGCCGAACTCACCGCCATCGCCTCGGTCGTGCTCGGCGGCACGATGCTCACCGGCGGCGTCGGCATGGTCGCGGGCACTTTGTTCGGCGGCATGATTCTTGGTTTGATCGCGACCATCATCATCTTCAACGGAACGCTGAACGGGGCCTGGATCATGATCGTCAGCGGCGTGCTGCTGTTCGTGTTCATCGTCCTGCAGCGGTCGCTGGTCGGCTCGCTGCGGATGCGAGGCGCGGCTTGAGGGATCCGGCGCAATGACCCGCCCGGGCAAAGTCTCGACCGCCGGCCTCAAGCGCCGCCGCGTCGCCGCCGGCCACGTCCCGGCGGGGCGCCCGGCCGCGCGCGACCACGGCGTTCCGGAGTTCGAGCGCAACATCTACAGCCAGCTCGCCGGCCGGCTCGGGCAGGAGATCGTCGCCGGCCTGTACGAGAACGGCTCGCTGCTGCCCAACGCCCAGGAGATGTGCACCCGGTTCTCCGTCTCGCGCACGGCGCTGCGGGAGGCCTACAGCATCCTCAACGCCAAGGGGCTGATCTTCGCCCGGCCCAAGATCGGCACCCGGGTCCGGCCCAAGTCCGAATGGAACCTGCTCGACCCGGAAGTGCTGGCCTGGCACCTCGCGGCGACGCCGAGCGAGCATCTGGTCGGCGAACTGTTCGTGTTGCGGCAGATGGTCGAGCCGGCGGCGGCGGCGCTCGCGGCGGCGGCGCCGGCCCGCGAGACGGTGCAGCGGATCGCCGAAGCCTACGACCGGATGGAGCGGTTCAAGAACGGCGAGGGCGACCTGATCGGCGCCGATCTCGATTTCCACATGGCGATTCTCGAGGCGTCGGGCAATCGCTTCGTGGCCGCGCTCGGCGGCCTCATCCACACCGCGCTCGAAATCACCTTCCGGTTGAGCTGGCGCGGCGCCGCCGGCATCCAGGACAACCGCCTGCTTCAGCATCGCGAGGTGTTCGAAGCGATCCGCGACGGCGCGCCGGAGCGGGCGCGCGAACGGATGGCCGCACTGTTGCGCGATTCGATCGGCGACGTGCGCGAATACCTGCGCCAGCGCGACGAGGCGGCGGCCCTGGCCGCGGCGCCGTGACCGACGCCGTCAGAACCGCCGCGTCCAGCGCCAGATCGCCCACTGGCGCCGGAGCGCGGACGCCGCGACGAACGGCTCGAACGGCCGCGCGGCGTTCAGCGCCAGCCGGTCGAGGTCGAGCCGCAGCGCGCCGAGGGGAACGAAGGCGGGCAGGATCGCCGCCGGCGAGGCTTTCAGCCGCCGCTCGGCCTCGAGCAGACGATCGCGCGCGAGCGCGATGAGGTCGGCGACGGCCGCAACCACCGCTTCGGCGCCGCGTCGGCCGTCGAGGTCGCCGGCCGCCCCGCCATGCCGCTCCACCACGTCGACGGGAAACAGCGTCGGCGCCGCGCCGGCCCGCGCCGGCAGGGCGGCGAGCATGCCGACCAGCGCCAGCGCCGCGCCGGCCGGTTCGTGGGCCCGCGCCGCGTCGAGGTCCGGACCGCCCGAGGCGATGCGCGCGGCGAGCCGCAGCCGCGCGCCCTCGCTTTCGCCGGCGTAGCGTTCGAACTCGGACAGCGTGAACGGCAATGGCGGCGCGATCTCGGTCAGCCGCGCGTCCAGCATCGCCTCGATCGCCTCCGGCGGCAGAGCGAACGCGTCGATCGTCGCGCCGAAGGCCAGCGCCGCGGGGCTGCCGCCGGCGTCGCGCGCGCCGAGCGCGGCCTCGCGCCACCAGGCGAGTCGGATCGCCGCGAGATTGGCGTCGCGCGCGCGGAATTTCGCCTGCCGGATCTCGTGATCGAAACAGGCGAGCGCGAGCAATCCGTCGCGGCTGCGGGCCGGCGCGAACAGCGCTCCGAGCCATTGATCCCGGGCGCTCTCCCGCGCAATCGCCGCGCAGTGCCGGAAGGCTTCCGAAAGCCGCGTCGCGTCGGGTCCGGCCGCCGCCGTCACGGGCAGGCGATCAGGGCCGCGGCGACCCTGCGCGCTTCCGACTGCATCACGTTGTAGACCCGGAGCGCGGGTCCGGTGGCCATGATCTCGAAGCGCAGGCCCGCTTCCCTGAGCGCCGCCCGTAGCGCCGAGGGCGGCGGCGCGAGGTCGACGCCCGAGCCGAGGACGAGGAACTCGATCGCCCCCGGACGCGCCGAGAGCTCGGCGAACAGCGGCGCGAGGCGCAACGGATCGAGGTCGCCGGCGGCGGCCGCCTCGAGCGGGCGCACGCCGAGCGGCGTCGCGAGGATCGAGCCGCGATGAATCATGCCGGCGAAGGCGAAGCCGCCGCCGCCGTGGGCGACGATCGCATGATGTCCCGGCGCGAAGGGCGCGGACGGCGCCGTCACGCCTTCGCCTTCGCGTCCGCGGCGGCCGGCTCGGCGCCCTCGTCCTTCTTGTCGAACACGTCGCCGCGCACGCCCATGTAGATCAGCATCGGCGAGCAGATGAAGATCGACGAGTAGGTGGCGACGAAGATGCCCCAGATCATCGCCGCGGAGAACGAGCGGATCACGTGGCCGCCGAGGAAGAACAGGGCGAGCAGCGCCAGGAACACCGTGGTCGCGGTCATGATGGTGCGCGGCAGCACGGCGTTGATCGACATGTCGATGATCTCGGCGGTGGAGAGGCGCTTGTACTTGCGCATCACCTCGCGGATGCGGTCGAGCACCACGACCGTCTCGTTGAGCGAGTAGCCGACGATGGTCAGGATGGCGGCGATCGAGGTCTGGTTGAACTCCAGCTGGGTGACGCAGAAGAAGCCGACCGTCAGCAACAGATCGTGCATGGTGCCGATGATGGCGCCGACGGCGAACTGCCACTCGAAGCGGAACCAGAGGTAGGTCAGCACGGCGATGATCGCCACCACGACGCCGAGCGTGCCGCTCTGCACCAGCTCCGCCGAGACGCTCGGGCCGACCGAGTCGACGCTGCGGAATTCATAGTCGGCCCCGAAAGCGTCGCGGAGCTTGGCGATCGCCGTCTGTTGCCCCTGCTCGCCGCCCGGCTGCACGTTGAGGCGCAGCAGCACGTCGCCGCCGGAACCGATCTGCTGCACTTCCACCCGCCCGAGGCCGAGGCCGTCGGCGGTCGCGCGGATCTCGGCCATGCGGACCTCGCCGCTCTTGGCGCGGATGTCGACCTGCGTGCCGCCGGCGAAGTCGATGCCGAAATTCATGCCGACGAACAGGAACATCGCCACCGAGACGAGCGACAGGAACGCCGACAACGGATAGCTCACGCGGCGGAACCGCATGAAGCCGAACTTGGTGTTCTCGGGCGCGAGACGGAGGAGTTTCATGGGGGTTCTTTTTCCGGGACCGGCGCGCTTTTAGATCGGTATCTTGGTCGGCCGCACGCGGCGATACCAAAGGGCGATCATCATCCGGGTCATCGTCACCGCGGTGACGATCGAGGTGATGATCCCGAGGCCGAGCGACACGGCGAAGCCGCGGACCGCGCCCGAACCGAACAGGTAGAGAATCAGCGCCGCCACGAACATCGTCACGTTGGAGTCGACGATGGTGGCGAAGGCGCGCTTGAAGCCGGCGTCGAGCGCGGAGATGACCGAGCGCCCGAGATGCGCCTCCTCGCGGATGCGCTCGTAGATGAGCACGTTGGAGTCGACCGCCATGCCGATGGTGAAGACGATGCCGGCGATGCCCGGCAGCGTCAGCGTCGCCCCGAGCAGCGTCATCGAGGCGAAGATGAACAGAATGTGCACCGCGAGCGCGAGATCGGCGAAGACGCCGAACACGCCATAAGTGGCGATCATGTAGATCACCACCAGCACCGCGCCGACATAGGCGGCGCGCTTGCCCGCGTCGATCGAATCCTGGCCGAGCCCGGGGCCGACGGTGCGCTCCTCCACCACCGTGAGCTTGGCCGGCAGCGCCCCGGCGCGCAGCAGGATGGCGAGGCTGCTCGCCTCCTCCGAGGTGAAGTTGCCGGTGATCTGGCCGGTGCCGCCGGTGATCGGCGAGCGGATCACCGGCGCCGAAATGACCTTGCCGTCGAGCACGATGGCGAACGGCCGGCCGACGTTCTCGGTCGTCACCTGGCCGAATTTCTGGCCGCCGCGCAGGTTGAAGCGGAACGTCACGTCGGGTTCGCCGGTCTGCTGGTCGAAGCTCTGCTGGGCGTCGACGAGGTCGCCGCCGTCGACCATGATCCGCTTCTGCACGGTGATCGTTCCGCCGCCCTTTTGCATCGGCAGCGTCTCGACCTCGTTGGCGGGATCACCGGGATCGGCGACGAGCTGGAAGTCGAGCTTGGCGGTCTGGCCGATGATTTCCTTGAGTTTGGTGGTGTCCTGCAGCCCGGGAATCTCGATCAGCACCCGGTTCAGGCCCTGCTGCGCGATCACGGTCTCCTTGGTGCCCATGGCGTTGACGCGCCGGTTGAGGACCTCGATCGACTGCGTCACCGCGTGGCGGACCTTGTCGGCGATGGCGGCGTCCGTCAGCGTGAGCTGAACCCCGCTGTCGGTCTCGGTCACGTCCAGCGTGCGTCCGTTGCCTCCGGCGAGCGCGCCGCCGATCGGCTGGCTGAGCGCCTGAAGCAGGCTGTAGGCCTTGTCGCGCTCGGCCTGATCGCCGATGCGCACCAGAACGCCGCGCCCTTGCGTGACGATGCCGCCCGAGAGCGCGATCTTGCCGTCGCGCATCTTCTGGCGCACGTCGTCGCGCAGCGCCTCGACCTGCGCCTTGACCACGGAGGCGTCGTCGACCTGCATCAGCATGTAGGCGCCGCCCTGGAGGTCGAGACCGAGCACGATCTGACGCAGCGGAACGAAGCTCGGGACCCGGGCGGCCAGCGTATCGACGAGATCGGCGGGCAGGAAGCTCGGCACGACCAGCAGCATCGCCACCGCCACCATCGCCAGAACCGAAGCCAATTTCCAGGGGGCGAATCGGAGCATCGGGCTCTCGCGTTGTCTTACAAAACTATGCCGCGACCGGTCGCGACGCTCAGGCCTTCGACGCGTCCTTGACCGGCTCGCCCTTGACCCGGACCTCGGCGATGCCGGAACGGGCGAGACGGACCTTGACGTTGGGCGCGATTTCCAGCTCCACCTCGTTGTCGTCGACGGACTTGCTGATCTTGCCGATGAGCCCGCCCGACGTGACGACGGTGTCGCCGCGCTTGGCGGCCTGGATCATCGCGCGCTGCTCCTTCGCCCGGCGCTGCTGCGGCCGCCACAGGACGAAATAGACGATCGCGATCATCGCCACGATCGGCACGAGCTGGACGACCGTATCGTTGATCCCGCCGAGCGATATGGCGCTGGCGGTCTGGGCGTAGGCTTCGGAAATGAACACGGGGAGCAGCTCCGGCGGCGCGGAGGCCGCGCCGTTCATCAGGGGGTCGTCGAAAAAGCGTCGCATATATAGCGGCGCGCCTTGCGAAAGCAACGCCGCCGGTTCGTCGGCGCGCCGGCCCTCGCGGCCGCCGCCTGCGCTGAGGCGACGCCCAGGCGGCCGGGCGAGCTGACGCGGCTTGAAACCTGACGCCCGCCGGGTCAAAAGCCCGCCATGCTTCATATCAACGGCCTCACCTACCGGCTGGGCGCGCGGCTGCTGATCGACGGCGCGACCGCGGCCTTGCCGAGCGGCGCGCGCGTCGGTCTGGTCGGCCGCAACGGCGCCGGCAAGTCGACGCTGTTCCGGCTGATCCGCGGCGAGATTTCCCCCGAGTCGGGGGCGATCACGACGCCGAGGGGGGCGCGGCTCGGCAGCGTCGAGCAGGAGGCGCCGGGCGGGCCGGAGCGGCTGATCGATTTCGTCCTGTCGGCGGACGTCGAGCGCGCCGCGCTCAGCGCCGAGGCCGAGGATGCGACCGACCCCGAGCGCATCGCCGAGATCCAGACCCGGCTCGTCGACATCGACGCGCACGCCGCGCCGGCGCGGGCGGCGCGGATTCTCAACGGCCTCGGTTTCGACGAGGCGGCGCAGGACCGGGCGCTGTCGGAATATTCCGGCGGCTGGCGGATGCGGGTGGCGCTGGCTGCGGTGCTGTTCTCCGAGCCGGACATCCTGCTGCTCGACGAGCCGACCAACTACCTCGACCTCGAGGGCGTGCTGTGGCTCACCGACTATCTTCGCTCGTGCCCCTCGACCATCGTCGTCATCAGCCACGACCGCGACCTGCTCGACGACGTCGCCGACCACATCCTGCATCTCGACCGCGGCCGGCTGACGCTCTGGACCGGCGGCTACACCAGCTTCGAGCGCCAGCGCCGCGAGCAACAGGCCCTTCAGGGCAAGATGCTGAAGAAGCAGGAGGAGCGGCGCGCCCACCTGCAGGCCTTCGTCGACCGGTTCCGCGCCAGCGCCACCAAGGCGACCCAGGCCCAGTCGCGCCTCAAGATGCTGGCGAAGATGGAGCCGGTGACGGCGGTCGTCGACGACGCCGTCCTGCCGTTCAAGTGGCCGCCGGTCGCCAGGCCGCTCAGCCCGCCGATCGTCACCCTGGAGAAGGTCAGCGCCGGCTACGGCGAGCGCGTGGTGCTGTCGCGCCTCGACCTGACCCTTTCGAACGACGACCGGATCGGGCTTCTGGGCGCCAACGGCAACGGCAAGTCGACCTTCGCCAAGCTGATCGGCGGGCGGCTCGCGCCGATGGCGGGCAAGATGGTGCGGGCGAACAAGCTCGAGACCGGCTTCTTCGCCCAGCACCAGGTCGACGACCTCGAGCCCGGCGGCTCGCCCTACACGCATGTCGCCCAGCGCATGCGCGGCGAGCCGGAGGCGAAAATCCGCGGCCGTGCGGCGCTGATCGGCTTCTCGGGCGCCCGCGCCGACACCAGGATCGAGGCGCTGTCGGGCGGCGAGAAGGCGCGGCTGCTGATGGGGCTCGCGACCTTCGACGGCCCGCAGCTGCTGATCCTCGACGAGCCGACCAACCACCTCGACATCGACAGCCGCGCCGAACTGATCGAGGCGATCAACGACTACGAGGGCGCCTGCATTCTGGTGTCGCACGACCGGCGGCTGCTCGAGGCCTGCGTCGACCGGCTGTGGCTGGTCGCGGGCGGCACGGTGAAGCCGTTCGACGGCGACGTCGCCGACTACGGCCGTTTCGTCCTCGGCCAGAGCGCGCCGTCGGCGCAGAAGAAGCAGGCGTCGTCCGCGGCGAAACCCGCCCCGGCGCGCAAGCGCGATCCGGCGCCGATGAAGCGGGAGCTCGCCGCGCTCGAAGACAAGATGAACCGCTTCCAGGACCTGTTGCGCCGGGTGGACGAGGCGCTGGCGCAAGCGGCCGGCGCAGGCGGCGACGCGGTCAAGGTGGCGGACCTCGCCGCACGCCGCGGCGACCTCGAACGCGCGCTCGCCGCCGCCGAGGAGGCGTGGCTCGAGCTGTCGGAACAGGTCGAAGGGGCGTCCTGACGGCGGCGCTCCGACGCCCGGCGCCGCCCGCGGACCCGGGGTCGGCGGCGCGGAAAACGTCCAGCCGGCTTGACGTCCACAAAGCGCGACAGCTTGCCGCAGCCCCGACGCCTGTCGCGACCTGCCATCGATGTCCGGACACCGAGCGCGCCTTGTCTTCCTGTTCGAGCGTTCGCCTCGACCCGGCGCGGCGCCCGCGCAAGTCGGAACAAATAATTTTGTCGGTGAAAGCGAATGGGGAAACGACCGGACATGTCGATCGCTCGAATCGAGACCTGAAAAGTGCGGCGCGTCGAAAATCGGCGCCCGGACGTTGGCTCGGCGTCGCGCTTTATACAGACGCCGGCCGCGACCGGCGCGGCGAGCGGCGCGCCCCGCGCCGGCTCCGCGCCTCGTTAACACATCCCGCAGCCGTTCCAATAACTGGACTGTGGCCGGTTTGCGGCCTAAACCGGGCGCACTCGTCTACAGGAGGCGTGACCGCTCATGAATACCGACGTCGTCCACACCCTCGATATCGAGGTGACCAAGACCTTCGCCACCCAGTGGGGCTGGATCATCGCCTTCGGCGCCGCGCTCGTCGTCCTCGGCGCCGCGGCGATCTGGCGCTCGGTGGCGGCGACCATCGTTTCGATGCTGTTCTTCGGCTGGCTGCTCGTCATCGCCGCCGCGGTCGAGGCCGGCGCCGCCTTCTGGGTCGGCCATTGGGCCGGGTTCTTCCAGCACGCGCTGGCCGCGATTCTCTACGGCGTGGTCGGCCTGATGTTCCTCGTGAGGCCGAGGGTCTCAGCGGAAGTGCTGACCTTCCTGATGGCGGCGTTCTTCCTCGTCGGCGGCATCTTCCAGATCGCCGGCACCGGGATGGGCATGATCGGCTACGCCGGCGCCGGCTACGGCGGCTATGGCTGGCACGTCATCGACGGCGTCATCAACATCCTGCTCGGCCTGATGATCTTCGCCCAGTTCCCGTTCTCGGGCCTGTGGGTGATCGGCCTGTTCATCGGCGTCGACCTGGTTTTCTACGGCGCCACCTGGATCGCGATCGGCTGGGCGTTGAAGGGAGCGGGGGCGTAAGGCTGCAGGCCCTCGTCGGCTCCGCCTGGGAACGAGTCCAGGCGGGCGGGGCGCCGCCTCGTGCCGCGAGCGGGAGAAGGTCAGGCGGGGTGAGGCCGCAGGCTTCCCGCAATAGCCGCCTGGAAGGCCGCCGACCAGAAGCGTCGTGGGTCGAGACAATGGAAAGGTGGAAAGACTACGGGAAGTCTCCGTGGGCAATCCCGGCGCTTCTTCTGGCGGTGATCCTGATCGGCGCCTTGTATCGGTTCGGAGAGAGAATGTCCGGTCGGAATGACGCGCCGGATCAGGCCCCGGCGCCTGCCGCCGCCTCCCCCCCGGCCCCTGCCGCCGCCCCGGGTCCTGCCGCTGTCGCCGCGGCGAAGGCGAAATAGGCGCATCGACGCGCGCCCTCGCCCGCGCTTCCCGGGCGAGGGCGAAGCGCCCGGCGCAGCCGGCTTCGTCCCGCCTCGGGCGCCGAGCCGATGAACCCGCCGCGCGCCTCGATGGTCGGCGTCCTCGACGTCGTCCGCGTCCTGTAACCCGCGATCGCGGCGGAAGTCCTGATTTCGCATGGCCCTCGTCCTTGTCGTCGTGGGCCGCTTCGACATCGTCGGTTTGTTGACGTCGGATAGGCGTGTTCCGCCGGCCCGAAAGCGTCCCCTCGACAACCGGGGCAGACCCTTCGAGACGCGACGCTTCGGCATCGCTCCGCAGGAGGAGGACTGAGACGATTCGCCCCCGAATCCCAGCCCGTCCCCTGCTCCTTTACCCGCCCTTAAATCGCCCGGTTTAGCCTCTCCGTCAGCGTCAGGCGCGAGGATACCCGAGAGCCGGGGCCCAGGCGCCCGACGAGCGGGATGTCCCATGTTCGGCCGAGGCGGCGGAAAGAGAAGCCGGGCGCGGATCGAGCCGCGCCTCGACTGGCCGGACGAGCGCGGCGACGACGACCTGCGCGCCGATCCCGCCGACCGCCCCCCGGGCGGCCGACGCAGGTCCGACACCAAATTCGCCGCCAAATCCGCCGCCAAATTCGTCGCCGAACCCGCGCGAGGCCGGCAAGCGCGACGCCGGCCGCTGATCGGCTCGCTGTTTCGCCGTCTCGTCTACTGGAGCGTGGTCGCCTCCGTCTGGGGCGCGATCGCGCTCGTCGGCGTGGTCGGCTATTACGCCAGCCGTCTGCCGCCGATCGACCAGCTCGCGGTGCCCAAGCGGCCGCCCAACATCGCCATTCTCGCCGACGACGGGACGCTGCTCGTCAATCGCGGCGATTCCGGCGGCCCAGCCGTGCGGCTGATGGACCTGCCGCCCTATCTGCCGAAGGCCTTCATCGCCATCGAGGACCGGCGCTTCTATTCCCACTTCGGCGTCGATCCGCTCGGCATGGCGCGCGCCCTCGTGCGCGACATCGCCGGTCGCGGCGCGGTCGAAGGCGGCTCGACGCTGACGCAGCAACTGGCCAAGAACCTGTTCCTGACCCAGGAGCGGACGCTGTCGCGAAAAGTCCAGGAGGCGATTCTCGCCATCTGGCTCGAGCGCCGCTATTCCAAGGACCAGATCCTCGAACTCTATCTGAACCGGGTCTATTTCGGCGCCGGCGCCTACGGGGTCGAAGCGGCCTCGCAGAAATATTTCGGCAAGAGCGCGCGCTTCGACAGCCTGTCGGAGGCCGCCCTGCTCGCCGGGCTGATGAAATCGCCGTCGAAACTGGCGCCGAACCGCAACCCGACCGGCGCCGCGGAGCGCGCCGGACAGGTCATCGCCGCCATGGCCGAACAGGGCCTGATCACCCCGGCGCAGGCCAAGATGGCGCTCGCCAGTCCGGCGCAGGCGTGGCGCGACAAGACCGCCGGCGCGATCAACTACGCCGCCGACTACGTCCTCGACGCGCTCGACGACACCGTCGGCGCGATCGACGACGACATCGTGGTCACCACCACGATCGACGCCAGGATGCAGACCGAGGCCGAACGCGCGGTCGCCGACGAACTGTCCGCCAAGGGGCAAAAATTCGGCGTCGGACAGGGCGCGCTGGTGGCGCTCGACCCGACCGGCGGCGTCAAGGCGCTGGTCGGCGGCAGGAGCTACGCCGAGAGCCAGTTCAACCGCGCGGTCGCCGCCAAGCGCCAGCCGGGCTCGTCGTTCAAGCCGTTCGTCTATCTGGCCGCGCTGGAAAAGGGCCTCACCCCCGACACCGTGCGCGAGGATGCGCCGATCTCGGTCAAGGGCTGGAACCCGGAAAACTACAGCCGCGAATATTTCGGCCCGGTCACGTTGACCAAGGGCCTGTCGCTGTCCCTGAACACGGTCGCGGTGCGGCTCGGCCTCGAGGTGGGGCCGAAGACGGTATGCGCGACGGCGCACCGCCTGGGCGTCACCTCGGACCTCGAGCCGAACGCCTCGATCGCGCTCGGCACCTCGGCGGTGACGCCGCTGGAAATGGCCTCGGCCTACGCCGCCTTCGCCAACGGCGGCATCGGCGTGCAGCCGCACGTGATCACGAAGGTCCGCACGACCGGCGGCAAGCTGCTCTATGTGCGGCGCAACGCCAGCTTCGGCCGGGTCATCGAGCCGCAATACGTGCCGATGATGAACAGCATGATGCAGGAGACGCTGCTCACCGGCACGGCGCGCAAGGCGGAGTTGCCGGGCTGGCAGGCGGCGGGCAAGACCGGCACGAGCCAGGATTTCCGCGACGCCTGGTTCATCGGCTACACGAGCTACATCGTCACCGCGGTCTGGCTCGGCAACGACGACGACAGCCCGACGAAGAAAGTCTCCGGCGGCAATCTGCCGGTCGAAATCTGGAGCCGGTTCATGAAGGCCGCGCACCAGAACGTCTCCCCCGTCCCCCTGCCGCTGGGCACGTGGCAGGCGCAGCCGTCCAACCCGTTCGCGCCGCTGCTGGCCCCGTTCGCGGGCGGCGGCCAACCCCAGCCGCAGCCTCTGCCGCCCGGGATGATCCCGCAGGCCGGCGGCCGGGGCGGCGCCCGGCCGGTCGCGGCCGCGCCGGTCGCGGTTGCGCCGTCCGAGCCCGCGCCGGCGCCGCGGCCAGCCGGCCGCGCGCCATCCCTTCCCGCGCCCGGCGATGCGCCGGTCCCGCCCGCGCCCATTCCCGACGCCCAACCTGGACGGAAGACCAACGACTTCCTCAACCGCATTTTCGGGACGCTATAGCGCAAAGAGCCGGTTTTCCGGTGTTCGCGACAATGATAAGCAATTCATGGGGGAACGCTCTTCCGGGACCGTGGTTACCTGAACGCCGCCGACGGACTTGGCTCCATGGCGAGCGGCGCCGGGCCCGGTCGGGAGCGCTCCCGGTGAAGGCTTGCGGAGAGAACGATCCATGCCGATGCGGCGAACGCGCCCATGACCGTCAACGAATTCCTCGCCTGGATCGAGGGCCGCGAAGGGCGCTGGGAGCTGTTCGAGGGCGAACTCGTGGAAAAGAGGCCCGAGCGCCCCGCCCATACGGAAACCAAGCGCCGGACGGCCGCCGCCCTCAAGGGCGCCATCCGCCGCGTCGGCGCGGCGTGCCACGTCACCAAGGACGGGTCGATCGTCCGCATTTCCGAAAGCACCGCGTTCGAGCCCGACGCGGTGATCTACAGCGGCGAGCGGGCGGAGCGCGACACGGTCGAAGTCCCGGCGCCGACGGTCGTGGTCGAGGTTCTGTCGGAGGGCACGGAGGCGCGCGATCGGGGACCGAAGCTCGCCGGCTACTTCTCGCTGCCGAGCGTGGCGCATTATCTGATCCTGGACCCGGAGCAGCGCACGGTCGAGCACCGCTGGCGCGGCGCGGGCGGCCGGATCGAGCGGGAGGCGCTGACGGACGGCCCGCTCCGCCTCGACCCGCCGGGCCTGGCGTTTTTCGTCGAGGAGCTGTTCGCGCCGGTGTGAGGGCTGACCGACGCGGCCCGGCGTGGTAGGCTTCGCGGCCATGTCGATCGCCGCCGAAACGCCGATGACCGTCGAGGCGTTTCTCGCCTGGGCCGAGGGGCTGGACGGGCGTTGGCAGCTTCTCGACAGCCGCCCGATCGCGATGGCGCCGGAACGGGCGGCGCATCTTCTGACGAAGGCGCAGGCCTGGGACGCACTTTATCGAGCGGTCGGACGGGCCGGTCTGCCCTGCACGGTTTTCCCCGACGGCGCCACCGTCCGGGTGTCGGCGCGCACGGCGTTCGAGCCGGACGCGCTCGTCACCTGCGACCCCCGTGTTCCGCCTGACGCGATCGAAATCCCGAATCCGCTGATCGTCGTCGAAGTCCTGTCCGAAGGCGCGGCGGACCCGACTTTCGGAGCGAAACTCGAAAACTACTTCTCGCTGCCGAGCGTCGCGCATTATCTGATCGTCGACCCCGAACGCCGGACCCTCATCCACCACCGGCGTGGTCGCGGCGACGTGATCGAGACCCGTATCCTGACGGCCGGGCCGCTGCCGCTCGAGCCGCCGGGCCTCGCCCTCGCGGTCGAGGACTTTTTCGTCCCGCCGTGAGCTGGTCGTTCACGCGCCGAAAGCGCGCGAGATCGCCACGCCGATCGCGACCCCTGCGAGCGCCGCCGCGACGCCGATCGAGACCGTCTCGATCACCGTGCGCACGACGCCGCGGCCGCCGACCAGCGCCCGCCCGACGCCGAGCGCGACGAGCAGCACAAGGGTCACCGACGCCGAGACGGCGCGCGCCTGCGGGACCGGCCACAGGACGAACGGCACGATCGGGATGGCGGCGGCGAAGAAGTCGGCGACCAGCATCCAGAGCGCCTGGGCTGCCGGCCCCTGTCCGTCGCCGGGCTCGGGCGCTTCGAGCGCCGTCGCCACGCCTTCGAGGCTCGTCGGATCGGCGCGCAGAAGCTCGGCGATCGCCGCGGTCGTCGTCGGCGCGAGCCCCAGCCGCCCGAGCCGCGCCTCGACCCGGTCGAGCACGGCGCGCGCGTCCGTCCTCATCTCCGCCTTGAGCGCGGCGGCCGCCCGGCGCGCGGCGTCGCGCGCGGTCTCGACGTCGAGATAGGTCCCCGCCATCATCGAAACAGCCGCCGCGACCGCGCCCGAGGCGCCGGCGATCAGCACGGTCTTGCTGTCGGTGGTGGTCGCCGCGACCCCGAACACCAAGCCGAAGATCGAGACCGTGCCGTCCTCCATGCCGAAGACGACGTCGCCGGCGGACGCCAGAAACGATCGCTTCAGGCGGGACAGCAACCCGACGTCGCCCATGGCGCCCCCGCTGACGAAATGTCTGTTTCGCGGCGGAGCCGCGGCCGGCGTCAGCCCTTGGCGGCGAGCGCGATGGTTCCGGCGGGCCCTTCGCGCAACTGGCGGACCATCACGGCCGCCACCTCCGCCGCGGGGATCCCGGCCGAGGGGTCGCGGCCCATCGCCTGCAGCGTCTCGGACACCCATCCGGGCGAGACGGCGTTGACCCGGACCTGCAGTTGCTCGACGGCGACCGCGCGGACGAAGGCCTCGACCGCGTCGTTGACGGTCGTGATCATCGCCCCGCCCGGCATCGGATGCTGCGCCAGCACCCCGGTGGTGAGCGTGATCGCCCCGCCCGGACGCACCGATTTCGCGCCGTAGCGGACGACGTTGACCTGACCCATCAGCTTGTTGGCGAGGCAGAAGGCCCAATCGTCGTCGCTCTGCTGGTCCCACGGCTTGAACCGGGCGGCGCCGCCGGTGCAGACGATCCCGTCCAGCTCGCCGACGCGGCCGAACAGCGCCTGCAGCGACTTCGGATCGGAGATGTCGACCGTCTCGTCCGAACTGCGCGAGGCGCGGATGCAGGTATCCGCTCCCAACGCCTCGACCACCGCCGAGCCGATCAGTCCCTTGGCGCCGATCACCAGAATCTTGCCCATCGTCTCGCTCCCTCGAATGGCAGTCGGGCTTCGGCAGTCGACTCAACGGAAAACCCGACTGCCGACTGCCGACTGCCTTCTTGTATCACGCCGCCTCGACCATCGGCGCCGGGGCGCGCATCAGGCAGTCGAACGCCGAGAGCGCGGCCTTGGCGCCGTCGCCCATCGCGATGACGATCTGCTTGAACGGCGTGGTCGTCGCGTCGCCGGCGGCGAACACCCCGTAGGCGGAGGTCTCCTGGCGCGCGTCGACCTCGATCTCGCCGCGCCCGGTGAGCTTGACCGCGCCCTTCAGCCATTCCGAGTTGGGCACGAGGCCGATCTGGACGAAGATCCCCTCGAGCTCGAGGCGGTGAACCGCCCCGGTCGTGCGATCCTTGTAGGCGAGGCCGACCACCCTGGCGCCGTCGCCGAACACCTCGGTCGTCTGCGCCGAGGCGATGATCGAGACGTTCGGCAGCGAACGGAGTTTCGCCTGCAGCACCTCGTCGGCGCGCAGCTTCGGGTCGAACTCGATCAGCGTCACGTGCGCGGTGATGCCGGCGAGGTCGATCGCCGCCTCGACGCCCGAGTTGCCGCCGCCGATCACCGCGACGCGCTTGCCCTTGAACAACGGCCCGTCGCAATGCGGACAATAGGCGACGCCCTTGTTGCGGTATTCGGCCTCGCCCGGCACGTTCATCGACCGCCAGCGCGCCCCGGGCGACAGCACGACCGTGCGCGCCTTCAGCGTCGCGCCGCTCGCGAGCCGGACTTCGGCCAGGCCGCCGGGCGCAGCCGGAATGAGCTGGGCCGCCATCTGGCCGGTCATCACCTCGACCTCGTGGGCGCGCACCAGGCTTTCGAGCTCCTTGGCGAGCGCCGGCCCCTCGGTGTGGGCGACCGAGATCAGGTTCTCGATGCCGAGCGTATCGTTGGTCTGGCCGCCGAAGCGGTCGGCGACGAGGCCAGTGCGGATGCCCTTGCGCGCGGCGTAGATCGCCGCCGCCGCCCCCGCCGGGCCGCCGCCGACGATCAGCATATCGTAAGGCGCCCGGGCGTTCAGCCGTTCGGCGTCGCGGGCTGACGCGCCGGCGTCGAGCTTCGCCACGATCTCGTCGAGGCTCATGCGACCCTGCCCGAACGGTTTTCCGTTCAGGAAGACGGACGGAACGGCCATGATCTCGCGCTCCGCCGTCTCGGCCGGGAAGGCCGCGCCGTCGATCGCCACGTGGCGGACATGCGGGTTGAGCACGCTGATGGCGTTCAGCGCCTGTACCACCTCGGGGCAGTTCTGGCAGGATTGCGAGAAATAGGTCTCGAAGCGGTAATCGCCCGCGATCGCCTTGATCTGCTCGACCGTCTCGGGCGCGATTTTCGGCGGATGGCCGCCGGCCTGCAGCAAAGCGAGCACCAGCGAGTTGAATTCGTGGCCCATCGGCAGGCCGGCGAAGGTGACGACCGCGTCCCCGCCCGCCGGGCGGATCGCGAAGGACGGCTTTCGCGCGTCGTCGCCGTCGCGGATGAGCGCGATGCGGTCCGAGAGCGATGCGATCTCTTCCAGGAGTTCCAGCGTCTCCCGCGAAGCCTCGCCGCCGTCGAGCGATGCGACGAGCTCGATCGGACGTTGAATGCGCTCGAAATAGCCTTTGAGCTGTGTCTTGATGGAATCGTCGAGCATGGAACGCCCCCGAATGTGCCTATGGCGAATGCGCGGGCCGGCGTTGGTTCCCGGCTCACCGCGATGGACGGAGTGTTGTCGGAGGGCGCCGCGGACGGCGCCCTCCCGGGTCGTGAAAGTTCAGATCGCGCCGACGAGGTCGAGCGAGGGGGCCAGCGTCTTGCGGCCTTCTTCCCACTTCGCCGGGCAAACCTCGCCCGGATGCGCCGCGACATACTGCGCCGCCTTGATCTTGCGGATCAGCTCCGCCGCGTTGCGGCCGACGCCGCCGGCGGTGATCTCCAGGATCTGGATCTTGCCGTCGGGATCGACGACGAAGGTGCCGCGGTCGGCGAGGCCGGCCTCCTCGATGTAGACGTCGAAGTTGCGCGACAGCTTGGCCGTCGGGTCGCCGATCAGCGCGTACTTGATCTTGCCGATCGCCTTCGAGGTGTCGTGCCAGGCCTTGTGGCTGAAATGGGTGTCGGTCGAGACGCCGTAGACCTCGACGCCGAGCTTGTCGAACTCGGCCTGGTTGTCGGCGAGATCCTCGAGCTCGGTCGGGCAGACGAAGGTGAAGTCGGCCGGATAGAAGAAGAACACGGACCACTTGCCCTTCACCGACGCCTCGGAGACGTCGATGAACTTGCCCGCCTTGAACGCGGTCGCCTTGAACGGTTTGATTTCGGTACCAATGAGCGACATGATTCAGCCCTCGCTGTTGCGGTTCTTGTTTGAGATTTTTTTGGTGTCTTATGCCCCGGCGAACCGCCCAGCGCGGACCCCGGGGACGCCCTGCGTATACCCTGTTAGCCCAATCGCTAGAAGTTGGAAATAGCGATTGCATTGATCGATTTGTTCGATCACATGGGGCCGATGAAATTCCTTCCGACGCTTCGCCAGCTCCGTTTTCTCGTCGCCCTCGCCGACCGCCGGCATTTCGGCCAGGCGGCGGAGGCCTGCCTCGTCAGCCAGTCGACGCTCAGCGCGGCGATCCAGGAGCTGGAGGAAGGCCTCGGCGTGATCCTGTTCGACCGCACCCGCCGCTCGGTCGCGCCGACCGGGATCGGGGTCGAGATCGCCGAGCGAGCGCGAACCATCCTGCGCCAGGCCGAGGACCTCGTCGACATCGCGATCGCCGCGCACGATCCCTTGTCCGGTCCGCTGCGACTCGGCGTCATCCCGACGATCGGGCCGTTCCTTCTGCCGCGCGTGCTGCCCAGACTCAGGGAAATCGCGCCCGATCTGAAGCTCTACCTGCGCGAGGAGCAGACGGCGCGACTGGTCGACCGGCTCGAGGCGGGCCAGCTCGACGCGGCGGTGCTCGCGCTGCCCGTGCCCCTCGCCGACGTCGAGAGCGAGGACATCGCCGTCGATCCGTTCTACGTGGTCTGCCCGCCCGGGCACCGGCTGGCGTCCCTGCCCGTGGTTCGCCCGTGCGACATGGCGACGGAGGACCTGCTGTTGCTCGAGGACGGCCATTGTCTGCGCGAACACGCGCTCGCCGCCTGTCACCTCGAGGGCGCGCGCCGCAACACCGCGGCGTTCCAGGGCACCAGCCTGCATACGCTGGTGCAGATGGCGGCGAACGGGCTCGGCGTCACCCTGGTTCCCGAGATGGCGATCGCCTCGGGCCTCGCCGCCGGCCTCGATCTGCATGTCGCGCCGCTCGCGGGCGAGGAGCCCGGACGCCGGATCGCCCTCGTCTGGCGCAGGGCGTCGGGCCGCAAGGAGACGTTTCGTCAGCTGGCGACGATCCTGCGCGAGGCGCTCGAGGCGGGGCGCGAGCGCGCGGCGCTGCGCCGGATTCCGGTGTTCGAGCCGGCCGGCTGAGGTCTTGCTCGACTGCGACGCAATCGCCGCGCCGCCCGCGCGCTTTTGCCGCCCCATGCGCTTTTGACACCCTGTGCGCCGCACCATAATTTCGCCCGCGGCCTGGGAGTCTGCGCCCCTCGTGACGTTGCGATGTCTGGACAGGAAGGCGGCGCTGGCGGCGCGGGAGCCGTTCGAGCGCTTCGTCGCGCCCCGCTTCGTCCTTTCCGCGGTCCAGACGATGTGAGGGGAGGCGGCGACGAAGGATATTGCGATTGTTTACGCCACGCGCGACGGCCAGTCCGAGCGGATCGCCGGGCGGATCGCCGCGCGCCTCGGCGACGCCGGCGCGACCACCGCCTTTCACCGCCTCGAAAGACGCAGCCCGCCGGCGATCGGCGCCCAGAGTTCGGCCTGCGTCGCCATCCTCGCGGTGCGCTACGGGAACGTGCTGCCTGAGGCGCGCGACTTCCTCGCCGCCTACGCCGCCGAGGATACGGTGCGGCCGCTGGCGCTCGCGGTCGTCAATCTGGTGGCGCGCGACCCGGCGCGGCGCACGCCCGAGACCAACCCCTATCTGCGCAAGACGCTGGCGCGCTATCCGTTGCGCCCCGCCCTCGCCGTCGCCATCGCCGGCCGGCTGAACTATCCGCACTATCGCTTCGTCGACAAGCAGATGATCCGCCTGATCATGGCGATGACCGGCGGCGTCGCCGACGGCCGCTCCGACATCGAATACACCGACTGGGGGCAGGTCGACGATTTCGCCGCCGCCGTCGCCGCGCTGGCGTAGCGCGCCGGGTCGGCGGTCGCGGCGTCCCGGCGCAAGACGCCAGGACGCCGCCCGTCGTCAGAAGTCGTACTTGCCGACGGTGTCCTTGGTGAAGATCAACGGCTTGCCGTAGACCACCTCGCCGTCCTTGCCGGCGGTGAAGGTGGCGTTGGCCTTCGGCACCTCGATCGTCGCGCCGACCTTCGACGGGTCGAACTTGCCGGCGAGTTTCATGTGGGTTTCATAGGCGGCGACGTAGCCGAGCTCGAACGGATCCCAGAACGCGAACGCCTTCTGCGAGCCGTTTTCGAGGTAGCGCTTGATCGCGCTCGGCAGCGCGAAGCCGGTGGCGTAGACCTTGCCGACATGCCCGCTCGCCTCGATCGCGCGCGCCGCCGCGGGCGCGCTGACCGCCGACGAGGAGATGATCACCTTCAGGTTCGGATGCGCCTGCATCAGGTTCACCGCCACGTCGTAGCTCTTGGCGTCGTCGTCGCCGGCGAACTGCGTGTCGACGACCTTGAACACCTGATACTTCGGATCGGTCTTGGTCAGCTCCGTCATGATCTTGATGTGCGCCATGTGGTTGGGCGACGTTGGGGACGCGGCTACGAAAGCGATCTCGCCGCCCTCGGGGACGTCGATCAACGCCGCATCCAGCATGACCTTGGCGGCCTGTTCGTAGGAGAGCTGGTTGACGAACATGTCGCGCGCCGGCACGGCGGCGTCGGCGTCGTAGGTCGTGACCACGATGCCCTTCTTGCGCGCCTCCTCCAGCACCGGCGCGACGGCGTTGAGGTCGATCGCCGCAAGGATGATGGCGTCCGGCTTCTGGTTGACGAAGTTCTGCAGCGTCTCGACCTGCAGCGACACGTCCGCATGATCGGCGCCGGCGTAGATCAGCGTGTCGCCGAGCTCCTTGGCCGCGGCCTTGGCGCCGTCGCCGGTGAGCTCGAAATACGGAAAGCCGGTCCATTTCGGCGTCATCATGATCTTGAAGCCCGAGTCCTTGGCGGTCGCGAGGCGCGGCGCCAGGCCGGCCAGGACGAGACCCGCCCCGAGCTTTCCCAATTCTCTACGGTTCACCATCGTCTTCCTCCTTCTTTATCGTTGCGTTCCTGTGGTTCCGCTTCAGACGTCCGCGTTGTCGGGACGCCGCAGACGCGCCAGCGCCGCCGCAACCGCCGGGCGGAGCACGCCGCCGACGAGCAGGACGCCGAGCACGACTGTCTGTGTCGGGCCGCCGATGTTGGCGAGGCCCATGCCGTTGCGGAGGGTGCCCAGCAGCATGAGCGCGAGCACGACGCCGCCGATCGTGCCGCGTCCGCCGTTGATATCCATCCCGCCGAGCACCACCGCGGTGACGACGAACAGAATGGAGCCGTCCGCGTTGTCGCCGCGCGCCGAGCCGTACTGCCCCACCCACACCACGGCCGCCAGCCCGGCGAGCGCGCTCGCCAGCGCATAGGCGCAGATCTTGATCTTCACCACGTTCACGCCGGCGAACCACGACGCGTCCCGGTTGAGCCCGATCGAGAAGCAGTACCGCCCGAACACCGTGCGATGCATCAGCAGCCAGACGGCGACCGCCACCGCCGCGAAAGCCAGCAGGGACACGGGAACGATGTCGTCGAACAAACGCGTCGCGCCGAGCCAGCGATACGAATCGTTGAAATCCGTGTAGCCGACTTCGCTGCCGACGATGAAGGCGAGGCCGCGGTAGGCGCCCATGGCGCCGAGCGTGACGGCGAGCGAGGGCAGACCGAACCGCGCCGCCAGAACCCCATTCAGCGTTCCCAGCAGCGCCCCGATCGCGACGACGGCGGCGGCGGCGAAGCCGATGGGAACGCCGAACATGGACAGTTTCGACAGCGTGACCGTGCCGACCGCGACGGTGGAGGCGAGCGAGATGTCGATCTCGCCGAGCGACACCACCATCGCCAGCCCGAGCGCCAGCAACCCGGGGATGATGAAGAATCGCGTCGAGCCGAAGATCTGGTCGAGGCTCAGGTAGTACGGCGACAGCGTCGTGGACCAGACGCCTGCGGCCACGATCAACGCGGCGAGCGTCATCTCCCAGGCGGGCCACTGCGGGCGAACCGGCCTTTTGGTCCTGTCGTCCTTCACTTCGCCCCCCGCGTGCGAAGCGAAGCGCGGATGCCCGACGCGATCGCGGCGTCGGCCGCCACCGCCGCGACGATCGCCACGCCCTGAATGAACATGCGCCAGAACTCCGGCACGGCGAGCAGCACCAGGCCGTTGTCGATGGTGGCGAGCACCACCGCGCCGAGCGCGGCGCCGATCACCGAGCCGGCGCCGCCCGACACGCTGACGCCGCCGATCACCGCCGCGGCCAGCGAACTCATCTCCCAGCCCGAGGCCAGCACCACCGTGACCGTGCCGACCCGCGCCGCATAAAGCAGCCCCGCCGCGCCGCACAAGACGCCGCACAGCGTGTAGGCCATGAGCACGACCCGCTCGGCGCGAAGTCCGAAATAGAAGGCGGCGAGCGGATTGGAGCCGACTGCGTAGATGCGCCGTCCCCAGGGAAAGTATTGCAGGAACGCCCAGACGATGACGACGATCGCGGTCGCCGCCGCCGCCAGCAGCGGCACGCCGGCAATCCGCGCATCGACGCTGGTCAGCATCCAGGGCGGCAAGCGGCTCGACGTGACTTCCTGCCCGTGCGCGTAGACGTAGGTCAGACCCCGATAGAGCGACATCGTGCCGAGCGTCGCGATCAGCGCCGGGACTTTGCCGTAAGCCACCAGGAGGCCGTTGATCGCGCCGAGCGCGGCGCCGATCGCGAGCGGGATCAGCACGAGCTGCCACGGCGCGATGGCGGGATGGCGGGCGGCGAAATCGGCGGTCAGGTAGGCCGCGAAGCCCATCATCGCGCCGACCGAAACGTCGAGATTGCGTGTCAGCAGAACGACCGCCTGCGCACAGGCGGCGATCGCGAGGATCGCCGCCGAGGAGGCGACGGTGGTGAGGTTCTGGGTCGTCAGGAAGGTGTTCGTCAACACGGCGAACAGCGTTCCCAGCGCCGCCAGGAACACCAGCACGCCGGCTTCGCGCAGCCGCAGGACGAACGCGATGGCTCGACGCGAGCCCTTCCGGTTCCCGACCGCGGCGTCGTCCGGCGCGCTCACCGCCGCGCCCTCGCGCCCTGCTGCGCCGCGGCCATCATCACCTTCTCCTGCGTCGCTTCGGCGTGGCTGAACGCACCGACCAGGGCGCCTTCGGCGATCACCAGGATGCGGTCGCTCATCGCGATCAGTTCCGGCAGATCCGAGGAGATCAGCACCACCGCCAACCCCTCGCCGGCGAGCTGGGCGATCATTTCGTGCACCTGCGCCTTGCTGCCGATGTCGATGCCGTGCGTGGGTTCGTCGAGGATCAGCGCCGCCGGCTTGGTGGCCAGCCACTTGGCGAACGCCACTTTCTGCCGGTTTCCGCCGGAGAGGGACGATACGATCTGCTCCACCGACGGCGTCAGGACCCGATAGGTCGCGGCGGCGTCTTCGGCCAACCGTCGCTCGCGGGCGGAATCGACGAAACTCCAGCGCGCCAGCGTCCGAACGATCGGCAGCGTGATGTTGTGGGTGATGGTTTCGGGCATGATCAGCCCGTCGCGGTCGCGGTCCTCCGGCAGATAGGCGAGGCCCAGCGCCAGCATCTGCCCGGGGCTGCGCGGATGGACCTCGCGGCCGCGCAGAAACACCTGACCCGAAGTCGGCGGCGTCACGCCGAAAAGGGTCTGCGCGATCTCGGATCGTCCGGCGCCGACCAGCCCGCCCATGCCGACGATTTCGCCGGCGCGCACCGAAAACGAGACGTCCGCGAAAACCCTTGCGAGCGACAGGGCCTCGACGCGCAACGTCTCCGCGCCGAGCGCCGGCGCCGCGCGCCGTGTGAACAGCGTCTCGAGCGGCCGGCCGACCATCATCTGCACGAGGCTGGCGCGGTCCACCTCCGCCGCCGGCCTGGTCGCCACGTGGCGGCGATCCCGCAACACCGTGACGTCGTCGCAGACGGCGGTGATCTCCTCGAGCCGGTGAGAAATGAGGATGACCGCGGTCCCGCGATCGCGCAGCGCGCGCACCACCCGGAACAGCCGCTCGGCTTCCGCCGGCGTGAGCGCCGAGGTCGGTTCGTCGAGGATCAGGACGCGCACGTCCGCCGAGAGCGCGCGGGCGATTTCGACGAACTGGTGTTCGGCATAAGACAGCCCCGCCACCAGAGCGCGCGGGTCGATGTCGGACCCGAGGCGGCGAAGCAACGCGCTCGCCGTGGCGACCATCGTCTTGCGGTTGATCACGCCGATCGGCAGCGTCGGATAGGCGCCGAGCGCGATGTTCTCGGCCACCGACATGTGGGGAAACAGTTTCGGGTCCTGATAGACGGCGGCCACGCCCTGGGCTCGCGCCTCGATCGGCGTTCGGAACCGGACCGGCTGGCCGGCGAGCCACACGCGCCCCGAATCCGGCTGCGCGAGGCCGGTGATGATCTGCACCAGCGTCGACTTGCCGGCCCCGTTCTCGCCGACGAGGCCGTGCACCCGGCCGGGCAGAACGTCGAAGGAGACGTCCTCGAGCGCACGCACCGGCCCGAACGCCTTGCATATCCCTTCGAGCCGCAACACCGGGAGAGGCCCGATTTCGGGCCGGTCTAATTGACCCGTGTCGGGCATGGTCGGGCTCCCGGAGCCGTCTCACTCGAAGTCACTGCCAAGGACGGCGCCCCGGCGTCGTCAGCGCGAGGGGCCCGAAGGGCGACGCGGCGATCCGGGAGCCGTCTGCGCTTCCGGCCGCCGGAGCGCCGGACTCCACTGGCGTCAGGCGACGGCGTCCCGGACTCCTGGATCGCCACGTCGCTTCGCTCCTCGCGATGACGACGTTGAAGCGAGCTCCCGCCTTGGGAGTTACCGCTGCAAACGGAAACCGCGGCAAAGCGCCGCGCCACCGCGGCGGGGACACCGTCCACCAGCAGCTCTTTTGGCGCGGCGGCGCCGGAGCGCCGGCCCATCGCTTCCCCCACCCGGCTCGCCTTGAAGAGGCGGGTCCGACTTCGATTTCCGATAGCTAACATGCCAGCCACCCAACCGAGGCTCTTATAAGCCGACGTGGTTCGGGGGTCCACTGCAAAAGGCGAGCGCCGCCGCCAGGCGGCGAAGTCGGGCGCCGCGGCGCGCGGGCTCGCGCGCGCCGGGCCTGCCTGGGCGCGATCTCACGACGAGGCGGCCGACGCCTGGTTCGCGCCGCCCGCGCCCGCCCCCTCCCAGACCCTCCGGTACACCGCCACGATTTCGTCCGCCTCGCGCTCGCGGCTGAAGTCGCGCGCGATTCGGACGCGCGCCCGCGCGCCGATGGTCGGAATGCGCTCGGGCGCCCGCATCATCGGCTCGATCGCCGCCGCGAGCGCGTCGACGTCGTCGACCGGCGCCAGAAAGCCGGTGTCGCCGTCGTCGATGACGAGCTCGGCGGCGCCGGCGCGGGTGGCGATCACCGCGTTCTCCGCCGCCATCGCTTCGAGCAAGGTGAGCCCGAAGCCCTCGACCCGCGAGGCGAACACGGTGATCGAAACCCGCCGATACCACAGCGGAACCTCCTCGATCGGCCGTTCGCCGAGGAAGCGGATGCGCTCCGAGAGGCCGGCCGCGGCGGCGCGACCCTTCAGCCTGTCGACGAATTGCGCGTTGTCGGCTGAGACATGGCCGACGATCACGGCGGCGAAGTCGGGGTATTTCGGCAGCAGGCGGCACATCGCCTCGACGAACAGATCGCTGCCCTTTTGCTTGCGCACCCGGCCGAAGGTCGCGATTCCGTAGCGTCCGGGCAGGCCGGTCGCGGCGTATTCGGCGGCGCGGTCGGCGGGCGGCTTGTACAGGTCGAGGTCGACGCCGTGGTGGATCACGGTCGCGGGGCGCTCGACGAACGAGGCGGACACGGCGCTGGTGGCGATGACGGCGTCCATCCGGGCGATCAGAAAATTGGTGTAGGCGGTCTTGCGCCGCTGCCCGGCCGAGGTGAAGACGAGCTTCAGCCGGAAGCCGAGGCCTTTCAGAACCAGCCCGAGCAGCATTTCCGTGTTGCGCCGGGCGTGCCAGATCCGCGCGCGGCGCCCCTTCGGCGGCCGGAAGCGCAGCCGCACGAGGTCGAGGAGGCTCAAGCCGGCGATCCCGTCCGGCCGATCCGGGCCGAACCAGACGGCCTCGCAGCGCCCGGCGATCAGCGGCGCGATCGTGCGGTTGGTCGCGGTGACGCCGGAATAGCGCCGCTTGAGATTGGGAATGACCGCCTCGACCGCGTCGAGGTCGATGCGCCCGGCCTCGGTCACGGGCGCTTCCGCGCGTAGTAGAACTGGCGATGCATCGACTCGGTCATGAAGGAATAGGCAGCCCCGGTCAGGGCGTGGATGAAGCCCGCCCAGCCGCACAGAAAAAACCGGTTCCAGAAGAAGATGCGCAAGAAATAGAGCGGCGGGTTGAAGAACAGCTTTGCCCGGGAGGGCTTTCGCCCGCGCTCGAGCCGCTGCTCGGCCTTGAGTCTGGCGTAGTCGATCTCCTTGCGCATCTGCTCGTCGAGCGGCAGGCCGCGCTCGTGGCGCATGAGGCCGCGCTCGGCGATCTCGGTCCGGCCGTCGACGATCAGGCCCTCGTGGACGATGAGCGACTCGTCGAAGCGGGCGCAGCCCCGCCGGACGAGCCGCACGATGTGCTCGGGCCGCGTCCACAGGCTCACCGGCTTCGGGCTGCCGTAGAGCGTCAGCGTGCGGCGCAGCCGCCAGCCGAGGAGGGAGGCCTCGGCCGCCACGAGGCGGGGCAGATCGGCGCGCAGGTCGGCGTCCAGCCACTCGTCCGCGTCGATGCTGAGCACCCACGGCTGGCGCGCCTCGTCGAGGGCGAACTGTTTCTGGCGGGCGTAGCCGGGCCAGTCCCGGCGGATCAGCCGGATCGGCGCGCCGTTGCGGGCGAATTCGTCGACGATGGCGAGCGTGCGATCGGTCGAGCCCGAATCGACGACCACGATCTCGGCGAGGCCGGCGAGGCTGGCGAGGCACTGGCCGATGCAGGCCTCCTCGTTCCGGCAGATGACGGTCGCGGAAATCGGCAGGGCGGAGGGGTTTGCGAACGTTTCCGTCATGCTCTCGCCGACGGGGCGGCGCCGACGCGAAAACGACGGCGGGCCCATGATGACTCCGGGAGGGCCGTCGCGGTAGAAGGCCGCTCGCCCGATTCTCCGGGTCCTATCAGCTCTCGTCAGGATCGGCCAGTGTCGAGCGCGCCGAAGGCTTTTGTCATCCACCTCGAGCGCGCCGCCGGGCGACGCGCGAGCGTCGAGGCGTTGGCGCGCGCCCTGCCGATCGAGAGCGAAATTCTTCCCGCCGTCGACGGCCTGGCGCTCTCGGCCGAAGCCGTGGGCGCGGCCTATGCCGGCGCCCGCTACGCGCCGCGCTATCCGTTCGCCCTCACCCGCTCGGAGATCGGCGCTTTCCTGAGCCATCGCGCCGCGTGGCGCCGCATCGTCGACGACGGCCTCGACTTCGCCTTCGTGTTCGAGGACGACGCGTCGCTCGACCCGCAGCGTTTCACGGCGCTTCTGGCGGCGCTTGCGGCCGAGCGCGGGCGCTGGCGCTACGTCCTCTTGCCCGCGGCGGGGCTCGAGCCCGCGGGGGTGACGCTCGCCCGACGGGGCGACGTCGCCCTCCTCCGGCCCTCGTCTCCCCCGCTGCGCGCGATCGGACAGGCGGTGGCGCGCGAGGCGGCCGAGCGCCTGCTGGCGCTCACCGCGCCGTTCGACCGGCCGGTCGACACCTTTCTGCAGATGAACTGGGTGACCGGCGTCACCCTGCTCGCCGCCGCCCCGACCCCGATCCGCGACGTCTCGCGCGAGACCGGCGGCACGACCGTGCAGCGCAAGCGGCTCGGCCTGATCGATCGCCTGCGCCACGAGGCGATGCGGCCGGTCTACCGGGCGCAGGTGCTGGCGCGCTATCGCCGGGCGCTGGCCGCCGGCGCCGACACGAAACCGTAATGCGCCGCCGCCAAGGAAGCGCCGGCGAAACAAATTTGCAACCCGACCCAAGGAGAAGTCCGACATGAGCGATCTGGTTTTCATCGCCTTCGACAGCGAACACAAGGCCGAGGAGGTGCGCGAAAAGGTGCTCGGCCTCCAGAAGGACTATCTCATCGAGGTCGAGGACGCGGTCATCGCGGTCCGCGACGCCAACGGCCGGGTGAAGCTGAACCAGATCCTGCATCCGGCGGCGGGCGGCGCGGTGTCGGGCGCGTTCTGGGGCATGCTGGTCGGCTGGCTGTTCATGATGCCGCTCGCCGGCGCCGCGGTCGGCGCCGCCGGCGGCGCGCTCGGCGGCTCGATGGCCGACCCCGGCATCAACGACGACGACATGCGGGCCCAGGCGAACGCGGCGCTGAAGCCCGGCACGGCCGGTCTCTTCCTCTTGATCCGCAAGATGACGACCGACAAGGTGCTCGACGATCTCAAGGGCGTCGGCGGCACGGTGATCCGGACCTCGTTCGACAACGCGAAGGAAGAGGCGCTGAAGGCGGCGCTCGCCGCGCACGTCCCCGCCCCGCCCGTCGTCGCCGAGCCGGCGCCGGCCGAAACGGCGCCGGCCGAAACGCCGAAGGCGTAATCCGGCGCGACGGGCTTTTGGGGAACGATCGGCGATTGCCCGATCGGCGCCCTCACGATTGTGATTCGCAGGGGCCCTCGCGGCCCCTGCTCTTTTCGGACCGGACTCCCGCGCCGCCGTTCGAACGCCGGGCGTCCGGGCTGCCGCCGTCAATCCGCGAGGGCGTCCTTCCGTTTCTGGAACCCCGTTTCGGATTTCGGTTTTAGAATTCCTGCGCAGACGCGGGCCGTCCATGCGCCGCCGCGGACCGTCGGAACTGAGCTTTTTCCACCGAGGGACGGCGCCCGGCGCCGAAGCGGACGTCGAGCCGCGGGCGCTTCACCCGGGCCTCGTCCTGCAGAAGTTAACGTCCGTAGCCAAATTCTTGCGGTCAATGACCTGAATCAATGCAAATTGACGCCCGTCGCGCTAGGGATCGCCGCGATCGGGTGGAGCGTCGCCGTATGGGGTGGCGGACGCGAAGAGGGCGATCGGAGGGCTCCAAACGAGGGAGGCCACCGATGCATGGACACGTCGACAAACCCGCCATACGGGCGCCGCCGCGGATGCGGGCGGCGAACGCGCATGTGACGAGGCGGCCGCTCGCCGGGCGGCCGGCCGCGTTCGCGACGTTCTGGGTCAAGATCCACCGGCAGGAATGGATGACCGAGGAATCCGCCCACGCTCATCGTCGCCACTCGCTGTTGCAGGACAATCCCGCTTCCGGGTGAGAAGAACGAACCGTCGCCGGCGCGAGTCCTCGCGCCGGCGCCGATGAACTGGAGCGCGTCCAAAAATCTCGCCTGGGTGTCTCGGGCGAGGTTACGCCGCGTCCCGATGATCAGGAGCGAGCGGGATAGGTCAGCATTCCATTGGGTTGAGGCTGGGCTGCGGGGGTCAGGCGCGCCAGTTCGATGCGGCCGTCGCCGAGGATATGAAAGACCTCCTCCCCGGCCGCAATCAGGGTGTCGGCGATGATGCGGCGATGGCATCGCCACCAGACCGCTTCGGCGCACATGACCGCCGAACGCGCCCCATGCCCCATCTCGCGCAGCTTTTCGAGGCCAGAGCGAAAGCCTTCGCCCATCGCGTAATCGGCGTAATTGTGGAAGCTGGCGTTTTCCCAGAAGGCGTTGGTCTCGGGCGATACGTCGCGCTGAAGGGCGCGCAAGCCCCCGAGCGACGCCATGTGCTGATAGCCGATCTGGAATCGGGCGAGCGAGGCGGGAAGGACGTCGCGATTGAACTGCGGGTTGGCGCGCGAGCCCGGCACGGTTCTCACGTCGACGACGAGCCTGACGTCTGCTTGCTGCAACAGCGCGACGAACGCTTCGATCGAGCGGGTGGAATGGCCGATGGTGAAGAACGGGTTCGACATCTCGAACAATTCCGTCCGCTCCCTGCGCACCCGCCGCGTCGGCTCACGGCTTCAAGTGCTCGATCTCGATGAAGGCGAAGTCATAGGGGTTGGCGTTGACGACATTGTGTTCGACGCCGGCGCGACGCGCGTAGGGCGCATGCCGCCTGAGCTGGGCGGTTCGCGAGCCGCCTCCGGGCTCCTCCAGCAGGAGTTCGCCATCGGCGAGCGGAACGACGACGTAGTCCGCCTCGTGGCGATGCCATCCCGTTTCGCCGCCGGGCGCGAATCTCCACTCGGTGACGCGCACATGCGGCTCGGAGATGTGGACATGAGGCGTGGCTTTCGGTCTCGACGACATGGGGTTTCGGGCTCCGTTCACGGGACTCGATCGGGCGGGCGGGATCGCCCGGCCGCCCCACCGGCCTACACAAGGGCGCGCTCGGCCGCCAGCGGCGCCGTCCGCGGTCTCCGAAAGGCTGCCCGTCTCTCAGCCGCGCGCAATCGTCCCGAGCGCCGGCAGCGCCTCGGACGGGCAAGCGACCATGGCGCCGGGCGCCTTCGTCCTCCGCCGGATCAGGCCACGAAGAATTTGAGCTGCTCGTGGACCCAGGGGTAGAATTCCTCGGCCTTCGCGCTCATCCGGGTCTTGAGGCCGCGCGTCTGTTCGTCGGCCAGGATCTCGATCGAGCCGCCCGCGACGCCGTCGTAGGCCTGAGCGACGACGCTCTCGGCGCCGCTACGATGGGGCTCGAGTCTCGCTGTTGGTCCGCCGGCTTCACTACGGCGAGACCGGCGGCGCGGCGGGATAGATCAGCGTTCCGTCGCGCCGAAGCTCGGCCGCGGGCGTCATCCGCGCCGGCTCGATGTGGCCTTCGCCGAGGATGTGAAACACCTCCTCCCCCGTGGCCATGAGATAGTCCGAAATGATGCGGCGATGGCGCCGCCACCACACCGCCTCGGCGCACATCACCGCCGCCCGCGCCGCATGGCCCATTGCGCGCAAGGCTTCGAACCCGGAGCGGAAGTCTGCGCCCATGGCGTAGTCGGCGAAATTGTGAAAGCTGGCGTTCTCCCAGAAGGCGTTGGTCTCGGGCGAAACGTCGCGCTGAAGTTTGCGCAGGCCGCCGAGCGAGGCCAGGTGCTGATAGCGGATCTGGAACGGGGCGAGGGCCGCGGGAAGGACGTCGCGGTTGAACTGCGGGTTGGCGCGCGACCGCGGCACGGTTCTCACGTCGACGACCAGCCCGACGTCCGCTTGCTGCAACAGCGCGACAAACGCTTCGGTCGAGCGCGTGGAATGGCCGATGGTGAAGAACGGGTTCTGCGCCACGGGCCCAGGATCGACCCGCGGGCTCGATCGGGCAAGGGGGCTCGCAGCGAGCCTCCCGACGCTCGTCCCGGCGCGCCGAGAGGGCATCGCGCGCCGCCAGTTTCCCCGGCTGGCGACAGCAGCCGCGGGGGCGTGATATTGTACGTCGGGGCGGGGAGGAACCTCCCGGGAGAAAGCATCCTTGCCGATCGTCTTCAGCGACCTCCTCGACGCCTTCGAGTTCGTAAGCGCGGGTCGGGAGTACGAGAACTCCGCCCGGGTCAATCGCGAGACGGGCGAGATTCACTGGAGTAGCGAGATGGACCCCTCGCTCTTTCCCCAGCCCGACGACGTCGAGGACGACGCCAAATACGTCTCCGTGCCGACTGCGCGCGACCTCGACCTCGGCAGGCCGCTGGTCATGCGCTTCGCGGCCGAGCGCCTGGACAGGCACTACGACGAGATCGACGACATGTTTCATCGAAAAGGCGCCTACCGCCGTTTCAGGGACCTTCTCCTCCGCGTCCGGGCGCTGGACGACTGGTACGCCTTCGAGGGCGAGGCGAAGGAAAAGGCGCTCCGGGAGTGGTGCGAGAAGGAGGGGCTTGTGGTGGAAGGCTGAGCGGGGGATTCGGGCCGCCGGTCACGCCGCGCGCGGAACGGTCCGCAGCACGAGCAGCGCATCGTCCCGACAAGGAACGACAGCGTAGGCGCGGCCTTCATCGTCGCTGAACTCGACGAGGGCCGTCGCCTCGTCGAGCGCCTCGAGGATCGTCCCGACCTGGCCGCGAACGAGGCCGTGTTCAGGAAGGTCGCGCAGCAGGGCGAGGGCGCTGAGGGCAGTCGCCTCGTCTTCACGGTGTTGCGCTTGAATGGGAATCATCGATCCCCTGAAGTTCTCCGTCATGGCGCGCTGGTCTTCCGCCATCTACGCCTCGCCCGCAGGCTGGTGTTCGAGCCCGTGCTCGCAATTGGTCCCGACCGTCCGCGGCGCGGAGCCGCGTGGATGGCCGGGACGAGCCCGGCCATGACGACGGGGTGCGGTCGACCAACCGTCCCGCCAAATTTCAAAACAAAAAGTACCTCTGCGCCATCGGCAGGCTGTCCGCCGGCTCGCACACCAACAACTCGCCGTCGGCCCGCACCGCATAGGTCTCCGGGTCGATCTCGATGTTGGGCGTCGCGCCATTGTGGATCATGCTCGCCTTGCGCAAGGACCCGCGGGTGTTGCGCACCGCCACCAGCGTCTTCTGCACCTTGAGCTTGCGCCCGATCCCGCCCTCGAGCGCGGCGTCGGAGACGAAGGTGAGCGAGGTCGAGGTTTTCGCCCGGCCGTAGGCCCCGAACATCGGCCGGTAGTGGACCGGCTGCGGGGTCGGGATCGAGGCGTTGGGATCGCCCATCGGCGCGGCGGCGATCATGCCGCCCTTGATCACGCAGTCGGGCTTCACCCCGAAGAAGGCGGGGCTCCACAGCACGAGGTCGGCGAGCTTGCCCTTCTCGATCGAGCCGATGTGCTTCGACACGCCGTGGGCGATGGCGGGGTTGATCGTGTATTTCGCCACGTAGCGCTTCGCCCGCGTGTTGTCGTTGCGGTCGGAATCGCCGGCGAGGGCCCCGCGCTGGCGCTTCATCTTGTCGGCCGTCTGCCAGGTGCGGGTGACCACCTCGCCGACGCGGCCCATCGCCTGGCTGTCGCTCGACATCATCGAGAGCGCGCCGAGGTCGTGCAGAATGTCCTCGGCGGCGATCGTCTCCTTGCGGATGCGGCTCTCGGCGAAGGCGAGGTCCTCGGGGATGCTGGAATCGAGGTGATGGCAGACCATCAGCATGTCGAGGTGCTCGTCGAGCGTGTTCCTGGTGTAGGGCCGGGTCGGGTTGGTCGACGACGGCAGCACGTTGTCGAGGCCGGCGACCTTCATGATGTCGGGCGCGTGGCCGCCGCCCGCGCCCTCGGTGTGGAAGGCGTGGATGGTGCGGCCCTTGAACGCCTTGATGGTGTCCTCGACGAACCCGGATTCGTTGAGCGTGTCGGAGTGGATCATCACCTGCACGTCGTGGTCGTCGGCGACCGAGAGGCAGCAGTCGATCGCGGCCGGGGTGGTGCCCCAGTCCTCGTGCAGCTTCAAGGCGCAGGCGCCGGCCTTGATCTGCTCGACCAGCGCCGCCGGCTTCGAGGCGTTGCCCTTGCCGGCGAAGCCGAGGTTCATCGGGAATTCGTCGGCCGCCTCGATCATCCGGGCGATGTGCCACGGCCCCGGCGTGCAGGTGGTGGCGAAGGTGCCGGTGGCGGGCCCGGTGCCGCCTCCCAGCATCGAGGTGACGCCCGACATCAGCGCCTCCTCGATCTGCTGCGGGCAGATGAAGTGAATGTGGGTGTCGAAGCCGCCGGCGGTGAGAATCTTGCCCTCGCCCGCGATCACCTCGGTGCCCGGCCCGACGACGATGGTCACGCCCGGCTGGATGTCCGGGTTTCCCGCCTTGCCGATGGCCGCGATCAACCCGTCGCGGATGCCGACGTCGGCCTTGACGATCCCCCAATGGTCGAGAATCACCGCGTTGGTGATCACCGTATCCACGGCGCCGCGGGCGCGCGTGGTCTGCGCCTGGCCCATGCCGTCGCGAATGACCTTGCCGCCGCCGAACTTCACCTCCTCGCCGTAAGTGGTGAAATCCTTCTCGATCTCGATGATGAGCTCGGTGTCGGCGAGGCGGACACGGTCGCCGGTGGTCGGGCCGAACATGTCGGCGTAGGCGGCGCGGGGAAGGGAGGTCGTCATCGGTTCACCTGAGTCGTTGGATTGGTATTCGTAGGATTGGCGAGCGCGACGACGCGGGCGGGTCTGGCCCGGCTCGAAACGGGCGGCCGCGCCTTCAGAGATGTCGAGCCGAAAGCCCGTCGCCGTCAGGCGGTCGAATTTCAGCGTGGGGTTGGTCTCGAAGACAGGATCGTAACAGCCGACCTGGATCGGCGGTCGACTGTCCTGGGGAGGAACATGCCGGCGCAGGCGGCGCGGGGAGGGCGGCGACGGCTGTGCGAGTCATGGACAGGTCTCTACGGGACGAGGGAAAACTGACTTGATTTCAGCGCTTTGGCATCGAATGTCGCCGTCGAGGCGCAGCCGAGTTCGACGTTGATCTGAGCGAGCAAGTAATCCGCGAATTCGGCTGGACCGTTTCGGTAGGCCTCCAGCGCCGAAACCACCGCCGTCCGCCGTTCGAATTCGAGGTCATCCGATTGCAGCACGCCGTCGAGATACTTGATGACTTCGACTTTCGGCTTGTCGAGCGACTTACCGAGCACCCAAGCGAATTCAGCAAGCACGATGACGTTCACCATACACGGTCCGCCACGTCCCGCCTGCTCGACGAACGACCTCGCGCGTCCACATTGTTCGCGGTCATCGTCGATGAACAATCGAAGCAGGACGTTGGTGTCGAGGCCGATCATCTAGGTCTCGCGCATTCGAGCCCGACGCATCCTATCCGCCATGGCCTCGGTGACGGCTTCGTCGATCAGGGCGTCCAGGTCTCGTCCCTTCTCGCCCAAGTGAATGGGGTTGGCGCGTGCAAAGTCCACAATGCTCCGCCGCTTTCGCGGCTCGACCACCAGCGCCCCGTCGCCTCGCCGGAACCAGTGCAGCCGATCGCCGACATCGAGGCTGAAGGCTTGGCGCAGTGCGCTCGGCAAAGTGATTTGCCCCTTCGTCGTCAACGTCGACTCGCCGAAGTCTTTCTCGAGGGCATCCGCTTCGTTCGTCACGGCCACGCTCCCGCATTCCTTACTAGGAAAATGTAAGGCAATGGGCTTCCCCTTGCAAGTCTACACCTTCCCCATCACCTCCTGGCGGAAGCCGAACACCTCGCGTTTGCCGGCGAGCGCGACGAGGCGGACGGCGCGGCTCTGCCCCGGCTCGAAGCGCACCGCCGTTCCAGCCGGAATGTCGAGCCGAAACCCCTTCGTTTTCTTGCGATCGAACTTCAGCGCCGGATTGGTCTCGAAGAAATGGTAGTGCGAGCCGACCTGGATCGGCCGGTCGCCGGCGTTGGACACCTCGAGCTCGACCGTCTCGCGCCCCTCGTTCATGACGATCTCGCCGGGCTCGGCCAGCACTTCGCCCGGAACCTGTCCGTCGTGACCGCCGCGGATCGGGTGATGCACGGTCACGAGCTTCGTGCCGTCGGGGAAGGTCGCCTCGACCTGGACGTCGTGGATCATCGAGGCGACGCCCTCCATGACCTGGTCGGCGGTCACCACGTGGGCGCCGGCCTCCATCAGCTCCGCCACCGAGCGGCCGTCGCGCGCGCCCTCGACGACGAAATCGGTGATCAGCGCCACCGCCTCCGGGTGGTTCAGCTTCACGCCCCGCTCGAGCCGTCGCCTCGCCACGACGGCGGCCATGGCGATCAACAGCTTGTCCTTTTCGCGCGGCGTCAGATTCATGGCTTCCCTCTCGTGCCCCTCGTTTCGGATCGCGACGTCCGGCGCCGCCGGCGCGACGGGAGGCCGACGCCCCCCGCCCGCGAGGGCGCTGTTTGTCCGTCCGATGACGGCGTTTTCCCCACGGGCTCGCTGGTCCGGCGCCTATTGCCACAGGCGCGGCGGCTCGCGTCCGCTCAACGCCACAATGGCGGCGATCGCGGCTTTGCGCAATCGGCTCGGGCTCGCCGAAACCAGGCGCGCCACGATGAGGCCGTCGAAGGCGCTCGCGCCCGCTTCCACCTCCGCCTCATGGCCCTCGAGCGCCGCCCGCACGTCGGGCAGCCGCGCCTCGACGCCGGGCGCCGCGGCCAGAAGGGTGGCGATCGCCCGCGCGCCCGCGCCGCACGCCGGGCGGTCGAGCGTCGCTCCGGCGCGGTCGAGCCGGGTTTCGTCGGCGAACACGAGGCGGCCGGCGCGGCGCAGCCGCCAGCTGTCGCTGAGCGACGCGTCGATGCGCGTCTCGCCCGCGGCGAGGCGGCCGAACACCAGCGTCTCGACGGCGAGCAGGTCCGCGTCGGCGGCCATGTCGATGGCGAGGCTGCGCTCGAGCCGCGCGCCCTCGAACACCAGCGTCTCCTGCGGCAGCCAGCGCAGGCGCGCGCCGTCGCCGAGTTCGAGGGCGGTCGCGATCCGCGCCGGCGGGCCGTCGCTGCGGTAGATCTTTTCCGCCGCGACCGTCGTCGCCTCCACCGCCGCGCCGGCGCCGAGGGCGAGCGCCACGCGGTAGCTGTCGCCGCCGGCGACGCCGCCGCCGGTGTTGACCAGCGCCGCCTCGCAAACATCGGTGGCGCGGGGAAAGCGCCAGCGCAGGCCTCCGGTCTCGTAGAGGCGCATCGGCTCGGCGCCGCGCCGGCCGCGCACGAACGTCGCCCGCGCTTCCGCCACCGCGCGCTGGCGGGCGCCCGGGTCCGGCGGCGCCCCGGTCATCGCCGGCACGTCCGCGCGAGATCGACCTCGGCGCTCGGGCAGGGCGGATCGAGGACCGGCGCATAGGGCTCGGCGACACGGAACAGCTCGTACGCCTGGAGGACGCGGCCGGCGCGCCGGCGCTCGATCGTTCCGGCCGGCTCGACGCTGCGGAACCGCATCCCGAGCACGAGGTCGTAGCGCCGCCCGGCCTCGGCGATGGCGAGGCCCCGCCTGTCGAACAGGCTTTCCGGGGGCGAGGGCGCGAAAATCCAGCGGATCCGCTGCTCCGGCTGGACGACGGCGAGGCCCGGGTCGCCGTAGACCGTCAGGAGGGAGGCGAGCGCGTAGCCTTGGGTCAGGACGTAGGGCGCGCCCTCGGCGCGCGCGCGGGCGTCGACGTCGCGCGCCAGCTCGCGAAACCCTTCGAGGCGGGCGGTCGGGTCGGCGGCGCCGAGCGGAAGAACGCCCGTCAGCGCCTGGACGAAGCCCGCGAGCATGACGGCGAGCGCGAGCGGCGCCGCCCACAGCGCGGCGCGGGCGACCCGTCCGGCCGCGCCCGCGGCCCGGCGGGCGCGCGCGACCCACTCGCCGGCGAGGATGGCGCAGGCCGGGAACAGCGGCGCGAGCCAGTTGCCCTGCACCCGGTCGTGCGCCGCGTGGACGAGGAAGTAGACCGCCGCCGGCGCGATCGTGGCGACGAGCAGCCGGCGCGCTTCCTCGGGCGACCCCGGCGCGACGGACTTGCGCCACGACACGCCCGCGATCGCCGCCGCGAGCGCCGCGAACACCAGCGGGTTGATCAGCAGGATCTGGGAGAGCGCGAATTCGACCAGATAGAACGGCGTGAACCCGGCCGCCGCGGCCCGCCCGCCCTGCTTCAGGAACGTCGCCCAGCCATGCGCCGCGTTCCAGGCGACGAAAGGCGAAAACACCGCCGCGGCGAGCGCCAGCGCCAGCCAGGGGAGGGGCGAGCGGAGCCAGCGCCGGAGCGAGGGCGTCGCCACGACGGCGAGCGCGGCGCCGGCGGCGAAGAAGGCCGCGGTGAATTTCGACATCAGCATCAGGCCGAGGGCGAGGCCCATGGCGATGATCCAGCGCGCCCTGCCCGTCCGCCAGAGTTCGACCAGCGCCGCGAGCCCCAGCATCCAGAACAGGACGAGCGGCGCGTCCGGCGTCACGAACACCGCGCCCGCGATCACCAGCGGCGCGGCGATCCACATCAGGACGGCGAGCGCGGCGGTGTCCAGCGAGCCGAACAGCCGCCAGGCGATCAGGGCGACGAGCCCGGGCAGCGCGCCGACGAGGGCGAGCGACAGCGCGCGGATTCCGAGGTCCGAATCGCCGAACAGCGCGGTCGAGGCGCGGATCAGAACCGCCACCATCGGCGGATGGTCGAGGTAGCCGAAGGCGAGATCCCGCGACCACAGCGTGTAATAGGCCTCGTCGAAGCTGAGCTCGAGCCGCGAAGCGGCCAGCGTCTGCAACGCGAGCAGCAGGAGCGCGCCGCCGGCGGCGCAGGCGACGAGCCGTCCGGGACGACGATCGATCCGCGGCCGCGCCCCGGCGACGATGGAAGCTTCCGTCACGTCGTCGCCACTCCTCGCGGACCCTGCTCCAGCGGCCGCCCAGTCGCACGCCGCCGCCCGAAGGGTCAATTCCCCGGCCGCCATCCCCCCTCGATCCGTCAATTGCCGCGCAAGTGTGGCGCCCTTCACACAGCCCTCGCCGCGACAGCGTCGTATAACCGTCAAATCAAAGGTTTTCCAGCTTGCGGCGCGCGCCAGGACGTCGGACATGGCCCTGAGGGCAGAGGAGAGGCGGTCGGCCCGACCCGGCCGCCGCGACGACGCGGCGGACGCGTCGCGGTTCTTTTCCCGCGTCGGCTATGCGGCGCTGGCGATCGGCGCGCCGCTGGCGGTCATCGTCCATCCGCTGGCGCTGTTCATCGTCTTCCCGATCGGCGTCGCCATGATCCTGATGGCCGCGGCGCTCGAGGCGAAGCCGGGCTTCTCCGACCGTCTGGCGCGCGACGTCATGACGGCGCCGTTTCTCGCGCTCGCCGCCGGCCTCGGCTGGGCGACGCTGTCGATTCTGTGGACGCCCTATCCGGTTTCGGCGCTCCAGCATGCGCTCAAGCTCGCCCTGCTCATTCTGGCGACCCTGTTCGCGGTCGCCGCCCCGCGCGAAAACGCGCGCGCCACCGACCTCTACCTGTTCCCGATCGGCGTCGTGGTCGGCATGATCGCGATGGCGGCCAAGGGGCTCGCCGGCGTGGTCGATCATCTTCCCGACGACGGCGGCCTCGCCGCCGGCGAGATCGCGCTCGCGGTGCTGCTGTTTCCCGCGCTCGGCGGGCTGACCGCGCGCGGGCGCAACGGCTACGCCCGCATCCTGCTGATCCTGGCGCTGGCCTTCGCCTACACCGCGGGCAACGCGCCGCTGACGATCGCGCTGTTCGCCGGCTATCTGGCGATGTCGTTCGCCATCTCGGACCTCGCCCGCACGACGCGCGAGCTGGCCTGGGGGGCCGCGGCGCTGGTGCTGCTGTCCCCGCTCATCCCGGCGTTCGCGCCGACGGTCGCGGCGTGGATCTTCAACGTCAAGCTGGCGACGCTGCCGCCGCCCTACGCGATCCTGTCGGTCGCGGCCGACATCTTCACCCACGACAAGCTCAGGCTCTTGATCGGACACGGCTTCGCCACCGTGGCCCGGGGCGTGCACGACCAGATCCTGCCGCTCTACACCCCGCGCTCGTTCGCGTTCACGGTCTGGTACGAGCTCGGCGTGGTCGGCGCCGTGATCGCCGCGGCGGGCGTCTGGTGCGCCTTTCGCGACATCGGCAAGGCGCCGCCCCGGCTTGCCCCCTTCATGATCGCCGGGCTCGCTGCGATCGTCGCGCTCGCCTTCTCCAACGTCGACTTCGACGACATGACGGCGCTGACCCTGATCGGCGCGGCGATCATCTCGACCGACGTCGCCGCCCGCAGCCAGTACCGCACCACGCGGCCTTCGGCGGCGAGCCTCGCCAATCTGTGATTCCTGCCGATCCCGGCCGTCGTTTCGCCGCGGTTCGGGCAGCGCGGCGACGCCGAATCCCGCCCCTGCGCGACAACGCGAAGCCTGTGAGCGGGCCACGGACGAATCAGGCGGAGGAGGTAACTCCCAAGCCGGCAGCGAACAGCGCCGTCATCGCGGGCGACCCCGGGGTCGAAGAGCCCGGGGGGAAGCGATCCAGGGCCGCTGGGCCGCTGTCGCGCCCTCTGGTCGTCCCGCCGCCCTTCGTTGCGAGCAGAAGACGGAGCGATTCTTTCCGCAGGAAGCAAGCGGCGGCATGGATTGCTTCGTCCCCCCGGGCTCTTCGACCCGGGGGTTGCTCCTCGCAATGACGGGGTTGGGAGTTACCGGAGGAGGCGCGCCCGCCTCCAACCCCCTCGAGATTCCGCCGCTGTGTCGGATGAGGTGTTGGTCGGCGCCCCTGGGGGCGCCGACGGCTCAGCGCTTGTGGCTGAGGTTGATGGTGGGCCGCATGGTCCGCGGTCGCTTGTACTCGACCACCACCGCGCGGGTGCGCCCTGCCACCAGGCTCGCGCGGCCACGCGTTCTCGCCGCCTGCTTGGCCGCCAGCGCCTGCACCTCTTCCACCGGCACGCCCATCAGCTGCGCCGCGATCTGGGCGCGCGACGCCGCATCGTCGGCCAGGCTCTCGGCGGCGATCAGCGCTTCTTCGATCGTCGGGGTATCCTGCCGAACTCGGCGCATGCCCCATTTGGTCTTCCAAGTGGCGCCCATGGGGCCCTCCAAAACGTCCTCGAAACACAGTATACCAGATTTTGTGCACTGCACAATAGCAATTACGCGACGGCTCATTGCGTGACAAGGGCGCACGTTGGCGCGGCAGATGACAACATGGTGAACGGGGTTTTCGTTCCACGCCGCTAAAACCCGTGAAACGCGCGCGCTGCGGCCGCGCCCGAGCGGACGGCGTTTTCCAGACCGTCGGGAAAATCCCGCCCGACATGGCCGCCGGCCAGGAACAGGTTGCCGAACTCCGTGCCGGTCAGCGGCCGGCGGGCGGTCTCGGCTGGCGTCGCCAGCGCCGCCGCCCGGCGCGACGGGGCCATGCGCCAGGCGGGAGGGGCGTCCGAGAGGCCCGTGAGCGCCGCGACCCCGCGCCAGCAGGCCGCCGCGAGTTCGTCGCGAGGCGTGTCGAGGCGGGCGCCGGCGTCCTTCACCGCCACCGACATGCCTCCGGGATGGGCGAACAGCCAGTCGAACGGGCCGTTGAGCGCGCCGACGACGGGCGGCGCGGCCGGCGGCGGCGGCGCGGCGAAATGGATCGTCAGCGCCGCCGACGCCGCCTGCGGCGGCGGCGTCCCGAGGAGCGCCGCGGTCGCGGCCCACGGCGTCGCCAGGATCGCCGCGTCGCGCGGCCCGAGATCGAGGCGGTCGTGCTCGAAGTCGAGCGAAGCGACGCGGTCGCCCTCCCGTCCGAGGCCGATCAGCCGCCGGCCGAAGCGCAGGGCGGCGCCGTCCCGCTCGAGACTGCGCGCCAGCGGCTCGACCAGCGCGCGGCCGATTCCCCGGGCCGGCGCGAGAACCTTCAGGCCCGCCCCGCCGGCCGCGACGATCTGGCGCAGGACGCCGCCGAGGAGCTGCGCGGACGCCGTCTCGGGCGGGCAGTTGAGGGCGGCGAGCGTCAGCGGACGCCACAGCCGCTCCATCCCCGGCCCGCCCGGCGCGAGGCTGGCGACGGTCGCTTCCGGAGCGGCGGCGAGCAGCCGGCGCCCGCTCCAGTAGTCGGCGAAACGCAGATTCGTCCCCCGCCTGCGCGGATCGAGCAGCCACCAGGGCCAGCGGCCGGCGTTGGGCGTCACCCGCCAGCGCGCTCCGGTGGCGAAGTCGGCGAACGCGACCCCCGGCCGCAGGTCGGCGCGCCATTCCGCCCGCGCCCCGACCGCGTCGATCACGGCGAGCGTCGCGGTCCAGCACGAGAGAATGGCGAACGCGCCGGTGTCGAAGTCGCGGCCGAGCTCGGCGTCGGAAAACGTGCGCCGCCGTCCGCCGGGATGCGACTGCGCCTCGTGGACCACGACGTCGCAGGCGCCTCCGTCGAGGAGCGCCCGCGCCGCGGACAGGCCGCCCGCTCCCGCGCCGATCACGTGCACCACCGGGCGCTTCATGCCGCTCGGGCTCGCTCGTGTTCCAGGTCGCGCCGGGAACACGGCGCCGAATCATCGGACGCGACGCTAGGGCGGCGCGCGTTCCATGGAAACCCCTGGATCTTGGCCAGGACATGGCCGCGGGCCCAACCGGCCGCGAACGCGCTGGCCATCGGCGGCGAAATGTCGGATGGAGTCCCGTCTTGACGGATCAGGCGCTGAGGGAGAGGCCACGCATGCAGGCCCGAGTCCTGTCGACCCGAGTCGTGTCGACGAGCCCGCCGGGAGGCGCCTCGTGACCGGGGCGCCGCTCTGGTTCGTGGGCGTCGACGGCGGGGCGACCCGGTGTCGCGCGCGCGTCCGCGACGCCAGCGGCGCAAAGCTCGCCGAGGCCGCGGGCGCCGCCGCCAACGTCCATGTCGATTTCGCCGCGGCCGTCGCTGTCATCCGCGCCCTCGTCGTCGAGGCGCTCGGCAGGGCCGGCGCGCCGACGGCCGACCCTTCCCGCACGGCGCTCGGACTGGGCCTCGCCGGCGTCAACGACGCCCGCGACGCGGACCGTGCGGCCGCCGCCTTTCCCGGCTACGCCCGCGCGCTCGCCGCGAACGACGCCGTCACCGCCTGCATCGGCGCCCACGCGGGCGCGGAGGGCGGGCTGGTCATCGCCGGGACCGGCTCGGCCGCGATCGCGCGCGGCGGCGGGCGCGAGACCATCGTCGGCGGACGCGGGTTCACCCTCGGGGACGACGGATCCGGCGCGCATGTCGGCCTCGACGCGCTGCGCGCGGCGACCCGCGCCGGCGACGGCCTCGGGCCGGAGAGCGCGCTCACCCGCGACATCCTGCGCGGGTTCGACGGCGACGTGGTCGCGCTGGTGCGCTGGGCGCGCGCCGCCTCCCCCGGCGATTTCGGCGCCTTCGCCCCGCTCGTGTTCGAGCGGGCGGGCGAGGGCGACGAGGTCGCCCGGAGAATCGTGGCGAAGGCCGCGCGCGCAATCGAACAGCTGGTGCGCCGCGTCGCGGCGCTCGGCGCCGAGCGGGTGGCGCTGGTCGGCGGCGTCGGCGACGCCGTGCGCCGCCATCTCGCGCCCGGGACCGCGGCGGTTCTGACCCGCCCGCTCCACGACGCGACCGACGGGGCGATCTTGATGGTGGGCGGCAAGGTCGCGACCGGCCGGAACGAGGCGACATGCGGGGAGCAGGTGGAATGAAGGTGTTGTTCGGCGCGCGCCTGTTCGACGGCGACCGCTTCCTCGACGATCGCGCGCTCGTGGTCGCGGACGGCGCCATTCGCGCCGTCGTCGATGTCGACGAGCGGCCGCGGGGCGGCGAGCAGATCGATTGCGGCGGCGGCATCCTCGCCCCCGGCCTGATCGACTGGCAGGTCAACGGCGGCGGCGGGGTGCTGTTCAACGCCGAGCCGACGGTCGAGGGGATCGCCGCGATCGCCCGCGCCCATCGGCGCGCCGGCGTCACCGGGCTCCTGCCGACCGTCGTCACCGACGCGCCCGAGGTTCTCGCCGCCGCGCTCGCCGCCGCGCGCGCCGCCGGGGGCCGTGTTCCCGGCGCCCTCGGCGTCCATGTCGAGGGGCCGTTCATCGACCCGCGCCGTCCGGGCATACATCCGAAGCAATGGATCCGGCCGATGCGGGAAGAGGACGCCGAGGCGCTGATCGCCGGGCGCGCCGCCGTCACCCTGGTGACGCTCGCCCCGGCCTCGGTTCCGCTCGCGCTGGTCGAGCGCCTCGCGAACGCAGGGATCGTGGTCAGCCTCGGCCATACGGAAGCGACGGCGGAGGAGGCGGCGGCCGTGTTCGACGCCGGCGCCCGCGCCGCGACCCACCTCTTCAACGCCATGAGCCAGATGACTTCCCGCGCCCCCGGCGTCGTCGGCGCGGCCCTCGCCGATCCGCGCGTCGTCTGCGGCCTGATCGCCGACGGCGAGCACGTCCACCCCGCCGCCTGCCGGGCGGCGATCGCCGCCAAGGGCGCGGCCGGGATCGCGCTCGTGTCCGACGCGATGCCGCCCGCGGCCGGCGGCCCGGACGCCTTTGCGCTGCAAGGCCGCAGGATGACGCGGGTCGGGATGAAACTCGTCGACGAGAACGGCACGCTGGCGGGTTCGGCGATCACGCTCGCCGACGCCGTGCGGTACGCCGCGACAATTCTGCGAGCGCCGCTCGCCTCGGCGCTGGCGATGGCGACCTCGACGCCGGCGAGGCTGCTGCGGGTGGACGACCGCATCGGCCGGCTCGGACCGGGCTACGAAGCCAATCTCGTCCACTTCGGCGACGATCTCGCGCTCGCCGGCGTGTGGATGGCCGGGCGCCGCCTCGACGAGGACGGCGAGCCGCGGTGAAGCGGGGTCAGCGCGCCCGCTCCGCCATCGCCGCCTTCGCGGCGACCGCGCCCGACCGCATCGCGCCGCTGAAGCCGAAGCCGCCGGTGAACGACGAGGCGAGATAGATCGACTTCAGCGGGGTTTTCGCTTCCAGCGGCTCGCCGCGCCAGAACCTGCGCTCGAACGGCAGCGGGGCGAAACCGTAGATCGCCCCGCCCGGCGTGTTCATGAAATTGGCCATCGAGCGGGCGTTGAGGAACATGCGCTCCCCGACCGCCGCGCTGAAGCCCGGATACTGGCGGTCGAGGTCGGCCTGGAACGCGTCGAGCCAGCGCTCGCGACGGTCCTTGTCCTCTTGCGGCGACAGGTGCTGCCAGTTCTCCAGCCGGTCGAGTCCGGTCACGGTGACGAGAACCGGGCCATCGCCGGCGAGCCCGCTGTCGATCGCGGCGTAATTGACGAATCCGTAGCCCGGAATGGCCCCGTCGGCTGGATCATGCGCCATGAACCGCGAGCTTTCGCCGTAGGTCACCATCGACGTCATCCAGTCCGGGATGATCATCACGCCATAGCGGGTCATCCCGATGGTCGCGGGGTCGACGCTGAGCCCGTAGTGCGCGGTGAACAGCGACGTCGATAGCGGCCGGCCGCCATAGGCCGCCTCGAGCTTCGCGCGCTCGGCGTCCGGGAGCATCGGCGCGAGAACGTGCGGAGCGCAATTGGCCAGGATCTGTCGGGCCTCGACCCGCTGCTCGTCCGCCCTGGAGCGCGTGTCGACGTGGCGCACGGCGGACGGCGCGCCGGACGCGTCGAGATCCACCTCGGTCGCCTCGCGTCCGAGCAGCACCGTCCCGCCGCTGTTCATCACGCATTTGGCGAGCTTCATCGACAGCACGCGCGAGCCGCCCTTGACGAACCGGCCTCCGGACTTGAGGAAGCCGCCCTGCGCGATCGCGAACATCGGCCAGGCCAGATCCCGCGGGTTGTTGGCGTAATAGCCGACGTTGGCCGCCACCGCGATCTTGGCCTGTTCGTCGCGGCCGAAGTGCCGGTCGAGGATGTCGGCGGTCGACATGTGCCAGTCCTGGATCAGGCGGCGCGCCTCGATCACGCCGTGAACCAACCTGCGGATCGATCGGGTCGCCTGCGCCTCGATCAGTTCGCCGGCGTTGTCGACGATGCGCTCGATCGCGCCGAGAAACTGGGCGAAGCCCTCACGGCTCCTGGGGAACCGCTCGCTCAGCGCCTGGTGCGCGGCGTCGAAGCTGGCCGGCATGTCGAACACCTCGCCGATCGGGCCGCCCGCCACCGAATAGAACGGCGTGACCGGAACCCACTCGATCTCGTCGAGAATGCCGAGTTCGGTCAGGATCGCATGTTTCGGATCGCCCGGCCAATGCGGATCGGCGGTCTGGTGCAGCGCCGGCTCGATGGTCAGCGCGCCTTTCCGGAACGAGGAGGCGGCGCCGCCGACGCTGTGGTTGCGCTCGATGACGCAGACCTTGCGTCCGCTCCTGGCGAGCAGCGCCGCGGCCGTCAGGCCGCCGAGGCCGGAGCCGATCACGACCACGTCGAAGCTGTTCTCGCTCACCCTCCACCCCCGCTTCATGCGGCCAATCGGTGCATGCTAGTCGCAAGCATCGCCATGGCGTTTGATCGTGGTCAATCCCGACCCGCCCGCCGGCGGCGCCGGCGCATCGGGAACGGCGGCCGTTGTCATTTATCTTTCATGTCGCGACCAATATGGCGAGCCGGACACGTGTGTCGACGCGCCATGGCGACGCAGGCGCCGGGGCGCTTCAGCTCCTCAACACGGCGCAGGCGCCGCCGACGGCCTGGATGCGGTCGCACAACCGCTTCGCCTCGCCCCCGGTCTGCGCCGGCAGGCGCACGCGATAGAACGGCCGCCAGCCGCGGCTGCGCAGGACCGAGCCCAGGACGAAGGGCTGCCGGTCGCCGATGACGGCGGCGTAGTCGTGGCGCGCGCGGGCGAAGGCGCGCAACGCCGAGCCCTTGGAGAAGCTCGCGGCGAGCTGCACGCCCCAGGGCGCGAACAGGCCCGAGACGGCAGGCTCGCCCGAGGGCCCGCGGGCGAGGCGCAGCTTGCCGATCGCGACGACGCACGGCTCGACCGGGCCCGGGGCGGCGGAGTCGGGCGGGGTCGCGGCGCGCCACTCCTCGACGTCGTGACCGGTGATCGCCAGCACGTAGCTCTGGGTCTCGAACGGCATGTCGCCCTGGCCGTCGAGCCATTTCTGGGTCCGGGTCGGCCCGGCGTTGTAGGCGGCGGCCGCGAGCCCGAGGTTGCCGAAGCGCCGGGCGAGATCGGCGAGGAGCTTCGCCGAGGCCGGGATCGCCGCCGCCGGATCGAACGGATCGGCGAGTCCGCGCTCCGACGCCGTGCCCGGCATGAACTGGGCGACTCCCAACGCCCCGGCGGGGCTGACGGCGTGCGGCTGAAACGCGCTCTCGCGCCAGATCAGCCGGGTGAAATACGGGACCGGCAGGCCGGCGCCCTTGGCCGAATCCTCGACGATGCCGCACAGGACCGCGACCGCGTCGTCGGCGGCCGGTTCGTGCGGCTCGGCGCGCGCCGGCGCGCGCGCGGCGAGAACGAGAAGGAGCGCGAGCGCGCCAGCGCGGCGAAGGCGGCGGGCATGTCGCCGCGCGGCAGGCCGCGCGGGCGCGGCTCGACATCCGGTCGCCGGCAGGAAACGCATGTCCTTCGCCCCTTCCCCCACGCCGGCGCGACGACGGGCCCCTCGGCCGCCGCATCCAACGCCGCAAAACCGGTTATCCCGTCCGGCCCCCGGACGCGAGTCCAAAGCGCCCGGTCCAGGCGACCGCGACGCGGACGAAACGTCCCGCCTAAAGCAGAACTATGACGGTCTCCGGCGCGATGCTATAGGGCCGAACTCGCCCTCCCGGCTTGCCCAATTCTACGAGGATCTTTTGCCGATGTCCAAGATCAAGGTCGCAAATCCGGTCGTCGAACTCGACGGCGACGAGATGACCCGAATCATCTGGCAACTCATCCGCGACAAGCTCGTCCACCCCTATCTCGACATCGACCTCCAGTACTTCGACCTGTCGGTCGAGCATCGCGACGCGACCGGCGACCAGGTCACCATCGACGCGGCGCACGCGATCAAGGCGGCGGGCGTCGGCGTCAAATGCGCCACAATCACCCCCGACGAGGCGCGCGTCGAGGAGTTCAAGCTGAAGGAGATGTGGAAGAGCCCGAACGGCACGATCCGCAACATTCTGGGCGGCGTCATCTTCCGCGAGCCGATCATCTGCAAGAACGTGCCGCGCCTCGTGCCCGGCTGGACCCTGCCGATCGTGGTCGGCCGTCACGCCTACGGCGACCAGTACCGCGCCACCGACTTCAAGGTTCCCGGCAAGGGCCGGCTCACCATCAAGTTCGAGGGCGACGACGGCACGGTGATCGAGAAGGAAGTGTTCAAGTTCCCCGGCGCCGGCGTCGCGATGGCGATGTACAACCTCGACGATTCGATCCGCGACTTCGCCCGCGCGTCGCTGAACTACGGCATCTTGCGCAAGTATCCCGTCTACCTCTCGACCAAGAACACGATTCTCAAGGCCTACGACGGCCGGTTCAAGGACCTCTTCCAGGAGGTGTACGAGGCCGAGTTCGCCGGCAAGTTCAAGAGCCTCGGCATCACCTACGAGCATCGCCTGATCGACGACATGGTCGCCTCCGCGCTCAAGTGGTCGGGCGGCTACGTGTGGGCGTGCAAGAACTACGACGGCGACGTGCAGTCCGACACGGTGGCGCAGGGGTACGGCTCGCTCGGCCTCATGACCAGCGTGCTGATGACCCCGGACGGCCAGACGGTGGAGGCCGAGGCCGCGCACGGCACGGTCACCCGCCACTACCGCGAGCACCAGAAGGGCCGCGAGACCTCGACCAACTCGATCGCCTCGATCTTCGCCTGGACGCGGGGCCTCGCGCATCGCGCCAAGCTCGACGGCAACGAGGCGCTGGCCAAATTCGCGGCGACCCTCGAGCGGGTGTGCGTCGACACGGTCGAGGCGGGCGACATGACCAAGGACCTCGCGCTGCTCGTCGGCCCGAACCAGAAGTGGCTGTCGACCACCGGCTTCCTCGACAAGGTGGACCAGAACCTCCGGAAGGCGATGGCGGCGTAGGGCCGGGGGTCAGGCGCGGCGCCGAAACGGGCGCACGCGCGTTTCGTCACCGGCGGCGGCGCGACCTCGCGCCGCCTGGCGGCAGAAAGCTCCTGGAATGGGTTCGATCGTCGAATTCCTGAAACGCCTCGTCCAGATCGTCTTTCTTCTCGCGGCCCTGGTCGTCATGGGCGCCGTTGTGTTCGGTGTCGGCGCCCTCGTCGCCGAGTTTCGCTCGCCGGCGGAACCCGCGGAAAAGCCCTCGATCCTGGCGCTCGACCTCGACGGGATCATCGTCGACACCCGCGACATCGTCGAAGCCCTGCGCAAGTACCGCAAAGACAACCATATCAAGGGCGTCCTGCTGCGCATCGACTCGCCGGGCGGCGTGGTCGGGCCGAGCCAGGAACTCTGGGCCGAGATCAAGCGGACGCGCGAACAGTACAAGAAGCCGGTGATCGCCTTCTGCGGCGCGGTCGCGGCCAGCGGCGCCTATTACGCCGCCGTCGCCGCCGACCGGATCGTCACCACCCCGGGCTGCATGATCGGCTCGATCGGCGCGCTGATGGAATTCGTCAATCTGGCCAAGCTGTACGATTGGGCGCGGATCGACCGCTACGCGATCACGACCGGCCAGTTCAAGGACGCCGGCGCCGATTACAAGCCTCTGACCGACACGCAGCGGGCGCTGTTCCAGGACCTGCTGAACGACGTGCTGGCCCAGTTCAAGGCGGCTGTCGCCGAGGGCCGCAAGATGGCGCCCGAAGTCGTCGACCAATATGCCGACGGCAGGGTGTTCACCGGCGCCCAGGCGGTGAAGCTGGGCTTCGCCGATTCGGTCGGGACCTGGGACGACGCCCGCCGCGCGCTCGGGCAGATGACCGGACTGGGCGACGAGCCGGAGGTCTTCAAGGTGAGGAAGCCCGGCAGGCTGGCGCGATGGCTCGGAGAGGAGGCGACGTCGCCGGCCGCGTCCGTCTCCGCCGCCCTTCGCGACGTCCTGCAAACGGAACTGAGCGCGCGTCCGCTGTTGCTGTTGCCGGGAGCGGTTCGGTTCTGAGCGCGCGAGCGCGGCTGCGCCATCCCCATAGGCGCGTCGCCGACCCTCGCCGAGCGCGGCGACGACCAGCACGGCTACGAAGTCAGCGCAAGCGCTCCGGCGACGAGGCGCACCCGATAGGCCGCGCCGACGGCGAGAATGGCGTCGTCGAAGTCGCATTCCGGCCTGTGCCAGGTATGGCGGGAGGCCTCAGGCGCGCGCGCGGATCCCCTCCTCCACCGCCTCGAGCGCCTTGCCGGCGTTTTCGCCCTCCGGGCCGCCGGCCTGGGCCATGTCCGGCCGCCCGCCCCCGCCCTTGCCGCCGAGCGCCGCGGAGCCGAGCCGCACGAGGTCGACGGCGTTGAATCGGGCGGTCTGGTCGGCGGTGACGGCGACGACGAGGCTCGCCTTGCCGTCCTCGGACGCCGCCGCGATCGCCACCACGCCCGAGCCGATGGTTTGCTTGGCCTCGTCGGCGAGCGACTTCAGGTCCTTCATCTCGACGCCGGTGACGGCGCGGGCGTAGAACTTGACGCCGGCGACGTCGCGCACCGCGTCGACCGCGCCGGCGCCTCCGCCGCCCATCGCCAGCTTCCGCCGCGCGTCGGCGAGCTCGCGCTCGAGCTTGCGCTTGTCGTCGATCAGGCTTTCGAGCCGCTTCGGCGCTTCGTCCGCAGGCGCGCGCAGGAGGGCCGCGAGCGCGGCGAAGGCGTTGGAATCGGCGGCGAGTTTCTTGCGCGCCTCATCGCGGGTCTTGGCCTCGAGGCGGCGCACCCCGGCCGCGACCGCGCTCTCGCCCACCACCGTGATCAGGCCGATGTCGCCGGTGCGGCCGACGTGCGTGCCGCCGCACAATTCCACCGAATAGGGGCGCTCGTGCGCCGCGTCGTCCTCGATCGCGCCCATGCTGACGACGCGCACCTCGTCGCCGTATTTCTCGCCGAACAGCGCCCGGGCGCCCGACTGGCGCGCGTCGTCGATGCTCATCAGCCGCGTCGTCACCTCGGCGTTCTCGAGCACCACCCGGTTGGCGATGTCCTCGACCGCGGCGAGCTCCTCGGGGGTGATCGGCTTCGGATGGGCGAAGTCGAAGCGCAGGCGTTCGGGCGAGACGAGCGAGCCCTTCTGCGCGACATGGTCGCCGAGCACGAGCCGCAGGGCCTCGTGCAGGATGTGGGTCGCGGAATGGTTGGCGCGGGTGGCGGCGCGCGCCGCGTGATCGACGGCGAGCTCGACGGCCTGGCCGGCGCGCGCGCTCCCCTCGATCACCGCGACGTCGTGAACGATCAGGTCGCCGAGCTTCTTGCGCGTGTCGGAGACGACCGCGCGGAAACCCGGCCCGGTGATCTCGCCGACGTCGCCGACCTGACCGCCCGACTCGCCGTAGAACGGCGTCTGGTTGAGGATCAGCGAGCCCTTGTCGCCGGCCTCGATCCGCTCGACCTCGACCCCGTCCTTGACGATCGCGGCCACGACGCCCTCGGCCGTCTCGGTCTCGTAGCCGAGGAAGTCGGTGGCGCCGACCCGCTCGCGCAGGCCGTACCAGACGGTCTCGGTCGCGGCCTCGCCGGAGCCCGCCCAGGCGCGCCGCGCCTCGGCGCGCTGCCGCTCCATCGCGGCGTTGAAGCCCTGCACATCGACCGCCAGGCCGCGGGCGCGCAGGGCGTCCTGGGTGAGATCGAGCGGGAAGCCGAACGTATCGTAGAGCTTGAACGCGGTTTCGCCGTTGAGCACGCCGCCGGCGGCGAGCGGCCGGGTTTCCTCCTCGAGAATGGCGAGGCCGCGCGCCAGCGTGGTGCGGAAGCGCGTCTCCTCGAGCCGGAGAGTCTCGGTGATCAGCGCCTCGGCGCGGGTCAGCTCCGGGTAGGCGAGGCCCATCTCGCGCGTCAGCGCCGGGACGAGACGCCACATCAGCGGGTCGCGCGCGCCGAGGATCTGGGCGTGGCGCATGGCGCGGCGCATGATCCGGCGCAGCACGTAGCCGCGGCCCTCGTTCGAGGGCAGCACGCCGTCGGCGACGAGGAAGGCGGAGGCGCGCAGATGATCGGCGATGACGCGGTGCGAGGCGCGGTGGGCCCCGTCGGGATCGACGCCGGTCAGGTCGGCGCTTGCCCGGATCAGCGCGCGGAAGAGGTCGATGTCGTAGTTGTCGTTCACCCCCTGCAGCACCGCGGCGATGCGCTCGAGGCCCATGCCGGTGTCGATCGAGGGACGCGGCAGGGCGACGCGCTCGCCGCCGGGCAGCGCCTCGTACTGCATGAAGACGAGGTTCCAGATCTCGACGAACCGGTCGCCGTCCTGGTCGGGCGAGCCGGGCGGCCCGCCGGGGATGTGGTCGCCGTGGTCGTAGAAGATTTCCGAGCACGGGCCGCAGGGGCCGGTTTCGCCCATCGCCCAGAAATTGTCGCTGGTGGCGATGCGGATGATCCGCTCGTCGGGCAGGCCGGCGATCCGCTTCCACAGGTCGAACGCTTCGTCGTCGTCGTGATAGACGGTGACGGTGAGGCGCTGTTTGTTCAGGCCGAAGTCGCGGGTGAGCAGCGTCCAGGCGAATTCGATGGCGTTCTCCTTGAAATAGTCGCCGAAGGAGAAGTTGCCGAGCATCTCGAAGAAGGTGTGGTGGCGGGCGGTGTAGCCGACGTTGTCGAGGTCGTTGTGCTTGCCGCCGGCGCGCACGCATTTCTGGGCGGTCGCGGCGCGGACGTAAGCGCGCTTCTCGATTCCGGTGAAGACGTTCTTGAACTGCACCATGCCGGCGTTGGTGAACATCAGCGTCGGGTCGTTGCGCGGAACGAGCGAACTCGACGGCACGACCTCGTGGCCCCGGCCGGCGAAGTAATGCAGGAAGCTCGACCGGATCTCGTTGACGCCGCTCATGAACACGTTGCCTCGACAGGAATTTTCAAGGAGGCTTTCTAAATCAAGGCGGCGCGGAGCGCCAACGGGAATCGGAAGGGGAATGCGGGGTGATTTCACCACCAAGGACACGAAGGCGACCTTCGTGTCCTTGGTGTCCTTCGTGGTGAAACCGCCGGGCGCGCGAGAGCGGCGACAGGAGCCGCTCCCACGCGCCCGACGCACGCTTCGGACGGACGGTTTCCCTGGCGGACGGGCGCGCCGCTGGTCGAGGAGGCGGGACGCGGGCAGCGCCCGAAGGAGCCGTCAGCCCTCGGCGTCGTCTCCTTCGCCGTCGGAAGGACCGGCGTTTTCGAGGATGCGCTCGGCGATCAGGCCGGCGTTCTCGCGGATGGTGCGCTCGATCTTGTCGGCCGCTTCCGGGTTGGCCTTGAGGTAGGCCTTGGCGTTCTCGCGGCCCTGGCCGAGGCGGACGCTGTCGTAGGAGAACCAGGCGCCGGACTTCTCGACCACGCCGGCGCGGACGCCGAGGTCGACGAGTTCGCCGGTCTTCGAGATCCCCTCGCCGTACATGATGTCGAACTCGACCTGCTTGAACGGCGGGGCGACCTTGTTCTTGACCACCTTGACCCGGGTCTGGTTGCCCACCACCTGGTCGCGGTCCTTGATCGCGCCGATGCGGCGGATGTCGAGGCGGACGGAGGCGTAGAACTTCAGCGCGTTGCCGCCCGTGGTGGTCTCGGGCGAGCCGTACATGACGCCGATCTTCATGCGGATCTGGTTGATGAAGATGACCATGGTGTTGGAGCGCGAGATCGACGCGGTGAGCTTGCGCAAAGCCTGGCTCATCAGCCGCGCCTGCAGGCCCGGCTGCGACTCGCCCATCTCGCCCTCGATCTCGGCCCGGGGCGTCAGCGCCGCGACCGAGTCGATGACCAGCACGTCGATCGCGCCGGAGCGCACCAGCGTGTCGGTGATCTCGAGCGCCTGCTCGCCGGTGTCGGGCTGAGAGATCAAGAGGTCGTTGAGATTGACGCCGAGTTTTTTGGCGTAGACCGGGTCGAGCGCGTGCTCGGCGTCGACGAAGGCGCAGACGCCGCCCAGCTTCTGCGCTTCCGCGATCACGTGCAAGGTCAGCGTGGTCTTGCCCGAGGATTCGGGCCCGTAGATCTCGATCACCCGGCCGCGCGGCAGGCCGCCGACGCCGAGCGCGATGTCGAGCCCGAGCGAGCCGGTGGACACGGTCTCGATCTCGACCGCCTGCTGGTTCTTGCCCAGCCGCATGATCGAGCCTTTGCCGAAAGCGCGTTCGATCTGCGACAACGCGGCGTCGAGCGCCTTGGTCTTGTCCACCTGAGTCCCTTCCACTACGCGAAGAATCGGCTGGCTCATCGATCCGTCTCCTTCTCTCATGGGCGGGGTCCCGTCCGCAACAGCGGTCTCCACGCCTCCCTGACGGCAATTGTGCATGGTTTGTTCTCGAATGCAAGTTCTTTTTTTGTTCTCGCCGACAAAGGCGCAACAGGAATGGCGAGGGGAAAAGCGAACGCCGGCCGGACCTTGCGGCCCCGCCCGCAAAAACGGCCCTCCCCCGGCAACGTTTTCGCCCCTCGAGCATTTTTGTCCGGCCGTCGAGCCGCCCCGGCCGCGGGACGAACCCACGAGGAGCATCAGGACATGCGCGCTCTTGTTTGGCACGGCAAGGAAGACATCCGCTGCGATTCCGTCTCCGATCCGCAAATCGAGCACCCGCGCGACGCCATCATCAAGGTGACGAGCTGCGCCATCTGCGGCTCGGACCTGCACCTCTTCCACAATTTCATTCCCGCCATGCTGCCCGGCGACATCATGGGCCACGAGACCATGGGGGAGGTGGTGGAGGTGGGGAGCGGCGTCGACGGCCGCCTCGCGGTCGGCGACCGGGTCGTCATCCCATTCACCATCACCTGCGGTGAATGCGACCAGTGCCGGGCCGGCAACTTCTCCGTCTGCCAGCGCAGCAACCGCAACAAGGCGCTGGCGGACAAGGCGTTCGGCCACGCGACCGCGGGGCTGTTCGGCTACACCCATCTCACCGGCGGCTATCCGGGCGGCCAGGCCGAATACCTGCGGGTGCCGTTCGCCGACACGACCCACATCAAGGTTCCCGACGGCATCCCGGACGAGAAGCTGCTGTTCCTCAGCGACATTCTGCCGACCGGTTGGCAGGCGGCGGTCCAGGCCGAGATCGAGCCGACCGACACGGTCGCGATCTGGGGCTGCGGCCCGGTCGGGCAGATGGCGATCCGCAGCGCCGTCCTGCTCGGCGCCGAGCGGGTGGTGGCGATCGACCGCCTGCCCGAGCGCCTCGACATGGCGGAAGCCGGCGGCGCCATCCCGATCAACTTCGAGACGGAAAGCGTGATCGATCGCCTGAACGACCTGACCGGCGGCGAGGGCCCGCACAAGTGCATCGACGCCACCGGCCTCGAATCGCACGTCTCGGCCGCGCAGCCCGACACGCTGATCGACCGCATGAAGCAGATGATCGGGCTCGAGACCGACCGCCCCCATGTCCTGCGCGAGATGATCTACGTCTGCCGGCCGGCCGGGGTGCTCTCGATCCCGGGCGTCTACGCCGGAATCGACGACGGCATTCCGATGGGCATGCTGATGAACAAGGGCCTGACCGTCCGCACCGGACAGACTCACGTCGCCCGCTGGAGCGACGACCTGCTGCGCCGGATCGAGGACGGGCAGATCGATCCTTCCTTCGTCATCACCCACAAGGCCCGGCTCGAGGACGGCCCCGACATGTACCGGGTCTTCCGCGACAAGCAGGACGGCTGCGTCAAGGTTTTCCTGCAGCCCTGAGCGGGGCGTTCGCCCGACCCAACCCGAACCGATAGCGGAGACATGCTTCCCATGAGCCTCGCCAACCTCTCCCGAATCGCTCGCGCCGAGGGCGACCCCAAGGTGCTGCAGACCGGCCGCAGTTCGCTGCCGACCGCCGACCGGGTCGCGCGCAGCCTCGGCTGGTTCAGCATCGCGCTGGGCCTCACCGAACTCTTCGCCCCCGGCGCGATCGCGCGCACCCTCGGCCTCGACGGACGCAAGGGCCTCGTGCGCGCCTACGGCGCCCGCGAGATCGGGGCCGGAGTGGTCTCGCTGTCGACCGAACGCTCGCTGGGCCTGTGGAGCCGCGTCGCCGGCGACGCCCTCGACCTCGCGACTCTGGCGCCGGCGCTGGGCCGCGACAACCCGAAGCGCCGGGCGGCGGCGCTGGCGTTCACCCTGGTCGCCGGCGTCGCGCTGATCGATGTCGTGGCGGCCGGGTCGGCGACCGCCGTCCACGCCCGCGCGCCGAACCGGCGCCGCAACTATCGCGACCGCAGCGGGTTCCCGCAAGGAGTCGCCGCCGCCCGCGGCGCTGCGGCCGCGCTGAGGGCCCATGACGACCTCGCGACCGCGCGCCGGCTGCCGGCCGGATCCGAGGCGAAGGCGCCGGCGGTCGGCTGAGGGCGCGGCCGGCGGCCGGGCTTTTTTGTTCTCCAGGCGGATTGCGGCGCGAGACGACGAGGAACGCGACCTGCGACGTCGCGCGCCCCAAGCTGCGCGTCAGCCCGGCTCGAGCGCGCGGCCGGACCCGAGGCCCGAGGCCCAAGGCCGCTCGCTCCCGTCATCGAAAGGCGATTGCGCCCGAACTCTGGGTCAGCGTTGCGATATCGATCCCGGCCACCGTCGCCGTGTCGCCAAAGCTGTCGGTGATCGTGGTCGCGCCGCCGCTTTCGCTGAAGGCGCCGTGCGACAGCAAGGCCTGAACGCCGGCGGCGGCGGTCGCGCTGGACGCGAGATAGGCGAAATCCGAACGGCTGAAGCTCAGCGTGTCGTGGGCCGGCCCGGCGGCGGCGAAGCCCGACAGTTGATCGTGACCGAACTGCGGGCCGAAAGCGACCACCTCGCCGCTTCCGCCGAGCGCGACGCTCTCGGTCGCGTGGTGGGCGAGCGGGAAGGTTTCGGAACCGCTCGCCAGCAGGTCCTGTTCGGCGGACAGGGTGAGCGTCAGCCCGGACGCGACCAGAGAGACCGATCCCCGCTGTCCGCGCCGGCGACCTCGGCAAGCAGCGCGGCGCGAAATGTTCCGGCGGCCCCCGGGCCCGCGCCCTCACGCATTCCCGTCGGCTTCTTCGTCATGCTAGACAGGCGCGACTCCAGGAGCCGTTATGATCGCAGGTTTGATCGCGCTGAGTTTCGCCGCCGCGTTCGCGGGCGCGGCCGTCTATGTCAACTGGGTCGAGCAGCCGGCCCGGCTCGCCGCCCTCGACGGCGAGGCGCTGCTGTCGGAATGGGGGCCGAGCGACAGCCGCGGCGTGGCGCTGCTTCTGGCCTTCGCGCTCGCCTCGACCGTCGCCGGCTTCGCCGCGTTTTTCGAGACGCAGGACGTCCGCTACGTCTACGGCGCCCTGGTCGCGGTGGCGAGCTGGCCCTACGCGTTCTTCGTCATGGCCCCGCTCAACAACCAGATTCTCGGCTTGCGCGGCAAGGACGTCGACGCCGCCCGGGCGCTGGTGCGCCAGTGGGGCTTCATCGAGGCGGGCTTCGCCGGCCTCGGGGTGCTGGCGGTCGCGGTGTTCGTGTGGATTTTGTGAGCGGCGTCGCGGCGCGGGCCGAGGACGTCGTCGACGCGCTGCGCTTCTTCACCCGCCTGCCCCTGCCGGCGTCGCGCGGTTTCGACTTCGCCCGCATCGCCTGGGCCGCGCCGGTCGCGGGCGCCGCGGTCGGGCTGATCGGCGCCGTCGCGCTCGCGGCGGCGGCGGCCCTCGGCCTGCCGCCGTTCGTCGCCGCCGCGCTCGCGATCGCGGCGATGGTCGGGGTGACCGGCGCGCTGCACGAGGACGGGCTCGCCGACGTCGCCGACGGCTTCGGCGGCGGCGCGACCCGCGAGCGCAAGCTCGCCATCATGCGCGACAGCCGCATCGGCTCGTTCGGCGCCGCGGCGCTCATGCTCTCGCTCATGCTGAGAGCGGGCGCGCTGTCGGCGGCGCTGGCGCACGGCGTCTGGGGCGCGGCCGCCGCCCTCGTCCTGGCCGCCGCCGTCTCGCGCGCGGGCGCGCTCGCGCCGCTCGCCACGCTCGCCCCGGCTCGCCCGGACGGCGCCGGCGCCGCCGCCGCCAAGGGCCTCGCGCCGCCGGGTTTCGCGGCCTGCTGCGGCGTCGCGGCGGCGATCGCGCTCGGCCTCGGCCTCGCCGCGCTCGGGCTCGGGCTCGCGCTCGCCGCCCTGGTCGCGGCGGCGCTGGGGGCGGCGGCGATGACGGCGCTGGCGCAACGCCAGATCGGCGGCCAGACCGGCGACGTCGCCGGCGCGGCGCAGCAGGCCGCCGAGATCGCCGCGTGGTGCGGCCTTCTCATCGGCTGGTCGGACGCCTAAGTAACGCTCATGACCGCCGAGACGATCTCCACCCCTTGCGTCAAGATCTGCGTCGTCGATCCCGTCTCCGGCTTCTGCGTCGGCTGCGGCCGCACGGTCGCGGAAATCGGCGGCTGGCGCGCGATGGGCGAAGCGGAGCGGCTCGATATCATGGCGGGCCTCGCGGCGCGTCTCGTCGCGATGCGCGCCCGGTCGGCCCGCGGACGAACGGGCGGGCGCGGACGGAGCGGCTGATGCGGATCGTTCTCCCGCTCGCGATTCTCGCCGTCGCCGCAGCCGTGCTGATGCTGACGCCGGCGGAGGCGAAGATCGCCGGCCTCGACCACCGGACGATCGCCGCCGCCTCCGGTCTCGTGGCGATGCTCGCCTATTATCTCGCCAGCGCGCGCCTTGCGCACCTCCCCCGGATGGTCGGCTCGATCGCGGTCTGGGCGCTGCTGTTCGCCCTCGTCGCCGGCCTCTACGCCTATCGCTACGATGCGTCCGACTTCATCGACCGGATGACGCAGGAGCTGATGCCCTCGGAGCCGGTGACCGGTCAGGGAGGCGAGGCGATCGTCGGCCGCCGCCTCGGCGGCGCGTTCGCGGTGACGACGCACATCAACGGCGCGCGGGCGACGCTGCTGTTCGACACCGGCGCCTCGATGGTGGTGCTGACCGCGGCCGACGCCCGCCGGGCCGGCATCAATACCGCCGAGCTCGTCTACGACGTGCCGGTGACGACGGCCAACGGCGCGGCGATGGCGGCGGAAACGCGCCTCGACCAGATTTCGGTCGGGCCGATCGTGATGCGCAAGGTCTCGGCGCTGGTCGCGAGGCCAGGCGCGCTCGAGGAAAGCCTGCTCGGCATGAGTTTTCTCGAACGGCTGAAGAGCTATTCGGTCGAGCGCGGCAAGCTGGTCATGACGGCGAAGTGACGGGCTCGGCGCGGGCCTCGTCCCAGCCGGGAAGACCCCCGTCCTGCGGCGCCGGCCCCCGCTCCACCCGCGCCATCGCGGCGCGCAGCACGTCGAGGCCCGCGCCGCGCTTCACCGCTTCCGTCGCCAGAATCTGACGAAACGCCCGCGCCCCGCGCCGCCCGGCGAACAGGCCGAGCAGGTGGCGGGTGAAGTCGTGCAGGCGCTCGCCGCGCGCGAGCCCCGCCGCGATCACGGGGCAGAACGCCTCCAGCGCCTCGAAGGCGTCGCCGACCGGCGCCGGCTCGCCGAACAGCTCCGGATCGACGCCGAGCAAGAGCTCCGGGTTCTGGTAGGCGGCGCGGCCGAGCATCGCGCCATCGACCCGGGCGAGGCTTTCCCGCACGGCGGCGAGATCGGCGAGGCCGCCGTTGAGCACGATCGGCCAATCGGGATGCGCCGCTTTCAGCGCATAGACGAGCCCGTAGTCGAGCGGCGGCACGGTGCGGTTGTCCTTGGGGCTGAGGCCGTCGAGCCACGCCTTTCGGGCGTGGACGATCAGCGCGTCCGCGCCGGCGGCCTTCACCGCCTCGGCGAAAGCGGGCAGCGCCTCGCTCGGCTCCTGGTCGTCGACGCCGATCCGGCACTTGACCGTCACCGGAACCGCGACCGCCGCCTTCATCGCCGCGACGCCTTCGGCGACCAGCGCCGGCTCGCGCATCAGGCAGGCGCCGAATTGTCCGCTCTGCACCCGGTCGGACGGGCAGCCGCAATTGAGGTTGATCTCGTCGTAGCCGAAGTCGGCGCCGATCCGCGCGGCCTCGGCGAGCCGTCCCGGCGCCGACCCGCCGAGTTGCAGCGCGACCGGATGCTCGGCCGGATCGAAGCCGATCAGCCGCTCGCGCGGGCCGAACACAACCGCGTCGGCGGTCACCATCTCGGTATAGAGCCGGGCGCGGCGCGTGAGGGCGCGGTGGAACGCCCGGCAGCGACGGTCGGTCCAATCCATCATCGGGGCGACGGAGAATCGAAAGGATTGATCTGGAAGCACGCTTTTTGTCGTCTCAATTCGTCAGGTGGCAGGCATTCTCTTCTACGCCGGACTCGGGCGGCGTTGCATCGCCCCGGCGAGCCCCGGCGGAACGGCTTCGTCGAAAGCTTCGACCGCCGGTTGCGCGCCGGGCGCCCGAACGAGGTAGTCTTCGCCTTGCTCGCCGGGGCGAGGGCCGTCATCGAACGCCGGAGGCTCGACGACAACCCTGCGCCATCTCACGTCCCGCAGCACGCCCCGCGCGTCCTCGGAGACGAAGCGTTCCAGACGGGTCGTCGCGGCAAGGGAACTCCGGGACGGACCTTCGCGGCGATCTCGAAGCTTCAACAACGGCCGCTCTACCAACCCGGACGGCGCGGCGCCAACCCCAAATGCAGCGAGACGGCTTTGAAAACAGAAGCAGAGTTGGCATCGTTCCACCCGGAAGACCGGGATGATCAGGGCGCGAATTCGTCGACGCCGCCGTCGAAGTAGGCGGGGTTCATGTTGCGGACCTCGCCGAGCACGCCCTCGAGGCTGTGGAAGTGGGTCTGCATAGCGGCGGCGGCGCGGTCCGGATCGCCGGAGGCGATCGCCTCGACCACGCCCTCGTGCTCGTGGATGACGTGGGTGAGCCAGTCGAAGTTCGGCAGCGTCAGGCGGCGCAGACGATCGAGCTGGACCTTGATCTGCAGCACCATGGCCCAGACGCCCGGATGGCCGGCGGCTTCGGCGATGGCGAAATGCAGCGCCTCGTCGTTCTCGTGGAAGCCGTCGGCGTCGCGGGCGTCGACGCATTCGCGCTGGCGCTGGACGATCGCGCGCATGGCGGTGACGTCGCTCGGGCGGGCGCGGACGGCCGCCTTGCGCGCCAGCATCAGTTCGAGCGCCTCGCGTGCGCAGATCGCGTCGCCGAGGGCGACGACGGGGATTCGAGCGACACGAGTGCCTGACTTCGGGGTGATCTCGACGAGGCCCTCTTCAGCGAGGCGCAGCAGGGCCTCGCGGACGGGCGTCCGGCTGACGCCGTGGGCGGCGGCGATTTCCTTCTCGGAGATGGACGCGCCGGGAGATGAGGCCAGGGTGACGATCTCCTGGCGCAGCCGGCGGTGGACGATGTCCGCGGCGGTTGCCGCCGAGCGGCGCCTTTCGGGTCCGCTTGCGGATGGACGGCGTCGCGGTTCGTGCAGCATGCTCATTCCCGATATGCGGATCGCGCCCAACGAATCAGTCCCTCTCGGAATATAGGGAGTTCAAGGACTTCTCCTATACGGCGGTCGGACTGGTAACTCCCAAGCCCAGCGTACGAGCGGCGGTCACGGCGCTCACCGGGAGCGGCGGCGTCTCGCCGCCGGGGTGCGCGAGACGCGCACCCTCCCAGCGCGCGCCCGGTCCAGCTCCTCGCGGACAGCCACCCTGGGAGAACGGGCGAGCGTATCTCCCAAGGCGGCGGCTCGCTTCAAAGCCGTCATCGCGAGGAGCGAAGCGACGTGGCGATCCAGGAGTCCGGGACGCCGACGCCTGCCGCCAGTGGAGTCCAGCGCTTCGGCAGCCGCAGCGCAGACGGCTCCTGGATCGCCGCGTCGCCCTTCGGGCTCCTCGCGATGACGAGGTGTAAGGACCCCACCTTGGCAGTTACTCGGACTGACGAGTCCGAGCGGCCGGCGCCGCGGCGCCGACGATCGTCGGCGGCGCGAGCAGCGGAACGCGAGCTGCAGCCGCATCGCCCGCCGCCTCACAGCGTGACGCCGGTCTTGAAGATGACGATCTCGCCGATTTCGTTGTCCTCGTTTCGGGTCGGCCGGCCGCTCGCCACCGCGAGCGCCGCCTCGACGAAGGGGGCGCGGAGATCGGCGACCGACACGGCGCCGGCGGCGATCGGTCCGGCGTCGAAGTCGATCCAGTGCTTCTTCTGTTCGGCGAGCGGCGTGTTGCTCGCGATCTTCATGGTCGGAATCACGCCGCCGAGCGGCGTGCCGCGACCGGTGGTGAAGAGCACCATGTGGCAGCCCGCCGCCCCCAGCGCCGTCACCGCGACGCCGTCGTTGCCGGGGGCGGACAGGAGGTTCAGGCCTGCGACCCGAAGGCGATCGCGGTAGCCGAGCACGTCGCGCACGACCGAACGACCCGCCTTCTGGGTGCAGCCGAGCGACTTCTCCTCGAGCGTGGTGATGCCGCCGGCCTTGTTGCCTGGGGAGGGGTTCTCGTAGATCGGCTGACGGTTGGCGACGTAATAGGCCTTGAAGTCGTTGACGAGGGCGACGGTCTTGTCGAAAACCTCGCGGTTTTCCGCCCGCGCCATCAGCAGCGTCTCGGCGCCGAACATTTCCGGGACCTCGGTCAGCACCGTTGTTCCGCCGATGCCGCAGAGCCAGTCGGAGAAGGCGCCGAGCAGCGGATTGGCGGTGATGCCGGAGAGTCCGTCGGAACCGCCGCACTTGAGCCCGACCCGCAGGCGCGCGGCGCTCACCTCGACCCGGCGGTCGCCGCGCATGCGCTCGGCCAGCGCCCGGGCGATGACGAAACCCTCCTCCTTCTCATCCTGGGCGTCCTGGGCGACGAGAAAACGCACGCGCTCGGGATCGGCTGGGGCAAGGCCCGCCTCGAAGGCGGCGCGGGTGTTGTTTTCGCAGCCGAGGCCGAGGATCAGAACGCCGCCGGCGTTGGGATGGAGCGCATAATTCTGCAGGATCGCGCGCGTGTCGGCGAGATCGTCGCCGAGTTGCGAGCAGCCGTAGGGGTGGGAAAGGATCCGAACGCGGGAGCCCTCGGGCAGGACGCCGTTCGCATCGACCCGCCTGGCGATGGCGCGCGCGAGGCCGTTCACGCAGCCGACGAGCGGAATGATCCAGAGATCGTTGCGCACGCCGATGTCGCCGTTCGCCCGCTCGAAGGCGCGGATGGTCGGAGCGGTCGCCGCCGGCGCCGGCGCCTCGACGCCGCCGGAATAGGCGTAGTCGAGGATCGCGCCCAGCGCGGTCCGCATATTGTGGGTGTGAATGTGGGCGCCGCGCGCGATCGACTGGGTGGCGACGCCGACGACGGCGCCGTACTTCAACACCGTTTCCCCTTCGGCGATGTCGCGCAGCGCGAACTTGTGCCCGCGCGGGATGTCGTCGAGGAGAGTGACGCCGCAGGCGGGAAGCGCCGCGCTGGCCGAAAGCGGCTCGAGCGCCACCGCAACCGTGTCGAGATCGTGGATCTTGAGGGCGAGGGTCATTGAAGGCTCCGAAGGGGAAGTGAGGGGCGGACGCGCGCGCCCGCGCGGGTCAGGGCGCCGCACGGCGCGCCAGGGCGGCGGCCTCGCGGGCGGGGCGTTCGATGCGGTCTCGGTCGCCGGCGGCGATCGCGTCGCGAGAGGACCTCATGTCAGGTCTCCCGGTCAGAGCTTGTGCGGGGTCGAAATCCGGCCGCCCGGCGAAGGCCGCGGCCTTCGGCGATCCATTCCGCGAACACGTCGGGCGTGGCGTCCGCGGGCGCGATGGCGCCCGGGTGCTGGACGACGGCGCCGGCCACGGCGTGCGCGGCGCGGGCGCTCGCCTCTGCGGGCGCGCCGAGGAGGCGGCCGAGCAGGTAGGCGGCGGAAAAACTGTCGCCGGCCGCCGTGGTGTCGACCACCCGCTCGACCGGGATCGCCGGCACGCGCAGGACCTCGCCCTCAGCGCGAAGGACGCAGGGCGCGGCGCCGTCCTTGATCACCAGTTCGATCTGCGGCCAGGCGGCGAAACGGGCGAGCCCGTCTTCGACGCTGTCCACGTCGAGCGTCGCGAGCTCGTCGACCGTCGTCAGGACGAAGCGCGCGAAGCCGAACACGCGCTCCCACACGGCGCGCGCTTCGGCTTCGCTCTCCCACAGGGCAGGCCGATGGTTGCAGTCGAAGCCGATGGCGACGCCGGTCGCGGCGATCGCCTCGAGGCGGGCGAGCAGGCGTTCGCGCGAGCCGGGCTTCAACACCGCGAGGCTGACGCCGCTCAGATAGACGAGATCGTAGCCGCCGAGGGCGGCGAGCACGGCGGCGGCGCCGTCCGTCTCGAAGGCGTCGCGCACGGCCGCCTCGCCGCGCCAATAGGTGAAGCGGCGCTCGCCGCTCGCGTCGACCGTGATGAAGTAGAGGCCAGGGCGGCGATTGGGCAGCGCCGCGGTCAGCCGCGAGCCGACCCCGTTCGCGTTCCAGTAGGCGACCATTTCGCTGCTGAAGCGATCGTCGCCCACGGCGCTCACATAGTCGACGAAGGGGCCGAGCCGGGCGCCGAGCCGCGCCATATAGGCTGCGGTGTTGAAGGTGTCGCCGCCGAAGCCGCGCGAGAGCGCGCCGGCCGCGGTCTCCTTGAGTTCGATCATGCATTCGCCGATCAGCGCGACGCGGAAGGGTGGAGGAGAGGCGGTCATGGCGCGAAATCTCCAGAGGCCATGCGGCAGTGAGCGGCGATGTCGACGCTCGCCGTCGGAAGGGAGCCGGCGGGAGACGCCCGCCGGACTGGTCCCGGTTCGATCCTCACACGGCCGGCGCGGCCGCGGGGATCGGTCCGGGCGACCGACCGATGAAGATCCACAGCACGGCCGCCGCGATCAGGTCGAACAGGAACAGCATGGCGAACAACGGCTCGTAGCCGACGGTGTTGGCGAGCTGGCCGAGCGCCAGGGTGAAGATCGCGCCGCCGAGGTAGCCGAACATGCCGGCGATGCCGGTGGCGGTGCCGATCTCAGGCTTCTCGAATACGTCGCCGACCACCGCGTACATCATCGACGACAGCATCTGGTGGGCAAAGCCGCCGAGCGAGAAGCACAGGATCGCGACGATCGGGTTGACGACGAAGCTGATCAGGGCGGGGCCGACCATGCAGAACGCGCCGATGGTGATGACGGTGAGCCGCGACGGGACGAGCGCCATGCCCAAGCGCTTGTGCAGAAAGGGGGCCAGATAGCCGCCGACCAGACAGCCGAGATCGGAGGCCACGAACGGCAGCCAGGCGAACAGAGCGAACTGCTTGATGTCCATGCCGCGCACCGAGACCATGTAGAGCGGGATCCAGAAGGCGAAGGTCTGCCACGCCGGCTCGGTCAGGAAGCGGGCGATGATCAGGCCGATGAAGCGCTTCTGAGCGAAGATCTTCTTGAGCGCCGGCTTTTCCGCGACGACCTTCTCCTGGCCGCCCTCGATCAGATTGAACTCTTCCGGCGACAGGCGCGGATGATTTTGCGGGTCGCGATAGAGGGAGAACCACAGGACTGAGAAGACGACCGCCAGACCGCCCGTCATGATGAAGGCGGACTGCCAGCCGTAGGCGGTCGAGAGCCAGACGACCAGGGGCGGCGTGATCGCGGCGCCGAGCGACGAACCGGAGTTGAACCAGCCGGTGGCGATCGAGCGCTCGGCCGAAGGAAACCATATGGTCGAGGTTTTCGTTCCGGTCGGGATGGCGACCGCCTCGGACACGCCGAGCATCGCGCGGAAGCCGGCCATAGAAACCCATCCGGTCGAGAAGGCGTGCAGGGCGCACGCCGTGCCCCAGACCAGGGCGGCGACCGCGTAGCCGATGCGCGGACCGATCAGATCGGTCAAATAGCCCGCGACCGGCTGGGAGAAAGAGTAAACGATCTGGAAGGACGAGACCACGTAGGAGTACTGCTCCGTGGTGAAGTTCAGCTCCTTCTTCAGGATCGGGGCCAGAACGCCCAGCACGTTGCGGTCGACGTAGACGATGATCGTTCCGACCAGCATCAACGCCAGGATCCTCCACCTCAACCCTGAGATATAGCGCATGGTTTCCCCCTGACGGGTTATCGCGAACTGGTCGCACGACCGATCGCGTTTGTTTTGCGTGGCTCCTCGGAAGTCGCCCTTCTTTGATCCGTGAAAAGCTGACGAAAGGCCGCGGAACTTTGAAAAAAGTGTCCCGGGGCGCCGCCGCCGTCTTTCCCGGTCAGGACCAGGGTTGGTTCCTGGGCTGCTTTCCGGTTTTACCACTTGACATTGCTTCTGATATACTAGATATATGAGATTGTCAAGTCGGACTGCGCCCGATCCGACATCGCCCCCTCGGAGGTTCGATCCCATGACCGCACGTTTCACCCCGGCCGAGGCGAAGCCTTTCGCCTTGCACCCGGACCGGCTCTTCCCCGCCGACCCGGTCACGCGCGCCATCGCGCGACGCCTCTATTCGGCGGTCGCCGACCTGCCGATCGTCAGTCCGCACGGCCACACCGACGCGGCCTGGTTCGCCGAGGACCGGCCGTTCCCCGATCCGGCGCGGCTGTTCATCGTCCCCGACCATTACGTGCACCGCATGCTCTACAGTCAGGGCATTGCGCCGGAGACGGTCGGCGTGCCGCGACTCGACGGCGGTCCGGTCGAGCAGGACCCGCGCGCGATCTGGCGGCTGTTCGCCTCGAACTTCTTTCTGTTCCGGGGCACGCCGTCGTGGCTGTGGCTGAACCACGCCTTCACCACCGTCTTCGGCGTCGAGGAGCAACCCTCGGCGGACAACGCCGACCGGCTCTACGACATCATCGCCGAGGCGCTCGCGAGACCCGAATTCCGGCCGCGCGCCCTGTTCGAGCGCTTCAACATCGAGGCGCTCGCCACCACCGAGAGCCCGCTCGACGACCTCCGCCACCACCGGGCGATCCGCGACAGCGGCTGGAAGGGCCGCGTCGTCACCGCGTTCCGCCCCGATCCGGTGGTCGATCCCGACTTCCCGAATTTCTCCGCGAATCTCGCCGAGCTCGGCCGTATCACCGGCTGCGACGTCGCCTCGTGGAGGGGCTACCTCGCCGCGCTGGCCGACCGCCGCGCCTACTTCAAGACGATGGGCGCCACCTCGACCGACCACGGCCACCCCTCCGCCCGCACCGCCGACCTCCCGGCCTCCGAGGCGGAGGCGCTGTTCGACCGGGTCAAAGGCGGACAGGCGGCGCCCGCGGACGCCGAACTCTTCCGCGCCCAGATGCTGACCGAGATGGCGCGCCTGAGCCTTGCGGACGGGCTCGTCATGCAGATCCATCCGGGCTCCCGCCGGGACCATAATCCGTGGATCTTCAAGACCTTCGGCAAGGACAAGGGGTGCGATATCCCAGGCCCGACCGACTATGTCTCGGCCCTGAAGCCGCTGCTCGACCGGTTCGGCAACGCGCGCGATCTCACGATCATCCTCTTCACCCTCGACGAAACCGCGTATTCGCGCGAGCTCGCGCCGCTCGCCGGCTGCTATCCGGCGCTGAAGCTCGGGCCGGCCTGGTGGTTCTTCGACAGCCCCGAGGGCATGAAACGCTACCGCGAGGCGGTGACCGAAACCGCCGGCTTCTACAACACCGTGGGTTTCAACGACGACACCCGCGCGTTCCTGTCGATCCCGGCGCGCCACGACGTCGCGCGGCGCTGCGACTGCGCCTTTCTCGCCCGCCTCGTCGCCGAACACCGGCTCGAGGAGGACGAGGCCTTCGAGGTCGCCCAGGATCTCGCTTACCGCCTCGTCAAGGCCGCCTACAAACTCTGACCGGGGGCGAAGTCATGGCTCTTCTGACGCGCCGCGCGCTCTCGACGAGCCTCGAGGCGGTCGCCCACGCCGACCCCGCGCCGCGCCCCGTCAAGATTCTCCAGATCGGCGACGGCGTCTTCTTGCGCGGCTTCGTCGACTGGATGATCGACGTCGCCAACGAGAAGGGGATTTTCGACGGCGGCGTCGCGATCGCCAAGGCGCGACCGGGGGGCCTTGGCCACCAGCTCGAAGCGCAGGAGACCCTCTACACCGTCCTCCTGCGCGGCCGCGTCGACGGCCGCGAGGCGATCGACCGCCGCATCGTCTCGACCGTGCAGCTGGCGCTCGATCCCCACACGCAGTGGCGCCGATTCCTGGAGATCGGCGCCGGCCGGGATTTGCGCTTCGTGGTCTCCAACACGACGGAGGCCGGCATCGTCGACGTCGAAGAGCCGTTCGATCCCGACGTCTGCCCGGAGAGCTTCCCAGCCAAGGTCGCAGCGCTCCTGTGGGCGCGTTGGTCGACCCTCGGCCCCGACGCCCCGGGGCTCGTCGTCCTGCCCTGCGAGCTGATCGAGGCGAACGGCGCGACGCTCCGCCGCGTCGTTCTCGGCCACGCCCGCCGCTGGGGCCTCGACCCCGCCTTCGTCGCCTGGATCGAAGGGAAGACCGTGTTTCTCGACACGCTCGTCGACCGCATCGTCCCGGGCTTCCCGGGCGCAGAGAAGGAAGCGCTGTTTCGCGAATGGGGCTACGAGGACCCGCTCGCGGTCGCGGCCGAGCCTTTCCACGTCTGGGTGATCGAGGGGCCGAAGGCGATCGCCGCCGAACTGCCGCTGGCCGAAGCCGGCCTCGACGTCGTCTGGACCGACGATCTCAGGCCGTACCGCGCCCGCAAGGTGCGCCTGCTGAACGGCGGCCATACATCGACCGTGCTCGCCGCCTTCCTCGCCGGCCTGGACACGGTCGAGGCGATCACCAGGGATGCGCAGATGTCGGCCTTCCTGCGCCGCATGCTGTTCGACGAGATCGCGCCGCGAATTCGGCTGCCCGATGTCGAGCGCCGCGCCTACGCGGCGACCGTCCTCGAGCGCTTCGCCAATCCTTTCCTTCGCCACGAGCTGATCTCGATCGCCCTCAACTCGGTGTCGAAGTGGGTGGTGAGGGTGCTGCCGACCGTCGAGGACTGGGTGGCCGAAGGCGAGCCCGTTCCGCAGGGTCTCGCCTTCTCGCTCGCCGCGCTCCTGGCGTTCTATCGCGGCGAGCGGCAGGCCGACGGCGTCTACGGCCGTCGCGAGCGCGGTCCCTATCCGATCCGCGACGACGCGCGCGCGCTCGACCTGATGACCGCGGCCTGGGCGGGCGCCGCGCCCGGAGACGCGCCGGCGGTCGCGAGGCGCCTGCTGGCCGACACGAGGCTCTGGGGCAAGGACCTGACGACGGTTGGCGATCTCGCCGCCAAGGTCGAGACGGCGATCGCCGCGATCGAGGACCTCGGCGTGCGCGGCGCGCTCGACCATCTGTCGCTGGCGAGCCCGAGCCGCGCCGAGCCGCCGCCCGGATCGGCCGCCCGGGGCTGAAGGCGGCGCTTGGCGCCGTCGTCGCTTTTGGTCGTGGGCGGCAACGTTGGGTTCGGTCGCGTTCCGTCGCGCTCACCCGCCGGAAGCGGACGCGAGCAAATGCAACGGCTGGAGTCGACGGATTGCGGACCTGGCCGCAATTAACCGACCCAGCCAGTCCGTCATCGGGGCGACGGAGAAGCGGGCGCTATACGGAAGACGCATGGCGGTCGATCCAGGCGCGGCTATGCTCGTTATCTCGGGCGCGCGGGCTGGGCGCTCCCTCGGGCGCCCCCATGCGTTTTTCCGTTCGGCATCAGACGATCTACCGCTACGCATCGCCGGTGCGGCTCGCCGCGCACGCGCTCCGGCTCAATCCGCGGCCGGACGCCGGCGCGCTGCGGTCGCGCTCGCTCGTGGTGGAGCCGCGCCCGATCGCCCGCGAGGACGGGCTCGACGCCTTCGGCAACCTCGTGACCAGGGTCGACTTCGCCGGGACCACCGACGTCTTCCGCATCGACAGCCGGTTCGAAGTGGAGTTTGCGCCCGCGCCGGACCGGAGCGCCGCGCCCGCCCCGCTGCCCTGGCTCGCCGGGGCCGGCGACCCCAACGCCGCCTACCTCGAGGGCGAAGCGGACGGGGCGGTGCGCGCCTTCGCCCGCAAGCTGGCGGTCGAGAGCGGCGCCGATCCGCTTGTCTTCCTCGACCGGCTGAACCGCGCGCTCTACCGCGACATCCGACACGACATCCGGCCCGACGGCGCGGCGCGGCCGCCGGAGGAGACTTTGGCGCTCGGCCACGGCGCCTGCCGGGACGTGACGCTTCTCTTCCTCGCCGCCTGTCGCAGCCTCGGCGTCCCGGCCCGGTTCGTCAGCGGCTATCAGGCCCACGCCGACACCCCCGACGGGCGGCGCCACCTGCACGCCTGGCCGGAAGCGTTCGTGCCCGGCCTCGGCTGGCGCGCCTACGATCCGACGCATGGCGTGACGGTCTCCGACGGCCACCTCGCCCTCGCCGCGGCGCCCGATCAGGCGGCGACCATGCCGGTCGAGGGCGGCTACTACGGCGCCGCCGTGTCGTCGACCCTCGAGTACGCAATCGAGATCGCGACCTCGGCTTCGTGACGATCGGCGTCGCCGGCTTGACAGCGGCGATATCTGTAGTCTACCTACGTAGTTGCACTTACCATTTGAACCCGGGACGCTTTCCGTCGCCATGCGCGCGCACACGTCGACAGTCGAGCCCCTCGACGACGCCGCCGCCCTTGCAGGCCAGATTCGCGCCGTCGTGGGCAAGCTGACGCGCAGGCTGCGCGGCAAGGCTCCGCCCGGCGGCTTGAGCTGGTCGCAGGCGCGTGTGCTCGGGCGCCTCGAACGCGAGGGTCCGACGACCCTGACGGCGCTCGCGCGCGAAGAAAACATGCGGTCGCAATCGATGGGCGCGATCGTGGGACCGCTGGCCGAGGCGGGATTGATCGTCGGCGCGCCCGATCCGAGCGATGGCAGGCAGACGCTTCTGTCCGTCACCGCGAAGGGCCGGGATAAGGTTCTGGCGAACCGCCGCATCCGCGAAGACTGGCTCGCCGAACGCATGCGCGCCACGCTCACGGCCGAGGAGCGAGCGGCGCTGACCCGCGCGCTCGCCCTGATGGACATCATCGCCGACGACTGATCTCGCCCGCCGGCGCGACGCCGGGGCGCCCCCCTCATTCCGAAACAAGGAGACCGTCATGCCCGCAACGACGCTCGACCCCAGGACTGCGCTCATCGTCATCGACCTGCAAAAGGGCATCGTCGCCATGGCGCCCGCGGCGGGCGCGGTCGTGGCGCGCGCGGCGCGCCTCGCCGAGGCGTTCCGCAGCCGCAGGGCGCCGGTCGTGCTCGTCACCGTGGCCGGCGCCGCGCCCGGCCGCACGGAACAGGGTTTTCGCGCCGGGACGCTCCCGGCCGATTGGACGGAACTCGTTCCCGAACTGAACCGGCAGCCGCAGGACCATCTGGTGACCAAGCGGACCTGGGGCGCGTTCACCAACACCGACCTTCTCGATCGCTTGCGCGGCGAGGGCGTGACCCAGGTCGTGATCGCCGGCGTCTCCACCAGCATCGGCGTCGAATCGACCGCCCGCCAGGCCTACGAACTGGGCTTCAACGTCACGCTCGCGACCGACGCGATGACCGACATGCGGGCGGAAGCGCACGACAACAGCGTCCAGCGCATCTTCCCCCGGCTCGGCGAAACCGCGACGACCGACGAGATTCTGGCGCTCCTCGGCGCGGCGCCGCAATGACCGGACCGCGCGCCGGCGCAGACGGCGCATGAGACAGCGCGCGAGACGGGCCGCGCACTGGGCCGCGCTGGTCGCGCTGTCGGCGGTTCTGGTCGGCGGACTGGAGCTCCTGCGCCTGCCGGCGGCGCTGCTGCTCGGCTCGCTCGCCGCCGCCGCCCTCCTGAGCGGCTTCGCCATCGAGGCGATTGTCCCGGCGCCGCTGTTCGTCGCGGCGCAGGCGGTCGTCGGCTGCCTGATCGCGCGCGTCATCGAGCCCTCGACAGTGACGGAGATGGCGCGCGACTGGCCGCTGTTCCTCGCCGGAGTCCTGTCCGTGATCGCGGCCAGCGCCGGACTGGGATGGCTGCTCGCGCGCCTGAAGGTGCTTCCGGGAACGACCGCGGTGTGGGGCGCCTTTCCCGGCGCCGCCACCGCGATGACGCTGATGGCCGAGGGTTATGGAGCCGACGTGCGGCTCGTCGCGCTGATGCAGTATCTGCGCGTGGTCATGGTCGCCGCGGCGGCGACCGCGGTCGCCGGCGTGTGGACGGCCGCGACGCCGCATGCGCCCGCGCCGGTCGTCTGGTTCCCGCCGGTCGCCTGGCCCTCGCTCGCCGCGACCGTCGCGCTCGCCGCGCTGTCGGCGGCGGCGGGGGCGGCGTTCCGGATACCCGCCGGACCGATGCTGGTCGCCTTCGCCGCGGGGGCGGCGCTGCAGAGCCTCGGCGTGATGGCCGTCGAACTGCCGCCCTGGCTCCTCGCGCCGGCCTATCTGTGCATCGGCTGGAGCATCGGCGCGCGCTTCAACAGGCCGGCGCTCGCCCACGCGGCCAGGATTCTGCCGGCGCTGGCGGCCTCGATCGCCTGCCTGATCGCGATTTGCGCCGCGCTCGCTGCGCCGCTGGCCTATGCCGCTCATGTCGACGCCTTGACCGCCTATCTGGCGATGAGCCCGGGCGGCGCCGATTCGGTCGCCATCATCGCCGCATCGACCCGGGTCGACATGCCGTTCATCATGGCGATGCAAATGGCTCGATTCCTGTTCGTCTTGTTTCTCGGTCCGGCGATCGCCCGCTTCGTCGCCGCCCGCGCGATCGGATGACCCGGCGGGCGCTTTCGCGCGGTCCGGCGTTGGTCCGGCCCGGTTTCTGTCCCTATGGATCGGGAACGGCGCAGCGGCGCCGATCCAACCAACATCCCGTTCAGCCATACGCGCGACCCGACGACTGTCTCTTCCCGGTCTGCAGCCGATCGAGGCGAATTCCGTCGAAACCGCGGCGGCTCCCGTGGCGGAAACGCCCCGCCGGTCGGGGAAGTCCGTCCTGTTCGACCTGTTCGTCCCCGGCGGCGGCCCTGCGCGCCAGAAGCCGTGGAATAGGCCCGCTCAGGCGTTCGGCAGGTTGCGGGCCAGCGCCTCGAGCACGGCCATGCGCACCGCGACCCCCATCTCGACCTGCTCGCGGATCAGCGACTGGGCGCCGTCGGCGACGGCCGTGTCGATCTCGACGCCGCGGTTCATCGGCCCGGGATGCATGACCAGCGCGCCGGGCCGGGCGCGCGACAGCTTCTCCTGATCGAGGCCGAAGAAGCGGAAATATTCCTTGGCGCTCGGCACGAACGCGCCGGCCATGCGCTCGCGCTGCAGGCGCAGCATCATCACGACGTCGGCGTCCGCGAGGCCTGCGCGCATGTCGCGGAAAACCTCGACGCCCATCGCCTCGACCCCCGCCGGAAGCAGCGTCGATGGGCCGACGACGCGTACGCGGGCGCCGAGCTTGCCGAGCAGCAGGATGTTGGAGCGGGCGACCCGCGAGTGGAGGATGTCGCCGCAGATGGCGACCGTCAGCCCCTCGATCCGCCCGAGGTTGCGCCGGATGGTGAGCGCGTCGAGCAGCGCCTGGGTCGGGTGCTCGTGCGCGCCGTCGCCGGCGTTGATCACCGAGCAGTCGACCTTGCGCGCGAGCAGGGAGACCGCGCCGGCGGCGTGATGGCGGACCACCAGAATGTCGGGGCGCATGGCGTTGAGCGTCATCGCCGTGTCGATCAGCGTCTCGCCCTTTTTCACGCTGGAGGCGGCGACCGCCATGTTCATCACGTCCGCCCCGAGCCGCTTGCCCGCGAGTTCGAACGACGACTGGGTGCGGGTCGAAGCCTCGAAGAACAGGTTGATCTGGGTGCGGCCGCGCAAGGTCGAGCGCTTCTTCTCGATCTGGCGCGAGATCGCCACCGCCTCGTCGGCGAGGTCGAGCAGCGCCTCGATCTCGGGGCGAGAGAGCGGCTCGATGCCGAGCAGGTGGCGCTGGGTGAAGACGGGAAGCGTCGAGGTCATGGAGCCCCAGCCTATAGGCGGCGATGAGCTCTGCGGCAACCGAGGAACCGCACGCCTTTCCCGTCCACACCGACTGCCGACGGTATTGCGTCGCGGCGGCCAGGTGCGGGTGGCGATCGCCATCAGTCGGCAAGATTCCTGACAGCGTATACCAGCTCTTTACATGCGGATTTCTTTTGTGCATGCTTGCAAAGCGGCCCTCGCCGTGGACGGAGTCAACAATGATGAAGCATATTTTCGCCGCGTCGACCATCGCTGCATCGATTGTCTACGCTGGAACATCGCAGGCTTCGATTTTCATCAACTTCGATGCCGTCACGAGCTACGCGAACGTCGACAACTTCTATGACGGCGGCACGGACAGCGCCGGCGCCAGCGGCCCGAACCTGGGAGTCGATTTCGTCGGCTGGACCACAGCTTCAGGCTTCGGCGCGACGTCGCAGCCGAATCTGGCCTACAACAGCGCCGACCCGGCGACGATCGATGTGGCCGCGGGATTTTCGGCCGGGCTGGCCTTCACCCAGGGGCTCTATGTCCCCGGACATGTCGGCGTCTATGCGGGCCTCGATGGAACGGGAAGTCTTCTCGGGTCGCTGGACCTGCCGGCGAGCGACCCCAACGCTTTTGCCCCGGTCTCCCTGCGCTTCTCCGGCGTGGCCGAATCCGTGGTGTTCACCGGGCCGGTCGGCAACCTGGGGATCGACGATCTGGCGCTGGGAGCGCCGGAACCGTCGACCTGGGCGATGATGGCGCTCGGCTTCGCCGGCCTCGGGTTCGCCGGCGCTCGCGCCCGCCGGTCGGCGGTCGCCGCCTTGTAAGCCCTCGCGCTCCACCACTCCAAAGCCGTCCGTTCGCGGGCGGCTCATTGTCTTTGCCTGCGGCGAAGGCGACCCGGCGCTGCGGCCCGCCCGCACGAAACGGTCGAACCGAGGCCGAGCCGGGCGATCCGCGGCGAGACGGACCCTGCCCCATCCAGCGCGACCGCATCAGCGCCTCGCCGCCGCGGGCGACAACCCATGTGCGTCGCGTCCGCCCCGAGCCGCTCGCCGGCGCGTTCGAGCGTGCGGGTCGAGGCCCGAAGGCCAGATTGACCCGGGTGCGCCCGCGACAAGGCGGTGCGCTTCTTGCCGACCTTGCGCGATGTCCCGCCGCGTCATGTCGGCGGGGTCGAGCCGCGCCTCGATCCCGGGCGCGGCGGAGCGTCGCGACGCCGACCCTGCGGCGCTGTGCGCTCGCGCGCCCCCGCGGTCGGCGAATGCGTCGAATTTCGGGTGTTCCCAGTTGACTATGTATGCAACTTGATACAACTTGTAACTGCAACCCGAGATTGCCTGCGAGACGGTCGGCAAAGGGAACGCGCGAGGGGATGGGACATGAAATCCAAGCTGATTGGGGCGTGCGCGCTGGCGGCGCTCGCCGCGGGACTGTCGACGCAGGCCGAGGCGGACGTCTGGTGGCAGCTCGACAATGTCGTTTTCGACGACGGCGGCACGGTGTCCAGCGGCCAGTTCGCCATCAACATCTATGGCTACATCCTGAACTGGCCGGCGAGTTCGGTGTCGGTCACGACCACCGCCGGATCAACCATAACGTCCGGCGTGACCTATGTGGGAGGCGGCGTCAACTACCCCACGGACGACACGGTGTCGTTCTCGAACCCGGCCAATCCGTACGGGCGCGTGTTCGAGCTGCAGTTCCAGTACGCCCTGACCACCGCGACAGCCGACGATCCGATCATCGGCGGTTGGGAGTGCGTCAGCGCGGCCGACAATTGCCCCGGCAACCCGACATCGATCCGTTACGTGAACCTGTCGTCCAGCCCCTACGCCGCCGCGCCGGAGGCGCCGACCTGGGCGATGATGATCCTCGGCGCGGGCTTGCTCGGGCTCGGCGGGACGGCCATGCGGGGGCGGCTCCGATTGCTCGCGGCCTGAACGACCGCCGCCACGGGCGACGCGATCGCTGACCGCATCGCCGCGCTGAGCGCTGTGGCCGCGGTCGTTGATCCCGGCGCCGCAGTCAGCGCGTTGGTCAGCCACCGCGGCTGCCCATCCGCTCGCCCCATGCGCGCTCGCCGGCGTCGCCGCGTCGGCAGGCCCGCCGCGTCCTTGCTCGCGCGCGCCTCGCACAGTCCCCGGACTTGCGGGCCTCGAACGCTCCGGCCAGCCCGGAGACGGTGTTCATCCGGCGCGAGTGGGTCGCCCTCTGCGGCGAACTCGGGCGGCGCCGCGAACTCGGGCGGGAAAGACGCCCGGCGCCGGGCAGCCGGCGCTGGATGTAAGCGGACGGGCGCACCGGTCGCGGCCCGTGGCCGGACCCGGATCTCCTCCCGGCGGGGTTCCCGGCTTCTGAACCCCACGGCCGCGCGTATGATAAGTTGACGACGTTATAAAGATGCCTCAATGTCCCGCGGTCGATGAGGGATCGACGCGAGAGACGTCTGGGGAAATCCATGAATTCAACGATCATGCCGACGATCGCGCTGGCCGCCTTCGCGTTCGGAGCGGCTTCGCAGGCCAGGGCCGACGTCTGGTGGACGCTCGAGAACGTCACCTTCGACGACGGCGGGACCGCGACCGGCAGCTTCATGATCAATGTGGATGACTACAGCGGCGGGGGACAGGCGGCGACAACCGCTGGAGCGACGCTCGGCGGCTACACGTACGACTATGTGACCACGAACAACCCGACCGACGACACGATGTACTTCCAGCTGGCGGGCCCCTATGAGTACGCCCGCGGGATGGCGCTGACGTTCGCGCATCCGTTGACGACGGCGATCGACGAAAACGACATCATCGGCGCCAGCAGTTGGGAATGCGCGGGCTACTCCTGCCCGGGCAGCGGAACAATCCGCTACGTGACCGGCGGCTACGCGGTCGCGCCGGAAGCCCCGACCTGGGCGATGATGATCCTCGGCGCCGGCCTTCTCGGCTTCGGCGGACAGGTCCTGCGCGGGCGGGCTCGGCTCCGCGCCGCCTGACCGGGTCAAGGACGGGAGAGGCGGCGTCGCGCCGCCCCCGTCCGCGCGGCGCCACTCAGTCGGCCTGCAGTTTTTCCACCGTCGCCCCGTCGGGCGCGCCGGAAAAGTATTTTTGCAGGCAGGCCGCGAACGCCGGCTCGTCGGGCGCGGCGCGGGCGAACAGCGTCATCGACGAGCGGAACTTCGCCTCGTCCACGGCGCCGAAAATTCGCCGCGCGCTGCGGCCTTCGGCGCCGAGGACGAGGCGGGCGCATTCCGCCAGCCGCGGTCCGAGCACGGGGTGCGCGAGATAGGCCTTCGCCTCGTCGAGCGACGAAATCGCGTAGAAGACGGACATCGGGCTGAACCCCAGGCCCGCGATCTGCGGGAACACGAACCACATCCAGTGCGACCGCTTCTCGCCGTCCGCCAGCTCGCGCAGAACCGTCTGGTGGACCGGCGCCTGCGCGTCGACGAAGCGCTGAAGATTGAACGGGTCGGGCATCGCGCGCGCGGGCTCAGGCGCCCTTCGGATAGTCGGCGCCGCGGGCGATCGCCTCGACGGAAGCGATCTCCCGCCGCACCGACTCGATCTCGGCCGTCATGCCCTCGAAGGCGATCGACCCGAGCGGCAGCCTGAGCGGCGGATCGGCGCTTTCGACGGTGGCGATGATCGCCTCGGCCGCCCGCACCGGGTCGCCCGGCTGCGAGCCGGTGTAGCCGCGGATCATGTTGCGCCGCGCCACCGCGGTTTCCGCATAGGCCTCGATCGGCGCCTTGGGGACTTTCAGCGAGCGGCCCGCCCAGTCGGTGCGGAACGGCCCGGGCTCGACGATCAGGACCTTGATCCCGAACGGCGCGACCTCCTTGGCGAGCGCTTCCGACAGGCCCTCGACCGCGAATTTGGTGGCGTTGTAATAGCCGACCCCGGCGAAGCCGATGAAGCCGCCCTGCGAGGAGACGTTGACGATCGCGCCCGACTTCTGCGCCCGCATGTGCGGCAGCACGGCGCGGGTGATGGCGGCCAGCCCGAAGACGTTGGTCTCGAACATGGCGCGGATGTCCGCGTCGTCGCCCTCCTCGACCGCCGACAGGTAGCCGTAGCCGGCGTTGTTGACGAGCACGTCGATCCGCCCGAATGTTTGCGCCGTCGCCGCGACGGCGGCGGCGATTTCCGTAGCGTTGTCGACATCGAGCTTGAGCGCCAGCGCATTCGCCTCGTGGCCGGCGACGAGGTCGGCGATCCTTTCGGGATCGCGCGCGGTCGCCGCGACGCGGTAGCCGCGGCCGATCAGGATCGTCGCCAATTCGCGGCCGAAGCCGGTCGAGCAGCCGGTGATGAGCCAGACGGGTTTGTCGGAAGACTGGGCCATGGCGATCTCGCGAATGTGTGGGGATGCGCGAGTGTCGCATGCCCGCCGAGGGCGCGCAATTCGAACCTGTTGCGGTATTGAGAGCGTGACACTATCTCCAATCCGTCATGGGCAGATCCACCCCGACCCTTCAGATTCGCAACCAGCGCGTGGCCGACCTGGCGACCAAGCTCGCAGCCCTTCGGAAAACCTCGAAGACCGACGCCGTGCGGCGGGCGTTGGAAAACGAGATCGCCCGCAGCGAAAGCGAAGCGCCGCTCGCCGAACGTCTCCGCCCGCTTCTCGAGCGGATCGCCCGCCGCCCTCCGACCGGACTCGAGGCGGACAAGGCGTTCTCCGACGATCTGAGTGGGGATTGATGATCGTTATCGACGCTTCGGCGATCGTCGCAATTCTGTCTCGCGAGCCGGAGTGCGGCGCCTTGATCGCGGCCCTGGAATAGGCCGACTCGGCCGTCACATCGCCGATCGCGGTCTACGAGGCTGCGCCGGGGCTGCGGCGCAAACGGTTCTGTTCCGTCGCGGAGGCCGAAGCCGACGTCATGGAGTTTATCGCGTTGGTCGGCGCCGAGGCGTCGCCGCTCGATCGGAACGCCGCGCATGCGGCGCTGGATGCTTTTCACGATTTGGCAAGGGAACCGGTCATCCCGCGCCGTTGAACCTCGGCGATTGCTTCGCGTACGCGCAGGCCAAGACGCTCGGCGCTCCGTTGCTGTTCAAGGGGGAGGACTTCGCCCGGACGGATATTCCGATGGCGTCATAGCAATTCTGTTCCGGATTGCCGCCTCGCCGCCTCCCCCCATTTGACAAAGGCGCCCTCGCCTCTCCATATCCCGCGCCCGAACCGACAAGGCGGACCGCATGGGCGGCGCCGCCGAAGGACGCCTGAATGAAAGTCGTGATCGTCGAATCGCCCGCCAAGGCGAAGACCATCAACAAATACCTGGGCAAGGATTACGGGGTCTACGCCTCCTATGGCCACGTGCGCGACCTCACGGCCAAGGACGGCTCAGTCGACCCGGAAGACGATTTCGCCATGCGCTGGGAAGTCGACGCCAAGTCGGCCAAGCGGATGAGCGACATCGGCGCCGCGGTGAAGGACGCCGAGCGGGTGATCCTGGCCACCGACCCTGACCGCGAGGGCGAGGCGATCTCGTGGCATATCCACGAGATCCTCAAGAACAAGCGGCTGCTCAAGGACAAGCGCGTCGACCGGGTGGTGTTCAACGCCGTGACCAAGGACGCGGTGCAGGAGGCGATGCGCAACCCGCGCGAAATCGATGGGGCGCTGGTCGACGCCTACCGCGCCCGCCGCGCGCTCGACTATCTCGTCGGCTTCACGTTGTCTCCGGTGCTATGGCGAAAGCTCCCCGGCGCCCGCTCGGCGGGCCGTGTGCAGTCGGTCGCGCTGCGCCTCGTGTGCGACCGCGAGGTCGAGATCGAGAAGTTCGTGGCGCGCGAATACTGGTCGATCGTCGCCCATCTGAGGACCGAGGCCCAGGCCGCTTTCTCGGCCCGCCTCGTCGGCGCCGACGGCAAGAAGATCAGCCGCCTCGACATCGGCTCGGGCGAAGAGGCGCGCGCCTTCGAAGCCGCGCTCGAACAGGCGAAGTTCTCGGTCGCCGCGATCGAATCGAAGCCGCTCAAGCGCCACCCCTGGCCGCCGTTCACCACCTCGACCCTGCAGCAGGAGGCCTCGCGCAAGCTCGGCATGGCGCCGGCCCGCACCATGCAGATCGCCCAGCGGCTCTATGAAGGCGTCGACGTCGGCGACGGCCCGGTCGGCCTCATCACCTACATGCGCACCGACGGCGTCGACCTCGCCCCCGAGGCGGTCGCGGCGGCGCGCAAGGTGATCGCCAAGGAGTTCGGCGACAATTACGTCCCCTCCGCGCCGCGAAAATACACCGCCAAGGCCAAGAACGCGCAGGAGGCGCACGAGGCGATCCGCCCGACCGAGATGACGCGGCGCCCGCGCGACGTCGCCCGTCATCTCGAGCCCGAGCAGGCGAAGCTCTACGAACTGATCTGGACCCGCACCATCGCCTGCCAGATGGAGAGCGCCGAACTGGAACGCACCACCGTCGACATCCTCGCCGAGGCGGCGGGGCGAAAGCTCGACTTCCGCGCCACCGGCCAGGTCGTCCGCTTCCCCGGCTTTCTCGCGCTCTATCAAGAGGGCCGCGACGACGAGGAGGACGAGGACTCCGCCCGCCTGCCGCCGATGCGCCAGGGCGAGCGACTGGAAAAGGACCGGATCGACACCAGCCAGCACTTCACCGAGCCGCCGCCGCGCTACACCGAGGCGACGCTGATCAAGCGCATGGAGGAGCTCGGCATCGGCCGCCCCTCCACCTACGCCTCGACGCTCGCGACGCTGCGCGACCGCGACTACGTGCGGCTGGAGAAGAAACGGCTGATCCCGGAGGACAAGGGCCGGCTGGTGACGGCCTTCCTCGAATCGTTCTTTTCCAAATATGTCGAATACGATTTCACCGCCGGCCTCGAGGAGCAGCTCGACCAGGTGTCGAACCACGAGATGGACTGGAAGGAGCTGTTGCGCGCCTTCTGGAAGGATTTTTCCGGAGCGGTGGACGAGACCAAGGACCTGCGCACCACCCAGGTGCTCGACAGCCTCAACACCCTTCTCGGCCCGCACATCTTCCCCGACAAGGGCGCGGGCGTCGATCCGCGCCTCTGCCCGTCGTGCGGCAAGGGGCAATTGTCATTGAAGCTCGGCAAGTTCGGCGCCTTCATCGGCTGCGCCAACTATCCCGAATGCAAGTACACCCGCGTGCTGTCGCCGACCGGCGCCGAGAGCGGCGAGGGCGAGCGGCCGGGCGTGCGCGTGCTCGGACAGGACCCCGACAGCGGCGACGAGATCAGCCTGCGCAACGGCCGCTTCGGCGAATACGTGCAGCAGGGCGAGGGCGAGAAGCCGAAGCGCTCGTCGCTGCCGAAGGGCCTGAAGCCCGACGACGTGACGCTCGAAAAGGCGCTCAAGCTCCTGTCGCTGCCGCGCGAGGTGGCGAAGCATCCCACCAGCGGCGATCCGATCCTCGCCGGCATCGGCCGCTACGGCGCCTACGTGCAGCATGGCAAGACCTACGCCAATCTCGGCCGCGACGACGACGTGCTGGAGATCGGCGCGAACCGCGCCATCGACCTCATCGTCGCCAAGGAGAGCGGCGCCGGCGCGTCGCGCTTCGGCGCGGGCGCCGGGCGCGCGCTCGGCGATCACCCGGACGGCGGCGCGGTCAGCGTCAGGCAGGGCCGCTACGGCGCCTACGTCAGCCACGGCAAGGTCAACGCCACCTTGCCGAAGGGAACCGACCCCGCGAGCGTGACGCTGGACGAAGCGATCGCCCACCTCAAGGCCAAGGCCGCTGGCGGCGGCGTGTCGGGCCGCCTCGTCGGCGACCATCCGGGCGGCGGGCCGGTGACCGTGCGCGAGGGCCGGTTCGGCCCCTATGTCAACTGGGGCAAGGTCAACGCCACCATCCCGAAGTCGATGTCGCCGGACTCGATTGCGCTCGACGAGGCGCTCGAACTGCTCGCAGAGCGCGAGGGCAAGCCTGCGCCCGTCGCGCGCAAGGCGCCGGAAAAGAAGGCGGAGACGACGAAGGCCGGGGCGAAGCCGGCGACGAAGACCGCCGCCGCCAAGCCGGCCGCCCCGGCCAAGGCGAAGGCGGCAAAGCCGCCGGCCGCCGGGACCGCGCCCAAGGCCCGGGCGAAGAAGACATAACCGGCGCGGTCGGCGACCAGAGCGCGCCGGCGCGGCCGAATACGCCTTTCGGGCGGTCCCGCCCGTTTGGGCGTCGGCCGCCGCCGTCTTTTTAGCCGGTATGAGGATTGGCCGCCCCGAGCCCGCGTGCGACCATTCGGGCAGGCGGTCCCCACGAGACCCCGCGGATTTCGACGCCCCAAAGCCGTTTTGACCGCCCCTTCCAGCGGGAAGGGACTGTGGCCTGCTCCGTGGAGCCGGCCCTGCGGATTCTTGTCTTCGCGCTTGACGACGGGCCGGGCGGCCCGCCCCGGGTTTCCAGAGACCGCTTCCCGTTGAGGTGGCTGCCATGTCGAAGGCGCTTTCCCGTTCGTTGCTGGCGCATTGCGCCGCGGCCGCTGCGCTGCCGCTGATCCTCGTCGCCGCGCAAGCCGAGGCGCGGGCGGCCATGGTCACCGTTCACGGCGCGAACGGCGCCAACGGCGCCAATGGCGTCGCCCCGCCGGGCCGCCCCGACGGGCGGCCGGGTGGACCCGGCCGGGCGGCGTCGGCGAGCGCCGGCAGTCGGTCGCCGACCCTGGGCGCGGCGACCAACACCGCGACGGCTGCGGGCGGGAACGGCGGGAAGGGCGGCGCCGCCGCCGACACCGGAACCGGCGGCGCCGGCGGCGCGGGCGGCGCGGCGAACGCGACGGCGGAGGCCGTCACGGTTTCCGCCCCAGCGGTGGCGGCCGCCGCCGCCACGGGCGGGGCGGGCGGCGCGGGCGGCGCGCCGCCGCCGCACAACCCCGAGGGGAAGCCCCCGAGCCTCAGCGGCCTCGGCGGCCCGGGCGGCGCAGGCGGGGCGGCGAACGCGACCGCTGCGGCGTCCTCGCTGAGCGCGGGCGCCGTCGCGTCGTCCGCCAACGCCACGGGCGGCGCGGGCGGCGCGAGCAGCCGCGCCTCGGTTCCGGGCGGCGCGGGCGGGTCGGGAAAGGTCGTCGCTTCGGGACGCTCCGGAACCGGCGCGGTCGCGGTTTCGGCGTCCCTCACGGGCGGCGCCGGCGGCGCCGGGTTTGGGACGAACGGCGGCCGGGGCGCGGCGGCCACGCTCGTCAACGCCGCGAGCGGATCCACGCGGGGAGCGTTGGCCCTCATGCAGACGGCCATCGGAGGCGCGGGCGGCAACGCCACCTATGCGAGCAAAGGCGGCGCCGGCGGCGCGGCGTCCTCGACTCTGAGCGTGCTCGGCAGTCCGGCGGCGAGCCTCGCCGTGGTCACGGCTGCGACCGGCGGCGCGGCGGGATGGGGCCTGGCCGGATCGGCGGCGGGCGCGGCCGGAAACGCGAGCGCCGACAGCGACGCGACCCTGAGCGGCTCGGGCCAGGTGTCGTCGACCGCGACCGCGACCGCGGGCGCATCCGGTTATCAGGCCCTGGTCGGCGGAGCGTCGGGCGCCGCCTCGGCGCACAGCCGGGCGGGAAACGCCGCTGGTTCCGTCGCCACCGCGGCGCAAGCCTCCGTGTCCGTGATCGGCGCCGACGACCCGGTCGCCAAGGCGGGCGCGGCGGTGGGCGCCGGTTCCGCGGCGCTCGTCCCGCTCGTGGCCGGTCAGGCGATCACCAACGCCATGCTGACGCCGGGCGGTCCGGCCATCGGGGTCGGCGCAATGTCGGGCGCGGCCGCGTGCTGCCAGAACCAGACCTTCACCGACACCGCGGACTTCACCTTCACCACCGGCGCCCGGGAAGGGCTGTCGCTGGCGATTCTCGGCAACACCGCCGCCGGGACCGGCCTCGGCGCCATGAGCTTCGAGGTCACGGTCGACGGGCGCGTGGCGGTCGACGAAACGTTCACGTCGCTGACCGCGGCGGAGCGCTTCTTCTCGCCGCGCACGCTCGGACTCGGCGTCGTCGGACGCGGCAGCCAGACGGTCGACGTCAGCTACGCCATCACGACCGGCGCCGACAGCGATCTCAATGGCTTCGGCTTCGATTTCCGAGTCCAGGATCCCCCCGTCCCGGAACCCGCGACCTGGGCGATGATGCTGCTCGGGTTCGCCGGTCTCGGCTACGCCGGTTATCTGAGATCGTCGACCGTTCGCCGGTCGAATTCGTTCGCTCCGTCCACGCCGAACGACTGATCGCCCGGCCGCCGTCATCAGGGCCGCGCCGAACGACCGCGCCGGCGTTCGCCCGCCGACGCCCGCCTGTTCGGCCCGCGATCGGTTCACGACCGGTTCCGATCAGGAGGCCGCCATGACGAAGACGCGCTCCGGTTCGTTCCTCGTGCAACTCGCGACGACCGCCGCGCTGCCGCTCGTCCTCGTCTGGCCCCAGGTCGGGCTCCGGGCGGAGGTCGTCATTATGAACGGCGTCAACGGCTCGAACGGCGCAAACGGCGTTCCGTCTCCGGGCAACCCCGACGGACAGCCGGGCGGCCCCGGAGGGCCGGCGACCGCCCTCGCAGGCGGTCGCTTCCCGACCGGCCGCGCGACGACCAATTCCGCCACGGCGACAGGCGGAAACGGCGGCGCAGGCGGCAATGCCGCCACGAACGGAACCGGCGGGGCGGGCGGCGCCGGCGGGGCCGCCTCCGCAAGCGCGACGACCGTCACGTTTTTCGGCGGAGCGGCGGCCGACGCAGCCGCGGCCGGCGGGAACGGCGGCGCCGGCGGCCTGCCTGCTCCGTCAACCGGGGGGCCGCCTCCGGCGCTCAGCGGGGGCAGCGGGGGTGGCGCAGGCGGCGCGGCCGATGCGTCGAGCGCGGCGTCCTCGCTCGGCAATGGCGCCGTGACGTCGTCCGCCAGCGCCACGGGCGGCGCGGGCGGCGCAAATTCCAGCGCCTCGGTTCCGGGCGGCGCGGGCGGGTCGGGCACGGCCGTCGCGTCGGGAAGCTCCGGAACGGGCGCGGTCGCGGTTTCGGCGTCCCTCACGGGCGGGGCCGGCGGCGCTGGTAACGGCGCCCCTGGCGGCCCGGGCGCGGCGGCGGATCTCGACAACGCCGCGACTGGATCGACCCGGGGAACGTTGTCTCTCACGCAGACGGCGATCGCAGGCGCAGGCGGCAGCGCCGACATGGCCAATGCCGGCGCAGGCGGCGCGGCGTCCTCGACCCTGACCCTTCGCGGCGGTTCGGCGGCGCGGCTCGTCCTGACCACGGTCGCGACCGGGGGCGCGGGCGGCGACGGGGGTGGTGGAGGGAGCGCGGGCGCGGCCGGAAACGCGAGCGCTGTCAGCGACGGCGCCTTGAATGGCTCAGGCCGGGTGTCGTCGACCGCGACCGCGACCGCCGGCGCATCCGGCGGCCAATTCCTTGCCGCCGGACCGTCTGGAGTCGCCTCCGCGCAAGGCGCGGCGGCTAACGTCGACGGTTCCGTCGCCGCCACCGCCGAGGCGGGAGTGTCGGAGACCGGCGCCGACGACCCCATCGCCGAGGCCGGCGCGACGGCGGGCGGCGGCTCCGCGGCGCTCGTCCCGCCGCTCGTGGCCGGTCAGGCGGTCGCCAACGCCGCGCTGACGCCGGGCGGTCCGGCCATCGGGGGCGGCGCGATGTCGGGCGCGGCCGCGTGCTGCGAGAACCAGACCTTCACCGACGCGGCGGACTTCACGTTTACCACCGCCGCGCGGGAAAGGCTGTCGCTGGCGATTCTCGGCCAGACCGTCGCCGGAACCGGACTCGGCGCCATGAGCTTCGAGGTCACGGTCGACGGGCGCGTCGCGGTGGCGGAAACATTCACCTCGCTGAGCGCGGCGGAGCGCTTCTTCTCGCCGCGCACGCTCAATCTCGGCGTCGTTGGACGCGGAAGCCAGACGGTCGACGTAGCGTACGCGATCACCACGGGCGCCTTCAACGACACGCTCAACGGCTTCGGCTTCGATTTCACGGTGCGGGATCCCCCCGTCCCGGAACCCGCGACCTGGGCGATGATGCTGCTCGGGTTCGCCGCGCTCGGCTATGCCGGATACCTGAGATCGTCGACCCTTCGCCGGTCGAATGTGTTCGTTCTGTCCACGCCGGGCGACTGATCGCCCGGTCGCCGTCACGAGGGCCGCGCCGAACGACGGCGCCGGCGCGGCCGTTCGCCCGCCGACGCCCGCATGCTCGGCCCGCGATCGGTTCACGACCGGGTTCCGATGAGGAGGCCGCCATGACCAAGACGCGCTCCCGTTCGTTCCTCGTGCATCTCGCGGCGACCGCCGCGCTGCCGCTCGTCCTGGTCTGGCCCCAGGTCGGGGTCCGGGCGGAGGTCGTCATCGTGAGCGGCGCCAATGGCGCGAACGGCGCGAATGGCGTTCCGTCTCCGGGCAACCCCGATGGACAGCCGGGCGGTCCCGGAGGGCCGGCGACCGCCCTCGCCGGCGGTCGCTTCCCGAGCGGCCACGCGACGACCAATTCCGCGACGGCGACCGGCGGGAACGGCGGCGCGGGCGGCAATGCCGCCACGAATGGGACGGCCGGCGCGGCCGGCGCCGGCGGGGCCGCCTCCGCAAGGGCGACGACCGTCACGTTTTTCGGCGGAGCGGCGGCCGACGCCGCCGCGACCGGCGGGAACGGCGGCGCCGGCGGCCTGCCTGCTCCGGCGATTCCGATCTATCGCGACGCCGGGTCGAGCGGTTCGGGCGGAGCGGGCGGCGCGGCGAATGCGTCGAGCACGGC
>NZ_QNRK01000012.1 GCF_003315135.1 Roseiarcus fermentans
AGCGATTCTCGGCGGAGTTCCGCGGCCCACACGGCGCAACGTTCTCTATTCGTCCCCTTATGCGTATCTGGTGGCCGTTTCGTTAGTTCGGGCCGTCCAGCGCAGCGGCGACATCGGATCGCCGCGCGTGTCGGGCTCGACCAGCGCGTTCAGATCGTCGAGCAAGCCGGGGTCCGTTTCCGTCAGCGATTTGCGTCCCCCTCCCGGACGGCGAACCAGACTGGGCGACGGCGGCGGCGCGTCGAGCTCCTTCAGCCCGCGTCCGATCGTGCTCGTGGCTATGCGCGTGACGCGGGAAACCGCGGCGATGCCCCCATGCCCCGCAGCCCTGGCTTCCGACGCAGCGAAAAGCCGTCGCTGCCGTTCATCCAGTTGAGGCAATATCGCCTCATGGCGCGCCCGCAGCTTTTGGAGAGAATCTTCATCAATCATCCCCAAAACTACGACGCCCAACCGCCCAAGGGAATCCCCGCCGCCTAACGTCGGCCGATTCAGCTATTGTCTGACGGGCCCTTAGGGTCGCCGGTCACGCTGGCGTGGTGGGCGGCATATTCACTGGCCTGCGCCAGCGCAGCGGCGGGGCCAGGTCTGATCTGGCAGATGGCGCATGTCAGCGCGGGCGCGCTAACCCTGCATGTCGGGCTGCTGACCGCGCTGATCCTGTTGTGGCGCGACCCTGTGGTCGGTGCGCGGCTGGCCATGATCGTCGCTGCGCGGCGGTCAGCATTGCGTTCGCGATAGGGCAACGTGCTTACGTCCGCGGTGATAGACGACCTAAGCCGCGCGCCGCCCGTTGCGACGATAGGGACCCACTGGCGGCTATTCACCGACCAGGTCATGGGGGGTGTCTCCATTGGCGCTATGGCGCGCGACGTGATTGCCGGCCGGCCGGCCATACGAATGCGTGGCGACGTCAGCCTCGAGAACAGTGGTGGTTTTGTTCAGATCGCCCTCGATCTCTCGCCTGATGCTGGGGTCGTCGACGCCAGCGTCTGGAGCGGGATCGAACTCGACGTATTCGGCAATGGCGAGGAGTACGGCGTTCACCTGCGGACTGCCGCCCTGATCAGGCCGTGGCAATCTTACCGCCAAGGTTTCACGGCCCACGCGGCGTGGCGGACGGTTCAGCTGCCGTTCGATCGCTTTGTTCCCTATCGCACCGGTATTCCGCTCGATACGCATCGGTTGCGGCGCATTGGTGTGGTCGCCATTGGCCGCGATTTTTCGTGCGATCTTGCTCTCGGTGGGCTGCGGTTTATGACATCGCCGCGGTCAGTGAAGGAGCCCTCTTCATGAAGGTCATCCGCGATCCTGCCGGTCCGGGACAGGAAAGCGTCTGGTCATATCCGCGGCCGGCAGTGGCTGAGCCAAGCCAACGCCGTCTCAGGATCGTGCATCGCGATGTCGTCATCGCTGACACGCGCAGAGGCGTGCGCACGTTGGAGACGAGTCATCCGCCGAGTTATTATTTTCCGATGGATGACATTGCAGCGTTCGTTCTGCGGCCGTCGCGCCGTCGCTCTGTCTGCGAGTGGAAGGGCGAAGCGACCTACTTCGATGTCCGCGTGAACGACGAAACGCTGCGCGATGTCGCCTGGAGCTATCCCAATCCGAACCCGGCCTTCAGGTCCTTGCGCAACCACGTCGCATTTTACGCGGGGCCGTTTGACGGCTGCTTTGTCGATAACGAGCGCGTGACCCCGCAACCGGGAAACTTCTATGGCGGGTGGATCACCTCTGACGTCTCCGGCCCCTTCAAGGGAGCGCCGGGCAGCCTGCTCTGGTGATGGGCAAGTCGGTCCTCGGAGAATGCTTCCTGCGGCGACGCCGAAAATCTGTCCACGCTTGATCCGCTGGAGCGAGCGAACCCATCGGCGGGGATTGCGTCGGACGCGCTCCAAGAGAGAGCAGCGCGTCCTCCGTTCGCGGAGATCGGGGGTCATGGAACCGGAATCGGCATAACGTTTGCTGCCGCAAGGCTTCTTGCATTCCTCCCACCTTGGCGACACCGCACCCGCGCGGCTTGTCAGGCCTTAGGCCAAATCCAATCAGGAGGCCCTTGACGGCGCATGATGGGACGTCGGAAGCGCCTCGATCTCCAATTTCTGGGATAGCGGCATTTCGGATCGCGCTTCGGGGTGTCACCGCTGCGCCCAAAATGTTAACCAATCCTTCGGTACTGATTTGCGGTTTCTGGATTCAGCCAGCGGTGGCCCGAAGCGACCTACTTCTCTCGATTGTGCGCGCCGGCGCGGCTGGTGACCGCAACGCATTGCGCTCGTCGGTCGAGGCCATTGTCGCAGAGGAACGGGGCAAGAATCATCACATTCTTGCAGACCGTCTCCAGCGAGCGCTAAGCGCGGTGTCCGTGACGCCCCCTTCCGCGCCGCAATCCGGCGGCCAGTCTGGCAAGGATACGATCCTTGAGAGCACACCCCGTCGACGGCTTGATGAGTTGATACTTCCGCTACCTGTGGGCGAACAGATCAAGCAGCTCGTGGAAGAGCAACACCGTGCTGATTTGCTTCGAGCTAACGGCATGCAACCGAGGCATCGAGTACTTCTTTCGGGCCCTCCCGGCAACGGCAAAACATCCGTAGCAGAAGCCGTCGCAGAGGCGCTCGCGGTGCAGTTCTTTACGGTCCGCTACGATGCGCTTGTGGGCTCGTATCTAGGCGAGACCAACGCACGTCTGGCACGCCTCTTCGACTACGCGCGTACCGTTCCGTGCGTATTGTTTTTCGATGAATTCGACTCAATCGGAAAGGAACGTGGTGACGTTCACGAAACGGGCGAAATCAAGCGTGTTGTATCCTTTCTCCTCATGCAAATCGACCAGTTGCCTAGTTATGTTGTAACCGTCGCGGCAACAAATCACGCAGAACTTCTGGACCGCGCGGTGTGGCGGCGGTTCCAGTTACGGCTAACAATGCCTCAGCCAACACGAGAAGGACTGGCGGTGTTTCTCGACCGCCAGCTTGATTGCTGGCCGGAGTCTGCAGGTATGGAAGCCTACAAACTCGCCACTTTCCTCGGTCCTGTCAGTTTCGCTGAAGCCCTTGAGTTTTGCCAGACTGTAAGGCGCCGGCACATTCTTTCCCTCGGCAACCAAACGCTGCGGGACATCCTCACCGAGCAAATCAATTTCTGGACTACCAGAGTCGCGCCGGAAGAAGCCGATGCCACACGATCCGGAGAAACCTCTCCTCCGTCTGAACGAACCAAGCGGCGCCGGAAGGCGACGCTCGCCCGCCGGGGGGAGTCGAGCCCGCGCATTTGACCGAGGCGCACAGGAACGTGCTCACGGTCCACTCTTTCGGCGGTTGCACACTATACTCGACAGAGCTGACGCAGCGCTTGAGTTGCGCGCAGATGCAAGTTCACTGGCACCAGAACGTCTGCTTGTTTTCGAAGTAACTGGGTCGATTCAGAACTTCGTGAACGCTATCTCCCGCATACCAGGATTAGAATTTGCCGGCGAAGAGGAGTTGGCACCGGACGAATTTGACAAGAATCCGGAATTCTATCTCCTTGTACCCCAACTCGATGCACTGAGGCAGATCGTTTCTCTTTGGGAAGGGTGGCAACGAGCCGGAACGGTGCCGAGGAACTACGGGCCATGGGCACAACTTTTTGCCCAGCTACGCATGATCCGACCCTGGGGACCGGCTGATCGCGTCTCTGAACAGAACCGAGAGTACTTCCGCCACGCCATTGACGGCGCGGCTGACGATGAACTGCTCAGAATCGAAATCGAGTTGGTTTTTCGGGCAAGCGGAGACACCGCACAAGCGGCCGAAGCGGCGATCGCCAACCAAATCACGCACAGCGGCGGTGCCATCATCGATCGATCACGGCATCCCGAATTCGGTTATCATGCGATCCTCGCTGACGTACCGGCAGCCGAAATCCGGCGTTTGGCCGAACTCGACCCCGGCTCGCTCGCAGGCGCAGATCCCGTCGCCGCAATCGTCCCTCAGAGCGTAGGAACGCCAATCGAGGCGGAAGACCAAACACCTGTCGATCAGGCCCGGCCGCATCCTCCGGTTGAAGATCCGATCGCGGCAGTCTTCGATGGCGTGCCAGTGCAGGCCCACCCGTTGCTCGCCGGTCGGCTTGCGATCGATGACCCCACCAATCTCGAAGCAAGAGCTGTTGGACAGCGGCTTCACGGCACAGCGATGGCGTCTATTGCGTTGCACGGCGATCTGAACGACCCCCCGACGCCGATTAGTCGTCGTGTCTATTTCCGTCCCGTCATGTATGCGCCGGCGATCGGTGATGAACTTTTCGATGGCGACCGGTTGGTGGTCGATGTTATCGTTGAGGCCGTTATAAGAATGCGAGCTAATGGCGGTGGAAACGTCATTATTGTCAATGTTTCCCTTGGTGATATAACAAAACCATTCACTGGCAAGATCTCCACATGGGCCAGGGCATTGGATTATCTCGCGTTCCGCTATGGAATTCTTTTCCTGGTGAGTGCGGGCAACGTGAATGCTGGCATCTCGATGCGAGACTTTGCAAATGCCGCGGAATTTGAGGCTGCGCGGTCGGCAGATCGTTCGAGGGGAGCATTGCGTGGCGTTGATGCGGCAAAAGCGGACCGACGGCTGCTGGCGCCGGCAGACAGTCTCAATTCACTAACTATCGGAGCTTGGCATCGCGACTCATCGTCTGAGGTGTTTGGTGGAGTAACTCCTTTCGTGCCCTATGACGGTGAGGAAATGCCGAACCTATCGTCACGCCTCGGGCCAGGCCTGCGGCGCAGTACGAAGCCCGAGGCGCTGTTTGCGGGTGGTCGGCAGCGAGGTCGGCTCGATCCGGTGGCAGCTCCTCCAATACTGCTGAGCCATCCCAATCCGAGTCGCTTTTGGGGTCTGAAGGTGGCGGCTCCTCCGGGAAACGGAGGAATGGGACTGCACTACACTATGGGAACCAGTGCAGCGACGGCGCTCGCGACACACTCGGCACATCGGATCTTCGACGCCCTCGAAAGGGCCTACCCCGCATTGATTGCTCAAATGCCCTTGGCGGAGCGCGCCGCATTGCTGAAGGCGTTACTGGTTCATGCTGCATCTTGGCGTGGCTCGGACAAATTTATCCGATCGGTCATCGATCCGGATGCAGAGATGCATCACGAGCATTGGCGGCGGGAGGTTTGCCGTCACCTGGGTTACGGATTTGTTGACCCCGAGGACGCGATCGCCTGCGCATCTGATCGCGCGACCATGTGGGCCACTGGCTCAATCGGGCCTGAGGGGTCAATAGTGTTTGACGTCCCAATTCCCGCCGTCTTCGGCAACAGTTCCAGCCCTCGCGAAGTTCGCGCCACGCTCGCGTGGTTTGCGCCGACACGTCCTGGCCACCTCGCTTATCGAGCGGTTAAGTTGCGAGTTCCTTCGCTCCACACGGATGACTTGGAAACAGCGGGGATCAGCACGACCACAGGGCAGCCTACGAACACTCAATCCGAAAGCGGAACGATCGTTCACCGTCGTTGGCGCAACGCGCGGATCGGCACCGCCGCGGGTGGCGGGACGATCCCAGTTCAGGTTCAGCGCGAAATTGATCAAGGCGCACGCATCGACGAAGGCGTTCCATTTGGACTGGCAGTCACTGTTGAAATGCCCGGGGCGATTCAGGTTTACGATCAAATTCTCCCCAGCATTCGGGTTCGACCACGCCCGCAGGTCCGAGCCTGAGGATCATTCTTGGACACGCGCGATGGGACTCCGAGATCTCATAGCTAAGTTGTGAAATCCGCCAGATATTCCGATGTCGGCGCTACGCCCGTCAGCAGCAGGTGTTCGCGCGCCCGCGTGCAGGCGACGTAGAGCAGTCGGCGCTCGGTTTCGTAGATGTCGTCGAGTTCCGCTTCGTCGGCTGCATCGGCGACCCGCTCGTCGAGCGGCAGAACACCTTCGTCGCAAGCCATCACGACGACGGCGCGGAATTCCAGTCCCTTTGCGAGGCTCATAGGCGCGGCCGTCATCTCGGCCGCCCCCGGAAGGTCCGCGATGGCGGCTCGGGCGCGCGCGACGAACTGCCGCGTCCGGACGAACAGGCCAATCTCGTGCGGCGCGATTCCGTCGCGAAGCCACGCCTCGACGGTGTCACGCACGGCGGCGGCTTCCGCGGCGACCGTGTCGAGGGACTTCACCTCGGGAGGCGGACCTTCGAAAACCGAGACGATCCCGCGTCGCTCGTCCTCCAGTCCATCGGTGTCGCGCAGCACCGTTGGCAAGAGTCTGTCGGCGGCCCGGCGGATCTGCTGCGAGGTGCGATAGCAGACCTTGAGCGTGTGCGAGCGGCCGCGCACGTCGACGCCGAGGCTCGCCCACGAGAATGGGTGCTGGAAGATCCGCTGTCCGAGGTCACCCGAAAGAAACAGGCCATCCGCGCCCGCCGGAGCGAGCGCGGCGAAGAACCTCAGTTCGGCGGGCGCGAGATCCTGTGCTTCGTCGACGACGACATGGTCGAATGGCTTCTTCTGCCGCTCCGAGAGCGCGTCCGCCAACCCGGCGAAGACGCTCGCCCACGTCGTGGCGCGTTCCGCTGTCAGCGCTTCTCGCACCGCCTGGAAAACCGGCCACAGGCGGGCGCGCTGGTTGGGGCCAAGCCGGCTCTTGCGGCCCATACGCTGGACGGTCGAATAGGCGTCGAGCGACGTCAGGCCCCACGCGTCGACGACATGCGTCCACTCCGACAGCAGGAACCGCTCGGAGAAGCCCTTGAGGCCCGCGGACGCGGTCGCCCCGCGCAGGCGGTCGCGCAGCACGGCGTCGCCGGCGATGCGTGGACGCACCCCGTGCTCGAGTTGGAACATCTGTTCGGCGATGCTGCGGAACGACGCGGTCGTGATCCGGCGGACAACGCCGCCGGTCTCCGGCGCCAGGACGTGCGCCTTCTTCGACAGTTCCGCCGCCAGAGGATCGGAGAAACTGGCGAGCAGCACCTTCGCATGGGCGTTGTCGCGAGCGAGCCGCACAGCGCGATGGATCGCGACGATGGTCTTGCCTGTGCCGGCGGAACCGGCGACGCGCGCCGGTCCCGAGAAGGAACGCTCGACCAGCGCACGTTGCGAGGGGTGAAGAAAGACGCCCCATTTCTCCCATGGATAGGCGAGCGCCTGCTCCAGCTCCTTCTGGTCGGCGATGAGTCTAATTCGGCGCGAGGCGTCGGGGTGTGCAAACGGATCGGCGACAGTGGGCGGCGGAGCGGGCGCCGGAAACCTGCCGTTGGCGGCGTACTCGAGCAAAGCCTCGGACGCCTCGGCAGGCAGGTGGGCGGTCAACGCGAAGAAACCGTCTTCCGTCGCCGTGCGAACGTCGGCGAGCCAATCGGCGGGCACGCCGATCGACAGCAGGGAGTCATCGTCGAGCGAGGAAAACAGCGCCGTTGAGCCGGTCTCCTTTCCCTTGGCCTCCGCAGGCGCGGGAAAGACTAAGTCGAACGTCGCCGGCGGCGCGACGTCCTCGACGCGCTCGCGTACCTCGACGATCTGAACGGCACCGGTGCGCGGGTGCGCCTCGATCCGCCGGCGTTCAGCCCAGGCATAGGCGTCGTCGTGACGCCCGACATAGGCGACCAGCAGGCTATCGCCCGTCTTGTGGACTATCAGGCGGATGTCGCGATTGACCCGTGCCGACCAAAAGTTGGGGTCCTTGCTGGCGTCGATCCGGTGCAGCTGGAGGCCATTCCCGCCCGGGTCCATCTGAAGATCGAAGACGCTCGCCTTCACGGCCTTTTGGTCGGGGCCGCTGAGCCGGTTGAAGGAGGCTGTGAAGGTGTCGGCGATCAGGAAATTCATCGTCAATCCGTCTCCCGGGCGCTGGCAAGCGCGCCCTACCGGTGCGGGATGATCTTCCAAGCCCGCTCGGCCAGCGTGACGAAATCAGTCTGCGGCCCTCCCCGTTCGATCTCAGCGCGGTGGGCGCTCAAAGCATGAAGAAGCCGGTCATGCACCCTTGAATTCGTCGAATCCGTGCGAAACCTACCCCGAAGGCCCGTGCAATAGGAGCGAAACTCCTGTATCGTCTCGTGGTGATTGATCGCGCGCTTGTGGTGCAGGCGCCAGAATGCGTCATCCCCCAGACCTTTCTTGCGAAGAAGATCGAGAAGCCGGACGGTTATTTTGGGGTCCGTGTTGTCTCTGAATTCATCGGGGGTTTGGTTCATCGCCCGGGCTTCCTGCGATCGCTGCGATGCGGCTGATGTCGCGGACGCCGGTCTGACGCCGATCCCCGTCGCCCGGACAGCCGGCGCTGCAACGTCATCCGCCCGGGCAAACCGCGAGGCAACCGGCTTATGCCCTATGATCGCCCGGACAAGGCTCTCCGCAAGGTCAAAGCCCATCTGGCCATTGCCAAAGAACGGCGTGACGAAGCGGAGGCGTCCTTCAGCATCCTGGGCTGCAAGAACACTTGGGGCACCCGGCACTTGCTGCCAGGCCAACGCCGGCAGCAGACCTTGATACGCATGTTGTGCAGTCAGGCCATGGCAGATAACGATCGCTGGGCGATGCTGTTCGATCAAGGTGCGGATGCGTGCGGCACGCTGCGCCTGATGCCGCGTCACGTCCACCCCCGTCTGCCGAACCAGTTCAGTCCACTGGCGCGTGTGCAAACCCTTTTCAGGGACGGGCGACGCATACGTCATGAACGTCGCACCGTCGGACCGGCCCAACCGTGCTCGGATATACGCCCGGGCAGACGCGAGATCCCGCCAGTCATCGGCACCGCCGATTGCCCGGGCAAAACGCGCCATCCAAAGCCAGACCGGCGAAAATCGATCCCGCCGCGAGATGTCATACGGCCGGCCGTTTTCGACCAGGGTCATGTGCGCTTGAGCGAGGTCCATCGTCTCGTCGAACCGGCCTCGGGAGAAAAGGTTGGCGCGAACATCCGCGTCGGCCATGGCGCCAAGACCCTCCTCCAGCCCGATGAACCATAGCGGCGCGGCCAGATTGCCGTAGCCGACGAACCCCAAGACGCGCGCAACCGCGGCCGCCGACAGGTCACGCATCGAAGCCTCGCCCGATCCGAAACACTTTCATCACCTCGTCGCCGAAGTGGTTGATGACCTTGACCGCGATGCGGCCGCTTTCCGGCCGCTCGAATGGGCGTGAGGTGTCGCAGTAGAGCGTCGCCCAGGCGTCCTCGTCGATGTCGGCCTGGAGCGCGGTCTTCAGGCTCTTGTAGGGGTCGTTGGCGCCGAGAAAGTAGGCGTGGCGGACGAAGAAACTTTCCTCGTCGTAGTCGGTGTCGATGAACCAGGCGGCGATGCCCGCCGCGTCGTTCGAGCGGATGTCGCCGGTGTTGGGATCGAACACGTCGACCCCATTCACCTTCACGCGAATCTCGGGCCCGCCGTCGTCGAGGATTTCGACATCGGGCTCGCCGAAGACGACGAACATGTTGCCGCGCCCGGTGTTCTTCAGCTCGTCCGACATGTGCATGTCGGGGTTGATCCGGGCCTTGAGGATTTTCAAGCTGCCGAGGCTTCCCAATTCCGACGAGTGCGCGTCGAAGTTGAAGGCGCAGGCGATGAGCACGTCGAAGCGGGCGTCCACCGCCTCGCGCGCGGCGGCAACGATGTCCTGCCGGCCGACCGTGCCGTATTCCGGTCCGATCAGGATCGCGGCGCGGCGCTCGGGGCCGTTCTCGCCTTCGACGAAAACGCCGCTGGCGCCGACGAAGGCGCCCGGCCAGGGGGTCAGGCTCTCGAACGTGATCCGGTCGCCCTTCGCCTGTTGCTTGACGCCTTCGGCCTTCAGATAGTCGATGACGATGGCGGCGAAATCCTGCGCCGCTAGATCGGCGTCAGCCGGGGATCGTCGGCCCTCGGCGGCCTCGATCTCGTCGATCAGTTCCTCCTCGCTCGCCGGCAGCACGCGGTGGGGCGACAGGCTCTCGACGGTGAACGGGCCGGCGACGCGGATGCGGGCATTGTCGACGTAGGGCTTGTCGTAGAGATATTCGACCTCGGCGCGCGCGGCGATCGAGGCGTCGATCTCCTTCTGCCGGGCGACGCGCGCCTCCCACCATTTGGCATGGAGCGCCTCGGCTTCCGGGTTCCAAGGCGTGCGCGGTTTGCTCGGCAAGGTCTTGAGGGTGAACTCCGCACCGATGTTGAGCGCAATCACGGCCAGCGCGTGCAGGCGTTCGCCTTCGGGCCTGGCCTCGTTGCGGGCGATGTAGAAGGCTTGCGTCGCGCCGTCGTCCCACGGCTCGCCGCTCTCGCGCGGAATCTCCCATTCCTGCCAGCTCTTGCCGAGCGCGGCGTCGAGACCCGTGCGTAGGGGTTCAAGAACGGCCTGCCACTTTTCCCAGATGTCGTCGATCAGTGGGTTGTTGGCGATCGACTTGAGGGTGATGTGCGGGACGCGCTCATAGACGAAGCCTTGGCGGAGGTCGTTGTGGACCGGCATGTCTAGCGGAACGCGCTGGGTCAGTTCGGCCTCTTTGGCGCGACCCTCGCGGCTGTCTGAGAGAAGATACCAAGGATACCGCGCCGCCATCAGCCGCGTGCGAGCCAACGCCAGCGCGACACGGCTAGTGTCGATGGTGATCCATCGCCGTCCCCATTGTTCAGCCACGTAGGCCGTCGTGCCCGAACCGCAGGTAGGATCGAGGACAAGATCGCCAGGGTCGGTGGCCATCAGGATGCAACGTTGGATAACTTTTACTGACGTTTGAACAACGTATACCTTCGGATCGAGCGTACTTGCACCGCTGCTCGTATCATTCCAATAATTCACAAAAGGAATAGCTGCAAAATCGTCCAAGTACCTCTTATACATAATTCCTTGACCCGATGACGTTATACGTCCTGCCTTTATGAGACGTGGCATTCCAATTTCGCCGGTTTTCCAATATCCAGTTCGCGGCCGAATCTCACGACCTTCAAATTTCACAGGAAAGCTTCCAGGCGGTCGCTGCGAGACCAATGTATCTATCGCCAGCGGTCTACCAAATTCGCTGACCTTCGATTCATCCCAGTCATCTGAGAGCCTACGTCGATCTCCAGCGGCATTTTCAACAAATTGATACTTCTCGGAGCCAAGTCCACCAAGCTCCTTCCCAACATACAGCTGTCGGTATTTTACACTCGATTTGTCACGAGCGTAGTGAAGTATGTAGTCTAGCGTACCAGCCAAACCTAGTGATGATTGGCCGGCAGTTTTCTTGAAAGCAATTTGCGATACGAGATTTATCTCACCCAACACCTCGTCCATCACCTCCCTTACTCGGTGTACGTTTTCGTCGCCAATCTGGACGAAGATTGATCCGCTCTCAGTGAGCAAATCTCGCATCGCGGTTAACCTATCCCGCAGATAGGCGAGGTAGCTGTGGACACCGTCCTTCCACGTGTCTCGAAACGCCTTCACCTGCTCGGGCTCGCGGCTGATGTCGGTCTGCTTGCCGTCCTTCACATCACGTGACTGCGTCGAGACCTGCCAGTTCGAGTTAAATTTGATGCCGTAAGGAGGGTCGAAGTAGATGCACTGGACCTTGCCCTTCAGACTCTCTCGTTCGGCCAAGCTCGCCATCACCTGAAGGCTGTCGCCGAGAATCATGCGGTTCGACCAGTGCTGGTCGTGCAGGTAGAATTCGGCGCGCTGATCCGGCGCGATCCCATTGAAGTCGGCGAACAGGTCGGGCATGTCGGCCTCGGCCTCGCGCTTGTTGGCCGTTCGCCGCTTTAGGTCGTCGATGATCGCCTTGGGATGGATCTTCTCCTGGATGTAGAGCGGCGGCACGTTGACGACGAGGTCGGTCCAGTCCTGCCGGTCCTTGCCCCGCCAGACGAGTTGCGCGTCGGACAGGGTGAGCTCGCCGGTCTCCGCCAGCTCCTTCATCTGCTCGGCGGTGATCCTGATCCTGGCCCCGTTCCAGATCAGCTCCGGCCGGCTCGGTTCCTCCGCCGCCCGCGTCTCGCCCTCCGCTAACGGCCGCGCCCTCGGATAATGCTTCGGCGGCCGCGGCGCCGCGTCCTCGTCCCGGCGGAAAAAACTCTCCATCTCCGCCGTCGGAATGTTCCGCCGCGAAGCCTCGGTGTGTTTGAGAGTGCCGACCTGCTTCGAGGGCCTGCTGTCGGAGGAGCGAGGAGAGCGGGCCATCAGGCGGCAACCTCGCTCTCGGCAGCTTCCATCAGTTCGGCTTCCCGTTCGTCTTCACCGAAACTGTCGTCAGGATCAGGCGGCGCCACATCCTCGCGGACCGCGGGCTTGCCCATGGCGGTCTCGATCAGCTTGAGCAGGCGCTCGCGCCGATCGTCAAAGAACGCGGTGAAATCGTTCGCCTGCAGGAGCGCGACGCTGATCTCATGCGTTCGCAAGATTGACTCCAGACGGTCGGCGGCTATCGGCGGATTCTGCGCGCTGCCCTTTTCAAGGCGAGCGAGGTAGGCAGACGGAGCGACGCCCCCGATGACGCGGTTGGTTCGCGCCGACAGGGGCGCCTTGTTGACGATGCTGTTGTAGACTTCTGGCTTGATGTTGTTCGACTTGCACCAAGCCTCGGGAAAGACGTGGTGGATGTCGACGTTCTCGTCGAAGAAGACCGTCTGGTCGAAAGGCTGCCCTGACCTGAAATCCTCGGCGCCACACCGCATCAGCAGGGCGTGGACGCCCTTGTAGGCGGCGGACAGCCTGGTGCGCAGCGTCCGCAGGCGCTCCTCACGGAAGTCCGCCCGTTCGATCGTCTGAGGAACCGCTCCGCCACTGATCCATCGGGGAACGTCTCGGATGTCGAGGGCGAAGCGGGACTCGACTGCCGACCCATAGAGTTCGCCGAAGACACCGCACCAGTACCATTGTGCAAGCAGCTTACGGACCGCGTCGTTCTCCCAGTTTGGCCCGAGCTCGGCGAGGATTGCCGCCAACGGCACGAGTTGTGTTTGATACGGCAGGTCGCGGGCGCGAAAGACCTTGAGCCAGTGCAGGAACTTTGCGGCTGTGACGTAGCCCTGCTCGACCTTGCCAGCATATTCGACATATGCCGACAACGGGATCTGCAGAAGGCTGTTGCGAGTCGCGCTGATTGCTGGCGGGTCGCGCCCCTCGTCCTCGGCCTTGGTCCGAAGGGCCTTCGTATGCAGAAGCGACACCGCCTGAAGGAACTCGACGGGCTCGACATTGGCGAGGACGGGCTGTTTCACCAGCTTGTCGCGACGGGCCTTCCAGTCATCGCGAAGGCGAAACGGCTTGCCGTCAACCTCCTGGCCGGCATACATGGCCGTTACCAGTTCGAACGCGTCGAGTGGTTTCCCGCCAGTATTCACCTTCTCGAAAACAAGGCAAACGGCGGGGCGACTGGTGTCCTTGCCTAGCGTGATCACCGGCACCTGATAATCGGAGAAGTTGTTGATGACCTTGATCGAGAAGTCGTTGATCAGCGCCATGTGATCCTTGCGGGCTTCCATGTCCTGGAGCACCCATGTGAGCGCCGCCTGCACCCACAACTGCGCCTCGAACATGCGATCGATCGGGAAGTGAAGCGCGGCAAACTCCGACGCTTCGGTCGACAGATCGAGGACGATATCGCGACCGAAGTTCGCGCGGATGACCCGATCTTCGGGGACCGGGACGATCGCGTCCCGCCGGGCGATGTTTGGGTTCAATGCAGCCCTGATGTCGAAATAGAAATGGAGCCGGGCTGGCTGCTTCTTCGCGGTCAACGTCGCGACCGCGGAGCGGGTCGATGTCGACTGGTACAGCGACGTCATCCGCTGCTGGCCATCGAGGAGATAGGCCTCGAGCGGTTTTGCCGCGGGAGGCGCGCCTTCGACGGGACGCACGGCGAACGCCACCTCGCCCGAGGCGTCTAGAGTCATCAAGGCCCCGACGGGAAAGCCCTCGGAGATCGAAGCCAGCAAGTCGATGATGCGGTCCTGGTCCCAGACCCAGCCTCGTTGGAAATCGGGCAGCTGCAATTTTCCCTCGTGGCACTCGCGCATCAGGTCCTTGAGGGCGATTGGATTCGTCTTGAACGACGTCGTCACTTGCTGCTCCCCATAAGCCTTTCGACGAGCGCTGCGAAATCCTGGTCCATCACCGTCCAGTCGCGAAACTCGGCGAAGGCCCAGCGGCCGAAGCCGCCGAGCCCGTTCACTCCCGGAATCCAGAGTTCGCGCATCGTCTGCGCCTTGGCCTTGTCGCTCTCGTCCTTGATGCCCTTGACCTCGAGCACGATGTTGAGCGGCTCGTCGCCGCCGTCATCGAGCCGGACCAGGAAGTCGGGCAGGTAGCGGCGCGTGACGCCGCGATCGAGATAGGGGATCTCGAAGCCGAGCGCCTGGTTCTTGGCATAGGCGAGAACGCGCGGATGGGCCTCGAGCGTTTGCGCCAGCGGCTCTTCCCAGTCGCTGTCCAGCACGACATGGCTGATCTGGCTTCTGGGCGGCTGCGCGCCGGTCTTCCAGCAGGGCTTCGAGGTGATGAAGTTGACGTGCCGCGTCGATCCCTTCGGATTGTAGGGATCGAGCACCGCGAGGATGCGCCCTTCGCTGGCGCGCGTGCAGGCGATGTCGATCTTCTCCGCCGCCCGCGCAAGCTGGTCCTGATAGAGGATCGCGCCGACCGGCACGCCCTTGGTGACGAGATAGCCTTCGTCGAGCCAGCGGCGGGCGAGGCGCTGGATCTGCGGGAAGAGATGCTGTTTCGGGAAACCGTCCTCGTCGCGAAAGCTCGTATAGAGCAGGTGCTTGGCGAGGTTGAAACTGATCTCCGACGGTCGCAGACGCTCCAGCACCTGGGGCGTGATGGTTACGCCGGCGCCGACGATGCCCTCCATAACGACCGAGGTGGGCCCGATGTCCGCCGGCGTGATTTCGAGCCTGCTCTCCTCGTTGAAGACGGCCTCGAGCTTCTCGGACGGCAGGTCCCGACGGTAGCCGCTTACGCGCGGGAAGACGATCTCGAGCTCGGCGCGCTCCTTGATCGCGTGGACGCGGGTGACCGGCTTCGGCTTGGTGGGCGTGGCCACTTGCGGCGAGGCGGCGAAGTCGAACGGGATGCCCATGATGTCGGCGTATTCGACGTCGAAGAGGCCGGTCTCGGGGTTGAGATCGTAGGACTGGCGGCGAAGGCCGCGGCCGACGACCTGCTCGCACAAAAGCTGCGTGCCGAACGCACGCACGCCGAGGATGTGGGTAACGGTATTCGTGTCCCACCCTTCCGTCAGCATCGACACCGAGACGACGCAGCGGATCTGCTCGCCGAGGCGGCCGGGACGGCCGACCGTGTTCATCACCTCGCGTAGCAAGGCCGCTTCGCTGGCTTCGCCCTGCGCGGCGCCAGCGCCTTCGCGCGCCGCGAGCTCGCGCTTGAACTGCTCGATCTCCGCGCCGGCGGCCTCGCGGAATCCCTTGTCGAGCGCGTCGCCGGCCTCGATCTGGCGAGAGTCGATCAGCAGCGTGCGCGGGCGGGGAAGGCGTCTGCCCTCATCGTCGTAGTTGCGGAAGAGCTCAAGATGGCCGGCATGAAAGGCCGCGCGCTCGCCTTCCTCGGCGTCGCCGCGCTCGAAGCCGGCGATCCACTCGAAAACAAGTTTGGAGATGGCGGTGTTCTGGCAGACCACGATGAAGACTGGCGGCACGCCGATCCCCGCGCGCTCCCAGCGCTCGAACTCGCCGGCGTAATGGCTGTAGAGCGTGGTCAGTCCGGTCCTGAGCATGGGTGGCAGGTCAAAGGCGCTGAGCTTGGCGGCGCCCGCGGCGGTCTTGGGCAGATCCTTGCCGATGTGCTTCCAGAGATCGCGGTAGACGACGGTGTCGACGCCGACGAGGTTGTCGCTCACGGGCACGCGGGGCAACTTCACGATGCCGCTCTCGATTGCGTCCATCAGGCTGAAATCCGACACGACCCAGGGAAAGAGGTAGCCCTCGGAATAACCTGAGCCCCGCAGGAAGAAGGGCGTGGCCGAGAGGTCGTAGACGGCGCGCACGCCTTTCGACAGCTTGCGGTCGAGCGCCTCGATGCCGTTGATCCAGAGCCGCGCGGCTTCCTCGTTCTCGGCGGCCTCCTTCCTGTCGTCGCCGGTCAGCGCGCCCTCGGCGTCGGCTCCGACCTTGTGGCGATAGCAGTGGTGCGCCTCGTCATTGATGACGTTGACACGGTCGTAGTTGAGCAGCTTGCCGCAGGCCCTCTGCAGCATCTCGGCGTCCGTTTCGGTCGTCTTGAGCGGCTCGGGATCGTTTCCCTGCAGGAAGCTTCGCGCAACCTTCGGCAGCGCCAGCGTCTCGCGATGCTGAAAGGCGTGATAGTTGGTGATGACGATCTCCGCGCGCCGGATCTCCGGCAGCATTTCCGGCGGCGCGATCTCTCGGGTCTCGTAATAGTTATCCGGCTCGCTCGGCTGCAGAACCCGGAGCCGATCCTTGATCGTGATGCCGGGCGTGACGATCAGAAAGGCGCGAGAAAAGTCCTTGGAGTCCTTTCGCGCGGCGTTGACCGCCTGCCACGCAATCAGCATGGCCATGACCGTCGTCTTGCCGCTGCCTGTCGCCATCTTCAGGGCCAGGCGGAAGAGTTCGGGATTGGCCTCCTCGTTGGCCTTGGCGATCTGATCGAGAAGTCCCTTCGACGCCGCCCGCTTGGGCGCGACCTCTGTCAGCCAGATGACCGTCTCGACGGCTTCCACCTGACAGAAAAATGGACGCGGACCGACGAACCGGTGATGGCGCCAGTGCTCGAGGAGCCGCTGCGAGACGGCGGTAACGCCCCAGTCGGCGGGATTCCGCAAGCTTCGCCACCGCTCGACGTAGCTGCGGATCTCGTTGATCAGCGCGTTCTCGGTGTAGGTCTCGAGGTCCAGAGAGGCCTGCGCAGCGGAGGCCTTTTTCCGGGATGCAGGAACGGGGACGATGAAGCGCGACGGACGGCGTCCTTGCCTCGGCTCGCCCTCGAGCGGCTGACCATTCGGGCCGAGCGGATGATGGAGCTCCGGCGCGCGGTAGGGCGAATTCAGAATCGGCCGTTCGTAGAAGCTGTTCACCTTCGCCGCCCCGCCCCACGGTCCAAACCCGGACGCTGGGTCGTGTTATCCCGGCAGTCCCGAATCCCTTGTGAGGATGACAGTGTAGCCAAGGAACGCCAACAAATCCCCCGCAAAAAGCGTGCTTGGCCGCTGATGGCGCCGTAATATGCATTTTGATGGGTCGCAGGCGTGCCGATTTCAGCGGCCGTAATCCGGCGACGCACAGCGGAAGACGCTCAACGAGAAAGGTCCGCGCGGTCGCGATCTCCGACGCGTTTCGTGTGGATAGAGGAACGGCGACCTTGCTAATCGCGCCCGGGATGCACGAATAGGTAGCCAGGGCTCTGTACAAATTCTTGAGGTCCATGGCTGCGATCCCGAACATCCAAAGCGCCAGCGTCGGCCGGCTCTATTCGGTTTTGGTAGGCCAACCGACCCCCGTTCTTTTGCTGGGAGCGGGTGCGTCTGTGCGATCAGGTATCCCGCTCGCCGCAGATATGGTCGAACAAGCGGCGCGTTGGGCTTACGCGCGGGAGCATGGCAGATCACCAAAAGACCCCCGACTGCTGCGCAGCGATTGGTTCCCTTGGCTGAAGGCGAAGCCTTGGTACGATCTCACCGGTAGTGTTGCTGACAACTACCCTCCCGCTATCGAAAACCTCCTGCAGCCGCGTCAGGCGCGCGCAGATTTTTTTAGGGAACTCCTTCAGACAAAGATCAATCCAAGCGTTGGGTATGAAAAGCTCGCGGAATTCCTTCATCAGGGGTTGGTGAAAACGGTCTTAACCACGAACTTCGATATGAACCTGCCCGATGTGAAGGTGCGTATCCGGCGTCCCCACCACATCGACGTCATTCAAACGCCTTCGGACTATACGAAATTCTCAACAATTCCGCCATATCCGCAGCAAGTTTTCCTGCATGGTTCGGTGGACCATTACACCGATAAGAATATTCTGGATGAGGTGCAGCATCTTGATCCCGAACTCGTGCGGATGATCGCACCTTTGTTGCGGGACCATCCTCTGATCGTAGTCGGCTATCGCGGGGCCGAGCCTTCGGTGATGCAACACCTGTTGCTAGAGAACGCCGAGCAGGCCTACAATTACCGGCACGGAATCTATTGGTGCAAAATGAAGGGCGACCGGGTCGAAAGCCTGCCGCCCATGGTGTTGGCGCTCGCCAGCGCGATCGGCGCGAACTTTACCCTCGTCGATATCGACGGCTTCGACGAACTCTTCGCCCGCGACCTATGGCTGCTGCACCAGGATGCAGACGCCCCGTTGGCTATGGCCAGCGGCACAGGCGCAGCGCCCGCGCCCACCTTGGACATGGACGTCGTGAATTTGGCCGGGCTTGATGATCTGGACTGGCCGACAGTCCGGGCGCGTCTCGTCCTGTATTGCGAGGCGCTTCAAATCCGGGTGCCCGCACCGCCCGACCGCGCGTGGATCGTTGACCGGTTGCTCCAAACGAATCTGGCGGTGCGTGACGACAAGGGGGGCGTCCAATTGACGACCGCCGGGTGCCTGCTTTTCAGTCAGGGGCCGCAGAAGCTCATCCCGCAGGCGGGAGTGACGCTACGCGTGAGTGGAAATGGCGAGTGGTTGCGCCGCGCCCTTGGGGAAAAGGGCCTCGAAAGCGGGCTGGCGTCGGACGTGCTGGAACACACGATCAAGGGGAATCTTTGGGCCCAATACGACGGCATCAATGACGTCCTGACTTCGGTAAACAGGCCGTTTCGGCTGAAGGGGGAACAGTCCGAAACGGTCCTGCCGTATCCACCGCTGGCGCTGAAGGAAGTCGTCGTAAACGCGCTGGTCCACCGAGACTATTCGGTGACCAATCCGATCGTGATCGATGTAACCGCTGCAAGCATACGGATCACGAACCCCGGCGGCCTGGTCGATGAAGTGCAACGGCGCGTCGAAGCGGGTTCCATTGAAGAGGAGATTCGTCGCGGCCGCCGGGGAATTAAGGGATATCGGAATCCGGTCCTCGCTGACTTGTTCTACGGTAGCGGTGAAATGGACAAGGCTGGGTCTGGCTTATCCGACGTTTATAAGACCGTGCGTTCCAACGGCGGTGATGTACGCTTCGGCCCGACTCGGAACAATGACGAGTTCGAGGTGGTGATCATGACTCGACCGGAGGCGGTCGATGAGGTCACCGGAACGGCGACCCCAGTCGTGCTCACGACGTCGCGTTATGCGGCGAACATCCTTGAAGTGGTGAGCCTGCCGGAGAACATTTATCATGCGGGGACTGAGCTGCAGCACCACCGCCAGCTATTCGCTGCCCTCCCAAACGAGTGGCTTCCGCCATCGATTTTCCTGTCGGGGCGGCTCTACAGTTTCCATGATTTCGAGCACCCACGGAACCCTCTTGCCAAGGTCATCGACGATGGCGACGTCGAGCCACTTTTGCTTACGGAATTCACGGCGGATCAGGAGGGCGAGCGACGCCTCGTCCAGTTGCTCAATTTGGGACTGGAGAAGCATCTGTACCGTCGCGGTCTGATCGTAGACCGCAAGCGCAAGCGTGCGTACTTTCCGCGTACTGAGGCGGGGTCACGGTCGATCGCCTATCAGGCACGCCTGCGCCGGGCGAAACGCACGGTGGTAAAGGCGCGGGTTTCCCCCAGAACCGGCACGGTCAGCTACTGGGAGCATGAGGCCCTTGGCTATCGGTTCGACAAATTCGGGGCAACGTGGGGCCTTTTGCTCGAACCCGGATATGTCTTCACTTTCGACGGCGCCAAAGGACTGCTGGCCCCTGACCGAGTCAACCGACTTTCGACCAAGCGCGCTGCCCGCGACTACAACGCCACGGTCCATCAAGATCTTTCGTTCTGGGCGTGGTGCCTCTCCGGGGGTGAGATTTCGTTCGCGCTCGATCTCTCGTGGCCCCGTCCGACGCAAGTCGCGGACGATGCTGCCGGGGACGCGGACGACGATCGCTGGTCGGACGTCCACCCGATGCAGGTAGAGCGCGCGGGCGGTGGTGAGGATGCCAACCGGTATCCGCACATTGTTTTGTCCGCGCGCCTGCCAACCGTGACAGTGAATGATCTAGAACTTGCGCTGGGTAACTCCGAGGAGTCCGACTCCGACGACGCGCTGGAGGCCCTTGACGAGGAACTCGAGGGGCTAGCGGAAGAACAACGGTTGGGGGCGAGCGCTGCGGCTGAGACCGAGACTGAGGAGGCCGACTATGCCGATCAGTCTTGACCTAAAGGAGTTTGAGGCACCGCTGCTGGAGTTCGGCGGACCGGGCATGTTCACCGATCCGCGCGAAGGTTTGCGCGAAGGCGGTCCATTCGACATGCGTTTCGGCGCAGCGCGCGGCGAGCGAGTGAACATTGGTCTCATCGGCTGCGATCAGATGGTTGCTCGCACTCTCGATTGGCTGAAACGCACAGAAGGCTACTTGCCCGCCGATCGCGGCGTTGCGAGCTATCCGGCGTTTCCAGGCTTTGAGGCCGTGTTCCGCTCGAAGCTAACCACGAGTCCTCGCTGGACCATCACGTTCTCGGGGCCGCATAGCGAGCTGCACAAAGCGCTGGCGCTGACGAATATCAAGGACAGGTTCGAAGGGGTTCTCGGCGCATTTTCCTCAGCGCTGAGGCGGCTCGGGAAACTCGAAATCGCGAAACCGGATGTCGTTATATGCTGCTTATCAGACGAGATCATGGCGAAATGCCGGACGATCCAGAGGACCCTTTCCAAAGAAGAAAAGAAGGCGGCCGAGGCCTTGAAGAAACGTCAGGCCAGCATTCAGCTTGATCTTTTCGATTTGGTCACTGAGGAGCAGCCAGACGATCTTCTAAGCCGAGATTTCAGACGGGCACTAAAGGCGCAGGCAATGGTAGAGCGCCTACCCGTTCAGATCGCGACGAGCAGTCTCGTTTTAGAAGGGGTCTCAAACCAAGGCTCTTCGACGCGAGCGTGGAACAGCTCGGTCGGCCTCTACTATAAGGCTGGAGGAATTCCTTGGCGAATGAAACTTGACGGTCCGGAGACCTGCTTCGTCGGAATAAGCTTCCACCACGTGAAGACGCGCGAAAAGCACCTCGTCCGGTCGAGCATTGCGCAAGCCTTTTCGAGTCAGGGCGAAGGCTTTGCAATCCGTGGGGGCGATGTTGAGTACGACGACCGCCAGGGTCGCAACGTCCATTTGACGGAAGATCAGGCACGACAGTTGGGACGCGACATTCTCGCGGAGTATCGCGACCGGGTTGGGGGTACGCCACTCCGAGTCGTCCTGCACAAAACGTCCGCCTACTGCGAGGGCGAACGCCTCGGTTTTCGAGGGGCGCTTGCTGAGGTGCCGATCGTTGAACTTATCAACGTTATGCAGACGCAATTTCGGCTGGTACGTTTTGGTGCGTATCCACCGAACCGCGGAACGCTGTGCACAGTAAATGACTCGGCGGCATACCTATTCACCACGGGATACATGCGCGAGTTTCGGACCTATCCCGGACCGCATATTCCGACGCCTATTCAGATAAGCGGGGACCAGATCGGCGACCTGGACCAGGTCGCAAGGGACATCCTTGGCCTTGCTCGCATGAACTGGAACACAGCGAACGTCACTGGTGGAACTCCTGTGACATTGTTCTTTGCGCGCCGGGTCGGCGGCATCATGGCGGAGTATGGTTTGGCGACCGAGGAGAAGCCGCCTTCCTCGTTTCGATATTATATGTAGTCGGAGCCTCCGGATACGGAGAAGCTTGTCTCATGACCCGACCAGCCGGTTGCCGTCCGCACAGACGGGAACCGCAGCGGCCGTTGTCGGAAGCGGTTAAGGAACGCGAACCGGGAATACTCTTTTCTCCAGCCCTCCGTCGCTTGCGTATGGAGTGCTCCCTTCTTCGTCGGCATCGCCCGTCCTGCCATCGTCCTCGATCAGCCCCGCGTCCTTGAGCGCCTCGAGGTCGGGCAGGTCGCGCAGCGACTCGAACCCGAACTCGAGCAGGAATTTCTCCGTCGTCACGTACGCGTAGGGCGCCCCGAGCTTTGGGCTGCGCGGCCCGGCCGCGATCAGCCCCTCCTCGCGCAAGGCCCCAATCAGGTCGCGCGAGATCTCGCGCCCGAACATGTCGGAGAGCTCGCCGCGCGTCGCCGGCTGAAACATCGCGATTGCCATCAAGACCCCGGCCTCGAGCTTGGTCAGCTGCTTCGCGTCGCCAGAAATGTCGAGGGCGACGCGGATCGCCGGGCCGAAGGCGGGGCGGGTGTGGAGGGTGTAGGACTCCCCTGCCCGCACCAACTCGATCGGCCGCCCGCGCAGGTCTTCCTTGAAATCGTCGAGCAGCAGATCGAGCGCGCAGTTTTCTCCGACCACGCGGGCGAGCACGTCGCGGCCGACCGGCTTCGCCGCGGCGAACAGCACCGCCTCGACCCGCGCCTTCCACTCCCGCCAGCGGAGCTCCGCCGGCAGGTCGGCGAGCTCGCGGTCGAAGTCCGGCTCTTGGCTCGGCCGGCGCGCCATCGTCTCAGAGCCCGTAGAGCCGGAAGGTCGCCCGGCCGGTGAGCTCGCGCGCCGCGCCGAGCGTGACGAGGCGCTCGAACAGCCGCCGGCGCGCGCGATCACTCAGACCCGGGATCGGCGCCGCGGCGGAGATCGCGTCGTCGCCGAGCAGCGCCGTGATCGCGCCTGTCTTCCCTTTCGCCCGCAGCTTTGGCGCGGCGTCGGCCAGCTGCGCGGCGCGACGGGAAAGGTCGTGGGCCAGGTCGAGGGCGGCGAGCGCCGCGCGGGCGTACGCCAAGGCTGTTAGCTTTCCCCAACCGGTCTCCCCCGGGCGCGGCCACCGGCCATCGCCCCCGGTCTTGCGCGAAAAGAGCTCGCCGGCGAGGAGGGGCACGGCGACCGGCCAGGCGAGCGCTCTTGCCAGCGCGGCGTCGGCGCAAAACAGGGCGAGCGGCTCGGCGTCGGTGCGCATCTTGATCACCATCTCGGCGGCCGCGGCCGCGAGGGTCGGGGCCGGCCGGCCGCGCCCGGCGGCCTGCGCGAGCGCGGCGGCGAGCTCCCCTGCCCCGTCGAGGTCGAGCGGCGCCTGGAGATCGGCGGCGACGGCGGCGAGCCGCTTCGGACGGAAGGGATCGCCCGGACCGCAGAGCGTCCGGAAGGCGGAATAGACTCGTCCCGCGGGCCCGAGATCCTGTCCGGGTTTCGCGAGGGCGACGGCGTCGCGCAGCGCCGTCTCGTCTTCCCGGCGGTTGAGCAGGTTTTGGGCGACGGCGGCGGCGGATTTCAGGGCGAGGCGGGCGCGCCAGGCCCCGGCCCACGGCGGCTCGGATTTCGCGACGGAATCGAGGGCTGACAGCGCCGCGCCGGCGAAGAACAGGGCCTCGGCCTCGGAAATCTCGCGCAAATTCCGATCCGGACGCGCCCAGACGGGCGCGTGGGGAAGGTTGAACGGGGCGAGCTCGGCGCGAATCATCGTCGCAATCGTACCCGAGCGCGGCGCTTATCGCCACCGTTTGCGCGCGAAAGCGCCCCACCTGTCGGGCGAAATTGATGTCCGATAATGTTGCATTATCGGACATCGCTGTCATTATACAAGGAACCGCAGAATCCGAGCCCCGGAGACCCGATTTGAGCCCTCCCGCGAGCCCGGAACCGCCCAGCAGCCGTCCGCCGCAGGCGGTGGCGACCGGCGGTCGGCCTCCGCGGTGGTAGAAAGGCGTCAATTGCGGTAGAATGGTGGACGCACTGCCGTGTTGCGAGAAGGATCGGCCATGAGCCTCAACATCAAGGATCCGGAGGCCCACCGCCTCGCCCAGGCGATCGCCCGCGCGACCGGCGAGACAATGACCCGGGTCGTCACCGAGGCCCTGCGCGAGCGCCTCGCCACGATCGAACGGAGACGGGCGCGCGCCAGCGTCGAGGAATTGCTGGCGATCGCCGACCGGGCCGCGGCGCACGTCAAGCGCCCCTACCTGGACCACGCCGAGCTCCTCTACGACGAGCATGGGCTGCCGAAATGATCGTCGACACGTCGGCGCTGGTGGCGATCCTCTACCGCGAGCCGGAGGCCAAGCGCTTCGTCGAACGGATCGAGGCGGCCGACGTCTTGCGGCTCAGCGTCGCCAACTACGTCGAGCTCGCGATGGTCGTCGAGAGCCAGCTCGGTCACGATGGCATGCGCCAGGCGGAGGCCTTCCTGCGCCGCGCCGGCGTCGTGGTCGAGCCGGTGACGCTCGAGCACGGCGAACTCGCCCGCCAGGCGTTTCTCGACTTCGGCAAGGGCCGGCACAAGGCGGGCCTCAACTTCGGCGACTGTTTCGCCTACGCCCTCGCCAGAGCGACCGGCGAGGCCCTGCTGTTCAAGGGCGACGATTTCGCCCTGACCGACATTGCGCGCGCATGATGAGCGGCCATGTCTGCAGCGCTCCCTGCGAGCCCGCGCCGCGAGACGCTTCCTGGGAGCGGCTGCGCCTCGGCCGGTCGGGACGGCGTCCATGACTTCGAACGTCCCCCCGGCCCTGCCGGAAGCCGATCCCCCAGGCGAAGCTCGCCTCCCAGCGAAGCTCGAGCCGCTGGTCGAGACCGCCCGCGCCTACGCCCGCGCCGCGACGTCGCAAAACACCAACCGCGCCTACGCCGCCGACTGGCGCGACTATCTGCGCTGGCGCGCCCGGCAGGGCCTCGACCTGAAACCGCTCGCCGACCCCGAATGCGTCGGCCTCTACCTCGCGGCGCTCGCGTCCGGCGCCAAGGGCGCGGGCGGGCGACCGCGCACCGTCGGCACCATCGAGCGGCGGCTGTCCGCCCTCGTCTGGAATTTTTCCCAGCGGGCCCTGCCTTTCGACCGCAAGGACCGCCATGTCGCGACCGTGCTCGCCGGCGTCCGGCGCACCCACGGCCGGCCGCCGGTCCAGAAGGAGGCACTCCTGCCCGAGCATGTCATGGCCATGCTCGGCGCCCTTCCGCCATCGAACCTCCGAAACATCCGGGACCGGGCGATCCTGTTGCTCGGCTTCGCCGGCGGCCTGCGCCGCTCGGAGGTCGCCGGCCTGGTCATGAGCCCCGAGGATTCGCTTCAAGGCTCAGGCTGGCCGGAATTCTTCGACGATGGCGTGCTCCTTACCTTGCGCGGCAAGACGGGCTGGCGCGAGGTCGAGATCGGCCGCGGCTCATCGGACCGGACCTGCCCGGTCGCCGCGCTCGAGGCCTGGCTCAAATTTGGGCGGATCGCGCGCGGGCCGATCTTTCGCGCCGTGGTCGGACGCGAGGTCGGATCGGAGGCGCTCAACGACCGCCACGTTGCGCGCCTGGTCAAACGCCTCGCGGTCGCCGCCGGCGTGCGCGGCGACCTGCCCGAGGGCGATCGGGAAGGGAAGTTCTCCGGCCATTCGCTGCGCGCCGGGCTCGCCTCCTCGGCCGAGATCGACGAGCGCTACGTCCAGAAACACCTGGGCCACGCGTCAGCCGAAATGACCCGCCGCTACCAGCGGCGCCGCGACCGCTTTCGCGTCAATCTCACCAAGGCGGCGGGGCTGTGATTGCGGGAATCGGCCTCCATTGCAGAGCCCCCTCCCCTATTGGATGCGAACGCAAAGGCAAAATGGAACGCAAGGCTTTTGGCTAAGCGCTTCAATTTGAAATCGTGAGGCAAAAGCGACACCCGAGGACTGGCACGAGGACACGGTGCTTCCCTCTGGCCGGCGCGGATGCGCTTGCAGGTCACGTCGCTTCGACCTAGGTGTAGGTACACAATGTGTATCTATCACGCTATGGTGTGGGGAAGGAGATTTGCCATGGCTACGACCACGACCAAGGAGACGACCCCGCCGCCGGTCACGCGCGCCGTGAACCTGCGCGTGCGCGAGGATGTGCGGGACCTGATCGACCGGGCGGCGCGCGTCAACGGCAAGACGCGCTCGGACTTCATGATCGAGGCAGCGCGGCAGGCCGCCGAGAACGCGCTGCTAGATCAGACCTTCGTGCGGGTCGATACCGAAACCTATGCTCAATTCCTGAGCGTATTGGACCGTGCGCCGTCCGGCGAGGGGTATGAGCGGCTGATGCGCGCCCCGAAGCCCTGGAAAGGTTAAACGTGGAGTTTCGGGCGCCGGACCTTCTGACGGCCGAGCATGTTCTGACGGCGTTCGATTCCGGCGTGGCCTCGCTGGACGACTGGCTGCGCCGGCGGGCCCTGGCCAATCAGGTTTCGGGCGCCTCCCGCATATATGTCGTCGCGACCCCGGAAAACCGCGTCCTGGGCTATTACGCGCTGGCGTCCGGCGCGCTCGCGCACGCCGAGGCGCCTGGCCGGATCAAAAGGAACATGCCGGATCCGATCCCCATGGCTGTCATCGGCCGCCTGGCGATCGACCGCTCGATGCACGGGAGGGGATTGGGCGTGGCGCTGCTGCAGGACGCGGTGCTGCGCGTGCGACAGGCAGCGTCGATCATGGGGATTCGCGGCGTCCTCGTTCATGCGATTTCGGACGAAGCGCGGGCGTTCTATGAACACCACGGTTTCATCTCATCGGGGACGAACCCGTTGACACTCATCCTCTCTGTAGCGGACTGGGCGCCTGATGGGTGAATTTCCGGCCCGGGTGGGTCCGTATTGCTTCACTCGGTATCGCTAAGGATGCCCTTTGCGATGGTGAGCGGGGTGCCGGCCGACTTCGAGGCGTGTCGCGCGCCAGAATTGGCGGATCGGGCAGGAGCGCCTGTCCTGCGGTCCAGTTTCAACCCAGCCCGCGATTCCTCGCCCGAAATGCTGGTGGCGCGCACTCATCAGATTCGAGGGTGGCTCGGCGTGAAACGGCGTTTCCCGGTCATCGTCTACAAGAGCGCGAAGACGGTCATTCTGCGCGCCGGCGAACGATTGACGATGGTGACGCCGCAGGACGTGAAGCCGTCTTGCAGGCCTTCCGAGAGGAGGAGCCGGCACCCGGAACGGCGGAAGAAGTATCGCCGCAACCAGCTATCCCCTGCCCTCGCCCGCCGCAGAAGGCATGCTCCTCATCCCCCACCACCTTTGGACCCCCCCCCCAAGCGAGAGAGCGACACCCGACACGGCTTGCTTCCCGACGTCGCCGGATCCTTGCACGTAGAAGGGCCTTTGCGCGTCGACGATCGGCACGCTCCCTCGACGGTTCGGCGTTGTCTGTCGAGTTGGGCGCCCCTGCATCGCTGGAAGGGACACGAAGGACCGTTCGCCTCCCCTGCCCTACGCTCCGCGGGGCGGCTCGCCGTCCGGGCCACCGGGCGGCAATGCAAGCGGAAGAGCAAGCGTGCGGTGACACGCGACATCCCTGATCGGTTCGTCGCAACCTGCGCCTCCGATCGCCTTGTTGACACACGCTATCTTGCGATCCTCATGGTCGCGTTCGCGTCGGGAGACCGCCGGCGAAGCAAGGTCGGGCGGCTCAGGTTCGAGCAATTGCAGGAAGAGCCGCCTGTTCCCGTCGATCCCGCCGATCCGGATTCGACCCCCCTGCCCTACCTTGTGATCTGCCTCGGCCGCACCAGGATGACTTCGGCCGACGACGAGGCGAAGGTGTTCCTGGTCGTCGCTCCGGTCGCAGTGGTGAAGGAATGGCTCCAACGCGCCGATATTCCCAAGGGTCCCACTTTCCGCGCCGTAAATCGCTTGGGCTCCGTCGGGGACCGAGCGCTGACGCCCCAGTCGATCAACGTGATCCTCAAGCGCCGATGTGCGGCGGCCGGGTCAACCCGGCGGACTTCTCGGTTCAAGGCCTGCGATCCGAAGGCGGCGTTTCTGGCAACGTAGCCTCGCCGACGCTTCCTCACGAGCCACGGCCGGCCTTGGATCGCTTCCTTGACGCTCGGACGGGGCTCGACGTCGGCCATGCCGCCCGATCAGTCGTCATTCGCTGACCAAGCTGACGTCTACGAACAGCGGCGGCGACCGACGTCTTACTTGATCGAGGGCGACGACGGAAAGGCGCTTGCCCTCATCGGGCCGGGCTGGTTATCCTCCGGATGGTGAGGGGAGGGGCTCGGCGTCCAACAAAGCGGGCTGATCCTCGACCGGAAGCGGGATGAGTTGTCCGCGTACAACTGAACTTCGAGGATGCGATTGGCGAGAACGGCGCGCGCGTTCATTCGGTTGCGGCGGTCGGCGTCGAACGGTCCGACAGACGGCGGAAGGAGAGAGGATGGGACATACCTCCGATTGAGTTGTCCGCGGACAACTCAACGGCAGCTATGGCTGTGCGACGGCATGTCGGCTATCCGAGAGCGGGTGGTCGGAGGATCCCCCTCTCTGCGCAGGAGGCTGCCGAGGAAGCTGCGCTTGGGGAACGTCATTGGAGTTGTACGCGGACAACGCAACGCCACCGGGGACGCGATCCTGTGTCGTCGACGGGGTCGCGTTGGGCTGTGACCGCGTGCCCTCTGCCCACGGGTTCACGCTTTCTCAAGCCGCAAAGTTTGGCGCGCCGCCTCAGCCGAAAAAAAATTCGTATCAGGGCAGGGCCGTGGGGGCGGTTTTCGGTTGTCCGCGTGCAACCGAAGGTATTCCAGACCGCCTGCTGCGTTAAGATCTCATTAACCGAAAACTCCTTGCGTTCTGGCCCGAATCGCCTCCTTATCGGCATCAGCGCTTATTGAGGCTACCAGCCAAAAAAAGCGCAGACGCAGAGATCGAGCATGCCGTCGTCAGCGAATCCTCAGACAGACAGTTTGGGCGACCTTCGTTCGCTCATCAACGCTGACGCCGTCGAGCTTTCAAGGCGGCTGCGCGCCCAGCAGGTTCGCGACTTTCCGCCCGCAGCCGAAAAGACGATCCGAAACTTCTCACCGGGCGAAGCCGCGCGCTTCATCGGAATCCACGAGGGCTACCTTCGGCAACTGGTCTCCGAAGGGAAGGGGCCGCCGCCTCTGGCGAACGGCCGTCGAACCTATTCCATTCACGACATTGAATCCCTGAGGGCGGACCTCGACACGGCCGGAAAGGGCGTTCGCCGGTATATCCCGCGCCGTCGGGACGGAGAACACCTTCAGGTCATCTCGGTCATGAACTTCAAGGGCGGGAGTGGAAAGACCACGACCGCGGCGCACCTCGCACAGTACCTAGCGCTTCGCGGCTATCGTGTTCTGGCGATCGATCTAGACCCGCAGGCCAGCCTCTCGGCGCTCTTCGGCAACCAGCCCGAGCTTGATGTCGGGGAGAACGAGACGATCTACGGCGCGATCCGCTACGACGATGCCCGCCGCGACATGGCCGAAATCGTCCGCGGCACCTACATTCCGAGCCTTCACGTCGTCCCGGGCCACCTGGAGCTGATGGAGTTCGAACACGAAACTCCGAAGGCCCTGATGAACCGCGAGAGCGGGGATTCGCTGTTCTTTGCCCGAATAGGGCAGGCGTTGGCGCAGGTCACCGACGCGTACGACGTCGTAGTCATCGATTGCCCGCCGCAACTCGGGTTCCTCACCCTTTCCGCCCTGTGCGCGGCGACCGCGGTTCTGATCACGGTGCATCCGCAAATGCTCGACGTGATGTCGATGTCGCAGTTCCTGAACATGACCGGGAGCCTGCTCGACGTCGTGGCCTCCGCCGGCGGGGCCACCGAATACGACTGGATGCGCTACCTCGTGACCCGATACGAGCCGAGCGACGGGCCGCAGACCACGATGGTCGGCCTGATGCGCTCCATCTTCGGCGCCAGGGTGTTGACCCACCCGATGGTGAAAAGCACGGCCATCGCCGACGCCGGGCTGACCAAGCAGACGCTCTATGAAGTCGAGCGGCATCAGTTCACACGAGGGACATACGATCGCGCGATCGAGGCGCTGGATCTTGTCAACGGCGAGATCGAGGCAATCATCAAGCACGTTTGGGGTCGGAAATAATGGCGCGAAAAATCTCCTTCGACGCTCCCGACGCCGAAACCGCGCCGTCTTCGGAAGAGACGCATCCGACGCCCACGCAGAAGGTTCGGCCGCTCCTCGGGATCGAACGGACAATCCGTCAGCCGAGCGCGGTCGGCGCGATCTCCCAGAGCTTGGGGGGAATCGCCGAGAGGGTCAAACGCGCCGATCAGATCGAGCAGAAGCTGATCGAAGGCCAAGTCGTAGTCGAACTCGATCCCGCTCTCATCGACAACTCTTTCGTGCCCGACCGCATGGAGGCGACGGAAGCGCAGAACGCGGAATTCAGGGAGATCATTCGGCGGCACGGCCAGAGCGTCCCGATCCTCGTGCGTCCGAATCCGTCGAACGCCGAGCGCTATCAGGTCGCTTTCGGGCATCGCCGGCTTCGGGCGGCGCGGGAGCTCGGCGTCAAGGTCCGCGCGGTCGTGCGCTCCCTCAGCGACGAGGAACTCGTCGTCGCGCAGGGCCAAGAGAACAGTAGCCGGACCGATCTGACATTCATCGAGCGCGCCCGCTTCGCCGCACGGCTCGAAGACCGGAAATTTTCGAGAGAGACCATCATGTCGGCGCTCAACGTCGACAAGGCGGCCCTCTCGCGCCTCATCTCGGTTGCGACCCGAATCCCGCAGGCGGTCATCGAGGCCATCGGCCCCGCGCCGGCGTTCGGGCGGGTGCGGTGGCAGGAACTCACGGAGCTTCTCGAAGACGAGGGCGCGAGGTCACGCGCGCTGTCCTTCGTCGCTGAGCCCGCGTTCGCCGAGATGGATACCGACGCGCGTTTCGAAAAGCTCGCTCACGCGCTGAAAACAAAGACCCAGCGCGTACGTTCGGAGCCATGGGTCACCGACGACGGGACGCACGCCGCCCGAGTATCCAGATCCGGGAAGAAGCTGACCCTCATGTTCGATGATCGGGTCGCGCCCCACTTCGGCGAATTTGTCAGAGAGAACCTTCAGGCGCTGTACGTTCAATACAAGGCCTCAAGTTCGTCGACCTAACGCAAATTCACTGGACGGCAACGTCCGGAGCAGAGCTTCAACTCAACCCAGACGGAGAAAACGGCAAAAGAAAAAGGCCCCCGAAACGTCGCCGTCCCGGAAGCCCTCTCGTGTTGTAGCAAGCCGAGAATCGCACTTCCGAGAATCTCAGTCAAGAGTCGCGCCGATTCGGTGAGCAGGTTTTCTTTGCCCGAGCAGAGGCAAGGACATGGAGACTCACTTACCAACGACGCCCTTTGGGCGGCGATCCCTTACGCTTGCCCATGTGGCGGCGCAGGTCGCCGCGTCGAGCCGGCCGCCCGACAAGATCGTCCACAAATGGAAGATTTTTCGCGCGATTTGCATTGCCCGGCCGATGCTCGGCGTGTCCGAACGGGCACTGTCGGTCCTCAACGCGCTCCTGACCTTCCATCCGGAGACGACGCTGACGGGTGAGGCGCTCACCGTCTTTCCGTCGAACGAGCAACTGTCGCTCCGCGCGCACGGAATGCCCGCCTCGACGTTGCGGAGGCATCTGGCGGTCCTGGTCGACGCCGGGCTCATCATCCGCAGGGACAGCCCGAACGGGAAGCGCTACGTGCGGCGGGGCAGGGGAGGGGAGACGCTTCACGCATTCGGCTTCGACCTTTCTCCGCTCGTGGCCCGCGCCGACGAATTCGAACGCCTGGCAGCCGAGATCGAAGCCGAAGCTTGCGCCGTCAAACTTGCCCGGGAACGGATAACGCTCTGCCGGCGCGACATCGCCAAGATGATCGCGACTGGGATCGAGGGAGGCGTTCCAACGCTCAGGGAAGGGCAGGGACCTGCAAGCTGGCAGGACGTTCACGGTGCCTTCCGGGCAGTTGTGGAGGGCCTACCCAGGGCGGCGACGCGCCCGCAGATCGAGGAGGCCGCCGATGCGCTGTCGCAGCTCGCCGACGATATCCGCATCCTCCTGGAAACGCAGGTCAAAACGACAATTATGAGCGCCAATGAGTCCCAGATTGAGCGCCACATACAGAATTCAACCTCAGAACCCCCAACTGATCTTGAACCCGCTTTCCAAGAAAGCAGGGGCGAGGAACCGATACGCCTTCATCCCGAGGCGAAGAGGGCGAGGGAAACCGTGTACCCACTCGGCATGGTCCTCGACGCCTGCCCCGATATCCTCGACTATTCCCGGGGAGGGATCTCAAACTGGCGGGATTTGCTCGCCGCCGCAAGCGTGGTTCGTTCCGCGCTCGGTGTCAGCCCAAGCGCCTGGCAAGAGGCCCAGACCATCCTGGGCGAAACGTCCGCGGCGATCGTGATCGCAGCGATCCTGCAACGCGGAAATGCGATCACAAGCGCCGGAGGCTACCTGCGCGAACTCACCCGGAAGGCGCAGGCGAACACGTTCTCGATCGGGCCCATGCTCATGGCGCTCATCTCCGCCAGACAGAAAAAGCGTGCGTAGGCGAGCGACCTGTCGCCGCCTGTCAGCTCCTACGCCCAAGCCTGAGTCATCAATTTCGCCAAGCCTTCGCCAACCGCTGTCGCCCAGCGGCGGGGCGCAGGGGCGGGATCCGAAGTGGCGAGGTCCGGCGTATCGGGCGTAGGCTCGCTGGACGACTTCGGCACCGTGATGCGCTCGAGTATCTCGCCGACAAGAAGGTGGGCTTGGACCGCCGTCAGTCCTTCGGCAATCGAGGTCGAGTCGATGCGCAGCCGGAACATTGTCCGAGAGGCGCCTGGAATGTCAGTCTCGATCACGATCTGTCTGACCATACCCCTGTCCTCGGCGCCGTCGGCGGCAGGAACGGTATTGCGTTCCTCGCATGAGGTCGAGCCAACGAGCGGGTCGGGTCAGGATTTGGGGCCTCACGTCCCCACCTTTTCGAAGGCGTCGACGACGCGCTCGAGGAACTTGCCGAACACGAGCCCAGCCGGTGCCGGCAGCTGCGGTGATCGGGCATCTAACTGAAATGATTGCACTATCGTTCTAGAAGTAAGCGTAAGCCGACAAGCAGTAGGTCAGCGGCTCATCGCCCTTTGAATAGCCGTCGCTTCCAACGTTCTCCCGGCTTGAGCTCGTTGCCGAACACATAGCGACCCATGATGGTTCGCTTTCGCTTTGGACACGAAAGCTCGTCGATGGTCACGGGGAGGGGCGCCGAGGCGTCTGTCCTGCGGATGAGAGTTCGGTCGTTGACGGAAGCTGAGGCCGGCACGGCGTCGAAAGTGATCGGAATCTGGGCCCTGCGTTTTGTCTTTGGGCGCGGCGCTGGAACGCTGGAGTTTTGGACGACCTGATTCGACGCCGGCGTGGCCTCGTCTGCTGAAACGGCTATCCCGTCGATGGGCGGCCCGATGCACCGAGCCGGCTCAACTGGCGCAACGTTCCACGACCGCGCCGCCGGGTCGCAGGGGACTTCCAACGTCGGCGTCGACTGCGAGCCCTGCACTCTTCTCGGGCGCCCCGGTCGCGGCCTCAGCGTTCGCGCAATTGGATCCGACGCGGCCGGGGGCTCGACGAGGCTTTGAAGAATGCGACCCGTTGTAAGTGGGGCGGCGACTTCAACGGAGGGCTGAATTGGACTCTTGGGCGGCATGAAGATAGCTGACGCAAGATGATGAGAAGCACTGCGGAGTGCAGTGGGCCGGATCTTAGGCGCCATCGATTGAACTTCGCTCGAGCTTGTCGATTTGCCAGCAGATCGCGATCGATGCCGAACTTCGACGGTGAACGACGGTTTGGCGCGTCTCAATGAGGCTCTCAATCAATTGATGGAGGCGATAATTCAGCTCGCAAAATAACTTGCGAGCCAAAACGCGGTAGCTCAATACGCTACACCAACAGCAAAGACAAGCTTAGTTCGGCCGCGTCCGACTCGCCGCGAGCGCCGAGTCGCCCCCCTGCCCCTGCGACTGGCGCCAGGCGTCCGGCGAGACTCCGAGCGCCGCCTGGGCGAGGTTCGCCGCATCGACGAACTCGCCCGTCCTCTCGGTCGGCTTGAGGGATCGGCTACTCGGAGGCGGTCGCGGTCCCGCCAGGTGGCGCTTGCCGGTCATGGCCCAGATGAAGCGCGCCGCCCGAGCCGCGCCGTGACGATAGCTATCCTCGCCCATGCCGGAGCCGAGGATTTCCTGTTCGCGCCAACGCCCTCGAACCTCGTCCTGAAGAGCGAGGGAGAGAAGGATGGCTACCGCTTGCGCCGGCCGCGCCGACAAGGGTTCGTCGCAGGCTCCCGCGCGTTCCGCGCGCCCTTGCAGCGCGACCGCCTCGCGGTCGGCGGGAAGGGCAGGGGCGAGGACCAGCCCAAGTCCAGACAGCCCAGCTCCTGCATCCGAACGCGAGGAGCGACCATGAGCGATTCCGAAATCGAAGACTTGCGCGACAAGGTGCATTGCGCCGTCGTGCTCGAGCGCACGCCGCCGCCCTGGAGGCTCGACCGGAAGGAGAGCACGAAGCTCAGCCTGAAGTATCGCCGCGGGAAGGGCGAGATCCTGATCGTCAGCCACGGCGGACGCGGCTGGTGGGACCCTATGAGCGACGCCAAGGGCGACGTCTTCGGGCTTGTCCAGAGGCTGGAGCCGGGGATCAATTTCGGCCATGTCCGCAAGCGCCTGCGCGAATTCGCAGGGCTGTCGCCGGCCTTTCCGATCGCCGAGAGGGCAGGGCGACGCAAGGACCCCGATCGGCCTGTGCCCCTGCGCTGGGCGGATCGGAAGCCCGTGTGGCCGGGTTCTCCGACGTGGCGGTATCTTGCGCGAAAGCGATTCCTGCCGACGATGACCATCGAGGCGGCTTCGGGCGCCGGAGTCTTGCGGGAAGGTCCGGCCGGCAGCGCCTGGTTCGCTCATTTCGACAACGACGGCGTCGTCGCCCATGTCGACGTGCGCGGCCCGACGTACAAAGGCTCCCTCACCGGCGGATCGAAGTCGCTCTTCCGGTTGCCCCCGGCCGCCACAACCCGGCCACGGCTCGTTCTCGCCGAGGCGGCGATCGACACGCTGAGCGTCGCCGGGCTCGAGCGCCTTCGTGGCGACACGCTCTACGCCGCGACCGGCGGCGGGATGGGACCGGGCACGATCGCCGCGCTCGAGGCGCTGATCGCCGAGATGGCGGCGCTCCCCGACGCTCTCCTCTGCAGCGCCGCGGACGCCAACGACGCAGGCGACCGGTATGCAGAGCGTCACCGATCGGCGGCGGAAAAATTCGGGGTGGGTTTCGCGTGGCTACGGCCTCCCATCGAAGGCGGCGACTGGAACGACGTCTTGCGCGCCCGCGCCGCGAGCCGGGGAGGCAAGTCATGACTGCGATCACGAAGGGAGCGCCGCGGGCCTTCGTGCTCTTGCGGTCCCGCCGTCGCCTCGACCTTCTCGATCCCGATCCCGAGGCCTGGACCGACGAAGACCTCGCCGGGGGTCTCTCGCGCACCATGCGATGGGGCGGGGCGTCGCAATGGGAGCACCCGCTCTCCGTCGCCCAACATAGCCTCACCGTGCTGGCGATCCGGGAGGCGGACGGAGCGCTGACCGCGGGGGAGGGGCTTCGCGAGCTCCTGCACGACGCCACGGAATTCATGCTGGGCTGGGACTGCATCACCCCGCTCAAGGCGCAACTGGGCGAGCCGTTTCGCGCCCTCGAGGCCCGCCTGCAGACCGCGATCGACGCGCGCTACCGATTGCCGCGATGGACGCCCGAAGACTACGCGCTCCACAAGCGGGCGGACCGGCTCGCCGCGGCTTCCGAGGCAATGCACGTCGTCGGCTGGAGCCGGGTCGAGATGCGCAAGACCCTCGGCATCGCGGAGACTCCGCTCGTTCACGACCCACTCTCGCCATGCGCCTTCGCGCCGTGGGAGCCCTGGCCCCCGCGCGTCGCCGAGCGGCTCTTCCTCGAGCGGTTCCATGCCCTCGACCACGCTCATCGGTCCGAGCTTCGAAAGCTGGAGCCAGAGCTCCGATCTTCTCTCGTTCTCACAGGAGCCGAACATGCCGCTTCCTGACGATATCCCCGGATACGACGTCGACCCGGGCGGTGACGCTGCGGCTTACGACGAATGGGCGGCGCTCGCGGCCGAACCGGCTCACCCGCCCCACGATCATCAGCAACGCGAGGCCGGCGATTGTCGGACTTCCTTCGACGCGATTGCCGCGACCCTGACGACGACCCAGATGAGGGCCGCTTCTCACCCCGGATCGATCCTCGTGCTGGCGGGAGCGGGGACCGGCAAGACATCGACGCTGACCGCAGCCGTCGCCCACCGGGTCGCCGTCGACGGCGTCCCGCCTCATCGCGTCCTGGCCGCCACCTTCACCAACAAGGCCGCAGCGGAAATGGCGGGCCGGATCCGCGTCGCCCTCGGTCCGGACGCCGCTCCCCATTGGCTCGGCACGTTTCATGGGCTCGCCGCCCGCCAGCTGCGCGCCTCTCCCGAAGTCGCCTCCTTGCGCGACAATTTCGACATCCTCGACGCCGACGACTCCCGCCGGATTCTCCGCCGCGTCATGAAGGCGCTGAACTTCGCGGCCGACGAAGACGACGGCGGCAAGCGCGACCCGGTCAAGATCGTGGCGGGGCACATCGGCAGGTTCAAGGACCTCCTGATGACGCCGAGAGCTGCGTCCGCCCACGTCGAAAATCGGATCGGCGAAGCAAACCGTCTCCATGCCGCGATCGACGCTGCCGGACTGACCGCGGCGGCGAATGTGTACCCCGAATATCAAGCGCGCCTGCGGGAAGCGAACGCCGCCGACTTCGGCGACCTTCTGCTATGGCCGACCCTCGCTCTGGTCAACGACGCCGACTACCGTGCGCGATGGGCGGGCAGATTCGACTGGGTCCATGCGGACGAGTACCAGGACGTCAATTTCGCCCAATACACTTGGCTGAAGACGCTCGCGTCCCATGGGCGTCGCATGTTCGTCGTCGGCGACGACGACCAGTCGATCTACGGCTGGCGCGGCGCCGACGTCACCTTCATCCGGCGCTTCAAGCTCGACTTTCCCGATGCCGTCGATATTCGCCTCGAGGAGAATTTCCGCTCGACCGGCCACATCCTCGCGGCCGCCAACGCGATCATCGCAGAGGACAAGGCGCGCTTCGGGAAGACGCTCTTCACCCGGAAAGGGCAGGGGGCGCCGGTCGAGCTCATGAGCTTCCGCGACGGCGAGAACGAAGCGGCCGGCCTCGCCGAGGCGCTGATCCTCCGCAAAGGGGAGGGCGCCCGCTGGTCGGAGATGGCCGTCCTCTACCGGAACAACTTCCTGTCGCGCGCCTTCGAGGAAGCCCTGTTGCGCGCGAAAATCCCGTATCGCCTCGTCGGCGATGTCGGCTTCTACGCGCGCGCCGAGATCAAGGACGCGCTGGCGCTCCTTCGACTCGCGGCCATGCCCGACGATCGCCAGTCGGACGAGGCCTTCCGGCGCGTCATCAACGAGCCGCGACGCGGGTTTGGCGCCAAGGCGATCGAGATCCTCGAACGCGACGCGAGCTTCTTCGGCGTCTCGCTGCTCAAGGCCGTCGAGACAGCGGCGCTTCCCCCGAAGACCCGGGAAGCAGGCCTCCAATTCGTCGACCAGATTCGCGCCGTCGCCGGCGACACGACGCTGACGCTCGCCGACCAGCTTTCCCTGTTGCTCGATCGGACGGGCTATCGCGCCATGCTGCGGGCGAGCAGGGCCGAGAACATGGAGCCAAAGCTCGAGAACCTCGGGGAGCTCCTCGACATCGTCGGCGGCTTTCACAGCGCCCGGGAGTTCCTCGATCACGCTGCGCTCGCGACGAGCCGCGAAAGGGAAGGGGACGAGGACGCCGTCAGCCTGATGACCTTGCACAAGGCCAAGGGGCTCGAGTTCCCGCACGTCTTCCTGCCCGCCTTCGAGGCCGGAATTCTTCCGTCGAGCTACGGCGAGATCGACGAAGAGCGCCGCCTCGCCTATGTCGGCCTGACCCGCGGCATGCGTCGGGTTCGCATCTCCTGGGCGCTCTATCGCCGCGGGCCGGCCGAACCGTCGCCGTTCCTCGACGCCATCCCCGAAGGCTCGCGAGTGTTCCTCTCCCGCCCCGACCCCAGACATCTCTCCCCGCAAGCGAAAGCGGGCCTGCGACACATCGCCGGCCGGCTGCATCGCCGCGGCTGAGAGAGGGCAGGGGGCGGCAATGCGATCGCTGTTCGATCGTTTCTCCTCCGATGAACCCGCAGCGCCGGCGGCGCCGGCGACGCCGATCCTCCGTGCGGACGGGCAGCGAGCCTGCGCCGTTTGCGGCGAGCCGGCGCCGTTCGGATTCGGCGTGCGCCTTCTTCACAACCGCGAAGGGCGATGGGCCTGCAGGGACCACCGCGAGGCGGTCGAAGCGATGAGGGAGACCAACCCATGACCATGGACCACGATACCGTCACTGATCGTTGCGACACGCTCGAACTCGAGGAGGTCGCTTCGCGCGCTCCGCACGACTCCGGCGCAGACGAGAGCCCAGAAACCGAAGGGCAGGGCGGCGCCGCCACTCACGACGGCGGACTTCCGCATCGAGAACGCCTCCCCAATCGGCGGCGCGGCTACACCCAGAAGGCGCGGGTCGGAGGGCAGAAAATCTACCTCAGAACCGGAAACTACGCCGACGGCCGCCTCGGCGAGATCTTCATCGACATGCACAAGGAAGGCGCGACCTTCCGGTCGCTCATGAACAACTTCGCGATCGCCGTCTCGCTCGGCCTGCAGCACGGCGTCCCGCTCGAGAAATTCGTGGACGTCTTCAGGGGCGCCCGCTTCGAACCCGCAGGCCTTGTCGAAGGCAACGAAAGAATCGAACACGCGACCTCGATCCTCGACTACATCTTTCGCGAGCTGGCCATCTCCTATCTCGGCCGCGACGACCTCGCGACGGATCAATCCGAGGAAGCCGGTCTCGAATGACCGAAAGGTTAGGCCGCCGGCGCCGACGATCCATCGCGATCGGGAATCGATCCCGATCCGTCGATTCCTACAATTCATTTGACGCAATAGTCATATTCGCTGTCTGTTCCCGCCATGCCCCAAGACGCCCTCGACGCCATGCTCCTCGAGAAGGTCGATCCCGCCAAGGGAATGGCGCGGTTCTATGTGATCTCGGTCGAGCCGACGCTCTTTCCTGAGACCGCGCTCGTGCGCCGGTGGGGCCGGATCGGAACGGCGGGACGACAGCGCATCGAACTCCATCCGTCGCCTCGGTCGGCCGGCGACGCTCTTCGCAGGTGGCTTCGCCGCAAGATCCGCCGCGGATACATCCCGAGAGGGTGATCTCGCCTCAAGTCGCTGCGAGGACGTGCAGTGCGCTCGCGACCGTGCGGGAAGTCAAGGCTGGCAAGGGGCCGGCTTCGGGACGGACCTGCGGTTCGCAGGCTCGCTCAAGCTCATCGCCGGCGCAGCGTTACGAACTCATCCCCGAGGACGAAAAAGCAATTCCTGTTCGCGCAGACGCCGAAGACGCTTCGGTGAGAGACGGAGAGCGAACGGAATGGCTACCGCTAGCGCCGATCGCGCAACAAGAGTTCGTCGCGACGCTCCCGCGCGTTCCGCGCGCCCTTGCAGCGCGACCGGTTCGCGGTCGCTCCGGTCGACGGCAGGAAGCTCCCAAGGGCTTGAAAGTCGAACCTGCCGGAACCCGAGACGAGACCAATGACGATCTATCCCAGCGAGCCCAAGAGCGCGGCCGAGATGATCGCGCGATACCGCGACGTGAAGCGCCGGCTCAATACCCCTGCGCCGACAGTGCGGTCTGAAGAGATCGCTCTCAAGGATCTTGAGACCATCGTTGTCTTCGTTCTCGCCGTCGCCGCCGTGACGCGCGTTCGCAACCGCGAGGCCGCGAGGCGCGCCGATCTCCTTTCGCTGCTCCACGCGCCGGTCACTACGCCGGTCATTACGCCGGGCAGCGCGGCGAAAGCGGAGCTCCGCGCCGTCTCGGAGAAGACAGGCGTTCCCATAAAGGCCATCCTCGGACGAGAGCGGGTCGCCAACGTCGCGGCCGCCCGTCACGAGGCGGTCTGGCGGGTTCATCAGGTCACCCGCTGGTCGTTGCCGCGGGTCGGCCGCTTCTTCGGGGACCGAGACCACACCACGGTTCTGAACTCGCTCCGGCGCATGGAAGAGAAAGCGGCCCTCGACCCGGAGCTCAGCGCCTGCATGACGCGGGTCCGCGAGCGGGGAAGGGAACGGATCTCTTCCCACTGACGCCTCGAGCGGGAGTCAGGCGCGCCGGCGAGTCTCTCGAAGCAAGAGCATCGACGAGAACCGACAGGCCGCATTTCGAGGCGCGAACGAGCGCGCCGGCTATCGCATCCCGGCGGCCCGCGACAAGGGTTGGGCCGGGCGCTTCGCGCCCTTGCCGCGGCCGCCGGGATGCGAGGCGCAAGAGGCTGTTTCCGTTCAAGGAGGACGACAGCCCAATGCGAACCTCGAGAATCGATTCCGCCGGGAGGACCCCGCGCACGAGGACCACCACGCTCGACCTCTTCCGCCACGACATGCGCAAGCTCACGGTTTACGGGCTTCCGCTCAATCCGCTCTCGGCGCTCGATCAGCTCGCCGGCGCGTCTTTCTGCGTCTCCTACGGGACGCGCGACAAGCTGAACCGGCAGCTCGACGACGCCATCCGCCTCGTCGGAGAGGACCAGATCCTGCTCGTCGACAACGGTGCCTTCGGCATGCACAAGCGGGGCGTCGACGCCCGCGACGAAGCCTACCTCGAAGATTACGAACGCTGGGCGCAGGCCATTCTCGACCGCTGCCCGCACGCGATCGCCGTGATCCTGACGTCATCGAAGGCGCCGAGACCGAGAATAGGGACCTCGTCATGACGACGATGCTCGACTACGAGCGCGCGATGCCGATCTGGCACATGCACGAAAGCATCGACACCCTCATCCACCTCTGCGAGAGCCCGTTCAACTACCTTGGGTTCGGGTCGAGCGGCGAATTCTGGAAGGTCGGAACCGGCAAGTGGGCGCGCCGGATCGACGAGGCCTTCGCCGCAATCGACCGCTGGGAGTGCGAGAGCGAAGGCGCCTACATCCGGCCTCGCATCCACATGATGCGCGCGCAGTCGAAGGCCCATCTCTTCCCGTTCGATTCGAGCGACAGCTGCAACGTCGCCATCAACCACAACCGCTACCGCGGCGAGGGCGGCGACTGGCTCCGGCGGCGCGCTCTCTTCGTCGACGAGCGCGTCCAGGGGAGCGCCGGCCCGGAGGCCGAGCACCAGGTCAAGAGGCCGTTGCTCGAGCATCTGGAGACGGCGCGCTGGCGCGCCTCGTTCTGGGAAGGCGTCCGCAGTGGCCGTGACTTCTGACTGGCTCGCTCGCGCGCTCCGGCTGCGCGCCAACACCCGGACGCGGTCGTCGGCCCACGCCGCCGCGTTCAAGCCCTGAATTGCGCCGGGCCTCGACATGACCGTGCCTGCGGCCCGCGACGAGCCGGGCTGCTCGACCTGCCGGTCTCACGGGCGAAGACGAGAGAGAGCACTGCGAGAGGGAAGGGGAGGACGAAAGAGAGGCGCCGGCTATCGCATCCCGTCCGCCGCGGCAAGGGTCTGGCCGGGCGCTTCGCGCCCTTGCCGCGGCGGACGGGATGCGACGCGCGAGGGGCTGTTTCCGATCGAACCATCGAGAAAGGAAAAGCCCGAAAATGAGACCCTTCAAACACGAATCCGCACGGCGCGACCATTATCAGGAGCTGACCGAGGCGGTGATCGCCAAGCTCGAAGAGGGGACGCCCCCCTGGCGCAGGCCCTGGGACCCGAGCAAATGCGCCGCCGCCACGAGCCCGATGAACCCCGTCACGGGACGCTCGTACCGCGGCGTCAACGCGCTCGCGCTCGCCCTCTCGCCGCTCGCCTTCGCCGGCGACCCGCGCTGGATGACTTATCGCCAGGCCGGGGAGCGCGGCTGGCAGGTGCGCAAGGGCGAGAAGGGCGCGATCGTGTTCTTCTACAAGAAGCTCGAACTCCGCGACCGCCAAGGCGACGACGACGAGCGCCGCACGATCCCGCTCCTGCGCGCCTACACGGTCTTCCACGCCTCGCAAATCGACGGCGTGCCGGAACTCGGGGCGCCGATGGCCGCGAGACCCGTCCCCGAGCGGATCGCCGACGCCGACCTCATCGTGAAGGCGAGCGGCGTGCGGGTCGAGATCGGCGGAGACCGCGCGTACTACGCCCCCGCGAGCGACCACATTCGCATGCCGCCGGATGAAGCTTTCGAGAGTCCGGCCGCAAGGTCAGCAACGGTTCTGCATGAATTAGGACACGCGAGCGGGGCGCCACACCGTCTCAACCGCGATCTTTCCGGCCGATTCGGAGATACGGCGTACTCGCGCGAAGAACTCCGGGCGGAATTGGCGAGCTATTTCGTCGGAAGCGCACTCGACCTGCCTTGCGACGTACCGAATCACGTAAGCTATATTCAGTCTTGGATCAAGGTGCTCAAATCCGACACGCGGGAAATCTTCCGCGCCGCGGCGGACGCGAGCCGCATCGCCGACTGGATCCTCTCTCATCACCCAGACCATGGCGAGAGCCGCGACCCGGCGAGCGAGGACGAGCCCTCACCCGCGCCGACCGAAGCCCTGGCCGCCTGACCCAAGGCTCCGCCATCGACGACGAGATCGGCCGCGTCGTGCGACGCGGGCGACCCGCGCGAACGCAGAAGGGAGAACACCTCATGTCCGAAATGAAGCCGCGCGGATCGCGGTTCGAGCGAGGCTTCCGCCTCGGGTCGGAGGGCGAAGACGGGACGCATCTCCGCGACACATCCGGATGGCCTTACTCGATCTACCTTCAGGACGACAGTGTCGGCGGGTGCGACGCCGTGCTCTGCCACGGCATCCAGAACCTGAGCGACGCCGAGCACCTGCTCGCCGTCTGCAACGGCGCCGAACACCCCGCGATCAAGAGCTCCCTGCAGGTGTTCGCCTGGGCGAAGCCCTGACGGCGGCGGGAACGGAGGCAGCCCCATGCAAAAATTCAGGATGATCGAGATCGGCTACGACGAGTTCCGGGACGCCTGCGAGGTCCTGCCGCCAGCCATCATGCTGCATGACGGCTTCCTGCTCGGCGAGCCCTACAGCGACGGCCCGTGCTCGATCCTGAACAGGCAAGACACGGTCTGGTGGGCCTACTTCGGGCCCGGCCACGAAGGCGCGCAGCACTTCAAGGCCGACACGCCCCTGACGAAGACGGAGTTCCGCGAGGCGATCCGCCTCCTGCGCGCCGGCCAGGGCGGGACGTTCGCGGGGAGGGAGGAAGCCGATCGAGATCGAAGACTCAACCAAAACGGACATCAGCAAGGAGACGCAACGTGAAATACTCGATCTGGTACATGCGTCCCGAATGGTTCGGGGAAGGGATCTCCGGCGCAAGGCCGGACCCGAAGAACCTCGAGGCGACCCACGTCCACCTGAAGGACATCCACGAGTTCGCCCAAACAAGCCCGCTCGAAGCCATCTACCGCGCCATGCAGGGCGAGGTCTGGTCGCCCAGGGGCGAGGCGCGCGGCCTGATCCGCTCGAAGGGCCTCGAGCACACGTCGATGAGCGTCGGCGACATCATCGTTCCCGAGGACAGCGGCCAGGTCTTCATCGTCGCGTCGTTCGGCTTCGAGGAGGTCACCGCGCCCCGGACCGTCGCGGAAGCCTTCGCCGCACGGAAGTCGGAACCCGCCCGGTAACTCAATCCGACTGAAACTGATCGGGAACAGGAGGTCGGAGCCGGAGAGGCCAGCAGGATCCGGGTGCGGGTCAAAGGGAGTTGGCGTCTACGCGTGCCGCGCACCTCGAACGCTTCAACCGTCGCCCTGCGGAGCCCCTGAGAGAGCCGCAGTCCGAGACCGCACGCCTCAGACCGACTGTCTTCGAAAGCGTGAGCGTCAGCGCGGTCCGGCCGCCCAAGGCGACCGGACGACGCGGGCGATCCTGCCCTGCGAGCGGAGATGAGAATGGGATCGACAATCACTGTCGGCAAGCACGCCGCGGCGTTTCGCGCCGCCGACGGGCTCGTCTATTTCGCCCTCTACGAAAAAACGTACGAGAGCAACGTGTCGCCGAAGACGCCGCGCTGGAGCTGCATCCATTTCGGGACGCTCGACTCCGCCATCCAGCGCATCTTCGACTTCGGCGGCTCGTGCGAAGGCGGAATGCTCTGCGGGCCGGCCAGGCGGCAGATTCTGCCGGAGACCTACATCGGCCACTGGCTCAAGCTCATGAAGGCGCCGCACGCCATGCCGGATCGCCGCGTCACACTGAGGACAGGCGACGGATTCGCCAACGCCTTCTCGGGCGAGACCTGCGCCCGCGGCGCAGACGCCTTCAATCAGGCCGGCTTCGGCTTCATCGCCGACGAGATCGCGCAGGGAAAAGCAGCTTCGCCCGATCTCCACGCCTACGCCGGACCCCTGGCGCGTCTATGGGCCGACAAGATCGTGCACCCGTGGCGGATCATCGAGGACGGTCCCTGCCTGGACTCCACGACCGCTCCCAGCCTCGGCTACAACCCAACGCCGGCACGAGCCTTCACCGTCCGCCAGGTCGAAGCGTACAAGGCGGATGAGAACAATATCCTCATGCGCGACGCCGACGGCAGCTGGCGGATCGCCGGCTGGGCCTATTCGATCGTGGGCGACTACGTGAGGAGCCTCGCCGCCGAAGAGCAGAGTCTGCCTGGCTCTTACCGGACACGGATCGAAGCGTTGCGCGCCGCGCTCGAAGCCGCGCCCCCTCTGCCGGAGGGAACGACCGTCACGATCAACCCCGGCGAGTGGACGTGGCGGTGCAGCGACGAGTTTCGGGCGCTGATGGCCGGATCGGAGCCCTTCACGGTGCCGGCGCAGATCGCGCTCGAGAACTGCATCACCTTCGCAAAGCCCGATCGGGTGACCTGGAGCCTGCCGGGCGAGCAGGCCCTGATTGCCGCGGAATAGGGCCGCGTGTCGGGGGCGGGCGTGCTCGCTTTCGCTGAAGCCGAGAGCCGCTGAAGGGAGAAAAGCAAATCGGTCTACGACCAGTGGAGGTCCTACCCGGACGCAACCTGGCGGTTCCGGTCCATCCGCAATCGGAAAACGAAGCCTACGCGCCGAGCCTGACACGCTCGATGTCGCCGCCGCAGCGCGGAGCGCGTCGAACGGGAAGCCGCGGGAATCGCGTGCGAGCGGGAGCAGGCGGCATAGATCGCAACGAACGTGAACACGGTCGGAGCACGCAAGACGACCTGCCAGCCGCCGACGCGCCGCGCAAGGGTCCAGCCGGGCGCTTCGCGCCCTTGCGCGGCGCGCCGCCGGCCCGCCGTCCGAGGATGTGTTTCAGGAAGTCCTGAACCCACGAACGCAACGACGATGGAGACATCGCCATCGAAACTCGCAGCAGGGAAAGACCAATGTCACGACTTGTCTTCAAGGCGGAGGATCTCCGCCGAATCGTCACGCACGCGCTCGCGGCGCCGAGCCATTCCGTAGGCTACGGCGGCGTCAAAGGCGACGTCATCCTCGTCCACGATCAGGGCGTCTACCTGATGAGCGCCGGCCAGCCGCGCGACCTCATCAGCGAAGGCGGCGTCTCGAGCTACGTGGCCTACGCTGAGGGCTGCGACCCCGGCAAGGACTCGGCCTGGTGGGAGAGGGCGCGCGAGCTCGTCGGCGGCGACGACTTCGGCGAGCATTTTCCTTGGGCGAAGGCGATCGGCGCGGCCATCGACGCCGGCGCGACGACCGTCGCCATCAACATCACCCAAGAGAGCATCTCTCTCGTCGCATTCGGTTCGAACTCTTGCCTCGGGGAGCGCGCGTCGTGATCCTGACCACCCACCCCCAGCGCGTCTCGATCAAGCGCAAACACGAGCAGCTCGTCTCGACCTTCGTGGAGCGGATCAGGCGCGGCGAGCGCCCCGCCCTCCCCCCGACCTATCGGGAGTTCCGCGCGACCGTGCAGCCCACCTTCGGCTGCGACGGCGCGGTTGTCGTGAAGTGGTGCGGCATGTGGGTCTGCATCGAACGTGACGGCTACGCCCACACCTGACGCCCAGCGCCACGATGTTCCTGTTGCCGGACGAGTAACGACTAGCTGACATGGCTCGCCGGAGCGATCCGGCGGGCTGAAATCCCCGCTCCCGTCGGCGCCCCTTGCGCGCAGATGTGGACGCTCGAGCGCCCGAGAGCGCGACGGGCGCCGTTGACCACACGGCCGCCGGCCGAACCGCCGACTCCCCCCACGCACTCCGACTCACGACGGCCCAGCCACACCGAACGGAGGCTCGATCCCCCATGCCCTTCGCCGTGCCCTATCTCGATCTCACCCTTGCCTGCCAGCGTCACACGTTCAAACGCACGACCTATCAGACGGCGCGCCCGCCCTTCGATCCCTCGCGCTTCGGCGTCGAGCCGATCGAAACGGCTGTCGCGCGCAGCTTTGTCGAGACGCATCACTACAGCGGAACGTTTCCGGTCGAGATCGCCTCGTACGGGCTCTTCGAGTCGAAGCCGAACGCGCGCGCCACCCTGGTCGGGGTCGCGGTCTTCTCGATCCCTGTGAACACGCCGAGGACGCTCAGCGGCCTCCTCAAACCCGGACAGGCGGTCTCGGACCTCGGCCGCTTCATCCTCAACGATCATGTCCTCGCCAACGCGGAGACCTGGTTCCTGGCGCGCGCTTTGAAGGCGCTGCGGCGCGACCGCACCCTTGCCGACGGCAAGACGCCACGGTTTCCGTTCAGCACATCCTATTCCGACCCCTGCCCGCGCCTGGGGGTCGACCGGATCATCTTTCCCGGCCACGTCGGCGCGATCTACCAGGCGAGCAATGCCCTCTATACCGGTCGGTCGCGAGCGCGTGTCCTCTGCCTCACCCGCTCCGGCATCGCCATCTCCGACCGCGCGCTCTCGAAACTGCGCGCCGACGACAATGACGCGCGCCACGTCTACGCGCAGCTTCGCGATCACGGCGCGCCGCAGCTCGAGCCCGGCGAAACGGGCGCGCGCTACCTCGCCCGGGCCCTCGCCGACGGCCCGTTCCGCCGCGTCCGACATCGCGGCAATCACCGCTACGTCCTCCTCCCGCCGACCCATGCCCTTCGCCGGAAGATCGTCGGCGCGTTTCCGACGCTCGAATACCCGAAGCGCACCGATCCCCCGCCGGAGACCGACCCTCGACCCCCTCGCGTCGACGAGGACATCAGCGAGGACGCACACGGGAGGGCGCAATGACGGTCGCGAGCGCGCCCTTCGGCGACGATCCGATCGTCGTGGCGTACGGCGCCGGGGTCGACAGCACCGCAATGCTGGTGGGCCTTCATTGTCTCGGGGTCAGGCCGGCAATGCTCATGTTCGCCGACACAGGGCCGGCGCTGCATCTACCTTCGCCTGCGCTCTCCCGTTCGCCCCGGAGCGTCCCGCGATCGACGGTGCCCTCGCCGTTGCGATCGACGCCGAGGCCGCAGCCTGGGCCTCGTTCTTCGACGTCACCGACGAGGCCGGGATCGAGGGCCGTCGCCAGCTCATGCGGGCCAACGCGCACGTCGGATACCTCGCCCCGCTCGTCCCGTTCCTGCCGCGCCCCCTTCGGCAGCGGCGGAAGGATCGAGACGAGTGGCGACAGTGACGCGCTTCGCGCGACCGCTGTCGAAGACAACCGCCCCAAACTCGAAGGAGGTTTCCAATGAAGCAGTACAGCACAGAGGTCACATGGCTCGTGCCGGAATATGTGACCCTGACCGTCAAGGCGGAGACGCCGCAGGAAGCGATGGAAAAGGCGCTTGCGGAGGTTGCGCTCGATCCAGATCGATTTCCGCGGAAGCTCGACTACGACACCTGCGGCCCGGACGCCGTCACGGGCCTCTGGAAGGGACCCGAGGCCTATGCCGACGCCAGGGAGCTCGACCTTCCCCGGACGCCGACCCAGACTCTGGAAGCCGCGATCGCGGCCGTCGTCCAAGAGGCGCGTGCCGGGGCGGCGGCGCCGCCCGAGATCCATGCGCTCATCGAGGCGTTCGACGCCTGGAGAGAGGCGCGCTGATTTGGACCGAGACCCATGAGAGCTCGCTCGAGCCCCATGGTCGTCACCCACCCGAAGGAAATCAGTGCCATGCCGAAGATCAAGATGATCTGCCCCTATTGCGGCAGCGACGACGTCACCCGCGACGCGCTCGCGCGCTGGAGCGTCCCCGAACAGAAATGGGAGGTCTCGAGCGAGCTCGACACCATGCAATGCGAGGCCTGCGGTCGGGAGATCGGACCCGACGGCTTCGACACGGCGCCCGTCGAAGCCGACACCCGCGACATCGGGCTCGCCGTTCGCGATTTCCTCGAAGGGCGAACGCTCTCGATCCGTCGGGACAACGAGGACGGCGGGACCCTCGATCCCGGTCGCCGACGCCGCCGTCGACGCGATCGACGCCTCCGATCCGAACAACCTGATCGTCGTGCTGGACAACGGACAGCGCTTCACCCTGCGCGTCATCGCCGGCGCCTGACTGGAGGTACTTCATGGCCAAGCAACTCACCCTCGACGAACTCATCGAAGCCGCCGACCGTGCAAGGCTCCCGACGGCGAAGCCAATCATGCGCGCGATCGAGAGCCTCGCGATGGCGCTCGGCGTCGATCTCGCAGACAGGCTCGGCGTCCTCTGCGGCGAAGCCCGGTTCGACTCCCTCGACGGTCTCACGATCCCGTTTCATGCGAGAACGAAATGGCAACGGTGCCCCGAAGCCTTGTCCGAGTTCAATCCCGACGAATGGGACGAGGGGCCACAGTCCCAAGCGACCGAACCGCGCGACGAGACTTCGCCCGCGGCCGCGGAGACGACGGCGATGTTCGTCGCCCGCTACGAGAATCGCCACGGCGAAGCCGTCACGCGCGTCTTCGCGACGACAACGCTCGCTCGAGACTGGAAGAACGCGATCGGCCGCGACAACTGGGACGCGGTCCGCGACGGCCCACGGCCGGAAGAGGTCGGCGACGCATGGTTCGACCTGCAGGCTGACCGCGGCTCGGAGAGCTTCTCGATCGAACCCTGTACCCTCGAGCTCTCGCTTGCGGCTCCTCAGGGAGGCGCGCCATGATCCGCCCCTGCCCTTGCGGCTCCGGCCTCCCGAGCTGGTGGGAGCACGACGCCCGCGGCATCCCGCTCGCCCGCGTATGCGACGCCTGCATCGACCAGAAGCTCGCAGCGTACCGGCCGGAGATCCTGACCGACCCGGCCTACCTGGCTGACGAGCCGATCGAAGACGACGACTTAAAGGCGGACAGCGCCCGGAATCGTGGTCCTCGACGACAGGACGACCTGACGGCGTCTTCAAGAGAAGGGACACCCGAGACAGAGATGCAAATGGGAACTGCCAGCCGCCGCCACGGCTGGCAAGGGTCGGGCCGGGCGCTTCGCGCCCTTGCCAGCCCCGTCGGCGGCCGGCCGGGGAGATCGGGTTCTTCGGAAGAGTCCGAATGCGGAAAGGAAGCCCGATGAACGACCGACGAGAAGCCGACACAAGACCCCGGTCCGATCGCGGCTGAGCCGCGCCTCCTCGACCTCCCCTCCCCTCCCTTCCTGCGTGCGAACTCGACTCGTACCGAAGCGCCCTGCCCCGCTCCGGACCCACGAGGACTCGCGCGCTTTTTCGTTTCGAAGAGGCCTCGCCCATGGACCACGACCAGTTCTCCCTGCCCTTCCTCGACACGACCAGCCTCGGCGGCGGTTTCGGCCTTTACGGCGGATCGTCGGCGCCGAAGCGGTCCCCGAAGTCCGCCCCGACGCGCGAGGACGCGGAGCTGTTCGACCCGCCGGTTTTCGAACCCGCGACGTCCGACGAGACCCCGATCCCGACGCCGGCCGTCGCCGCGCAGGATTACCAGCTCGCCGGAGATCGCCGTCTTGGCCAGACCTGGAAAGAGCGCGCCGAGGACAATCTCGCCGCGATCCGCCTCATGACGGCGATCCAGGCCGAAGGCCGCCACGCCCGTCCGGACGAGCAGGAGCGCCTCGCCAGATTCGTGGCCTTCGGCGCCTCGGATGTCGCAGACAAAGTCTTCCGCCGCGTCGACCAGGATTTCGAACGGGCATGGGAGGAGATCGGCCTCGAGCTCGAACAGGCCGTCTCGCGCGAGGACCTCGCAAGCCTGAAGCGCGCGACGCAATACGCCCATTTCACACCCGAGTTCATCGTCCGGGCCATCTGGCGGGCGCTTCGCCGTATGGGCTTTTCCGGCGGGCGCGTCCTCGAGCCCGGCTGCGGGACGGGGCTCTTCTTCGCGCTTTCGCCAGAGCCGCTGTCCGGCAAGCTCGCGCTGACGGGTGTCGAAATGGACGCAACGACCGCCCGGATCGCAAGACTCCTCTATCCGAACGCCCGCATCCGCCACGAGGATTTCACGAAGGCGCGATTGCCCGAGCTCTACGATCTCGCGATCGGTAATCCGCCCTTCTCCGACCGCACCGTGCGCGCCGACGATCCGGCCGGGGCGCTCAGCCTCTCCCTGCACGACTTTTTTCTCGCACGCTCCGTCGAGCGGCTGAGGCCCGGCGGCCTCGCAGCGTTCGTGACCTCGCGCTGGACGATGGACAAGATCGATGGAAAGGCGCGCGAGCACATCGCAGCCATGGCCGATCTCGTCGGCGCCGTGCGGCTCCCCGAAGGCGCAATGCACGACCGCGCAGGAACGGACGTCGTCGTCGACATCCTCTTCCTTCAGAGGCGGGACGCAGGAGCAGCGCCTGCCGGCGCGTCCTGGGACAGCCTGTCCGAAGCCGTGCCGGCCGAGGACGGCGACCCGGCGCTCTCGATCAACCGATACTTCGTTGAGCACCCCGAAATGGCGCTCGGAACCCATGCGCGAACCACGAGCGCCTACGGGCCAGTCTATACCCTGAAGCCGGTCATTTCGACGGAAGGTGCGCTCTCGGATCTCCTGGCGGAAGCCCTCGACCGCCTTCCGCGCGACCTCTTCAAACCGGCCGCGGCCCTCCCGAAGCCGTCGTTCGAATCGAAGGTCCGGGTCGGCACGGCCGCAGACGGCGCCGCAATCAAGGAAGGCAGCTATCTCGTCCATGAAGGCCACCTTGTCCAGATCGTCGCCGGCGAGCCGCAGCCGATCGCCGTGCGCGACGGCAGGGGAACCGAGGGCATCCCCGCAAAGCACGCCCGCATCATCCGCGGCCTCATCGCCGTTCGCGACGCCGTCCGCGAGGTTCTGCGCACGCAGGCCAACGACGAGCCCTGGGGCTCGGCGCAGATCCGGCTGCGCTCGGCCTACGCGCTCTTTGTGCGCAACTTCGGCCCGATCAACCTGACGACGATCAGCCACACCGTGACCGCAGAGGGCGACACGCGAGAAACCTTCCGTCGGCCGAACCTTCAGCCCTTCCTCGACGATCCCGACGTCTGGCTCGTCGCCTCGATCGAGGACTACGACCTCGAAAGCGGAACGGCGAAACACGGACCGATCTTCCGCGAACGGGTGCTCCATCCCGAGACGACGCCGCTGATCGAGACGGCCCAGGACGCGCTCGCCGTCACGTTGCACGAGACCGCCCTCGTCGACCTCGACCGCATCGCCGAGCTTCTCGGCCGCTCGCGCGAGACGGCCATCGCGAACTTAGGCGAGCGCATCTTCCTCGATCCCGAACCGAGCGTCGCCATGAACCGCGACGTCTGGGTGACGGCCGACGCCTATCTCTCGGGCAAGGTCCGCGACAAGCTCACGGCGGCGCGCGCCGCCGCGGCGCTCGATCCACGATATCGGCGCAATGTCGACGCGCTCGAGAAGACCCTGCCCGAAGACCTGAAGCCGTCCGACATCACCGCCCGCCTCGGCGCGCCGTGGATTCCGGCCGACGTCGTCGCCGCCTTCTCGGAGGAGGTCCTCGGCGTCAGGACGCCCGTCTATCACACGGTCGAGATCGCGTGCTGGTCGATCAATGTCCACGCCTTCGTGCCGATCGCCAGCTCCTCGACCGATTGGGGCACGGCCCGTCGCCACGCCGGCGAACTCCTCACGGACGCTTTGAACGCCTCCCTGCCCCAGATCTACGACGAGTTCGAGGAAGACGGGGTCAAGAAGCGGGTGCTGAACGCCTCGGACACCGAGGCCGCCAAGGACAAGCTCGCGAAGATCAAGGCGGCGTTCGAAACCTGGGTGTGGAAGGACTTCGAACGCGCCGAGCGCCTCGCCCGCATCTACAACGACCGCTTCAACAATCTCGTCCCCCGACACTTCGACGGGTCGCATCTGACGATTCCCGGCGCCTCGAGCGTCATCAGCTTCTACGCCCACCAGAAGCGCGTCATCTGGCGGATCGTCGCCTCGGGGACGACCTATGTCGCCCACGCGGTCGGGGCCGGAAAGACCTTCTCGCTGGCGGCTGCGATCATGGAGCAGAAGCGGCTCGGCCTCATCACCAAGGCCATGATGGTCGTACCCGGCCATTGCCTCGCCCAGGCGTCGCGCGAATTCCTCCAGCTCTACCCGACGGCCCGCATCCTGGTCGCCGACGAAACCAACTTCGTCAAGGACAAGCGCCAACGCTTCCTCGCCCGCGCCGCGACCGCGCAATGGGACTGCATCATCATCACCCACTCCGCGTTCAAGTTCATCCCCGCCCCGGCCGAATTCGAGCGCGCGCTGATCACACGGCAGATGCAATCCTATTCCGATCTCCTCGAGCGGATCGACGGGGCCGACCGGCTTTCGCGAAAGCGCATCGAGCGCATGAAGGAAGGCCTCGAGGAGGATCTCGAGCGGCTGAAATCGCGCAAGGACGACATGATCACGATCGCCGAGCTCGGCGTCGACCAGCTGATCGTCGACGAGATGCAGGAGTTCCGGAAGCTCTCGTTCGCGACCAACCAGACGACCCTGAAGGGCATCGATCCGGACGGCTCGCAACGGGCCTGGGACCTCTACGTCAAGGTCCGCTTCATCGACATGACCGTGAACCCCGGCCGGGCGCTGATCGCGGCCTCCGGCACGCCGATCACGAATTCGCTCGCCGAGCTCTTCACGCTCCAGCGCTTCATCCAGCCGGACGCTCTCGCCGAGCGCGGCATCCAGGAGTTCGACGCCTGGGCGGCGAGTTTCGGCGAGACCAGGACTGAGCTCGAGTTGCAGCCCTCCGGCCTCTACAAGCCCGTCACCCGGTTCTGCGAGTTCGTCAACGTGCCGGACCTCATGGCTATCTATCGCATGGCGACCGACGTCGTGCTCAAGTCCGATCTTCGCCAGTATCTGAAGCTCCCGGCGATCGCCGGCGGGCGCAGGCAGATCGTCGCCGCCCCGGCGAGCGACGCCTTCCTCGCCTACCAGCGCCGTCTCGCAGAGCGGATCAAGGCGATCGAGGCGCGGACCGGCAAGCCGGTCAAGGGCGACGACATCCTGCTCTCCGTCATCACCGACGGCCGGCACGCCGCGATCGACCTGCGCTTCGTTGGCCCGGACAACGACAACGATCCTTCGAACAAGTTGAACGCGCTGATCGACACCGTTCATCGCATATGGGAACAAACAGCGAACATTCGCTATACCCGCCTCGACGGCGTCCCCTACGCTCTCCCCGGCGCAGCCCAGATGATCTTCTCCGATCTCGGCACGCTCGCCGCCGAGGAGACGCGCGGGTTCTCCGCCTATCGCTGGATCAAGGATTCACTGATCGCGCGCGGCGTGCCGGCGAGCCAGGTCGCGTTCATGCAGGACACCAAGAAGTCCTCGGCGAAGCAGCAGCTCTTCAACGCCGTGAACGCCGGCCAGATCCGCGTGCTGATCGGCTCGTCCGAAACAATGGGGACCGGGGTCAACGCCCAGCGTCGCCTCAAGGCGCTCCACCATCTCGACGTTCCGTGGCTCCCCTCGCAGATCGAGCAGCGCGAGGGCCGGATCGAGCGCCAGGGCAACGAGAACGACGAGATCGAGCTCTACGCCTACGCCACCAAGCGCAGCGTTGACGCAACCGGATGGCAGATCCTCGAACGGAAGGCCCGCTTCATCGACGCGGCCATGTCCGGCGACCGCTCGGTTCGACGGATCGAGGACGCCGGCTCGCAGGCGAACCAGTTCGCTCTCGCCAAGGCCATCGCCTCGGGCGACGAACGGCTCATGCGCAAGGCCGGGCTCGCGTCCGAAATCGCCCGGCTCGAGCGCCTGCGTGACAGCCATTTCGACGATCAGTTCGCCATCCGGCGCAAGATCGGCTTCGGCGAAAAGCGGCTCGAGGAGGCGACCCGTAGAATCGAGGCGATCACGCAGGATCTCGCCAGGCGCATCCCGACGCGGGGCGAGGCTTTCGTCATGACGATCGGCGATCGGCCCTTCGCCGAACGCAAGCGCGCGGGCGAGGCGCTGATTGCGGTTGCCCGAAAGATGAAGCCGACGAAACCGGGGGCCGTCGTGCCGATCGCCGCGATCGGCGGCTTCGCGGTCGTCGTCAGGACGGGCTATTTCGACGACATCGAGATCAGGCTCGACCGCGCCGCCGCCGGGACCGACGCCATCCCTCTCGACAAGGATGCGACGCCGCTCGGCCTCGTCTCGCGCATCGAATCCGCGCTCGCCAGGTTCGATCTCGAGCTCGCCGAAGAGCGCCGCACGGCGGCCGAGGTCTCCGGGTGGCTCCCCGGCTTCAAGGCGAGGCTCGGCGACGCCTTCCCGCATGAGGCGGAGCTCGAGGAGAAACGCGCCGAAATGGCGGAGCTAGACGCGTCGCTCGCGGCCGCCACTGACGCGCCGAATCCGGATCGCGCCGAGGCGTGATCCGGGATCCTGGATCTCGGCGACCCCGCCTGAGGACCCGTCGCCGCCCCGACGCACCCGGCCGGCCCCACGATGGGCCCACGACCATCACGCAGAAGGAGCAAACCATGCCGTCGTATCGAAACGACCCGCGGTGGATCACCGCGAAGTGGCCCGGCAAGGACCGGGAGGGCGCCGAGTACAAGAAGGGCGACCGGGTCTTCTACTATCCGCTGACGAAGACCATCGTCGCCGGAGAGGCAGCGGAGAAGGCGGCGGCTGAGTTCGCGTCGGACCGCGCCGACGAAGAGTTCACGGGAGGCTGACGCGATGGAAGAGCAAATTGTGGTCGCCCTGACTACCGCGCAGGTCGATTGGCTCCGCGGAGCCTTCACCCAGCGACTCATCGTCGAGAGCGATCCCGGGCTGCGGGACTTTCTCGACACGCTCGCCGACCAGTTCGAGCAGAGCGTCGACGCGTCAGCGTGGCGGTCCCAGACCGATGGGCGTCATCCGCCTGCCGCGATGAGTCACGCCTCGAATTCTTCAGAAAAGGGAGCTCATGGTGAGCAGACAGACATACGACGCGCGCCAATCCCCCTCCGTTCGGATTGTAGACGACGTCCATCGCAAGAAGGCTCGCCGTGAAGGCTGACGGGCGGGCAAGGAACCTCCGAGCACGGGACGCCCGTCCGCCGCAAAGGGTGGGTCCGTCCCGCCGCTTCGCTTGGCGGTCCGGATCCCGGCGCTTCAAGCGCCGCCTTTGCCCCGGCCGGATCGCCCGCGCTTCTCAGGGTTTCGTCTTCGAGAAAGTCCTCGAAGAGCAGAAGCCAGGAGCACTCAGATGGAACTGCGACGCGTCGATCCGGTCACCCTCAAAATCAACCCCCGCAATCCCCGTAAAATCCAGCCCGGCGAAATGTCCGACGAGGCGCTCGCCGCGAGCATCCAGCTGATCGGCATTCTGCAGCCGCCGGTTGCGAGCGACAAGGACGGCGAACTCGAGTTGGTCTTCGGCGAGCGTCGCGTCAAGACAGCCATCAAAGTCGGCCTCCCCGAGATCGACGTCCTGGTCAAGGATCCAGACGACAAGGACAACATGCGCGCCGTCAGCGAGAACGTGATCCGCGCGCCCATGGCCACGGTCGACCTCTGGCGCGGGATCGAAAGCCTCGCCTCCGAAGGCTGGACCGAGGAGGCGATCGCCTCCGCGTTCGCAATTTCCGTCCGCCAGGTCCGGAAGCTCCGCCTGCTCGCAACCGTCCATCCGGCGATCCTCGACCAGATCGGCGCCGGAGACATGCCGAAGGAGCAGGAACTGCGCACGATCGCGTCGGCCTCGCGCGAGGATCAGGAGAACGTCTGGAAGAAGATCAAGCCAAAGAAGGGGGAGCGCGCGGTCTGGTGGCAGATCGCGCAGGCGCTCAACAAGACCCGCTTCTTCGCCAGGGACGCGAAATTCGGCGAGGACGAGCGCGCGGCCTTCGCCATCGTCTGGCAGGAGGACCTCTTCGCAGAAGGCGACGAGGACAATCGCTTCACCGTCGACGGCGAGGCGTTCCTGGCGGCCCAGCGGGCGTGGCTCGACGCCCACATGCCGAAGAACGGCGTCCTTCTCGAGGTTGACGACTACGGTCGCGAGAAACTGCCGCCCAAGGCCGAGCGCACCTGGACAAAGCCGAAGAAGGGCGACCAGATCGGCTTCACGATCCACCCGCGCGACGGGACGATCCACGAAACCGTTTTCCGCATCCCGAAACCTGAAGCCCCGAAGGGAAAGGACCGCGCGGAGGACGCGCCGACGCCGAAGACAACCCGGCCCGAAATCACGAGCAAGGGAACCGAGATCATCGGGGCCCTCCGAACCGAGGCGCTCGTGAAGAGCCTCGAGGTCGATCCTTGCGACGACGTCCGCCTGATCGGCCTCCTCGTCCTGGCTCTCAACGCCAACAACGTCATGATCCAGACCGACGACTACAATCGCCCCGAACGGAAGTCTCTCGTTCAGTCGATCACCGCGGGCGGCGAGCTCACTGCGGACGCTGAGCGCCTGCGCATCGTCGCGCGACAGATGCTCATGAGCGTCCTGTCGTGCGCGCCCGGTCGGGGCGACAGCGGACTCGTGGCCCGAATCGCCGGGCGCGCGCTCGGCGCCGACGCGCACATCGCGAACATGGCGACGGAGGACTTTCTGTCGTGCCTGTCGAGGGCGGGCATCGAAAAGGTCGGATCAAGCCTCGGAGTTCTGCCGCGCCCGCGCGTCAAAGACACCCGCGCCGAAGTCATCAAGCAGGCGGCCGGCGCAACCTACGTCCATCCGGCCGCCCTGTTTGCGCTGACCGAAGCAGAGATCGCACGGCAAGCAGAGGCGCCGCGCCAATACTCGTGGGAAAACGCCGATCCGGAAAAGGCCGACGAGGAACTGGGGGAGGGCGCAACGGGCGCCGAAGACGGGGAACCGGCCAACGAGCCACAGGAGGCGCTTCAGGACGATCCGGAGCACGACGGCGAAGGGGGCGAGGGGGCGCGGGACGACGAGCGTCGAAACGACGGGGAAGCGGTCGCAGAGACGGGCAATCGTCGCCGTCGGCGACGTGAGACCGCGGCGACCTGATCCCGGGGAGCCACGATCCTTCTCGCGCGAGCGCGGACATGCCGGCGCTCGCGCCCGACGGTCGCGCCGACCCCGTGCACGACGCCCGGGCCGAGGCGGAATGACGATCAACCGGAGCCTGGGTCCCGTCCGCAAGCGCGGTCGGGCTCGCGCGGACCACCGCCAAGCAATCCCGGAGGGTTCATCAATGACGACTTACAGCATCGACGACCACGATCTCGACGCGCTCCGAACCATCCGGACCTGGATCCTCGACCCACGACGCAACCCAAGAGCCGGCGAGGCGCTCGCCGCGTGGATCGAGAACCTCGTCCCGGGCTCCGATCCAGCCCCCGTCCACGTGTTCCTCGTCGAGGGCTACGGTCCCTTCCCGTGGCACGGCCTGACGGTCGCCAAGGCATGGCCGTACGCGAACATCGACGCCCAGGCGCTGCGCCGGTCAGCGTATCGGCGGGTGATCGCGCTGGAGAGCGCCCAGGCGCCCGACGCCGCGCACTGGGACGAATACGGCTGGACGCTGCGCACGGTCACCCCGCCCCTGCCTGAGCCCAAGCACGGGCGGCGCTGACGGAAACGACGACGGACCATGAAGGAACACGAAAAATGCCCATCAACATGGTCACCCTGCCCGCGATCGAACGGGGCCGCCTGAACGAACTGGCACAAAGCGTCATTGCGGCGATGGACTACGCCGACGCCCTGAAACGCCCGCGCACCAAGGCGGATCTCGCCGAGTTGCTGGCAGCCCTCAACGCGGCCGGTTGCCCGTCGAACGAGGGGGAGCCGCCCGCAGTCGTCTTCGCCGGCCGGCGCCTGATCCTCTGGGAGGTGGACGCCATCGTCGAGGCCCTGCGCCTCGCGGTAGAATTCGCGCCCGACGACAGCGTGCGGAGCAACAGCGAGCACCTCCTGCGCCTCCTCGGCACGGACGTCGATTGCGACGCAGACGCGGAGGCGTGCCCGACGCTCATGCTCGAGAAGGAGGCGCGCCGTGGACCATCCTGATCGCGCACCAGCCCGATCTTGGCGAACGGACCAAGCGGAATGGACGCCGACCGACCTGATCCTCGCCTGCGAGCGCGCCGCAAGCCGCCGAAATCCGCGCGACCGAGATCCAGCGCGTTGGAACAAGAGCGCATGGCGGAGGTATCTCTACACAGCCGCACACGCGCCGAGTCCTAGTCAATGGAGAAAAACTACCGAAAATAGGCAATAGATTTCGTAAAGGACAAAGAAGGGCTCACCGAGCCGCCGTGGCTCGGTGCGCCCTTCTTTTTGCCGCACAACGCCGTTGGAAAGACCTTTAGCGAAGTTTGTCTTTCGGAATGTCATGACCATCCGGAAAGAACCAGGCCTTCGCTCCAGGATCGAGATGGAATTGAACACGGGCTCCGCGCCACGACAATGTACAGCCGCCGGTCGATCCTGGCGCTCGATACAACGGTCGGATCACATCCTCAGAGATCCACCCAAGCTGGCCACCGACCCGCAATGCTCGTACAAATCCATTCTGCCTTTGAAGAGGCCAAGCGACATAAACGACACCCGGCGCAACACCTAATTTCCCACTATCGACAGATGGACCGTTGAACACCGGCGGCAAACCTTTCCCAACCCACAGGTCGTCCGGGGTCAGTTTTAGGCGTTCGGCATCGACATGATAACACTGATATCCAAACAACGGGCTCCCGGGCTCTAGACGATCTGCATGAGCGGGCTGGCTGATAAGAACTGACAGGCTGATCAAGCCGACATAACTCTTGTTCATTCTGGTCTCCAATTATTGTAGGACTGTTTGGTAGGCTGTACCCGATCCCAATCGATTTATAATCGTGCTGCGCCATTGGCCCACCGTGCTTGACGTTGTCAGGCCATTTGCAGCTAGTTGGCTTGCAGTTAATCCGGTCAGCGTTGCAATATTATCTGAATCGCTTGCGTCAGCAACGCTTGGGCCGACTCCGGCTCCGAATTGATATACTGCTCTTGCATCCAAGACAGTGGGATTGGAAATCGTCGTTTGCGCCTGAAGCAACAGCGCGTCTTGCCTCAACTCATACGCCGCCGCATAAGCTTCGGTCGCCGGATCCATTCGCCCGTCGAGCCCAGAAACGATGCTCCCGGAGATATCGGAATTGTAGGCGACCGCGCCGTTGATGTCGGCCGTATAGGTGGAGCTGATCATCTGAAACGCGCCAGCGGCCGAGCTCCCACCGGACGCCCCCACATTCTGGCAATTCGACTCCATGACGCATGTCGCGGCAAGGGCGTTGGCGCTGACGCCCATCGCCGCCGCCGCGTTCGCGGCCTGCGAACCCCAATCCTGCGCCATCATAGTATCGTAGGCCGCGCCGGTCCCGCCCGTCCCGGCTCCAACCCCGGTTGTCACCCCGCTCCCGACCCCACCGGTGTCGGCGCCCGCGCCCGAACCCCCGAGCAGCGTGTCGCCGCCTGACGGGAACGAGAACGCCGGAAGGCCGGGCTCCGGAAACGTCGGGTGAACCTGGACCGGCAACCCTTGAGGCAAGACGATCTGCGGCTCAGCATGCGCTCGCGGAGCCGACATGATCGCCGCCGCAAACATCGCCGCCCTCAGGCTTCGCGGACATTCGCGACGCGACGGCCGTTCCGCGCGCGCTCTTCGGGCATGAACTCTGCGAGACATGAGGCCTCCTCTCGAACCAGAGGCCAGATGGTTCAGGACGCCTGCGCGAACAGGAACCCGCGAAATCGTCACCGCTTCGATCGATGTCTCCCAATCCAGACGGGATGCGCGCCAATGCACCCTTCCCGACGGGGAAGGCGGGGTCCGGTGCGCGGGCTGCGGGGCGGACAAAGGCCCTCCTACGGGCGCGCGGGACCGGACCGGGCGCGGCCTTGCGCGGGCGCGCTGCCGCGCGCCGCCATTGGCCGTTGTCGCGCATCGACCGGTTCGAGCGCCGGTCGCGTCGATGCCCTTCAGAACGCCAACACCAAGACGCCCACCGACCCGTCCCGTCGCGACCTATCGATCCGCTCTGCCCAGCACCTCGCGAAGCGATTCTCCGCGGCGGACATAGACGATGTCGTTGATGAGCCACTCGCCGGTCGGCGTATGCAACATCCGAAACTCGATGGTCTGATCGGGACCATGCTGAAGTTGCATTGTCGCAACCACTCGGTTCGGACCTGCCATCTCAGCCGAGAGGGACTTGATCCCGCCGCCGCCTTGCGTCCCCGTCAACGGGTCGGCGTCGAACACAGGAAAGTCCTTGTTGTGTTTCATCGCCGTCGTCCACACCTGATTGAACGAAGCCGAGAAATACTTGCGCATGAGCGGCGTCGGCGTGGCGTCGAAGATTCGAACCTGATCCTCGATTGCGTCCAAGGCCGCAAGCGCCTTCACGGTGTCGATCGGCCCGCCGTCGCCGGCGACCGCTCGACCGACCAGCATCGCGAACACAAGAATGGATAAACGCTTTCGCATCGGACTGCCTCACCGAATTGTGTAGTAACGACTGCCGCCTTCGGCCGTGTTCGTACCCCAGGCGCTCCACGGAATCGTGTGAATCGAAGCGCCGCCGGAATTCTTATACTGGTCGAGGATCTGAACACCGGTCGCGTCCTGGCCGAGGTAGATCCCTGTGTGGCTGACGCCATAGTCGCCGCCGGGACTGTCAGGCGGACCATACGCGCCGTTGAAGTTGAACGTCGCGATCGGCGTTCCCACAGGAATATCCGTCGCTCCCTGGACGAGCTCGCCCTGCTGCCATTGGCTCGAAGGCGGCAAAGACGGATCGAAGGAGCGCGTCAAAGACACGCACTCCTGGTTCACACCGTAGTAGGACCCGACATATTGCTGATAGTCTGACGCCAGGGTCGACAACGGCTGACCCCCCGAGCCGTCCGACGTCCCCCCGACCGTCCCTGATCCGCCGGGATCCCCGCTCCCAACCGATCCCCCGAGCAACGTCCCGCCGCCGGCCGGAAACGAGTACGCCGGCAAGCCGGGCTCCGGAAACGTCGGGTGAACCTGAACCGGCAACCCGCTCGGCGTCACGACCTGCGGATCGGCCCAGCTCGGGCCGCCGAGGACCGCAAAGCCGGCCGTCGCCACGAGCCCCAGACCAACCGGCGCCACGATCGGCCAAAGCCAGTCCGCCGATCGCCTCCTCTTCCGTCTGCCCGCCGCGACGGTCGCCCGCCAGAGGACGGGCGCCCGGTTTGGCGTCGCCATCGCTCTTCTCCCTGATCGTCAGGACGATCAGGGTCGAAGCGATCCGCGCGAACACGAATCCCTTTCTTCGAGACGCGCGCAGGCGGCGCGCTGGGAACGGAGTTGCGCCGCCTTAACGAGAGCGGGCGTTGTGCGCCGCGATTACCGCGTTCATGTCGTCCTCGGCGTTCGCGGGCCGCCAGGCCTCGCCGCGCATTGCGAAGGCGACCGCCCGATCGGCGCCATGGGCCGCCTCGGCGGCCTCATGGGCGACGATCTGAAGTCTCGCCGCCTCGATCGCCCAATAGTCCGCCGCCTCCCTCAACGGCGCAATCCAGTAGCCGCCCTCGATCTGCGCGATCGCGAGCTTCTCGTTGTCGGCGTCCGATCGCATGGACGCCTGCCGCGCCTGAGCGCAGGCGGCGACGGCGCGATCGATGAGCGGCCTCAGGATCCCGTTCAACGTCGCGCGCCGCGCCTCGCGGTCGACGGGCAAGTCCATCGCCGCAATCCTCTCCGCCATCGCCCGGTCCGCCTTGCCGCGACCCTCCGGGTCCGACGCGTCGAACCCGAACGCCTCGGCGATCAACTCGACTTCGCGCGAGTCGGGCGCGACGTCGATCAGAAGCTCGATCGACGGCTTTGCGCGCAATTCGACGGGGAAGCGGACGATATTCCCGCCCAGCAGGGACAACGTCTCGTAACGCATGGAACTGCCTCCCGGATCGAACAAACCATGAACAATTACCAGCGGGCGCCCCGCCTCGTCAACACAAGATGTAGGGGTTTTGGAGAGAAAGCGAGAAAAGACCGGGAGAGAACAAGCGCAGGAATGCGCAAGAGACGGGACAGGAATGGGCTGCGCTCGCGGCCCGTGCGGTCCCCCGGATTTCCGTGCGGCCATGAAGCCGGACAGACCGCGCCGCAACGGCTGCGGGCGACGATTTTCCCCTTCGGCCCCCAAGGGGCCGAATTCCTCGCGCGGCAAAATCGCCGCCCTTCGCCGTCCTCCGCTCATCGCTACGGCCCGCTCGCGAGGCTCGCGGGTGCTGGCCCGGCCCGCCCGGCTTCCTTCGAGCCGCACCTGAGGGACCGACGGCACGAGCCGAAGGCCCGAGGAGAACGGAAGAAGGAGCGAACACATGAACACGCCCGCGGAATTCACGATCGTCGGCCGGGTCGGCGAGATCAAGCAGGTCGGTACGACGCTGCGCGTCAGCATCGCCTCGAGCTACAGCCGCAAGGACAATCGCGGCGAATGGATCGAGCGCACCCGCTGGAATGAAGTCACCATCTTCAGCGAGACCACGCGTGGCTACGTCAGACGCAACATCGGCAAGGGCGACCTCGTCTTCACCTCGGGTTCCCTCGGCCAGACGCAGTGGGAGAAGGACGGCGAGACCTTCTACGGCGTCACACTCGCCGCCGAGCGTATCGAGCGCCTGTGCAAGGGCCCGAACCACCGGGGCGACAAGGGGGACGAGCCCCAGGAGGCGCAGCGTCCGGCGGTCGACGATTCGGATATCCCGTTTTGACTCAACCGAGGGGAGGCTTCGGCCTCCCCGACCTTTGCTCGTCTCCCCCTTCCCTCCTTCCCGCCTCTTCGAGACCCCCCATGTTCCACTTCGCGAAACTCCGACTCGCGCGCCGCGCCGACCCTCCGAAGGACGCCTGGCGCCGCCTCGCCGAACAGGTCGCCCTCGACCGCGCGAGCCGCCGCAGCGAGAGCAGAGCGCGCATCGCGCTCACGCTGACGCAGGACGCCGAACTCCGCTGGACCCTCGCCGACACCGGCGTCATCCATCTCCACGGGCGCGACGGTCGCGGCCGCCACGTCCCGGCCGTCTGGCGCGCGCCCGAGGACTTCGATCGCGACCGCGTTCGAGCCCTCTTTCGCCGCCTCGCCTCAGGTGCCCTGGTCGAACTCGAAGGGCTCTGGCGAACCCGTGACGTGCGCGGAACCCCCTTGATCGATTTCGTCGCCCAGTACATCACCCTCGACGCCGATCCGCCCGTCCCGTGAGCGCCGCGAAGCCGACAGTCGCCAAGCCGAAAGGAAGCATCCGATGCGGAACCGTGCTACCCTACGCACCATGAACCTCGTCCTCGCAAGCCCATGACGCTCGCCGAATTCCTCGCCTGGGAGGAGCGGCAGGACCTGCGCTACGAGTTCGATGGTTTCCAACCCGAAGACATGACCGGCGGCACAGTCGGCCATGCGGCCATCCAGGCCAATCTTGCCATCGCCCTCGGCGGACGACTCCTTGGCAAGCCCTGTCGATTTTACGGTAGCGACCTCAAGATCCAGGTCGCAGACGATCATATCCGCTACCCGGACGGCATGGTCGTTTGTTCGGACGTCGATCAACGAGCGAAGGTCATTCAGGACCCCGTCGTGATCTTCGAGGTGCTGAGCCCGAGCACCGCGGGCAAGGATCGCATCGTCAAGGCGCGCGAATACCAGGCGACGCCCTCTGTCCAGCGCTACGTCATGCTCGAGCAGGACCGGATCGGCGCCACCGTCCATGGCCGGGCCGCCGACGGATGGAGCGTCGTCGTCCTGAAGGAGGACGATACGCTCGCCCTTCCCGAGATCGGCCTTTCGATCCCGCTCGCCGAGTTCTACGAGGACCTGACCTTCGAGCACGATCCGGCCGAAGACGACGACAGGCCGCCCTTGCCTGTCGCCTGACCCGGTCTGGTCTGGGCGTTCGTAGCCGAACGGACCCGTCGCCCAATCGCCTGAGCGCCCGCCGCCTTTCCCCATCTTCCCCAAGATTTCGCGTCTCGCGCGCCGGCGAGAGCGCCGACGCGCGCCGATCCTCCTTCCGCAAACGGAGTTCGCCCCATGTCCAACCTTCCCGTCCGGCGTGACATTCCCGCCGGCAAGATCCTTCTCGCCGATTACGGCGATCGCGACTACGAAGCGGCGACCCTCGAGACGATCGCCGAGGGTTTCGCCCCGCACCCGGCGATCCACGCCACGGTGCGACTGCAATGGTCGTCGCCCGGCTTCGAGCCGGCCGGATCGCGCGCTCGGTGGACGAACGGATATTTCGCGGTGCGGTGGACAGATCGCTGCGGCGCAACGCAAGGCCAGCGATACCCCGATACTCCCTCTGGCGAAGCCGACGCCCGCGCCCGTTTCGCAGCGCTCACGGCGCTCCGATGATCGCCGGCGATCCTGGGCCGCTCGCGGAGCGACGCAAGTATCGGGTCGTCTATGCCGACCCGCCCTGGCTCTTCCGCAACCGAAGTCGCAAGGGAGAAAGTCGCAACGCGCTCGCACACTACGATTGCCTCGACTTCCCGGCGCTTGCGGCGTTGCCTGTTCCCGAGCTCGCCGCCGACGATTGCGTCCTCTTCCTGTGGGCTGTCGATCCCCTTCTCGATCAGGCCTTCGACCTCATCCGCGCATGGGGGTTCGTCTACAAGACCGTCGGCTTTACGTGGGTGAAGACCAATGCGAGGCGCGACGAGGCGCGCCCCGACGACGGCGGCTTCTTCACAGGCCTCGGCTACTGGACCCGCGCCAACCCCGAACAATGCCTGCTCGCGACGCGGGGCGCGCCTCGCCGTCTCGCCCGCGACGTCAAGCGCCTTGTCGTCGAGCCGCGCCGCGAACATAGTCGAAAACCGGACACCGTCCGCAGGCGGATCCAGCGTCTCGTCGAAGGCCCCTATGTCGAACTCTTCGCCCGCGAAACGCGACCAGGCTGGGACGGGTGGGGCGGGGAGCTCGGGATCTTTGACGCAGGCCTGGTCCAGACGCGCCGCCGCCCAATCCGCCCGCAGATTGCAGGGCCCGATCCCTTCACGCGATAGGTCGATGCCCGAGATGGATTCCCACCTCCCCCCGTCTCACGCGGAACAGCGGGTCTTCGTGCGTGCGATGGGCTGCGGCGTCGAGGACTTCATCGCCCGGTTCGGAGCGGAGCCGGCGATCCGACGCGTGAAGACCGAATTGCGGCGCGCCAGGCGCGCCCGCTCGAGGAAGCTCTATCAATTCTGGAGCACGATGCTCGTCCGCCTCGAGGCGGACATCGCGGCTCAGGCGCCACACGGCGTAACCACAGCCCGAACGCCTCCAGTGACGCGACGGACAGGCTGGAGACCGGGCGAGGACCTTTCGGTCCCCGCCGGCGACGTCGCTCGAGCAGCCCTTCCCGGCTCATAGCGCACTTGTCTCGAGCTGGACGTCGCGAGGAGCTTGTCAGAGGCCCGCGCGTCTTCGCCGGCGAGGTCCTGAAGGCGGCCTGACGAGCGCAGACGCGGCGGCGAGGAGGCACGCCTTGCAGGAGCAAAGCGTTCGTCGACGCCCGGATGGCAAGGCCGAGCTTGCTCTCGAAGCCGATCAGAACGCGGCGCTTGTGGCGCAGCCGAGATCAGCACCCATGCGGCGACGCGGACCTCGCTGTCCCTCTTTCTGCGCGCGACGAACCGCCCCGCGCCGATCGCGAATTCGGAGAGAGGCTCTCCCCGGCGTCTCGCTGAGAGCGCATGGTTCGCCGCAACATTGTCGTCGAGCGAGCCCTCGAACGCCGATCCGCGACCCGCTCGAGGGCGGACATCTCCGCACGACGCCGATCGCCTCGTATTCGGGAACGATGAGGTCGACACATCGGCGCGCAGCGACGGCCTGACGACGGCGCCGGGGGAGAGTGCGAAACTGGGCGGCCATCCGGTGCGCGCGGCGGAAGCTGGTCTCACGCGCCTTGGGAAGGACGTCGCATGCGATGCGCGAGCCATCGCCGCCGGTTCCTTCATCTTGCACTGCGGACCGCACGCGAAGCCCACCGCCAGCTCATGTCCCTCGGCTATGGGCGGCGATAAGCCCGGCCCGTTCGGCCAGCAACGGCTTCGGTCGACGAATTTCCCCTTCGGCCCCCCGATTCATAAGGCAAAAGAGCTTCTCGTGAGGGGGGCCGAATTCCTCGCGAAACAAATTCGCCGCCCTCGGCCGTCCTCCGCTTCGCTTCGGCCCTCCGCTGCGCTTCGGGTGCATGCCGCCCAGGCCGGGCTTCTTCATGCCGCACCGAGGGACACGAGCTGGCGATGGGCCAGCGGCCCGCGGCAAGATGAAGGAACCGACGACCATGGCCACGACCCGCTCCAAGTCCAAGACCCAGGCCTCCAAGACCCAGACCCGCCCGGCCCTCACCTTCGAGATGGCCGTCCAGCTCTGCCCCCACCAGGGCGTCGCCGAGAACGTCGCACAGGCCTTCGGCCTGATCGTCCCCGAATACGAGACGATCCGCGCGGAGCACGCAACCGCCCTCAACCAGATGGCCGGTGCGTTCGAGGGCTCCCTCAACGACAAGGCGACCGAGATGCACTTCCAGCGGATCGTCGGGGCCTTCGTTTCCTCCGCTGTCGGCGCGGGGCGGTTCTACTCCGAGAAGGTCGGCGAGGCCCGCGCCGCCACCGCCCGGGCCGCAGACGGCGGCGACGACGAACACGGCGCCCCGATCGGCCTCGAAAGCAAGGCGCAGCGCATCCGGGAATTCGCCGCCGACATGGCCATGCAGGCCTACGCTCTTCTCGCCGCAGCCCACGGCGCGATCGACGCCTACAAGGACCTCACCGGCGAGGAGTGGAAGGCCTACGAAGCCAAGCCCGACGCCCAGGTCGAGCAGAAGGCCGCAGCCTCCCAGATGGGAGCCTTCGGGGGCTGACGCCCCTGAGCGGGGACCGAAAGGTCCCCGCCCTCCTATCCCTTCTCTTCTCCCGGAGCCTTCCGATGACCGTCTCCTTCAACCCGCTCAAGGCCAACGGCCACACTTTCTCCCGCGTCCCCGAGTTCGACGATCTCGAGGTCTCCCTGTCCAACGACAACGCCAGAGACGTCCTCCAGGCCCTCGGGATTGACGACCTCTACTCGACAACGCCGTGGCCCATCGCCTGCTTCAGGGCCGTCCTCGTCGTCGCCCGCCGCAAGCGCCTCGGCCACGCCTCGCCCGCCATCCCCCGCACAGAGACTCGTGAACCGGGCTCCATGCTTATGATCGATTGCGGCCGGGACGAGGGCTATGTCGAGCGGAAGCTCGCGCTTCTCTCCGACCTCGTGAACCGGGCCGCCGACGTGGGCGCGACCCATATCGATTGGGGCTGAGGCCCTTCGCCCGTTTGCTCCCGTCGGCCGCGTATGCGCGAAGAGGGCGTCGCCGTTTGCCTCGAGCGCGACTGGCGAATCTGAACGATCTTCGCCGTCCGACTATTTCGGTCGACCCGACGTCAAGTCCGCAAGCGGACAGACGTCCATGGTCGTTCCGTTCGACATCCGAACCTTCATCGGCTCATACCAGCACCGGTCGACCGCGTTGAACATCGCCTGCCGCGACTCCGTCAGTGGCAGGTTCCAGTATTGCGAGGTCGCGTAGCCGGCGATGAAGAGCGCGATCGCGCCAATCGCCACCCGTGTGGCCAACTTCCACGCGTACTCGCGATGCCGAAACTTCTGTTCGAGGATGAGCCAGTTCGGGCACTCCTTCACGAGCGCGTCCGACATGCGGCGCTGAATGCCGGCAACCGATTCGTCGATCATCTGTCGCGCGTGCGCGCTCGCCTCGCCCGCGTTCTCGGCAGCGCGATGCGCCATCGCCAGCGCGTTCGAAGTCGCCTCGATCAGCCGTTCGACCCGGCGCCGATCGGCTTCGCCTTCTCGTCGCGACTTGTCGAGAATCCCCTCCGCCTCGACGACGATCCCCGCAAGCGCCTCGACGGACGCCCGCTGCCACCGAACGAACACCGCATGCGACCCGAAGGACTCGAATCCTTCCTCTCTCAGCGCCTCGTCCATGTCCCCGGCCGCCTCGCGAAGTCTCGCGAGGCGATCCGGGCCAACGTCCGCCGCCGTCACGGCAACCAGCCCTCGACCGGTGCGAGGCGTTGCTCCATCCGGTTGATCCACGTCTTGATGATGAATTGATGCCCAAGCGACATCGGCCGGCCGCTTGCGCCCCGCTCGCCCTCGACAGCCTCATAGAGGCTCAGCTTTTCATCGCGCATCGCCTCCATGCAGGCGAGCTTCGGCATTCTGATCGATCGAATGTCGTCCTCTATCGCTCGATAGCGCGGATCCTCCATGATGAAGTCGAACGCGCCGCCGGCGCCCTTGCCGTTCTCCACGAGGCTTTCATTCGCCACAAACAATGTCCGCTCAGACCGGACGTACCCCTTCTCATAGATGCCCAGGGCGTGATGCAAATCCGCCGGCCTTGGACCCAGCGTATAGATCGCCAACAGGGCGATCCCCGACGCCTCGCAGAACTCGGCGAGATTCATCTGCTTTGCGTGCGCTTCGAGCACCTCGTCGCCGGCGCCCATGTCGAGCACCATCGACACTTGCTCATCCGCCATCTGACTGACGACCTCCGTCACCCATTCGGCGACGTCGCCGATCTCCGTCCCTTCGGGACGCAGCGCTCCCCCCGCCTTTCCGACGGGATACAGGTCCGACAACGTCGCGTTGCGACGATCGCCGTCAGCGACCTTGATCATCGTTCCACGGCGTCTCGCCCTCTGAACAAGAAAGTCCAGAACCGTGGTGCCTCCAGTCCGGCCTCGCCCGAGACGAACCGCCAATACAGGTCGGCTATCCGCCACCGTGTCCTTGACCTCTTCAATCGCATGAATGTTCATCGATATTCGCTCCTTAGTTCGAGTTTCGCGTACACATGCTCCGTCTTCAGATTGACCGGGCGACCGCTATCGATGTTCATCTCCTGTCGAATCGCCAGCTGCGACGCCAGGTTGGTCGACGGCACGATCGTCCCGTCCTCCTTGAAGACGTAATCCGGACCGTCCGGACGGAGTTTGAAGACGCGCGTGACCTTGGTGATCACGACGCCCTCGGCAGTCGAGAGCTGCAATCCAAGCTCCGCCTGCCGCTCGAGGGTCATCGGCAGCTTCGGCTTCGCGGTCTTTGGGGTGGTCGCCAGCGGCGGCCCGTACTCGCCCTTCGGAAAGCGCGACGGCCGGCTCCCATTCGCCGCCGCGCGGCTCTCGCGCTCCGCGCGCTCGGCGGCGCGCAGCGCGTCGAGGCGGACCTTCTCCTTTCGAACGCGCCACCACGTCATGCGTGCGGTGTGCATTGTTGCGGGCTCACCGTCCCGATCGGTGAGCCCTTGATCCGCGAAGGTTGCACACAACCCCTTCCAGTCGTGTCGACGCCCTTCCGCGCTGTGCACCACGGCGTCGTAATGATCGAGCAACCACCAGAAGAGCGACGACCGGGTCTTCGGCCGCGCGATCTCGTCCAGCACCGCTTTGGTCGTCGCCGTCGGATTTTTCATCCGCCGCTCCTTCTCCAACACCGCGCGAACCGATCCATCCGTTCACGCCTGCGCTCCGATGCCGGCGACTGGAGCACCCCCAGCGCCTCGGCGATTGAGAGCGTAGGAGCGGCCTGCGCGAACAGCTTCGAGAAAATTTGCGGGCCTCGCGGCGCGTCTGAGCGCTACATCAGCGTTACGGCTCCGCCACACCGACTGCCGCTTCGCCACGGCTGCGTGACACATCCGCTACGGCACGCGGCACGAAAAACAGCCTACATGGACCAATGCACCTTTGGTGCGGTCCGCCCGCTGGCGCGGGCGGGCGCGCTCCGGCGACAAAGAGCCGCAAATTGCGCCGCGCGCGGCAAGACCGGAAGCTTCTCGTCCGGCAAAACGGGCCTCTGCGGCCTTCAGGGAGGCTAAGGACCGCTTTTCCCGGCATGGCCGCTACCCGCCCGTCCTCAGCCCTTTCTGCGCGGGATCGTCCGGCCCGCTCTCCTGCCGGGTTCCGCCCGCGCCGCCGCGCGAAAAATCTCTCAGTTTCCGTTCCTGTTCGCGCAACTGGCGCTGACGTTCGGATCACGGCCGCGGCGCCCGCGCTGCGGCCCGTGCGGCGGGAACAGCCGGGCCCGGCTCTTCCCGTCCGCTCTCAAACCGTACCGTCAACGCCTTCACAAGGAACAGGCAATGTCATTCGAAGATATGGCCGAATCGGCCCAGGACCCCAAGAACCTCCCGGTCGAATTCGAGTTCGACGCGACCCTCGTGCGCACGATCGCGCGGGAAGGGCAGGCGTGGTTCGTCGCCAAGGACGTGTGCGACATCCTTGGAATCGACGACCCAAGCATGGCGGTCGATCGGCTCGAAGACGACGAGACGAGGAAAGCTAGTATTGGTACAACAGTCGGTCCCCGTGAAATGCTTATCGTGAGCGAGTCGGGTATGTACTCTCTGATCTTCACCAGCCGAAAGCCCGCAGCCAAGCGCTTCCGCAAATGGGTGACGAGCGAGGTCCTGCCCGCCATCCGCCAGACCGGACGCTATGTCGGCTACTCGGAGAAAGACCCCGATCCGATCACCGTCTGGGCGAAGCTCCTCGGCGTTCGACCCTCAGACGTGATCGCCAAGGGGTTCGGCGCCGCCTATCTGACCGGCGGGCCGATCAATCCGTCCGACTACCTCGTCCACAACCACCGCGTGCTGTGCCACCTGGTCACGAGCCTCGCGTCTTGCTGGCAGGGCCTGCACGCCGACGACTTCGACCCGCGCTGGTCCAGACGCGAATGGTCGGCGCAACAGTTCACCAGACAGCTCCAGAACGCCGACTGGCTCGCCAACCGATTCCTCGACACCGAAAGAGCACAGCCGACCTTCGTCGGCTAACGCCCCCACCTTTTCGCAGCCGTCGCCGAGCCCACCCTCGGCGACGATCGGTGACGCTCGCGGTTTCCTGTTCGCGCGGCTCGCCGAGAGAGTTGGGGTCCATCGAGACAAAGGTGCATCACCCATGAGCAACAAGCCGTCGGAACCGTCCCTGGTCCGAGAGGTCGCGCGCCTGCGGAGTTCCTTCGCCAAGCTCTTGGAGAGCCAGACCACCCTGCACGCCTACGTCGCGAAACTCGGCGACGATCTCGAGACTCTGTCGGGCGAGGTGCGACGCATGCTCGAGGCGATGAGGCCGGAAGCCGCCGAGCACGAAGCGCGCCGGCAGCTCCACTGATCGGCGCTTCCGCGCGCGACTGCGCTTCCCTCCTGACCCAAAATCAAGGACGATCTGATGGCTCCGCGCCACGACACGAACGACGCCGCGCTCGAGCGCATCGCCGACGATCTCATTGGGCTCCGCGCGCTTCTCGACAAGATGGATCACGCCCAGGACGCCCTGCTTCAGAACGGCGAATCCCTCCAGGGACAGCTCGAAGCCCTCACCGGCCAGATCACCCACATGATCGAGGTCCTGACGCCCGAGCGCCCCGAGCAAGAAGGACCGTCGCTCGCCGACCTCCTCGCCCGCATCCTGACCCAGCAGTCGGGAATGATCGCCCTCCTGCGCGAAATCAGCGAAACCATGAAGCGCCTCGCGGCGCCGGACGGCGGCGCCTCTGAGGCGCACGCGCCTGCCAACGGTGCCCGTCACGCCTGACGCTGCCGATGCTCAACTTCCGCAAAATCTCCGCCGCAAGCGACGGCGCCGCGATCCGCGCCTACATGACCCAGGACGAGCCGGAGCCCGAAGCCCTCAAGATCCATGGCGTCGCTCTCGATGGCCGCGACCTCGAAACCGGAGAACGGCTCACGGCCTACTACACTGGCCGGGGCGAGCGGGCGAACTGGCGGCCCGACATGGACCCGCGCGTCGCGGCGGCGCTCGGGATCGGAAGCCCCCGCACGAACCCCCGCAACGGCGATCTCGACGCCCTCTTCGAGGCCCGACGCGCCGACACCGGCGCGGACTGGAGCGAGCACGTCCGCAAGAACTCCGGCTTCGACTTCGTGTTCGCCCCGCACAAGTCCGTGTCGCTCGCCGCCGAGTTCGCCCCGACCGAAGCCGAGCGGCAGATGATCCGCAACGCGATCCATGCCGCAAGCGACGATGCGCTTCGCTACGCCGCTCACGACCTGGGCTTCGCCCGCAAGGGGCACGCGGGGGAGAAGGGGGCGGAGGCGGGCGAGATCGGCTGGGTCACCTTCGCCCATGACGCGGCCCGACCCACGGTCGCGGTCCAGAATGGGCCTGACGGGGCGACCTATCTCCTCGACGCGCCAATCGCCGGCGACCCCCACTACCATCTGCACAATTTCATACCGAACCTCGTCGTCACCGACGATGGCCGGGTCGGCTCGATCGACTCGAAGGCCCTGACCACGCACAAGGTGCCCGAATACGGAGCGTTCTTTCAGGCCCGCCTCGCCGACCGTCTGCGCGCGCTGGGCTTAAGGATCGGCCTCGACGCCGGCGGCGAAGCGGCCGTCGCCGTCGACATCCCCGAGCGCGCCGTCGCCACTTTCTCGAAACGCGACCGACAGGTGGTCGGCGACGCGCAACGCTACGCCCGTGAACACGCGATGGACTGGGACGAGCTTTCGCTCGAGCGCAAGAAGCAGATCCTGCACGAAGCGAGCGCCGCCGGGCGACTCGGCAAGACAAAGGAGGATGCCCGCTCGGTCTGGCGGGACCAGGCGGCCGCGATCGGCTGGACGCCGGCCTCCGTGCTCGGCGCCGCCGCGCTGACGGAGCGGACGGAAGCGGAGCGGCTCGAGGCTGCTTACGCGCGAGCCGCCGTCTCCCTCTCGGCGGAATTCCAGTTGAACGCCGTCCTCGACGCGGAGCGCCTGCGCGTCCATGCGGCGCGCGGCCTCATCGAAGCAGGGGCCGCGGGCGGACGGGACGACGTCGACGCGGTCGTGGCTCTCATCGAGAGGCGCGGCTTCGTCCATGACGGCCAGACCGTCACGTTGATCTTCGGCCTGCATGAAGGCAGGGAGCGGATCAGCCACACCGAGCAGCTCCGTATCGAACAGAGCGTCGCTGCCATGGCCGGCAAGGCCGCCTGCGACCGCTCGGGGAACCTCGCCGACTCGGCGATCCGCGCGGCGATCGGGCGGGTCGAAGCCGACGATGCCGGCGTCCGCTTCTCGAAAGAGCAGCTCGCCGCCATCCATGCGCTCGGCGGCGGCGGAAATCTGTCCCTACTCACCGGGGTCGCCGGATCCGGCAAGACCACGCTCCTCAGGCCCCTTGTCGAGGCCTGGCATGAGGACGGCCGCACCGTGATCGGCATGTCGACCGCCTGGCGGCAGGCGGACGCCCTCAAGGAGGCCGGCGTCGACGAGACCTGGGCGCTCCAGCCCCTCCTCAATGCTATCGACTCGGGAGAATTCCAGGCGGACGAGACGACCGTGCTCATCGTCGACGAGATCAGCCAGATCGGTCCGCGCCCGATGCTGACGCTCCTCGAGCTCCAAGCCCGGACCGGCATGACCATCAGGATGCTCGGTGATCGCGAGCAGGTGCAGTCGATCGAGGCCGGCGATACGATCGCGCTCCTGAAACGCGTCCTGCCGAAATCCGCGATGCCAGAGGTTCTGACCGCCGTCCGGCAGAAGCACGATCGCGACCGCCGGATCGCCGCCCTCATCCGCGACGCGAAGGCTGAAGCCGCGTTCGCGATGAAGCGGGAGGACGGCACGGCCAGACTCCTCGAGGGCGACACGGACCAGGTCGTCCGCCAGATCGCCGATCTCTACATCGAGCGCAACGACGCCCTGAAAGCCCAGGACACGAGCTATGGCGTGACGATCACGACGCTCACCAACGCGGAGGCCGCCGACATCAGCAGGGCGATCCGCGAGCGCCTCAGAGCCCGTGGCGAGATCGGAACCGACGAGGCGACCTACAAGGCGATCACATATCGCGCCGACAAGCGGGAGCTGTTCGATCTCCCGATCGCGACCGGCGACCGGCTGCGCATGTACCGCAAGACGGTCGCCGAGATCGACGGAAAGCGCGCCACGATCGGCAATAACGGCGACATCGTCGAGGTGATCCGCAAGACGGGCGCCGGCCTCGTCCTCAGGAACGCGCGCGGCCAGACGGCCGAGATCGACTGGAAGCGGCTCTCCGACCCGAAGACCGGCAGGCTCCTTCTCGGGTTCGGCCACGCCTTCACGATCGACGCCGCCCAGGGGATGAGCACCAAGGGCGAGCATATCAACGCCCTGCCGCACGGAACCGGGGCGACCACGGCCTTCAAGACCTACACGGCCGAGAGCCGCGCCACGGGCCGGACCTGGACCATGATCTCGAAAGCGGCCGTCCATGGCGCGGTTCAGCGCTCCCGGGCGCTCGGCGACGTCACCCCCATGACCGAGGACGATCTCTGGAAGAAGGTGGCCAAAGACGCCTCTGCAAAGCCTTACAAGGCGCTCGCGCTCGACGTCGCCGGCAACGCGCGCCGTCAGCACGTCCGCGCCGTCGAGACGGGGCTCGCAAACCACGAACGGATCGAGACAGCCGCCGAGGCGCGACCCCAACTGGGGGACGAGATGAAGGCGGCGTGGCAGGCGGGGCTTCTGCGCCAAGCCTTCGACCAGCAGCGCGACGCGCTCTTGGCGCTCGTCCAGGCGATCGACGAGCAATTGAAACGCGCGGCCGGCGTCGTCGCCGACCGCGCCAGGGCGATCGCCGCGGCGATTGCGGGCGAGCCTGACGAAGCGCCCACGACTCCCCGCCCGCCCGAATCGCCGACGCCCTTGGCCCGCGGTCCTGGTTCTTAGCGACTTTGGCGGCCCAGTCGCGTTCCGCCTCCGGTTGCTGTCCGCCCGGAGCGCATTCGGGCGAGATCCGGCGAACCTGGGCGATGGGCCAAGAACAACCGGAGACGGCCGGATACCCGCCCTCCAAATTCGATCGGGAACGGGGAAGGTCCGCCCGGAGTTCGTGTTCGCCCCCGGCAATCGAACGGCCGGAGTCGACGTTTTGCGGACCTAAGGGGCCGCGGCCGTGGACGTCGCAAGTGGGTGGGTAAGCGGCCCTTGCCTTTCACGTATTCCCACCACGGTTTGGGTCTGGGGCCGAGCTCTGGCCGATTACTCGAACGCGAAGATGCGCTTCCAGTCGTCCTTCATGCTGATGATGAACCAGCCGCCCTTTTTCGCCTCATCATCGAGCTCTTGGGGGAACCTGCCGACCCGTGTGTCGGGAAGGCCGCGCGCCGGCCCGTAGGCGTATTCCCGGCTCGCGTCGTCGTGCAGCACGATCATCGAGAGGCGCGCGCCGTCGCCGGCCTTGGCGTATTCGAGCATCTGCCGGTCGCCGGTCGAGTTGCCGAAGGCGGCGTGCGGGCGCCGCCCGATCTCGAGATGGATGCCTTCGGGCTTGCCGGCGTTGTCGTCGTTGAGCAGGAGCTTCGGCTCCTTGGTGAGGAACGGCCGGCCGGCCTTGTCGTAGCCGAACTTGGTCCCCAGCGCCGATCCGACCACCTGCTCGGGCGGGATGCCGTAGACTCGCTGCGAGTAGACGCGCACGAAGTCCTGCCCGCCGCCGGTGACGATGAAGGTCTTGAAGCCGTTGGCGCGGAAGAAGGCGAGTACCTCCTGCATTGGCTGGTAGGTGAGCTCCGTGTAAAGCTTCTTCCAGCGGTGATCCCTGGCTTCGGCGATCCACGCCTTCACTTCAGCCGCAAACGCCTCCACGTCCATACCGGTGAGGGTCGCGACTGCAATCGTCTCGAAGTCGCGCAAAGAAAGCTTGGCGATCTTCTCGAAGTCTCCTGTGAGCACCGTCCTGAACGGCTCGACCTTCGCCAGATGCGGGTTCGCTTTGGCCAGCACCGGCACGCGGGCGAGGCAGTAGATGATCTGCGTGTAGATCGGCTGCTCGACCCACAGCGTGCCGTCCTGATCGAAGGTCGCGATGCGCTCCTCCGCCGGGACGAAGTCCTTGCTCGATGGGTCGGTTGTCGCGTGGATGAAATCGAGGATCGCCTGCTTCGTCGGCCCGTCGTTCCATGACGGAAGCGGCGGCGGCGCGTCGTCGGCCCGCGCGACGGACGCGCCGAAGAGCACAGGCAGAATGGGCAGCGTCGGCAGCGCTGCGAGCGCACCGAGCACATGGCGGCGGCTCATGTCCTTGGAACCGGATGTCGACACGGGATGGGTCTCCTTGGTCGTTGGCGCGGGCCTGTCGGCCGCCCTCAAAAGATGAATGTCAGTTGCGTGCGCCACTGCCAGTTTGCGCCGTATTCCGGCCTAACGAGGTTGTAGTACGCGGCGAGGCTGAGATTGATCGGCAGCTTTCCGAGCCGGAACACGCGGCCCGCGCCGCCGCCGATCGGAACCGTCCACTTTGTCCCCGGCGTCTCCCAGTTCGCCGTGACGATCGGGGCGCTGGTCACGTACCAGCCGCCGCCGAAGTTGTAGTTGACGAAGGGCTGGGTCAGGAAATTGTTGTAAGCGTTGCCCAACGGCCCGTGCGTTCCGCCGAACGACCAGATGTTGTTGACGAGGCAGCCGACGACCCAAGGCCCGTTCGTGTAGACGATCGCGGCGGTCGGCCCGGCGCCCCAGACGTTGGAGCCGATGCCGGGTCCGCTGACGGTCGGGATCTGGATGATTGGGCCCGCGCCCCATAGCCACCCGTTCGTCGGGTTCTTCGGCGACAGGAACGCGGAAAAGTCGGTCGGACCCGTGCCGACCGGCACGCTTGGCAGCGGCGACAGGTCCGGGTTCCAGACGACCGGCAGAATGGTGCGGGTGATGACGTTCCAGTCGTCGTTGACGTGGATCGGGATGACCGGCTGGATATTCAGGATTTCCTGCGTCCCCGGATGAGGTCCGACGCCGAAGTTGGTGTTGCTCTGGAACGGGAAGCTGTAGAGATCTCCGATCGGGTTCTGCAGCTTCTTGGCGAGATCTGTGTCGCTTTCGCCGGCCGTGTCGTCCGCGGGCTTCGCGGCGGCGCTCGACGCGACCGGGCCCTGTTGAGCCTGCGCCGGCGCGCAGGCGAGGAGACAAGCCGCAGCCAACGCGGCGAGGCTATGCGTCCTCGAATTTGCGATCACGCTCGCCTCGCCTCCGGGCTCCAATCAATCACCGGCTATCCCGCCGGGGGCGACGCCGGTGATCTTCCCGGCGGCGTCGAAGCCGAACAGGAGGCTCGTCGCGTCGCCGCGCGGAAAGACGAATTTCAGCACGGCGAAGGTCTGCTCGCCGTCCGTCTTGGTCTGGACGATTTCGGCCCGCAGCGGCGCCGCGCCGTAGCGGTTGAGGTCGTGCGATATGCGTGCGACCGCATCATCGGTCACCTGGGGCGCAAAGGCTGCCGAATATTGCGAGCGGTCGGTCCGGCCCGCCATCATCTCGGTGAACCAGCGCATCGCCCAGGTCGTCAACGCCGAGCCCGCCCGCACCGCGCCGGAAGGGGCCGCCGCCGGCGGCGCCTCATCGGCCTGGACCAACGCGACGGGACCGGCCGCAATCAGCCCAAGCGCCGCGAAAACGGCGATGCAGCGCGGCGTCAAGGCGGCGCCTCGGACTCGGCTCGTGGATCGGGTCGGCATGTTCGAGTCTAGACGAACCAAAGTGAGGGCGGCCGAAGCCGCCCTCCGTTCTTTCGATCCGGTCAGCCGCCGCCGCCCTGGACGGGAGCGAGTTTCCCGTCCTCGATCTGCTTTCTCAGCAGCGGAACCGGATCGCTGGGGTCCTGAAGGTTCGGCCGCAGGTCGGTCGAAGCGCCGCCGACATAACGGCGGATGTTCGGAAATTTCATGACCGACTTGTCGAACTCGATCATCACCGGCGAGATCAGCGCAAGAACCCACCCGTTGTCTTGTCCAGCGTACTTGCCGGGTGAAGCCTGCTGGACCGACACCGGAGCAGCTCCATTGAAGGTCATGTCGTATTTCTCATACGGGTCCATCGTGAGGTTGTAGGTCGCCCCGATCGCGCCGAGGTCGGAGTTCACGCCGAGCCACGAGTCGCGGGCGGTGTAGAGATATTTCCACGCGATGTTGACCCAGGGCTCGTCGGGATCGCCGCCGATATCCGCGCGCGCGCCCCAGAAGGTCTCGCCGTCGATATAGATCCACGACCGGCGCGCCGAATGGGGCGACTTGCCGAGGATGTAGTCGCTGTTGTCGATCGAGTCGAAATAGATCGGCTTGCCGTCGTTGCCGACCCATTCATGGGGCGGAGGCGTGACGCCGACCATGGTGGAGAGCGTCGCCCAAGCGTCGATATGCGACATCATCTCGTCGTACTTGGCGCGCGCCGGGATGTGTCCTGGCCACCACATGATGCCGGGCACCCGCCAGCCGCCCTCGAAGGGCGAGCCCTTCTCGCCGCGGAACGGCGTCGTGCCGGCGTCGGGGAAGGCGTCGAGCCAGGCGCCGTTGTCCGCGGTGACGATGACAATGGTGTTGGGCGCGTCCTTGCGGATCTCGTCCATGACGACGCCGATATCGGCGTCAAGCTCCATGAGCGAGTCCGAATAGTCCCCGAGCTTCGACTTGCCGGCGAAGCGCGGCGAAGCGTTGGTCGGGTTGTGCATCTTGAGGTAGTTCACGTCCATGAAGAAGGGCTTGTCGTCATTGGCGTGTTTCTTGATGTAGGCGACGGCGTTGGCGGCCTGATCCTCGTCGAAGGTCTGGAAGCGCTCGAAGTCGATCCGCCCGACGCTCTTGGCGGGCTGGCCCGCAACGCCTTCCCACTCGTTGAGGTTCACGTTCTCGCTGAAGTACTTCTTGAATTGCGGGTTGTACGACGGGAACCAAGGATGGAACCATTTGTTGGTGTAGTCATAGGTGTAGACGCCGGCGTAATAGGCGGCGAAGTTCTTCATCTCGTCGAAGCCGTGCTCGATCGGATAGGACTCCGGAACGTCTCCGAGGTGCCACTTGCCGGAGAAATAGGTCGAATAGCCGTTCTTCTTGAAGAACTCGGCGATGGTCGGCGTCTCCTTGCGCAGGAAGTTCGGGTCGGCCGGCGCCACGACGATTGACAGCGCCGAGCGGATCGGAATGCGCCCAGTCATGAACGAGGCGCGCCCCGCGGTGCAGCTCGCCTGCCCGTACCAGTTGGTGAAGGTCGCGCCTTCCTCGGCGATCCGGTCGACGTTCGGCGTCGGATGGCCGAGCGCTTTGCCGCCGTTGGAATAGGGGCCGAAGTCGTTCCAGCCGGTGTCGTCCGTCATCAGCATAACGATGTTCGGCCGCTTCTGAGGCTGCGCGTCGGCCGCGGCCAGCGGGATCCCGGCCAAGGCCGTTCCGAGGGTGAGCGCGCCGCCGAGCGAGACGAGACTTCGTTTTCGACTCATTCTAGGTCCTCCAACCTTGACTGCGCTTTCAACCGTCCACGCGACGTGGCGCCATTGCCTTCAGGCGCGTCGTTCCTCGGACACGGCGTCGCAACGCCGTACCGCAGTGTCGGCGCAAGATCACAAATTTGATTGGAGGCCCTGTCGCAGTCACTTGTACAAAATGTCGCGACTTATTAGCATTTTGCGCAATGTGCTAAGATGCTGCGTGGATAACCGCCCGTTGGCCGCATCTGGTGGGGAACGGCCATGAGAATTCTTGGGTATTGGGCATAGTCGATGGCGACGGCGCTGTTCAGTCGCGCTTCGGGTTTCGGCCCCCTGTTTGCTATCATCGAGGCCGAACACGGCGCTGAGGCGTTACGATGTCTGCGACGCGAGTCGGGCTTTGCCGCCGCCGCGCATGCGCCCTCCGCGCTGGTGCCGTTCGCCCTGATGAACCGGGTCTACAATAGCGCGGCGAAGCTCTGCGGCGACCCCCAATTCGGCGCTCGCGTCGGGCAGACCATTCGCCTTGAGGACTTCGGGCCGTTCGTCGAATATGCGCTTCACGGCGAGACTCTCGGAGACGTCATCGCCCGCTCCATCGTCGCGCAGCCCGCCCACAGCAGTGAACTGATCCAGGATCTGCGCCTCCTTGGCGGTGAGGCGCGCTGGCGGATTCGCTACCAGACCACCGCCGAGCCGACCGTCGAACACCATGCGCAACGGACGCTGATGCAAATGCTGGCCGGGGTCCGCCGCGCGCCAGGCGTGCAAGACGCCGCAATAGAGATCCATGTCGCGGAGCCTTACGCGGCCGAAGCGCGCATCCTCGAGGATCGCACCGGCGTCAGGGTTCGGCCCCGCGCGAACGACTATGAGCTGGCCTTCCCGGCGCGATGGCTGGGCGTACTGCCGCTGGCCATCGGTCTGCCGCCCGACCTGGCCGTCGAATGGGCGACGTATCCCGACCGGGCATTGCCGCGCACGACAGCCGAGGCGGCGCTCGCCGCGCTCGACCTTCGCGACAAGCTCCCGGGCATCGGCGCGATCGCCGCCGACATCGGCCTGCCGAGCCGGACGCTGCAACATGCGCTTCACAAGGAGGGCGTGAGCTACCGCGAACTCGTCGGGGCGTTCCGTCTGCGGCGGGCGCTCCAGTTGCTGGCTACCACCCGAAAGCCGGTCGCCGAAGTGGCACTGCGCGCGGGCTATTCCGAGCCGTCGAGCTTCGCCCGCGCGTTCCGCTCACAGACGGGCATGACGCCGGGCCGCTTCCGGGAGGCGTCGCGGGCACCCATGCGGGCTCCACTGGTGCGCGCCTCAAGCTAAAGCCTTCTTCGAGCGCCCGCACCGGGGCAACCGCGGAACGGCCGCAAAAGGTCGGATATTGTTGAAAAACACGCTTGCTTCGCCGACTCGGCTCTGATTCAGTTTTCTCAATGAATCTGGGGCTTTCGCGATGATCGGCGAGCGGAAAGTGATGCAGGAGGCGCTGTTCTACGGCTTCAGCCTCGAGCGGCATGTCCCGGACAATCACCTGCTTCGCAAGATCGATCGGTTCGTCGACCTTTCGGAGGTTCGCGCGCATCTGGAGCCCTATTACAGCGAGACGGGTCGCCCTTCGATCGACCCCGAGCTGATGATCCGGATGCTGATCGTCGGCTACTGCTTCGGTATTCGCTCCGAACGGCGGCTGTGCGACGAGGTCCACCTCAATTTGGCCTATCGCTGGTTCTGCCGCTTGGGGCTCGACGGCGACGTCCCGGATCATTCGACCTTTTCCAAGAACCGCCACGGCCGTTTTCGCGACAGCAATCTCCTGCGCAAGCTGTTTGAGACCGTGGTCGCGCGCTGCATCAAGGAACGGATCGTGGGAGGCGAAGCTTTCGCGGTCGACGCCAGCATCATCGTGGCGGACGCTCATCGACGGCGAAGCGTCGCCAAGGGCGAAGATCTCGACCCGACTTCCAGTCGCGCAATCGCTGAATATCTGTCGGTCCTGGACGATGCGGCCTTCGGCGGGTCGACGCCGGTCGAGCCCAAGGTGATCTCGCCAACCGATCCGGCGGCCCGCTACACCGCCTCGGCCAACTCCGTCGCCGGTTATGCCTACTCCGACAACTACCTCATCGATCTGAAGCATGCGGTGATCATGGATGTCGAGGCGACGACGACCATTCGCCAGGCGGAAGTCGGCGCGGCGAAAACAATGCTCGACCGCACGGCCGAGCAGTTCGACGTCACCCCGTCGCGCCTGGTCGCGGATGGGGGATACGGCTCGGCCGAGATGGTTGCGTGGCTGGTGGACGAGCGCGGAATCGAGCCGCATGTGAAACTGATCGACAAGGCCGAGCGCACGGACGGAACCTTCTCCCGCAGCGACTTCGCCTTCGATCCAGAGCGCAACGTTTATGTCTGCCCTGGCGGCCAAGAGCTCAGGAAGTACCACCGCGCTTTCGCCAAGCCCCGCGACGGGGTCACGAAAGCCGGCACCATGATTTACTTTGCGCGCAAGCAGGACTGCGAAGCCTGCGCGCTCAAGCCCAAGTGCTGCCCGAACGGTCCCGTACGCACAATCGGCCGCTCCATTCATGAAGCCGCTCGCGACAAGGCCCGCGCGATCGCAGAGACCGAGGCCTACGCCGTCTCATGTCGCGAACGAAAGAAGGTCGAGATGCTCTTCGCTCACCTGAAGCGCATCCTCAGGCTCGACCGATTGCGTCTCCGCGGCCCAAGCGGAGCAAAAGACGAGTTCCTATTGGCCGCCACAGCCCAGAATCTGCGGAAACTGGCGAAGCTGGCGCACTTCCCGGCACCGGTCTTCGCCACATGAAGCGGGGAGCCCCGCCTTTGCCTCGCTGACAGCCGCCCGCTCAAGCGTATCGCCGTCGGCCCCAGACGGGGTTTTTCAACAATATCGGTCGGACTTGTTCCGTTCGTACAGCCGCCCGCGACCGACCGCTTCGTGCGCACTGCCTCCGTCCCGACCCGCCGGGCGAAGGCGCAAGAATGGCGCGCTTGTCACGTCGCGCGACCGGCGGGAAACTGCCGCTTCGGTTACGTTCGTTTCGCTTCCCCTTGGGGTGGTCGCCGCCAGGATCTCCTCTCCGAGCGGCTGTGAGCGCGAGGTCGAGCAGGCGTTCGCGAGCTGCTGACGGACGTTGGTCACCAGCGATGATGACCGACCATATTATGGGCGACCTCGCGCCCGATCCCCCACCCGAATCCGTGTAGGACCGAGCGCATGAGGCCCGCGCCGTCATTCGGCGCGAAGACCGCGATCGCCACCACGGCGAGGCCGGCGAGAAGGACGAGTCTCACAGCGACGCTCCTTGCGGTGGAGGGAGGGTGTAGAGCCCGGCGCGCGCGCACAAGGTCCGGAGTTCATGGACCGAATAGGCGCGCTTTGCTGGCACTCGCAGGAGCGGCACTCCGATCTCGAGGAAGACCGCGTTCACGAAAGCGTCGCGCTGCCGGCGCTCGGGCAGGCCGTGGCTCCTGTCGTCGACCTCGATCGCCGCGACCGGCTCGAGGCTCAGGACGTCGCAGATCACGAAGTCGACGCTCTTCGCCATCACCCCGTTCAACGCGAGCCGGCGCGCGGTGGGCCGAGCGCCGAGCGTGGGGGTCGCGAGCTGGCGAGGCGCACCTGGGCGAAGGCGCGGTAGTTGAGGCCCAGCGCCGCGTCGAGCGTCATCAGAAACGACTTCTCGTTGGCGGTCATGAACCGGCCGCGCTGGTAGCCGGCACGGGAGGCGGACGGCAGGTTGCCTGAGAGGAACACGGCGATCGCGATGAAGGCCGCGAGATAGAAGAGCGCCGCCGGCCGATCGAGAAGAGCCTCCAGCCCCTTCCCCCAGCCGGCGCCGAACGCATGGACCACCGCGGCCAGCGTCCCGGTCATCTGCGCCGAGGCGTCGGAGAGTGCGTCGAAGAAGACGTTCATGGACAAGCCGCCGTCACCGAATCGCGCCGGAGAGGCGCGGCGACGCCGCCTCCTTCGCCGACGCTTCGGCAACGGCCTCGCGCGCCGCGCTCGCCATCTCGCCGATCAACGTCCGGATCGAGCGGGCCACTTCCTCTTCCGCTGCGCCCCGCAGGTCCGCGCCAGCCTCGATCGCGTGGCCCCCGCCCAGCACGGCCGCAGCCGCGTGACGCGCCTCCGCCGGCGATCCTCCCGCCGCGATCTCGACGCTCTCGAGCAATGCTCGTGTCTCCTCCGCCGGCCCGCCCTCTCCCGAGTAACGCGGCGCCGGCGTCGACGGGGCTTTCGGGGGGCGGCTTGCCGCGGCGCGCAGCATCGCCTGGAGCGGCGCGCGGGGCGCGAGGGCGGCGATCTCCTCGGCAGCCAGCGGCGCTCTGCCAGCGGCCTCGATCGCCGCCTCGACGCATTCGCTCCCCGGCCGCCCGGCGGCTGCGGCCTCGGCAAACGCCTGAAGCATGGCGGCGAGGGTCGCCGACTTCTCTCCCCTCGCCGCGCCGAGACCGCGCTCGAGTCGCTCGAGCGCGGCGGTCACGGGTCCGGTCGAGGCCTTGAGCGCTTCGGCGTCGGGCGGCGCCAGCACCACGGGGCGGTTCAGCCGCATCGGTCCTCTCGGGTCGATGTCGGCGTGAAAAAGCTTGGCGTGGATGCGGCGGCCGCCGAAGAGGATGATCGCCTCGCCCTCGATCAGGCTCTGCAGATCGCGCCATTCGACGCCGGCGACTTCGCGGACTTCGGCCGAGCGGCTTTCGGCGTATTCGCCCGTCCCGCCGCCCTCGTAGCTCGTGGCTTGGGTGACATAGGCCTTGCCGGCCGTACTTTCGATCCACTCGCGGGTCCGGTTCGCATCCTGCTGGCGCATCGCGACCGTGAGGTTGCCGTTGCCGAGCAGCGACTGGGTCTTTTCGCCGAGCCGCGCCCAGATGCCCGAGACCTCCTGGAACCCGAGCCAGAACATCAGATTGAGACCGCGCCCTTGCGCGAGCATGCGGTCCATGCCGCTCGTCGCGTAGTAGCCGACCTCGTCGAGGACGACATGGAAGGGGGCGACGCCCATGCCGGGCTTGTTCGCGACGATGACGTCGGAATCGCCCTCGAGGCGGGCGCCGAGCATCTGCGCCATCATGCCCCTGAGCGACGCGACCACGATCTTGCCGAGCGCCGCAAGGCGTTCGTCCGAGCTCTCGAGGGCGGGGAGATTCACGACCAGGATGCGGCGGTTGAGAACCACGTCGCGCATGTCGACGTCCGACTGCCTCACCTTGAAGATGTGGCCGAGCGAGACGCCGAGGAGCTGGAAGGTGTGGGTGAAGTAGAACTGGGCGAAGCCGTGCTGCTTCGACGGCTCCTCGGTCTTCTGCCGGTTCCAGTCGAGGCTCATGTCGTAGGACGGCAACTCGCCGAGATAGGCCTGAAGGGGATAGATCAGGTCCTCCGGCATTTCGGGGACGGGGATGTCGGTCGTCTCGCCGGTCATCGGGTTGCGGACCTCGAACACCCGCTTCGTCGCGACCTTCCAGATGCTGCGGAGCTCGAAGGAGAGACGGATCGTCTCGATGTTGAGCGGCACGTTCTTGTGGTCGCGCATCCAGACGAGCACCGGGGTCAGGGTGCCGACGAGCGCGACCGCGCGTTCGCGGAAGACGCCGTTGGCGTCGCCCGGGGCCGGCTCGCCGAGGAGGCTCGACAGCATCTCGCCGATCGCGTCGGCGTTGCCGACCGCGAACGGGTTGAAGCGGTTCGAATCCTTGACCCCGGACGCCACCATGAAATTGAGGCACAGCACGTCGTCCTCGCGCCCGAACCGGCGGGCGAGCGCCAAGACCTCGCCGTAGAGCTTGTTGTCGGCCTTGCCGTCGACGATCACGAAGCCCGACGCGTGGGTCAGCGCATTGGCGAGGAACGACAGAAGCGCGGTCGTCTTGCCGGCGCCGGTCGTGCCGGGCACGGTCGCATGCTGGCGGCCGTCCTCGAAGGCGATCCAGAGCTCCCGCCCGTCGACATCCCGGCCGAGATGGATCGAGCCCTCGGCCATGCGCGGCCTTCGGCCCTTCGGCGAGGGATGGTTCCAGTCGCGCATGCGCGCGGTGCGCGGCATGCGAAGCGGCAGGGTGACGCGGCGGGTGAGGACGAGCCCGGCGTAGAGAAAAGAGGCGGGGGTCACGATATTCACGAGCGCGGGCTCGACGAACATCAGCATGGCGCCGCTCGCGAGCATCACGCCCGAGAACTCGCTCATCATCGCCGACCACAGGCGCGTCGAGATCGGGCGGATGTCCCGCAGCCGCTGTGCGCCCGACCGTTCGAAGCGTTGCTGCGGCCCGACGATCTCCCGCTGGCTCATGATGGGCCCTCCGGATGCGGCCGGCGCGCGACCTCGTCCCCGGCGGCTCTCATTGCTCGTGCAGCCCGAATGTCGAGGGACCCGGCGGGCTCTCGGCCGACCTTTGCGGACTGGCCGGCCGGCCAGGAGTCGCTTGCGGCAAGCGGACCACGCTCGATTGCGACCCGGGGGTGGCCGCCGGGCGTCCGAGATCCTCGAGGCTGGCGACGGCGGACGCCCGCGGGCGATAGGACGTGACGGCGAGCGACGCGACCGCGCCAATGCCGACGCAGACGAGGAAGCCGAGCGCACGCCTGAGCCAGCCCCGCGCCTTCGGCCGCGCGTTCGCGGCGAGCGTCAGACGCTCGAGCTGCGCGTCGCGCAGCGCCTCGCGGACGCCGTCGCGGATCGCCCGCTCGATCTCGCCGGGGCCGGGACCGAACGCGCCGCCACCCGCGGAATGAAGCCGAATATCGATCTGAAGCCTTGGCGGGTCGCCCCCGCGGACCTCGGCTTCCATGCTGGCGTATTCCGAGACCGACATCGCCTTCTCCTCGTCTCCCGGGCGCAGGGTTGCCCCATCACAACCATGCCGAGGGGCTGCGCGAACAGGAAACCGCGGGCGCGTCACGCCTCCTTGGGTCGGATCGCGGCGATGGCAGATCCAAACTCCGCGGTCGGAATCGGAACGCCGGCGGCGCGTTCGGCAGCCCAATGAGCGCCCGCGCCGATCGCCTCGACCCGGAAGCTCGGATGGGGATGGGAATGAAGCGCATCCGATTCGAAGCCGAGCGCATGGAGGGCGTACCAGAGGGGGCGATCGACGAGCTTCAGGAACGCGAACTGCGCCGGCGCCAGAACGCCGCTCCGGAGGCGCGCTTCGTTCAGAACCGACATGAGTCCCGGCGTCGCGTAGTGATGTCTCGCCATGACCTCGAAGGCCCAGCCCGCGACTTCGGGTGTCGCGAGGACGCGATCGACAGCTGCGAGCGTCTTCGCGTCGAAGGCGAGCGGCTCTTCCGGTCCGGCCCCGCCGTCGGCCTTCGAGCGCGCCAGCCCTTCCGACAGAAGCCCGAGCAGCAGGGAGGCTTCGTCGCGGCGCTGGACGCCCTGGAGGGCGAAGACCGCGAGCATCGCCCGCGTTGGGTGCGACGCCGCGGCGGGCGCAGTCCACCGATCGCCGAGCTGGCGCATGAAGGCGCGCCGGGCCGCCGCCTCGTCGAACCCGCCCTTTTCGTTCGTCGCGTAGCGCACGATCCACTCGTCGACATGCAGCGCGGCGTCGGCCGGACGCGGCTCGCCGTCGCGGATCTTCGTGAGCTTCAGCCCCCGCCCGACGAAGGCCGCAGTGCTTCGCGAATGGATCGCCTGCTCGGCCATCAGCTTTTCGAGATCGAAGAGCCTGGTGAAGCGGGCGGCGCCGCCGCGCAGGAAGCAGAGGGCCGCGAGCGAAAGGACCAGCGCCATGGCTGGATAGAGGAGCGCGCCGCCGACGAGGCGGTAGAGGCGCACGAGCTGATCGAACCGGGCCCGATCGGCATGAGCGTGCTCGACGGCGACGTCGGCCGCGGCCAAGCGGTCGGTCACGAGGCCGATCGCCTGCATCTCGACATGGGCGACCATGAGCGCGATGCGGCTGATCTCGGCGTGCCAGACCCGCCAGCCCGCCCAGCCGAGGATGCAGAGGCCCACGACGATCAGAATGAGGCTGAAGACCGTGTAGTCGTCGCTTCCGATCGCGCCGCCGAATCGGGAAGACCGGGCCATGCTCATCGTCCTCCCGCAGCGTCGGCGCTCGCGAGCTCGCGCATCGCCTCGCGCTTCAGCCGCATCGCCTGATCGTAGACGAGCTTCATGTATTCGAGCTGTCGCGCCGGCGTATGAGAATGGTAGAGCGCGACGCCCTCCCAAAGGCGCCCACGCGCCTCGTCGAGCGCCTGACGCAGGATCCAGGCGCCGCCCTCGACGTTGGCGCAGAAGTTGTCCCTCAGGGCCCGGTAGGCCGCCTCGCGCGAGGTCCGCCAATGGTCGGCGATCTTTCCGAGCCAGGTGTCGTTGACCTGCATCGGGCCGATGTCGACCGTGCCGTTCGCGTTCTGGCTGACCGCGCCCAGCCGCCCGGCCTCGACCCGGATCAGAAGCGCCAGCACGCCGGCCGGAACATGATGAACCTCGGCCGCTGCTTTCAGGCAGCCCTCGATCATCGCTTCGTCGGCGCTCGCGGAGGAAGCGCCCGCGATTGAGAACAACGCGACCGCGGCCGTGATCGCCGCCTTTGCGAGCCTTCCTCTCCCGTCCGCCCCATGACCATTCCGTGCGGTCATCGAAGCGCCGCTCTCGCTTCGATGCGCGCCGTCGCCTCGTCGAAGACGCGCGCAAGATCCAGCACCATCACGCCCTCGCGCCCTGCGACCGTCGCGATCGCCTCCATGACCGACAGCAGCACGGCGGAGAAGGCCTCCGCCCGGATCGCGTCGACCCGCCACGACATCAGCGCGCCGAGATCGCGCTCGAGCGTGAGCTCGAAGCCGCGTCCGGTCACGTCGCGCCAGATCGCCTCCCCGGCGACGAGGAAGATCGGAAGAAGGCCGTCGACCGCGGCGGCGGCGTCGACGGGAATGCGGACGAGATCCCGTCGCGGGCCGTCCTCGACCAGAATGTCGCGGTCGGCCTCGATCAGGAGCGCCCGAACGACGCTCGACACATAGGCCGGATCGAGGGTCTTCATGGGTTCGACGCCGGTCGCGGTCATGCGAACCTCCGTCGCTTCCAGGCCGGGACGGCGGGCCGATAGGGGCCGACGAGGCCGCGCCGGATCATCCGCAGGGTCGCCGGAACCGTCAGCCCCGCCCAGCTGATCACCGAGAAGACAATCACCCCTGTCGCGGCGATATAGAAGGTCGTCCAGCTCCAGTAGACGATGAACACGAGGAGCGGCAGGCAGGCCCGCGCGTCGAGAAAAACGAGTTTGACCGGCCGCCCGGTGTCACGCCACATAGGGTCTCTCCCTTGCCCCTCATCATCCGATTTCCTGTCGGACGGCTTCCGCCGTCTCTTCGCTGATCCGGCCGTCTTTCAGCGCAATGTCGATCGCCTTGGCGTACGACTGCCCCTTCGTTTCCAGCGCCTCGGCCGTGATCTGCGGCCAGTCGTCCGCTTTGGTTCCGGCGAGGCGGCGTCGATAGCCGGCGTCGCACACCAGGAACTCTCGCAAGGGGGTCCATTTGCCGTCTCTCGACGGCACGAGGCGCTGGTTGATCACGAGCCGCAGCGCCTGGGCGCAGGACGTCATCGCGTCCTTCAACTGGGTGGGCGGGAGAAGGCTCGCGACGCGCTGCATGGTGAGCGGCACGGTCTCCGCGTGGATCGTGGTCGCCGTCGCGTGGCCCGAGATCGCCGCCTGGATGGTCGCGATCATGTGCTCAGGTCTCCGGCACTCGCCGATGATGATATCGGTCGGCTGACGGCGCATCGCGCCCGCCATGAACTCCTCGAAGCTCTTCACGTTGCGCGGGATCTCGCTCTGGGCGATCGAGCTCGTCGGACTTTCGACCCGGTCCAGCAGGAACTCGACGGGCTCGGCGCATTCGATGATGTTGCGGTGCGCGTCGGGATCGCGGAGCTTCTCGACCGTCATCGCGCCGATGAGCGTCGACTTGCCCGAGCCGGTCGCGCCCGAGACGATCATCATGCCCCTGGTCATCCGATAGTGGGCGAGGATCTCCGGCTCGACGTGCTGGCTCGAGAGCGGCTGCGGCAGATCGCGAACCGGGCGGATCACGACATGGGCGCCGGCGCCCCGGCTCGCGGTGATCGCGGTGACGTTGACGCGAAACCGCAGGGTCCCCTTTCTCGGCGATCCGATCTGGTACATCACGTTGATGTCCGCCCCGCCCTGAAGGCGGGCAATTCCGTCCGCGCCATAGAGGTGGTTGACGATCAGCCCCGCGTCGTTCTCGTCGAGCGGATCGCGGCTTGCGACCTTGCGATTGACCCCCCAGAGCCGGAACGAGGCCGGCTGGAAGGTCGAGAACATCACCTGTTCGGCCCCGAGCCTGTGGGCGTGCGCGAGGAACGAATCGAGCGCGGGGGCAAGCCGGCGCGGCTCCTTCACCCACCGGTCGCCGGGATCGACCCAGGCGTAAGGGTCGGCTGCGATCTCGGAGTTCAGCGCGCGGGAGGGGACGTCGAGCATCGCGACCCTCACTTCGGGCAGTGGCGGGCGCCGCGCCAGGCGCGGGCGTCGGCTCTGAGGCCCGGTTGCGCGGTGATGGTGACGATCCGGTCCCCTGCCCTGAGCTCCCCGCCGCCGCCGTCGACGAGTTGCTCTTTTGTCGCGACGCGCGGACTGGCGACGACGCCGGCGCGGAGCAGCACCCGGTAGCGGGCCATCCCGGTGATGTCGCGCTGAAGCCGCCCGAGATCGTTCAGAAAGATCTCGTTCGCCTGCCGCTCGCCCTCGGCCCAGCCCTCCGCGACATATTTGTTCCAGTACTGGACCTCCTGCTCGGTTCGGGGCAGCACGGCGTCGGCCGGGCGGCTCGGCTCGACCCAGGTCCGGACGAGGTAGGTCCGCCAGTTCGGGGGCGCAGAGGCGAGCTGGGCGATCTTGGTGATCGAATAGACGCAGGCGGTCTCGCGGGCGATCTGTCCGCCGTCGCCGAGCGCCATCGCCATCTCGGCTTCCGAGACGACCGGAGGGCGCATGACGATCTGGCTGCCCAACCGGCGCAGGATCACGTCGTCGAAATTGTAGACGGTGTCGAGCATCGGCTCGTAGCGACGCAGCATCTCGTTGATGGCGAAGGCGCGGGCCGCAAGGCCGCCGCGCGCGCCGTAAGCGAGGCCCGCGTCATAGAGGATGCTCTGACGGCCGGGCTCGAGCCCCTCCGCCGCAAGCCCGCTCCCCGGACGCGTCGCCTGCAGGGATTCGAGCGAGAGCGGCTTCTCGCCGCCGACGATCATGGGCTCGATCGAGGCGCCGGTCACAGGCTTGTTGATCGGGTTGGCGGTCTGCCGAGCCGCGGCGTCCACCGTCGCGGGAGAAGGCTGCGGCGGGATCGGCATGACGATCAGGCGGTTGTCGGTCGCAGACGGCGCCGCGGTCGTGACGGGAACCGCAACCTTTTTGGTCGGAAGATCGGGCGCCAAGGTCTGGGGCGAAGGCGCCGCGTCGGCCGCCGCCGCCGGCCGCACGAGGGCCGCCGGGGTCAGGAGGATCGCGGCGAACGAGACGGCGGCAATGAGGACCCGGCGGTCAGCCATGATAGATCACCTCGAGACGCTGATGTTGCGGGTCGACCCGGACGATCGCGGCGTCGCCCGCCTGGTCGCCGAGCCCCTGCAGAATGTCGTAGACTCGTTGAGGCGCGGGCTCGACCACGACAGTGACGGCTCGCGTCGCGGCGCCGGTGACGACGGCGCGGTAGCCGATCGTCTCGGCGAGCTTCCTGACGGCCCCATCGAGGGCGCCGTTCCAGGACATCGCGACCACCCGGTCGAGCTCGCCCGGCACGACGGTCGCTTTTGCGGCGACCGCGGCTTCAGGCTGAACAGCGCCGATCCGGGCGAGTTCGCGCGCGGTCTCGTCCATGCTCCTCTGCAGCGCGACCTCGGCGTTCGGCATGCCGGGCGTATCGACGTTCGGCGTGACCGGCGTTACGCCGCAGCCCGAGAGCGCGCAGGCGACGAGAGTCGCTGCGAGACACGACGCGCGTGACTGATGAATCATGCTGGGCGGCTTCCTGTGCATGGGGGAGAGCTTCGGCGCGCCTCGCGCGAACACGAACAGACGTCGCGGCGTTCTTTCGGGCGGCGCTATTCCGCGGCCAGCGCCCGACGGGCGGGCTCGTCGTCATGGGGTCTCAGCGCCAGCGCCACACCGCGACCGTCGATGACTTCGGCGGCGAGACCCTCGAGCACGCTCTCGGTCGCCCGGGCCTCGATCTCGCCGCCGCGCAGGCGCTCGAGGCGGCGACGCTCGACTTCCTTCTGCGCCGATCCGGTCGGGAAGACTTTCGCGAGCCGACGCAGCGCCTCCTGGAATCCGACCGCCTCGTAGAGACGGTTGCGCAAGGCCGCGTCATCGGGGGTCGTCGACAAGGCCCAGAGCTCGATCGGCCCGAGGCTGTTGACGAGGAGCTGCTCGTACTTCGAGTTCTCGATCTGCATGATGGCGAGAAACGGCGCGCCATGGGGGCCGGGCCCGTGCAGCCCGTGGCGCACGACCTGAGCCGAGGCAGGCGTGAGCGCGAAGCGGGCGATGACCTCGTCCGCCTCGCGTTCGTCGCCGGCTTTGAGGACAAAGCGGCCGGTCGACTGACTGATCAGCGCGTCGCCCATGTCGGACAGGCGCTGGCTCGCAAAGCCGAGCTGGATATTGTGCTTGCGGCCCTCGCGGGCGTCGAGCTCGGCCTGGGCGCGCACCTGAGGGCTGCCGAGCGTCCGGTGCCACTCGTCGTAGTCGAGCCGCTTGACGGTCTCGTAGGCCTCGCGAAAGCGTTTGGCGTGATGGGGCCGCACGGGTTCGGGAACGTATTGGACATAGTCCGGCCGCAGGAAAAAATTGCGCGCGAGAATGTGCCGGCCGAGGAGATACATGAGCTCGGTCTGGCGGTTCGAGGCCGCCGATCCAGTTGGAGCCACTTCCTGAAGATTGAGCACGATGATCCGCGCCGAGCCGAAATCGAGCTTCGTCGGCTGGTTCAGGATCGGATACTTGCGGATCGCGTCGTAGATGTAGCGGGCGAAGACGCCCGAGACGGTTTCGGCCGTCGTCTGGATCTTGAGCTCGGCGAACATGTCCTGAACCTGCTCGGAGCGGGACGCTGCAATCAGATCCTCGAGCACCGGCACGGCATGGCGCTGGGCGATCTCGGCGAGGCGGAACTCGTCTCGCTCGCAGAGCGCGGTGACGACGTCGCGCCAGATGGCGTCCGTCGGATGCAGCCTGATGCGATGCTCCTCGATCGCCGCGTCGACGAGCGGCTCGACCCCCTTTCGGTAGCGCTTCGGCGCGCCGTCCGGGACTTCCGTGCAGCGGCGATAGGCCTCGTCAATGACGAGCGAGATCATCTGCGCCATGCCCTCGAACGGGGTCGTCTCGTCGGGCGGAAGGGTGAGGAGCGCGAGAAAGTTCTGCAGGAAGGCCTTTTCGAGCGGCAGCGGATATTCGCAGCCGACCTGAAGATCGAACGCGTTGAACTCGTAGCCCGGCGCGAACTGCATGGTGACGAAGATCGCCTCGTGCCGCCGCGTCGGCCCGACCGCCTCCTGAATCAGCCGGACGAACCCTTCCGCCGAAGGCCCGATGTCGAGCTTGCCGATCATCGGCAGCTTCGCCTTGGCGCTGCCGAGCACAGCCGACGACAGGCAGAGGCCGATATTGATGGTGTTGGCGAGCACCGACTTGCCCGACCCTGGCGGGGCCACGAAAATGTCGATCATCAACGGCCGCATCGACCCGCCCGACGGATCGTAGGGCCAGATTGCGCCGTTGGGCAGGCGGAAGAGCACCGATCCGCGCTCCCAGGGCGAGATGGTGTGCGACCACGGCAGGAGCGGCAGCGCTTCCCCGATCGGGGCGAGCGAGGGGTTGCCGGTCGAGGCGAGCGCAAGGCCTGGAACGGAGCTCATCACCCCGTCGAGCGGATCGCCGGCGATCCGCGCGGTCTTGCAATTGCCCCAGCCCTCGATCCGCTGCGCCAGCGTCGAAGCGCGCCGCCTGAGCTTCCGGGTCTCGCCGATCGGCGCCCAGGTGGCGAAGGATGCACGGAGCTTGACAGAGATGTGGTTCTCCTGCTCGCGCATGTGCCGAAGCGCCGCGAAGGCGCGCTGAAGATCGCGGTTCGCCGGGAAGATCGCGAGGAACGACGAGCCGATCTCCTTGAACGCCATCCCGGTCTTGCCGCCGCCCTCGAGGATGAAGGCCGCCCGCCACGGGAGCCGGTCCTGGCCGAGCCAGCTTGCGAGCTCGACGAAGGGACGCGGATCTTCAGGCCCGATCATGAGGTCGACGCCGGCATATTCGTTCTCGCCGATCTCGACGCGCTGGCCGCCGTGAGTGATCGCGTCGATGCGAAAGAGCTGGCTGCGGATCGAGGGCCACAAGAGCCCCGACTTGTCCGGGTTCCTCTCCTCCTCCTCGGGCAGGCGCGGCATGATCCGGTCCCCGATCAGCGTGGGCTTCCAGTTCGAACCCGCGGTCTCGCGATAGAGCGCTTCGCGCGCCAGAACGAGGGCGTCACTGGCCGAAAGCTCGGTCGCCGCCACCTCGGCGCCGCGCAGCGCCGTCATCACCCGATTGACGAAACCGGTATGATGGGCAGCCATGATCTCGGAGCGGAGAAAGAAGCGCTGCGCGTCGCCGATGCGCGGGACCGCCTTCGCCGCCGCCGCCTTCTCCTCCTTCATCTGCTTCAGCTCTTCCCTGGTCAGCACCGCCCGGCGCGTCCAGAGCGCGAAGCACGATGTTTCGAAGCGCATCGTCTGGCTCCAGAGGCGGAGCCGCTCGTCGAGAATGTCCGTGAGATCGAGGCCGACCTCGCGGCCGACGCGCCGGCAGGCCTCCATGTTGATCCGCTCGATCTCCCGCTCGGCCATGTCGGGGTCCGACAGATACCAGCCGACGATGGCGTGGCCCTTGGCTTCGAGCGCCCCCGACAGATCGAGACGCAGGCCGTTCGCGAGCTTCACGACGTCGTCGCGGGTCGCCATGCGTTTCATGCCGCCGATCCGGACGAAGGTGCAGTAGTCGCCCTGCTTTGTGACGAGCGCGTCGCCGTGCGTCGTCTCGACGTCGCAATAGCCCGCGAGCGGCTGCTTCAGCGCGAGCGAGAGGCTCGCGAGCAGACTCGACACGATCCCCACCATCAAGAAACCTCCAGTGTCTTCGCGAAAAGGACGGGCGCGTTCAGGCGGCGATCAGTCGGGGATAGACGTCCTCGCCGGCGACGAAGAATCTTCCCCGCGACCACAGCCTCAATCCGCCGAGCCGCCTGGCGCGCTCGGCGTAGAGCTTCGGCTCCGCCCGCAGGAGCGCCTGGCCGAGCACGCGGGGCGACGCGGTCCCGAATCGCGCCTCGGCCTCTGCGCTTCGCATCTCGATCGCCCGGATCGCCTCGATCGCCGGGTTCGCAACATAGCTACGGGTCACGGAGAAGGGCGACGCTGCGAGATAGAGGGCGCCCTCGGCGGCGAGCAGCCTATGGGCTCTGTTGGCGAGCGCGTTGAGCGCGCTCTGCGTCATCTCCGGAAGCCAGATCAGCACGGCTTCCTCGGCGATTGTCTCGCGCTCGAGATGGCGAACGAGCGAGCACGGCGCGCAGGACGCCTCGTCGAAGCCGTCGGCGTGAAAGAGAGGCTCCCGCCCTTCTGCGAGGCGAACCCCGCAGAAGGGACAGGAGCGTCGTGTCGCGCCGCCCGGCGGTTCGCCTTCGCAAACGGAAAGAACGAGCGGCTCGAGACGCATCGGATCCTGTCCCCGCGCCTGTTACTGGAACGTCACGACGCCGGCGGTGTTCGAAATCGAGGCCGCCGTGCCGGTGGCGGTCTCGGCCGCCTTGTTGATCCACGAGCCGCCGGTGACGAGGAGGCCGCAGAGGACGAGACCGGCGGCGCCGGCCGCAACCTTGCCCGCTTCCCGGTTCTCTGGCTGACGCGACTGCCACAGGAACCACGCGCCGGCGACGAAGCAGATAAGCGCCCCAACGTACATCGCAGTCGAAGCCGCGGTGCCGCCGGCGGTCGAGAACTCCTGCGCCATCGTGCCGATCTGGGCGCCGATGGTGCCCCCGGCCGCCTGCGCGAACGAATGGGCGCTGGCGACGACGAGCGCGCCGCCGAGCGCCGAGGCGCGCAGCAGCAAACGACGAATCTTCAGCGAACGCTTTCTCATGAGGTTTGACTCCTGACGTTGACGACGAGGGCTCTCACGGGTCCCGTCCTGCCCTCGACGCCGAGACTCGTTCCCGCCTGCGCGAACGGAGATCAAAAAAACGCGGCGGCTGGAAAGAACTTTCGGGCGGGCCCGGTGCAATCGACCGGGGCGCTCGCGGCGCAGAACTCAAGAGGATCCCCGACCCTATCCAACGCCGCGGGTCGCCCCCTGACGTTTCCGGGCGACGCCCAGCGCTTGCCTCCGCTCCTCAGACGAACATCGCGATCAGCGCGTTGGTGATGGCGAGAATGTTGATCAGCATGATCCCGAACACGAACTGCACGACGCAGCCCATCTGACTCCGGTTCGCCTGCCCGCTGACGACAGAACGCCAGCTCATGAGCGCGAAGAACACGACCATGGCTCCGAAACTCTGGAAGAACGCCTGGAACAGCGTCACGACATTGACCAGCGTCGCGCTCGGCGTCGTCCCCAGCAATGTCGAGGCGTCGGGCGCGCTCGGCGGCGCGTAGCTCGAGAGCGCCGAGATCGAGGCGGTCACGCCCGACCCGGCGGTTGCGAGCGCCATGTTCAGGACCTTGTCGAAACTCGCGAACGCTCCGGACAGGACAAGCGACAGGACCGGAATCCACGGACGCCCTTCGAACGGGTTTCCGGGCTGCGACTGCATCCAGAATCCCCAGGCGGCGAACAGGAAGCACCAGAGCGCCGCCAGATAGGCGAAGGTCGGGACCAGAGTGGCGAGGGCCTCGCCGATCTGGCTCGCAAAATCGACAAGACCCTGCATCGGTCCGGTCCCTCTACTGGATCGAGCCGCGATCGGCCTTCACGACCCACGCCTGGCCGTGCTGCTCGATGCTGATGACCTTGCCGTAGCCGGGGAGAACCGTGCCGATCGCAACCTCGACCGGCCGATCGTCCGGGGCGCCGTCGACCACGCTCAGCATCGCAAGGCCCGGGGAGGCCGCCTGAATGCGGTAGGCGCGCTTCTGATCGAGAGCGGCCACTTTCATGCGCACGCCCTGCGCCTGCCCTGCCGCGCCCGAGCTCGGGGCCGCTGCGGGCGCGCCCGACGTTGGGACGCCCGCGGGCACGGCGCCCGCGCTTTCCGCCGCTGCGACCGCGCTCCTCGATTCGGCCAGCGAGACCCGCCGCGTCAGATCGGCGAGTCTCTCCTCCGAACCCGCTGACGTCGTCCGCACTTGCTCCTGCAGATCCTTCACCTGACCGGTGAGACGCGTCACGATCGCCGCGAGCCGCGCGACCTGATCGGACATCTGGGTCTCGGCCTTGTCGATGTCGGTCCGCGTCGCCGGCGCGTTCGCACGCGCCTTGATCGCCGCTTCGAGATCGGCGAGTCGCGCCTCGATCTTGGCCGCCTCGCCGAGCCCGGGCTCCGGCGCTCCCTCCGCGGCCAGACGGGCGAGCGGGGCGAGGGCCAGGAGGGGCGCGGCCGGCGGAAGCGAAGCGACCTCGTCAGGTTTCCGGTCCGGGGCCGGCGCCGCGGCCGGGGTGGGAGCGGGCGCCGCCGCCGCGGACGACGAGGACGTGGCTTTCTCAGGGGCGGACGCGAGCAGGGGCTGTGGACCCCTCGCGTCACGTGACGCGCCGGCCGTCGCGGAGCCCGGCTTGAACGACAGCATCTCCTCGACCTGGTCGCGCCGGGCCTGATGAACGCGGGGCCGTTCGCCGGCGACGTTCGGCTCTTCCCTCGGCGGCACGGTCGCCAGCGCCGCCGAAGGCGCCATCAGCTTCGACGGTTGATCGGCGATGAGGCCGGGCTCCACGATCTGCGGACGACGGCTCCCATGCGGCCAGTTCAGAGCCACGATCGCCGCGGCCGCGGCTACGGTCACGAGGACGACCGCGACCGTCCCCTTCCCTACCCCTCGCGGCCTGGCGGGCTTGTCCGGAGCCGCCGCGCCTTCGACGCCCGATTCGGGCGCGTCGCCTTCGAGCCCGCCGGTGAGGTTCGCGACCGTATTGGGCGCCGTCGCAGCCTTCGGCTTCCGCCGCGAGACGCGGCCGAGGAGGGGGCCCATGCCGGCGTCCAGGCGCGCGATCGGTTCGGGAGGAAGACCCGGCCCATCCTCGCTCCCGGTTTCGACGGCAGGAAGGGCATCCGCCCTCGTTCCGGCGTCTTCCGTCCGCTCGCGCGCTTCGGTCTTGTCGCCCTCGGGCGAGCTGTCGGGGTTTGCGGGCTCCGCTGCCGCCGTCGCGCCCTTCCGCTTCTGCGGCCGCGCGCGGTCGATCAGGCGGGCGAGGACGCCGCCGAGGACGGTCTTGGGGCCGGGACGGCGACCCGCGCGATCCTCCGGCTCGGCGACGAGCGGAGGCGGTGCATCGCCAAGGATCCAGTCCCCCTGGCGATCGTCTTCTCCGGCGCCCCGGGAACCAGTCTTCGCATGCGCGTCGGCTGCCTGGCTGCGGGACTCCTCCGGAAGCCCCAAGGGCGCCTCGTCGGCCTCGGCGCCCTCGCCTTCGAGGTCTCGGCGTTCCTCGCCCGGGGGCGAGACCAATCGGATATGCGCGGTCATGGTCGATGAGCTCCTCAAGACCGTCCCTGAAGCCTCGAGGATCGCGAGGCCCCGCGCGAACGCCGAACATGAAAAACGTTCGGCGGCCCGAAAGCCGCCGAACGTCGACATCGCCCGGATTGATGCGCCGCGTTACTTCGCCGTGAGGTTCGACAGGAACATCACCCCGACCGAGACATTGGCCGCCAGATGCACGGTCGGCCCCTTGGGGATCGACGACGTCATGGCGTTGCTGACCGCAGACGCCGCCGCCCCGCCCGCCACCAGCGCCTGCTGCTGGACGGTGAGCGGTCCGAAGCTCTGCGTCGTGCCCCATGGGCTCGTCGTCGTCGTCGAATTCGAGAGCGCGACCGCCTGCCCGAGGCCAGACACGAAGGCCGCCGCCGCCGGCAGAACGAACCGCTCGAAATAATGCTCGTCGATGCTGGTCGCGACCGCCGTCTCCATCGAATCGGGCGCAATGACGATCCCGTTCGCATCGAGCGACTTGCCGCGATGCTCGACTGTCAGAACCTTGACGACGAGCCGGTCCAGCCCCGACTTCGAGAACGTCCCGATCAGCCGGTCGCCGGAGATCGGCCCGGTGTCGGCCTCGAGCACGATCGGGCCATTCGTGTCCGAATCGACCGCAAGCACCGTATGGGCGTAGACGCCGCGGCCGGCCGGAACGAGCACCTTCTCAAGCCCGACCGCGCCCTCGGCTCCCCTGACGCCGCGATCGCCGAGTGCCGGGGGATCGCCTGCCCCGGGCTTCAGCGCCGCAGGCTCGATCACGACCGTCGTTTGCGGGGGCCGGGCGTTCCAGCCGCCGAGGAGGTCGGCGATCGCCTTCTGCCGCCGCTGGTATGCGCCCTTCGCCTCTTCAGCCGTTTCGTCGCCCTCGACGTTGGTCGCCGCGATCTTCGTGACGCGGGCGCCGTCGAAACGTCGCTCGCCGGGCGGAGGCTCGAGCGCCGCGCGCTCGGGCGGGGTGAAAACGGGCGGCGCCGGCGGCACGATCGCGGGCGGCGGCGGCACGGGCCTGGCTGCAGGCAGGTCGGGCGCCGGGGACTCCCCCATGCCGACCTCGGCCGGCGGCGGACCGGTGAAGGCGGTCGAGCTCGGTATGGGTGGCGTAAACGACTTGTGAGCCTCCGCGGCCGCCTGAGCCTTTTCCTGCGAATCCTTCTTCAGAAGCGCGTCCTGCGCCGGCGTGCCCTGCGTCCCGCCGGGCAGGAGATTGCCGGGGGCCATCTTCGCGACGCGAGAACCCAGCGGGACGTCGCTGTGGCGCCCCGAGAAGACGTACACTACGCCGGCCATCGCGGCGATCGCCGCGGCGATCGCGACGAGGCGCGCCGGGCCTCCGCGGCCGGCGCCGCCGAAGAGCCCCGTCCGAAGCCAGGCGAAGCGCGGATGGTGCGAGGGGACGAGCGACATCGGTTCACGGCTCCGAGAGTGAGGCGGACACCGTCACGCCGTCCTGCGAGAGCAGCACGACCGGCGTGATAGGCAGGGAATAGACGGTGACGCCGCCCTCGCCGGTTTGCGAGGCTAGCCACTCGGGCGAGATCAGCGCGAACCGGGTCCGCAGCACCACGCGATTGCCGACCTTCCAGGCCCTGAGATCGTCCGGAGAGACGCCCGCGACCGCGAGCGGCTCGGCTTCGGCCGGCGGCGCGCCGTCGAGCATGGCGGTCAGAAACGGCGAGGCGGTGTCGGGCGCGACCGGGCCGGTCGCCACCCCCTTCGCGTTCGGGCCGCGATCGGCGACCTGAACCGTGAGATCGGCGTCGTAGGTTCCCCCGCCCGCGACCAGCATGAACGAGATCGGCTTCGGCGCGCCCTTCAGGGTCACGAGGAGCCCGCCGCGCGGCTGCAACGAGGCCGCCGCCACCTGAAGGACGTTCGATCCGACCGTCGGAGTGCAGACGTAGAAGCCGGCGCTCGCCACCGCCGGCCCCGCTCCCCCCGCCGGCCCCTGATTGCAATTGCCGTTACTGGCCTGGGCCGCCGCCGGATTGGAGTTCGTGTCCCACTCGATCGGCCACGGCTGCCCGGTGCGATCGAAGAACGACAGCGCCGTTGGATAGCCCTTGACGATCCGAACGATCGGCGTCGACTGGCCCGGGGCGAAGGAGACGTTGACGCGCCGGCTGATCGGCGAAGCGATCTCCGTGTTGACCTCTTCCTCCGCGCGCCGGTTGTCGCCGACCCGGCGCCCGAGATCGCGGATCATGCCCGGGGTCAGCGGGATCGCAGAATCGACGTCGGTCCTGGGCGTTGCCCCGGGCGGCCCGGCGGGCGATGCGCCCGGCGGCCCTGGCTCAGCTGCAACGGGGCCCGCCGCCATGACCGCCAAGACGAGTGCGAGGGCGGACCAATCGGGCTGTCTCTGCCGCATGTATCTCCTCCTACCGGGCTTCGGCGACGAGCTGATCGATCGCGATTCCGTCGCGATGGTCCTCGTCGTTGGTCCTGACGACGAGCGCGGTCAGGATCATCTTCTGGGTGTTGGCCTGCTGGCTGTTCTGGCAGGTCTGAAGAATCGGGAACTGGATGCGGTAGGCGAGCGCGCCCCCAATGAGTTTGGTGTCGACGATCACGGCGGCGCGTTGCGCCTGCGCGAAGCAGAGCATCAATCCCTGCTTCATCGCCTCGTAATTGCCGGACTTGATGTAGCTCTCGGCGAAGGTGCGCCAGCCGTTCTGGGTGAAGCGTCGCCCAGCCGTGTTCAGCTGCTCCGGGTAGTCGTGGTAATTGACGTTGTAGGGCGCGGACGCCCACTTGACCGTCCAGTCGAGCAATTGCGCGTCGTTGACGATCGGGCTGTCGAGCGCGGCGACCGCGCGCGGCGCATGCTCGCCGTCGACGATGAAATACTTCGGCGTCGGCGGGTTGGCCCAGATCCAGGCGTCGTGGATCACGAACGCGGCGAGGACCACGCTGAGCCCCATGACGAGGCCGAAACTCTTGTTGACGAGGGCCGCCTGAAAGTCCGGATCGGACAGCTTTCGGGCGACGGCGGCGCGCTGGTTCTCCATGTTCGGCAGAGTGCCAAGGCCCCGCGCGAACAGAAACGGAGTCGATCACGTTTTTCTCGGCCGGAGAAGGCAATCCCTGGCGTACGACCTGGAACAGAGTCTGCAGTGACGCCGAAGCGCCGAATGAGGCGCGTCCCGTCGTCGCCCGCACGCAGTAGGCCCCGCAACCTCTCTTCAGCAGGCGCGGAGGGCTGCTCAGGGAAACAAGGACGTGCATCGCTGAGCGGTCCCACGCCTCAGCGGACAGAGCAGGACCCCATGGTCGCGTCGCGGGTCGACGCCCCACGAGCCGTCAAGACGGATCGTGGCGCAGCCGGGGTCGGAAAGACCGCCGAGCGGCTCGTCGATCGATTCGGAACCGCTTCTGAAACTTAAGCCGCCATCGCGGTGACGTCGCTCATCGACCGTTCGGCGCGACGCTGCGCATATCGCGGCGCTGTCAGGAACTCGCGGCAGACCCAACGGCGGCCGCCGATCTCGCGGGACCACCAGAACGACCGGCGAAGCTCGACGCACTGGCGCAAGATCGCTCCGACCCGTCGCTTCGCTTCCGCCGCGCGGCGCTGCACCGTCTCCTCGTCGAAACGATCGATGAGGTCATGGCGATCGCGGACGATCTGGAGCCGGCTCAGCCGGGAATTGACGGCGCCGACCGTCAGATAGACGCCGAACTCCATCAGCATTCGCTTGGCGATCGTCGCGGCGCTGAGCCCGGCAAACCCGAGGATCGAAAACCGATCGTCCTTTTCGGCGTCCCGCCCGAGCTCCCATCGAGCGCCGACGGCGGCTGCCTCGCTCGGCGTCTCCCCCTTTGCCGTCCTTGGGGCCCAGAGACGCGAGAGGATCGGTTTGATGTTGAGCGCGGGCTTCCAGGGGAGCGGGGTCGTGCGGCATTCGGCGGCCGCACGGTCGGCGACGGTGTTGCGCGCACGCACGCCGAGACCGAGCCAGCGGCGCTTCCCCTGAACGCTCGACGCGGATCGCCTGAGCGCCTCGGCGATCGACTTCACCGAGACGTTGTCGAGCCACAGCGCGATCAGGCGGCGCACCTCCTCGACCGACCAGGGATTGGCAGACCCGACACGGCGGAGCGGTCTTTCGGTCGCCGCAGGCAGATCGAGCGCCGCGATCCGCTCGCGGACCAGATGTTCCTCGAGGCCCAGATAGAGCGAGAGCGCCGCCACGCTGTGGCCGGCGCTCGCCATGGCGATCAGCAGGCGGTCGACGACCGGCCTCGCCGCGACCGGCTCGGCCGGGGCAGCCAGAGACGAAGGGGCGAGCCTCGGGAGCGCCGGCATAAGCCGGAATTCTTCGGAGAGCACGGCGCCGATGGTGATGATCGAGGCGGTGGACAGCGTGAAGCCGGGAAGGACAACCATGGCGAACCTCTTGCAGCAAACATGGCAATGATGTTCAGCAAAACGTTGGCGTCAAGATAGATCGCATGATAAAACGTTAGCTGCGCCCATGGTTCGGCGGCGCGCGGGTCCCGCTCGCTAAAATTCGCCGAGGAGTGTGATATTTATGTCACTATGGACTGTCGCAGGGAGGCGGAAGCTGTACCCGCTTCACGAGCCGCTATTTGTCCTTGGGCCTCCGGGAGGCTTTCTCGGCTTTGCCGATCTGGATCCGCGTCTCCTCATCCGCTTGCGCGAAGGCCTCAAAACGCGCGGTCAACTTCAAGAGCTCATCCCGACACTGTTCCAGTTGCCGGCCGACCTGATCCAGGTCGGACCTGAGCGTAACCACCATGCCTTCGAACCCCTTCGTCGTCACGCCGGGCGTGTCTTCCAGTAACGCAACGAGCGGAACCTCAAGAGCTCTGGCGATCCTCTCCAGACTCATGAGTGTTACATTCGCGTATCCAGATTCGATGACCCCGAAGTTAACCGAGGAAACCTGCGCCAGATCTGCGAGTCGTTTCCCCGACAACCCCCTGTCTAGTCGGATCGTGCGGATGCGCCTTCCGACCGCCCGTTTCAACTCGTAATATTCCTCACTGTCCTCGTAATCGTCGGTCCTCCGCTTCGCCATCTCTCTGCCCTTTAATATACCAGCGATTTGAGCCGTTACTCGACGGCTCGCTTCATCGCTCTACCAACTGCCGACGCTCCGCACGCTGATAAAGCGTACAACCGGACAACAATCAATACGACATGGTCTGCATTCGCGCCGCAGGGTCCTAACACTCACGGAACGGAGGACCACATGCGACGTGCGACCGTGACTCTCTTCATCATGTGTCTGGCGGCCGGGCCGGCCAAGGCCGAGTTCGTCATGCTGTCTGCGCCGGACGCCCGGGCCACACGCGATCCGGCGGCGCCGGACGCCGCTCATACAGCCCCCAAACGCCGCCCGACCCGCCACAATGTCTCGCGCCCAGAACCAGCGCTGTCGGGCTTCGGCGACCGGGTTCCTCTGAGCTTCGCGGTCCGCCAGGTCGTTCCGGCCGGGTTCGAGGTCGCCTTCGCCGAGGCGGTCGACCAGAACACGCCCGTCGACTGGAAGGGCGGCAGGCCGTGGCGCGCAACGCTCGCCGACGCCCTGCGCCCGCTCGGGCTCGTCGTCAGCGTCGCCGGACCGAAAGTCACGATCGCCACCGTCCCGGATCGATGATCCGATTGCCGCCGCCGAAACCGGCTCCCTGTTCGCGCAGACGGCCCTCAGGCTCGGGATGCCACGCCTGTTGGAGACCCGTAGAGATGCTCGACCCCGCCTCGCTCCAGGACTGGATCGACGCCCCAGACGACGGACCGCTGCCCTTCGCTTCCCCTCCAGACACCATCGACAAGGCGCTCGACGCGCTCGCCGATGCGATCCGTCAGGCCGAGGACGGCGAGCGCAAGAGCATGGCCGCATATCTCATGGGCCTGCCCGCGCGCTCCCGCATCGCGAAAATCCTGGCGCAGCTCCCATCGTCGCAGCTGATGGCGTTCCTCGAGCGCCACAAGCCCGAGACCGGCGTCGCCGACGCCCTCGCCCCGGGCCTCGTTGCATCCGGGGCCGCCGACCGCGTGGCGCGAGCGAACCTCTTCCGCCGCGTCATGATGGCCCCCCGGCAGTACGCCTTGAAGCGCGCGTGCGGCGCCGCCGCTCGCGAACACGCCGGAGCCTTCGCATGACTCTCGCTCGCGCCCTTCTCGTCGCCGGCGCGCTTGCGTGCGCCCTGCCCGCCGCCGCCCAAACCGCCGGCAGCGAAACCTGCACGACGATCACCCAGAGCGGCATGAATGCTGCGACCGCGCGCATCAACGCCGACGACACAGACATCCCGCAGCCGCAGAGCGTCAAGAACTTCACCTGCCTCGACAAGTTCTTCAATGGCGTCGGGCTCAACGTCGTCGTCAATCTCCTGAACCCTGAGACCCTCCTGAACGCGGTCGAAAACCAGATCTGCAACAAACTCACCCAGATCTGGCAAAGCACGATCGGCAAGGCCCAGTGCGGAATTACCGTCACCGGCTTCAAGATGGGCTTTCTCGGGGGGTCGACGCTCGGCGGCGGCCTCACTTGCCCCAAGCTCTCGATCGGCGGCGGAGGCCCGACGCTCATGTCGATCGGGGTGGGCACGAGCAACAGCGGCAAGCTCACCGTGACCGGTAACGCCGTCGCGCCGACCGGATACCCGATCACCTCCCAGCTCGGCCTCTACTGAGGACTTTTGCATGCCGAACGCTCGCCCTCTCCTTTCCGCCGCCGGCGTCCTGACAGGCGCGCTTCTCTTCGCCGCGTCCCCCGCCTCCGCCCAATGGCCTGTCTTCGACGGGATCAACTATGCGCTTCAGGGGGTCATCAAGACCATTGAAGAGACGATGTCGAACACGCTCTCCAACATCACCAAACAGCTCGAGTCGACCGGGCCGCTCGGGACGATCCTCGGCAGCGTCGAGAACGGCAGCGTCACGACGCTGCTGCAGCAGGGCTTCACCCAGAACGCCAACTACGCCAAGGCCTCCGTGGACGCGTATAGCCAGATCGCCGACGGCGCGTTGACATCGAACGCGCGGTTCCAGCGCGACATGAGAAACGCGCACATCCGCGACGAACACACGACGAGCTCGCTCCATTGCGTCGCGCTGGACGCAGGTCAGAGCGTCACCGGGGCCTCAGGGTCATCGTGGAAGGTCGCGCAATCCATTTCCGACGTCGCCGACAACCGCGGTGAAGCCGGTCCGAACCAGCCAGCCTTCTTCGGCCAGGCGCAGGCGGTCGCCGCGATCGCGCAACTCCACTTCGCCCGCTATTGCTCGCAGGCCGAGGCCACGGCCGGCCTGTGCTCGTTGTCCCAGACCCCGAACGCCGACCAGCGGGCCACGACTCTCTTCGGGAGCGGGACGCTCGCTGGCCAAGCCGGCGTCACGGCGGCGAACGACTACGCGACGAACCTCATCGAGCCGATCGTTCCGGCGGCGCTCCGCGGCGACCAGCTGACCTCCGAGACCGGTCGCGACGCCGCCGTCCGCCGTCACGCCTACAATGCGCGCATCTCGCTTGCCCGGCATATTCTCGACTACGCGATCGGCATCCAGTCGCCCTCGGTGACGCTGAACGCGACCCAGAAGGCCCAGATGCAGAATGACGGCCTCACGGCGACCGACACCGCATCCTGGCTGCAGGTCCTGACGCTCGACGCCGAACGGCGCGTGTCCGACATCAACTACGCCGCGCAGTTGCAGGCCATGACGCCCGCCGCGGTCAATCGCGAAATCGTCCTCGAGCTCGGCGAGACCAACTATCTCCTGGCCCAGCTCCTCCGCGTCGGGATCATGCACGCCTCGACCGCCGCCGCCCACATGGCCAACGACGTCGAGCACGATTTCGCGCCGACGGCGCCCCTCCCGACCCCGACCATCAACTGACGGTCGCCGCCCCACGCGAAGGACATCCGCAAATGGCTGACATCGCAACCGACGTCCCCGGCGCCCCGACCCCGACCCCGGACGCCGCGAAGCCCAACGCCACGGCTGCGCGGCAACTCGCCGCTTTCGACCCGGTCCCGGTCGAGGCGCCCGAGCCCGAATCGCCCGAGGAGCGAGAGGCAGCGACGGTCGATGCGTGGGAAGCGAGCGGTCCCGCCAAGTCTCCGGACGCCCCGGTCGTCGAAAGGCCGGTTCGCGACGCGAGCCGGTCGCCACGCGACATCGCGCCGGATACCGCCGCGGCGCCGACGTCCCCGCCCGCTTCGGATCGCAATGCCGCGAGGTCGGCGCAAGCCACGAGGTCGGCGCAAGCCACGACGCTTGAGGCGCCGCCGCGGACTCCGTCGACCGCGTCCAACCCGCCATCGCCGAGCCGTTCCCCGTTCGCCCAACCCCCCGCGCAAAACGATCAGCCTCAGCAGGGAACCGCCCCGGTCAACGCCGCCGCCATGGTCGCCGGCGCGATCGCCGGCGCCTTCCGGCGTCCGGAGAGCCGGGCAGAGGCGGTCCTTCCCTCCGCCCCGGCAGGCCCGCGCGGCTCGACTCCGCCGGACCCGCGCGGCTCAGCCGCAGAGTCTCTCCTCAACCGCTTCGCCGTCAGGAACATCCTCGACACGCTTCGCGGGCGCCCGGAGGAGACGACGGCCGCGGCGAAGACCGGGCCCGACACGGCGATCGCCGCCCCGCCCTCTCCGGCAGTGGCTGGTGACGAAGCGTCCATGCCAACCACGCGCGTCGCTGGGGCCGAGAAGAGCGCTCCGGCCGGCGGGCTTCGGGCCAAGCTCACCGCCTTCGAAGCCGAACGCCTGCAACCGCGCCGCGACGCCGAACAGGCCCGCGGAGCAGCTGTGGCCGCGGCGGGCGTCGTCGCGTCCCTCGAAGCCCTCGAGCGGCAGGAAACAGCCGGAATCCTCGCCAGGATCCGAGAGGCCGCCAAAGCCAACGGCGGAATCGAGAACGTGCTCTCGGAAATGCGACCGGGCGGCCGGTTCGAGGATCTCCGCAAGGAATTCAACACGGTCCTTTCCCACGATGAGGGGTTCGCGGCGGCTTATGAAAAGGCCACCGTCGCCGTCGCCGGCTACGCCGAGGCCCGCGCCGCCCTGCCGACGGCCGCGCAGTCGAAAAACGATCCGAACCTCGCGCGGCTTCAGACCCTCGATCACGAGATCGCCGAGGTCGCAAGGACGCTGCCGGGACGCCAGGACGGGAAATCCGCTCTCGACGAGCTCGTCGAGACTGGCAAGGAAGCGGTTCAGAGGCTCTTCGCGACGGTCCAGCAGGCGTTCAGCCGCGACGCTCATCTCCGCGGTCCCTCGCCGAGCCCCGGTCTCGGGCGGTAATCCTACCCCCGCCCGACCCTCGAGCCGACGGTCCTTCGGGCCGCCGGCTTTTTCCCGTCGAACGGGCGACCCTGTTCGCGCAGCTCTCGGTCATCCTCGAGCCGTCCGCGCTCGAGGCCGCCCCATGACCATCCCCCTTCGTTCCCTTGTCCCGGCGATCGCTGTCTCCCTTCTCCTCGTCGACGCAGCTTTGGCTCAGTCGACGGACACAAGCTCCTTCAACATCAGCTGGTCGGCGCTCGATCCCGGCGACGACTGGACGTGGCAAATGCTGCAAAGCGTGTTCCCGGTCAGCGGAACGCCGCCGACCGCGACCGGAACCGCCGCGACCGTGATCGGAAAGATGCTCGGGCAGATCACCGCCGTCGTCATGGCGCTCGCCATGTTCTTCCTCTGCTACCTCACCATCATCAACATCCACCGGGTCGCCGAATCCGGGCAGATCCTGACCTCCGCCATGACCTCGATGGCCGGGGTGCGCATCGGCTTCGCCGCCATCATGATGTTTCCGCTGGCCTCCGGCTTCTCGGTCGGGCAGGCGGGCGTTATGCAGGTGGCCGGGTGGGGCATCGGCATGGCCCGCGCCCTCTACGCCAACGCGGTCAAGGCGATCGGGCCCGACGCCATGGTGATCGCCGACCCCGTCATCCCCGGCGCCCGCACCATCGTCCTCGGGCTCCTGACCGACGAGCTCTGTCGCAGCCTCGTCAACCAGGCGACGAGCTCGACCCTCATGCCCGCCCCGACCGCCACGACCGTCAACGCCGGAAAGGGCGCCGTCGTCACCTACGCCTATTCGATGGCCGCTGGGAACGGCACCGGATCGCCGACCTGCGGATCGATCTCGGTCGCCGACTCGTCGGCCGGCGCCGCGACGCTCGGCGGCGTGACGATCAGCATGGCCGACCAGCAGCGGACCATCCTCGAAGGCATCTTGAGCTCGCTGCGGCCACAGATCGATTCGATCGCCCAGTCCTACTGGCAGACCAAGACGCAAGGTGCGCTGCAGCCGCTCCTCGGCCTCTATCAGAACGCGACCCAGACCTATACCGATCAACTCACGACCGCAGCCCAGGCGATCACCGCCCAATTGCGCGCGAATCTCAAGGCGGCCGACGCGCGCGACGGCAATCTCGGCCTTGCCAAGAACGAGGTTCAGCTCTCGACGCTCGGCTGGAGCTCGGCCGCGTCCTACTACCTCGGCTTCGCCCGCCTCAACGGCCTCACGCTGTCGCTCGCGAGCGGCACGCCCACGGTCAACATGCCGAGCTTCGAGGGCCTGTCGCCCTCGCTGAAAGCCGACATCGCGCCCCTCTTCACCTCCTCGAGCTCGTTTCTTGACAAGCTCAAGACCTATGTCGCGACCGCCGACGGGCTGACCTCGCCCGGCGGCAACGCCGATACGCTGACCGGCACGATGACCGGCTCGGACGGCGGCGGCATGATGGAAAAGCTCTTCCGAGCGCTGAACTTCACCCCGACCCTCCTGCAGAGCTTCGTCGACAACCTCTCCCCGACCGCGCAGAACTGGGCCGACCCGTTCGGCGGCCTCATCGCGCTCGGCAACCAGATGATCATGGTCGCCATGACCGCCCTCGGCCTCGCCGGGATCGCCTCGACCACAACGGGCACGGCCGCGACCACCCTCTTCAACGCCCTGACGCTGAACTGGGCGGGCGCGGTCGGGACCATCACGCTCAGCGTCCTAATGCAGTTCTTCGCAACGCCGATTTTCTTCGGCTGCATGGCGCTCCTGATCCCGGGCCTCACCATCGCCTTCGTCTTGCCGATGATCCCCTGGGTCATGTGGATCGCCGGGATCGCGGGCTACCTGATCCTCGTCTGCGAGGCCATGATCGCCGTCCCCCTATGGATGCTCGCTCATCTGACCTTCGAGGGCGACGGGCTGCACGGGCGGGGCCTCGCCGGCTACGAGCTCCTGTTCAACATTCTCTTCCGGCCGGTGCTGATGCTGATCGGGCTCTTCCTCGGCTATTTCATCTTCACCTGCATCTCCTGGCTCATCCGCATGTCGTTCGGCGTCGCGGCAGCCTTCGTGCTCGGCGACGGCTGGATCGTCACCGATTGGCTTGGGCTCTTCGTGCTGCTCTCGATCTTCGTGCTCGCGCATGTCGTGGCGGCGATTGCCTCGTTCCGGATGATCACCTTGATCCCGCACCACGTGCCGCGCATGATCGGGTTCTCGTCGGCCAACCGGGTCGACATGGACGAGTGGGCGCAGGCCGCCGGATTGATCGGGACGCAGAAGACGCTCGAGACGATCCGAGGAGCCGTAAAGCCGAAGGAGATCGGGTCGGAGACTGGACCGTCTGTAGGACGGGGCGGTCAAAAGGCGATCGGATCAAATAACGCCGGCAAGAACGACCCCTCCTCGGGGTTGGACACGACGATGCAGGCGCAGATGAACATGGGTGGCGGCCGGCGAGAACCGGAGGGCGGTGAATGAACGGCTGGATCGGTTACGGTCTCGGTTATGACGCCGGACGCTCGGACGCGGAAAACTTGCGTCGCGACCGCGAAATCGTGGACCGACTCTTTTATGGTGAGCGACCCGTCAAAGTCGATCAATCGTACATTGATCGCCTTCACGCCGCGCTGACTGAGGCCAGAGCGACGGCGGCGCATAACCACAAGGTCGCGGATAGCCTCGAAGAAAAGGTCCACCAGTTCCGCAACGAGGCCCTCTTCTGGCGCGACGAACGACTCGCCCCCGCCGCGGCCGAGGCAAATGCCCTGCGGCAGGAAAACGCCGCTCTCCGCGCCCGTTTTGAAGAGCGAAACCCCGACCTCGCCGCTGAGGAGGACGCACATCAGAAGACCCACGAGGAAAAGCAGAGCCTGCAATGCTTCCGCCTCGTCGCGACCGCGATCCTCGACGCCCTCCTCGCCGGGCGCGCCGATCGGTCAGAATTCGGCGAACTGGTCGCGATGGTCAAGGAAGCCGCGGAAGTCATCGATCTGGGCGGCCTCTTTTTCGGCTTCAGCGAGACGCCGGAAAAGGCTGAGAGACTCGACGCCCTGACCGACGCCCTGGCGCGGCCCTGATTTCCGACGCGGCGTTCGCGCGGCCGCCCGTCAGGATGAGCTCCGAACCCGGAGCCCATCCATGAACCGCCTTCTCCCGATCGCCCTCCTTGTCCCGGCCCTCGCCGGTTGCGCCCAGGGCAACCTCCGCACCCCCTCGAGCTACGCCGCGCTAGCCCCTCCCACCGTCCGAAACCCGTGGTACGATCCGTACGCGCCTTACGGATCGGCCAACGCGACTTGGCGGCCGCCGGCGTATGACGTGCAGCGGACGATCGTGAAGCCGGCCGAGCCCGCCTCGCAGGCCTCCCGCCCTGACTACGAGGGCGCGGAATGGGCGACCGGGGCCGGCGGAGGGTCGGCGCTGAAGCCGCCCGGAACGTTCTGACGCTGAGCTGTCCGTGGCGGCATGCGGAAGGGGCGCCGCATCCCAGGCCCGTCCGTTTTGCCCCCTCAGGCCTGCTCGTGGTAAAAGGCCGCTATGGGCGACACCAGTTCCACCACCTATCAGACTGATTTCTACGCCTGGGCGAACGAACAGGCCGCGCTCCTGCGCCAGGGACGCCTGAGCGAGGCGGACATCGCCAACATCGCCGAGGAAATCGAAAGCATGGGGAAGACGGAAAAGCGCGAGCTCGTGAGCCGTCTGACTGTGCTGCTGGCGCACCTGCTCAAGTGGCAGTATCAGCCAGGACGTCGCGGCCCGTCATGGGAGGTTACGATCACCAACCAAAGGCGCGACCTTGCTGTTCATCTCAAAGACAATCCGAGCCTTAGATCAAGACTGCCCGAAGCCGTGGAGTACGCCTACGCCAATGCGCGCGGAGAGGCTTATGCGGAAACGGGTTTGCCCAAGACGATGTTCCCGCCGAGCGCCCCTTGGACTTTCGACCAGATGATGGACCAAGATTTCTGGCCCGAATGACATCCCTCAGCGCGGCCAGAAGCCGGACGGCGCGCTAAAAAATTCCCGAACCGAGACCTTTCGACCGAGCCGAATCTGATAGTTCTCGAGCCCGAACAGGAGCGCGAGCAGGAAGAACACCGCGCAGGCCGGGGTGAACTGCAACGCCGTCACCGTCGCGTTCACAGTCCAGCTCATGGTCGCGAGCCGATAGAGCCAGGCGACGAAGAACATCGCCCCGAGCCCCAAAAAGATCCACGCGTAGCGCGCCGTCGATCGCCGCCGGCGCGCCAGCGTGTCTTCGAAGCGGCGGCGCGCCTGCCCGTGCAGGAAGGCCATCGCTTCGAGGTCGAACGCGCCCGTCTCGTCGAGCCGAACCTTCGACGTCCGTCCGTCGTCGCGGGACCGGAGCCGCTCGAGGTCTCGCCGAAGCGCGACGTAGCGCTCGCGGAGCTTGAGCGAGAGAAGGGGCGACAGGGCCGGCTCGCCGAGACGGCGCAGAAGGCGCCGCCGAACCGGATCGCGCTCGTCGCTATCGCGAGACATTGTGCGCCTCCTCGACCTCGGCGATCAGCGCATCCCAATTTTTCGGTATGCCGTCGATCTCGCCCGCGCTCCCGTCCGCCTTGCGCCAGATGAGCGTCGGCGTCCCGCGAAGTCCGATCGCGTCGGCGATCCGATTGTTCATCTCGAGCCGTGCGGGCGCCTCGGGCGACGCCGCCAGGCGAAAATTCTGGTGATCCCAGGCCTCGGCCATCTTCGATGGCGGTTGGCTCAACAGGGACTCCGCCGATCGCGTGCTCTGCCCGTTGTCCTCGTAGTCGAGGATCGAGATCGGCACGACCGCCACCTGGATGCGGCCAGCCGTCACATAGGGCTTGAGCGCGTCGAACGCCCGCACGGAATAGCTGCAGAAGGGATCGACGATCATCCACAGCCTCGGCGCGGCCGGATCGCCGATGAGGCCGAAGGCTGCGCGCTCGACGCCGAGCAGCGCGTCGGCCCGGGCGACCGCCTCGACCGACCTCGCCCCATCCTTGTCGACGACGACGGTTGGGATCGCGCCGTCGATCTTCGACACCTGTTCGCGGGTCAAATTCTTGCCGGTCGCGTCCCACATCACGCCGGCGATCGTCGCCCGGCCGTCCGGCGTCGCGTAGAGCACCTGAAACTCTTGCCCGTTCCGCAGATAGAGCCCGCGCAGCCCGTGCGTTTCGCCGAGCTCCTTCACCTGCCCCGCCGCCAACGTCATCAGCCTGTCGACCGGAAGATCGAGCTGTGGGCCGCCGACGACGGCCTGCCCATCCGGAGCGATCTGCAGGATCATGAATTGCTCGCCGCTTCGGGCGCTGACGCTGCGGAGCCCATGCGCCTGGCCGAGATCGAGCAGCTGAGCGCCGGTCGCGGCGATGTGCTTCAGGACCGGCACGGCGTCGATGTCGCTCGGCGCGGCGAGCGCAAGCAGCGCATCTGAGCCCGATGCGGTTGCGGTCGAGGGCGCGGACTGGACCGCGCCGTCGACCGCAGCGTTGCTTGGAGCGCCTGGGCCGGCGGTCGGGTTGTCCGAGCCGGCGAAGGCGAGGGTGGAAAAAGCGATCAGGCTGACGCCGACCGGCAGAACACAAGAGCGCCGCATGCGTTTCGAACTCCATGTCGTCCCGGACGACGCTATGAAGGTTCCGCGCAAACGAAAAACGGGATCAAGGCCGCCGTTGGCGTAGCGGCTCGTCGCTGAGGCGAGCGGACGCCAGCGCTCTAAAGTCGCTGAGATAGGACATCTGCAGCGCGCCCAGCGCCTCGGTCTCGTCAGCCACGCGCCAAAGCTCGTGGAAAATCTCGCCCTTGGCCTTGAGGCCGAGCGAGGTCTCGGCCTGGTGTCCAGCGATCGCCAGGATTGCCTCTCGCAACTGCGCCAACCACGATTCCCGAACGGCCTCGTCGTCCGCCGGCGCTGCGGCCAACTCTTCACGGACCCGTTGACACGCGGTCCACAAGAGGGGCTCGAGCGCCTCCAGACCTTGATCACCCTCGCCTTCGTAGCCAAGCGCCCGTTCGCAATCCGCGGCGCAGCTCCGGGTCAGGCCGAGACGCAACTCCCCATCCGAAAGAAGCGAAGAGATGACGGTCGTTTTCAGGACCGATTCCCTGATCGTCGGTGCCGGAGCATCGACAATCTCTCGCACCAATTGCCGCCGCCGAAGGCAAAGCTCATCAAATTCGGGAGGAGGCGTCTCAGAATCCCCGTGTTGCGCGTCGATTTCGTCCAGACGGCCGGCGATCGCGGACAGCTCCTGACACCGGTCGAAGATTTGCCCTGAAGAATTCGATTCTACCAGACTCTGCGTATTGTTGACGTCCCCAAAACGCTGTTGCCGAAACATTTAGGCTCCTCGGTATAGAATAGGTTGGTATTGAGGCTCCCCCTCCCAGACGTGCAGATCCTTCCGCCATTCCCGAGCCGCTGGCCCGGAAGCTGCGGAGCGCGCGGTAGGTGTGAAGCAATGCCTCTCTAGAGAGACGTCCGCCCCGCAGATTTCAGGGAGAATCGGCCAACAGCCCTTGGTGATTCTTTCGATGGCCGCGAGGAAGTCGGTCGTGGTGCGGGAACCCCCGAATTTTCGCGACATCAGACCTCCATACCGGAGTGCTGCGCGTGAGGTCCTCGGCTCGAGAGAGCGACGACGGGCTTAGCCGCGAGACGTCGAGACGCGCGTTCGCAGTCACAGGTTGCGGCTTGAGCGCTGCGCAACTCGCAAATCAGTTTCATCGTTAGTCCTGTTCAGAAGCGGGGATGTGCAGCTTCCCCGTGGTTGACGCGTGTTCCCTACAGCGGTAGGTGGGGGCTCTTCGGAAGTATCCAAATTAAGATGCATTAATGTGAGGGGGCGTTGCGACACGTCCTCGTCTCCGCCGGAGAGGCCTTTCGGTCCCCGCGAACCGACTGTCGCTCCCCCACGAGGGGTCCGACGCTGGCGACGCCCTCGAAGCCGAAGCTCACGACGAAGAACCGCATGATTGGCGGCCGCCAGGGCGGCGTAGTCAGGCCCGTCGGTGCGTGACAATTTCTTGGCTTCCGCGACCGCGGCGGCGAAGCGGTCCCAGGGAAGAACGGTCTCGATGGCGGCGAAGGCGTCGCTACCAGTCCTGCGCGCCTCAATCAGCGCATCGCCCAATTTGACGAGGAGACGGACCTTGTCGTTGACGGCGCGGGCGTTGGCCTGGAGCGCTTCGGCGGCGCGGCGCTCCGCTCGACGGAAGAGTCCCCCGATCAGCCGGTCGAACATGCCGATGACCTCGTCGGTGAGCCGAGTAATCGATTCGAGCACGGTGACGGCGAGAATGGCACAGCGACGCAGCGGCGCCAGCATCTTCAGGTGTTGCGCCGATAGTCGCGTTCCCTCCCGCATCAGGATGCGCCGACGATCGGTATGTATTCTTTCGACGATCGACGGGTCGATCGCCAGAGACCGCAAGCGCACGAGTTGGTCGATCAGCCGAGCGAGTGCGCGATGCCCGGCCAATCCCCTCGTCTGACGTGTCCAAGCGAGGACGCTGAGAGCGGTATCGGCCTGGATCTCGAGCAGAGCTTCCAAGGCGTCGCGTTGCGCACCGGTAAGGCCGGCGTCAATCTGTCGGTCGATATGACGTTCCGCCTTCAGCAGGGCGGTCGCAACCAGGCGCTCGATGACACTGGGTCCGGGCGCCGCAATGGCGCGTCGTCGCAGTTCCTCCAGCAGCAGGCGGGCAAGCGTCGCGCCACTGGTGGTCGTAAGCGCCGCAGGAAGCATCCACTGGGCGAATTCGCGCTGGATGGGTCGGGTGAAGGTCTGCAAACCATAGACGGAATACAGAGCGTCAAGCTGATCATATCGGGTCTGCGGTCGGGCTGCGTAGTCCACCAGAACATCCGGGGGAAGATCGAGCTGATCGGCGACGAAGGCCAATACCTCCCGTGGCACGACCTCGCCCGGCTGCAGCAGGCGGCCGGGGAACCGCAGGGCACAGAGCTGGATGGCGAAGCCCAGGCGATTGTGCGGCCGACGGCGCCGCGCGATGACGGTGAGGTCGGCCGGGCTGAGTGTGTAGTGCCGGATCAGGTCGGGCTCGGCCGTCGGCAACGTGAGCAATGTTTCCAGTTGGGCGTCGGTGATGGCGCGACGGCGCGGCATGGCGGTTCTGTCCCAATTGGAGTAATGTCTGTTCAGTCTAGCGGAGAGGCCAGCCCAACGGCGGGTTCCAGGCCTTCGGGCCGGGATGGTTCAATTGGGACAGAAGGCTGCGATCTATTGCCGGGTATCCACGGCCGATCAATCCGGCGATCGCCAGGAGCGCGATCTGCGCGCCTTCGCCGACCGTGCGGGCTACGAGGCAGTGGGCGTGTTCAAGGAAACCGGATCGGGCGCGAAGTTCGATCGGGTCGAGCGGCGAAAGGTGATGGCGCTCGCCCAAGCCAGGCAAATCGATGCGGTGCTCGTAACCGAACTGTCTCGGTGGGGTCGCAGCACGCTCGACCTCCTGGAGACTCTGCGGGAACTGGAGGCGCGAAGGGTGTCGGTGGTGGCGCTGAGCGGCATGACCTTCGACTTGGCGAGCGCGACCGGGCGCATGATGGCCACGATGTTGGCCGGCATTGCCGAGTTCGAACGGGATCTCCTTCGGGAGCGGGTGCGATCGGGTCTCGCCGCGGCGAGGGCGAGAGGCAAGACGCTTGGACGGCAGCTTGGCCAGCGTCCAAAATCCGATCGGCTCGCCCCCAAGGTCCTCGCCCTCGTCGACGCCGGTCGCAGCTACCGGCTGATCGGCCGAGAGTTGGGCCTCAGCAAGAATACCGTCGCCGACATCGTGAAACGGCGCCGCGTGCTGGATGCGGGGAGCATCTCGTGAACCGGCGCCCGCGGACTCCTCCAGCGGATCCTCGTCGAAAAGCCAATTTCCGGGAAGAAGCCCGGAGCATCGTGGCGAAGGACCGCTACGATCGGAAGTACGGTCATGCCGTCGACACCGCCGGAGCCATCGCGCGGGCGCTCGAGCGCGCCTACAAGCAAGGCTACGCAGATGCTCGCGACGATCCGGTCAGACCGACGCCCGAAGTCTCCGAGGAGGGGCCGCTGGAGTGGCTGCTCATCCCGCCCCGTCCCCGAAATGCGTTTTGGTCCTGCTGTCTGTTCACGTTCGGGCGACGCGGCGATCAATATCGCAACGGATACCTGGAACCCGAAGTTACCGAACGAGGAACACTCGGCTGGCGTCTCGTCGTCGCCGGTATCAAACCGGACAAGGTCATCGGCGCGAGCTCGATCCAACCGCTGGTCAAGCTCGGCTTGCTTGAAGCCGATCCGGCAGAACCCCACCGTTTGACGGTCAGCGTCCGCGGCCGTTCGACATGGGAGCGCTTCCTCGACAGCGGCGGCAGGTATCCCGAGGACCTCACCGGTTTCTGATCAGCGCCCGCTTCGTTCTCATTCTGTCCGCTTAGCGTGGTTTTCTGCCCGTTCTATGTCGTCACCCCGAGATGCTGGGCGCCACCGGCTGATGGTGGTTGCCGCATTCATGAGGATCCCGGCGCAAGAATGAACCGGTCCGGCAGCCGGGAGCGGCAGGTTGGAGTTATTCGCCGGGCGCGACCTCGGAGCCAGTGCCGGCTGTTCGTGCCGGATCGCCGGATCCGAACTTGCCGGAAGCAGATTCGCTATGTCTTCGAAAGACCTCGCTGGCGGAGGCCGAGGTAGTCTACCGCGAAGCTCTCAAGTGGATTGCTCTTGCCCCGGCGTCTTCGTCGGGCAGTCGTGCCGCCGAGCGGTCGGCGCGTAGCAGGGCGCGCACAGCCGTCTCGCCGCAGGGCGGAATCCTCAATCGTTAACGCCGTATCCTTTGGTTTGGGACATCATCCTGAGGTGCACTTTGGGCGAGCAAAGGCCCTCGAAGGATGCTCCAGATGGCGCTCATGGCGACGCTGGCACCCTCCGGAACGTCCTTCGAGGCCCCTTCGGAGCACCTCAGGACGAGGTCGATGGCCATTGAGGCGGGCCGTTAACGATTGAGGATTTTGCCCTGCGTCTCGCCGTTAAGCTCCTTGCGCCTCCTCCGAGAAGCCGGTAACGAGCATTCGACGGTTCCCCTTGGGGATCAAAAGGGAACGCGACGAGGGCGAGCGATCGTCCCTGAGCGCGGCTGCCCCCGCAACTGTCGGCGGCGAGTTCTCGGGCCACGCGCCACTGGGAGACATCCCGGGAAGGCGGCTCAAGAGCAGCGACCCGCTAGCCAGGAGACCTGCCGTCGCCCGTGGTCACGCGCGATGACCCTGGACGGGGTGTTCCGGGGGTAGCAGAGCCTTCGCGCCGGATCCGCCGGCGCAAGAGGAACGCTGGCTTCGCAGTGACGGCCACCCGGTATCCGGTGGGATGGTCGTGTGAAGACTGTTTTCCAGAGCCTTGCCCGACGGGGTCGGCAGCCGGCTATTCTCGCCATTTCGTTTGCCACGGCGATCAGCGCGATCGCGGCGCCGGCTGGCGTCGGAGCGCCAACGCACCCCCAACGCATCGTCTCGATCAACATGTGCACCGACGAGCTTCTGCTGAGGCTCGTCGACCGTGACCGGATCGCCTCCGTCACCTGGCTGTCCCAGGATCCCGGCAACGCCAACATGGCCGAGGCGGCGGCAGGAATTCCCGCCAACCACGGCCTCGCCGAGGAGGTCGCGGCCTTCCACCCGGACCTCGTTCTCGCCGGGACCTTCACGTCGCGCACGACCAAGGAGCTCCTGAGGAAGCTGGGCTTCAGGGTGGTCGAGTTCGGCGTGCCGACGACGCTCGAGGGCGTCCGCCAGCAGATCCGCAACGTCGCGTCGGCGGTCGGCGAGCCGGCGAAGGGAGACGCGATCGTCGCCGACATGGACGCGCGCCTCGATCGTCTCGCGTCCGAAGCCCATCGACCGCCGCTGAACGCAATCGTGCTCCGGCCCAACGGCTACACCGTCGGCAAGGCATCCCTGGTCAACGAGCTCATGGAGCGCGCCGGCCTCCTCAATCTCGCAGAGAAGCTGGGCTTTGCGAGCTATCTGCAAATCCCGCTGGAGGCGGTCGCGCTGCAGAAGGCGGACGTGCTGATCCTCGACGCGGACGCGAGCGGCCCGCCGTCTCTTGCGACGGAGGCTTTGCGCCATCCCGTCGTGCGGGAGCTCGGCGAGCGGCTGAGGCTCGTGTCCGTCCCCTCGCGCCTCTGGACCTGCGCGGGCCCTTCGGTCGTCGACGCCGTCGAGCGCCTGATCGACGGGACGCGCGCGCCGGTCGCGGAGGCCTCGCCGTGACCGCTTCGGCACTCCCGGGGACCGACGCGCACGCGCGGAGAGAGCGTCTGGCGTACTGGAAACTGGCCGGCCTGCTGGCGCTCGCCGCCGTTGCGATGACGATCGCTTCGGCCTTCGTCGGCTACGCGCGGCTCGACGTCCTCCCCGCGCTCGCCGACGCGCTGCACGGGGAGCGAAGCCTTCCCGCGATGGTCCTGACGCAGCTCCGGCTTCCGCGCGCGATCCTCGGCGCGCTCGTCGGATTCAGCCTCGGGATCACCGGCGCCGCGATGCAGGGGCTCCTGCGCAATCCGCTGGCCGAGCCGGGCATCGTCGGCGTCTCCGGCGCCGCGGCCTTCGGCGCCGTCGTCTGCTTCTATTCCGGCCTCGCGGGCGCCTTCGCCCTGGCGCTGCCGCTCGGCGGCATCGCCGGCGCGTTCGTCGTCGCGCTGATCCTGTTCGCGCTCGTGGGACGCGGGGCGGGGACGATGACGCTGATTCTGGCGGGCGTCGCCATCAACAGTTTCGCGGGCGCTATGACGAGCATCGCGCTCAACCTCTCGCCCAATCCCTACGCCGCGCTCGAGATCGTGTTCTGGCTGATGGGGTCGCTGGTGGATCGCAGCCTGCCGCAGGTCTGGCTGGCGGCCCCCCTGATGGTCGCGGGCTGGGCGCTCCTCATCTCGGTGGGACCGGCGCTCGACGCCCTGACGCTCGGCGAGGACAGCGCCCGCAGCCTCGGCTTCGACCTCCCGCGTCTGCGCGTCAAGGTCGTCGCGGGATGCGCGCTCGCGGTCGGCGCCGCGGTCGCCGTCACCGGCGTCATCGGGTTCGTCGGTCTCGTCGTCCCGCACATCCTGAGGCCCTTTGTCGGCGCGAGGCCGGGGCGCCTCCTGCTGGTCAGCGGCTTCGGCGGCGCGATCCTGCTGCTCGGCGCCGACATCGCGGTGCGCCTCATGCCGATCCGTCCCGAGCTGCATCTCGGGGTCATGACCGCCGTCATCGGCGGGCCGTTCCTGTTCAGCCTCGTCTACCGCCTTCGTGAGGACGCGTGATGGAGATCCGGGCGGAAGGCCTCGAAGTTCGTTTCGGCGACGCCCGGATTCTCGGCGACGTCTGGCTCACGCTTCGTCCCGGCGAGCTTGTCGGCCTGATCGGCCCCAACGGCGCCGGCAAGACGACCCTCCTGCGTGCGCTGGCGGACCTCGTGCGCCCCACCCGCGGCGTCGTGCGCTACGACGGCAAGCCCCGCTCCGCGCTCGGCCGCGCCGTGCTCGCTCGCCGGCTCGCGTTTCTCGCTCAAGGGGACGAGGTGAACTGGGCGCTCAGGGTCGACCACGTCGTCGAACTGGGCCGGCTGCCCCATCGGCGCGCGTTCGCGGGACCGAGCCAGAAGGATCGGGACGCGGTCGAGCGCGCCCTGCAGGCTGCCGGGGTCGCGCATCTCCGTTTCCGCGCCTGCTCGACCCTGTCGGGAGGCGAGCGCAAGCGCGTGCTTCTCGCGCGGGCGCTGGCGGCGGAAGGGGAGGTATTGCTCGCCGACGAGCCGGTGGCGGCCCTCGACCCTCTGCATCAGCTCCGGATCATGCAGCTCCTGCGATCGACCGCCCGAGGCGGCGCGGGCGTCGTCGCGGTGCTGCACGACCTGATGCTCGCGACCCGGTTCTGCGACCGGATCGTTCTCCTGTGCGCCGGAAGCATTCTGCTCGACGGGGACCCGGCGGAGCTTTCCGACGCGCTGATCCGCAAGGCTTACGGCGTCACTGCGTTTCGCGGCGAGCAGGACGGCCAGCCCTTCGTCGCGCCGTGGGTTCCCTGCGACCGGTCCTCGGACGAAAGTTTCGGAGGTCTTCGATGAGCGCAATCGTGCTGTCCCCGGAGTGGATCCGGGAGGAACTGCTGAACGCGGGCACGAGCTGGAGCGTCGGTTCATTCGGAGCGATCGCGGAATTCTCCCGCGACCCCGGCGAGCCTCTGCTCGCGGGCGCCGATGGCTCGCGCCCGGAGGCCGTCACGGCCAAAGGCGGCATCCGGTTCGACGATCTCGCTGGGGTGCAGGCGATTGCCTACGAGACGACGGCCAAGGACGCGGATCTCTGGAGCCATGCCGTCGCGTTGTGCCTGCCGGCCCACGTCTGCGCGACGAGCGGCCGGAGCGTGCTGACCGAAATCGGTCCCGATCGCGACGCGCTGCGCGAAGCGGACCGTGACGCGACCCTGTTCGACGTCGGCGCCGGGACGTTGCAGGTCGACGTCTGCGTGCGAACGGCCGATCCGGATCTCGTCCGCCGCCTGCGCGCCTGCGAAAGCCAATCCGTGCTCGAGCCGGAAAGCCCCGCCCTGAAGGCAATCCTCGAGGCGAGCCCGCACCGCGTCTTCGTCGCGAGGATCGGGCGCGTGGAAGTCTATCAGCCGATCCCGAGCCCCGACCAGAAGAGCCCGGATGGGCCCCATACCCATTTTCTTCCCAAACTGCTCAGGGCCCGTCGAACCCATTCGGCCGCCAGTCCGATCCCGGAAGGCTGGGTTCCCTGCGCGCACATGTACCCCGCCAATCCCGCCAGGGACGAGATGGGGCGGCCGACGCCCTTCGACCTCGCGCTGCACGTGCGGTTCCAGGACATCCTCCGCGCGTTCGGCGATCCCGATCTGATCGCGCTCAAGGACGCCGTCGCCGAGGGCGTGCGCCAAGGCCTCGATCCGGCCGCGTTGCATGGACCGAAGGGGCGCTTCGCCACGGCGGCGCGCAGAGTCGCGCTGCGGCAGATTCAGGCGAAGGAGGGCGCATCGCCGGCCTTGAGGCTGTGGAGAGAGGTCTTCGACCGTGTCGCCGACGAGGCGAGCGAGGACGACGAGGGCAAGCCGCAGGCGGATCACGAATAGCGCGGAACCTGCAAGATGCGAGCCGGCGTGTCGCGGCAGGTCAGGATCGATCCCGGCGCCCTGGAGGCGCCGCCGGCGCAATCTTGCGTCGCGGCGCCGGACGTCGAACTCGCGTGGATCGCGCCCGACCCCCGGGGCTGCTCGGCGCCGGTCGAGGGCGGCGATGGCGCGCGGATCGTCTATCTCCCCCCCATCCTCGCGCCGCTCGACCGCGCGGACGGATCGTCGCCCCGGATCGATGTCGAACTCCGTCAGGCGGTCGGCGAGGGTCCTTTCCCGCTCGACGCCTCGCCGGGGTCCCCGACAAGCCGCGCCATGGCGAAGCCGTCGCGCCTGGCGCAGGCCGTGGAAGCGGTCTTCGTCCTCGTCGCCCACATGGCGGCGCTGGCCGCGCTCCTCAGCCTCGACCTCCCGACGCCGTCAGCGCCCGACGCCGCCATCGAGGTAACGGTGGCGGCCGGCGACGCCCCCTCTGAAACGGGTTCCGCGGCCGGATCGGACGGTCAGCCGGCGGCGTCCGTCGCGAGCGCGTCGCAGCATGTCGACTCGGCGCCGACGTCCGCCGCCGGATCGCCGGCCGCGCCGGCTGCCGATGACCACATGCCCGCGACCCCGCCCGAGCAGACGTCGCAATCGCCGCCGCCGCTCGCTCCGCCGGAGACGCCTCAACCCGAAGAGGCCTGGCCGCCCGCGGTCGCCGAGCCAGCGCCGGCGAGGTCTGAGCCGCCGCAGGTCCCGCCGACCCCGCCCGAGACGCCTCGGCCGGAGGAGGAGAAACCGCCCGCGGTCGCCGAGCCGTCGCCGCCGCCATCCGATCCGGCGGCGGCGCAAGTCCCGCCGTCGGTCGCGGAGGCCGCTAGCCCGCCGGCCCCGGCGACCGAGAGTCCGCCGACCCCGCCGGAAATCCCTCGACCGATGGAAGCGAAACCGCCCGCGGTCGCCGACCTGGCGGCGCCGCAGGCCCCGCCGTCCGTGGTCGAAGCCCTTCCGCCCCCTCCGGAGGCGCCTCGACCCGTGGAAACGAAACCGCCTGCGGCGCCGTCGACCCAGGTCGCCGTCCAGCAACCTCGGCCTGTACGGTCCGCATCTCCGTCCGACATACGGCCGCGGGCGCCGGCGCCTGTTCCCTCGAGGCCGACGCCGCAAAGGACGCGGCCCGGGACCCGGCCCGAACGGCCCGAGCGAAAGGCCGAGGCCGCGCCGCCTCCCCGCACGCAAGCTCCTCCGCGGCCGAAGCCCGAGGCTAGGCCCGCCTCCCCGGCGCAGGCTGACGGCGGAGCCGGGTCTTCCGGGCATGGGGCGCCCAGGGGCCGGCAACAGGGGAGCGAAACGGCCGGCGGCGGGCAAGGCGCGTCCGGAGCGCGCCGTTCGGGGGCACGGCAAGGCCAGGCCGGCGGCGGCGGCATGTCGCGGTCGAACTACGGTGCGCTGGTCATCGCCGAGATTCAGGCGCGAAAATACTTTCCGGAATCCGCCCGCGCCCGCGGGTCGACGGGGGCTGTCGGCGTCGCCTTCACGATCGGGCCGAGCGGCAGGGTCTCGTCGGTGTCGGTCGTCCGATCGTCGGGCGTGGCGGAACTCGACGCCGCCGCCCGCCGCATCGTCCAGTCGATCGCGCCGCCGCCGCCGCCGGGCGGTTCGTTCTCAGCCAGCGCGACAATCCGGTTCAACGTCGAATGACAAGCGCGCCTCGACCGGCCGCGCCGCTTCTTGCGCAGTTGCACGCAATCATCCACTGAAACTTGGTAGTTTCATTGCGGCAAAACGGGGGCTTGCACTGCGAAAAACCTCGGCCTAGCGTTGTGGCTGTCATCGGCGATCCGGCTCGCAAAGCCGGATCACGGGAATGCGGTGAGCGCCCCTCGGGCGCAATTCCGCGGCTGCCCCCGCAACTGTAAGCGGCGAGTCGTTTGCGCATTCAAGCCACTGGGGCCGAGCCCTGGGAAGGCGCGCAATCGGCGACAACCCGCGAGCCAGGAGACCGGCCTTTGACCACATAACCAACGCCGTCGGTGGGACGGCCGGAGGACATATGGTCAAGAACAGTCAGCTGTCCGGCTGCGCCGTCGCCGCTTTTGTCGTCGCCGCGCTCCAGCCCAATCTCGCTCACGCCCAGGCGACGTCGAACGCGCTAGGCGAGATCACCGTCACCGCCGAACGTACGCCAGTGCCGGTCAATTCCGTCGGCTCCGACGTGACCGTCATTCCCGGCTCCCGGGTCCAGCAATGGGGCGCCAACGGCATCACCGAGGTGCTGCGCGAGGCCGTGGCCGTGACGGTCACCCAGAACGGCGGACCGAGCACACAGACCAGCGTAACCTTGCGCGGAGGCGATTCCGGCCAGGTGCTCGTGTTGGTCGACGGCATCCCGATCGGCAACCCGGCGAGCACCAACGGCGCGCTCGACTTCGGCAACCTCAGCGCCCTCGACATCGACCGCATCGAGATCGTGCGCGGCCCGCAGTCCTCGCTCTACGGCTCCGACGCCATGTCGGGCGTCATCAACATCATCACGAAGAAGGCCAAGAAGGGCGAGCAGCGCAGGTCGGTCACGATCCAGGGCGGCAGCTACGGCACGATCCAGGGCACCGCCACCGTCTCGGGCTCGACCGGCGACTGGCTCTATTCGCTCGGCGTGACCGACATGTATTCGGCCGGATTCCCGAGCTACGGCTACCGGGTCAACCAGCCGCTGACCTACGGGTTCGGCATGGGGCCGCTGCCGCCGCTGCCGAACACGCAGCCGTCGAACAAGGGCGGAGCCAACGGAAACTTCACCTACACGATCAACGAGAACGCGAGCGTCGACTTCGGCTTCAACGTGTGGGGCAACACCCTGCAGACGTCGAATCCCGGCGCGACTGTCGCCTCCGACGTCTTCTCGCCCTACAACTCCTCGACCACCTGGATCGGCGACGGATTCGTCCGGGCGAACGCCACGACCGGCATCCTGACGAATCATCTGACCGTGTTCGGCAACACGACGGACATGCGGAACCGGATGACGGAGCAGTGCTACGACATCAACTTCAATGCCTTCAACTGCACGCTGGGCTACATCGGCGCCCGCTATGGCGCCGAATACCAGGGGCAACTCGCCTTCGGACCTTACGGCTCGCTGATCTTCGGCGCGCGGAACATGACCGAGTCGATGAGCACGTCGCAGCAACCCAATCCGTACGACGGTTCGTTCACGGCCGTCGACGCCCAGCAGACGACCAACTCGGCGTACGCCGAATATCGCCTGCCGCTCCTGTCGCGCCTCGACCTGACCTTCGGCGGGCGCGTCGATGCGATCCAGGAAGGACCGGCCTTCGCCACAGGGCGCGTGACCGCCGCCTACCGCATCGACGAGACGGGGACGAAGCTGCGCGCCGCCTTCGGCAACGGCGCCAAGGCGCCGACGCTGTTCCAGCGCTTCAGCCTATACGGAACGCCGGACCTCCAGCCCGAGCAGAACGTCGGCGGCGAAATCGGCATCGACCAGAAGCTGTTCCAGGACCGCCTGTTCCTGTCGGCGACGGCGTACAACACGTTCTACAAGAACGAGATCGGCTTCGGGCTTGTCGACTCCTGCACCGTGTCGGCGGCCGCGCAGGGCGGTTGCTACTACAACATCGGCACGGCCCAGACGAAGGGCGTCGAGATCACGGCGGACGCCACCGCCGTTCCGGACGTGCTGCACATCCGCGGCGGATACACCTACAACAACGCGGTCGACACCCAGACGCATACCCCCGTGCTCTACGTTCCGCTCAACTCGGGCTACGTCTCGGCGGTCTGGACGGCCATGCCGAACCTCTCGATCGAGCCGCGCCTCCTGCTCGTGGGTCCGCGTCCGGGGACGAATTTCTATGCCTCCTTCGGCGGCGACAGGAATGTGACGCTGGCCGGATACGCAAGGCTCGACTGCATCGTGAACTACAAGATCAACGACACGTTCGGCGTCTTCCTGCGCGGCGAGAACCTGACCGACGCGAAGTACCAGCTGACCTACGGCTACGGGACGCCGGGCGTCTCGGTCTTCGCGGGCTTGACCGCGAAGTTTTGAGCGAGGCGAAAGCCCTACGGCTTCCGCAGGCCTACTGAGAGGGCGAGACAGCCGCACGCTGTCTCGCCCGAGCGCGTCATTGAACGAAGCGGGGCTCCACATGTCATGGCGCCGCGCGCTCGGACCGGCGAGAAGGGAGCAGGGCGAATGACGACCAAGGATGCGAGTTCAGAGAAGCGGACCCGCGTGGTTACGCGATTGGGCGACGCTGGCGAGACGCAGGTCGGGAAGGGCCGCATGCTCAAGTGCGCGCCGAGGGTCGAGGCCTATGGCACGGTGGATGAGGCGAACTCGACTATCGGGGTTCTGCGCACCACAGTGCAAGTCGACGAACGGCTGAGCGGCTGGTTGCGTTCGATCCAGATCGACCTGTTCGACATCGGCGCGGATCTCAGCATGCCGGGGGACGTCGGCGCCAAGCTGCGGTTCAAGCCCGAGCCGGTCGCACGAATCGAAGCCCAACTCGAAGAGTTGAACGCGGCGCAGCCGCGCCTCGCCAATTTCGTCCTTCCGACCGGAGCGGACATGACTGGGGCCTTCGCCCATCTTGCCCGCACCATTGTTCGCCGCGCCGAGCGCAGAATTGTCGCGCTCGCGCAGATCAAAGGGGAGGAGGTCAATCCCGAGATCCAGCGCTACCTGAACCGGCTCGCCGATTTCATGTTCATCGTCGCCCGTCATCTCAACGGCGACGGCGCCAAGGACGACGTCTGGGCCCCGCGAGGTCAGCGCTGACGAAGCACGTCCACGGCCGATTCAGGGATCAAGTCGCTTGCGCGGCGAAGAGCACGCACATTCGCGACCTGACGGCTCATGAGGGACAAGATGCCGGCGGCATCTCGCATAACTTGGCAACGAGAAGAAGGCGGGTTTGTCCTCTCTGTCGAATTGGATTCGGTCCCCGACATCGATCGCGAGAGACGAGTCGCCGCCTCTCTGGAGGTGGCGACCAAACACCTCCAGAAATCGGGAGGCAACAGGATCCGTGCGGACGCGACGTCGGTATCCTTCGCTTTCGCCCTGTCCGCCGGACCCAGAATGCGCGGGATCGCGCAGCGTCTGAGGGAGAAAATCGACGCTGTGCTGACAGCGCCGCTCGCCCCGCGCGCAGTTGACAAGGCGCTCGGCATTAGTCAGCGCGAGCGTCTGCGCTGGTACAAGGATGGGCGTCTGCCGACGTGCGGACGGGCGAAGTTGGGTCACGGCACTCACACCGTCCACATCCCTCTTTTCCCGTTCAAGGCCATCGCCAAGCTTCAGGCTACGCCTGCCACAATCGAGGATTGGCGCCGGAAGGACGTTCATGGCGTCTCGGAAGATCTTGCTGCTCCCACGACCGTCCAGCAATGATTCGACTTTCGCACTTGCCCGAGCATCTGAGTATGACCTTTCGTGACGCGATGCGCCAGTCGACGCGGAGGGGGAGGCTGGGCGCTCCAGTCTGAGCGACGGCGGAAGCCCGACGGGGCCTCCTGCATCGCCCGGAGAGACAACCGATCGAACACTGCCTCGCTCGGATCTTCTTCAGACCGTCGAGAGCGTGGACGTTCCCTCGCGAGGACGGGCCGGCGCAAATTCCGCAAACCACTCCTCGGCGCCTTCGCGCGTGGCGCGGTAGACCACGGCGCCGATCGCTTCGCCGACGGCGGTGTGCAGGCCGGCCCATTGCGTCGCCGCGCCTTCGATGGGCGCGGCGACGACGATGCAGTCCGTTCCCGTGCCGGTGATCCTTTGCCCGCTGTGCGGAGGATGGGCGTCGAGGATCGCGGCGGTTCGCGACTGCGCGGCGATCGAGATCGCCTCGACGAACGCTCCGTCCGTCAGGGGCCGCGAGACGTGGACGAGGGTGTTGACGGTGCCGGGAACCGGACGAACGGGAAACCGGGATCCGACCCGCTCTCCATTCGACAGGCCGACGGTCGTGAGGCACGCGGCCTCGACGTCCTCGACGGTCGTCGCGTCGAGGCGCCATCGCCGTATGTCGCGCGAGGTCATGAGCGCGAGCGCGTCCGGCAGTCCGGCGTCGGCGAGTCTTTGGCGCAGGAAGGCGCTCGCGTCGACGTCCGGCCCCAGGTCGCGATTGCGCACCTCGACCCATACCACCTCGCGAACCGTCGCAAAGCCGGGATGCAGCAGCGACCAGCCCAAGGTTCGCCGGGAAGAGGGGAAGCGCACCGTCATGAACGGCGGCGCGCACTCGACCGCGAACTGCGGCGCCGGCGCGGCGCCGCGACCGGCGTCAAGCATGACGGAGGGCGCACGCTCTGCCCGACTGCGTGCCGAGGCCGGCGCGCGCCCCGAGGGCCCGAAGGGCGAGAAATCCGCCGAAGGTCGCGGCGTTGATCAGGAAGATCCGGGTCACGACCGCAAGCGTGAAGTGCGCCACGCCGTCGCCGGTGAGCAGGCAGCCGGCAGACACCGCACCCTGGCAGGTCACGAACGCCGCAACGAAGGCCGCGACGACGCCGACAGCGCCGCCCACTCTCGCCAGGACGAAGGCTGCGGCGCCGACCGCCAGGAGTAAGATGAGGGCCAGCCCGGCGCCCCAGGCGAACGTGCTGGCGTCGATCGGGTAGCCGAGGCACGCGAAGCCGACGATCTGGTTGGCGAGCCAGACCGAGAGAATGGAGCCGATCGCGGCCGCGGGGCCGAACAGCATCGCCGCCATCGTGGCGAAGGCGGCGAGCGGCAGGGCGCAGGAGAAGCCCAGCGTCAGCGCGACGCTGGCCGCGACCATGAGCGCGCTAAGCGCCGAGACGCGGCTCCGCGGAGCGAGATTGGCGATGGCGTTCATGGGTCGGCCTCCGGGGGGTTCCGTTTGTTTCACGATCCCTGTTCGAATGTCCAGCTACCGGATCAGCTCGTAAGCCGGGATCGTCAGGAACTCATCGAACTCGCCGGCGAGCGAAAGCCGCGAGAAGAGCGCGATCGCCTCGGAGAAGCGCCCCGAATGGAAAGCCTCGGCGCCGAGCGCGTCGCGCAACTTGGCCATCTCGTCGTCGAGGGTCGCCAGGACGAGCTCCCGCGTCACCGGGCGACCGTCGTCGAGCAAGGCGCCGTGATGCAGCCATTGCCAGACCTGAGCGCGAGAAATCTCGGCCGTCGCCGCGTCCTCCATGAGGTTGTAGAGCGGGACGGCGCCGCGGCCGCCGAGCCACGCCTCGATGTAGCGCACGCCGACCCGGATGTTCTCTCGCAACCCCGCCTCGGTGCGCTGCCCGTCATGGACAGCGAGCAGCATGTCTCGCGTGACGAGTTCGTCGCGCCGCTTCTCGAGCTGGTTCGCCGCCGGCATGTGCCTGTCGAACACCTCCATCGCGACCGGCACGAGATCGGGATGAGCGACCCACGTCCCGTCATGGCCATGCCGCGCCTCGCGTTCCTTGTCGGCGCGAACCTTCGCGAAGGCCACCTCGTTGGCGACGGGATCGTCCTTGACCGGAATTTGCGCCGCCATGCCGCCCATCGCGAAAGCGCCGCGGCGATGGCAGGTCTCGATCAGGAGAAGCGAATAGGCGTCGAGGAACGCCTTGCCCATCGTCATCGCTGAGCGGTCGGGCGTCAGGAAGCGCGGCTGCTTCCCGAGCCGCTTGATGAGCGAGAAGATGTAGTCCCAGCGTCCGCAGTTGAGGCCGACGATGTGGTCGCGCATCTCGTAGAGGATCTCGTCCATCTCGAACGCCGCGGGCAGCGTCTCTATGAGAACGGTGGCCCTGAGCGCGCCCGCGGGCAGCCCGAGCGTGTCCTCCGAGTGGCTGAAGACGTCGTTCCAGAGCCGCGCCTCGAGACGGCTTTCGAGCTTCGGCAGGTAGAACGCCGGCGTCGCTCCGGCCGCGAGGATGGCGCGGGCGTTGTGGAAGACGTAGAGACCGAAGTCGACGAGCGCGCCGGAAGCAGGCTCCCCGTCGACGAGCACGTGCGCCTCGGGCAGGCGCCAGCCGCGCGGTCGCACCATCAGGACGGCGGGTCTTGGGCCGAGCGCGTAGCGCTTGCCGGTCCTCCGGTCGGTGAAGTCGATCGCGCCCGCCCAGCGGTCCTTGAGGTTGAGCTGCCCCTCGATCACGTTGTCCCAGGTCGGCGAGGTCGCGTCCTCGAAGTCGGCCATGAAGACTCTTGCGGCCGAGTTCAGCGCGTTGACGATCATCTTGCGGTCGACGGGGCCGGTGATCTCGACCCGGCGGTCGAGCAGATCGGCGGGGATCGGCGCAACCCTCCATTCGCTCTCGCGAACCGATTTCGTTTCGGGGAGGAAGTCCGGCAGGTCGCCCGCATCGAAGGCATTCTGGCGCTCGATCCGGCGTTCCAGAAGCGCGCGCCGGCGCGCGTCGAAGCGGCGATGCAGGTCGGCGACGAATCCGAGCGCGGGGGCGGTGAGAATCTCGTCGAAGCGCGGTCCGATCGCGCCCGCGACGGCGACGCCGGGAACGGCGGAAAGGTTCGAGACGGGCGTGTTCATGGGGTCTCCAGACTGTCGACGGCGTTCGTTCCAGCTCCGTCGCGGCCTCGCGCCGCGACGGTCATCGTTGCCTTCGGGGGGGCGGCGGCGCCTACGCCGCGTCCGGCTCGGCGGCGTCCGGTTTCGCGGCCGGCGGCTCGCGCACCATCGGGATCATCTGATCGCCGTAGGCGCCGGCTCCGTCGTGATGGCGCGAGACGCGCACCAGCTCCACCGAAACGCCGGCGGTCACGGCCCGCTGGATGGCTTCGTTCGCCCGGTGGACGGCGTCTGCGACGCGGTTGATGGCGCGGTCGCGGTCGCTGAGATGGGACGGCGGGACGCGCTTGAGCTCTTCGGTCATGGCGATACTCCTTCAGAGGGAAGCGGCGCGGTCACTCCGCCGCGAACTGGTTCATGGTGTTGCCGTGGCCGCCGGCTTTCAGCGCCCGCTCGCCGGACACCATCTCCTTGAACGCGTCGCCGAGATCGGAGCCCACCTCGTGCTGGTGCCTGACCGCCGAGACGCCGCGGCGGATCTCCTCGCGCTGGACCGTGTTGACGTAAGCCTTCATCCGGTCCGGCCCGAAATAGCCGCGCGAGAGCTCGTCCATGCTCTTGGCGGTGAGGTGGAAGGTCGGCAGCGTGATCAGGTTGTGGAACACCCCGGCCTCGGCCGAGATGTCGGCCTGGAATCGCGCGAGCCGCGCGTCCGCCTCGAGGCCGAGCGGATCGTCGTCGAGGGACGCCGACATCAGCGCCGTCCCGTCCGGATAGGCGTCGGCCTTGATCCGCCCTTCCGCGATCCACTCCGCCCGCACCTGCTTGCGCAGGTTCAGCGTCCAGTTGAAGGACGGGGAGTTGTTGTAGGTGAGCTTGGCGTTGGGCACGACCTTGCGGATCGCCGCGACCATGGAGGCGATCTCCTTGACGTTCGGCGTGTCGGTCTCGATCCACAGGAGGTCGGCGCCGCCCTCGGTCAGGTTGGCGATGCAGTCCTCGATCACCCGGGCGCGGCCCGAGCCCTCCTTGAACGCGAAAAGGCCGTTCGCAAGGCGGACCGGACGGACGAGCTGGCCGCCGACCTTGATCGCGACCTCGCCGTCGAGAAGGGGATTGGCGGCGTCGACGGGCTCGGTCTTCAGCCACTTGATGTATTCGGAGGCGAGGTCGCCCGGCTGCTGGCTGACCGGGATCTTTTGCGTCAGGCCGGCGCCGAGGCTGTCGGTGCGCGCGACGATCACCCCGTCCGGCACGCCGAGCTCCTCGAAGGCGAGGCGGCAGGCGCGCAGCTTCTCGATGAAGTCCTCGCGCGGAACGGTCACCTTGCCGTCCTGGTGGCCGCACTGCTTGGCGTCGGACACCTGGTTCTCGATCTGCAGGCAGCAGGCGCCGGCCTGGATCATCGCCTTGGCGAGCAGGTAGGTCGCGTGCTCGTTGCCGAAGCCGGCGTCGATGTCGGCGATGATCGGAACGACGTGGGTCTCGAAGCCGTCGAGCGCCGCGATGGCTGCCTTCTCGGCGGCCGCGTCGCCCGTCTCGCGGGCGGCCTTCAGGTCCTTGAAGAGGTCGTTGACCGCGACCTCGTCGGCCTGGCGCAGCGAGACGTAGATCTCCTCGATCAGGTCCACGACGGCGGTCTTCTCGTGCATCGACTGGTCGGGCTGATGGCCGAAGCGGTTGCGGAGCCCCGCGACCATCCAGCCGGAGAGGTAGACGTAGGCGCCCTTCGTCGTCCCGCGCAGGCGCTTCACCGCCTTGATCATCTGCTGGGCGTGGAAGCCGGACCAGCAGCCGAGCGACTGGGTGAAGCGCGACGGGTCGGCGTCGTAGGCCGCCATGTCGGCGCGCATGACCTTCGCCATCGCACGGGCGATGTCGAGATGCGTGTCGAAGGTGTTCTGCAGGCGAAGCTGGACGATGTCGTCGACAGAAACGCCTCCCGGAGCATATCCGTCGGGGAAGCGGGCGTCCAATTCGGCGGCGAGATCTGAATAGCGCTGGGTCATGGTTCCTTTTCCTTCCTTTGATGGCTTGAGATCCGCGTCGCGGCCCCATTCCGGATCGCGGTAAAAGGGGTCGGCCGAGAGCGCGAACCACTCTCGCGGTTCCCAGCGGTCGCAGATCCGGACGACCAATGTCGTTCCCGTCCGAAATGCCGATGGCATGGCTCCGAACCCCTTGCGTTGAACACGGCTGTTGCAATATTCGCGGCGCAGATCGTCGGGAAGGACTGAAAATGCGTGGATTTGCGAGCCAAGACGGCCGATTTTGCGAACTTTGCGAAAGGCGCATCGGTCGATGAAGAAGAGCTTCGTCGGCGTCCGGCTGAGGCGCTTGCGTGAGGAGCGCGGGCTGACCCAGACCGCGCTCGCGCAGTCGCTCGGCCTGTCGCCGAGCTACTTGAACCAGCTCGAGAACAACCAGCGGCCGCTGACTGTCCCTGTGCTCCTGAAGATCAACGCGATCTTCGGCGTCGACGTGCAGCTGTTCTCGGAAGGCGACGAGGGCCGGCTCGTCGCCGATCTGCGCGAGGTCTTTTCAGACCCGCTCAACGGCGAGACGGTGAGCGTCGCGGAATTGCGCGAGGTCGCCGCATCCATGCCGGCGCTCGGGCGCGCGGTGACGGCGCTCCACCAGCGCTGGCGCCACGCCGTCGAGCGCGCCGACGCGATGGCGGGCGAGCTCGGGCTCGGGTCGGGCGGCGTGCCCACGTTCGCTGCGCCGATGCCCTACGAGCAGGTGCGCGACTTCTTCTACGCCCATCACAACCACTTTCCCGAGCTGGACGAAGCCGCCGAGCGCCTCGCCAGCGAGGCGGGCCTCGTCGCCGGCGACATGGCGCAGGGGCTCGCGCGGCATCTCGAAGGGCGCCACGGCGTCCGCATCGTGCGCACGGAGGACGAGGGCGCACAGCGTCGCTTCCTGCCCGCCGAACGGGTGCTTCGCCTGTCCCGGCGGCTCGACGCGGGCCAGCGGGCGTTCCAGATCGCGACCCAGCTCGCCTTCATCGAGCAGGGGCCGCTGATCGACCGGCTGGCGGCGGAGGCCGCGGGCGGCAGGGAAACCCGCGCCCTTGCGCGCATCGGTCTTGCCAACCATTTCGCCGGGGCCGTCGTGATGCCCTACGCCGCCTTCCTCGCCGCGGCGGAGCGCGAGCGCTACGACATCGAGCGGCTCGGCGCGCTGTTCGGCGTCGGCTACGAAGCCGTCTGTCATCGCCTGAGCTCGCTGCAGCGGCCGGGAGCGCTCGGCGTGCCGTTTTTCTTCATTCGCGTGGATCGGGCGGGAAACATCTCCAAGCGCCAGTCGGCGACCGACTTCCACTTCTCCCGCGTCGGCGGCTCCTGCCCGCTCTGGAACATCTACGAGGCCTTCGCGCAGCCGGGCCGCATCCTGACGCAAGTAGCGCAGATGCCGGACGGGCGGACATACCTCTGGATCGCCCGCACCGTGCATCATTCCGCTCGCGCCTACTGCGATCCCGGAAAGACGTTCGCCGTCGGCCTCGGCTGCGACATCCGCCACGCCGGCCGGCTAGTCTACTCCAAGGGTCTCGCGCTCGACGACCCTGCGGCCGCCACGCCCATCGGCGCCGGCTGCAAGGTGTGCGACCGGCCCGCGTGCCCGCAGCGCGCCTTCCCGCTCATCGGCCGTCCGATCGCGGTGGACGAGACCCGCGGCGGGTTTGCGCCGTATGCGGCCGGGTGACGTCCCGGTCCGTCACGCGCCTCGAAAGCGGCGCCTGGACTCCTCCAGGCGGTCGATAAGGTCTTTTGGCAAACGGCGAGCGCGCGCGATGTCGACGGCGTCCCGGCCTCGGCCGTCGGCGACCGTCGGATTGGCGCCCGCCTCGATCAGGAGCGCGAGCGTCTTCAGGCGCCTGAGGCGCGCGGCGTAGAAGATGGGCGTTTCGCCGTGCGCCCGGAGATCGAGCCTCGGTCCGCTCCGCAAGAGCTCGCGGCAGACGGCGTCGTCGTCCCGCCAGACCGCGGCCCAGAGGCAATAGCTGGCGTCCGCCCCGCGTCGCAGCAGAAACTGCGCCAGCGGGAGATTCTCTCCCCGCGCGACGGCGAACCAGAGCGCGGTTGCGCGAAAATCGCCTTCCTCCTCGTTCATGGGGGCCTCGGCCTCCAGAATCGCGCCGGCATCGAGGAGCGCGCCCGCGGTCCTCAACCCGTTGGGCTCGCCGGCCTCGGCGCCGCCCGGCCTGACGGAGCAGGCGATGTGCAGCGCGTTGCGACCCCTGGAATCGGTCGCGTGCGCAAGCTCCGGCGACGCGCTCAGCAGCCGCTCGACCGCCTCCGCGCGCCATGCCTTGGCGACCTTGAACAGGGCGGTCTTCGAAGGCGATCTCACGCGGGCCACTGCCGATCTCTGTCCGTCATGTCCATATGTAGATGTCTTTATGTCCCGCTTGACAACGCGTACGGCCCGCTCCTAGTCTGATCGCGTCGTGGTTCTCTGGGCCGTTCCGGCGCCAGAGCTAAGAGGGAAGCCGGTGTGATGCCGGAGCTGCCCCCGCAACTGTAAGCGGCGAGCCGAAGTCCAATCGTGTCACTGGGACCTTGTCCCGGGAAGGCGGACTTCAGGCGACGACCCGCGAGCCAGGAGACCTGCCACGTCGAGATGAACGTCCTCGGGCGGGGTGTCCCGGTGGAGCGGTTGCGACCGGCAGCCTCGCCTGCCGGTCATGACGCTTTGCCGCCACGGCTCCGCCCAAACGAGAAGGGTCGAAGCCGTGACAAGTCCCTCCATTCCCGTCGCCACCCTCGGGGCCCCGCGCATCGGGCCGCGCCGAGAGCTCAAGACGGCGCTCGAAAGCTTCTGGGCCGGCAAGATAACCGAGGCCGAACTCCTGGAGCGGGCCGCAGCGCTTCGCGTCGCGACCTGGGCGCGTCAGAAGGCGCACGGCGCCACCGTCCTCCCCTCGAACGACTTCTCGCTCTACGACCACGTCCTCGACACCAGTGTCATGGTCGGCGCGATTCCCGAAATCTACGGCTGGGGCGGCGGCGTCGCGCCGCTGTCCGTCGCCTTCGCGATGGCGCGGGGCGCCGAGGGCGAAACCGAGGCGGCTTGCGGTCACGCGCATGGGGCTGGCGCGCCGGCGCAGGAAATGACCAAGTGGTTCGACACGAACTACCACTACATGGTCCCCGAGTTCCGGCCCGGCCAGCGCTTCCAGGTCGCCTCGCACAAGCCGATCGAACAGTATCTCGAAGCCAAGGCGCTCGGCTACGAAACCCGTCCCGTGCTGCTCGGCCCGGTGACCTTTCTGAAGCTCGGCAAGACGAAGGAGCCGGGCTTCGACCCGCTCGACCTTCTGCCCAGTCTTCTGCCGACCTACATGCACATTCTGCGACGGCTCAACGCGAGCGGCGCGGAGTGGGTGCAGATCGACGAGCCCTGTCTCGTTCTCGACCTCGACGACAGGACGCGCGACGCGCTGCGGCAAGCCTATGGAACGTTCGCCCAGACGCTGCCGAACCTCAAGGTCATGCTGACGACCTATTTCGGGGCGCTCGGCGACAATCTCGATCTCGCCCTTTCGCTGCCGGTTGCAGGCCTGCACGTCGACCTTGTTCGCGCCCCCGAGCAACTCGAGGCGGTCGCAGCGAAGGCGCCGCGCGGCCTCGTCCTCTCGCTCGGCGTCATCGACGGGAGGAACGTCTGGCGCGCCGATCTGCCGAAGCTCGCCGATCGGCTCAGGGCGGTTGTCGCCAAACGCGGCGCGGACCACGTGCAGATCGCTCCGTCGTGCTCGCTCCTGCATGTGCCGGTCGACCTCGAGCAGGAGACGGCCCTCGACCCGGACGTGAAGAGCTGGCTCGCCTTCTTCGTCCAGAAGGTCGAGGAGCTCGCGGCCCTGGCGACGTTCCTGTCCGGCGACAAGACGGCCGCGGCGCCGGCTTTCGAGGCCTCGGCGCGAGCCGCCGCCGCACGAAAGGCTTCGCCAAAGGTCCACAACGCCGCCGTCGCCGCGCGACTGGCGTCGGTCACCGAATCGATGGCGCGTCGCAAGAGCGCGTTCGCCGCGCGGGCCGAGACGCAGCGGCGGCGATTCGATCTGCCGCGCTTCCCGACGACCACGATCGGATCGTTTCCGCAGACGGGAGACGTCCGCAAGGCGCGCTCCGCGCACGCGCGCGGCGCACTGGACGACGCGGCCTACGAAACCTTCCTGCGCGCGGAGACGGAGCGCGCGGTGCGCTGGCAGGAGGAAATCGGCCTCGACGTGCTCGTCCACGGCGAGTTCGAGCGCAACGACATGGTGCAGTACTTCGGCGAGCAGCTGTCCGGCTTCGCGTTCACCGAGCACGCCTGGGTGCAGAGCTACGGGTCGCGCTGCGTGCGTCCGCCGATCCTGTTCGGCGACGTATCGCGCGAAAAGCCGATGACGGTGGGGTGGTGGCGCTACGCCCAGTCGCTGACGAAGAAGCCGATGAAGGCCATGCTCACCGGGCCGGTGACCATCTTGAACTGGTCCTTCGTCCGCGACGACGTTCCGCGCAGCGACGCGTGCCGGCAGATCGCGCTCGCGATCCGCGACGAGGTTCTCGACCTCGAGAAGGCCGGGGCCGCAATGATCCAGATCGACGAGGCGGCGCTGCGCGAGGGCCTGCCGCTGCGCCGCGGTGAATGGGACCGCTATCTCGGATGGGCGGTCGAGTGCTTCCGCATCTGCGCGTCGGCGGTGGCGGACGCCACCCAGATCCACACGCACATGTGCTATTCCGAGTTCAACGACATCATCGCCGCGATCGCTTTGATGGACGCGGACGTGATCTCGATCGAGACTTCGCGCTCGAAAATGGAGCTTCTCGAGGCCTTCCGCAGCTACAGATATCCAAATCAGATCGGGCCCGGCGTCTACGACATCCACTCGCCGCGGGTGCCGACTCCCGAAGAGATGCGCGATCTGATCGCGCTCGCGCGTCAGCGCCTCGACGACGCGCAGATCTGGATCAACCCCGATTGCGGCCTCAAGACCCGCGGGTGGGCCGAGGTGAAGCCTGCGCTGGCGAACATGGTCGCGGCCGCGCGACAGGTTCGGGCGAGCGCCGCGTAGACCGACGACGGAGGGCCTCAGGCGAGGCTTTCGCGCGCTCCTGCGAAGGAGCGTGTCCCGGCGCGCTGCCGGGAACCGTGCGTCGAAAGGACAAGGCGGCGACCGCGGATGGGTCGCCGCGCAACTCGGCGGTGTTTGCTTTGCGAGGATTGAAGACAATGGGGACGTGGGTGGCGGACTACCTCGACGATCGACTGATCTCGACGGTCGAGCTCGGCGATTTCTCCAAGGTGTTTGAAGCCGTTCTCGAGACCGCGGACAACGGTCATCTTATGCGGCTTCGGCCGCCTGACGACGCAACGCCGGAGCAGTTGCGGCGCCTGATGCAAGCCGGCTCCTTGATCCTCACGAAGGGAAGGTGGTGAGCGGCGACTGCTTCGCTGCTCGCTGACCCACGCTTCGCTTCAACAGGCGCTCTCGCCGGGACCCGGATTCCAGTCACACAAGGTTTCGACTGTCATGCCGTTCATTCGACGACTCCGCCTGCGATTCGAGTACGCCTGCTTCCTGCTCGCCGTAATCATCGCCCGCGCCATGCCGCTCGATGCGGCCTCCTGGCTCTCCGGAAAACTCTGGCGCCTCATCGCGCCGCGGCTGAGCCGTCAGAAGCGCGCGCTTGCGAATCTCGCTCTTGCGTTTCCGGAAAAGTCGCTCGAGGAACGCACGGCGATTGCGTCCGCCATGTGGGAGAACCTCGGCCGAACTTTCGCCGAGAGCTTCCGGATCGACACACTGACAGCGGGGAAGCGGGAGCGCATCGTCTTCGAGCCCGCAGCCGATTTCGACCGGGCGGCGAACGGCGCGAAGCCCTTCATCGTGTGCGGGCTGCATCTCGGCAATTGGGAGATTCTCGCGCACGGCGGACAGCGTCTCGGGGTGTCGCTTGTCGGGGTCTACCAGCGCGTGTCGAATCCTCACGTCGAGGCGCTGATCCGCAGTTTGCGCGAACCGCTCTATCCGAGCGGCCTCCTGCCGAAAACGCCGGTCACCGCGCGCGCTCTCCTTCGCGCCATAGAGACCGGCGCCTCGCCATGCTTTCTCGCAGATCTTCGCGACGATCGCGGACCGCGCGTGCCCTTCTTCGGGCGACCTGCGAAGTCGAGCGCGTTTCCTGCCCAGCTTGCCCGCGCGTGCAACCTCTCGCTGTTCGCCGGCGCCGCCTTTCGCGTGAAGGGCGCTCGGTTCAGCATCCGCATCGCTCCGATTTCCATCCCGAGAACCGGCGACCGCGAGGCGGACGCGCGCGTTGCGACAGAAGCCCTGCAGCGCCAGTACGAGGCCTTCATTCGGGAAGCGCCGGAGCAGTGGATGTGGGCGCACCGCAAGTGGGATTGAGCCCGCGAAACCCCGATCGCCGGGGACAAGCCAGCACGCCCGGAATCTGAAACGGCTCCTACATCTTGACTTACTGACCCATATTGGCCCTATATATAGGCGTTACGGTCTCTCGATTCGCAAGGTCGAGGGCTAAGAGGGAAGCCGGTGCGGCGGCCGATTGGATCGGTCGCCAATGCCGGCGCTGCCCCCGCAACTGTAAGCGGCGAGCCGCTGTCGAAAAGTGTCACTGGCGCTCGAAGGAGAGCCGGGAAGGCCAGACAGCGGCGACGACCCGTGAGCCAGGAGACCTGCCGTAGCGCATGAAACGTCCTCGGGCGGGGTGTCCCGGTGGATCGCATTGTCGGCGCCGGCGTCCTGCCCGGCGCGCGCTCGTGCGACCGCTCGGCCTCATGCCCACGAAGCAGGTGGGGGTTCGAGCGGAATGTCTCTCCAGGTCCAGAACGATGGTCCGGCGCCATCGGCGCCTTTTTCCGCCGCTGCGGCCGGCGTCCGCGCTGGCGAACCGGCCTTTCAGGTGATCCGCCGCAACGGCGCCGTCACGCCGTTCGACGCCTCCAAGATCGCGGTGGCCCTGACCAAGGCCTTCCTCGCCGTCGAAGGCGGCAGCGCGGCCGTCTCGCGCCGCGTGCACGAGATCGTGGCCGAGCTCACCGGGCAGGTGGTGGCGAACCTGACGCGTCGCGCCGACGCGGGGCGGACCTTCCACATCGAGGACATTCAGGACCAGGCGGAGCTCGCGCTGATGCGCGGCGAGCACCACAAGGTCGCGCGCGCTTATGTGCTCTATCGCGCGCAACGCGCCAAGGAGCGCGCGGCAAGGCTGGTCAGCGAGCCCGCGCCCGTCGTCTTGCATGTGAGAACGGCGGACGGCGCGCTCGCGCCGCTCGACGTCGCCCGTCTGACCGACCTGGCGCGCGAAGCCTGCGCCGGCCTCGACGGCGTCTCAGCCGAGCCGATCCTGGCGGAGACGCGGCGCAACCTCTACGACGGAATCTCTGAGCAGGAGCTCGCGCTGGCGCCGATCCTCGCGGCGCGGACGCTGATCGAGACCGAGCCGAACTACGCGAAGGCCTCCGCCCGCCTGCTCAACGACATGCTGCGTCGAGAAGCGCTGAGCTTCGTCTTCGGGCGGCCAGATCAGGCGACCCAGGCCGAGATGGCGGAACGCTACGCCGAGTTCTTTCCGGCCTGCGTGAAGATCGGCGTCGACGCCGAGATCCTCGACCCCGAACTCGGGCGTTTCGATCTCGCGCGCCTCGCAGCCGCGCTGAAGCCGGAGCGCGACCTGCAGTTCGACTATCTCGGCCTGCAGACGCTCTACGACCGCTACTTCCTGCACGTGTCAGGCAGGCGCTTCGAGCTGCCGCAGACCTTCTTCATGCGCGTCGCGATGGGCCTCGCGCTGCGCGAGATCGACCGCGAGGCGCGGGCGATCGAATTCTACGATCTCCTCTCCTCCTTCGATTTCATGGCCTCGACGCCGACGCTGTTCAATTCCGGCACGCTGCGGCCCCAGCTTTCCTCTTGCTTCCTGACCACGGTGTCGGACGATCTCGACGGCATCTTCAAGGCGATTCGCGACAATGCGCTGCTCGCCAAATATTCCGGCGGGCTCGGCAACGACTGGACCCGGGTGCGTGGCCTCGGCGCGCACATCAAGGGCACCAACGGCGAGAGCCAGGGCGTCGTGCCGTTCCTCAAGGTGGCGAACGACACGGCCATCGCCGTCAATCAGGGCGGCAAGCGCAAGGGCGCCGTCTGCGCCTATCTCGAGACCTGGCACGTCGACATCGAGGAGTTCCTCGACCTGCGCAAGAACACCGGCGACGACCGTCGCCGCACGCACGACATGAACACCGCGAACTGGATACCCGACCTGTTCATGGAGCGGGTCGAGGCGGGCGCGGACTGGACCCTGTTCTCCCCCGACGAGACCCCAGACCTGCACGATCTCGTCGGCAAGCCGTTCAAGGCCGCCTACGAGGCCCACGAAGCCCGGGCCGAGCGGGGCGAGATCAGGATCTTCCGGAAGGTGAAGGCGCTCGATCTCTGGCGGCGCATGCTGACCATGCTGTTCGAGACCGGCCATCCGTGGATCACGTTCAAGGATCCGTGCAACCTGCGCTCCCCGCAGAGCCACGTCGGCGTCGTCCACTCCTCGAACCTGTGCACGGAGATCACGCTCAACACCGGCGCGGACGAGGTCGCGGTCTGCAACCTCGGCTCGGTCAACCTCGCGGCGCACGTGTCGGCGGACGGCCTCGACCGCGCGCGCATCGAGCGAACCGTCAGGACCGCCATGCGCATGCTCGACAACGTGGTCGACATCAACTTCTACACGATCCCGGAGGCGCGGCGCTCGAACCTCCGACATCGCCCGGTCGGCCTTGGGCTGATGGGCTTCCAGGACGCGCTCGAGACCCTGCGCCTTCCGGTCGCCTCGGAGAAGGCCGTGGCGTTCGCCGACGCCTCGATGGAGGCGATCAGCTATTTCGCCATCTCGGCGTCGGTCGACCTCGCCGCCGAGCGCGGTCGCTACGCCTCGTTCGAGGGCTCGCTCTGGTCGAAGGGCGTGCTGCCGATCGACAGCCTCGACCTGCTCGAGGCCGCGCGCGACGGCAATGTGGAGATCGACCGCTCGTCCACCCTCGACTGGGCGGCGCTGCGTGCGCGCGTGACGACGACGGGGATGCGCAATTCCAACGTCATGGCGATCGCGCCGACCGCCACCATCTCCAACATCATCGGCGTGTCGCAGTCGATCGAGCCCGCCTACAGCCAGCTCTACGTCAAGGCCAACATGTCGGGCGACTTCACGGTGGTCAACGCCAACCTCGTACACGACCTCAAGGCGCGCGGGCTGTGGGACGAGGTGATGATCTCCGACCTCAAATACTACGACGGCATGGCGAGCGCGATCGATCGCGTGCCCGACGATCTCAAGGCCCTCTACGCCACCGCCTTCGAGATCGCGCCGGAATGGCTGCTGCGGGCCGCCGCGCGCCGACAGAAGTGGATCGACCAGGCGCAGTCGCTCAATCTCTATATTGCCGAGCCTTCGGGACGGAAGCTGGATGCAGCCTACCGGCTCGCCTGGCGGCTCGGCCTCAAGACCACCTATTACCTGCGCGCCCGTTCCGCGACCCAGGTCGAGAAATCGACGCTGAAGGGCGTGGACGGCAAGCTCAACGCCGTCTCCGCGGAGCCTGTCCCGACCGCGAGCCCGGGCGGCTGCTCCCTCGACGATCCCACATGCGAAGCCTGCCAGTGAGCAAGGGAGGACACACCATGCTCGACTGGTCCGACATCAAGAGCGACGCCGGCCCCGTCGCCCGCCACGACGCCCCAGCGTCCGACGCCACCGGCCTCGGCGCGATCGAACGCGGCGCCGCCCGCGTCACCGTGGACGAGAAACGCCTTCTGAACGCTCGCGCCGACGTGAACCAGATCCTGCCCATGAAATACAAATGGGCGTGGGAGAAGTACCTCGCCGCCTGCAACAATCACTGGATGCCGACCGAAGTGTCGATGCAGGCGGACATCGCGCTGTGGAAGTCGCGCGACGGCCTGACCGAGGACGAGCGCCGAATGGTCAAGCGCAACCTCGGCTTCTTCGCCGCGTCCGAGAGCCTCGTCGCCAACAACATCGTGCTGGCGATCTACCGCCGGCTCACCAATCCCGAGTGCCGGCAATATCTGCTGCTGCAGGCGTTCGAGGAGGCGGTGCACACCCACACGTTCCAGTACATCGTGGACAGCCTCGGCCTCGACGAGGGCGAGCTCTTCAACATGTACCGGGAGATCCCCTCGATCACCGACAAGGCGGCCTGGGCGCTCGAGCATACCCGCCATCTCGACGACCCTGCCTTCGAAACCGGCAACGCCGAGGCCGACCAAGCCTTCCTGCGCGACCTCGTCGCCTTCTACGTCGTCTTCGAGGGCATGTGGTTCTACACCGGCTTCGCCCAGATCCTGTCGCTTGGCCGCCGCAACAAGATGGTCGGGATCGCCGAGCAGTATCAATACATTCTGCGCGACGAGAGCATCCACCTCAACTTCGGCATCGACGTCATCAACCAGCTCAAGATCGAGAACCCGCATCTCTGGACGAGGGCGTTCCAGGAGGAGGTGCGCGCCATGCTGAAGGAGGCGGCGGAACTCGAGGCGGCCTACGGGCGCGACACCATGCCGCGCGGCCTGCTGGGCCTGAATGCCGCGCTCTGCGACGAGTACATGCGCTTCATCGCCAACCGCCGCTGCGCCCAGCTCGGCCTCGCGCCCGTGTTCAGGGAGGCCGACAACCCGTTCCCCTGGATGAGCGAGGCGATGGACCTGAAGAAGGAGAAGAACTTCTTCGAGACCCGAGTCATCGAGTACCAGAACGGCGGCGCGCTCGCCTGGGATTGAGGGCCGAACCGTAGCGCGGGCATTCGAGCGCCGCGAGCCGAAGTCCAACGCTCTGAGAAGATGGACGGAGACCGCGTGTGTCGGCCGCGTTTCCGCCATGGCCCGCCCCCCGCGGCCAGCCTGCCGATTGAAGCTCTTGTCGAGGTACACATGGCCGTCGCCGCGCCCGTTACACCCACCAGCGTCGTGAAGCGCTCCGGAGAGGTCGTCTCGTTCGACGGCGAGAAGATCCGGCTCGCGATCGAGCGCGCCGGCAAGGCGACCGGCGAGTTCGACCGTCCGGAGAGCGCGCGCTTCGCCTCGCAAGCCGTCAAGGTCCTCGCCCATCGCTATCGTGGTCAGGCGCCGCACATCGAGCAGATCCAGGATGTCGTCGAGCAGGTGCTGATCTCGGCCGACCACTTCGCCACCGCGCGCGCCTTCATCGTCTACCGCGAGCAGCGGGTGCGGCTTCGCCGCGACCAGCGCACCGCCGTCGATGTCGGTTCCTCGATCAACGAATACCTCGACCGCGCCGACTGGCGGGTCAGCGCCAACGCCAACCAGGGCTATTCCCTGGGCGGTCTGATCCTCAACGTCTCCGGCAAGGTGGTCGCCAATTATTGGCTTTCGCACGTCTATCCGCCCGAGGTCGGTCGCGCTCACCGCGAAGGCGATCTCCACATCCACGATCTCGACATGCTGTCGGGCTATTGCGCGGGCTGGTCGCTGCGCACGCTCCTGACGGAAGGGCTCAACGGCGTGCCCGGCAAGGTCGAGGCCGCGCCGCCGAGGCACCTGTCGAGCGCGGTCGGCCAGATCGTGAACTTCCTCGGCACGCTGCAGAATGAATGGGCCGGCGCCCAGGCGTTCTCGTCCTTCGACACCTATCTCGCCCCGTTCGTGCGCAAGGATCGCCTCGAGTACGAAGAGGTGCGCCAGTGCATCCAGGAGCTGGTCCACAATCTCAACGTGCCCTCGCGTTGGGGCACCCAGACGCCGTTCACCAATCTGTCGTTCGACTGGACCTGTCCCGAGGACCTGCGCGGCCAGACGCCCGTCATCGCAGGCGAAGAGATGCCGTTCACCTACGGCGACCTTCGGGCGGAGATGGACGTCATCAACAGGGCCTACATCGAGGTGATGACGCAAGGCGACGCGAAGGGCCGCGTTTTCACATTCCCGATTCCCACCTACAACATCACGCCCGATTTTCCGTGGGAAAGCGAGAACGCCGACCTCCTCTTCGACATGACCGCGAAATACGGGCTGCCGTACTTCCAGAATTTCGTCAATTCCGAGCTGCAGCCGCACATGGTTCGCTCGATGTGCTGCCGCCTGCAACTCGATCTGCGCGAGTTGCTGAAGCGCGGCAACGGCCTGTTCGGTTCGGCCGAGCAGACCGGATCGATCGGCGTCGTGACTCTGAACTGCGCCAGGCTCGGTCATCTGCATCGTGGCGACGAGACGGCGTTGTTCCATCGCCTCGATGACCTTGCCGAGATCGCCCGCACCAGCCTCGAGATCAAGCGAAAGGTCATCCAGCGCCACATCGACGCCGGCCTCTTTCCCTTTACGAAGCGCTATCTCGGCACGTTGCGCAACCATTTCGCCACCATCGGGGTCAACGGCGTCAACGAGATGATCCGAAACTTCACCGCGGACAGCGAGGATATCACGACCCCGGCCGGCCATTCGCTGGCGGTGCGCGTGCTCGACCATGTGCGCGATCGCATTGTCGCCTTCCAGGAAGAGACCGGCCACCTCTACAATCTCGAAGCGACGCCCGCCGAAGGCACGACCTATCGCTTCGCGCGCGAGGACAGGAAGCGCTTTCCTGGCATCCTGCAAGCGGGGCCGCCAGACCAGCCCTACTACACCAACTCGACCCAGCTGCCTGTCGGCTTCACCGACGATCCGTTCGAGGCGCTGGAGCGGCAGGACGAACTCCAGCGGAAGTACACCGGCGGCACCGTTCTGCACCTCTACATGGGCGAACGCATCTCCTCGGCCGCCGCATGCAAGGCTCTGGTGCGGCGGGCGCTGGAGAATTTCAGACTGCCGTATCTGACCGTCACGCCGACCTTCTCGATCTGCCCCAAGCACGGATACATCGCCGGCGAGCACGCCTTCTGCCCCAAGTGCGACGCCGATCTCATCGCGCGCAAGCGCGCAGCCCTCTGACTCTCATGGAGCCCCTCATGACCCACACTCCGTCTTCCGCCGAGATCCGGCCCGTCGTCAAACTCGACGACGCGGAGCGCCAGCCCTGCGAAATCTGGACACGCGTGATGGGGTATCATCGCCCGGTCGCGTCGTTCAACCGCGGCAAGCAGGGCGAGTTCGCAGAACGGCGTTGCTTCAGCGAGAGGCGGGCGAAGCTTGGCTGACCTGCGCGTCGGCGGCCTTGCGCGGTTTTCGAGCTGCGACTGGCCGGGGCGGCTCGTTGCGACCGTGTTCCTCCAGGGCTGCTCCTGGCGCTGCCGCTACTGTCACAATCCCCACCTGTTGCCGACGCAGAGCGGAAACGAGATGTCGTGGCGGGACGTGCTGGCGTTCCTCGATACGCGTCGCCGCCTGCTCGACGGTGTCGTCTTCTCGGGCGGCGAGCCCACGGTGCAGGCGGCGCTCCTCGAAGCCGTGCGCGCTGTGCGCGAGCTCGGCTTCGAAGTCGGTCTCCATACCTCGGGCGCGGCCCCGCACCGACTCGCGTCGCTGCTGCCGCTCCTCGACTGGGTCGGTTTCGACGTCAAGGCGCCGTTCGGCGAGTACGAACGCATCACGGGCGTCGCCGGAAGTGGCGAGGCCGCCGCCGCCAGCCTGAGCCTTCTCATAGGCAGCGGCGTCGCCTGCGATCTGCGCACGACCCGGCACCCAGCGCTGCTCGATGAAGGCGCGCTCGCGCGGTTGAGCGCAGACCTCGCCGAACTCGGCGTCACCGCTCGCCAACAGCCGTTTCGCGCCGAAGGCTGCGCCGACGCCGAATTGATTGAGTTGACGGTGTCGGCGATCGGTTAGGTCCGTGCCGGTCTCTTCTCCATGCCCGCCTTGTTCTGACTTACGGTGCTCCAGAAGGCCTTGAGCAACTTCTTGGGAGTTCAGCCGCGACCAGGGCGGGTGGTTGATATCGGAAGCCTTCGCAGGGGGCGCGCTGACCTGTCCGCATCGCGGACGGCGCCAGACAAGGGGCCGGGCGAGGGCGGGAGCGTCCAAATGTCGCGCCTCTCAAAGCGGTTGTGAGGCGCGCTTTACGACAAGCATCCTTGACGAATGACAGCGCAGCGTTGAAAATTTCGATGCTACGGTTCTTCGACCCACCTCAGGTCGAGGCTAAGAGGGAAGTCGGTAACGGCGCTCTGCAAGGTGCGTCAGAAGCCGAAGCTGCCCCCGCAACTGTGAGCGGCGAGCCATCGTCCACCACGTCACTGGGTCATCGGATCTGGGAAGACGGACGAGGCGCGGACCCGCGAGCCAGGAGACCTGCCGCAGCAAGAAGAGATTGCCGGCCGGGGTGCGCCGCGCGAGTCCGAGGGATTCCCCGAAAGGGGAGTGCATTCGTGCGCGCCCGCATTTCCTTCCCGGTTCTCGGAGGGCATGCGCATGGACACCCAGATCGTTACTGAACTTGCGGCCCGGGCGGCTGTTCCACGGCCGAAGTCCCTCCCGGAACATCCCCCTGCATCGATTCCAATCAGGGGCGTCGTCTGGCCGCGTCCATCTATCCCCGGTATCGTCGACTCCGATACCCTACGATGGGCCATCAAACGGCGCCTCGCCGAAGACTCTCTCGGGCGCGACGGCGATGTCCGCGATCCGACCGATGCGTTGACGCTGCAGCTGACGCGGGCCGCTATGTCTGGCGACCTGCGAGGAACCGCCGACCTCCTGCTGAGGGCGATCGAAGCGCAACCCCGTCGAGCGATGGCGGCTGCTCCGCTGTTGGAACGCGCCGCCGATCGCCTCCGCGAGGAATGGCTCGCCGATCGCGTGTCCGAGTTCGATGTTTCGATCGCGCTTTGCATGCTTCAGACCGCCTTGCGAAGCGTTTGCGCGGGGTGTTGGTCGGGTGACGAGCGCGGTTCCGTGCTCGTCGCGACGCTACCGGGCGAAAAGGACACCCTTGGCGCTGCCCTGCAGCAGGAGGTGCTCACGGAACTCGGGTTCGAAGTCCTCTATCGACCGCTAAGAACCGCCGACGACCTCTTCGTGATGCTCGAATCAACGCCGATCGACGCCGTCACCTTCCATTCGAGCCCTGTATTCCGCCGGCGCGAACGGTTGGCGGAGTTTGCTTCCCTGGCGGACCGCGCCCGCGCGGCCTCCAGGAGTCGCGGACTCGTGATGGCGGCGCAAGGGGCATGCTTCCGTCAATCGAACACGGATCTGCACACAACGCCGATCGGCGTCGACCGCTGCTTCGATTCGACGGTCTCGGTTGCTGCATGGCTCTGGCATCGCCTGTCCCTTGGCGACGCGGCCGCCTGACCCGTCCAGTGAGATCGCCAAGTGCGGATCGGCCTCCTCCAGAATCGTGAGGGCTCGGCCATTGTTGCCGGAACGTCGTCGGGTGTAGGTTCATGATGCGAGGTGCCGCCGCGACCTTTGGTCGTGTCGGAGAATTGGGAAGCCGGTCGAGAAAACCGGCGCTGCCCCCGCAACGGTAGGAGAGTGTCGACGAGACATGTCGCCACTGGGCTCGAAAGGCCTGGGAAGGCGTCTCGTCGGATCCCGTCACTGGATCGCTCTCGAGCCCGGAAACCAGCCTCGCGGGAAAAGCCTGGGCGTCGCGGAGGGCGGCGAGAGGGCGAGCGCGCGACGGCCCTGGCGCCCTCGCGCGGTTTCGTCTTCGAGCGCGTTCGTGGGGCCCCTATCGAGGGAATGTCCATGCGCGCCGAACAGAAGTTGCTCACCGCCCTGAAGGGCCATCGCGAGGGGTACACCCTCCCGAGAGAGCTCTACGTCGATCCGGACATCTATCGGCTCGACCTCGAGACGATCTACTACGCCGACTGGCTGTTCGTCGGGCACGACTGCGAGATCAAGGGGATCGGCGACTATTTCACGGTGCAGGTGGGCGACTACCCGATCGTCGTGGTGCGCGGCGAGGACGGCGCGATCCGCGCCTTCCACAATTCCTGCCGTCACCGTGGCTCACGCATCTGCTCGTCTGAGCGCGGTTCGGCGGTGCGCCTCGTGTGCCCCTATCACAAGTGGAGCTACGACCTCGAAGGCCGCCTGCGCTTCGCCCGCGACATGGGCAAGCCCTTCGATGCCGGAAAGCTCGGCTTGAAGCCCGTGGCCTGCGAAAGCGTCGCCGGCTACGTCTGGGTCTGCCTCGCCGACGAACCGCCGGACTTCGCGGCCTTCCGCGCGCGCATGGCGCCCTATTTCCATCCCCACGGCATCGAGAACGCAAGACTCGCGTTCGAAAGCACGATTGTCGAGAACGGCAACTGGAAGCTCGTCTGGGAAAACAACCGCGAATGCTACCATTGCGCGCCGAACCATCCCGAGCTTTGCCTGACGTTCCCTGAGACGCCCGCCGTCTCCGGGGTCGAGGGCGGAGCCGACAGGGCCGAGATTGCCGGGCACTGGGAACGCATGGAAGAGGCGGGCCTACCAAGCCGCCTCCATCTCTCCTCCGACGGGAAATATCGTCTCACGCGCATGCCGCTTCTGGGCGACAGCTACACCATGTCCGGCGCCGCCGCTGTCCGCCGCCCGCTCAGCGCGAGCGTCGTCGAGCACGGCATCGGCACGCTCCTCCTGTTCAACTACCCGACCCTCTGGAACCACGTGCTCGGCGACCACGCCGTGACGTTCCGGGTGCTGCCGATCGGGCCGACGCAGACGGCGGTGACGACCAAGTGGCTCGTCAACGCGGACGCCGTCGAGGGGGTGGACTACTCGCTGAAGGAGTTGACCGAGGTGTGGCTCGCGACCAACGACCAGGATCGCCGCATCGTCGAGGAGAACCAGATCGGCGTCCTGTCTCCGGCTTACGAGCCCGGCTCCTACAGCCCCATCCACGAGGGAGGCGTCGTCCAGTTCGTCGAATGGTACGTCGCGACGGTTCTGCGCGCGCTCGGCGAAGCCCATGGACGACCCCATGTCGCGTGACGCTCCACTCGCGGAAGATCTGTTCCTCGCCTGGCTGCTCGCCCTTCCGGACCAGTGCGACCCGGCCAGCGCGGCCGCCCGCCGTCTGGCGGAATTGCACGCGGATCGCCATCCGACCGCGCTTCAGAGCCGGCTTTGCGATCTGCTTCGCCAGGTGACGCCTTTCGGGTCCGTTCCCGTCCGGCGAGGGGGACACCGGGCGCGACGCGCCGACCAAGCGCTACGGGTAGACTGATCGGCGTCGGCCATGGACCCGCGCCACTGACGTCGGCTACCAGATTCACGGGGCCCCAGGAGCCTGTCGTACTTTGCGTTTCCGTCTGTCGCATTTTCGAACGCGCCATGGTCAGACATTGCATTCGAACTCACAGGTTTGGTGACGGCCGGCGAGGCCGCGGATTGTTGGACTTTACGGCTGTCTCGGACTCGGGCGCCGAATATCGGCGCCTCCTCGGTTCGTGCTCCGAAGCGTCTGCAGATGCGCAACCAAGAGTTCGCTCGCCTGGCGCAATCTTGCAGAGGCTAGGTCGAGCGCGCCTACGAAAGAGTTTGTCATCTCTGCGTATACGGTGCGCGCCAAGCCCTCCTCAAAGCTCGCTCGAACACGCTGTACGAACGGGAGTGAACCGCGTCGCTCAAATCGAAACGAGCCATGTCAAACCCCGCCCAAGTCAGGGAGATTGATTGAATCACATTTCGCGCACGGCGGCGATCCAGTCGAGCCAAACCCGCCGTTGCCGGTCGTCGTTGAAGAGGCCGTGGACGTAGCAGCCGCGGACCCGCCCGCCTCGGCCGACGGCGCCGTCCGGACGGCCGTCGTCGAAGCGCAACAGCGGGCGCTCGGCATCCGGCCCGAACGTCTGTCCGACGTGGATCTCGTAGCCGGCGAACGGGGCTTCCTCGGGAACGCAAACGCCGGCGCAGCGCCGCAGCGTCTTGTCGCCGGCGAGCACCGTCTCCACCTCGAGAAGGCCCAGCCCGGGAGCGACGCAGGTCGGTCCTTCGATCCCGTCCGGATCGCGAACCGTTCGCCCGAGCATCTGGTAGCCGCCGCAAATCCCGAGAACCTTGCCGCCCTGTCGGACGTGCGCGAGGATGTCGATATCCCAGCCTTCCTCGCGCAGGGCGGCAAGATCCGCGATGGTGGCTTTCGAGCCTGGCAGCGCGATCAGGTCGGCCTCGGCGGGCAGGGGCGCGCCGCGCCCGGCGAAGACGACTCGCACGCCCGGCTCCTGCCGCAGGGGGTCGAAGTCGTCGAAGTTCGAGATGTGCGGCAGCCGCGGCACGACGACCAGGCGCTCTCCGCCCGACTTCGTCTGCGGCCGGTCCAGCACGACCGCGTCCTCGGCCGGCAGCCGGGACGCGCCGGGAAAATGCGGAACGAGCCCGAACGACGGCCAGCCGCTGCGGTCGACGATCGCCTGCATGCCGGCGTCGAACAGCGTCGGGTCGCCGCGGAACCGGTTGACGATGAAGCCTTCGATCATGGCGGCGTCGCCGGGATCGAGCACCGCGCGGGTTCCGACGATCTGGGCGATGACCCCGCCGCGGCGACCGCTTTCCTGGGTTTCTCCGATGAGCGCGTCCGCCTGGCTCACGATCATCGGGATCGCCGAGGACGGGCTCGACGGCCTGTCCTTTGACGCAAGGGAGCGGCTCTCGCAAGCCGCTCTCGTCGTCGGCGGCGCCCGGCATCTCGGCCTGATCGGCGACACCCCGGCCGAGCGCATGACCTGGCCCTCGCCGCTGCAGGACGCCTTCCCGGCCATCCACGCCCGGCGCGGCGAACCGGTCTGCGTGCTGGCCTCGGGCGATCCGTTCTTCTTCGGCGTCGGCTCGCTGATCGCTGAGATCGTGCCTCCGGGAGAGATCGTGTGCCTGCCGCAGCCCTCGGCGTTCAGCCTCGCGGCGAGCCGGCTCGGCTGGGCGCTGCAGGACTGCGCGCTCATCTCGCTGCATGGCCGGGCGCTGGAGCGGGTCGTGCCGCATCTGCATCCCGGCGCCCGGGCGCTCGCGCTCAGCTGGGACGGCGACACGCCGCGGAACCTCGCGGCGCTGCTCTGGGAACGGGGACTCGGGCGATCCCGGCTGACGGTGTGCGAGGCGATGGGCGGCCGGCGGGAGCGGCTGCGCGCCGCCTTCGCCGAGGGGTTCGACCTGATCGGCGTCGATCCGCTCAACACCGTCGCCATCGAGGTCGCGGCCGGCCCCGGCCTGCGCATCCCGTCGCGCGCGGCGGGGCTGCCGGACGACTGGTTCGAGCACGACGGCCAGATCACCAAGCGCGAGATGCGCGCCGTCACGCTCGCCCAGCTCGCGCCGCGGCCGCGGCAGCGTCTCTGGGACATCGGCGCCGGCTCGGGTTCGATCTCGATCGAATGGCTGCTCGCCGATCCGGCGATGCGCGCCGTCGCCGTCGAGCGCGATCCCGCGCGTTGCGGCCGGATTCGCCGAAACGCGGCCGCGCTCGGTGTTCCGCATCTCGACGTCGTCCAAGGCGCGGCGCCGGAGGCGCTCGCCGGGCTCGAGCCGCCGGACGCGATCTTCATCGGCGGCGGCGTGAGTGAGCCTGGTCTCATCGATCTCTGCTGGACGGCGTTGCCGCCGCGGGGGCGGCTGGTCGTCAACGCGGTGACGCTCGAAGCCCAGGCCGAGATCGCCGCCGCGCAGCGACGGCTCGGGGGCGACCTCCTCATGACCCAGTTCGCGCACGGCGAGACGCTCGGCCGCTTTCGCGGCTTCCGGCCGTCGATGCCGAGCGTCCAGTGGAGCGCGATCAAGCCATGAATCCGCGCGTCGCGATTGGTGTCGGCTGCAGGTCGAACGCGGGAGCGGAGACCCTCGTAGCGGTCATCCGCGACGCGACTGCGCGCTCGCCCGCGGGCTCCACCGTGGTCAGCCTCCATAGCAGCGCGCGCAAGGCCGGCGACGCCGACCTGCTCGAGGCGGCGGGGAGACGGGGGCTCGACTTGATCCTCCACGACGAGGCGGCGCTCAGGGCGCGCGACGCCGAGATCCCGTCGCGCTCCGCGCGCGTCATCGGGATCGCCGGCGTCGGCAGCCTCGCGGAGGCCGCCGCGCTCGTCGGCGCGGGCGAGGGGTCCCGCTTCGTGGTTCGAAAATTCAGCGCGAGCGGCGTCTCCTGCGCGGTCGCCGTCGCCGCGGAGTCGAAGTCATGACCATCCACTTCATCGGCGCGGGGCCCGGCGCGCCGGACCTGATCACCGTGCGCGGCCGGTACCTGATCGCCCGCTCGCTCGTCTGCCTCTACGCCGGTTCGCTCGTCCCGCGCGAACTCCTGCAATGGTGTCCGCCGGGCGCCCGCATTGTCGACACCGCACCGAAGAGCCTCAACGACATCGTCGCGGAATTCCGGCGGGCGCACGACGCCGGCGAGGACGTCGCCCGGCTCCACTCCGGGGATCTCTCGATCTGGAGCGCGCTCGCCGAGCAGACGCGGCGGCTCGACCAACTGGGCATTCCCTATGACGTCACCCCTGGCGTGCCCTCGTTCGCGGCGAGCGCGGCCGCGCTGCGGCGAGAGCTCACCCTGCCCGAGGTCGCCCAGTCGGTGGTGCTGACGCGCACCAGCGGCCGCGCCTCGGCGATGCCGGAGAGCGAGAGCCTCGCCGCGTTCGCGCGGACCGGCGCGACGCTCGCGATCCACCTGTCCATCCACGCCATCGACCGCATCGTCGCCGAGTTGCAGCCGATCCTCGGGCCGGATTGCCCGTTCGCGGTCGTGTTCCGCGCCACCTGGCCCGAGGAGCGGATTCTCACAGGGGAACGCTGGCGACGATCGCGGCGAGCCTCAGCGCCGAGCCGATCGAGGGACGAGGCCGAGATGGCGTTCCGGCAGGGTGACGCCGGGGTCGCGGGGCAGCGCGCCGAGCACCGGCAGGCCGAGCGTCTCGACCGCCGTCGCCGTCAGCCGTCGGTGCCGCTCGCTGCCGACCTTGTTCAGGATAACGCCCGCGAGCCGGTCTCTCGGCCTTCGTGTCGAGGAACGCCGACGTCGAGGCGATCCGCGGGGTCGCCCGGCCCATGCGCGCGGGAGGGACGCGCGGCCCGGCGCTGCCGCCGCCGGGCCAGACGATCGCCGTCGCCCGGGACGAGGCGTTCACCTTCATCTATCCGCATCTCCTCTCGGGCTGGCGGGCGGCGGGCGCCGCGATCGCCTCTTCTCGCCGCTGCGCGACGAGCCTCCGCCCGCCGACGCGGACGTCTGCTGGCTGCCGGGCGGCTACCCGGAGCTGCACGCGGGCAGGCTCGCGGGCGCCGCGCGCTTCCTCGACGGCCTCAGGCGCTTCGCGCGGGAGAAGCCGGTCCACGGCGAATGCGGCGGCTACATGATGCTCGGCGCGTCGCTGACCGACGCGACCGGCGTCACCCACGCCATGGCGGGCCTTCTGTCGGTCGCGACCAGCTTCCACAAACGAAAGATGACGCTCGGCTACCGGCGCGCGGCGCTCACGGAGACCTGCGGGCTCGGGCGGCGTGGCGACGTTCTGCTCGGCCACGAATTCCACTACGCCACCATCGCATCCCCGGGCGATGACGCGCCTTTCGCGACCACGAGCGACGCGTAGCCGAGCCGGCGGGCTCGCGCAGGGGGCTCGTCACGGGCTCATTCTTTCACGTGATCGCCGAGGACTGATTCGACGGCGTGAAACATCCGCCTCCAACCAGTCCTGCTCCCGGCGGATCACCCCGACTCCTGGTGCCGATGCCGATGATGCAGATCAGGATAATGGACGTGAGCATGCGAGACTCGCGCATGGCGATGCACATGTGAATGCGGTTCCTCGACAGGCCCACCGTGACCATGTTGGTGATGCACGTCATGGGTGTGAACGTGATTGTGCTCCATCGCCTCATGCACGTGCTCGTGCTCATGCCGTTCGATCAGATGCAGCCATAATCCGATGCCCATCAACACGCCCGCAACGAGGAGTTGAGCCGTGAGCGGTTCGCCGAGAGCCACGATCGACAGCGCGGCGCCCACGAACGGTGCGAGGGAGTAATAGGCGCCGGTTCTGGCCGCGCCGAGTTGACGGAGCGCCAGGATGAACAGGACGAGGCTGACGCCAACGCAGAAGAAGCCAACCAGCGCCGCCTCAATCGCTTTTGAGGCCGGCGGAAGCGACGACCCTGCTGCGAGAGCAATGCCAACGTTCACGGACCCCGCTGCGCAGCCCTTCCAGATGGCGATCGTCGCCGGATCGGCCGCGGATATCTTGCGAGTCAAATTGTTGTCGATCCCCCAGGCAAGGCTCGCGCCCGCGACGAGGAGCGCGCCAAGATCGAGCGCGGCGCCGTCACCGCCCCACGCGAGCAGAGCCGCACCGCAAAGAATGGCGAAGGCCCCAATCAGAACGCGGAGGTCGACGTTCTCCTTGAAGACGACCCATGCGAGCCCCACCGTCGCGAGGCCTTCGAGGTTGAGCAGCAGCGCGCCGTTCGAGGCTGACGTGCGAGCGAGTCCCGCCATAAGCAGGACGGGTCCCGCGACGCCCCCGGCCGCTATCGCCGCGGCGAGCCATGGCCAGTCGCGCCGTTGCAGTTCGGCCTCCCGAGCTCTTGGGAAAGGCAGAAGGCGCAAGCCCAGAAGCCCGAGTCCCGCGCCCAAATAAAGTAGGCCTGCGAGCATGAATGGATCGAGTGCGCCCGAGAGCGATTTCGAAAAAGGCGCCGCAGCGCCGAACAGCACCGCGGACCCGAGAGCGAGCGGGACGCCTGGCCAAAGCGGGCTGTGGGGATGCGTGTCCGTCATGACGGGTATCGGGATTCCTGCCGCGGCTCGACAATTGCGTGCACTGTCACGACCGGGTTTCAACTCTGGCGTCGGCGCGTGAACTCTCATCGAGTTCGGCGAGCCTTCCGTTATTCAGCGCCAGGCTTCGAGTGCCGATGGCCCTGCGAAAATGCGGGTCGTGCGACACGACGATCATCGCCTGGGGCAGGTCCAGAAGCATTCGGACGAGCCGCGCATAGGTGCGCTCGTCGAGCGCGTTGGTCGGCTCGTCGAGCAGCAGGACGTCCGGCTCCATGGCGAGGACCGCGGCGAGCGTGACGAGGCGCTTCTCGCCGCCGGAGAGCTTGTGGGTGACGCGGTCGCGCAGGTGCGTGAGCTTGAGACGATCGAGCGTCTCGTCGACGATCGTCGCGGCTTCGCGACGGCTCTTGCCGAGATTGAGCAACCCGAAGGCGACGTCCTCGGCGACCGTCGGGCAGAATAGCTGATCGTCGGGGTCCTGGAACACGAAGCCGGCGCGTCGCCGCACTTCGAAGAAATCAGGCTCCTTGCGCCGCTCCTGACCGAAAGCGACGACCGTTCCGGCCTGAGGGGTCAGGAGTCCGACGAGGATTTGCAGGAGCGTGCTCTTGCCCGCGCCGTTGGGGCCCACGACGCACAGGCGCTCGCCCGGGTGGAGCGCGAACTCGGCCTGTTCAAGAACCGTGTTCTGCCCGGGATACCCGAATACGAGGCCCCGGACGTCAAAGAGCGGCGACACTCAGGATCTCCCACAGGGTCAGAGCGCCGACGAATGCGGCGAAGGCCGCGGCGAACACCAGGTCCAGGCGCTGGATCCGTTCTTCGCCGTCCAGGTAGAGCCGGCCTGTGAAGCCACGGCATTTCATCGCCTGTAGGATCCGCTCCGATCGCTCGAGCGCGCGGATCAGCATCATGCCGATCAGATAGCCCATGCTCACGCACGCGTGCCACGAGGCGTTCGCCCTGAAGGCGCGCGCCCGCATAGCCGTGCGCAACCGGTGCAACTCCCGGTACAAGAGGTCGATATAGCGGATATTGAACAGCACGAGATGCACGAGGCGCTCGGGAACGCCGAGCCTGCCCATCGCGCGCGCCAGTTCGACCGGCTCGAACGACGACAGGAGCGCCATCGCCATGAGCACGATGGCGTTCGCCTTCAATCCGATGAGAGCGGCCTCGACGAGGCCCTGGCGGCTGGCGGGAAACCCGAAGACGAAAAACAGCGGCTCGCCCAGCGTCGTGAACGGCAGCATCAGGATCATGAACGCGATGAACATATCCATCGCGATGATCCGGCGCAGCGTTTTCAGTATGGGGAGCTCCACGAGCCGCGCGACCAGCATCGCGCCTCCGAGCGCAATGAGGAGCGGCCCGAAATGCGAGAACGACACGGTCGCCAAGGCGAAGGCCGCGGTCGCCAGGATGCGCACGCGGCCGTCGAGCGCCTTGAGCGAGCCTCCGGAAGAGTTGGCCCCGACGAGAGGCGCGCCTGCCGCAGGGGCCGCCCCACCCATCAGGCGGTCTTGGGCGTGCGCTGCGCCGACACCGAGGGTTGGGCCATCGTCGCGGTTTGCTTCGACTGCGAGCGTCGCGCCGACACGTAGAACCAGAGCCCGAACAGGCCGGCGATGTAGCCGATCCCGCCCAGAATCGACTGCAAGTCGTCCTTCTCCTTGAGCGCAATGATCTCCTTTCTGAGCGGCTTGATCTCGTTGCTGACCGCCTGGAGGAGCAGGGTCTTCTGCGCGTCGCTCAGCGCGACTGCAGTGGCGGCCGAGGCCGCAGCGGTCGTGGCGTCCGCCGCCGCGGCCGGAGCCGCGCCGCCGCCGACCGCCGCGCCGCCACCCGCCGCACCCGCCGCCGCAAGGTCGACCGGCAGGTCGGCCACCTCGATGCGGATGTTTGCAATGTGGCCGCCGCCCATGTCGGCGTGGAAGATGTGTACGATCGGTTTGGTCGGCTTGAACGTGAACGTGCCGTCCTCGCCGGTTTTCGTCTCGCCGATCTTGCTGCCGTCTTCGGCCAGCACGTCGACCGGCTGATTCTTCGCTACCGAGCCATCCGAGAAGCCGATCTCGCCTTCGATGTGGTCGCCGCTGGCATAGGCGCCGGCGACGACCTTGTGCGCGAGCGCCTGCGTCGAGGCGCCGAACGAGATCGCGAGAGCGACGAGCGTGGCCGCGACTGTTCTGGTCATGACTGTCGTGTTCATGATTGGGTGCTCCTCAGGCTCGCCTCCGGAGCCGCCGCCAGCACAGGCTGCAAGTCGGGCGAAGCGGCCGAAAACGCGTCCAGCAATTCGGGCTTCACGCGGCGGATCAGATAGACGGCGGCGGCGGTCAGCACCGCTTCGATCGCCATGACCGGAATGTGGGCGAAGAACACCAGCTTCGCCGCCGGGATGAACTCGTCTCCCGAGAACGAGAGCGCGAGCGCCACGCAACCGGTGGTGAGCGCGATGGCGAGCGCGCCCCCGACGGCGCCCCAGATCGCCGCGACCTGAGGCGACGAACGGACGACGCCGCGGCGGCACAGGTAGTAGACGATCACCGCCGGCACGGCGATGTTGGCCGTATTGACGCCGATGACCGTCAACCCGCCGAAGCCGAAGAAGATGGCTTGCAGGAGCAGGGCGACGAACAGCGCCGGAAACGCCGCCCAGCCGAGCACGATGCCGCAGAGCCCGTTGACGATCAGATGGACGCTCGAAGGTCCGATCGACATGTGCACCAGCGAGGCGCAGAAAAATGTCGCGCTGAGCACGCCTGCGGCGGGGATCTTTTCTGGCGGCATCTGGCGCAAGCCGAGCCCGATGCCTGCGACCGTGATCGCGGAGCCGACCGCGATGACCGGCAACGTAAGGGCGCCGTCGACGATATGCATGACCTGCCTCCTCGGCTGCGCCTCACTTGAGATCGTTGGCGTGGATCCAGATGACGGCGTCTTCTTCCTGGTCCTTGTCCTTGAACTTCTTGTTCGGCCCCGCATCGACCGCCGAGAAGCCCCAGTAGCCCGCCTTCGGGATGCCGAAGGTGAAGACGCCGTTGGAATCGGTGTGGACGACCAGCGTGCCGCCTGGCGGCGGGGAGACGGTGGGCTTCTTCGGCGTCAGCGTCGCCAGATCCGGCTCCGCGGCGAGGTACTCGACCTCGATCTCCGTGTCGGCTGCCGGCTTGCCGTCCGTCAGCACGCGGCCGGAGAATGTCGATCCCGCGACGATCGCCGTCGGCTTGTTCAGCGGTACGATTTCGGTCGGCAGGCCGACGGGTTGATCCCAATTGGTCGGCGCCTCGCCGAGATTGACATAGGCTTTCGTGATTTGATGGATGAAGTGGTTCTCGGTTGGCTCCCAATAGGGCGCGGGGTCAAGAACGAAAATGTAGTCTCCAAGCGCACGCACGGGGAATTTGGTCTGCCACGCCGCTGCGGAATTCTCTTTGCCCTTGAAGGTCACCGGCGTCAGCTTGTCGATGAGGTCGGTCCTCTTGTTGTCTTTGGTGACGACGAAGAACTGGTTTGGCTTCGCCATGTCCATGGCGTGGCCGTTCTCGAACGGATGCCAGAACAGAAGCAGGATCGGGATCTCGCCCGGCTTCTCGAGATTGGCGTTGGGCGTGTAGATCAGCTGGAAGTGCGCCTCGGCCGGCAGCGCCGCCGCGCCCGCGATCGCGGCGGCGGCCAACATGGTTTTCAGATGCTTCAAGGTCGTGTCTCCCTCGAACGCCGCTCGAGGCGGCTTCGAATCCGCACAAGGAGACGACAGAGAGATGCGGCTCACACGGGTTCATGAGCGCCCGTGATGTTGCACGACGCTCACCCCGGCGCCCAACGACAAACCGTCCGCAGATGCGAACGGGCGTGGCAGGTCTCCTGGCTTGCGGGTCGTCAGATCGCCGATCCTTCCCAGTCCAGTCTGGACCAGTGGCTCAATTCGGCGATCTTCACCGCTCACAGTTGCGGGGGCAGCCGCGGTATAGTTGCTCAAGCGCAACGCACCGCGTTCCCTTTTAATCCCGTTCCGGGAGCCCGGAACGAGAACCACGTCACTTGAATACGGGCCAAGTCCTGCAGTGTAAAGGGGGCGCGGCGACTCGCCGCACTCAATCGAGCAGTTGTGGACTTTCTGCAGATCGGTCGGTGATCTTTGCGGCAAGATCGCAGGTAGCGAAATCGGCGACTCTGGGGGGCAAAATGCCGAACCGCAGCAGCCGCGTAGCCATCCTGCGGAATGAAAGCGGGTGTGTCCTTTCGGTCCAACTGACGTCGTTGCCCGACATCGATCGCGAGAGAAGGACCGCAACCACACTGGAGGTCGCGAAGAGCTACCTCCAGAGGTCGGGGGGCGTCGAGGTTCGCGCAGAAGCGACGTCTGCGTCGTGCGCCTTTGCGTTTCCCGGCCAGGCTCGGATGCACGGAATCGCGCAACGTCTGAATCAGAAAATCAACGTGGTCCTTACGGCGCCCCTCGCTCCTCGTGCCGTTGATAAGGCGCTCAGCATCAGTTCGGGAGAGCGTCTGCGCTGGTCCAACGACGGGCGTCTGTTGACTAGAATGCAGCGCGCGACGCAATCTAGCCGACGTTGGAAGTCGCTGTCCGATGTCGCCGCAAGGGCGATAGTCCCACAGCAGAGAGATCGATATCCGTAGTCATCGAGATCGGCAACACTACGGAATGGTTTCTCCCCAGATCGTAACGTTTCTAAATCGCTGTGATTCCGATGCGTAAAATTGAACGCGTATGCCGCCATTTCATATGGATCAAAGAGAGATGAGCTTCGGCGTGGATTGAGAGCTCGCCTCGGAATGGTTGATTTAGAAACGTTCTAATTCCAATCTGCGATCCAGCGACAGACTTTTGTTGACCGTCCCTGGATTTTGAGTGACGCAGAGTCTGCGGGTTGCTCCAGGCCCGTAAGGTCATCGTCTTCGTCCGGAAGCCCCCGCCGACGAACGATCATGCAAGGTGGTGCGGGTTCGATGTTGGCGCCCTTCTTGATCATGTTGCGCGAGGGAGTCGAGGCGGCCCTCATCGTCGGCATCGTCGCGAGCTACCTCTATCGCACCGGTCGGGCGCGATGGATGCCGTATGTCTGGCTCGGCGTGCTGCTGGCGGTCGCCCTGGCGCTGTTCGCCGGCGCGGCGATCCAGATCGCGAGCGCCGAGTTTCCGCAGAAGGCGCAGGAGGCGTTCGAGGCGGTCATCGGCTTGGTCGCCGTTGGCGTGCTCGTCTCGATGGTGTTCTGGATGCGCCGCGCGGCGCGTTCGATCCGGGGCGAACTCGAAGGCTCGATCGAGGCCGCCCTCGCCACGTCCGGGGGCGGCTGGGCGCTGATCGGCATGGTGTTCTTCGCTGTCGCTCGCGAAGGCCTCGAATCCGTGTTCTTTCTGCTCGCGATCTTCCAGCAGAGCGAGGGGGCGGCGGCGCCGCTCGGCGCGCTGCTCGGCCTCGTCGTCGCTGTCGGCGTCGGCTATGCGATCTTCGTCGGCGGCGTGCGGATCAACCTGCGCCATTTCTTCCGCTGGACGGGGGTTTTCATCCTGGTCGTCGCGGCCGGCCTGCTCGCCGCTTCGGCGCGCAGTCTGCATGAGGCAGGCCTGTGGAACGGCCTGCAGCAGAGACCGGTCGATCTCAGCGGAATCCTGCCGGATTCGAGCGTCGTGGGAACGATGCTGGCCGGCGTCTTCAACTATCAGGCGGCGCCGGCTTTGGGCGAAATCCTCGTCTACGTCGGCTTCCTCGCCGTCACCCTGTGGCTCTTCCTGCGGCCGATGGAAGAGCCGGTCAGCGCGACGGCGCGCGGCGGAGCGCACGGCGATGTCCGCGTCTGATCCGAAGGCCGCGCCCGCCGGACCGCCGCGCTTCATCGGTCTGGCGGTCGCGGGCGCGGCCGTCCTCGTCCTGATCGGCGGCGCGGCCTTCTATCTCGCCGCGCAGCGGGCGCGGCCCGCCGCAGCCGACGCCTTCCGGGTGACGATCACGGCCCGCGCCTGCGCGCCGAATGCGCTCACCGTTCCGGCCGGACGGCGAAAGTTCGAAGTCGTCAACGCGTCGGACCGCCCGGTCGAGTGGGAGATCCTCGACGGCGTCATGGTCGTGGCCGAGCAGGAGAACATCGTCCCCGGCCTCAAGGCGACGCTGACGGTCGATCTTCAGCCCGGCGCGCTGGCGATGACCTGCGGCCTGCTGTCGAACCCGCGCGGGACGCTGACGGTGACGCCGTCCCGGGAATCCGCCGTCGCCGCCGCCTCGGCTCCGACCATGCGGGCCTTCCTTGGCCCGCTCGCCGAATATCGGTTCTATCTCGGCATGGCCGCCAGCGCGCTCGACGACGGCGCGCGACGCCTTGCCGACGCGATCCGGGCCGGCGATGTCGCGGCCGCCCGCACGGCCTACGAGGCGGCGCGCGCGCCCTACAAGCAGCTGGAGACGGTCGTCTATCGCTTTTCCGACCTCGTCGACCGGATCAACCCGTCGCCCGACTACCTCGCCGGGCGCGAGGCAGACCCAGCCTTCACGGGCTTCCACCGCATCGCCTACGATCTCTATGGCCAGAACGGCGTCGGCGGGCTTCAGCCCTTCGCCGACCAGCTCGCGGCGGACGCCGCGGACCTCAAGGCGCGCCTGCGCAGCGCCAAGCTCGCGCCGGCCGATCTCGTCGGCGGCGCTGCGCGGCTCGCGCGCCAACTGGCTTCCGGCCGGATCGCATCCGGCGAGGATTCCTCTTCGAGGACCGACCTCGACGACCTCGACGCCAATCTCGCGAGCATTGGGAAGATCGTCGAACTCTTCGCGCCCGTCGTCCGCAAGTCCGCGGCCGATGCGGCGGACGGCGCCGAGAGGGCGGTCGCCGGGGCGCAGAGCGTCCTCGCCGGTCTCCGCGACGGCGACCGGTTCAAGTCATTCGACGCGGTCGACGCCTCGACGCGCGCCGCGCTCGCGGAGACCTTCGGGACGCTCGCGGACGCGCTCGACAGGCTCGGCGCCGCGGTTGAAGTCCGGAGCTAGAGGACCATGACGACGACAAAGACGCCATCCTGCCCGTTCGCCGCGAGCCGCCGCGGCTTTCTCCTCGGCGCCGGCGCGATCGCCGCGGCGGGCGGCGGCGCCGGCGCGGCCATCGCGGCGGAAAGCGAGGCCGCGCGCCCGCAGGTCGCCGACGCGCCGATTGCGCATTCGGACGCGAGGCGGCGCACGCCGTTCTACGGCGTTCATCAGGCGGGCGTCGTCACACCGCGCCCGGCCTGCGGCATCGTCGCCGCCTTCGACCTCGTGGCGGCCAACCCCGAGGAATTGCAGACGCTCTTCCGCAAGCTGACCGAGCGGATCGCCTTCCTGACGCAGGGCGGCCGCGCGCCCGACCGCGATCCGAAACTGCCGCCAGCGGATTCTGGCATTCTGGGTCCGGTCATCGAGCCCGACGAACTCACTGTCACGGTCTCGGTCGGCGATTCGCTCTTTGAGGACAGAGCGTGGCTGAAGCCGCTCAAGCCGAAGACGCTCATGCGGATGGCCGGGTTTCCGAACGACGCCCTCGTCGCGCGGAGCTGCCACGGCGACGTCTTGCTGCAATTCTGCGCCAACAGCCAGCCGACCAACATTCACGCTCTCCGCGACATCATCAAGAACACGTCCGATTCGATGGTGCTGCGCTGGCGCCAGGAAGGCAGCGTCCCGGTCGTCCCGCCGCAGCCGGACGGCAAGTCGGAGAGCGCGCGCAACTTCCTCGGCTTCCGCGACGGATCGGCCAATCCCGACTCCAACGACGACGCGCTCATGGAGAAGATCGTCTGGGTCGGCGCCGGCGATCCTGACGAGCCGAAATGGGCGCATGGCGGCAGCTATCAGGTCGTGCGCCTGATCCGGATGCTGGTCGAGGACTGGGACCGCACCCCGCTCGGCGAGCAGGAGCGCATCTTCGGGCGCGAGAAATGGAGCGGCGCGCCGCTCGGCGTTCTGGGCGGATCGGAGCACGACATCCCCGACTACGCCGCCGATCCGAAAGGCGACCTGACGCCGCTGACCGCGCATATGCGGCTCGCCAATCCGAGGCGGCCCGAGACCGAGGCGAACCTGATCGTACGCCGGGGCTTCAACTTCTCGAATGGCGTGACGAAATCGGGCCACCTCGAAGACGGGCTGCTGTTCCTCTCCTACCAGGCCGATCTGGCGCAGGGTTTTCTCGCCGTTCAGAGCCGGCTCAACGGCGAGCCGCTCGAAGAATACATCAAGCCGTTCGGCGGCGGCTATTTCTTCGTCCTGCCGGGCGTTCGCGACGAGAGCGACTATCTCGGCCGCAGCCTGATCGAGGCGATCGCCTGAACGCGCGCAGAAATTTCCAACCGGAAGGACAAGCAAGCATGACACTCGCAAACCGGCTGAAGATGGGCGCGCTCGCCGCCGCGCTCTGCGCCCCCGGCCTCGCCTGGGCAACTCAGGAAGCGCCGCTCGACCTCGTGCAGCCGATCGCCGACTACAAGCTCTATGTCGCTGTGCACACGGAGAAGCTCATCGCCGACGCGACGAAATTCGTCGCTGCGATCAAGGCGGGCGACACCAAGACGGCGAAGGCCCTCTACGCCCCGACGCGCATGAACTACGAGGCGGTCGAGCCGGTCGCTGAACTGTTCAGCGACCTCGACAGCGCGCTGGATTCGCGCGCCGACGATCACGAGAAGAAGGAAGAAGATCCTGGCTTCACCGGCTTCCACAGGCTCGAATACGGTCTGTGGGAGAAGAACTCGACGCAGGGCCTGTCCGAGACGGCCGACAAGCTCCTCGCCGACGCGAAGGAGCTCCACGCGCGCATCGTCAAGCTGACCTTCCCGCCCGAGAAGGTGGTCGGCGGCGCGGCGGCGCTCATGGAGGAGGTGGCGAAGACCAAGATCTCCGGCGAGGAGGATCGCTACAGCCACACCGACCTTTGGGACTTCAAGGCGAATTTCGACGGCTCACAGAAGATCTTCGTCCTGCTCGAACCGGTGCTCGCGAAAAAGGACCCGGACTTCGTCAAGAAGGTCGCCGAAAATTTCACCGTCGTGGACGCGACACTCGCCAAGTACAGGACCGCGGAAGGCTACGAGCCATATGACAAGCTGTCCGAGCCCGACCGCACCGTGCTCTCGGCCAAGGTCAACGCGCTCGCCGAGGACCTGTCGACGCTGCGCGGCAAGCTCGGGCTGAACTGACGCCGCTTCACCGAAACCGGGCGGGACCGATCGCCTCGTCCCGTTCGCCGCGCCGCCGTCTCGATGGATCGCGAAGACGGCGGCGCCTTTCACGTAGGCTTGGCGTCCAATGAATGCCACGCTGCAAGAGGAGGCGCCCAGTTTCTGTTGGCAGCGACGGGGTCATCGCAGAGGATGTTCCAAGTCGTACGCTAAGGATGGAGCGGCCAAAAAACCCCGGCGAATCGAGACTTCGCGTGCATTGATTTTGCAAGTTTTTTTCCGAGCCGCTGCCGTGTGGCCGGAGACTTTAGTTTTCGGTCGGCAATTTTCGACCTGTCCGCGGCTATCTGAGAAATCAGCGTTTTCGGCTTAGCGTACGATTTGGCACAGATTCTCCGATGACCCCTGTATGTCCGTAACCCTTCGGCGGCGGCCGCCTTGCTTGCGGGCTGGAGGGTCGCGAAGGGTGTGACCTTAAGGCTGGCGTTAAGGTCATACAGAGATGGATGGGAAGGTTCTCGGGGTCGAGCGCCGACGGCGGTGGAGCAGGGACGAGAAGGCGCGGATCGTCGAGGAGACGCTGGCGCCGGGCGCCGTTGTGAGCGACGTCGCGCGGCGGCACGGCGTGTCGCAGAGTCTGCTCTTCACATGGCGAAGGCTGGCGCGCACGGCTGACCCCGCCGGGAGCGTCGGCTCGATCCTGCTTCCGGTCGAGATCGACGCGATGGCGCCGGCTCCTCTTTCGGAGGCGGCGAGGCCGGCGCGCCAGCCGGCGAATGGACGACGGCCGAAGCCCGGCGTGATCGAGATCCAGTTCGGGTCCGGGAACCGCGTGCGTGTCGACAGCAACGTCGACGCCGATGCGCTTCGTCGGGTCCTGGGGGTTCTGGGCGAGCGATGATTCCGATCCCGAGCGGGGTGCGGGTGTGGATCGCGACGGGCCACACCGACATGCGCCGTGGCATGCAGGGTCTGGCGCTTCAGGTTCAGGAGCAGTTGAACCGCGACCCGCACTGCGGCGATCTTTACATTTTCAGGGGTCGCCGGGGCGATCTGGCGAAAATCCTTTGGCACGACGGCCTCGGGCTGTCGCTGTATGCGAAGCGGCTGGACCGCGGGAAGTTCATCTGGCCCACGGCAAAGGAGGGCGTCGTGTCGATTTCGGCCGGGCAGATGGCCTACATGCTCGAAGGGATCGACTGGCGGAATCCGCAGCTGACGTGGCGGCCGAAGAGCGCGGGCTGAGGACGCGGCAAGCGAAGAAAGACATGGGGTCAGACTCATTTTAGGGCGCCTCGAATCGCTCGATTTGTGATTCCGTGCGTCGCATGGATCCCGCTCCCGAGGCCTTTCCTGACGACGTCGCCGCCCTCAAGGCGGCGCTTGTCGCCGAGCGCGCGCGGGGCCTGGAAGTCGCGGCGGAACTGGCGGTCGCGCAGGCGAAGGCGTCGGAAGACATGGCGCTGATCGCCGCGCAGAAGCTCCGGATCGCCAAGCTCGAGCGCCAGATCTACGGGCAGAGGTCGGAGCGGTCGACGCGGCTGATCGAGCAGCTGGCGCTCGAGTTCGAGGAGCTGGCGGCAAGCGCCACCGAGGACGAGCTGGCGGCGGAACAGGCGGCCGCGAAGACGACCACGGTGCGCCCCTTCACCCGCCGGCGCGCCGAGCGCGACACGTTCCCCGACCATCTGCCGCGCGAGCGGGTTGTGATCGATCCGCCGACGACCTGCGCGTGCTGCGGCGGCGCCCGCCTGCGCAAGCTCGGCGAGGACGTGACGCGGACGCTGGAGACGACGCCGCGGCGGTGGAAGGTGATCGAGACGGTTCGGGAGAAGTTCTCCTGCCGGGACTGCGAGACAATCAGCCAGCCGCCGGCGCCGTTCCACGCGATCCCGCGGGCCTGGGCGGGCCCGAGCCTGCTCGCGATGATCGTGTTCGAGAAGTTCGGCCAGCACCAGCCGCTGAACCGGCAGGCCGACCGCTACGCGCTCGAGGGCGCCCCGATCGCGCTCTCCACATTGGCCGACGCGGTCGGCGCGGTCGCGACGGCGCTTGATCCGCTTCGGCGCCTCGTCGAGACGCATGTCATGGCGGCCGAGCGCCTGCACGGCGACGACACCACCGTGCCGGTGCTGACCAAGGGCAAGACCGTCACCGGCCGGCTCTGGGTCTATGTCCGCGATGACGAGCCGTTCGGCGGCGCCGGGCCGCCGGCCGCGATCTTCTACTACTCGCGCGACCGGAGGGGCGAGCATCCGCAGGCGCATCTGGCGGGCTACGCAGGCATTCTCCAGGCCGACGCCTACGACGGCTACAACAGGCTCTATCTCGCGGACCGCAAACCCGGCCCGATCCGGGAGGCGGCGTGCTGGGCGCATGCGCGGCGCAAGTTCTTCGTCTTCGCCGACGTCGAGGAGAACGCACGCCGCAAGGCCGCCGGAAAGACCGAGATCCCGCTCTCGCCGATCGCGATTGAGGTCGTGCGCCGCATCGACGCGCTGTTCATGATCGAGCGGTCGATCAACGGCCGGAGCCCCGAGGAGCGTCTGGCCGTCCGCCGCGCGGAGAGCCGGCCCGTGGTCGATGACCTGATGGTCTATATGCGCGAGCAGGCGACGAGGCTGTCGCGCGGGCACGACCTCGCAAAGGCGATCCAGTACATCCTCACGCGCCGGCCGGCCTTCACTCTGTTCCTCGACGACGGCCGCGTCTGCATGTCGAACAACGCCGCCGAGCGGGGCTTGCGCGGCGTGGCTCTCGGACGGAAATCATGGTTATTCTGCGGGTCTGATCGCGGAGGACGTCGCGCCGCAGCCATGTACAGCCTCATCGTCACCGCGAAGATGAACCGCGTCGATCCGCAGGCGTGGCTCGCCGACGTCCTCGCGCGCATCGCCGGCCATCCCGCACATCGGCTCGATGAACTGCTGCCGTGGAACTGGCGGCCGCAGCCTCTGGCTATCGCCGCACTCGCGGCCTGAGCCATGCACACCAACAAGGCCCGAACTAACGAAAGGGCCTCCGGATACGCATAAGGAGACAAAGCAGGAACGTCAGGCGGCTCTGAGCAATGCCTCGGATAAGGTGCGCAGC
>NZ_QNRK01000013.1 GCF_003315135.1 Roseiarcus fermentans
CTCGCGTGAGGCTCTACCCGGCCTATCCGAGCAACCCTCGCAAGGCGCATCGAGGACGGGCCGCCCCGCCTCCGCAAGGACATACAGTCTTCGTCGCTTTGCTCCTCGCAATGACGGGGTTGGGAGTTACGATCGCCCGCAAAAGTCGCCGCAAACCTTTGGAAACGCTCAAACCGACTCGAATGCGGCGCGCGGCCGTGCGGTCAGGCTTCGGTCGCCGTCCTCGGTCCGCGAAAGCCGGTGGCGAGCACGTAGAACTCCGCGCTGTCGGCGCGGCTCGCCTTCGGCTTGACGTGGCGGACGAGGGCGAACTCGCGTTTGAGGCGAGCGAGCAGATCGCCGTCGACGCCGCCCTGCAGCACTTTGGCGAGGAAGTAGCCGCCGGGCGCCAGGACCTCGCAGGCGAAGTCGGCGGCGAGTTCGACGAGGCCGATGATGCGCAACTGGTCGGTCTTGCGGTGGCCGGTGGCGTTGGCGGCCATGTCCGAGAGCACGCCGTCGGCGAGGCCGCCGAGCCAGGCGCGCAGGCGCTCCGGGGCCTCCGGGTCGTGGAAATCCATGGTCTGAAACTCGACGCCCTCGATCGCGTCCATCTGCAGAAGATCGATGGCGACGACCCGGCCGCGCCCCGCGCGGGAGGCGACCCGCGCCGCGGCGACCTGGCTCCAGCCGCCGGGGGCGGCGCCGAGATCGACGATGCGGTGGCCCGGCTTCAGCATCCTGTACTTGTCGTCGATCTCGAGCAGCTTGTAGGCGGCGCGGGAGCGGTAGCCCTCCCGCCGCGCCTGCGCCACGTATGGGTCGTTGAGCTGGCGCTCGAGCCAGAGGGTCGAGGCGAGCGAGCGCTTGCGCGCCGTCTTGACGCGGGTCTTGAGCGCCCGTCCGCCCTCGTGACCGGAACTGCCGCGGGTCATCGGAACGGCCTGCGCCGGTGGGGACCGACGCGGTCGTCGCGCATGAGCTGGCTCAGGATCCCTTCCCGGAGGCCTCGGTCGGCGATTCTCAGCCGCTCGGCCGGAAACTCCGCCCGGATCGCCTGCAGGATGGCGCAGCCGGCGAGCACGAGGTCCGCCCGCTCGTGGCCGATGCAGGCGTTGGCGGCGCGCTCGGCGTAACTCATCGAGCGGACGCGTTCGATCGCCGCGTCGACCTCGTCGCGTTCGAGCCACAGGCCGTCCACCGCCCGCCGGTCGTAGCGCGGCAGGTTGAGGTGGACGCCGGCGATCGTCGTCACGGTGCCGGAGGTGCCCAGCAGGTGAAAGCGGTCGCAGCGCGTCTCGTCCGCCACCCGGTCGACGAACGGCTTCAGCGCCTCCGCGACATAAGCCGTCATGTCGGCGAAGATGCGGTCGGTCACGTCGACGCCGCCGAACGTCTCGGCGAGCGACACCACGCCGAGCCGCATCGATTCCCAGGCGAGGACGCGGCGCCGGGGGGATCCGGGATCGCCGCCGCCGAGCCAGATGATTTCCGACGACCCGCCGCCGATGTCGAACATCACGATCGACTTCGCCTCGCGGTCGGCGAGATCGCCGACGCCCGCGGCCGCCAGGTGCGCCTCGGTCTCGCGGTCGACGATCTCGAGCGCCACGCCGAGTTCGTCGCGCACCTTGTCGACGAAAGCCGGCCCGTTCTCCGCCGAGCGGCAGGCTTCGGTGGCGATGCTGCGGGCGCGGGTCACGCCGCGCGCGGCCATCTTGTCGCGGCAGACGCGCAGCGCCGCGAGCGTCCGTTCGATCGCCGCGTCGCTCAGCCGCCCGGTCCGCGACAGACCCTCGCCGAGCCGCACGATCCGCGAGAACGCGTCCACCACCCGGAACCCGTCGGCCGTCGGTCGGGCGACCAGCAGGCGGCAGTTGTTGGTGCCGAGATCGAGGGCTGCATAGGTGCCCGCGTGCCCCGCCGGCGGACTCCGGGTCCCGGCGGCCTTTGCGTCGGCCCCGAGCACGGGACTCGACGAGAATGCGTCAGTCAAGATCAAACCTCGGAAAGCCGGGATGGCGAAAGCGCATCCGCAGGGCTTCTGTTCGCCGACGACTGTAACAATCCTGACGAGCAATGCAAATCGGCCCGCCCCCGGCCGCTCACGGCTTGAAGAACGGATGCCGGATACGGTCGCCGACTTTCACCCCGATCGCAGCGGCGACGCCGCCGTTGACCTCGAGCACCGCCGCGCATGGCGGACCCGACGGAATGACGCGCTCGGACAACGGCTCGGCGCGCGTCGCCACGTTCGTGACCACGCCGGCCGGCGAGACGAAGATCATGTCCAGCGGGATGTAGGTGTTCTTCATCCAGAACGCGACCGGCGCTGTCTCCTGGAATTCGAACAGCATGCCGTGGTCGGCGGGCAGGTAGCGGCGGTTCATCAGGCCGCGCTCCCGGCTCGCCTCGTCGGCGGCGATCTCGACCATGAAGTCGTGCGCGCCCGTCGCGGTCACCACCTGAAGCGGCTCCAGCCCCTCCGCCCGCGCGGCCCCGGTGACGGCGACGATCAGCGCCAGCAGCGCGTAGGCGATCCAGTTGCGAGCCCCGACGCCTGCCATCGCTTTCGCTCCCCCAGCGGAACAGCCGCTCAATTCGGCGCCAGGATGCGCGATCCGTCGAGCGGCCGCACCTCCGCCGCCATCAGCCCCTTCGGCCCGGGACCGAACCGCGCCAGCATGCTGTCGCCGGGCTTGGGGTCGACGAAGCCGTGTCGCCGCAGCGTCTCCATGTGGACGAAGATGTCCTCGGTGCCCTCGCCGCGGGTGAGGAAGCCGAAGCCTCGGGTCCGGTTGAACCACTTGACGATGACAATCTCGAATCCGCCGACGGAGGCTGCCTGCGAGCGGGTCCGGGCGGGCGCCGGCGGCGCATAGCCGAGTTCGGGCTCGGCGACGGAAATCACCTTCAGAACCTGAAGGCCGCGCTCCCGGCGCTGCGCCTCGGCGACCACCCGCGATCCTTCGCGCAAACTGGAGAAGCCGTCGCGGCGCAGCACCGTGACGTGGATGAGAACGTCGGCCGCGCCGTCGTCCGGGATGATGAAGCCGTAGCCCTTGGCGGCGTCGAACCACTTGACGCGGCCCGCGACCTCGACGACCGAAGCCGGCTCGTCGCCGCCCTGATGAAAGTCCGACACCGCGCTCTGCGGCTTGCTGACGTCCTCGCCCAATTCGGCCCCCTACACAACGCCGGCCGCTCCGGGCCGCCCAATCGTACCGACTGCGCATCGGGAAAGCGAGCCTCGGGCGACCGAGAGGCTCAGCCGCCAGACCCGAATCTCTTCGTCAGACGATAGCAAATCGAGATGGGTTGAATAGAGCCGGGACACAAAAGTTCAGCGGGCCTGTGGACAGGCAAGACCGCGCCGCATCCTCGCGGAGCGGCAGGATCGGCGCACCCCCCCCCGGGCTACTCCGTCTCTTCTTCGGGCTCCGGCGGGGGGGCGAGCCCCTCGAGCCCGCGCAGGAGGTCCTCCTCGGTCATCCGGTCGAACTGCGGCTCGGCGCCGAGTTCGATCTGCGACTGGGCGTTCGGGTTGACCATCAGCGGAGCGGCCTCGGCCTCGGGCTCGTCCACCTCGACGTGCTTCTGCAGCGCGTGAATGAGGTCTTCGCGAAGATCGCCCGGCGAGAGCTTGCCGTCTCCGATCTCGCGCAGCGCGACCACCGGGTTCTTGTCGTTGTCGCGAGCGACGTTGATCGGCGCGCCAGACGAGATGGCGCGGGCGCGATGACTGGCCATGAGGACGAGATCGAAGCGATTCTCGATCTTCTCGATGCAGTCCTCGACGGTGACGCGAGCCATGCAGACTCCTTCAGGAAACAGGAAAGACAGGGGGAATCGAAGCGCGCGTCTACACCCTGCCCGCCTCGGAAGCAAGGTCCGCGACTCGTGACCGCCCGGCCCGGATCCGGCGCGCGGCGGCGCAAAAGGCCGCGGAGAACCGCTCGACGTCGCGTTCCGTGGAGCCCCATCCGACGCTGAGCCGGATCGCGCCCCGGGCGAGGTCGGGGGCGACCCCCATCGCGGCGAGCACATGCGACGGCGCCACCTTGCCCGACGAGCACGCGGCCCCCGAGCTGACCGCGACGCCCGCGAGGTCGAGGGCGATCATCAGCGTCGACGCCTCGATTCCGGGAACGGCGAAGCACAGCGTGTTGGCCAGCCTCGGCGCGTCGCGCCCGAACTCGACGGCGTCCGGAGCGGCCTCCCGGACCGCGTCGGCGAGGCGCTGGCGCAGCGCCGCCAGACGGGGCGTCTCGTCCGCAGCCTCGATTGCGGCGATTTCGGCGGCGGCGCCGAACCCCGCGATCGAAGCGACGTTTTCCGTGCCGGCGCGGACGCCGCGCTCCTGCCCGCCGCCGCGCAGGAGGGGATGGCCGAGGCTCGTCCCCGCGCTCGCCGAGATCAGGGCCCCCGCCCCTTTCGGTCCGCCGAGCTTGTGGGCCGACAGCGCGAGGGCGTCGGCGCCGAGCCCAGCGAGGCTGAAGGCGACCCGCCCGGCGAGCTGCACCGCGTCGCAAAAGACAAATCCGCCGGCGGCGTGGACGATCGCCGCCGCCGCCGCGACCGGCTGGACGACGCCGGTCTCGTTGTTCGCGCCCTGCAGCGCCAGCAGCGCCCGGCCGGGGCGGCGGCAGGCGTCGGCGAGCCAGTCGAGGTCGATCCGGCCGTCGCCGAGGAGCGGCGCCGTCTCGACCGCCGACGGCGGAAACCGGTGGCCGTGCAGGACGCACGGATGCTCGCCCGCCGAGACGATCAGCCGCTCGAGCGGCGGCTCCGCCGGCCCGAGACCGAGGCGCGGGTTGAGCGCGGCGTTGGCGGCCTCGGTCGCCCCCGAGACGAAGGTGACGCAGCGCGCCGGAACGCCCGCGAGACGGCCGACGTCGGCGCGCGCGGTCTCGACGAGTTGACGCGCGGCTCGTCCTTCGGCGTGGACGGACGACGGGTTTCCGGCGGTATCGAGCGCCGCAACGACCGCGGCGCGCGCCTCCCGGCGCAACGGCGCGGTCGCGTTGTAGTCGAGATAGGTCCTGATCGGCCTTTCAGCGACCATCCGGTCTCTCTTCCACTTGCGCGAAACACTCCGCCTGGCGCCGCTCGGACGCGGTTTTTCCTTGCAATCTCGGGCGCCCTGCGTGCTATGAGGCTGCCGCCGAGGCGAGCCTCCCCCGATCGACCCGAGACATAGGCGCGCCGGACCGGGGCCGCAAGCCGTGTCTCCACGGACGGAAGCGGAAGCCGACCGGGTGTATCTGGAGTATTCATGCCCGAAGTCTTTTTCAACGGTCCAGCCGGTCGTCTGGAAGGCCGTTTTCATCCCGCCAAGCAGAGGGGCGCGCCGATCGCTGTCGTTCTCCACCCGCATCCGCAGTTCGGCGGAACGATGAACAACCAGATCGTCTACAATACCTATTACAACTTCGCCGACCGCGGCTTTTCGGTGCTGCGCTTCAACTTCCGCGGCGTCGGACGGTCGCAGGGGGCGTTCGACCACGGCCAGGGCGAGCTCAGCGACGCCGCCTCGGCCCTCGACTGGGCGCAGTCGATCAGCCCGGAGGCGCGGGCGTGCTGGATCGCCGGGGTCTCGTTCGGCTCCTGGATCGGCATGCAGCTTCTGATGCGCCGGCCGGAGATCGAGGGATTCATCTCGATCGCCCCGCCGGCCAACCGCTTCGATTTCAGCTTTCTCGCCCCCTGCCCGTCGTCGGGCCTGTTCGTTCACGGCGACAAGGACCGCGTCGCGCCGCTCCGGGAGGTGCTGGCGCTGATCGAGAAGCTGAAGACGCAGAAGGGCATCGTCATCGAGCATGCGGTGATCCCGGAGGCGAACCATTTCTTCGAGGACTGCATCGACGACCTCCAGTCGGTCGTCGGGGCCTATCTCGACAAGCGGCTCGGCATGCCGCGCCACGCGCCCTCGCCCATCCGCAAGGAACGCGCCAAGCCCGTCCCGCCGAAGGACGACGCCACCGAAACCGAATAGGCGAAAAGCGTGTCGCTCATCACGACGACGGAAGAGCTCGAAGCCGCGTGCCTCCGGATGGCCCGCCACCCGTTCGTAACCGTCGACACCGAATTCCTGCGCGAGACCACCTTCTGGCCGGTCCTGTGCGTGATCCAGCTCGCCACCGACGATGAGGCGCTCGCCATCGACGCCCTCGCCGAGGGGCTCGACCTTCAGCCTCTGCTCGGCCTGATGGCGGACGAGCGCGTGGTGAAGGTGTTCCACGCCGCCCGCCAGGACCTGGAGATCTTCTGGAAGCTCAGCGGCGTCCTGCCGACGCCGTTGTTCGACACCCAGGTGGCGGCGATGGTGTGCGGCTACGGCGACCAGGTGTCGTACAGCGAGCTCGTGCAGTCGGTGTGCCGCGTGCCGGTCGACAAGTCGTCGCGCTTCACCGACTGGGCGCGCCGGCCGCTCGCCGAGGCGCAGATCGCCTACGCGATCGGCGACGTCACGCACCTGCGCGACGTCTACCGGGCGCTCACCAAGCGCCTCGCCGCGACCGGACGCCAGTCCTGGCTCGACGACGAGATGAAGGCGCTGACCTCGCCCGAAGTCTACGAGCAGCATCCCGAACGCGCGTGGGAACGCTACAAGACCCGCGCGCGCAAACCCCGCGACCTCGCCTGCCTGATGGAGCTCGCCGCCTGGCGCGAAAGCGAGGCGCAGGCGCGCGACGTGCCGCGGTCGCGGGTGCTGAAGGACGACGTGCTGATCGAGCTGTCGCTCGCCGCGCCGCGCAGCCTCGAGGCGCTCGCCAACCTGCGCGCCTTCCCGCGCGGCATGGAGCGCTCGCGCGCCGCCGGCGAAATCCTGGAAGCGATCGAGCGCGGCGTCGCCCGCGACCCCAAGACCCTGCCCAAGGTCGAGCGGGAGCGGCGCAACGGCGGCGGCGGCGGCGCGACGGTGGAGCTTCTCAAGGTTCTCCTGCGCCAGGTGAGCGAGGAAAGCGGGGTGGCGGGCAAACTGATCGCCACCGTCGACGACCTCGAGGCGATCGCCGCCAACGACAAGGCGGACGTCGCCGCCCTGTCCGGCTGGCGACGAAAACTGTTCGGCCAGCGGGCGCTCGAGCTCAAGCACGGCCGGCTGGCGCTGACGGTCGAGAACGGCAAGGTGGTCACGCTCGAGTGGCGCGACGCCGAGGGCCCGCCGGCGGAGGGGTGAACGGCGACCGACCCGGCTCGTTGAATCCCGGCGCCCCCGAAACGATCTCAGCGGGATAGGCGCCGAAAGCTGTCCGAAAGTAACTCCCAAGCCGGCAGCGAACAGCGCCGTCATCGCGAGCGAAGCGAAGCGATCCAGGGCCGCTGGGCTGCTGTTGCGCCCTCTGATCGTCCCGCCGCCCTTCGTTGCGAGCAGAAGACGGAGCGATTTTTTCCGCAGGAGGCAAGCGGCGGCATGGGTTGCTTCGTCGCTTCGCTCCTCGCAATGACGGGGTTGGCAGTTACGTCCGAAAGTAACTCCCAAGGGTGGGATCCTAACACTTCGTCATCGCGAGGAGCCCGAAGGGCGACGCGGCGATCCAGGAGCCGTCCGCGCTGCCGGCTGCCGAAGCGCTGGACTCCCCTGGCGGCAGGCATCGGCGTCCCGGACTCCTGGATCGCCACGTCGCTTCGCTCCTCGCGATGACGGCTTTGAAGCGAGCCCCGCCTTGGGAGATACGTCCGACAGGTGGCGCACTCGCGCGCCAGATCGGGGCGCCTGGCGCGAAGGCACGCGCGATGTCATCGCGGTTAGCAGTTTCAGAGGGATACGACCTCCCTTGCGCACGCTCCGCGAAGCGCCTCGGCGAGAGAATAATGCGCCTGCGCGTCGCCGATGCGACACACCCGCGGCATAGCTCGAGAGCACCGGCCGAACGCCATGCTCGACATTATTTCTGATCTTGTAACGTTATGCTACCATAGTTTCTGGAAAACGTAAAGAATTTGCCGCAGCTCACCCCGCCCGCCGTCCCGCCCGGCGGGGAACAAAGATGAACGTGTCGACACTGCTCATTGCGCGGCGGCGAGGTGGAGCGCTCCGGCCTCGCGCATCTCGACATAGAGCGCCGAAGGGGCATAGTCGTAGCCGTTCGGCCACGTCGGAACGCCGCCCTCGACGAAAACGCGGTTGAAATACGCCGGGTCTCGGAGCGGCGTGACCATCGGCCCGGTCCGCGCCAAAAGTTCTCTCAGGTCAGCGACGCCTTCGCAGCCGTCGCTGAACCGCACCCAGAGCCGAAACGCCTCCATCGGCTTCACCTTCACGATGTCTACCATCGGATAGTCAGTCGTCATCGGTTCCGGTATCCTTTCGAGTGGCTGCGATCCCGCAGCGATTCAATGGCTGAAGTACTTTTCTTTGTTTTCGAAACGATAATCGGCGCAATCACGGCTTTGCGCAAGTAAGGGCGCAGTTTTGAGTAGAGGACATCTCCCTTGTCGGATTTGGATTTTTGGCTGAAAACCTTCTCTTCGACTGCAGGCTGTTCGCTGACGCTGTGAAGGCCCGCCCGGGCGCCGGCCTCATCCGGCGCGGCGGCGCAAAGCCTCCTCGAGAAAATCGTCCATCCGCCCCGCCACCACGCCCATGTCGTACAGCGCCTCGACCCGGGCGCGGCCGGCGCGGGCGAGGGTTTCGCGCACGTCCGGCGCATCGACGAGCGCGGCGAGCGCCGCCGCGACCGCCTCCGGGTCGACCGGGTCGACCGTCAGCGCGTCGCGGCCGCAGACTTCGGCGAGGCCGCCGAGGCCCGAGGCGACGAGCGCCGCGCCGCTCGCCAGCGCCTCGAGCGCGGTGCGGCCGAACGGCTCCGGGCTTTTCGTCAGCGCCATGCCGACCGAGGCGCGCGCCCAGGCGCGCTTGACCTCGGCGTAAGGCAGATTGGCGTCGATCCGCACCCGTTCGCCGAACGGCGCCGCGGCGGCGCGCAGCGCACGCACCGTCTCCGGCTCGCGGTCGACCGCCGACAGGATGAACCGGGCGCTCCAGTCGGGCCGTGTCCGCAGCGTCCGGGCGACCGCCGCCATCGCCTCACGATGGCCCTTGTCGTCGATCCCGCGGCCGACCGAGAGAATCAGCTTGTCCTTCACGCCGGCGCTCGACCATTCGCGCATGTCGAGCCCGTTCGGGATGGCGCGCATCGGCGCGGTCGCGCCGGGGAAATTGATGCGAAAGCGGGCGAGGCAGTCCTCGCTGCAGAAGGCGAGACCCGCGAGGCGGTTGAGTTCGAAGGCGCGCTCGGCGCGCTTGAGGGCGCCGTGCGCCGCCTTCTCGTAGGCGTGGCTGTGCAGGATCACCGGGAGCCCCGAGGCCGCCGCGACCACCGCCGCCGCCGGCAGGTGGTTTTCCACCACCGCGACCTCGACGCCCCGGCGCTTCAAGAGCCGTCCGACCGCCCACGCCTTGCCGAGATTGCCGCCGAAACCCGCGTCGGGAACCGTCTCGATCGCGACGCCTTCGAACGGCTCGTCCACCTTCGGGCAGACGACCAGCGTCGAGGCGGCGAAGCGGCTGTGGCGGATCAGGTCGCGCACGCACAATTCCACCGCCGCGGCCCCGTTCGGGCCGAACGTCGAATTGCGCAGGAAGACGTAGGCGAGAGTCGGATGTCGGGTCACGGTGCCTCCGCGTCGAGGGCCCAGGGGACGCTCGACCGCGGGGGGCGCTACACGCGGAGCCGGAAAGCGTCAATCGCCGGGCCGGACGCGGGGCGCCGACGGTCGCGCCGATCGCGAATCGATCCGCGCGACGGATTCAAAAACGAGCGGCGACCCCACAGGTTTTCGAGCAATCGAACGGCGCGGGACGACGACCATGCGATAGTATGCGAAATCGCTTATGCCGAAACGTTCGGTGCTTATGGCGTCGATCGGCCCGATAAACCGACATTCGTTCCAACAACAACCGCAGAATGATACCCTCAGTCCGGCGAATGTGGCCTATGGTGGACTTCGAGACCTCGTTCGAGACCGCATGACCATCCTGACCGTGAGACATCTGACGACCTATTCCTACGCCGCCCCGGTCCGGCTCGGCGAACACCGGATGATGCTGCGTCCGCGCGACAGCAACGATCAGCGGCTTCTCGAGGCCAGTCTGGAGATCGAACCGCGCCCGCGCCGGCTGCGCTGGATTCACGACGTGTTCGACAATTGCGTCGCGATCGCCGACTTTTCCGGGGAAACGCGGCGCCTCGAGGTCGAGAACGTCATCACCCTCGAACACATCGCGTCCGACGAGCCCGACTTCCTGCTCGAGGAGCGCGCCCGCACGTATCCCTTTTCCTATGACGCGGAGGAAATGCCGGATCTCGCGCGGGCGATCGAGCGACACTATCCCGACCCGTCCGGCGAGCTCGAGCGCTGGGTCCGGCGGTTCGTCAATCAGGGGCGCCCGACCGAGACCGCCGGGCTGCTGATGACCCTGACCGATGCGATCAAGGAGGGCGTCGCCTACGAACGGCGCACGGCGAAGGGAACACAGAGCCCCCTTCAGACGTTGTTGACGCGGCGCGGCTCCTGCCGCGACTACGCGACGCTGATGATGGAGGCCGCCCGTACGCTCGGTTTCGCCGCCCGGTTCGTCTCCGGCTATCTCTACGTGCCGGGAGGGGGCGCCGACGACGACCATCCCCGACGCGGCGGCGGCTCGACCCACGCGTGGTGTCAGGTCTACCTGCCGGGGTCGGGCTGGGTCGAATTCGACCCGACCAACGGCATCGTCGGCAATCGCGACCTCATCCGGGTCGCGGTCGCGCGCGACGCCCGTCAGGCCATTCCGCTGCACGGGTCCTACTGGGGCAAGGCCGAGGACGAGGAAGGCATGGTCGTCACCGTCGTCGTCCGGCGTCTGCCGGATCCGGAGCCTGCGAATCGCGAGCGCCCTTGATCCGGCGCCTCGACCCATCCGACGCGGGCTGCGGCGATCCCGCCCGGCCCTTCACTGTAACGCCAAGAGGAGCGACCCATGCTGATCGAAGCGGGCTTCGACATCGCCTTTGAATGTCCGGCCCCGACGCCGATGCTGCTTCAGCTCCGTGTCCATCCGACGCGGGACGCCGACCTCCTCACGCCCGACCGGATCGTCTCCGAGCCGCGGCTGCCGATGCGCGAGTACCTCGACCAGTTCGGCAACCGGGTCACGCGGGTCGAGGTTCCCGCCGGGCTGGTCACCTTCTCCAACCGCTTCGTCATTCACGACAGCGGCCTGCCCGACGCGACGCCGCCCGACGTGGGGACCACCCCGATCGCCGACCTTCCCGACGACGCCCTCTTGTTCCTGCTCTCGAGCCGCTATTGCGACAGCGACAAGCTCGCCGATTTCGCCTGGTCGCAGTTTGGAAGGAACGCCGGCGGCGCGCGGTGCATGCGGGCGATCTCGGATTTCGCGCATGAAAAGATCCGGTTCGACTACAAGCAGGCGCGCTCGACCCGCGCCGCCAGCGACTCCATGCACGAAGGCGTCGGCGTGTGCCGCGACTTCGCCCATCTCGCCATCGCGCTCTGCCGCTGCATGAACATGCCGGCCCGCTACTGCACCGGCTATCTCGGCGACATCGGCGTGCCGCCCGACGTCAACCCCGGCGACTTCAGCGGTTGGGCCGAGGTGTTTCTCGACGGACGCTGGTGGACGCTGGACGCGCGCCACAATCATCCGCGCATCGGCCGCATCGTGATGGGCCGCGGCCGGGACGCGGCCGACGTCGCCATGTCGACCGCCTTCGGCGTCGCCAATCTGAAGCGCTTCGTCGTCGTGACGGACGAGAAAACCGAGGGGCGATAGCGCGCCAGGGGCGCGCCGAGAACGGCCCGAGGCTTGTCACCGGGCCCGCGGGCGCGCAAAGTCCGGGATTGCTGGGCGGGTTTCCCGCGAAAGTCGGGTGACATGGTCCGTCTCATCACGCTTGCCGACCCTCCCCCGCCGCTGTTCGCAGCCGCGCAGCCGATCGCGCGCGCCCCGTTCCTGCCGATGTCGCGCCGGGAGATGGATGCGCTCGGATGGGACGCCTGCGACGTGATCCTGGTCACCGGCGACGCCTATGTCGATCATCCGAGCTTCGGCATGGCGATCGTCGGGCGGCTGCTCGAGGCGCAGGGGTTTCGCGTCGGCGTGATCGCCCAGCCGGACTGGCGGGACGCAGAGGCGTTTCGCGCGCTCGGCCGGCCGAGACTGTTCTTCGGCGTCACTTCGGGCAACATGGATTCGATGGTCAACCGCTACACCTCCGACCGGCGGCTGCGGCACAACGATTCCTACACGCCCGGCGGCGAAGGCGGCAAACGCCCGGATCGCGCCGTCATCGTCTACGCCCAGCGCTGCCGCGAGGCGTTCGCCGGCGTCGGCGTGGTGCTCGGCGGCATCGAGGCCTCGCTGCGGCGCATCGCCCATTACGACTACTGGTCCGACAAGGTGCGGCGCTCGACGCTGTTCGACGCCAAGGCCGACCTACTGCTCTACGGCAACGCCGAGCGCGCCCTGGTCGAGGTCGCCCGCCGCGTCGCCGCGGGCGGGATGGCCCAGGACTTTTCCGACGTGCGCGGCCTCGCCTTCGCCCGCGCGAAAACGCCCGAGGACTGGCGCGAGGCCCCTGTCGACGATCTCGACGCCGCTTCCGAAGGCCCGCGCGGGCGGGACGGGAACATCGTCATCCGCCTGCCCTCGTGCGAACAGGTCGCGGCCGACCCCGAAGCCTACGCCCGCGCTTCGCGCGTCCTGCACCGCGAGAGCAATCCCGGCAACGCCCGGCCGCTGACCCAGCGCCATGGCGACCGCGACCTCTGGCTGACCGCCCCGCCCCTGCCGTTGGCGACCGCGGACATGGACGGCGTCTACGACCTGCCCTACGCCCGCGCGCCCCACCCTTCCTACGAGGGGGCGAAAATCCCCGCCTGGGAGATGATCCGCCATTCGGTGACGATCATGCGCGGCTGCTTCGGCGGCTGCTCGTTCTGCTCGATCACCGAGCACGAGGGGCGGGTCATCCAGTCCCGTTCGGAAACCTCGATTTTGAAGGAAATCGAGACGATCCGCGACACGACCGAGGGCTTCGCCGGGATCATTTCCGACATCGGCGGCCCGACCGCCAACATGTACCGGATGGCCTGCAAGGACGAGGAGACGGAGGCGCTGTGCCGGCGCCCGTCGTGCGTCTATCCCGACATCTGCAAGAATCTGAACACGAGCCACGACGCGCTGATTTCGCTCTATCGCAAGGCGCGGGCGATCCCGGGGGTGAAGAAGGTGATGGTCGCCTCGGGCGTGCGCTACGATCTGGCGGTGAAGAGCCCGGAATACGTGCGCGAACTGGTCGAGCATCACGTCGGCGGCTATCTCAAGATCGCGCCCGAGCACACCGAAGCGGGCCCGCTGGCGAAGATGATGAAACCCGGGATCGGCGCCTACGATCAGTTCAAGGCGATGTTCGACGCCGCCGCGAAGGCCGCGGGCAAGGAATATTTCCTCATCCCCTATTTCATCGCCGCCCACCCCGGCACCACCGACGAAGACATGATGAATCTGGCGCTGTGGCTGAAGCGCAACCGCTACCGCGCCGACCAGGTGCAGACCTACCTGCCCTCGCCGATGGCGCTGTCGACGGCGATGTACCACTCGGGCTTCAATCCGCTGAAACCGGTGCGGCGCGGCGCCTCTGAAAAGGTCGAGGCGGTGAAGGGCTTGCGGCAACGGCGCCTGCACAAGGCCTTCCTGCGCTACCACGACCCGGACAACTGGCCGATCCTGCGCGAGGCGCTGACGGCGATGGGCCGGACCGACCTGATCGGGCCGGGCGCGCGCCATCTCGTGCCGGGCCGGCAGCCGCTGACGGCGCAAGGCCCGGAGCGGCCGGGCGCGAAGGCGGCGAAACCGGCGGCGCGCACATTCGCCACCCAGGGCGTGCGCAAGCCGGCGCGGCCGGCGCGCGAGTCGTAACGCCATCGTCGCGCGCGCAGCGCGACGATCCGCTGCGATTTGCGGCGGGCCCCCTCCACCAGCCTTCGGCTGGTCCCCCTCCCCCGTTCCGCTTCGCTTCACGGGGGAGGAAAGCGGCGACGGCGCCGATTTCCCCCCTGCGAAGCGCGGGAGGGGGACCATGCGACCCCCGGACTTGATCCGGGGGATGGTGGTGGGGGCGAGCGCCGAGGCTCGGGCGCCGCGATTGCGGAGCCGGGCGAATCTTGCTTGAAGGGCCGGGCGCGTCGCTCGGCGCGAAGGAGCCGATCGATGGCCAGCGCAGATCCCGACCACCCTCCCGCGCTCACCCACATCGGCGCCGAGGGCGAAGCGCGCATGGTCGACGTCTCGGAGAAGAGCGCGACCAGCCGGGTCGCGGTCGCGGAAGGGCGGGTGCGCATGGCGCGGGCGACGCTCGAAACCATCCTCGCCGGCGACGCAAAAAAGGGCGACGTGATCGGCGCCGCGCGCATCGCCGGCATCATGGGCGCGAAGCGAACCTCCGACTTGATCCCGCTCTGTCATCCGATCGCGCTCGCCAAGGTCGTGGTCGACGTCGCGCCGGACGCGGCCCTGCCCGGCCTCGTCGTACGCGCGGAAGCGCGCGCCGTCGGCCCGACCGGGGTCGAGATGGAGGCCCTGACCGCGGTCGCGGTCGCCTGCCTCACCATCTACGACATGGCCAAGGCGATCGATCGCGGCATGAGCGTCGAAGGCGTGCGGCTCCTGGAAAAGCGCGGCGGCAAGTCCGGCGAATGGCGCGCGGACGCGTCGTCGGGCGCGGCCCCTCCCTTGCGGACCAGAGACGGCGAACCATGACGAGAGACGATGGAGGCAAACCCATGAGCGGCCCGATCCCGGTCGAGGAGGCGCTCCGGCGCGTGCTGGCCTCGGCCGAGGCGCCGCTCGGCGAGGAGCGGGTCCCGCTCGAGGAGGCGTTCGGCCGGGTGCTGGCGCGGGACCTCGTCGCGCTGCGCACCCAGCCGCCCTTCGCCAATTCGGCGATGGACGGCTACGCCGTGCGCGCCGTCGACGCCGCCGCGCCGGCGGCGACGTTGCGGGTGGTCGGCGAAGCCGCGGCGGGGCGCGCCTTCGCAGGCCGCGTCGGGGCGGGCGAGGCGGTGCGCATCTTCACCGGCGCCCCTGCGCCGGCGGGCGCGGACGCGATCGTGGTGCAGGAGGAGGTCCGGCGCGACGGCGACCGCGTCACGCTCGGGCGGCCGGCGCGCATCGGCGACAATCTGAGGACCGAGGGGCTCGACTTCCGCGAAGGCGAGCGGCTGCTCGGCGCCGGGCGGCGGCTCGGGCCGCGCGACATCGCGCTCGCGGCGGCGGCGAACCACGCCGCGCTTTTCGTGCGCCGCTGCGCGCGGGTCGCCATCCTCGCCACCGGCGACGAATTGGTCGCGCCCGGCGAGCCCCTCGGGCCGTCGCAGATCGTCGCCTCCAACAATTTCACCGTCGCCGGGATCGTCGAGGCGTGCGGCGGCGTCCCGATCGACCTCGGCATCGCCCGCGACTCGATGGCGGCGCTGGACGAAGCCATCCGCGCCGCGCTCGCCGCCAAGCCGGACGTCCTCGTCACGCTCGGCGGCGCGTCGGTCGGCGACCACGACCTCGTCCAGAAGGCGCTCGCCGCGGCGGGCATGGAGCTCGGGTTCTGGAAGATCGCCATGCGGCCGGGGAAGCCGCTGATGCACGGGCGGCTCGGCGACCTCCGCGTGCTCGGCCTGCCGGGCAATCCGACCTCGTCCACCGTCTGCGCCGTCCTGTTCCTGAGGCCGCTCATGCGGGCGCTGCACGGCGAGCCCGATCCGGGCGCCGACCCGACCCGGCCGGCCCGCCTCGCCGTCGACCTCAAGGCCAACGGCCCGCGGCAGGACTACCAGCGCTGCGCGCTTTCCCGCGACGCCGACGGCCGGCTGATGGCGACGCCGCTCGCGTTGCAGGATTCGTCGCTGGTCAAGGTGATGGCGTATGCCGACGGGCTGATCGTCCGGCCGCCGGACGCCGCGCCCGCGAAGGCGGGCGACGCCTGCCGGGTGCTCGCGTTCGACGAACTCGGGGTCTAGGTCGGCCGCGTCGGCGCGCGCGGGCCGGGAGGCGCCGGTGGCGCGATGCTGTCGCGCGACGGCCAGTGGCCCTGAACGACCGCGAACAGGTAGGCGGTCGACAGGCCGAACAGAATCACGCCGTTGAGCGCCTCGAGGGCGCCCATCAGTCGCCAATGCTCCGCGAGTCCGAGATTGTCGTGGCCATAGGTCGTCATGGCGTTGAGCGAGAACAGCATCGCCGACCGGGGATCGGTCAACGCGCCGAGCGCGACATAGGCGGTCCCCCAGGCGGCCGCCTCGGCGCCGTGCAGGACGGTCAGGAGGAGCGCCGTCGTCCCCACGACGGCGGCGAAGACCAGGGCCGAGCGGCGCATCTGCAGGTGGGTCGCCAGCCGGCCGACGCCATATTGGTGAATGAGGGCGAGTCCGAAGGCGTGCACGAGCACGGTGAGCACGACGAGCGGCACGCCCCAGACCCAGTCGGCGGTCCAGCCTTCGGAACTTTCGAGCAACGTTCCGACCTCCGGGCGGCGCGACGGACAGGCGACGCTCAGTACAGGACGGCGAGGACCGCCTTGGAAAACGCCTCGACCCGTTGCGTCTTCTCAGCGTCGCTGAGGTCGGGAACCTTGGCGACGTTGGGGCAATAGGCGGTGATCAGGTAGTTGACGATCTCGTCCGAACGGGCGGCCGGATAGCGCTTGCGCAGCCCGTCGACGATGGCGGGAATCTGGGACGTGACGTCGGCGCCGGTCAGGACCGGCGCGAGCAAGTCGATCGCCGCCGGCGTCTCTCTGATCACCCCGGGCGCGCCCGACGGCTGCGCCACGGGACACGCGAACTCTCCGGCAGACGCCGCGCCGAGCGCGGTTCCGGCGAACAGCGCCGCGAGGACCGCGCACGCGATGGCCCGATCGATCATGACGCCCCTCCGGTTGTTTTGCAGCGAGCGGCGAGTGGCGAGCGGCGAACGACCGGGGCCCGTTCCCTGGTCGCCGTTCGCCATGGCGCGCCCTTTCAGTAGTACCAGCCCGGCGCCATCGGACCCCAGGCGCCGCCCCAGTCCTCGGCCTCCGCCATGTTCAGCTCGGCCGTCGTCTCCTGCATCTGGGCGATGTTGTTGGCGACGCGGATCTGCTGGTAGGCCTGATAGGCGGTCGGGCCGCCGACGAAGGCGCAGTTGCAGCCGGCGGCGTCGGCGTAGATGTAGACCGGGCCGCTCTTGCGCTGGGAGAAGACGATCGTGTTCTGCGGCAGCGCCTGAAGCTTGGCGACCCGCGCCGGCGTATCGGCCTGAAGACGGACGAAGCCCGCGGCCGCGAGCTGGCCCTCCTTCTCCTGCGCGCCGACGCTGGCGCAGCCGGCGAGCCCTGCGAGCGCCGCCAGCCCGGCGAACAGCGCGATGTTTCGATCAATCATGCGGCCCCTCGCCTCTTTTCGGCTTTGATCGCGGGACCTTGGCGCGCGCCTCCGGCCAAGTCAATCGAGGAAACGGCGGTTTTCCCCTCGTGCGCGGCCCGGGCCCCGCCCGGGCGCCGCGCCGTCGCCGCCTCACACGCGCGCGCCGACGATCGCGCGCCAGAAACCGCTGAAACCGAGTTCGAAGCCGACGATCGAATAGTCGAGATCGATCGAGTCCATCACCTCGTAGGCGGAATTGTTGCAGATCGAGAAGATGATCAACCCGTCGTTCGACACGTGGTGGCGCGCCTGGCGCAGGTAGGAATCGGTGATCAGCCCGTGCGGGTCGCACAGACTGAACTTCTCGATGTCGTTCTCCGGGGTCTTGTCGATCATCGGCGTGTTGAACACGATGAGGTCGAAATCCCGCTCTTCGATCTTCTCGAACAGGTCGGACTGGAACGCCGTCAGGGTGAGGCCGTTGAGGGCGGCGTTGTCGAGCGTCGCCTGCACCGCGACCTCGGAAATGTCGGTCGCGACCGTCCTCGAGGTCCAGTTGGCCGCCATGTAGAGCGAGATGATGCCGCAGCCGGCGCCGATCTCGAGCGTCTTGCGAATCTTCTCCTGGTCCATCGCCTTGATGTTGCGGATGAAGAATTCCGAGCTGGAGTCGGGGAGCGGGTGATAGACGCCGGCCGGCACGTCGACGACCAGCCCGTCGGTGAGGATGCGCTCGGGCACCGCCTGCCTGCGGACCAGGGCGGCGTGGGCGGCGGCGATGTCGAAGACGGACGTGTTGACCAGATCGGCGACGCCGAGTTTGCGCAGAACGGACAGACGCGCGCCGGTCCGGTATTCGATATTCATGGCGTTCGCCTTTTTGAAATGGATTGGCGCACTTCCCCCGCGACCCCTTATGCCTCTTCGCGGCGCAACGAAAGCCCGGGTCGGGGATCGATACGTTCGACCGGTCCGTCCGGATCAGCCCTCCCGCCCGCGCTCACTCTCATGCCAGTCGGACAACAGCCAGTGCGACAGCGCGGTGAGAAACACATGAATTGTGATGCCGGCGACCGAGATCAAGAGGAGCGCCGCGAACATGCGCGGAATATTGAGGCGAAAACCCGATTCGACGATGCGATAGGCGAGGCCTGAGCCCTGCCCCGCCGACCCGGCGGCGATCTCCGCCACGATCGCCCCGATCAGCGCGAGGCCGCCGCTGATGCGCAGGCCGGCCAGGAAATAGGGCAGCGCCGAGGGCAGCCTGAGGAAGGTGAACTGCTGCAGCCGCGACGCCCGGTACATAGCGAACAGGTCGACGAGATTGTGGTCGGCCGACGACAGGCCGAGCGTGGTGTTGGCGAGCAGCGGAAAGAACGCGACGAGGAACGCGCAGACGAGCACGGCGAGCGCGGGCGTGAGATAGATCAGCAGCAAGGGCGCGATCGCCACGATCGGCGTCACCTGAAGCGCGACCGCGAAGGGATAGAACGCCCGCTCGACCAGCCGCGACTGGGCGAAGATGATCGCGAGCGTCACGCTGCCGATCACCGCCGCGACCAGCGCCTTGAGCGTGATGGTCAGCGTCACCCAGAGCGAACTCGACAGCGTCCCCCAGTCGCTGAACAGGGTCGCGATGATGACGCTCGGGGCCGGCAGCAGGTAGGGCGGGATGGCGTACCACCTCACCACGCCTTCCCAGAACGCCAGCCCGCAGCCGAGCGTGAAGGCGGGGACGGCGTAGCCGACAAGATCGTCGCGGGTCATTGCGAAAGCTCGCTCGCGGGCGTCTCGCCCATGGATTCGTGCAGGGCCGCCGACGTCCTGCGGCAGGTCTCGGCGTAGGCGGCGGTCATGCGGAAGCCCTCGCTCCGGATCGGCGGGGCTTCGACGCTGATCTCCGCGAAGGCGCGTCCGGGACGCGCCGCCATTACGACGATCCGGTCGGCGAGATAGACGCTCTCGAACACCGAATGGGTGACGAACACCACGGTCGCGTTGAGCGAGGACTGCAACTCGGCGAGGTCGTCGTTGAGCTTGAGGCGGGTGATCTCGTCGAGAGCTGCGAACGGCTCGTCCATCAGCAGCACCTGCGGACGGGTGACCAGCGCCCGGGCGATCGACACGCGCATCTTCATGCCGCCCGAAAGCTGCCGCGGGTAGGCCTTGGCGAACGCCGAGAGCCCGACCTGGGTCAGCGCCTCCTCGATTTGCGGCCGCGCCTTCTCCTTGCTGACGCCGGCGAGCCGGAGCGGCAGCCAGACGTTGGTGAACACGTCCGACCACGGCATCAGGGTCGGCTCCTGAAACACGAAACCGAACTGGGGACGCTCGCAGCTCCAGACGATTTCCCCGCGGCTCGGCTCGGCGAGGCCCGTCAGCAGCCGCAGCACCGTGGACTTTCCGCATCCGGACGGGCCGAGCAGCGACAGAAATTCGCCCGTGCGGATTTCGAGGTCGAGCCCGGACAGGGCCATGACCTGATTCTTGAAGATCTTGTCGACCTTCCGGAAGGTCGCCAGCGCGGGCGGCCGGGCCTTGGCGGGCGAGGCTCCTCCCCCCGGCGACGGGAAGGTGACGATCTTGGTCATTCCGTTCCCCCGAACAACGACCCTGCTCGACGGCTGCGGCCGCGCTGGACGAGAGGGCCCTTCCTCGGGGCCGGGACCGCCTTCCCGGCGATTCCTGCTCCCGCCAACATTCCACCCTCGTCGTTCTGGTTGCATCCGCGCGGACGCCCGCCTTTTTTGACTGAACACAAAACCGAACCGCCGTCCAGCGCAACATTCACATTCGCGCCCGCGCCCGCGCACGGGACGCCGGCGGTCCTTGACGACCAACTCGGCCGCATGCGATTCGCCACGCAGCGCGGCGGATACGGAAGCCGGCTCCGGAGAGGTTTCTCGTCCATGGCCAGGGATTACGTCGCCGACAATCTCGCAACGCCCCGCCTCGACCATCTGTTCCCCAACATGGCGGAGTTCGACCGCAGCGTGACCACGTGGCCGTGGCTCAGGCGCGACATCGATCATCCGTACCGGGCGGACCGGCGCAACCCGATCGTCGGCTTCATCAACCGCGACGAGGCGTCGATCCTCACCGCCAGCGCCCGGCTGTTCGCCGGACGGGCGGGTCTCGAGATCGGCGCCTGGCGCGGCTGGTCGACCGCGCACCTGATTTCGTCGGGCCTCGGCTCGCTGCATGTGGTCGAGCCGCTGCTGGCGGACCCCGACTGGCGGGCCGAGTTCGAAGCGGTGGTGCGCGCCGCCGGCGGCGAGGCGACGACGATCCTGGTTCCCGAGCCGAGCCCCGCCGCGGTGACGCGTCTGGGCCAGTCCGGCGCGCGCTGGTCGTTCGCCTTCATCGACGGCGATCACGACGGCGAGGCGCCGGCGCGCGACGCGCTCGCCTGCCTGCCGTACCTCGAACCGACCGCCATGGTGCTCTTTCACGACCTCGTCTCGCCCCATGTCGCGCAGGGCCTGCGCGCGATGGAGCGCGCCGGCTGGAGCGTGATGGCCTACCAGACTGCGCAAATGGTCGGCGTCGCCTGGCGCGGCGACGTCGCCCCCGTCGCGCACCGCCCTGACCCCGAGCAGACGTGGAGCGTTCCGGACCACTTGCGCGGGATCGCGATCGCCGGCGTCGCCGGAGCCTGACTCCACGAGAACCAAGGGAGACCGGGATGGGTTGGACAATCGACTTCCGGGCGGCGGCCATGGCGGCCGTCGCCTGTGCGATCGCGGCGCCGGCCATGGCTGCCGAGACCCAGTCCGCCCGCGCCGACGCGGGCCAGATCCCGCGCGGACAATACCTCGTGTCGATCGCCGGCTGCTCCGACTGCCACACGCCCGGCGGCATGCTCGGCAGCCCCGACATGAAACGCTACCTCGGCGGCGCGGACGTCGGATTCTCGATTCCGGGTCAGGGCGTGTTCGTCGGCGGCAATCTGACGCCCGACCCGGAGTCGGGGCTCGGCAAGTGGACCGGCGACCAGATCGTCACCGCGATCCGCAAGGGCAAGCGACCCGACGGAAGCGAACTCAGCGGGGTGATGCCGTCGGCCTCGTTCGCCAACCTCACCGACGACGACGCCTACGCCATCGCGGCCTTTCTCAAAAGCTTGCCGCCGGTGCGCAACACAATCGTCTCGTACAAGTCGGGGCAGACGGTCCCGATCGCCGTCTCGGCGGTGCTGCCGCCCGAGGTCTACAACGCTCTGCCCGCCTCGCAGAGGTAGACGCCGGCCGACGCGTTGGCGTTCCTCCTCCAGCTTCGCCGCAGCAAAGCCGGGAAGGATTCCGCGCCCCTGAGGTTTGGGGATGCCGCGGGGTCGCGCTCGAGCCGAGCGCGGCCGCCCGCGTTCACGCCGGCGCGTTCAGCGCTTCGGGACTGGCCGGCGTGATGGCGACGCTTTCGCCGCAGCCGCAGGCCGAAGTCTCGTTGGGGTTGCGGAACGAGAAGCTCGCCGACAGCCGGTCGACGGCGAAATCCATCTCGGCCCCGAGCAGGAACAGGACCGCCTTGGGGTCGATCAGCAGCCTGACGCCCTTGGTCTCGACCACCTCGTCGAGCGGCGACGCCTGGTCGGCGAGCTCCATGGTGTAGGACATGCCGGCGCAGCCGCCGTTTTTCACGCCGACTCTCAGTCCCGCCACCGGCCGCCCGGCCGCATCGGTCAGCTCGCGCACGCGGGCCGCCGCCGCGTCGGTCAAAGTCATCGCCTGCCGCCGCAGGAGCCTGGACGCCATCGTTCGCCTCCGTCAACCGGGTTCAAGGCCCGGCGCCGTCGTTGCGTCATATAGCATCGGGGCTTGCGGTTTGACAGGGGCCGGGGGCGGGTTCCGGCGCGCGGCGCTTCATGGTAGAGGCGGCGGCATGAGCAGGCGCAAGCACGACGACGACCCTTACGACGCCCCGACGATGCATCGCTGGACGGCGAAGCACTATGTGGTGATCGCGGTCCTGGTGATCGTGGTGATGGGGATGTTCGCCTACAGCTGGTCGTGATTCCCCGCGCCGCCGCCGTCCTGGCCGCGGCCTGCCTGATCCGGCCCTGTGTCGCGCAGACGGTCGCGCCGAGCGCGATCTACGCCGGACCGCAGACCGCAATCGCGGTCGAAGGGGCCCGGCGCATCAATCTCCATTGCCAGGGGTCGGGCCGTCCGGTCGTGGTGCTCGACGCCGGCGCCGGCGGCAGCATGATGATCTGGCGGCGCGTCCAGCCGGAGATCGCGACATTCACCCGGGTCTGCGCCTACGACCGCGCCGGCCTCGGCTTCAGCGATCCGGCGGAGCGCCCCTCCGACGTCCGCGCCATGGCCGACGATCTGCATCGCCTGGTGCGCGCGGCGCAGATCCCGGTCCCGTTCGTGTATGTCGGCCACTCGCTCGCCGGGCTCATCGGCCTGCTCTATGCGTCGACCTTTCCCGACGATGTCGCCGGGGAGGCGTTGGTCGATCCGACCCTGCCCCGCCCGGCGCGGCGCGCCGCCGGCGACGGCGCGGCGATCGAGGCCGCTGACCCGATCATCGAGGCCCTGCGCGCCTGTCTGGCGCGGGCGCGGGCGGGCGGACTCGCGCTCGCCGGCGGCGCGCCGGTGCGCCGACCCCGGCGACGAGCTGGCGGTGGACCCGGACGCGGCTGCGGACGGCGTCCTCGTGGGCGCCGCGCGCCTGCGCGGCGCCCTGCCGCGCACGTGGGAGGCGAGCCTCTCGGAGCGCGAGGCGCTCGCGCCGCGCCCCGGCCGCGCGAGCGTGGACGCGGCCGAACTCGCGGCCGCGCGCCTCACCCTCGCCGGAAAGCCGCTCGCCGTGCTGACGGCGGGCGGCCGGGGAAACGACGCCGGACCGGCGCAGGCCTGGCGCGAGGGCCACGACCGGATCGCCGCCCTGTCGACCCGGGGCCGGAACACGATCATCGCGAACGCCGGCCACACCATCCAGGTCGACCAGCCGCGGGCGGTGATCGCCGCGGTGCGCAGCGTCGTGGAGGCGGCGCGCGGCGAGTAGCGCCGGCTGGAGCTTCTGGTCCGCTTGTGGCAAAGCCAGTCCTTCGACCGTCTTCCGGGATCAAGATGACGCTTCCCAGCCAAGCCGACCTCCTCCTCCGCATCGCCGAGGCGCTCGAACGGCTCGCGCCCCCCGCCCCGGCGCGACCCGACTTCGACGCCGCCGAGGCCTTCGTGTGGCGCGCCGAAAAGGGGACGCTGGCCCCGGTCGCGAAGGTCAACCGCGTCGACCTCGCGCTCCTGCGCGGCGTCGACCGGGTGCGCGACCTGCTGGTCGAGAACACCGAGCGGTTCGCGCGCGGCCTGCCGGCCAACAACGCGCTCCTCTGGGGGGCGCGCGGCATGGGCAAGTCGTCGCTGGTCAAGGCGGCGCAGGCGACGATCAACCGCGCGCCCGGGATCGACGGCCGCCTCAAGCTGGTCGAGATCCACCGCGAGGACATCGAGGGCCTGCCGGCGCTGATGAGCCTGCTGCGCGAGGCGCCCTGCCGCTTCATCGTGTTCTGCGACGACCTGTCGTTCGACGCCGGCGACGCCTCCTACAAGTCGCTCAAGGCCGCGCTCGAAGGCGGGGTCGAGGGGCGCCCCGGCAACGTCGTCTTCTACGCCACCTCGAACCGCCGCCACCTGATGCCGCGCGAGATGATGGAGAACGAGCGCTCGAGCGCCATCAATCCCGGCGAAGCGGTGGAGGAGAAAGTGTCGCTGTCCGACCGCTTCGGCCTGTGGCTCGGCTTTCACCACTGCAGCCAGGACGATTTCCTCGCCATGGTGCGCGGCTACGCCAGTCACTTCGGCCTCGACGCGCCGGCGGACGCGATCGAGCGCGACGCGCTCGAGTGGGCGACGACGCGCGGCTCGCGCTCGGGCCGCACCGCGTGGCAGTTCACCCAGGACCTCGCCGGCCGGCTCGGCAAGCCGCTCGGGGGGTGACCGCCGGTTTCGACGCCGGAGCGGCGTCGGCGTCGGGCCGGATCCTGGTCGGGGGAGGCGGCGGACGCCGCGCCCAGGGTCCTAAAAGGGCGGCGCGAACCCGCGCCGCCGGTTTTGTCGGGGAATGCGGCCGCGCTACGCCTTCGACGGCTCGACCTTGCGCCCGCGGCGCAGTCCGAGGAAACCGAGCCCGGCGAAGCCCGCGCCCATCAGCGCCCAGGTCGCCGGCTCCGGCGCGGCCGGGGCGAGCGCGTTGACCGTCACGTAGCCGTTGAGGCCGTAAGTGTTGCTGTAATGACCGTTCGTGGCCGGCGCCAACACGACGTTGGTGAAGTTCTGCGCGACATAGGAACCGCCGCCGCCGCCGCCGCTGCCGCCCGGAAAGTAGTAGCCCGGCCCGAACCCGGTGAACTGGAACGAGCCGCCGCCGCCGCCGCCGGAGAAGCCGCCGCCGCCGCCGCCGCCGAAGTCGCCGCCGCCGCCGCCGCCGCCGAAGCCGCCAGCGCCGCCGCCGCCGCCGGCCGCGGCCTGCGACGTCGCCGAGACGGGAGTCTTCCCGCCATTGGGACCGGCGCCGTCCGATCCGGCGCTGAAGACGCCCCAGCCGCCGCCGCCGCCGCCGCCGTAGGTTCCGCCGCCGCCGGCGCCGCCTGCCCCGCCTGCGCCGCCCGCTCCGCTGTTTATGCCTCCGCTCCCGCCTGACGTGCCCGAATAGCCCCCAGCGTGGCCGCTCGAGTAGAACTCGCCCCGGCCGGTTCCGCCGCCGCCGCCGGCCGCAACCAGGACGCCGTAAGCGCCGAACACGAAACTGCCGCCGCCGCCGCCGCTGCCGCCCGGACCGTTGACGCCGACGCCGGAGCCGCCAGCCAGGATCGTCAGCACGGATCCCGCGTTCAGGTTGACGTCGCCGCCGGCCTCCGCGCCATAGCCGCCCTGCGCGATGCCGCTCGGGCCGCCCTGGGCCCCGTAGGCCAGGATTTCGTACACGCCGGTCGTCGGAACCGTCCATTGGACTTCTGCGCCGGTAAAGTCGAACGTGGTCGCGTCGGCCGCCGTCGCCGCCGCGGTCAACGCGAGCGCCGACACCCCGGCCAGCAAGACCCTGTGTTTCAGAAATTTCAGCAAGTCCCGTCCCTCCTCGTCGAAGTCGAGGACGACCCGGCGCTAACCGCGCCCCTGTTCGACCCGTTCAGTCCGCAATCGCCTGCGCCTGACCGCCCGCCGCTCGCCCTCCGAATCGCTCATAGCAAACCAATGTTGACTCTGCAATCATCACCAAACGTCAGCGCTTGCGGAATTTCGAGGATATTCCACAAGGCCGTCCGCGTAACGCGGGAGGCCCGAACACCGCCGCCCGAAACCGGGAAACGGGCGGATTCCGGGCGCCGGCGGAGGGCGCATCGCCGACCCGGCCGGGCACGGAGGAGACCGCGGGTTTTCCTCGTCGCGGCTGGAAACCTTTTGTCCGTCCGCGCGTTGTCGGGGCCTGGAGGATCCCATGAACGACCACGCATCCGTGACATCCCTGTACACCGCGCTCGTCGATGCGAAGAACGGTTACGGCGAGGCGGTCAAGGACGCCGAGCGAGCGGACCTGAAGACGCTGTTTCAGGACATGATCGCCCTGCACGAAAGGGCGCTCGCGCAACTGCGCCCCGAACTCGAGGCCCGCGGAGTCGAGGCCAACGATCGGGGCTCGTTCATGACGAACGTGCACGAGACCGTGATCGCGGTCCGGTCGGCCGTCACCGGCCTCGACGAACGCTCGCTCGCCGGCTTCGCCGACGGCGAGGAGCGGATCTTGAAGAGCTACGACGCGGCCATCGCGGAATCGGCGGGCGATGCGGCGCTCGCCGAGACGCTGGAGCAGCAGCGGGCGGCGCTCAGCGCCAAGGTCGAGGGCATGAAGAGCGCGGCCGAGCGGGCCTAGCCCGGATTTCTCAGACGATGCAGCGCATCGGGTCTCGGCCCGACGCAGACGGAGCGCAGCTCCAGACCCGAGCCGGTTTGGAGGGGTTGAGGGCCGCCCGTTGTCGCCGCGCTAGCGGAACGTGTCCTTGAGCGTCTCGCGCAGCAGCGCCTTCTGCACCTTGCCCATGCTGTTGCGCGGCAGTTCGTCGACGACGAACACCCGCTTCGGCGCCTTGAACTTCGCCAGCCTCCCCTCGAGCGCGGCGAGCACCCCCTCTTCCGTCACCGCGGCCCCCGGGCGGATCGCGACGACCGCGGTCACGCCCTCGCCGAAGTCGGGATGCGGCAGGCCGATGACCGCGCTCTCGAGCACGCCCTCGATCGCGTCGATCTCGCTCTCCACCTCCTTCGGATAGACGTTGAAGCCGCCGGAGATGACGAGGTCCTTGGCGCGCCCGACGATGTGGACGTAGCCGTCGGGGTCGAAAAGGCCGAGGTCGCCGGTGATGAACCAGCCGTCGGGGCGAAACTCCTGCGCGGTCTTCTCCGGCATCCGCCAGTAGCCCTTGAAGACGTTCGGCCCCTTGACCTCGATGACGCCGATCTCGCCCGCCGGCAGCGGCGCGCCGCGCTCGGGCTCGGCGATGCGCACGCCGACGCCCGGCAGGGGCAAGCCCACCGTCCCCGCCCTGCGCTCGCCGTCGTAGGGGTTCGAGGTGATCATGTTGGTCTCGGTCATGCCGTAGCGCTCGAGGATGGCGAATCCGGTGCGCTCGCGCCAGGCCGCGTGGGTCTCGGCGAGCAGCGGCGCCGATCCGGACACGAACAGGCGCATGCCGGCCGCGACCGCGCGGGTCAGGCCCGGATGATCGAGCAGGCGGGTGTAGAAGGTCGGCACCCCCATCAGCGCGGTCGCGTCCGCCATGGCGGCGAGCACGGCGTCGGGATCGAAGCGGTTCTGGTAGATCATCGTCGCGCCGGCGAGCAGCGCCGTGTTCACCGCGACGAACAGGCCGTGGGTGTGGAAGACCGGCAGCGCGTGGATCAGCCGGTCCGCATCCGTGAAGCGCCAGCAGTCCACCAGCGTCAGCGCGTTCGACGCCAGGTTTTCATGCGTCAGCATCGCGCCCTTGGAGCGTCCGGTCGTGCCCGAAGTATAGAGGATGGCGGCCAGATCGTCGGCGCGGCGTGGGACCGTTTCGAAGTCCGGCGCGGAGGCCGCGATTCGCTCCGCCAACGTCCCGTCCCGCGCGGCGCCGAGGCTCTCGACCGCGCTCAGGCCGAGCCGGCGGGCGAGGTCGCGCACGGCCGCGAGCGAGGCCGGGCGGCAGACGGTCAGCGCCGGCTCGGCGTCGCTCAGGAAATACTCGAGCTCGGGGAGCGTATAGGCGGTGTTGAGCGGCAGCAGCGCGGCGCCCGCCCGGAGGCAGGCGAGCGCCAGCACGATCACGTCGGTCGACTTGTCGACCTGCGCGGCCACCCGGTCGCCGGGTTCGACCCCGAGCGCGACCAGCGCGTTGGCGGCCCTGGCCGAGCGCTCGAACAGCGCCGCGTAGGTCAGCGAGGTGGCGTCGGACGTCTCCAGCGCCATCTGGTCGGGTCGACCGCTGCGCGCGACGATGAGCTCGAACAGGTTTGCGGAAGGCATCGACGCGGCATCCTCGAACACGTTCGCGGCGGCGGGACGCCGCCCCGGATCGGCCAATCTAGCTCGGCGCGCGCCAATGCGCGACCCTGGGGCGATCGCTCCTTGTCAAAGCCGAGCCCGGGCGCGTAAGTCGCGTTCGGGCTCGGGAGGTGAACGAATGGCGACAACGGAAAAGGCGCTGCGCGAACAGGTCGTCGCGGCGGCGGCCCGGATCGCCGGGGCCGGTTTCGGGGGCGCCGCTGGCGGCGACATTTCGGCGCGCGGCGGCGATTCGATCGTGATCACGCCCAGCGGGGCGGCCTATCCGTCGCTCAGGCCGACGATGCTGGCGACGATGTCGCTCGCGGGCGAGTACGGCGCCTGGAAGGGGCCGACCAAGCCCGCGAGCGAGTGGCGCATCCATCTCGACATCGCCCGCGCCCGCCCCGACGTCGGCGCCGTCGTGCGCTTCCAGCCGCCGTACGCCACCGCGCTGGCGATGGCGCACAAGTCGATCCCGGCCGCCCATTCGATGATCGCCCTGTTCGGCGCGGCCGAGATCGCCTGCACCAAATATGCGCCGATCGGAACGCGGGAGCTCGCGGATCTGGCGGTCGAGGCGCTCGGCGAGGGGCACGCGGCGCTGCTCGGCAATTACGGCGCGGTGACGACGGGCGGCACGCTCGAGGCGGCGCTCGCCCGCGCCTTCGAACTCGAGACGCTGGCCCGGCTGTACGCGATCGCGCTGTCGATCGGGCGGCCGCGGGTGCTCGCCGAGGAGGAGGTGTTCCGGATCGCCGACCGGCTCAAGACCGCGGGCTCGGACATCGAGGCGCGCGTCGAAGCCCTCGCCGCGGAGCCCGCCTCGCCCGCGAAGGCGAAACCGAAGATCAAGGGCGCCGCGCGCGTCCCCGCCAAGCGGAAGCGGATCGCAGGCAAGCGCGGCAAGGCATGAAAGCCGCCTGAGCGGGCGGGTGTCGACAAGGCGCGGGTGTCGGTCGTGCGCCGCAGCGGCCAGCGGCCAGCGGCCAGCGGCCAGCGGCAGCGGTTGCTCGGGGATTCCTCGGCAGGCAAATCTGCACAAAGCTTGACCAATTGGTCAGACTTCTGCGACCGGGTCCTGCTCGACCCCTACCATCCCATTGAACAAACAAGGAAAAATAGTTGGCACGCGGCTTGCGTGGAGGGGCCGCCGGCAAGCGGCTCTGCCGAACCATGCCTTTTTGAAGATCATAAAGGCCGAAAAAGGGATGCCCAATGACGCTGATGAACGTGCCCATCATTGATCTGACCCCGTACCGGACAGGGACTTCGGCCGAGAAGGAGCGGGTCGCAGCGCAGGTCGGACAGGCATGCCGCGACATCGGCTTCCTGGTCGTCTCCGGCCATGGGATTTCCGAGACCCTGATCGACGAAACCTATGACATGGCCAAGGCGTTCTTCGCCCTGCCGCTCGCCGAGAAAGCCAAAAGCGACCGGCCGGCGGTGGATCAGGTCCGCGGCTACAGCGCGGTGGGCGGCGAAGGCCTTTCCTACAGCCTCGACGAGCCGGCGCCGCCGGATCTCAAGGAAAGCTTCTCGATCGGGCCGACCGACGCGCCTCCGAACGATCCCTATTACACGGGTCCGCAAGCCGGGCCTCACTTCGCGCCGAATGTCTGGCCCGAGAGGCCGGCCCGGCTGAAGGCTGTGTGCACCGAATACTTCGCCGCGGTGGATCGGCTGGCGACCGACATCATGCGCCTGTTCGCGATCTCGCTCGGGCTGGACGAACACTACTTCGATAAGACAATCGACAAGAACATCTCCATGCTGCGCTTGATGCAATATCCGCGGCAAACGAGCGACCCGCTCCCCGGTCAGCTGCGCGCCGGCGCGCACTCCGATTACGGCAGCATGACCATCCTGCGCAAAGAAGTCGGCGACGGCGGGTTGGAGGTGAAGAACAAGGCGGGCGCATGGACTCCAGTCCCGGTCGTCGCCGGTACGTTCATCGTCAACATCGGCGATCTCATGCAGCAGTGGACCAACGACTTGTGGACGTCCACGTTGCACAGGGTCGTCAACCCGCCGCTCGCGTCGGAGGAAAACCGCGATCGAATATCGATCATATTCTTCCATCAGCCGAATTACGACGCGATGGTCGAGTGTCTTCCGACCTGTCTCGCGCCCGGCGAGACGCCGAAGTACGCGCCGGTTTCGTCTGGCGACAATCTGCTGAGCAAGTTCGTCAAGCAGACCACCCTGGGGCAGGGCAAGGCGGCGTGAGCCGGTCGTCTGGCTGCGCGCGCCCTGCGCGGGGCCGTAAGCCGCTTACAGAGTAACCTGATCGCGGAGCGACGGGTCCCGTCTTCCGCCGCACCCGAGTGAGCTTGATGGCGAAACTATCCTACGTCAACATCTTTGCCCAAGACATCGTGGCGTTGTCCGGCTTCTACAAGGAAGTCTTCGATTTCATGGAGATCCCAGAAATCCGGTCGCCGATCTTCGTCGGCCTGAACACTGGGCTCAGTTGTCTCGGGTTCAATGCGCCCGAGGCTTATGGTCTCCTGAAGCTCGCGGATCACGCCGACGCGACAGGGGTGAAGTTTCTCCTCAACATCGACGTCGACACGGCCGAGGATGTCGACCGCCTTACGCCCATAGCCGTTTCCAAAGGCGCGAAACTCGTCAAAGAACCCTACAAGACATACTACAACTGGTATCAATCCGTGCTGCTCGATCCGGAAGGCAACGTTTTCCGGATCAACAAGATGCTTTGACTTCGTTCCGCCCTAACCCTCACTCAGCCTCGGAGCTCTTTGGAATGTCCTTACCCACGAAAGCTGTCGCTCTGGCCGCAGCGAGCGCTGTCGCCTGGTCCTCCGTCGCCTTGACCGCCTCGGCTCTGGCCGACGTCTTCAAGATCGACGGACCGCCGAAGGTCGCGATCATCCTCTTCGGGCCGAAGAACGATGGCGGCTGGAGTCAGGCCTTCGAGGAGGCGCGCCCGGAACTCGAAAAGATCATCGGCGCCAAAATTCCGGTGGTCGAAAAGGTGCCGGAAGATTCCTCGGCGATCACCCCGCCGGCCGAGCGTTTCATCCAGCGCGGCTACAACGTCATCATCGGCACCGCGTTCGGGTATTCGGACACGTTCAAGAAGCTCTCGGAAGAGCATCCGAAGGTCGCCTTCCTCGACGCTTCCGGCATCACCAACGGCCCCAATCTCGAATCCTTCTACGGCCGCACCTACGAGAGCCAGTACCTGTGCGGAATGGCCGCGGCGGCGGCCTCCAAGACCGGCAAGCTCGGGTTCGTGGCGGCAAACCCGCTTCCGGTCGTGAACTGGACCATCAACGCCTACGAGATGGGCGCGAAGGCGATCAATCCCGATGCGACCCTGACGGTGGTGTTCACCGGAGCGTGGAATGATCCGGTGAAGGAGCGCGCCGCGACCACCGCCCTGATCGACCAGGGCGCCGACGTGATCGGCCAGCACGTCGATACGCCGACGCCGCAAATCGTCGCGCAGGAGCGCGGGGTCTACGGCACCGGCCATCACCGCGACCTGGCTGAATTTGCGCCGAAGGCGACGCAGTGCTCGTCCGTCTGGACCTGGGCGAAGTTCCTCGGCCCCACGCTCGAGAGCATCAAGGCCGGAACGTGGGCGCCCTCGCCCTACGGCGCGTTCCCGGGGATCAAGCAAGGCGGCACCGATATCGCCTGCTGCGGCTCCGCCGTGTCCGAGGACAACAAGAAGAAAATTCTCGCCGCGCGTCAGGACATCATCGACGGGAAGAATGCGATCTTCGTCGGGCCGCTCGCCGACCGGGACGGCAAGGAGCGCATCGCGGCCGGCGCGACCCTTTCCGACGCGGACCTCTGGAAGATGGACTGGTTCATCCCCGGCGTCATCTCGCAGAAATGATTCGGCCGGGGGAGAAGCGCGGACGCTTCTCCTCCCTGCCTTTAACCCGCGCGTCCGGCTTCCGCCCATGCGCCCGGATTCCGGACCGAGAGGCCGCATGACTGACCGCACATGACCCCCGCCCTCGCCCTCGATGCGATCGACAAGTCTTTCGACGGATTTCGGGCGCTGGACCAGGCGCGTTTCGTCGCGAACGCGGGCGAAATTCATGCCCTGCTCGGAGAGAACGGCGCCGGCAAGTCCACGCTGATGAATGTCGCCTGCGGCTTGTACACGCCCGATTCCGGTACGATGCGGCTTTTCGGCGCCCCGACGCGACTGTCCGGTCCGCGCGACGCGGCCGCGCACGGCATCGGCATGGTGCACCAGCATTTCAAGCTGGTTCGCCCCTTTTCCATTCTGGAGAACGTTCTTCTCTCGCGCCCTCCGGCCGCGGGCGACGGGGCGCCCTACAGCCGTCAGGCTCGGTCCGTCGCGCAGGCGATCGCGGCCAAGGCCGAGTTGCTCGGCGCGAAAGTCGATCCGCGCGCGCGCGTCGACTCGCTCTCCATCGCCGAGCAGCAGCGCGTCGAAGTGATCAAGGCGCTGGTGGCCGGCGCCCGCATCCTCATCCTCGACGAGCCGACGGCCGTCCTGACCGACCAGGAGGCCGAGCGGCTGCTGCAGACCCTGCGCCGGCTCGCCCGCGACGGCGCGACGATCGTCCTCGTCACGCACAAGCTCGCCGACGTCAAACGCTTCGCCGACACGGTCACGATCATGCGCGGCGGCAAGACGGTGGCCGAACTGGACCCCTCGCAAGCCTCGATCGAGGAGCTGACCCGGCTCACGGTCGGCGACGCTCTGCCGGCCCTTCCCAACGAACAGCCGCATTTCGGCAGGCGTCGTCTCGAAGCGCTCGATCTGACGGTGCGCCGCGCCGACGGCGCTCCCGCCGTCGATCGCGTGTCGTTCTTCGTGCGCGCGGGAGAGATCTACGGGCTCGCCGGCGTCTCCGGCAACGGACAGAGCGAATTGGCGGAACTTCTCATGGGGGTGCGAACGCCCGATTCCGGGCTGATCCAGTTCGAAGACAGCGGCGAGGCGTTCTCGGCGCCGCGCCCGGCGGCGCTGCGCAGCGACGGCGCCGCCTTCATCCCCGCCGACCGCTATCGCTTCGCGCTCGCCGGCGCCCTGTCCGTCACGGACAACTTCGCCATCGCCGGCCTTCGGCGCGGACGCTATGGCGGCTGGGCCTGGACGAACATCGGCCGGATGAGGGCCGAGACAAAAGAGGCCATTCGCGCGTTCGACGTTCAGGGGGTGCGCAGCCTCGCCCAGAAGGCGGCGCTCCTGTCCGGCGGCAACGCGCAAAAGCTGGTGATCGCCCGGGAGTTCTCCGACGCCCCGGGCGTCGTCGTCGCCCAGAGCCCCAGCCGCGGCCTCGACGCGCGCGCGACCGCCGCCGTCCACGCGCGGCTCAAGGCCGCCGCGGATCGCGGCGCGGCCGTTCTGCTCGTCAGCGACGATCTGGACGAAGTTCTCAAGCTTTCGAACCGCGTCGGCGTCATGGCCTCGGGCCGGCTCGCGGCTGAATTCGAACAGCCTTTCGATCGGCAAGAGGTTGGGCGGGCGATGGTGACGCATGGCTGAAGCAAGCTCGCCCGGGGCGCCCCCGGCCGGCGCGTCGCGCGGCTTCGGGCGGCTCACCATCGAGGTGCGCCGCTCGGTCAGTCCGCAGCTCAGGATCGGCGCCCTGGCCGGGGCGATCGCGATCGGTCTGACGATCTCCGCGATCGCGCTCGTTCTGGCGGGCGTCCCGGCGAGCGACCTCGCCCAGGAATTTATCGTCGCCACCCTGTTCGACCCGACGAACCTGAAAGCCGTGTTCGTCCAGGCGGCGCCGCTCGTGCTCGTCGGCCTGTCTGCGGCGATGGCCTTTCGCGTCCGGTTCTGGAACCTGGGCATCGAAGGACAGATGATCTTCGGCGGCGTCGGCGCGACCGCCGTTTCGCTCGCTCACGCGGGGCCCGACTCCACGCGCCTCGTCGCGATGTTCGTAGCGGCGATGCTTGCCGGCGCCGCCTGGGCGGCGATACCGGCGGCGCTGAAACTGCTCATGAACGTCAATGAAATCATCTCGACGCTGCTGCTGAATTATGTCGCCTCCGACATCCTGCTGCACTTGCTCTATGGCGTCTGGAAGGACCAGGACGGCTTCCCCCATTCGCTCAAATATTCCGCTTCGGAGCTCATTCCGGACATCCTGCCCGGCGCCAATGGCGGGCTCGTCATTGCCGCCGCGGCGGCGGCGCTCCTCGTGGTCGTGACTGCGCGCAGTCGCGCCGGCGTCTACATGCGCTTCGTCAGCGCGAGCCCGAGCGTCGCCGAGGCGCTCGGCGTGCCGGTCCGACCGCTGGTCTTCTCGACGGTGCTCCTGTCGGGGGCGCTCGCGGCGGTCGCGGGCTTCGTCGTCGCGAGCAGCCAGGAGGGGCGCCTCACGCAATCCTTCTATCAGGGCTATGGCGTATCGGGCGTGCTGATCGGCTTTTTGGCGCGCAACAACCCGTTCGCGGCGGCGATCGTCGGGGTGCTGATGGCGACGCTGGTCATCGCCGGACAGAACCTGCAGGTCTTCTACGGCATCCCGCAATCGATGGTTCAGTTGATCCAGGCCGTGATCGTCATGTGCGTCGCGGCGTCCGATTTCCTGACCGTCCACCGACTGCACTGGGCTCGATAGAGCGATGCTGCAATTCCTCGTCACCTGGCTCGCGACCACGCCGTCTCTCGCGGTTCCCTACGCGCTGGGGGCCGTCGGCCTCATCCTCTCGGAGCGCGCGGGCGTTCTCAACCTGACGGCCGAAGGACTGATGTTGATCGGCGCGGTCTCGGCGGCCGGCGCCGTTCTGTCGTTTCACGCGCCGCCCTTGCTCGGAATGGCCGTCGGCATGGCCGCCGCGGCATTCGTTTCCCTGCTGTTCGCGGCGCTGGTCATCACCTTCCGGGCCAATCAGGTGATCGCGGGTCTCGTCACGGTGTTTTTCTGTCAGGGCCTGTCGAGTCTGCTCGGCGCCCAGTTCGGCTGGACGAGCAAGGCCTTTTCCGGGCTCGGTCCCGTCCCCTTCGGCCCGCTGGCGACCATTCCGGTTCTCGGTCCCATCGTCTTTGGGCAAGACCTGGTCGCCTACCTGGTCGTGCCGATCCTTTTCGTCGTCTCGGTCGTCCTCGGCCGCACGCGGGCCGGCCTCAACCTGCGCGCGGTCGGCGAGAACCCGGAAGCGGCGGACGCCGCCGGCGTCAGCGTTCCGATCACGCGCTTCCTCGCCGTCATCGCGGGCAGCGCGCTGATCGGACTCGCCGGCGCCTATATCTCCGTCGCCAGCGTCAAGATCTGGATCGACGACATGACCGCCGGCCGCGGCTGGATCGCGGTCGCGCTGGTCATTTTCGCGCGCTGGAATCCGTGGCGCGCCCTGTTCGGCGCCGTGCTGTTCGGCGCCATTCAGGCGATCATCCCCAAGCTGGCCGCGGCGGGCGTCATGCTGCCGCAATATCTCGTGCTCACCACGCCCTATCTCGCGACCCTCGCCGTCATGATCTGGGTCTCCATCGCTCGCCGCCATGCGCCGGGCGACGAGCCGGGCGCGCTCGGGCGCCCCTATGTCCGCGAGGAGCGGGTGTGAGCGTTTCGGCCTCTTGCAACGAGGGACGCGATCGATGGAAGGCTACGTCTACACCGTCAAACGCCAATTGCCGCCCCGTTTCGCCGAGTTCGTCTCCCTGGCCCATACGGTCGCGATCTCGATCGACCTGCACCGGGGCCATCTGTCCGAGGACCCGGATTGTCCCTGCCCCGCTCCGCGCGCCCGCGACGTCGTCGAGGGCGTGAACCGCTTTCACGTCGCCGCACGGCGCCTCGGCGTGCCGGTCATTCACGTTCGCAGCACGTTGCGGGCGGGAGGCGTCGATGACGTGAACGGGGTTCCTTCCGCCTGGCGCATCACGTTTCCCCTCCATGTCGGCGACATCCCGAACGCGGGTGCGCATGCGCTGGCGGGCAGCCGCTGGACAGAGTTCGTCACCGAGGTCGCGCCCGGAGACCTGATCGTCGACGGCAAGAAGCGACTGTCCGCCTTCTATCCGACCGATCTCGACTTCCTGCTGCGCAACCTGGGCGCCAAGCGCGTCGTGCTGACCGGCTGCATGACGGATTGCTGCGTGCTCAACACGGCTTTCGACGCCTCCAATCTCGGCTACCGCGTGACCGTGCTGGCCGACCTGGTTCGCGGAACCGACGAGACATTGGAAGCGGCCGCGCTCGCCATGATCTCCCTGCACATCGGCGTCGTCGCCGACAGCGGCGATCTCCTCGCGGAATGGCGGCGCGCCGGCGCCGGCGTTCGCCCCTGAGCGCGCCATATCAGATGCGGCGAGATATTGATTTTCGTAAAACAGAATTCATGCCATATTCCGAGCCTGCTGTCTGAGATTTGAACACCAAACCCGGCAAGGGGCTTCGACCGTCGCGGAGAGCCTGGGCGCAAATGCAACCCTTTGAAAACCTTGAACCTCAGGAGGGGCTTGCTCAAGCTGGCGTCGATTCGGCGCAGGCGCCCCGGCGGCGCGGGCGCTGCGGCGTCCGGAAGAGCGCACGAGCTCGCCGCCTCCGCTCGCGACACCCGCCTCGTCAACGTTGATTTAGGTTATGCGTATCTCCGAGGCGGACGCCGAAGAACGCCGTCATCGCGAGCGAAGCGCTGGGCTGCTGTTTGGGCTCGTGGACCGCCACGCCGTCCCTCGGGCTTCGTTGCGAGCAGAAGACGGAGCAATCCTCGCAAAATGGACGCAAACGGCGTCGTGGATTGCTTCTTCGCTTTGCTCCTCGCAATGACGGGGTTGGGAGTTGCTTCGTGACAGATTTGTACGCTTATGTCGTTGATCGTTGAGCCGGCGCCAGGACAGCAACGTCCCGGCCCCGCGGTTCGGAGGCGTCGGTTGCGGGGTCTACGGCCCCTCCCCGAACCGCCGTTTCACCCGTTCCACCTGGTCGGGCGGCACCCGCACCGTCAGACGCAGACCGTCGTCGGAATCGGCGCGGCTCATCACCTCGGCGTGTTCGTAGAGCCAGTGCAGGCCGCGGCCGTCGGAGGGGTCGAGGGTCAGTTCGACCAGGGTGCGGCCGCGGGCGAGGCGGTCCTCGATCGCCGCCATCAGCCGGTCGATCCCCTCGCCGGTCTTGGCCGACACCGCGAGCGCCGCCGGGGCCGCCTCCTCGTCGTGATCGATCGCGGCGCGCGCGCCGGCGTCGAGCTTGTCGAGCTTGTTCCACACCTCGATCAGCCGGTCGGCGCGGTCGGCGATGCCGAGTTCCTCCAGGATCGTCTCGACGTCATGGGCTTGCGCCTCGCTGTCGATGTGGGAGATGTCGCGCACGTGGACGATCACGTCGGCGGCCCGCACCTCTTCCAGCGTGGCGCGGAAGGCGGAGATCAGCATGGTCGGCAGATCGGAGATGAAGCCGACGGTGTCGGATAGAATCGCCGCGCCGCCGTGCGGCAGCTTGATCAGCCGCATGGTCGGGTCGAGGGTGGCGAACAGCATGTCGGCCGCCATCACCTCAGCCCGGGTCAGGCGGTTGAACAACGTCGACTTGCCGGCGTTGGTGTAGCCGACCAACGCCACGACCGGATAGGGCACGTCGGCCCGGCTCGCCCGGTGCAGGGCGCGGGTGCGTTTGACCTGATCGAGCTCGCGCTCGATCCGCACCATCCGCTCGGAGATCAGGCGCCGGTCGGTCTCGATCTGGGTTTCGCCGGGGCCGCCGAGGAAGCCGAAGCCGCCGCGCTGGCGCTCGAGATGGGTCCACGAGCGCACCAGCCGCGATTTTTGGTACGCGAGATGGGCCAATTCCACCTGAAGGGCGCCCTCGGCCGTTCGCGCGCGCCGGCCAAAAATCTCGAGGATCAGCCCGGTGCGGTCGATCACCTTGCAGCCGAAGGCTTTTTCGAGGTTGCGCTGCTGCACTGGCGAGAGCGCGCAATCCATCACCACGAGGTCGATTTCGTCGGCCTTGACCGCCTCGGCGATCGCCTCGACCTTGCCCTTGCCGAGATAGGTGGCGGGGCGAATCGCCGACAGCGAGACGATCTCGGCGCCGACGACGTCGAGGTCGATGGCGCGCGCGAGTCCGACCGCCTCGTCGGAACGCGCTTCAGGCGTTCGCAAGGGGCCCGATTCGCCCGAGGGTGCGCGGGTGAGGATGGGGCAGACGACACGGGAGCGCGTGCCGGATGCGGCGGCGCGCTCCCTGGTGTCGACGGCGTCGCGACTTTGCGCGGCAGTCAGATCAATGGGCGTCGGACCCCTCCTCCACAGCCTCGAACATGGTGATCGGGCTGGCGGGCATGATGGTCGAGATGGCGTGCTTGTAGACGAGCTGCGAATGGCCGTCCCTGCGCAGCAGCACGCAGAAATTGTCGAACCAGGTCACGAACCCCTGCAACTTCACCCCATTGACCAGAAAGATCGTCACCGATGTTTTCGACTTGCGGACATGATTGAGAAACGTGTCCTGGAGGTTTTGCGCCTTCTCTGTCGGCATGACTCTTTTCCATTTTGCCGGGCCCCTGCCCGGTTCTGTTATTGGAACCCCATGCGCGCCTTTTTGTGACGCGCCCGAACAGCCTAGCACGGTTCGCGGCGCTGCGACAGATCAGCCGAACCCCCGGCGTGATAAGGGCGTTTGCGGGACGAGCGCCTGAGCCCGGGCGGTTCGGCGCCCATCCGTTCCGGCCGCGGTTCGGGTCTGCAAGGTCCAGCCTTCGGAAATCCCCAGACGATTCCTTGACGCCAATATTTGTTTTTATTATGTTCAATATCTTAAAGGAAAAAGCTGGGAAGAGCGGTGGCGTGTCGGGCTGATGGGATGACGAGACACGGGAGTATTGAAATGAGCGACACTCGATATTCTTCTCATTCGATAAGCGAGCTTCTTCACATATTCACGAAATCATGTCTTGCTCAGTACGATACAGATATCACAGATGATATTGATACTTATAATCGTGAATTCCGGACTCTTGTCGATATCAAGAACGAATTGCAATCACGCGGACCGGCGGCGCGCCGCCAATTGACGCGTCTTTTGAATGATTCGAACAAGCAGGTGCGCATTCAGGCAGCGAAATTCGTCTATCCAGTCGCGCGCCCGGAAGCGACGAAATGTCTGCAAGACCTCGCGGCCGGCCCTTTCCCAGACGACCAGGTTTTTGACGCAAAGATGACCTTGCGGCGTCTGGAAGAAGTCCCGGATTGCCTTGACCATTAAGGCGGCATTGCGGGGCGTTTCCCCGATCCACAGTGCTCGGCGGTCCTCGTCCGCAACCGGTGAGAGGCGCCGCGAAAAGCATTGAGAAACGGCGGCGCGTTGGACTGATGGGATTGCGAGCTATTGGAGTCTTGAGATGAACATCCCGAATTACGATTCGCTTTCTATTGATGACCTCATCGATAGATTTGAGAAATAGTGCCTGATGCAGTACGACACGGACATCACGGGACCCGGCTGTCCTCGTCCACAGCCGGTGAGAGCCGCTGCAAGGAACGTGTTGAGGAGCGACGGCGCGCTGGATTGATGGGATTGCAAGATATCGGAGTCATGAGATGAGCGACGCGCGATATTCATCGCTTTCGATAGAGGATCTTCTTCATCAATTCGAGAAATCATGTCTGATTCAGTACGATACATATATTGATGATGACCTCGATGTTTATAACCGCGAGTTCCAAACGCTGGGAAATATCAAGAGCGAACTGCAATCGCGAGGCCCGCTCGCGCGTCGCGCCTTGTTACGTCTGTCAGAGAACAGAAACAAACAAGTGCGACTCATGGCCGCCAAACACGTCTATCCGGTCGCGAAAGAGGAAGCGACGAAATGTCTGCAGGAGCTCGCGGCCGGCCCTTTCCCAGACGACCAGGTTTTCGACGCCAGGATGACCTTGCGTCGTCTGGAAGAGGTTCCGGACTGCCTCGACCATTGAGCTGGTTTGCGGTCTCAATGAGAGCCCGGTCGATGGTCAGACTGCTCTCGTTCAATCGAGGATCCCCGCCTTCGGACGCTGGAGTTTTCCTTCGGAGTCGCCCGCCATCGGCGCCGGCGTTTGGCGGTGAATTTCACGACCGCTCGGCCCGCTCCCGAAAAGCCCGCCGCAGCGCCAGCGCGACCGGCCCGGGTTTCCCCTCGCCGATCGGCCGGCCGTCCAGCGACACCACCGGCATGGCGATCGTGGTCGCGCTGGAGAAAAACGCCTCGCGGGCGGCGAACGCCTCGGCGACCGTGAACGGCCGCGTCTCGAGCGTCAGCCCCAGACCGCCCGCGATGGCGACGAGCGCCGCGCGGGTGACGCCGTGCAGGATCGAATCGTCCGCCTGCCGCGTCGTCAACGCGCCGCCCGCCGAAACGATCCAGGCGTTGGTGGAGGCGCCCTCGGTGACGAAGTTGTCGCGGTCGACGAACCAAGCCTCGTAGGCGCCCGCGTCGCGCGCGGCCTGCTTGGCCAGCACGTTGGGCAGGAGTTGCAGCGTCTTGATGTCGGGGCGCGCCCAGCGAACCTCGGGGACGGTGACGACCGCGACGCCCGCGGCCGCCCGGGCGGCGATCGCCGCGGGGTCGAGCGAGCGGGCCGCGACCACGAGGCCGGGCCTGACGCCGGGCGGCGGAAAGCCGTGATCGCGCCGCGCGGCGCCGCGGCTCGCCTGGATGTAGACGAGGCCGTGGGCGACGCGGTTCCGGCGCACGACCTCGCGCATCACCAGACGCAGCGCCTCGCGGCCGATCGGCCAGCCGATCCGCAGCGCCGCGAGCGAGCGGTCGAGGCGGTCGAGATGGCGCGTCTCCTCGATCAGCGCGCCGTCGTGCACCTCGCAGACCTCGTAGACGCCGTCGCCGAAGGTGAACGCCCGGTCGTCGACTGAAACGGACGCCTCGGCCTGCTCGCGATAGCGGCCGTTGACATAAACGATGCGCGACACCCGCCCTCCTTCGCGAGCCTGCTCGATGACCGGCCGCTGCGAATCCAGGCAGACCACCCCGGCGCCCGCAACGCGCCCGACGGCGACCCGCTTCCGATGATCGCGATTTGACCGATATCGACTCGAGGGTCCACTCCTTATTGCGCCGACGCCCGAGCGCGCCGGGACGGCTCGCTGTCGAGCCTCCGACCGGAGCGCCGAATTGGCCTGGATCGAGCGGCTGGCCATCCCCGACGAGTTCGCGTTGCTTGTCATCCGGTCCGGCGCGCGTGCGTTCGCGGAAAACTGGCCGTCCGACGAAGACGTGTCGCCGTCGCCCCAGAGTTTCGTGAAGGACTGCGCGTGAATCGCATCGACCAAACAGGCAAGGCGGCCTGACAAGTTTCGTCGCGGATGCGCCATTCGGCAACCCAGAGCAATTTTGAATGGCTGAAACTCTTGGAACTGCCGGCCATGCGCGCAAGGCCGAGATCGGTGGCGTCGGCGAGCAGCGCCGTCATCAACGCCAAACCATCTTCGGCGGGCGCTCCCGTTCGCAGATGACCGAACCGATCGGCGAATCCTGTCCAACCATGCACTTCGGCGAGAAGCTCGGTGATGCGCAGGCGCGGCAACATGCCGTAGAGCCGCCGCGCGATGACCTCGGATTCGTCGCTCTCGATTTTGCGGATCGGGCTGATCGAATGGCCTTCGGCAGTAATGACGGCTTCGCTGAGTTTGCCGGCCACCGCAAGTGCATCGATTTCCTGGAGGCGTGAATCGAGAAGCTTCACCCGTTCGGTGCGCCAATCGTCGAAACGATCGGCGACGGCGAGCCGCAACTCGCCGGCGCGTCGCCGCGCCGCGAATGTCTCAGGTGGCAAGAGAAAGTCATCGAAGGCGCGGAACGCGCGGCTGCAGTCAACCCAAAAGTCGCCGGATCGCAGGCGGTCGCGCAGCATCATCATGGCTGCAACCTCATAGGCGCGACGATCTAGCTAGGGTCGCGCCGGTTGCGACGAGCTTTCGCCACGACGGTTTGAGAAATGCCGTCGTCGCGCTCGGCGGTAATTTTCTTTGATCTTTCGCGTGAACGTCGCGCAACACGTCGAGCGCGGCGAGCAACGGGTCGCCGAATTTCCAGGAGCGGCCGAAATCGCCCGCCTGCTCAAAATTCACCGAGGAACCGTCTCACGGATCGCTTCTCAGGCCCGGCTTACCGCGAAGCTGGCCACACCGCCCTAAAGCGCGCTTTTTTTTGAGGTTTCCGCGACGCCCGTTCTCGGAAATATTGGAGCGACTGATCGGCTCGCCTACCCGCAACCCATCCTTGTCACATTCGATCCCACCGGGAAAAAGACGAAAAAACCTGACACCCGGAAATTGGTTCACAGGGCAAACGCGCGCAGACTTTTGTTATTAGAACATAACATGAACTCCTTGGCAAGAACTTCACACGCAATTTCGCGCTGCCGGATCGCGGCAATGGCTCCCGGGCGCCGCTCAGCGTGAGCCAGCCTCAAATCCTTAGCGTATTATTTCGGGAAGATTCCAAGATGACCCCGATCCTGCGGAGCGGAGAGCCTCCCATCCTCTGCGGCCGCCGCAACCAAGGCGTCGATGAACAATCTGACGCGCGGCGAGAGGTGGCGATGGCTGGGGTAGACGATGCGAATGTCCTTGCGGTCGACGTCCCAGTCGGACAAGACGCGGACAAGGCGTCCATTTTCGACGTCCTCGGCGCACAGGAAGCTCGGGATGGCCGCGATCCCCGCGCCGGCGAGCGCCGCAGCCTGCGCCATCATGATCGAACTCAGCCTCAGTCGTCCGCGCGCTTCGACGCGTTGCACGTCGCCGCCACGCTCGAAGATCCACATGGCTCCGCTCGCAAAGCCGTCCGCCGCCGCCTCCCGGATGACGCAGTCGTGGGCGGACACGTCCCGCGGCGCCAGCGGCGCGCCCCGTGCGCTCAGATAGGACGGGGCGGCGCAGCACCAGGTTCGGCCGCCGCTGAGGACACGGGAAATCAACGTCGAGTCCATCTCGGAGGCGGAGACCACGACGGCGACGTCGAAGCCCTCTTCGAGCAAGTTCACCCTGCGATCCGAGGCGACGACCTCGACCTCGACCTCCGGGTATCGCCGGGAGAAGGCGGCGGCGACGGCGGCGACGACCGACTGTCCCAGGAGATGCGACGTCGCGACCCGCAGGATTCCCCGCGGGGACGTCGCCAGGTCCCTGATCGCAACGGTCGCCTCCTCCAGCTCCGCGAGGATCCGGGCGCAGCGCTCGTAGTAGGCAGCGCCGGCGCTGGTCGGGCGAAGAACTCTCGTCGTGCGCTCGAGCAGACGAACGCCCAGGGCCGCCTCCAGTCGGGCGACGCGCTGGCTGACTGTGGACCTGGGAAGTCCCAGCGCCCTCGAGGCGGCGGCGAAGTGACCCGAGCGAACCACAGCGACGAACGTCGCCATGGCGTCGAGATCAATCATTGTCCCATTCCATTGGCGAGTGTATCCATTTCTGGATATCTTGTCCGATCTGTTCATCGAATGCAAATGAGGCCCGGGCGAGGGATGGCTCGTGGAGGCCTATCATGATGAATGCGTTGATCGTCGACCCGAACGGGCGACGTGGCTTGCGGTTCGGCGAAGTCGCCGAACCGACGCCGACTGCCGGTCAAGCCCTCGTCGAAGTGCGCGCGATCTCGTTCAACTGGGGCGAGCTCAGTTTTCTGCATCACATGCACCGGCCCGGCGACGTGCCGGGTTGGGACGCCGCCGGGGTCGTCGTGCGCGCCGCCGCCGACGGGTCCGGTCCTGCGCCGGGAACGCGCGTTACGACGGCTGGCTGGAACGGAGCGTGGGCCGAGTTGCGCGCTGTCGACGCCGGAGAGCTCGCGCCGCTTCCCGCCGACATGGATTTCGGAGCGGCGAGCGCCCTTCCGGCGGCGGGCGTGACGGCGCTCCGGGCGCTCCGCTCGCTCGGCTCGGTCGTGGGCCGGAGGGTGTTGGTGACCGGGGCTTCCGGCGGCGTCGGCGGCTTCGCGGTGCAGCTGGCGCGGCGCGCCGGCGCCCATGTTGTCGCCAGCGTGAGCGGCGAAGGCCGCGGCGAGACTCTGCGCAAGCTGGGGGCGCGGGAGGTCGTCGTCGGCCTGGATGCTGTCGTCGAGCCGTTTCACGGCGTTCTCGACACCATCGGAGGCGCCGTTCTGACGAGGGCGTTCCAGTTCGTCGCCCCGGGGGGCACGCTCGTCAGCATAGGAAACGCGTCGTTGCAGCCGAGCACGATCGATTTCGAGCAAGAGCGCGCGCGCGGCGGGGGCCGCCGCATCGAGGTCTTTACGGTCGGAGGCGCAGGCTACGGACCCGACCTTGCCGATTTGGTGGAGCTGGTGTCGCTCGGAGAGCTCGACCCGCAGATCGGCTGGCGCGGAGACTGGCGGCAGGCGGCGGATGCAGCGGACGCCTTGCTGGAGCGCCGCGTTCGCGGCAAGGTCGTTCTCGACCTTCAAAGAGACGAATGAAGGTTTGAAAGTCCTTCCCGGGCGGCGAGGACGCGACCACCCGTTCTCTGCGACGACCCCGGGGCGGCCGACCGTCGCGAGCGCCGGCCGGCTGCGCCCCTACGACTCCACCCCGAGCGACTTCAGCTTGCGGTGCAGCGCCGAGCGCTCCATGCCGATGAACTCGGCGGTGCGCGAGATGTTGCCGCCGAAGCGGTTGAGCTGGGCGATCAGATAGTCGCGTTCGAAGGCTTCGCGCGCCTCGCGCAGCGGCAGGCCGAGAAGCTTCTCGCCGCCGATGCCGCTCGGCACCGCGGGCACGAGCGCGCCGACCTCGGCCGGCAGCATGGCGGCGGAAATCTCGGCGTTGGGGTCGCCGAGCGCCAGAATCATCAGCCGCTCGACGTTGTTGCGCAGCTGGCGGATGTTGCCGGGCCAGTCGTGCGACTGCAGCACCGCCATGGCGTCGCCGCCGATCCTGCGCGGCGCGACGCCCATGTTGGCGGCGGTCCGCTCCATGAAATACTGGACCAGCTCCGGGATGTCCTCACGCCGCTCGGCCAGCGTCGGCACCCGGATCGGCACCACCGACAGGCGGTGGAACAGGTCCTCGCGGAACCGCCCCTCGGTGATCGCCTCGGCGAGGTCCTGGCTGGTGGAGGAGATGATGCGGACGTCGACGTGGACGCGCGAGGCGCCGCCGACGCGCTGAAAGTTCTGATCGACCAGCACGCGCAGGATCTTGGCCTGGGTCTCGCGCGGCATGTCGGCGACCTCGTCGAGATAGAGCGTGCCGCCGTGGGCCTCCTCGAGCGCGCCGATCCGCCGGGCGCGGCCGGGGCCCTCCTCGACGCCGAACAGCTCCGCCTCCATCGTGTCGGGCGACATCGCGGGCGCGTTGAGCACGACGAACGGCCCGTCGGCGCGGCCCGAGCGCTCGTGGATCAGCCGGGCGGCGAGCTCCTTGCCGGAGCCGGCGCCCCCGGAAATGAGCACGCGCGAGTTCGCCGGCGCCAGCTTCTCGATGATCCGTTTCAGCGCGCCGACCGCGGAGGACGAGCCGACGATCCGGTCGGCCGCGCCGCCGCGCGTGCGAAGGTCCTGCACCTCGCGCTTCAGGCGCGAGGTTTCGAGGGCGCGCTCGGCGATCAGGATCAGCCGGTCGGCCTTGAACGGCTTCTCGATGAAGTCGTAGGCGCCGAGCTTGATCGCCGTCACCGCGGTCTCGATGTTGCCGTGGCCGGAGATCATCACCACGGGGACGGTCGGATTCTGCGCCTTGATCGCCTCGAGCAGCTGCAACCCGTCGAGCTTCGAGCCCTGCAGCCAGATGTCGAGCAGGATGAGCTGCGGCCGGCGCGACTCGACCGCCGCCAGCGCCTCGTCGGAATTGCGCGCCGTGCGCGGCTGGTGGCCCTCGTCCTCGAGGATGCCCGCGACCAGTTCGCGGATGTCCTCTTCGTCGTCGACGATCAGAATGTCTGCGGCCATCAGCGTGATCCCGATTTCTCGTTCTGCGGCTCGGCCGCGTCGCCGGAGGCGCCCGCGATCCGCAATTTCATCACCACCATCGCGCCCCTGCCCCCGTCGGCCCTCGCCAGCCCGTCGATCAGGTCGACCCCGCCGCCGTGGTCCTCGAAGATCTTGACCACGATCGGCAGGCCGAGCCCCGTGCCCTCGGCGCGCGTCGTGACATAGGGCTCGATCAGGCGATTGCGGTCCTCTTTGGGGAAGCCCTTGCCGTTGTCGCTGACGGCGATCTCGATGAAGCCGCCGACGTCGGCGTCGAGCGTCACCAGGACCCGCCCCGGCTCGTGGCCTTCGCCCAGCGCATCGATCCCCTCGGACGCGTTCTTGAGCACGTTGGTCAGCGCCTGCGAGATCAGCCGCCGGTCGAAGTCGGCGGTGACCGCCGTCTCCGGCAGGCGCGTCTCGAAATCGATGTCGGCGCGCCCGACCCGCATCAGGAACACCGCCTGGCGCACGCAATCGGTCAGGTCGTCGGTCGCCGGGCGCGCCTTGGGCATGCGCGCGAACGAGGAGAACTCGTCGACCATGCGCTTGATGTCGTCGACCTGGCGGATGATCGTGTCGGTGCACTGGTCGAACACGTCCTTGCCCTCGACGATGTGGCGGCCGTAGCGGCGCTTGAGCCGCTCGGCGCTGAGCTGGATCGGGGTCAGCGGATTCTTGATCTCGTGGGCGATGCGGCGGGCGACGTCGGCCCAGGCGGCGGTGCGCTGGGCGGTGACGAGATCGCTGATGTCGTCGAGGGTGATGACCGAGCCGGCCTCGCCCCGTCCCGGGCTGCCGGTGACGCGCACGTTGAGAATCCGCTCGCGCCCGTCGCGCAGCACCGTCGCCTGGCCTTGATGCAGGCGCATGCGCAGCGAGCGCGCCTGCTCCCAGATCAGGCCGATCGAGTGCTGGACGGAGGCGAGCGGCTGGCCGACGAGGCCGCCCTCGCCGCCGAGCAGGCGCTCGGCGGCGGCGTTGGAGACGGTGATCGCGCCGTTCTTGTCGACGCCGACGACGCCGGCGGGAACGCCCGACAGCACCGCCTCGATGAAGGCGCGCCGCTCGTCGTTGAGGGCGTTGGCCGCGATCAGGCCGGTCTGCTGGCGCAGCAGCTCCGCGGTCATCTTGTTGAACGTGTCGCCGAGATGGCCGAGATCGCCGTCGGCGCGGCGGGCCGGGACCTGGACGTGCAGGTTGCCCGAGCCGACCTCGTCGGCGGCGCGGATCAGGCGGCGGATCGGCCCGACCAGCCGGTTGGCCCAGGTGAGGCCGAGCCAGATCGCGGAAAACAGCATCGTCAGGGCGAGCATCACGAAGACGGTGGCGAAGCCGAGTTCGAGGCTCGTGCGGTGCGCCTCGAACCGGCCCCACATCATCGCGACGTTGGCCGCGTCCTCGGCGACCTTCGCCGCCAGCGGATCGATGCCGCGCGCGGCGTAGAGGAACTGGTCCTCGGCCCCGGCAATCGGACGGATGGCGACGAAGATGTTGCCGGCGCCGAGGAAGCCGCACTGGTCCTCGCCGGCGAGCGCGTCCTGGAAGTCGGACGGGTCGGGGCGGGCGATCAGCCGGGTGTCCGAGCCTTCGGCGACCTCGAGCGCGGCGCCGTCGCTCTTCATCAGCGCGGCCGCCCCGAAGCCGAGGGTCTTCGCCCGCGAGGCGAAGTAGGTCTTGAACTGCGCAGGGTCGGAGCGGAGCAGCAGCGCGCTGCGGGCGATGTCGCCAGCCGTCAGCTCGACGTCGCGCAGCAGCGCGCGGCACTGGGTCTCGCGGTAGAGCCGGGTCGCCTGATCGGCCTCGTTGATGAAGCTCGCCACGTCGCCCATGAAGCGCGGGTTGATCGCCCATTCGACCGACACGGTCGCCACGACCGCGGTGACGATGGCGGGGATCGCCGCGACCAGCGAGAACAGCGCCACGAACCGGCTGTGCAGCCGCGCGCCGGCCCGCGCCGCCCGGCGCGCCGCCCTCAGCCGGTTGAGCTCGATGGCGATCAGCACGATCAGGACGAGGACGACGACGCCGTCGCCGACCAGCAGGGCCGCCACCACCGTCTGGGTCGGCAGGATCGGGGTGAAGCCGGCGAACACGAGGAAGGTCGCGAGCGCGAGCACGAACGCGCCGCCGACCGCGATCGGCCCGAACCGCGCCGTCGGCCCGCTGTCGTCGAACGGCGCCGCCCTCTGCTCGCCAGGTTTCTGTGTCGCGCCCGTCGTCAAAACCCCAGCGTCCGCCTTCCGCCCCGGCCCGATCGGAGCCCGGGCGAATCGTGGCAATCCTGCAACAATGTTGCCCGATTGAGACGATTTGGGGGCGAAGCGTCTTCCCCGCGGCGAAACTGCTGTTCCGATCCGGCCGCGACCGCGGACAGGCTGAAGGCGAGCGCGCTTGTCTTCGTCATCGCGAGGCGCCCGCAGGGCGACGCGGCGATCCACGGGCCGCCTGCGCGGACGGGTGAAGAACCCGGCGCGCCGCGAGGGCGGACGGACGCCCGAACAGACACGCCGCGCCGAGGCCGCTCAATCCGCGCCGCAATCGGCGAGCACCGCCTTGAGCTGCGCCTCGAGCGGCCCGGCGCCCGGCGCGTAGGCGAGGTCGATCGCCGCGGTGCCGATGGTGAAGGCGTCGGCCCCGGCGGCGCGGACGGCGGCGATCCGCGCGGCGCAGTCGATCGAGCCCGCCGCGACGACGAGCCCCTGCGCGCCAAAACCGCGCCGGCAGGCGGCGACGAGGTCGAGCGGGTCGGCCTCGGTGGCGCGATAGGCGAGAATGTCGGCGCCGGCGCAGCCGAGCGCAGCAAACGCACGGCAATGCGCCTCGACCTCGTCCGCCCCGCCGCCGAGGCGGGTCGGATGGCCGACCGGACGGCCGGCGAACGGCAGATAGCGGGTCGGCCCGCCCTCGAGCAGGCGGATTCCCTCCGCCGCGCCGACGCCGCCCATGAGAAAGTCGACGCCGAGGTCGCGGCCGAGCGCGATCGAGCGCAGTTCGTCGGCGGGCGAGGTCGAGACGATCTCCATCCACACCGAGGCCCCGGCGGCGCGGATCGCCCCCGCGAGGCGCGCCAGCGTCTCCGGCGCCGCGCCGATGTCCTTGAATCCAATGTGTTTCAACGCCAGCGGCCGGACCGCCTCGACGATCTCGAGCGCATTGGCGACGGTGGCGTCGTCGCGGGTCAGCATGAAGACGAAGTCCATGGCCGCGTCCTCGGCGCGTGATGCGCCGCACAATCCTACCATCGGCCGCGCCGGCATGGGAATGCGGCGAAGGGCGCAAGGCGCCGTGTAGGGCGGGCTCGCCGAGCCCGCCCGGCGCGGTCGAACGACCGCGCCCTGCAAAGGCCCAGACGCGCGCCTTTGCCTCGGCCCCCCCGTCTGCTATAGGCGCCGCCTTTCCCCGCCCTCTTCGAGCGTCCCGCAAAAATGTCTCCCATCGTCACCCGCTTCGCGCCCTCCCCGACCGGATTCCTGCACATCGGCGGCGCGCGCACGGCGCTGTTCAACTGGCTCTACGCCCGGCGGTTCGGCGGAACATTTCTTCTGCGCATCGAGGACACCGACCGCGAGCGCTCGACGCAGGCGGCGGTGGACGCCATTCTCGACGGCCTGAAATGGCTCGGGCTCGACTGGGACGGCGAGGCGGTCAGCCAGTTCGAGCGGGCGGCGCGCCACCGCGAGGCGGTCGAGGCGATGCTGGCGACGGGCGCGGCCTATCGCTGCTGGGCGAGCCCGGCGGAGCTCGACGAGATGCGCGAGACGGCGCGGCGCGAGGGCAAGCCGATGCGCTACGACGGCCGCTGGCGCGACCGCGACCCGTCCGAGGCGCCGCCCGGCGTCGCCCCCGTCATTCGGCTTCGCGCCGCCCAGGAGGGCGAGACCGTGATCGACGACCGGGTGCAGGGCAAGGTGACCTTCGCCAACAAGGACCTCGACGACCTCGTGCTGCTGAGATCCGACGGCAATCCGACCTACATGCTCGCCGTCGTCGTCGACGACCACGACATGGGCGTGACCCACGTGATCCGCGGCGACGACCACCTCACCAACGCCGCCCGCCAGACCCAGATCTACCGGGCGCTCGGCTGGGAGACGCCGATCTGGGCGCACATCCCGCTGATCCACGGGGCCGACGGCGCGAAGCTCTCCAAGCGCCACGGCGCGCTCGGGGTCGAGGCGTACCGCGCCATGGGCTACCTGCCGGCGGCGCTGCGCAACTATCTCGCCCGCCTCGGCTGGAGTTTCGGCGACAAGGAGTTCTTCACCGGCGAGGAACTGACCGCCGCCTTCGACCTCGACGCCATCGGCCGCTCGCCCTCGCGCTTCGACTTCGCCAAACTCGAGAACATGAACGGCCACTTCATGCGCGCCGCGAGCGACGACGCGCTGTTCGAGTCGCTGGTCGCCACGCTGCCCTACCTGCCCGGCGGCCCCGCGGTTCTGGAGACGCTCGACTCGCGCAAGCGGGCGCAGCTGCGCGCGGCGATCCCCGGCCTCAAGGAGCGCGCGAAGACACTGGTCGAACTGCTCGACGGCGCAGCCTTTCTGTTCGCCGCCCGACCGCTGGCGCTCGACGACAAGGCGCGCGACATCCTGCAGAAGGGAGGCCGGGCGCATCTGGCGGCGCTGCTGCCGAAGCTCTCGGCCGCCGAGTGGAGCCACGAGGCGCTCGAGGCGGCGGTGCGGACTTACGCGGAAGAGACCGGAGCGAAACTCGGTTCGGTCGCCCAGCCGCTGCGCGCCGCGCTCACCGGCCGCTCCACCTCCCCGGGCATTTTCGATGTGCTGACGGTGCTCGGGCGCGAGGAAAGCCTCGGCCGGATCGCCGATCAGGCGGGGGCGTAGCAGGCCATCCTCCGCCATCGCGAGGCGCGAAGCGCCGTCGTCCTCGCGAGGCGCGAAGCGCCGTGGCGATCCAGGGGGCTCAGGCCTAAGCTTCAGCGAGGCGACGCCGACGCCTGCCCCGCCGTCCGGCGCAGCGGCCCCTGGATCGCCGCGTCGCCCTGCGGCCTCCTCGCGAGGACGGGCGTCGTCATCGCGAGGAGCGAAGCGACGTGGCGATCCAGAGCCGCTGGGCCGCAAGCCGCCGGCGCGGCCGCAGCGCCATCGTCCAACGCCCGGTGCAGCGGCCTGGATCGCCGCGTCGCCCTTGGGGCTCCTCGCAAGGACGGCGCAAGTGTCACATGTTCAGCCGCTCGAACAAGTCATGCCACTGCGGATTGTCGCGCTCGATCAGCGCCAGCTTGTCCTTGCGACTGCCGGACTTGATCTGCTTTTCGCGGGCAATCGCCTCGTCCATGCGCTCGTGCGGCTCCAACCAGACCAGGAGCTTGCAACCGTATCGTTTGGTGAAGCCTTCGACGGCGCCGGTGCGGTGCTCCCAGGCGCGGCGGCCGATGTTGGACGTGACGCCCACGTATAGCGTCCCGTTCCGCCGGCTCGCCATGATGTAGACGCAGGGACTTCTCATCGCGTCATAATAAACGGACTCAGACCGTCGGTCATCGCCCCGTTCGTCATCGCGAGGCGCGAAGCGCCGTGGCGATCCAGAGCCGCTGGGCCGCAAGCCGCCGGCGCAGCCGCAGCGCCCTCGCCCAACACCCCGCGCAGCGGCCCTGGATCGCCGCGTCGCCCTGCGGGCTCCTCGCGAGGACGGGCGTCGTCATCGCGAACCGCGAAGCGACGTGGCGATCCAGAGCCGCTGGGCCGCAAGCCGCCGGCGCGGCCGCAGCGCCCTCGCCCAACGCCCGGCGCAGCGGCCCTGGATCGCCGCGTCGCCCTTCGGGCTCCTCGCGAGGACGGGCCTCGTCATCGCGAGGAGCGAAGCGACGTCGTCATCGCGAGGAGCGAAGCGACGTGGCGATCCAGAGCCGCTGGGCCGCAAGCCGCCGGCGCAGCCGCAGCGCCCTCGCCCAACGTCCGGCGCAGCGGCCCTGCGTCGCCGCGTCGCCCTTCGGGCTCCTCGCGAGGACGGGCGTCTTCAGCGCGAGCCGCGAAGCGCCGTCGTCATCGCGAGGAGCGAAGCGACGTGGCGATCCAGAGCCGCTGGGCCAAAAGCCAGCCGCCGACGAACGCCGCACCCGAGGCAGACGGCCCCTGGATCGCCGCGTCGCCCTGCGGGCTCCTCGCGAGGACGGGCGTCGTCATCGCGAGCCGCGAAGCGCCGTCGTCATCGTGAGGAGCGAAGCGACGTGGCGATCCAGAGCCGCTGGGCCAAAAGCCAGCCGCCGATGAACGCCACACCCGAGGCAGACGGCCCCTGGATCGCCGCGTCGCCCTGCGGGATCCTCGCGAGGACGGGCCTCGTCACCGCGAGCCGCGAAGCGACGTCGTCATCGCGAGGCGCGAAGCGGCGTGGCGATCCAGGAGGCTCAGGCCGAAGCCTCAGCGAGGCGGCGCCGACGCCTGCCCCGCCGTCCGGCGCAGCGGCCCCTGGATCGCCGCGTCGCCCTTCGGGCTCCTCGCGAGGACGGGCGTCGTCATCGCGAGCCGCGAAGCGACGTCGTCATCGCGATGCGCGAAGCGGCCTGGCGATCCAGGGGCTCAGGCCGAAGCTTCAGCGAGGCGGCGCCGACGCCGGCGCCAATCCTCGGCGCAGCGGCTCTGGATCGCCGCGTCGCCCTGCGGGCTCCTCGCGAGGACGGGCGTCGTCATCGCGAGCCGCGAAGCGACGTCGTCATCGCGAGGCGCAACGCGCCGTGGCGATCCAGGAGGCTCAGGCCGAAGCCTCAGCGAGGCGGCACCGGCGCCGGCGCCAATCCTTGGCGCAGCGGCCCTGGATCGCCGCGTCGCCCTTCGGGCTCCTCGCGAGGACGGGCGTCGTCATCGCGAGGAGCGAAGCGCCGTGGCGATCCAGGAGGCTCAGGCCGAAGCCTCAGCGAGGCGGCGCCGACGCCTGCCCCGCCGTCAGGCGCGGCGGCCCTGGATCGCCGCGTCGCCCTGCGGGCTCCTCGCGAGGACGGCGCGGGACCAGTTCCGGTCGAGCGCCCTCCGCAGCGGCTCGCCTCAGCTCTCGTCCGACGACCACTTCGACGTGAAGCCGATCGGCCGGTGCGGCGGAAGGCGGTAGAGCGGGTTGCCGTCCTGGTCGAGCAGGCCGGTCCGGCGCGGGCCCCTCTCGGACACGATGACGTCGATCGTGGATCGGCCGGTCCCCCAGTAATAGTCGCCCACATACGACTGCTCGGGCTGCGGCTCGCGATGAATGGCGATATAGCGTGGCACTGGCGGTCTTTGCTCCTTCCGTCGTTGCAGGACAGGCGTCAATGTCAGGAAACACTCCGCCGCCGATACTTCCGGGACCGGATTCTTGCTGAGCTCGAGCGGCGGGTCGTGCGCGGAATTCTCGCACGGAACCCTTCATCATCGACCTCACGACCCTCATAGTCTGTCGGAGACGGCCTGAGGAGACGGCAAAACGACGCGACGGGTGTTCATCAAGCTCGCGGGTATTGGCGCGGGCGCGGCGCGGACAGCGACCGCGCCCGCACCGGAGCGCCGCAGTCGCCGATGAAGGCGCGGACAAACTCTGTCGATAGCGGACAAAGTCTTGCCGAAGGGCCCTGTATGTTCTATCTTTGTTCTCATCACAGGAGAACCCGCCATGTCCGCTTCCCTCGAAACCGCTCAACCGACCCGGCTCGATCCGCCCGCGGATGCGAAAACGGCGCGCCGCAAGCAATTCGAGCGCGACCAGGTGATCGTCGAGTATCTGAACCGGGGCGTGTCGGTGGCCGAGATCGCGATGCGCTTCGACGTGAGCGAGAAGCGGATGCGCGCCAACATCCGGGAAATCCTCGCCCGCCGCATGCCCGCGCCGCCGGAGGAATTCGTCGCGGTGCAGGTGAGCCGTCTCAACGAGGCGTTGCTGGTGGCCTACAGCGCCATGACCGACGCAAACCTCAAGGCGGTCGATCGGGTGGTCAGGATCGTGCGGGAACTCGACCGCTATCACGGCTTCGCCGCCGCCGAGCGCCGCCGCTCCGGACCCGCCCCCCGGCCGTTGCAACCGCCGGCGCAAGCGATCGCGAGCTACGGTCCGGCGCTCGTCTGCGTCGCGAGACTTGCGACGGAAGGCGTCGACACGGCCCGATTCGAACAAGGCGCGGCCCTCGTGCTCGCGTCGCCTGAACAGGGAGAAGGCGGCCCGTCTCGCGACGATCTCGCGCGGGCCCCGCGCGCGGCGCTCGCCGAGCGCGACGATCGCCCGACATTTCCGCCGCAAGTCGCTGAAACCATGGACTCCGCGCCCGGATACGCCGCGGCCGTCGCGTCGCGCGCGGCCGAGCGCCGCGAGACCGCCGGGTCGCCGGGGGCCGGCGTTGTCGACGCCGGCGCGGAGGCGGCGTTCGCAGGCCGCGACGATCGCCCGACATCTCCCGCGCAAGTCGCTGAAACCATGGGCTGCGCGCCCGGAAGCGCCGCGGCCGTCGGCGCAGCGGAGCGCCGTGAAACCGCCGGGTCGCCGGGCGCCGGGGTTGTCGACGCCGGCGCGGAGGCGGAGCGCCCCAACCGCGACGATCGCCCGCAAAACCCGCCGGAAGCCGTTGAAGACATTGATTTCGCGCCCGGGGTCGCGGCGCCTTCGGGCCCCGCGCCGGCGCTGGCGCACACCGCCGTCGTGCGCCAGACCGCCGCCGACGGGGCCGGTCTCAGACGCGTGAACGTCCGCATGATCCGCAACGGCATGATGGCCTGCTGACCGGGGCCGGGTCTTCCCGGCCCCGCCTCAGCTGTCCATCTTGAGCGCGGCGATGAAGGCTTCCTGCGGGATCTCGACCTTGCCGAACTGGCGCATGCGCTTCTTGCCGGCCTTCTGCTTGTCGAGCAGCTTGCGCTTGCGGGTGGCGTCGCCGCCGTAGCACTTGGCGGTCACGTCCTTACGCAGGGCGCGGATGGTCTCGCGGGCGATGATCTTGGCCCCGATCGCGGCCTGCACCGGGATCTGGAACATGTGCGGCGGAATCAGCTCGCGCAGCTTCTCCACCATCGCCCGGCCGCGGCTCTCGGCCCGGTCGCGGTGGACCAGCATCGACAGCGCGTCGACCGGTTCGCCGTTGACCAGGATCGACATCTTCACCAGGTCGCCGGGGCGGTAGTCGGTGAGCGTGTAGTCGAACGAGGCGTAGCCCTTGGAGATCGACTTCAGCCGGTCGTAGAAGTCGAACACCACCTCGTTCAGCGGCAGTTCGTAGACCACCATCGCCCGCTTGCCGACGTAATTGAGGTCGACCTGGGTTCCGCGCCGGTCCTGGCACAGCTTCAGGATCGAACCGAGGTAATCGTCGGGGGTGAGGATGGTGGCCTTGATCCACGGCTCCTGGATTTCGGCGATCCGCACCGGATCGGGCATGTCGGCCGGATTGTGCATCTCGAGCGTGGTCTTGTCGTTGAGCACGATCTTGTAGATGACCGAGGGGGCGGTGGCGATGAGGTCGAGGTTGAACTCGCGTTCGAGCCGCTCCTGAATGATCTCGAGGTGCAGGAGCCCGAGGAAGCCGCAGCGGAAGCCGAAGCCGAGCGCGGCCGAGGTCTCCATCTCGTAGGAAAAGCTCGCGTCGTTGAGGCGCAGCTTGCCCATCGCGGCGCGCAGGTCCTCGAAATCGGCGGCGTCGACCGGGAACAGGCCGCAGAACACCACCGGCTGCGCCGGCTTGAAGCCGGGCAGCGCCTCGGCCGTAGGGCGCTTGTCGTCGGTGATGGTGTCGCCGACGCGCGTGTCGGCGACCTGCTTGATCTGGGCGGTGATGAAGCCGACCTCGCCCGGGCCGAGCTGCTCGGCGTCGGTCATCTTGGGCGTGAACACGCCGATCCGGTCGACCTCGTAGGCCGCGTCCGCCGCCATCATGCGGATGCGCTGACCCTTCTTGATGAAGCCGTCGAGGACGCGCACCAGCACCACCACGCCGAGATAGGCGTCGTACCACGAGTCGACCAGGAGGGCCTTCAGCGGCGCCGTCTCGTCGCCGGTCGGCGGCGGCAGGCGGGCGACGATCGCCTCCAGCACCGCCTCGATGTTGAGGCCGGTCTTGGCCGAGATCGCCACCGCGTTCGAAGCGTCGAGGCCGATCACCTCCTCGATCTGCTCCTTGATCCGCTCGGGCTCGGCGGCGGGCAGGTCGATCTTGTTGAGGACCGGCACGATCTCGTGGCCCGCGTCGAGCGCGTGATAGACGTTGGCGAGCGTCTGCGCTTCGACCCCCTGGCTCGCGTCGACCACCAGCAGCGAGCCCTCGCAGGCCGCCAGCGACCGCGACACCTCATAGGCGAAGTCGACGTGGCCGGGCGTGTCCATCAGGTTGAGAATGTAGGTCTTGCCGTCCTTGGCCTTGTATTCCAGGCGGACGGTGTTGGCCTTGATGGTGATGCCGCGCTCGCGCTCGATGTCCATGGAATCGAGCACCTGCTCGACCATGTCGCGCGCCGCCACGGTTCCGGTCTGCTGGATCAGCCGGTCGGCGAGCGTCGACTTGCCGTGGTCGATATGGGCCACGATCGAGAAGTTGCGGATGTTTTCAATTCGGTGGGCGGTCATGGGGGAGCGGGATAGCAGGGCGGGCCCGGGAAGGGAAACCGATTCGGGCCCGCCCGCCTCAGGGCGCGCCCGAAACCAGGCCCTCGATACCATGTTTCTGCGTCACCGGCGTGAGCCTGTCGACCACCCGGCAGACGAGGTGGTCGCGCACGATCGGCGGCAGCGCGTCCCGATAGGGTTTCGTCACCATGAGATCGTGCAGCGCGTCGTGCCCCGCGCCCGGCGCGTCGACCCCGAGCACCATCACCGGCCGGGCGATCGGCGACGGGTGCGCCGTGCCGCGGTGGATCGTCAGCGCCGAACGGCAGGAGATGTCGCCCATCGCGGGGTATTTCTTCTGCGCCCGGTCGGCGTAGCGCGGCCAGGTCTCCTCCGGCGGAAACATCTCGTGCGGCCACGCCCGCCCGTCGTCCCACTGCGTGCCGGGCGCGACCTCGAACGGCCCCATGTCCGGGGTCACGTCGACGCCGGTCAGGTTGAAGGCGAGCGAGGTGATCCGCCGGTCCCGCCAGGTCTCCGGCGGCGCGGGAAAGTCGCGGTGCCAGGGCTGGTTCATCGCGCCCTGGAAGGGCGTGTCGAAGCCGATCTCCACGATTCTGTAGTCCGGCCCCAGCGTCGCCTCGCACATCGCCGTCACCCAGGGATGGGCGCAAAGCTCGGCGAAGCCGCCGAACATCTCCGGTACGATCTCGACGTACCAGCGGCGCGGGCCGCGGCCGACCGCCCCGCCCGGGCGCTGGATGGCGTCCCAGAACGCGGACATCATGTCCTCGCGCATCGCTTCCGCGAAGTCGCGGGAGAAGGCGCCCTTCAGGCCGACGACGCCGTCCCTGACCAGGGTCTCGTAATCCTTGCGAACGTCTGCGCCCATGCGAATCCCCGAAACGACCGGCCTGGGACCAACGCTAGCATGGAAGGCGGCGTTCCAGGCGCGAGGCGAAGGACCTGTTCCTCACTCCTCCCCGATCCGGTCCAGGTCGCCGAGCCGCATGTTCCAGAAAGCCAGCATGACGTTCAGCCACGCGCCGACCTCGGTCAGCGGACGCGGATCGAGATGGTAGACCCGCTCGCGGCCGCGCTTCTGGACACGCACCAGACCGACGTCGCGCAGCAGCGCCAGATGCTCCGACACCGCGGGGCGGGCGACCGGCAGACCTTCGCACAGGTCCGAAACGGTCCGCGGCCCGGCGCGCAAAGCCATCAGCAACCGCCGCCGCACCGGACTGGCGAGCGCGCCGAACACGTCCGGCGCGCCGGCCGACTCACTCGTCTCTCCCCGTTCGGCCACGCGGCGAACCCTCTGCTTGCGGTCCTGGATCATGTCGGACTTTTCCGACATGATCCATCGGCGACGTCCGGCCAGAGCCGCCGCCAATGGCGCCGCACGACATCGAGACTTCTCGCTATCCCCCTTAGATTGCTTCGGTTTCTGCCATTTGGCCGGGCTTCTCATCCTTTCGTCCGACGCTCGCGCTTTCCCCCTCGTGGACGTTGCGCGCCTCAGGGGCCTATGCTACCTGACCGCCGTCTCGCAGGACGAGGGCGACCTCCGGAGCGCGTGGGCAGGAACCTCAAAGGATCGCGTGGGGAACGCTGGGCCGGCGGCTGGCGTCGAGCGCGCGGCCCGTCCCGAAGGGATGACCGGACCTTGGCCGAAGACAAGACACTCGTTTCGGGCGTATCGGGACGCTACGCGTCCGCGCTCTTCTCGCTCGCGCACGACGAGCGCCAGACCGACGCCGTCGCCCAGTCGCTCGACAGGGTCGACGCTATGGTCGCCGGCAGCCCCGACCTCGAGCGGCTCGTCCGCAGCCCGGTGTTCTCCGCCGCCGACCAGGTCAAGGCCCTCGATGCGATCCTCTCCATGGAAGGAATTGCCGGCATCGCCGCCAATTTCGTCCGGCTGGTGGCGAAAAAGCGGCGCCTGTTCTTCCTGCGTCAGATGATCGCCGACTATCGCAAGCTCTACGACGCCAGCCGCGGCGTGACCCGCGCCCAGGTGACCAGCGCCTCCGCGCTCGCCGACGCCCATCTCGCCTCGCTCAAAGACCAGCTCAAGGCCGCCTCGGGCGGCCGCGATGTCCAGCTCGACGTCAAGGTCGACCCCTCGATCATCGGCGGCCTGATCGTCAAGCTCGGCTCCCGGATGGTCGACGGCTCGCTCCGCACCAAGCTCAACGCAATTCGCCTAGCCATGAAAGAGGTCGGCTGATGGACATCCGCGCCGCAGAAATTTCTTCGATTCTCAAGAGCCAGATCGCCAACTTCGGCGCCGAGGCGGAAGTCACCGAAGTGGGGCAGGTGCTCAGCGTCGGCGACGGCATCGCCCGCGCCTACGGTCTCGACAAGGTCCAGGCCGGCGAGATGGTCGAGTTCGAGAACGGCACGCGCGGCATGGCGCTGAACCTCGAGAGCGACAACGTCGGCATCGTGATCTTCGGCGGCGACCGCGAGATCAAGGAAGGCCAGACGGTCAAGCGCACCGGCGCGATCGTCGACGTGCCGGTCGGCAAGGGGCTGCTCGGCCGCGTCGTCGACGCGCTCGGCAACCCGATCGACGGCAAGGGCCCGATCAACTCCGCCAGCCGCGCCCGCGTCGACGTCAAGGCGCCCGGCATCATTCCGCGCAAGTCGGTCAACGAGCCGATGGCGACCGGCCTCAAGGCGATCGATTCGATGATCCCGATCGGCCGCGGCCAGCGCGAGCTGATCATCGGCGACCGCCAGACCGGCAAGACCGCCATCGCCCTCGACACCATCCTCAACCAGAAGTCGCTCAACGTCGCCGGCGCGCCGGAGAGCCAGAAGCTCTACTGCGTCTACGTCGCGATCGGCCAGAAGCGCTCGACCGTCGCCCAGTTCGTCAAGGTGCTGGAAGAGAACGGCGCGCTCGAATATTCGATCATCGTCGCCGCCACCGCCTCGGACCCGGCGCCGATGCAGTTCCTCGCGCCGTTCTCCGGCTGCGCGATGGGCGAGTACTTCCGTGACAACGGCATGCACGCTGTCATCATCTACGACGATCTCTCCAAGCAGGCCGTCGCCTATCGCCAGATGTCGCTGCTGCTGCGCCGCCCGCCGGGCCGCGAGGCCTACCCCGGCGACGTGTTCTATCTCCACTCCCGCCTGCTCGAGCGCGCCGCCAAGCTCAACAAGGACTTCGGCTCGGGCTCGCTGACCGCGCTGCCGATTATCGAGACGCAAGCCAACGACGTCTCGGCCTACATCCCGACCAACGTGATCTCGATCACCGACGGCCAGATCTTCCTCGAGTCGGACCTGTTCTACCAGGGCGTCCGCCCAGCGGTGAACGTCGGCCTGTCGGTGTCGCGCGTGGGCTCGTCGGCGCAGACCAAGGCGACCAAGAAGGTCGCCGGCAAGATCAAGGGCGAACTCGCGCAGTACCGCGAGATGGCGGCTTTCGCCCAGTTCGGCTCCGACCTCGACGCGGTCACGCAGCGCCTGCTCAACCGCGGCTCGCGCCTGACCGAGCTTCTCAAGCAGCCGCAGTTCTCGCCGCTCCGGATGGAGGAGCAGGTCGCGGTGATCTACGCCGGCGTCAACGGATACCTCGACAAGCTGACGCTCGCCCAGGTTCGCCCGTTCGAGGACGGCCTGCTGGCGTTCCTGCGCTCGAAGCACCCGGCGGTGCTGGACACGGTCCGCTCCACCAACGATCTCTCGGCCGACACCGAGGCCAAGCTCAAGTCGGCGGTCGAGGCTTTCGCCGCCAGCTTCGCCTGACCTCCTGACCTTCAACCGGACCTTGCGCGGCCAAGAAGCGCGGGGCGCGGAGACGCCGATCGATGCCGTCCCTCAAGGAACTCAGAAACCGGATCGCCTCGGTCCGCTCGACCCAGAAGATCACCAAGGCCATGCAGATGGTCGCGGTGTCGAAGCTGCGTCGCGCCCAGGCCGCGGTCGAGGCCGCCCGTCCCTACGCCCAGCGGGTCGAGGCCGTGCTGACCAACCTCGCCGGCTCCGCCAAGCCCGGCGAGGGCCCCCGCCTGCTGACCGGATCGGGAGCGAACCAGACCCATTTGCTGATCGTCTGCACCGGCGAGCGCGGGCTCTGCGGCGCCTTCAACACCGCGATCGTCCGTCTCGCCCGCGACCGGGCGACGGCGCTCGCCGCCGAAGGCAAGACGGTCAAGATCATCTGCGTCGGCAAGAAGGGCTACGACCAGCTCCGTCGCACCCACGAGCGGCAGATCCTCGAACTGGTCGACCTGCGCGCCGTGCGCACGATCACCTACGACACCGCCCGGCCGATCGCCGACAAGGTCATCGCCCTGTTCGACGCCGGCGAGTTCGACGTCTGCACCCTCTTTTTCTCGCGCTTCCGCTCGGTGATCGCGCAGATCCCGACCGCGCAGCAGCTCATTCCGCCCGAGCTCGCCGAGACCAAGGAGAACGAGAAGGCGACGAGCTACGACTACGAGCCGGACGAGAACGAGATTCTGGCGCAGCTGCTGCCGCAGGCGTTGACGGTGCGCGTCTACCGGGCGCTGCTCGAGAACGCCGCCTCGTTCTTCGGCTCGCAGATGAGCGCGATGGACAACGCCACGCGCAACGCCGGCGAAATGGTGAAGAAGTACACGCTCCGCTACAACCGCACCCGCCAGGCGATGATCACCAAGGAGCTGATCGAGATCATTTCGGGCGCCGAGGCGCTCTGACGAAACCCTGTCGCCTCGCCGCGACCCGACCCGATTGAAGAACGAGGACGTCATTATGGCCAACATCGCAAACGCCACCGGCCGGATCACCCAGGTGATCGGCGCCGTCGTCGACGTGCAGTTCGACAGCTACCTGCCGCCGATCCTGAACGCGCTCACCACCGACAACAACGGCAACCGGCTGGTGCTCGAGGTCGCCCAGCATCTCGGCGAGAATCAGGTCCGCTGCATCGCGATGGACATTTCCGAAGGCCTCGTCCGCGGCCAGGAAGTCACCGACACCGGCGACGCGATCTCGGTTCCGGTCGGCGCCGGCACGCTCGGGCGCATCATGAACGTCATCGGCGAGCCGGTTGACGAAGCAGGTCCGATCCCGATGGAGGCGCGTCGCGCCATCCATCAGCCGACCCCGTCCTATGTCGAGCAGTCGACCGAAGCGCAGATCCTCGTCACCGGCATCAAGGTCGTCGACCTGCTCGCCCCTTACGCCAAGGGCGGCAAGATCGGTTTGTTCGGAGGCGCGGGGGTCGGCAAGACCGTGCTCATTCAGGAGCTGATCAACAACGTCGCCAAGACCCACGGCGGCAATTCGGTGTTCGCAGGCGTCGGCGAGCGCACCCGCGAAGGCAACGACCTCTATCACGAGTTCATCGAGTCCAACGTCAACGCCGATCCAAAGGATCCCAATTCGACGGTCAAGTCGAAGTGCGCGCTGGTGTTCGGCCAGATGAACGAGCCGCCGGGCGCACGCATGCGGGTGGCGCTCTCGGGCCTCACCGTCGCCGAGCACTTCCGCGACCAGGGCCAGGACGTGCTGTTCTTCGTCGACAACATTTTCCGCTTCACCCAGGCCGGCTCGGAAGTGTCGGCGCTGCTCGGCCGCATCCCCTCGGCGGTCGGTTACCAGCCGACGCTCGCCACCGACATGGGCTTGCTGCAGGAGCGCATCACCACGACCACCAAGGGCTCGATCACCTCGGTGCAGGCGATCTACGTGCCGGCGGACGACCTGACCGACCCGGCGCCCGCCACCTCGTTCGCCCATCTCGACGCCACCACGGTGCTGTCGCGCTCGATCGCGGAAAAGGGCATCTACCCGGCGGTCGACCCGCTCGACTCGACCTCGCGCATGCTCACGGCCGCCATCGTCGGCGAGGAGCACTACGCCGTCGCCCGCCAGGTGCAGCAGGTGCTCCAGCGCTACAAGGCGCTGCAGGACATCATCGCGATCCTCGGCATGGACGAGCTTTCCGAAGAGGACAAGCTGATCGTCGCCCGCGCCCGCAAGATCGAGCGCTTCCTGTCGCAGCCGTTCGACGTCGCCGCGGTGTTCACCGGCTCGCCCGGCGTCCAGGTCAAGATCGAGGATACGGTCAAGGGCTTCAAGGGCATCATCGAAGGCAAGTACGACAACCTGCCCGAGGCCGCCTTCTACATGGTCGGCACGATCGAGCAGGCCGTCGAGAAGGCCAGGAAGCTCGCGGCGGAAGCCGCCTGACGCAAACGTTAAGCCGAGGCACAGCCAATGGCCCTGTTTCCTTTTGAACTCGTCTCGCCGGACAAGGTCCTGTTCAGCGGGGCGGCGCAGGCGGTGCTCGTGCCGGGACACGAGGGCGACTTCCAGGTCCTCAGCGACCACGCCCCGACCATGTCGGCGATCCGCCCCGGCGTCGTCGGCATCGACGACGCCAACGGCAAGCATTTTCGTGTCTTCGTGCGCGGCGGCTTCGCCGACGTGCATCCGCTCGGCCTGACCATCCTCGCCGAGACCGCGATCCCGTTCGAGGAATTGAACGCCGCGCATCTCGAGCAGGAGATCAAGAACGCGGAAGAGGACGTGGCCGACGCCGCCGAGGACCAGAAACAGGCGGCCCAGGAAAAGCTCGACCGCATGCGCGAATTGCGGGATTCGATGAAGCTGTGATGGGAAGCGGGGCCGGGCGCCCCGCTTTCGTTGTCGAGGCGGTCGGGAAGCGGCGGAAGCGCTTCTCGGCGGACGGCCTTTGCGAGTCCCTTCACGAGGCCGACCCGATCAACGGGATCCAGAGGCGGGACGTCTCGCCCCCGGGCACGGCCGAGATAGGCCTTGACCCGCCGTAGGCGGTTTCGTCGTCGGCGCGGTCGCGACCACGCGTCTCGGTCGCGCGCAATTCCTGCAGGGCGCTCGGCGAATCAACGGATTGGGTGCCGAAACCTGTCACGAGATCCGTCCCGGCCGCTCCGTGCGCGTCGCCTTCCGATTGCGTGGCCCCCTCCGCGCTCCCGTCGTCGGCGTGGTCGCGAGCGCCCTGCCCGCTCGCCTGCGTTTCTGGCAGGCGAGCCGATAGATCAACGGCTTGGGCGCGCAAACCCGTCACGAAATCCGTCTCGGACGCGCCCGGCGCCGCGGCGTGCGATTGCGTCCCGGCGTCCGCCGTCCCATCGCCGGCGTGGTCGCTCGCCTGCGGTTCTGGCAGCCCAGGCGACCCATCAATGGCTTGCGCGCCCAAAGCTGTCACAAAATCCGTTTCGGGCGCGCCCGGCGCGGCGGCGTGCGGTTGCGGTCCGGCGCCCCATCTCCCATTGTCGGCGTGGTCGCTCGCCTGCGGGTCTGGCAGGGCCGCCGAAAGATCAACGGCTTGGCCGCCCAAACCTGTCACAAATTCGCGTTCAGCCGCCGGCTCCGGAGCGAGCGCCGGCGCAGCGCTGGTCAATTGCAGGGGCGGCGCGGGCAGAGCCGGCGCGACGGGCGCGGGCGGGGCCATGAGGACGCGCGCGGGCGCCTCGGGCGGGTGGTAACGATCGAGCGCCCTGACTACCTTCAGCATCGGGCCGACCGCTTTCAGCTCTCCCCGGTCGAGCGCGTCGTCGGCGACGCGCAACGCCTTGGTGAGCCGGGCGACCTGCAAGTGGGCGTAGCGATCGGGGGCGTCCAGCCGCCGCTCGGCGAGCGTGCGGTCGACCTCGCGACGTACGGTGCGCGGACTGACTTTTCGGAGCTCCGCGATCTGCTCGATCGACCAGCCGGCCGCCAACGCATCGAACACGACCTGGCGCACGGCCGCGCCCGCCTCGCGCCGCGCCTTGGCGGACAGCCGCTTCTGCGTGCGGCCGGAAGGGGCTTGCATCATCGGATTCCTTTCTTTGACGACCAGAATACAATTATACATGCATCCGGAAATTCAGGAAGAAAATGTTGATGGGAGAGCCCAAAATACTGATGCATATGGCATTTTCGGACCGATGGCCGGTCCGGCCGGGAGCCGGATGAGACGCGACGATGACAGCGGCCCCCGATCCTGTAGTATGAACTCGGCGGGCGCGGACAAAGGAGGTCACGGGCTGTCCAGGCGCCCGCGGGACAGTTCTTCCTCTTTCCTCGCGCGCGCCTGCCGGCGGCAGAAATGGTGAACCAGACACGGCGCCCGCCGAAAAGGACTGTCGTTGGTGGATAGCGCTTTCGCGGTCGCGTGATTGAAGATTGAAGTCCATTCAGAAACTCGACCTGTTCCCAGCTAGCGGGTAGACGGTCAAGTCAGGCGCGAAGAGTGCCGTCATTGCGAACGAAGCGAAGCGACCCAGGCCGCTTGCGCTGTTGTTGCGCCCTCTGATCGTCCCGCCGCCCTTGGTTGCGAGCAGAAGACTGAGCGATTTCTTACCGCGGGGCGTAGAAGGCGACGTTGATGGCTTCGTCGCTCTGCTCCTCGCCATGACGGGGCGGGAGCGACGCCCGCAGGAGAACCGAGCCATGTGCATTGGTTGCAATCCGGAATTCGCGAACGCCATCCGCGCGCTGAGCGTCACGTCGCGGCGTCAGTTGCTGGCCGCGGCGGCGGCGACAGCGGCCGCGTTCGTCGCCGAGGCGGTGGGGCCGGCGCTCGCCGACGGCTCGCTCGACGAAACGCTCGCCTCCGGCCTCGCGATGACGCCGGTCACGATCTTCGTCGCCAGGAAGATCGTCACCATGGAGCGCGACAATCCGACCGCGACCGCCGTCGCGGTCGAGGGCGACAGGATCACCGCGGCGGGCTCGCTCGACGAGGTCACGGCGGCGCTCGGCGGGCGCCCCTACCGGATCGATCGGACCTTCGCCGGCAAAGTCGTCCTGCCGGGCCTCATCGACCAGCATCTTCATCCGATTCTCGGCGCGCTGACGCTCGCGGTCGAGGTGATCGCCCCCGAAGACTGGGTCCTTCCGGACAGGACCTACAAGGCGGCGATGACGCCCGCGGACTACCGCGCGCGGCTCGAGGCCGCTGTCGACCCCTCGAAGGATTCGACCGACTGGTTCTTCACCTGGGGCTATCACGGCCTCTGGCATGGGCCGCTCGCGCGCGCCGACCTCGACACGCTCAGCACGACGCGCCCGATCGCCGTCTGGCAGCGTTCTTGCCACGAGTTCTATCTGAACGACGCCGCCATCGCCGCGCTCGGGGTCACCGAGGAGGCGACCCGGGGCAAGGGCGCGTGGAGCGATCAGGTCGATTTCGCCAACGGCCATTTCTGGGAGGGCGGCCTCAACTTCATCATCGGACCGATGATCAAAGCGCTGGCGACGCCCGATCGCCTCAGCTTCGGTCTGAAGCAGATGGTCGCGTATCTGCACGCCAACGGCGTCACCGCCTACAACGAGCCGGGCGCGCTCTACACCCCCGACATGTGGACGCTCTACGAGCAGATTCTCGGGGCGCCCGACACGCCGATGTATGCGACCTTCCTCGCCGACGGGCGCGGCATCCTCGACCGCGTCGGCCTCGACAAGGGACTCCAGGCGGTCGAACAGCAAATCGCGGTGGCGCCCGCCGCCCCGGGCAAGAAGCTGATGTTCTTCCCGGGCCAGATCAAGCTCTTCGCCGACGGGGCGATCATTTCGCAGCTCATGCAGATGAAGGACGGCTATCTCGACCGCCACAAGGGCGAGTGGATCATTCCGCCCGACGAACTCGAAAAGCGGATGCGCCTGTTCTGGAACGCCGGCTACCAGATCCACATCCACGTCAACGGCGATCTCGGCCTCGAGGCGCTCCTCGACATCATCGAGACGCTGATGGCTGAGACCCCGCGCGCCGACCACCGCACGGTGATTGTCCATTTCGCCAATTCGACCGAGCAGCAGGTCGGCCGCATCGCGAGGCTGGGCGCGATCGTCAGCGCCAATCCCTATTACCCGGTCGGCTTCGCCGACAAATACGGCGCGGTGGGCCTCGGGCCGGAGCGCGCCGATGTGATGGTGCGCGCGGCTTCCGTACTCAAGCATGACATCCCGCTCTCCTACCACTCCGACCTGCCGATGGGGCCGGCCGCGCCGCTCGCGCTGGCGTCGTTCGGCGTCAACCGGCTCACGCCCGCGGGTCGGGTCGCAGGTCCCGAGCAGCGCATCAGCGTCGACGACGCGCTCCGCGCTGTGACGATCGAGGCCGCCTATTCCTGGCGGCAGGAAGACAGGATCGGCTCGATCGCGCCGGGCAAGATCGCCAATTTCACCGTGCTGGAGGACGACCCCTACGCGGTCGATTCCACGAAGCTCGCGGACGTGCCCGTCTGGGGCACGGTGTTCGAGGGCGCGGTCTATCCCGTGGCGCGCCGCCAGCAGCCGCCCCGGGCGCCCTGATCACCGCCCGCTCAGGGCGGAGACCGTCCCTTCGGATCCCCGCCCGCCTGCGCTTTCCCGCTCTCCCCTGCACAATCGCCGGCCCTACGCGGCGACCGCCGGGAACGCGCCCGCCTTCGCCGGTTTCCGAGCCGGCGCGCTTGCAAACGGCCTTCGCCGGGGCTACCCGATGACGTGCGGGGCGGCCAGAGGGACGCCGCGCAAACGCTCCTTCCCTCGCAACCCATGGACCTCAGCGACCGTGCCCGTCACGTCCGCCGACATCCGCGCCGCGCACGCGCGCATCGCGGCCCACATCCGCCGCACGCCGCTCATCGAGACGCCCTCGCCCGTTCCCGGCGCGTCCCTGTCGCTGAAGCTCGAAGCGCTGCAGCACTCGGGCTCGTTCAAGGCGCGCGGCGCCTTTCACAATCTCCTCACCCGCGCTGCCCCCGCCGCCGGCTGCGCGACCGCGTCCGGCGGCAACCACGGCGCGGCGGTCGCTTATGCGGCGCAGCAGCTCGGGATACCTGCAAGAATCTTTGTGCCGACGATTTCGACGCCGGCGAAGGTCGCGCGCATCCGGGCCTGCGGGGCCGAGGCGGTGGTCGGCGGCGCGAGCTATGCGGAAGCGCAGGAGCGCTGCGACGCTTATGTGGCGGACAGCGGCGCGCTGAAAATCCACCCCTACGACGCGCCCGAGACGGTCGCCGGGGCCGGAACGACCGCGCTCGAATGGCAGGAGGACCTCGATCGGCTCGACCTGCCGGCGCTCGATACGGTCCTCGTCGCGGTCGGCGGCGGCGGGCTGATTTCCGGCGTCGCGGCCTGGTTCGCCGGCCGGGTGAAGGTGGTGGGCGTCGAGCCAGAGGGCGCGCGGGCGCTCCATGCGGCGCTCGAGGCCGGGGCCCCGGTCGATGTCCCCGTCGCCTCGGTCGCCGCCGATTCGCTCGGCGCGCGGCGCGTCGGCGACCTCAACTTCGCCCTTGCGCAAAGATTCGTCGCCGAGGTCGCGCTCGTCCCGGACGCTGCGATCGTCGAGGCGCAGCGCTGGCTGTGGCGCAACGTCTCGGTCGTGGCGGAGCCCGGCGGGGCGGCGGCGCTCGCGGCGCTCCTCGGCGGAGCCTACCGCCCGGCCGCCGGGGAACGCGTCGGCGTGCTGGTCTGCGGCGCAAACGCCGATCTCGCAGCGTTCGCCGCGCTGTTCTGAGCGCCGCGGTCGCCCCTGCCCCGATACCGGGGGCGGACCCGGCGGAGGGCGGGCTCTCTGACACCGCCGGCGCGCTCGGCGAGCGCGCGCTGCAGTCGCCGGCAGGCGTCCGCCCGACATCGGCCCCTGTCTCTCAGGGCGCCCTCACCGCCTTGAACTCGACCCTCGGCTCGCGCCACTCGCCCTTGGCGGGGTTGGTGATGACGGCCAGGAACCCGGGGGGATCGAAGCGGGCGCCGTAGAACGGATTGGCATGGCTTCCGTCAGAGAGCGTGAAGCCGAAGCCGCCGGCGCTCAGTTCAGGCGGGCGGTCGCGAACGAGGCCGTCGACCGGCCATCCGTCGTTGCCGGGGATGGCGGTTCCGGCCGGCTGCAGGCCGGTGATGGCGACGCCGTTGGCTTCGCCCGCAATCGCCGTGATGGCGTAGAACCCGTCCGTGTCGGGCGCGTCCGCGGTGGTGAGTTCGCCTTTCGCCTCGAACCCCGGCCCCGAGCAGGTCCACCGCCACGAAATCGAAGCCTCGGCGCTCGCGTCGTCCAGCGCCGCCGCAAAAGCGAGTACAAGAGCGAGCCTCACGAACATTCCCTCGCCGAGCGCGCCATGACGATATCGCGGAGCGGGCGCGGCCCGCAAGGATGCTTTGACGCGAGACCGGCATGGGCGATTGTCGCCCATGCCGTTCCGCCCGCCGAAAGAGACCCATGCCCCCGGACACCCTCGTTTCCCAGGACCCGATCGCCGACCGCCGCTACGTCTACGGCAAGGGCGCGGCGGACGACGGGGATTTCCGAACGGCGGCGGACCTGTTCGAGCAGGCGCTCGAACAGGCGCCTGGTTGGCCCGCGGCTCTGTTCGCGCTCGCCGAGGCGCGGGAGCGCCTGGGCGAACGGGACGCGGCGGTCGCGGCTTTCCGCGGGGCCCTGGCCGCCGATCCCGGCGATCCGTTCGGGGCGTCGGCGCGGCTCGCCCTGATCGGCGCGACGGCGCAGCCGGACGGGCTGCCGCGCGCCTATGTCACGCGACTGTTCGACGACTACGCGCCGCGGTTCGAGCGGCATCTCCTCGACGCGCTCGGCTATCGCGCGCCCGCCCTGATCGTCGAGGCGCTGGACGCCGTCGCGCCCGGCCGCCGCTTCGCTTCCGCCATCGACCTCGGCTGCGGCAGCGGGCTCATGGGCGCGGCGATTCGCGGACGGGTCGGGCGCCTCGACGGCGTCGACCTCGCCCCCTCGATGGTCGCCCGGGCGCGGGAGATCGGCGCGTACGACGCGGTGGAGACCGCCGACGCGGTCGAGCGGCTCGACCGCGCCCCGCCTAGCGCCTTCGACCTGATTCTCGCGGCCGACGCGCTCTGTTACTTCGGCGACCTCGCCCCCGTGTTCGCCGCCTGCCGGGGCGCGCTCGCCGACGACGGCCTCGTCGCCTTCACGGTCGAGGCCTTCGAGGGCGCCGGCTTCCGCCTGCTCCGGGGCCTGCGATTTGCCCACGCCCCGTCCCATGTCGAGGACGCGGCCCGCGCCGCAGGCCTTCGCGTGGCGCGACTGCTTACGGCCTCGGCTCGCCGCGAAGCGGACGTCGAAGCGCCGGGTCTGGTGGGCGTACTAACGGCGTAGCGCGCGTCCGAAGCCGCCGGTGGGCGCTGTCAGCCCTGCGCGGCGTAGGCCGGCCGATCGAGGCGCAGGATACCGGCGTTGTCGACATAGGACGCCATTTCCGCGATCAGCCCCGCGGCGATCCGGAAACACACCCATTCGTCGACCTCGGCGACGGCGCCCGAGCCGCGATTGCGAAGCTTGATCGTTCTGTGCGCCGCGACCCTGTCCCCGTCGGCGACGAACTCGTGGACCTCTCCGCCGAGGTCCTCGTATTCGATGTTGATCAGCCGGAGCGACTCCGCGAACGTCGCGCGGTCGCACGGGTCCGCCATCAGCGGCGGCTTCGTCCAGTCGCCGCGCGGATTGTGGATGAAGTCCGACGCCAGCCGGCCGAGCATCGCCGGGTAATCCCCCTTTGCGCGCAGGGCGAAGAAATCGAGCGCGATCCGGCGCAAGTACGCCCGGCGCCGCGCGTCGGCGGCGGGCCCGGGCGAATCGAGCGATCCTTCTGGGCGTTCGCCTGGTTGCGACGCTTGCGGCCTCGCCCTCCCGTCGGGAGCACGGACTTCGACGAGACCCGCCGGCAGACGTTTCGCGGCTTTCGCCGCGTCGACATAGACGGCCAACTCGACGATCAGCGCCTCGCGCAGCCGCAGGAAAATCCACAGATCGAAGTCGCCCGGCGCGCCCGCGCCGCGGGCGCCGGCGTGACACGTCACGTGGGCCGCGGCCGATTCGCCGTCGGTCAGGAACTCGTGGATGTCCGATCCCAGGAGTTCGACCTCGGCGCTGAACCTCCGCGAGGCTTCCAAGAATTGCGCGCGATCGAGCGGGCCGCGGCGGTACGGCCACATCGGCCATGAGCCGTGGGCGCGATAAAGGAAGTCGGGCGCGAGGCGCGCCGCCATCGCCGGCGTCTCTCCCCTCTCCCGCTCGGCGAAAAGCGCGCGCACCAGCAATGCGACTTCCTGCCTGCGCCCTGTCGCACGGTCGATCGAGATGGTTGGAAGATCCAGCATTTCGTTCCCGTCGCCCCCGGGGCGAAGCGCGCCGTGTACCACGGGGTCGGCGCGCCCACATTGATCTCGAACAACATTCGGCCGGACAAAAGGACCGGCCCGGGCCGGCGCGGCCTCAGAGGGACGGCTGGCGCGAGCGCATGATCGCCGCGTTCAACTCCCCGCCGAACACGAACAGGAGGGCGACCCAGTAGAGGTACACGAGCGCGATCATCGCCGAGGCGAGCCCGGCGTACATCGAGATGTAGTTGCGCAGGTACTCGGTCAGATACGCCCCGAACGCCTCGCCGAACGCGATGCTGGTCACGAACGTCAGCAGCACCCCCGGCAGCAGGTCGATGAATCTCGGCCGGTGGGCGGGCAGGATCCGGTGAGCCAGGAACAGCGACACCGCCAGCATGAAGGCGGCGACGCCGAGGCGCGCGAAATTCAGCACGAAGCGCGCCGTCGCGAGCGAGGGCATGAATTCGGTGAGCGCATCGAGGATCAGCGGCCCGAGCACGACCAGGAAGGCGAGCGCGAGCAGCGCCAGCGAGCCGACGAGAACGAGCCCGAGCGACTGCAGTCTCAGCAGCCACCAGGGCCGGCGCTCGATCAGGCCGTAGGCGCGGTTCAGGCCGACTCGCAGCGCCTCGATGGCGCTCGAGGCGAACCAGAACGACAGCACCGCGCCCAGCGTGAGCAGGCCGCCGCGCGGCGCGGTCAGGACGTTCGACACCTCGTTGGCGATCGGCCGGGCGACGACGTCCGGCCACTCGGCGAACACCAGCTTCGCCGCCTCCTCGGCCAGTTCCGCCGAACCGAGGAACCCGGCCACCGCGCCCACGAAGATCAGGAAAGGAAACAGCGACATCAACAGGGTCAGGCCGATGTAGCTGGCGATCGCCCAACCGTCGTCGGAGAGGAACTTCTCCCCAGCGCTCCAAAGGATCGACGCCGTCCTGCTCACCACCTGTCCCCTCCGGCCGCCGGTCACGCCGCCTCCTGAAACACTTAGCCCGGACGGCGACTCGAACGCCACCCGCACGGCGCGGTTCCGTTCCCTTCACGACCAAAGAACGCATTGCAACACCGCGAGCGCAGACGCATGCTGCGCCGCAAAAGTCCGAAGCCCAGTCAAGGAGAAGCGCTCGTGACGCTCGACGATCTCGCCCGCCAGGCCCAGATGACAGCCGAAGGCCTGCTGGAGTGCGCCGTGATGGCCGTGCGCGAGCGGGTGAGCGCGCACGGGAAACTGAGCGCCGCGAAGATCGAGGCCGAACAGCACGCCGCGCACGGCATCGCCTGGCTCGCCACCTACGTCGAAGCGATCAAGGAGCTGGCCGCCTACGTGCGCCGGATGCACGAGGATGGCCGCCTCGGCCAGACCGAAGAGCTCCTCTGCCGCATCGGCCTCGGCGAATATCTCGCCCAGATCTTCGGCGGCATCCCGATGAACCAGGGCGAGATCGTTCGCCTCGCCGATTTCGGCCTCGCGGAGGCCGACATCGAGCCGTTCCGCGACGAGCCGGTGATCGATGCGCTGATCCGCTCCGGCAATACCCCGGACAATCGCGCGGCGCTCGCCGACCTCATCCGGCACGCGCCGGACGGGGCGATCGGCGATCCGGGCCTCGACGAAACCTTCGAGGCGATCCGCGGCGAGATGCGTCGCTTCGCCGACGCCGAGGTCGTCCCGAACGCGCAGGGCTGGCACCGCGCCAACGCCTACATCCCGCTCGACGTGATCGACGGGCTCGCCGCCATGGGCGTGTTCGGACTGACCATTCCCGAGGCCTACGGCGGCATGGGCCTGGGCAAGGTCGCCATGTGCGTCGTGTCCGAGGAGCTGTCGCGCGGTTACATCGGCGTCGGATCGCTCGGCACCCGGTCGGAGATCGCGGCCGAACTCATTCTGGTCGGCGGAACCGAGGCGCAGAAGGAAAAGTACCTGCCGGGGCTCGCGAGCGGCGCCATCCTGCCGACGGCGGTCTTCACCGAGCCCAACACCGGTTCGGACCTCGCGAGCCTCAGGACCCGCGCGACGCGCGAGGGCGACGCCTACGTGGTCAACGGGAACAAGACCTGGATCACCCACCCGGTGCGCGCCGACCTGATGACCCTGCTCGTGCGCACCAACCCGGACGAGAAGGGCTACAAGGGCCTCTCGATGCTGCTCGCCGAAAAGCCTCGCGGCAACGACGAAAACCCCTTCCCGGCCGAGGGCATGTCCGGCGGCGAGATCGAGGTGCTGGGCTATCGCGGCATGAAGGAATACGAGATCGCGTTCGACGGTTTTCGCGTTCCGGCCGACGCGCTTCTGGGCGGCGTCGAGGGCCAGGGCTTCAAGCAGCTGATGGAGACCTTCGAATCGGCCCGGATCCAGACGGCGGCGCGCGCGGTCGGGGTGGCGCAATGCGCCTTCGAGCTCGGCCTGCGCTACGCGCGGGAGCGCGTCCAGTTCGGCAAGACGCTGATCCACTTCCCGCGCGTCGCCGACAAGCTGGTGATGATGGCGGTCGAGATCCACATCGCCCGCCAGATCACCTATTTCGCCGGGCGGGCCAAGGACGCCGGCCGTCGCTGCGACCTCGAGGCCGGCATGGCGAAGCTGCTCGCGGCGCGCGTGGCCTGGGCGGCGGCCGACAATGCGCTGCAGATCCACGGCGGCAACGGCTTCGCGCTGGAATACCCGATCTCCCGCGTGCTCTGCGACGCGCGCATCCTCAACATTTTCGAGGGCGCGGCCGAAATCCAGGCGCAGGTGATCGCCCGACGTCTGCTCGAAGGCGGGAACTGAGATGGCGGCGGCCGCGACAAAGCGGCCGCCGCCAGCCCGGAAGCGAACGCGTCAGATCCGGACGAGAACGAAGAGGCTCACAGCTTTTCGAGCCGCACGTGGGCGACGCCCGCCTGCCTGAATCCCAGCGCGGCGGCGGCCGGGATCGATACGTCGATGACCCGGCCACGAATGAACGGCCCACGGTCGACGATCCTGACGACCGCCGTGCGGCCGTTGTCGAGGTTGGTCACTCGCACCTGCGTCCCGAACGGCAGGGTCCGATGCGCGGCGATGAGGCCGCTCTTGTGAGGATAACTATAGTAGGAGGCCATTCCGAATTCGGCGGCCGAAGCCGGGAAGGCTAATGAAGTGGCAATTGCGAAGATCGTTACGAGTTTCTGCATCCGCAAAACCTTTTTCCATTGATATGCTCGATCCCCCTGTAGGTTTTATACGGCGGAAAGATGGCGCTGTCCTGTGAACAGCAAGACAGTTCAACTCGGGCCGCGGCGGTCTCGCGCCCGCGTCGAGCGATCCACCGGCAAGCGGCGCCGACGTCCGGTCACTCACGCCGACGGCGGTTTTCCGCCATAATGCGCGCCTATTTCGCAGACGGTTCGAAGGAACGAAGGAAGCCGATGCTCGATTTGCCGACGCGCGGGAACAGAGCGAGCGGCGTCGTTTCGACGGCGGCCGGGTTCGCGTCGGCGCGTCCGGCGCAACGCGAACCGGACTCGCGGGCGCGTTTCGGCCTCGCCGGGCGGGTTCTCGTCGTCACCATCGGCTTTGCCTTGCTCGCGATGGGACTGTTCTACGTCGCCCGGCTGGCCTCCTATCGCGAGACCTGGTTGCACAACAAGATAACGGTTGCGCAGACCGCGCTGGAGGCGTTCGACGCGGTCGGCTCCCACGAGCTTTCTCCCGACATCGCCCGAAAAGTGCTGGAGAGCATCGGCTTGAAGGCGATCGTCGTGTCGACGCCTTCGGGGCGAAGGACAGTTTCCGCGTCGCCGCAGCCCGCAGCGGACATTTCGATTGATCCGACCCGCGAGGCGTTCCTCGACAGCGTCGGCGCCGCGTTCCGGACCCTCGCCGCCGGTCGGGGCCAGGTGGTCGCCGTCACCGAGGCGACGGCGGCCGACGGCGGCCGGATCGAGGTCACGCTGGATGAAACGCCGTTGGTCGCGGCGCTGTGGCGCGTCTCGAACACGTTCCTCAACATCGCGCTTCTGATCGCAACCGTGGTCGCCAGCGTCCTCTGGACGGCCCTGTGGATCATGGTTCTGCGGCCGATGCGGCGGTTGACGTCGAACATCATCGCCTTCGGCCAACGACCGCAGGACGTGTCGCGCATCATCGCGCCGAGCGGACGCGACGACGAGATCGGCCGCGCCGAGAAAGCGCTCGCGGCCATGCAGAAGACGCTCGCGCATGAACTCGCGCAACGCAAGCGCATGGCCGAGCTCGGGCTTGCGGTCGCCCGAATCAATCACGACTTGCGCAACATTCTCTCGGCCGCCCAGCTCATCTCCGACCGCCTCGCGACCATCCCCGACCCGCAGGCGCAGCGGCTGGCGCCGAGGCTCGTGGCGACGCTGGATCGCGCCATCCAGTTCTGCCAGACCACCCTGACCTACGGGGCCGGAAGCGAACAGCCTCCCGAACGCCGGCCGTTCGACCTGAACAAGATGGTGCAGGACGTCGCGGAGACGGCGCGCGACGAGCACGGCGAGGACATCGACTATCACGTCGACATCCCGCCGCGCTTCGAGGTCTACGCCGACCCGGATCATATCCTTCGCGTGCTCGAGAATTTGAGCCGCAACGCCGCCCAGGCGCTGCTCGAGAAGGGCGTTGCGGGCGGACGGCCGAAGTCGATCCGCTTCGCGGCGATCCGCACCGACGGCGAGGCGCTGATCGAGATCAGCGACACCGGCCCCGGCTTTCCGCCTGACCGTAAGGAGCGGATCTTCGAGCCGTTCCAGAAATCGACCAGCCAGGCGGGGACGGGCCTTGGCCTGTCGATCGCCGCGGACCTCGTCACCCGCAACGGCGGCTGCATCGACCTCGCGCCCGCCAAGGCCGACGACTTCTATTGCGGAGCGCGTTTTCTCATCAAGCTTCCAACCCCGGAACGCGCCGCCCTGACCAACGCCCGGCCCGGCGTCGAGGCTTAGCGAAGCCCTTTTCCCCCGGAACGTCATGCGCGCCGCGCGGCGCTTCCGCGCGACGCGCGGCTCCGCTATGAGTGCCCTGTCGCGGCGAGACCAGTGGGGTCCGATGCGCGCGGAGAGCGAAATCATGTCCATCGCCAGCGCCGCCGCCGCCCGGACGCGGGATATCGCCTTTCTGTCGTCCGGATCGCAGGAAGCCGAAGACGCCCGCGACGCCCTCGTCGCGCGGTACGGCAACGTCCAGCCCGAAGAGGCGGACGTCATCGTCGCCCTCGGCGGCGACGGCCTGATGCTGCAGACCCTGCACCGCACGATGAGGGCGCCCAAGCCGATCTACGGCATGAACCGCGGCTCGGTCGGCTTCCTGATGAACGAATATGCCGAGCACAACCTTCCCGAGCGGCTCGCGGCGGCGCTGCCGTCGATCATTCATCCCCTCTTCATGCGGGCCGTCGACGTCAGGGGCGTCGAGACGACCGCGCGGGCGATCAACGAGGTCTCGCTTTTGCGCCAGACCTATCAGGCGGCCAAGCTCAGCATCGAAGTCGATTCGGCGACGCGGCTCAGCGAGCTCATCGCCGACGGCATTCTGGTGGCGACGCCGGCCGGATCGACCGCCTACAACCTGTCGGCCAACGGGCCGATCCTGCCGCTCGCCGCGCCCCTGATGGCCCTGACGCCGCTGTCGCCCTTCCGACCGCGGCGCTGGCGCGGGGCCCTGCTGCCGGACGCCGCGCGCGTCGTGATCGAGGTCCTCGAAGCCGACAAGCGCCCGGTCGCCGCAGCGGCCGACCATTACGAGATCCGTCGGGTGACCCGGGTCGAAGTGTCGATGGACCGGGCGACGTCGCTCATCATCATGCACGACCCGGGCCACTCGCTCGACGAGCGCATCTTGCGCGAGCAGTTCCGCTACTAGAGTATCTCCCAAGATCGACCCGGAAGGACGCCGTCATCGCGAGCGAAGCGAGGCGATCCAGGGGCCGCTGGCGCCGCCTCTCAATCGTCCCGCCGGCCCTCGGGATTCGTCGCGAGCAGAAGACGGAGCAATGCTTACCGGAGGGAGCAAGCGGCGGCGCGGATTGCTTCGTCGCTTTGCTCCTCGCAATGACGGGGTTGGGAGCATCCATGGTCAAGTCAGCGCGCGTTCTGGGCGAACAGGTTCTGTCGCGCGGCCGCTTCGATCTCACCCGAACCGACATCGAGGTGGTCGAGGACGACGGCGAAACGCGGCGGCTGTCGCACGAGGTCTATCGCCACGGCCTCGCCGCCGCGGCGCTCCTCTACGATCCCGACCGCGCGGTCGTGACGCTGGTCAGGCAGTTCCGCGGCGGGGCGTACCTGTGCGACGGGACGCTCGCGACGATCGAGGCCTGCGCCGGCATGCTCGACGGAGACCAGCCCGCGGATTGCGTCGTCCGCGAAGCGCTCGAGGAGACCGGCCTCGCCATCGACGCCCCGCGGCACGCCTTCGACGCCTTCATGAGCCCAGGCGGCATGACCGAGAAGATCGCCTGCTTCGTCGCCCGCTACGACGCGTCGAGCAGGGTCGGCGCCGGCGGCGGCGTCGACGACGACGAGCACATCGTGGTTCTGGAGCTGCCGTTCGCCGAGGCGCTCGCAATGATCGGACGCGGTGAGATCGCTGACGCCAAGACGATCGCGCTGCTCTACTACGCCCGGGCGACCGGCTTGATGGACTGAGGGTCGCCGCCACAGGCGAGCCGGAGGCGAGGGCGCGCCGCCGGAGGTCGGCGGCGCTTCCGCTTGCGGATAGCCCCGTTCCGCCTGCAGGCGTCGGCGCGCGCATCCTTTGCGAAATCCGAGGCGCGCACGCCGCACAAGATTCCGATGCGAGTCCCGTCACGGGACTTTCAAGCGGGTATGGAAATGGTCTTTATAGGCCGCGAATCGTGACCGGTGGCCGGGACGTGTCTTTCGCGGCGGCGGCCAAATATGGAAGGAACCGCGATGGCGCTGTTTGACGCCCTGATCGACGACGTGGGACATCGCTTCGGACTCGGCGCGAAGGCCGAGCCGCTGGTGCGGGAGGCCCTGGCCCTGATTCTCGGGGCGGAGGGCGGGATCGGCGGCTTTGTCGGCGCGTTCAAGCGCGCCGGCCTCGGCCCGCTCGCCGCATCCTGGCTCGGACGGCCGGACGCAGCGCCGCTCGCGGCCGGCGACGCGGCGAAGGCGCTCGGCGCATTTCCGCTCGACGGCGTCGCCCACCGGCTCGACATCGCCCTGCCGGCCGTTTCCGGCGCCCTCGCCTATGCGCTGCCGAAGCTCGTCGGCCTGCTGACGCCGGGCGGCGCCATACCGGCCGCCCTTCCGGCCGAAGCGACGAACTTCCTCGCGCCGCAAGCCCCCCACGCCGCCTCCGGCGACGACCACGGCCACGGCGACGCCGTCAAGCGCATCCGCGCCGGCGCGACCGCGCCGGTCTGGCTCTGGCCGCTCGTCGGCGCCGGAGCGATCGTCGGCCTCGGCTGGGGCGTCTGGCCGATCCTGGTCCCGAACCCGCCGCTGACGGCGGCGCCGCGGTCGGCCGCGCCCGCGACGGCCGCCGCTCCGACGGCCGCCGCTCCGGCGGTCGCATCCGCTGCGGCGCCGACTGCGCCGGGCGCGACCGCTGCGGCGCCCTCGCCGGCCGCTGCGTCCGCCGCAGCTCCGGCGGCGACGACCGCCGCCGCGCCCGCTCCGACTGCGGCGCCCGCAGCGACTGCGGCTCCGACTGCTGCCGACGCGACCGCCGCGGCGTCCGCTTCGGCGCCGGCGCCCGCCGCCGCTGCGGCTCCGGCCGCGGCGGCTTTGGCCACGGCGGCTCCGGCCACAACGGCTCCGGCCATGACGACCGCTGCGCCGGTTGCGGCTCCCGTCGCAAGCCCGGCGGCGACGACCGCCGCGTCTCTGGCGCCGGCGCCCGCCCCGGCGACTGCCGAGGCCGCGGCGGTTGCGCCGGCCGCGACCGCCGCGGCGCCCGCTCCGGCTGCGGCGCCCGCCGCTGCTCCGGCTCCGGCCGCTGCGCCCGCTTCCGCTGCCGCCACGACGACGGCTGCGCCGGTTGCGGCGCCCGCCGCCGCTGCGACTCCGGCCGCTGCGCCCGCCGCTGCTCCGGCTCCGGCCGCTGCGCCCGCCGCCGCTGCCGCCACGACGACGGCTGCGCCGGTTGCGGCGCCCGCCGCCGCTCCGGCGCCCGCGCCCGGGACGCCTGCGACGCTCACGATCGACGACGAGAAGGGCCTGGGCGTGGCCCAGGTGTCCGGGGCGGTGCGCGACGAACAGACCCGCGCCTCGATCCGCGACGCGCTGACAGCGACGTTCGGGGCCGAAAACTTCAAGGGCGACGTTGCGGTCGACCCGGGCCGCGCTTCGGCGCCGTGGCTCGCAAAACTGGGCGACGCGCTCAAGGCGGTCCGCGTCCCGGGCCTCAAGGCGGCCTTCGACGGCGCCTCGATCCAGCTCGAGGGGGCGATCCCCTCGATGGGACGCCAGCAGGTCGCAGCCCTGCTCGGGTCGATCTATGGCGACGCCGTCACGGTCGCGGGCCCCGGCGCGAAGCCGGCTCCGGCCGCCGCGTCGCCCGCGACGCCGTCGATCGAGGAGCGCGCCGCCGCGGCCAACGCCAAGGCGGAAGCTGCGCTCGGCGCGCTCACCTCCGGCTCCGGCGCCAAGGAGGTCGCGTCGGCGCTCAACCTATCGGTGATCAATTTCGCCTCCTCCAGCGCGGAGACGCCGGAATCGGTGACGGCGCTGCTGAACGACGCCGCACGATTGTTCAAGACGCTGCCGGAGGGGACGGAGATCGAGATCGCCGGCTACACCGACAACACCGGCGACCCCGACGCCAACCTCGTCCTGTCGCGCCAGCGCGCCGAGTCGGTGCGCGCCGCGCTGGTCAAGGCCGGCGCGCCGGAAGCCATGCTGACCGCGAAGGGCTACGGGGCGGCCGATCCGGTCGACAGCAACGACACGGAGGAAGGCCGGTTCCACAACCGCCGCATCGAGTACCACGTCCTCACGGCGCCGTAATTCTGCAAGGCCGGGGGCGGCGAGACGCCGCCGCTCCCGATTAGGAGAAGAACCCTCCGCGCGCGCCGGCGACCGCGCCGAGAATCGTGATCGCCGCCGCCGTCAGCAGGACGAGGTGGACGCGGTGGAGCCTGCGCAGCACGCCGGCCGGATCGCGCGCCGCCTCGGCTTCGAGAAAGCGATGCGCCGCGGGTTCGATTCCGAACACCAAGATCATGAAGATCGCCCAGACCAGCGCCATCGCGTCCATCCACCAGAACGACGGGTCGGCGAAGCGGGACCACAGGTCCAGCCGCCAGATCATCCACAGTCCGGTGAGGCCCGCGAGCGGAATCGACCACCGCACCTGGGCGGCGAAGCGGTTCTCGATCGATTCGAACAGCGCCCAGCCCTGCTGCGCGGACGCAGCGGCCCGCGCTAGCGGCAGGGCGACGAGCGTCACCATGCCGACCCCGCCGATCCAGTGAACCACGGCCAGCACGTGCAGGGCGCGCGCGACTTCGACGTCGTCGATCATGGGAATCCTTGTCCAGTGGCGAATAGCGAGCCGGGGTCCGCCACGCCCCACTCGCCATTCGCTATTCGCCCGCGGGCGCGGCCCGCCTCGCCGCCTCCAGCGTATTCGCCATCAGCATGGCGACGGTCATGCGGCCGACGCCGCCGGGAACCGGCGTGATCGCGCCGGCGACCTCCGCGGCCTCGGCATAGGCGACGTCGCCGACGAGGCGGGTCTTCGGCTTGCCCGAAGCGTCGAGCCCCTCGCCCGCCACGCGGTTGATGCCGACGTCGATCACGATCGCGCCCGGCTTGACCCAGTCGCCGCGCACCATCTCCGGCTGGCCGACTGCGGCGACGAGCACGTCGGCGCGGCGGGCGACGGCGGCGAGGTCTCGGGTGCGCGAATGGGCGATCGTGACCGTGCAGTGGCGCTGGAGCAGCAATTGCGCCATCGGCTTGCCGACGATGTTGGAGCGCCCGATCACCACCGCCTCGGCGCCGGCGAGCGTCCGCCCGAGCGCGGCGCAGGCCTTGTCGAGCATGATCATCGATCCCGCCGGGGTGCAGGGGACGATCGCGCGATCCATCTCGCCCACCGACAGCAGGCCGACGTTGACCGGATGGAAGCCGTCGACGTCCTTGCGGGGGTCGATCAGCTCCAGCACGCGCGCGGCGTTCATCGTCTTGGGCAGCGGAAGCTGGACGAGGATGCCGTGAATCGTCGGATCGGCGTTGAGGGATTCGACGAGCGCAAGGAGGTCCAGTTCGTCCGTCGTCGTGGGCAGCGTGTGCTGCACGGAGTGGAAGCCGCAGGCCCTGGCCGCTTTGCCCTTGGACGCGACGTAGGACTGGCTCGCCGGATCCTCCCCGACCAGCACCGTGGCGAGGCCGGGCGTCACCCCGCGCGCGCGAAGCGCCGCGGTTTCCCGCGCCACCCGCCCGAGCGTTTCCTCCGCGATCGCCTTGCCGTCGAGCAGGTAAGCCTTGGTCATCCCGATTCTCGCATGCTTTCGCGCGCTTATAGCAAACGCCCGGCGCGGAGGGCGAGGCCTCGCGACGGGAGGGACGGCGCAACGGAGTCGCAGGCCGCGAGATCGTGCGATCGCGCCTACAGGGACGGCGCCGCCCGGAAGACGAAGCGCGCCTCGTGGCGGGCGCGCTCGCCGGGCTGCAAGGTCAGCATCGACGGCTTTTCAAAGAGGTCGCCGGCGAAGCCTTCGGGATCGCTGTAACCCGTCCAGGCCTCGAGGCACAGGAACGGCGCGCCGGGGCGGGTCCAGAGCGCGGCGTGGCGGAAACCCGGAAAGTCCATCGCGATCGAAGCCCCCGAGGCGTCGTGGAAAGCGAGGCTCCGGCTCGTGCAGTCGAGGAAGCAGACCGCGTCGTTGGCGAATAGCGCGTCGGACAGCGGAAGGTCGCGGCCGTTCAGCGCAACCCGCTTGACGCCGCGCCCGATCAGGCCGCCGGGCGCGATCGCCGGGACCGTGTCGCGTTCCGGCTGCTCGAAGCGCACGAACGCGCCGTCGCGCCCGGCGCCCGCGAGCGGCCAGCGGAAGCCCGGATGAAGGCCGCAGGCGTAGGGCGCGACCGCGTCGCCGGGATTGGCGACCTCGATCGCGACCGCGAGGGCGTCGTCGCCGAGCCGGTATTCCATCGCGAGCGCGAAGGCGAAGGGATAGACCGCGCGAGTCCGTTCGCTGTCGGCCAGCGTCAGCCGGACGAAATCCGGGCCGGACGCGGCGACGGCGAACGTTTCGAAGCGGGCGAAGCCGTGCAGGCCGAGGGCGTATGGCTTCCCGCCGACGCGGGCGCCGTCGCGCGTCCAGCCGACCACCGGATAAAGGATCGGGCTGATTTCATTCCAGATCGCGGCATCGCCCGGCCACAAGAGGTCACGGCCGCCGACCGACCACGCCCGCGCCTCGGCGCCTTCGAGCGCGACGGTCGCGCGCGCGCTGCCGTGGACCAGTTCGACCGCGCTCACAGCACGATCCCCTCGATCTCCACCGCGGCGATCAGCGCCTCCTTGACGCCGGGGGCGCAGGCGATCAGCGGATTGCCCTTGGCGAGCCCATCGCCGGCGAGGAAATTGCTGACGTAGCCGCCGGCTTCCTGCACGAGCAGGATGGCGGCGAGGCAGTCCCAGGCGTTGATGTGGTGCTCGACGTAGCCGTCGCGGCGGCCGGCGGCGACATAGGTTATGCCGAGGGCGCCCGAGCCGGTGCGGAAGGGCGAAGCGCCCCAGAGCGACACGCGGCGCAGGAGATCGAGGTATTTCGCCACGCCCGCGCGCATGTTCCAGCCGACCTCGATGGTCGAGTTGGCGAGCGCGGTCGCGTCGGAGGCGCGAATAGGCGCGCCGTTGAGAAAGGCGCCGCCGCCGCGCCGCGCGGCGAACAATTCCTCGCGCATCGGATCGTAGATCACGCCGATTTCGACCGCGTTGTCGAGGACGCAGGCGATCGAGACGCAGAAGTGCGGCACGCCGCGGGCGAAATTCGCGGTGCCGTCGATCGGGTCGACCACCCACACCGCGCCGCCGTCGCGCACCGGACGCCCGGCCGTCTCCTCGCCGATGAAGCCGTCGCGCGGAAAGGCGCCGTGCAGGCGGGCCGCGATCAGGTCCTCGGTCTCGCCGTCGACCTCGGTCAGGTAGTCCTGCGGCCCCTTGAAGCCGACATGGAACGAGGAATCGAGGAAGCGCTTGCGCGCGAGCGCTCCAGCCTCGCGCGCCACGGCCTGGGCGCCAAGCCAGCGCAACTGCATCACATCGGCGTCTTGCATCGAAATCCCCTCAAAAGTGGCTGTAGGCGCCGCGGGCGAAGGCGAGCGCGCTCCCGTCCGGGCCGACGAAGGTCGGCGGCGCGTGGCCCTCGGCCGCCTCGCCGAAGCAGACCAGCGGCACGCGCGCCGCGGCCGCCGCCGCTTCGAACGCCGCCGCCGCCGCGGGCGGAACCGCGGCGAGGATCTCGTAGTCGTCGCCGCCGGTCAGCGCGACGGTAAAGAGATCGGAATTGGCGCAGATCGCCGCGCGCGCGGCGCGCGACAGCGGCAGGCGGTAGACCGCGACGCGGGCGGTGACGCCGGAGACGGCGAGCATCTTGGTCAGATCGCCGACGAAGCCGTCGGAGACGTCCATGCCGCCGTTGGCGTGCGCCGCCATCGCCGACGCCAGCGCCAAGCGCGGCTGCGGCTCGAGATAGCGCCCGACCAGGAAATCGAGCTCCGTGCGGGGGATGTCCGGCCCCCGGCCCTCGCGAATCAGGAGGCCGATTGCCGCGTCGCCGATCGTGCCGGTGACATAGAGCCGGTCGCCGGACTTGACGCCGGTGCGCGCCGCCATCCGTCCCGACGGCACGGCGCCGAAGGCGGTGATCGAGAGCGTCAGCGGCCCCGTCGTCCTGACCGTGTCGCCGCCGAGCAGCGGACAGCCGTACGCGGCGCCGTCGACCCCGAGCGCGGACGCGAAGGCCTCGAGCCACGGCTCCGTCCAGTCCGGCGGCAGGGCGAGCGACAGCAGGAACCCGAGCGGCGCCGCCCCCTTGGCGGCGAGATCGGAGAGGTTCACCCTGAGCGCCTTGCGCGCGATCGAGGACGGCGGATCGTCGGCGAAGAAGTGGACGCCCGCCACCAGCGCATCGCTGGTCAGCACCAGATCGCAGCCCGGCGGCGGCGTCAGCAGCGCCGCATCGTCGCGCAGGCCCAGTCCCGCCGCGCCGGCATGGGGCGAGAAATAGCGTGCGATCAGCGCGTCTTCGCCTGGACGGGAGGACATGAAGCGGTGGAACCCCGGGCTACGGTCGGCGCCGGACGAGCCGGCCGGCTCTCTTAGCGCTTTCGTGAACCGCTGTCTGCCGCAAGCGCCTCGCCTGCCGGCAGAGCTCATGACGATTCTGCGACAGCGCCCGCGCCGAAGACGGCGCGAGCCCGGACCTGTCGCGCCGCGCGGCTACTTCGCCGAAGCGGGCGCCAGGGCGACGACGGCTTCCGTGGTCAGCGGCAGGAACGTCAGCGTCTCCTGAAGGTAGAGGCGCACCGCGCTGTCGCTGTGGCTCAGGTAGCCGATCGAGATGTCCTGGCCGATGTGCAGGGCGAAATCGCCGCCGCGGGTGGTGAGCACGAAGGCGCCGTCGATCGCCGGCGCCCAGACGATCTCGGCCTTGACGAGTTCCTTGACGTGATCGAGCACCGGATAGCCGTTGTCGTTGGTCTCGGCGAGGGCGGTATAGGCCGCGGCGCCGAGCACGATCGCGTAAGGCCCATTGACGCCGGCGAGGCGAAGCTGGTTCATGGCTTGGGCGATCGCGACCGGATACTCGCGCACGTCGGCCGGGAGCGTGAGGACCGGGTTGCTGGTCGCCTGCCGGACGCCGACGACGTCCCCCGCCGCATAGCCTTCGAAGATGGCGCGGTCCTCGGCGAAGGCGATCGTCTTGGCCGCGTCCTTCACCGGCTGCCAGTCCGAATCGTTCGCGCCCCGCTCGACGTCGTCGATCTGCTGGCGATCGAGTTCGAAGGGAACCCTCAACTCGACGAGGGCTTTCGCCTCGCGCTGGCGCGCCAGAACGCCTTGGCCCGGCGCATCGATCGCCTTCAGGTGGCCCGTGCCGACCGCCGAAAGGCCGGGCCCGGCGGGGCCGTTCACGTCGACCACGCGCCGGCCGGCGAGGTAGCGCTTCAGCGTGCGCGCCGCCTCCTCCTCGATGCTCGCCCAGGCCGCGTCGGAAATCGGCGCGAGCTCGCGGTGCAGATTATTCATGGCCCTTTTCTCCTTTGAGGGAGCCGATTCCGAGCGAACCGTCAGAGGCCGGGAACGGCGGCGTTTCGCTCGCCCGCGCCGCAACGGGCGTCGCACCCGCCGGGCCATCGGGAGTCACGGAATCGAGGAACGTCAGGGACGGCGCGAAGAACAGGGTTCCCGTAACTGCACGGCTGAAGTCGAGCAGCCGATCGTAGTTGCCGGGCGGCCGCCCGACGAACATGTTCTCGATCATCTGCTCGGTCACCCGCGGGGTGCGGCAATAGCCGATGAAGTAGGTGCCGTATTCGCCTGCGCCGGCCTGGCCGAAGGGCATGTTGGCGCGCAGGATCTGAAGTTCCCGCCCGTTCTCGGCGATCACGTTCAGCGCATTGTGCGCGCAGGTCGGCTTGACCGCATCGTCGAGCTCGATGTCGGCGAGCTTGGTGCGGCCGATGATGCGCTCCTGCGCCTCCGTGGCGAGCGCGTTCCAGGCGGCGAGGTCGTGCAGGTACTTCTGCACGATCACATAGCTGCCGCCGGCGAAGGCCGCGTCCTCGGCGCCGACGAGCGCGGCTTCCGCCATCTCGGCGCCGCGCGGATTTTCCGTGCCGTCGACGAAGCCCAGAAGATCGCGGTCCTCGAAGTAGCGGAAGCCGTGAACCTCGTCGACCGCGGCGACCGAATCGCCGAGCCGGGCCATGATCTGCGTCGCCATCTCGAAGCAGAGGTCCATCCGGCTCGCACGGATATGAAACAGGAGGTCGCCGGGCGTGGAGACAGCCTGGCGCGCGCCGGCGCGAAACTCGCGGAACGGGTGAAGCTCGGCGGGCCGGGGGGCGCCGAACAGCCGGTCCCAGGCGTCGGACCCGATCGCCATCACCGAGCAGAACCCGGCTTCGACGTCGCGAAACTCGATGGCGCGAGCGAGCCCGGAAAAGTCGGCGCAGAACGACCGCACGGCGGCGGCGCTCTCCGGACCCGGATCGATGGTCGCCACCAGAAAGATCGCGGCGCGGGTGAGCGGCGTCGTCACCGGCTGCGCGACAGCCGCGGCGTCAGTCCCGGAAGCTGCAGAAATCATCGCCCCTCCTGAGGATCGCAGGCATGTCGCAAGATTCCTTTCGGGGCAACCGATTTCTTCGCCTCGACGCGACGGTCGGCGCCCGATCCGGCCAGTCGCTCCGAAGGCCGGCGGGTGACAACCGGGACGCTCTGTGCTCCTTATGCCCGCCCGACGCCGGGGCGGGACGCAGCCCCTCCCGGAAGGGCGGCGCGACAGGAAAAGTGGGGGCGAGCATGCGCAAATACCCAGACGACATCTTCACCGAGCCGGACAACGTCGATCCCGATACGCTCGCCAACCTCGGACCGCTGCGCCCGCTCGCGGGGGTGTGGACCTCGAACGCGGGCGTGGACATCCATCTCGCCGGCCATGGCGCGAACACCCAGGCCTTCGTCGAGCGCCTCGAGCTCCAGCCGATCGACCCGCAGACCAACGGGCCCCAGCTTCTCTACGGGCTGCGCTATCATCAGCGCATGGTGAAGCCCGGCGAGGTCGAGACCTATCACGACCAGATCGGCTACTGGCTGTGGGAGCCCGCGACCGGCGCGATTGTCCAGACCCTCGCCATTCCGCGCGCCCAGGTGGCGCTGGCGATCGGCGAGGCGAAGCCCGACGACACGGAATTCGAACTCGTCGCCAAACGCGGCGAGACCGTGAACGGCATCGCCTCGGGGCCGTTCCTGGAGCACGCGTTCAAGACGATCCACTACCGCATCAAGGTGACCGTTCATGCCGACGGCCGCTGGTCGTACGACGAGACGACGCTGCTTCAGGTGAAGGGCCGGGCCGAGCCGTTCGAGCACACGGACACGGCGACGCTGGTCAAGATCGCCGAACCGACGCCCAACCCCGCGGCGCGGAAAGCCGCGTCGGCGTAACGGGCGGCGACGCAGCTGACGCGGTCGGCGACCGCGTCAGCAGGGGCGTCACAGACTGCCGGCCGACGCCAGCGTCGCGGCGACCAGAAGGACGAAGGCGAGCGTCGAGGCGAGCGCCCGGCAGACGTGGGACAATTCCCAACGCTCGCGGAGCGCGATCCGCTCGTTGCGATCGGCCTCCGCCGGCGCGGGACGCGCGTCTCCGGCGAGCAAGAGCCCGTTTACTGGGGCGATCAGCACCCAGTAGAGGAGGTGGGACAGCGCCTCGGCCGCGAGCGCCAGCGCGATCAACCAGAACGGCCAGGTTTCGCGCGCGACCGAGGCGAGGAGCACGCCGAGCGCCAGGATCGCCAGCGGCTCGGCGACGCCGGCGATGGTGAAACCCGGATAGTACAGCCCGCCGATCGCCACGTAGCGGTCTGCCGAAAAACTCGCATCGCCCGGAACCTCGAAGGCGCCGGCGAGCGGCGACACGATCGTCACCGAGGCCAAAACCAGCGCCGCAGCCATCATGATCAGGTTCATCGTCGGCCGCCTCCGGGACGAGAGGCGCGCCGCGCCTGCCTCGCCCCGTCCGGAAACGTCGAGCCTCGGCCAAGGTTCCCGGGCGAACAGGCTCAGCGCGCCATCTCGACGAGCGCCTTGCGCAGAGGATCGGACGAGACCCGGATGACGCCCGAGAAGGAGGAATCGAATTCCAGGATCATCACGATCCCGCCCGATATCGCCAGCGCGCACAGCAGCATGGCGGCGACGACGGTCGCGTTCGGCGGCGCGAACAGACCGAAGCTGGCGAACACCAGGACGAGCCAGAAGATCAGCAGGACGAGGAACGGCGCCGGGATGCTGCTTTGCTGCTGAAACAGCTTCCAACGCGCGTCGAACACCTGGTCGGTGAGCGTCAAGGCATGCGAGCGCGCAAACTCCTGCTGCGGAGTCCGGGCCGCCAGCGCGATGACCGCGTCCTGCGCCGCCTCGATCAGGGCGAGCGTGTCGTCGTTGGAGACCGGCGGCTCGCCAGACTGCGGAAACAGCTCCTGCGCCTTGGCCGTGGCGTAGGCTCGCAGTTTCACGCGCGCGCCGTTCGCCTCCGGCCCGTAGCGGATCAGGATCCGGTCGGCCCGGATCAGACTGGACGACAATTCCGTCAAGGCGTCCGAGCGGTCGGAGAACGACCGGCTCGCGGTCGAGATCAGGAGGCCGATCACCAGGGCGGCCAGCGTGCCGACGACCGCCACCGCCACCGACACCGCATCGCGGGTGTTCGAACTGAGGTGGTCCTCCGGCAGCAGCCTCGCGGCGAGCAGTCCCGTTAGCGCGCCGCCGAAGATGACCGCGAAGGCGATCAAGCCGACAAACTCATTGCCCATCGATGCGACGTTCCCAACCCGGAGTGCGATGCTATCCCGGCGCCGGCGCCCGCGCCAACGCGGAGTTGCGCTTCCGCCTCCCCTTCCCTAAAGCGACGCCGACCCTTTCTTCCTGCTGAAGGACAGCCCGCGTGACCGACGCCTTCGAGCCCCGATCCGACTTCCTGCGGGCGATGCAGGCCCGCGGCTTCATCCACCAGGGCTCCGACCTTCAGGGTCTCGACGAGAAGGCGCGCTCGGGCGACCTCGTCGCCTACATCGGCTTCGACTGCACCGCGCCGTCGCTGCACGTCGGCTCGCTGGTGCAGATCATGATGCTGCACTGGCTGCAGGAGACCGGCGGCAAGCCGGTGGCGCTGATGGGCGGCGGCACGACCCGGGTGGGAGACCCGTCGGGCAAGGACGAGAGCCGGAAGCTCCTCACCGTCGAGGCGATCGAGGACAACAAGGCGGGCATCAAAAAGGCCTTCGCCCATTTCGTCCGCTTCGGCGACGGCCGCCACGACGCGATCATGCCCGACAACGCCGAGTGGCTGTCGAAGCTCAACTACATCGACTTTTTGCGCGACGTCGGCCGCCACTTCTCGGTCAACCGCATGCTGGCGATGGATTCGGTCAAACTCCGGCTCGAGCGCGAGCACGAGCTCAGCTTTCTCGAATTCAACTACATGTGCCTGCAGGCCTACGACTTCACCGAGCTCTACCGGCGCTACGGCGTGACCCTGCAGATGGGCGGGTCGGACCAGTGGGGCAACATCGTCACCGGGCTCGACCTCGGCCGGCGGATGGGGCTGCCGCAATTCTACGCCCTGACGTCGCCGCTGATCACCACGTCATCGGGCGCCAAGATGGGCAAGACGGCGGCGGGGGCGGTGTGGCTCGACCCCGGGATGCTGAGCCCGTACGACTACTGGCAGTTCTGGCGCAACACCGAGGACGCCGACGTCGGGCGGTTCCTCAGGCTGTTCACACTTCTGCCTCTGGACGACATCCGCCGGCTCGAGGCGCTCGCAGGCGCCGAGATCAACGAGGCGAAGAAGGCGCTCGCCAACGCTGCGACCACGCTGCTGCACGGGGCCGGCGCGGCAGAGGACGCGGCCGAGACGGCGCGCAAGACCTTTGAAGAGGGCGCGCTGGCGGACAGCCTGCCGACGGTGGACGTGGCCAGCGCCGAGTTCGACGCCGGCCTCGGGGTCCTCAACGCCTTCGTTCTCGCCAGGCTCGTCGCCTCGACGGGCGAAGCGCGCCGTCAAATCCGCGGCGGGGGCTTGAGGGTCAACGACGAGGCGCTCGGCGACGAGAAGGCGACAATCGGCCGCGACGCCTTGCAGGCGGGCGGCGTGGTGAAGCTGTCGCTGGGGCGGAAGAAGCACGTGCTGCTGAGAGCGGTGTAGGGCTGCGCTGGCCCATTGGCGTTCGCCTTGTGATACAACGCCCGTCACGCTTCGGCCTTGCGCCGCGTCGGTTCGACCTGAAACGGGGGAAGGGAATGGGTAACGTCTGGACGATGGCGGCGGCGCTCGCGGCGGCCGCGCTCGCGCCCCTCGCGGCGCCGGCCGCGGCCGCGCCGCCGCAAAAACCCAACATCGTCGTGATCATCTCCGACGACCAGGGCTGGAAGGACGTCGGCTTCCACGGCTCCGACATCAAGACGCCGAACATCGACGCGCTCGCGGCGGGCGGCGCGCGGTTGGAGCAGTTCTATGCCCAGCCGATGTGCTCGCCCACCCGCGCCGCGCTGATGACCGGGCGCTATCCGTTCCGCTACGGGCTCCAGATCGCCATTCCCTCCGCCCACACCTATGGGCTTTCGACCGACGAGCGGCTCCTGCCGCAGGCGCTGAAGCAGGCGGGCTACGAGACCGACCTGATCGGCAAGTGGCACCTCGGCCACGCCGACACGAAGTTCTGGCCGCTGAACCGCGGCTTCGACCACCACTACGGGCCGCTGCTCGGCGAGATCGACTATTTCACCCACGAGCAGCACGGCGTGCTCGACTGGTTCCGCGACGGCGAGCCGGTCAAGGAGCCCGGCTATTCCACGACGCTGCTGGGCGACGCGGCGGTCAAGCTGATCGAGGGCCACGACCCGAAAACCCCGCTGTTCCTCGACCTCTCCTTCAACGCGGCGCACGCGCCCTTCCAGGCGCCCGCGGCGGACCTCGAGCGCTACGCGTCCATCGCCGAGCCGGCGCGGCGCGCCTACGCCGCGCAGGTCACGGCGATGGACGGAGAGATCGGGCGGGTGATCAAGGCGCTCGACGACAAGGGCCTGCGCGACAACACGCTGATCTTGTTCCAGAGCGACAACGGCGGCACGCGCAACCCGATGTTCTCGGGCGAGGTCGACACGTCGTCGCTGAAGAGCCTGCCGCCCGACAACGGCCCCTATCGCGAGGGCAAGGGCACGGTCTACGAGGGCGGGACGCGCGTCGTCGCGATCGCCAACTGGCCCGGCCGCATCAAGCCCGGAACCGTGGTCGACGAGATGATCCACGAGGTCGACCTCTATCCGACCCTAGTCGGGCTCGCGGGCGGGAGCGCGGCCGGCGGCAAGCCGCTCGACGGGCTCGACGTCTGGGGCACGATCAGCGAGGGCCAGAAGAGCCCGCGCACCGAGATCGTCTACGACCTGCAGCCGTTCCGGGCCGGCCTGAGGCGGGGCGACTGGAAGCTCGTCTGGCGCACGCCGCTGCCGCAGGCGGTCGAGCTCTACGACATCGCCAAGGACCCGTCGGAGAAGGACAACGTCGCAGCCGCCCATCCCGACACGGTCGCGGCCTTGCAGGCGCGCGCCAACGCGTTGGCGAAGGACATGGTCCCGCCGCTGCTGCTGCAGACCGAGTTCAAGGCGATGAAGGCGCGCATGAGCCTTCCCCCCGCCCTGCCCGACGACGACGCGATCGACGGCGCGGCGGAATAGGCGCGGCGGCGCCCCGCCGCCGCGGCGCGCGGGACGCGCGCCCTCCCATTGGTCCTTTCCTCAGCCCGCCCGCGCCCCGGTGCGGATGATCGTGCCGACGTGCTCGCCGCGCAGCGCCGCGGTGAGGCGGCCGGGGACGCGGCCGTTGACGAGTTGCACCCGCTCGATGTGGCGCGCCGTCGCCATGGCGTCGATCAGCGCGCGGTCGAACGGCAGCGTTCCCGCAGCCTTGGCGAGGTCGGCGGCGCTGGTCTCGCGGATCAGCGTCGCCTTGTCGCCGCCCGGCGCGTTGGGATCGGAGTCGTAAAGCCCGTCCACGTCCTCGACGATCGTCAGTCCCGCCGCCCCGAGCGCGTCGGCGAGCAGGAACGCGCCGACGTCCGCCCGGTGAATTGGAATCCGCGAACCGGGGAACTCGTGGTGATGGAACGGCGGGAAGGCGCTGCCGACCACCGCGCGCGCGGCCGACAGATGGATCGACAGCCGCGACGCGATCGTGTCGTGTTCGACGTAGCTGACGCCGTCCGCCGACAGGAGGGAAGCGAGAATGTGGCCGTTCTGCCCGGCCTCGCTCGCCGCCAGCGGCGCGAGCGAGCCGACCGGCAGGCCGAGGTCGAGGCCGACGCCGTAGAGGTGGCGGGCGCGGATGCCGGCGCCCGTCAGGATCAGCAGGCGGTGCTCGGGCAGGAGCGAGCGAAGCTCCTCCACGATCGGCAGAATCGCCTCGGGCCCCCGATCCATGATCGAGCGGCCGCCGATCTTGACGACCTGCACCCAGGGCAGGAGCCGGATCGGGCGCACCCCGGCGACGGGGCGGGTCAGGTCGCCGTCGAGAAGGGTCTGGCGCGCGAGCGGCGAGGCGACGTGCTTGATGGCGTTGGCGTCGGACATGAAAACCTCCTCAAGCCGCGGTGATGATGGTGCCGACGTGCTCGCCGGCGAGCGCACGGGTCAGGTTTCCCGGCACGAGGCCGTTGACGACCTGCACTTCGCGCACGTGGCGCGCCGCCTTCAGGAGATCGAGCATCGGGAACTCGAGGATCGAATCGTGCAATCCCCTCGCCTTCATCTCGTCGACCGAGATCCTGGCGATGAACTTCGCGTCCTTCGCCGTCTTCGGGTTGGCGTCGTAGAGGCCGTTCTCGTCCTTGACGTAGATCATCGCCTTGCAGCCGAACTGCTCGGCGACGAGGAAACAGCCCGCGTCGGTGCGGTAGGGCGGAATGACGCCTTCCGGCGCGGGCGGCATCCAGAGGCCATAGGGCGGCATGCCGGCGAACACGACGGCGTTCACCTCGGCGAGGAACAGCGGCACGGCCGAGAGGCCGGCATTGCTGACGTGCGAAATGCCGTGCTTGGCGAGCAGTTGCCCGAGCATCTCGGCGTTCTGGTCGGCGACCGAGGCCCCGAGCTGCGACAGCACGCCGGCGGGCAGGTTGAGCGCCGCGGCGATCGAGTAAAGATGGCGGGCGCGGGTGCCGGCGCCGGTGCCGATCATGAGCTTGTGCGACTTGCGGGCGGCGACGATCTCCTCGACGAGCGGATAGACCGCCGCCCGGCCGCGGTCGATAACGCTCTGGCCGCCGATCTTGATCACCGTCGCGTCCGGCAGGATGCGGTAGTCGGCCGCCGTCTCCGCCGCGGCCAGAAGCTCGGGATCGGTCAGCGACCGCTGCATGAGGAGCGCTTCGAGCTCCGTCGTCTCATTCGCCATCAATCTCTCCATCGCCCCCTCCACGAGGTCGTTGCATGGTTGGTCCCCGTCCCGCAAGCTGTCGGCGGGCCTGGGCGCCTATTCGCCGCGACCGGGTCCGAGCGCCACGGCCTTGACCTGCGCGAACACCGCAACGTCCACGCCGAGCCGCAGTTCGTCCCAGGACTTTCGCGTCAGCCGCGACAGGACACGCGCCCCCTCGCCGTCCGACCCGAGCGCCACGACCGCGACGATCTCGTTGGAATCGATCGGCTTCGCCGAGACGATCCGGCCGGGCGACAGATTGAGGATCGAACTCGGGCCCGGCGGCGCGCGCGTCAGACTGACGTCGGTGGAGATGATTCGGATGCGACGGCGTTCGCCGACCGGAGACGGCGTCGCCGGCACGAAGAACCGCGAGCCCCGGACCGTCAGCGTCAGCAGGCCGTAGGCCCGGTCGTAGGCTTCGACGGTCGTGTCGAGGGTGACGGCGGCGTCGCGCGCGGTCGCGAGCGGGAGCGACGGATCGCTTTGCAGGTCCGCGAGCGGGCCGGCCGCGAGCACCCTGCCCTTCTCCATCAGCACCACCTGATCGGCGAGCCGCTCGACCTCGGCGATGTCGTGGGTGATGTAGACGATCGGCAGCGACAGGCGGTCGCGCAGGCGCTCGAGGAACGGCAGGATCTCGCTCTTGGTGACGCGGTCGAGCGCCGACAGCGGCTCGTCCATCAAGAGGAGTTTCGGCTGCGACAGCAGCGCCCGGCCGATCGCGACCCTCTGGCGCTCACCCCCCGACAGATTGCGCGGGCTGCGGTCGAGCAGCGGCGTCACGCCGAGCAGGTCCGTCACCTCGTCGAAGGCGACAGGGTTGTTCTTGCCCGCGTCGCCGCGCGGCGCGCCGAACAGCAGGTTCTTGCGCACCGTGAGGTGCGGGAACAGGCTCGCCTCCTGGAACACGTAGCCGAGCGGGCGCCGGTGGGTCGGGAGAAAAGTCCCGTCGCGGTCCTGCCAGACGTCGCCGTCGATGTCGCAGACGCCGTCGGCGAGCCGGTTGAGGCCCGCGATGCAGCGCAGCACGGTGGTCTTGCCGCAGCCGGACGGGCCGAACAGCGCGGTCACGCCCTTGGCCGGGGCGGAGAAGCCGGCGTCGAGCGCGAACTTGCCGAGCGTTCCGCGGAACGCGGCCCGGATCGTGTGCGGATGCGTCCCGGGAGACTGGCTCATCCGCGCATCCGTGCGAAGCGCTTTTCGATCAGGATCATCGACAGGATCACCACGAACGCGAACGCGACCATCAGCCCCGCGAGGATGTTGGCCTCGCGCCACTGCATCGTCTCGACATAGTCGAAGATGGCGGTCGACATGACCTTGGTCCGGCCGGGGATGGCGCCGCCGATCATCAGCACCACGCCGAACTCGCCGACGGTGTGGGCGAAGCCGAGCACGGCGCCGCTGAGCAGCCCCGGGCTCGCCAGCGGCAGGGCGACCGTCCAGAAGGCGCGCGCGGGCGAGGCGCGCAGCGTCGCCGCGACCTCCATCGGGCGGTCGCCGACCGCGGCGAAGGCGTTGCGGATCGGCTGCACCACGAAGGGCATCGAGGCGAAGATCGAGCCGATGACGAGGCCCCAGAAGGTGAAGGCGAGCGTGCGCGCCCCCCACAGGCTCGCGACCCAGCCGCCCGGCCCGTCGGGGCCGAGCGCGATCAGGAGGTAGAAGCCGAGCACGGTCGGCGGCAGGACCATCGGCAGCTGGACGACCGCGGCGACGATCTCCTTCCAGCCCGCCTTCGACCGCGCCAGCCACCACGCCAGCGGCGTGGCGATCACCAGCAGCGCCGCGGTCGTGATCGCCGCCAGTTCGAGCGTCAGCCGGACCGGCTGCCAAACGTGCGAAAACGCGTCCACCTCGGGCGCTCAGTCGAGCGCGTAGCCGAATCTCTCGATGATCGCCCTCGCCTCGGGGCCCTTCAGGAACGCGAGGAAGGCCTTCGCCGCCTCGCTGTCGGCGCCCTTCTTGAGCAGCACCGCGTCCTGGCGGATCGGCGTGTAGAGGGCCTGCGGCACGAGCCAGCGCGTGCCTTCCGTCACCCCCTTCAGCTGGGACAGCGCGACGAAGCCGACCTCGGCGTTCTTGGTGTCGACGAAGCCGAACGCCTGGGCGATGCTCGCGCCCTGGACGATCTTGGGGCTGATCGCGTCATAGACGCCGAGCGCCTTCATCGTCTCGATCGCAGCGGCGCCGTAGGGCGCGGCGGCCGGATTGGCGATCGACAGCTTCGCGAACTTGCCCGCCTTCAGCGCCGCCTCGCCGTCGGTCACGTCAGCGACCTTGCTCCACAGCACGAGCTTGCCGATCGCGTAGGTGAAGACCGTGCCCGGCACGGCGAAACCCTGCTCGACGGCGGCCTTCGGCCGCTCCTGATCGGCCGACAGGAACACCTGAAACGGCGCGTCGTGCGAAATCTGGGTGAAGAAGCCGCCCGAGGCCCCGAAGCTCAGCACCGCCTCGTGCCCGGTCTTGGCCTTGAACAGGGCGGCGATCTCTTTCGCCGGCTCGGTGAAATTGGCGGCGACCGCGACGTTGGTCTGCGCCGCCTGCGCCGACGTGACCAGCGCCGCGGCGAGCGCCCCGACCGCTACGACGAGATGTCTCCAGTTCATGATGCTCTCCCACCCGCCCGCTTGCCCGCGCCCCATGCCTTGCCCGCTGTCCCCCAGGAAGCTTATGGTCGGCTGAGACGCGCCGTTATATCTCGCCATACCCTACGCGGGCGGCGCATCGCAACAGACAATCCGGGGCCTGTCATGAAACTCAGCGCGCGCAACCAGATCGCCGGCACGATCCGGGAGATCCACAAGGGCGCCACCACCGCCCACGTCGAGATCGAGGTCATGGGCGGGACGATCATCACCGCCGCGATCACCAACGAGGCGGTCGAGTCGCTCAAGCTCGCCAAAGGCCAGAAGGCCTATGCGGTGATCAAGGCGTCCGACGTGATGGTCGGCGTCGAGCACGCGGGCTGAAGGCGCAGCCCGTGGTTCGGCGGCGCCGGACATTTTGGGCGGCGCCTGAAAGGGCGTCGACGCGAGCCGCCGCCGGGCTTCAGTAATTCATCGCTTTCAGGTCGCTGACGAGGTCCGGGCCGGTCGGGGTCCAGTTCAGGCGCGCCCGCGTCCAGGCGCTCGACGCCAGCATGTCCATCGCCACGAAGGGGGCGAGCCAGCCGAAATGGTCGGCGGCTTCCCCGGGCGCCAGCGAGACGACAGGCAATCCCAGTCCGGCGCCGACGAGTTCGGCGATGTGCCGCAGGCTCACGCCTTCCTCGGCGACCGCATGGTAGCGCGCGCCAGCCTCGTGACGCTCGAGGGCCAGTCGGTAGAGCCGCGCGGCGTCGTCGACATGCACCGCCGGCCATCGATTGGCGCCGTCCCCCACATAGGCGGACACGCCCCTTGCCCGGCTGACCGCGATGAACGGCGAGATCAGACCCTGCCTCTCGGTGTCGTGCACCTGGGGAAGGCGCACCACCGCGACCGACACGCCCCTGTTGGCCGCCTCGGCCCCTGCCCGTTCGCCGGCGATGCGCGGCAGCGGGTGGCGCCAGTCGACCGCCTGCTCGACCGCCGGCTCACCCGGCCTGGTCTTGCCGATGCCGGTGCTCGAGGTGATGACGAGCGGCCGGTCCGAGCCGAGGAGCGCGTCCGCCATCGCGCCGATGACGCGGCCGTCCTTCTCGCAATTCTCGGCGAAACGAGAGAAATCGTGATCGAACGCCGTGTGGATCACGGCGTCCGCCTGCGCCGCCCCGCGCGCCAGGCTGTCGGCGTCTTCGAGCGCGCCGCGATGGGCCGTCGCCCCCGCCTCCTTCAGCCAGCGTTCGCCGACCTCGGAACGGGTCAGCCCCAGCACCTGATGACCAGCGCCGAGCAGTTCCCGCAGGACGCGCGAACCAATGAACCCGGTTGCGCCGGTGAGGAAAACACGCATGAAACACCTCCGATTTGGTCGGCGGCGACGATGGCGTTAAAGGTCGGTCCGCTAAAGTCGTGACCTTTTCCTGGTATGAAACCCAACAGGATCCGCGCGTGACCGGTAACAGGGATTCGCTCGCTTCGTACCTGCGCAATCGCCGCGCCCGCCTCGATCCGACCGCCCTGGGGCTCCCGGCCGGCCGGCGGCGCACGCCCGGACTGCGGCGGGAGGAGGTGGCGCAGCGCGCCAATATCAGCCCTACCTGGTACACGTGGCTCGAGCAGGGGCGCGGGGGCGCTCCCTCGGCGGAAGTGCTCGACCGCCTCGCCAAGGGCCTGATGCTGACCGAGCCCGAGCGCGAACATCTGTTCATGCTGGGCCTCGGCCGGCCGCCCGAAGTGCGCTACCGGCCTGCCGAGGGCGTCACGCCGCGGTTGCAGCGGCTCCTCGACGCGCTGGAGTTCAGCCCCGCCATCGTCAAGACGGCGACGTGGGACGTGGTCGGATGGAACCGGGCGGCGGCCGCGCTGCTGACGGACTATTCCCGGATGCCTCGCGAAGAGCGCAACATTTTGCGGCTGATGTTCGGCCCCCGCATGCGCGCCAGACGGGACTGGATCGATGTCGCGCGCTTCGCGGTCGGCGCGTTTCGCGCCGACGTCGTACGCGCCGGGGCCGGCGACAGTGTCGAGGTCTGCAGGCTGGTGGGGGACCTGCGCCGGCTCAGCCCCGAGTTCGCCGCACTGTGGCGCAGGAACGAGGTGGTCGCGCACGGCGAGGGCGTCAAGTGCATCCACCACCCGGAAGCGGGTCCCCTCGACCTGGAGTTCTCCTCGTTCGCGGTCGAGGGACGGCCGGACCTCGGCATGATCGTCTACAATCCCGCGTCGCCCGCGGTCGCCGATCGCGTGCGCGCGCTGATCCTCGCGCAGCCGGCATGACGGCGCGCTTTGCGGCTTCGACCGTGACCGTCCGACCCGGCCCCCCCTCCTCCACCATCCCGGCAGATGGCGGTTCGGGCAAGCGCCAACCGGCTGCGACGACGGATTGGCCGTTCGATTGTCCTGCCCGCCGCGCAGCGCTCACGACGCGCCGAACGGGTCCGGCGGCGCCTGCGCCGACACTGCCCGGATCTGCTCGCGAAGGCATCGCCGCCAGATGCGCGAAACCGCCTCCGCGTTGTCGCCGAGGTCGCGCGCCGTGGACGCCACGAAGACCGACATCATCAGGCCAGCGTCCCCTTCGGCCGCTGCGCCGAGCAGCTGCGCCCAGTTGTCGAACAGCCTCCTCGACAGGTTGGCTTGCTCGATCCCGACATCCCGCCATGCGAACGCGGCTTCGAACGCGGGACGAAACGAGGGATGCGGGCGCGTCGAACGCGCCGCCCACAGCGCGCTGCGGTCATGAAACATGGGCGCCTCCATTGAAGCGAATTTTGGGACGCCGTCTGTGACAAGGCCGTCACGGACAGGCAACCGAGGAAAACTACGTAGCGCGCGATTGCCGCTATCGTCGTGACGATGGCGTCACCTTGCTCGCATCGTCGGGCGCCGCGCTTCGCGGACCCGTCCCGTCCACGGCGCCGAGAATCTTTCTCAGGATGCCGGGAGCGATCGCCGACAGCGGGTTCACCGTCAGCTTCGGCTCGCTCAGCGACCCTTGCGCACGGTAGGTGATGCCGAACACGCCCTCGTTCTGCCCGCCGCCGAGCAGGACGCCGACCAGCGGGATGTTTCCGATCAGGTTGTTGACGGAATAGGCCGGAATGAAGGTCCCCGTGAGGTCGATCGAGTTGCGGGCGAAATTGACCGTGCCTTCGGTGGTCAGGCCCATGTTCTGGTTGTAGATGACGGCGTCCTTGATGTCGAGCTGTCCCGGCGAGCGGGCGAAGGCGATCGTCATCTTCTGGAAGCGCGCCACCTGCGGATCGACCGCCTGGCCGGGGACGGAGGGAGCCGCCGAGACGAGCCGCCGGAACGCCGGCTCGTCGCGCAGGGCGAAGTTGGTCACCGTCGCCCGGCCGGAACTGGCGGCGCCGCTGGTCTCCAGCGCCAGGTCGAGATCGCCGCCCTCCAGGCGCGCGTAGAGATCGACGAACTTCGCCAGCGCGCCGGCGTCGCTCGTCGTCAGCCGCAGGACCCCGTCCTGGCCGCGCCCGGCGGCGAGCGTGCCCTGCCCGATGCGGCCCTTGAGCGAGGCCAGGCGGTCGTCGCCGCCGCGGCGGGAAAAGATGAGGTCGAGGCCGGAAATCGCCTGTCTGTTGGCGCCAGTGACGTTGGCGACCTTCATGTCGAGGTCGAAGTCCTTTCCGTCCGGCTGCGACGTCGAGCCCTGGTCGGTGATCGACTTGATCAGCGGCCGGGCGTCGAGCGTCGAGCCGCGGACGGTCGCCCTGATTGCGCCGGCCCCGTTGACCACCTCGGCCTGGAGGTTGTCGCCCGGCGACAAGCGCGCCTGGGTGAATCGCGCCGACTGGATCGCGCCGTCGACGGCGACATCCGCCGAGCCGCGCAGCGACGCCGAGCCGAAGTCGACCGCGAGATTGCTCACCGCCGCGCCCTCGGCCGAAGGCTTGATCTGGAAGGACGCCTTGCCGGGCTTTCCGGCGGGCTTGGACACGCCGGGAATCGGATTGTCGATGCCCGCGGGCGTGAGGTCGATGTCCACTTCGGCGGAGGCCCTGGACAACGGCGCCCTGAGGGTGATCGGCAGCGGTCCGGTGAGCCAGCCGAGGTTGAGGCCCCGCTTGACGCGCGCCGCCTGGTCGAGCGTCGCGGTCACGATCGCCGAGCCGTCGTCGCCGGGGGCGCGCGAGGCGTCGAGGTGGGCGGGGGAGCCGAACACCTGCCCGTCGCCGGACAGGATCAGCGACGTGCGGTCGGCGGCGAAGGAGAGCGCCCCCTGGTCCAGCTTCTCCGGCCCGACGAACTTGTCGAGCGTCAGGTCGGTCAGCGATCCGAGGGCGTGGAACTGGCTGTCCTCGGGCCTGGCCGTCTTGCCGAGCTTCAGGTCGAGCCGGAGGTCGCCCTGCGCCTGGCCCTTGACCAGGGCCGGATCGATCGCCAGGCCGGCCTGCTTGCGCAAGGGCTCGCGGGTGAGGAGATCGGCGAGCGAATCGGCGGTTCCGGCGAGATGGGCGCGCGCCACGGCGTCGACGATCGGTCGCGGCGTCGTGTCCGGGATCTCGAACGCGAGGCCGTCGGCCACGATGCGCCGCGCCGGAGTCAGGTCCATCGTCGCGCTGTCGGCGGCGACCTTGAATTCGTGTCCGGTGAACGACCCCGACCCCGAGCCCGACAGCATGGTCGGCAGGCCCGGCATCAGGTCGAGGCCAACGTTGCGGGTGGAGAACGACCCGTGCACGCTGTCGGGCGCGACCGCACGCTTGTGATCCATCGCGTCGAGATCGGCGGCGGACCAGTCGGCCACCATGACGCCCTGAATCTGGCCGCCGTGCATGTTGTGCGAGGCCCAGTCGCGCACGTCCGGGTTGATGAACTGCGGCCAGAGCCGGATGGCGTCCTGGGTGACGCTCGGCCTCAGGTCGAGACGGAGTTTGAGCCGGACGCCCTGCCCGTCCGGAACGACCTCGGCGGCGAGGGCGCCGTCGAAGGTCGGGCCTTTCGCCGTGACGTTGTCGACGAGGAAGCGCTGCTCGAGCGGCAGGAACCGCATCTGGGCGACGATCGAATCGAGCCGAACCGCCTTCTCGCCGCGGCGCTCCGGCCCGAACCGGGCGTTCTTGGCTTCGAGCCGGGCGAGCCAAGGCGCGCCGGGTTCGGCCGGCGGCGCGACGAAGCCGGACGCGGCGACATGGGTTTCGCCGGCGAGGACCGCGAAATTCTCGATCTCGAGCCGCTTCCGGTCGCGCCGCCAGGCGACGGCGCCCGAGGCCTCGTCGATCAGGAACGGCGCCGCGTCGGGATTGTTGAGCCGGACCGTGCCGGCCCCCAGAGTGAACCGCCCGGTCAGGACGTCGAGCGTTCCGTCGCCGGCGAGCCGCGACTCGAGCCGGAACGTCACCGGTCCTTCGGCGAACACGGGCGGCTGCTTCTTGTCGAAGGTCTCGAGGTCAGCCAGGCTGATGTCGCGCGCTTCCAGCGAGAGCTCCGGCCGATCGCCGGTCGCCGCGCGCGCCTCCATCGTCCAGCGCCCGTTCGGACCGGTCGCCGCGATCCGCGCCCTGCCCTCGTCGGTCCCGCGATCGAACACGAGGTTGAAATCGCGGTAGATCACCTTGCGCCCGGTCGCCTCGTTGTCGATCTCGAAGCGGGCATTGGCGAGCGTCAGGCGGTCGAGCGCCTGGCTCGCGCCGGCCATCGCATCCGCGCCGGCGCGCACCAGCGCGGCGACGTTCAGGCTCTCAAGTCCGGAACCGCCGGTCGGCAGGGCGATCGTGGCGGCCTGCTCGTCCGCCGCCGCCGCGAACGAGAGCGCGCCGGCAGGGTCGACCCGAAGCCTCAGGCCGAGGTCGTCGAGCTCCAGCCGGCGCACCCGCACCTCGCCGAGGAAGGCGACGAACGGATCGACCCCGATCTGCCCGCTCGGCGCCGACACCACCGTGCGGCCCTCCCGGTCCTTGAGCCTCAGGTTGTGAAAGCCGAGCCCCAGGCCCCAGGAATCGTGCATGACGTAGGTCGGCCCGAGTTCCACCGAGTAGCGGTTCCCGACCCGCTCCTGCAGGCTCGTCGCAATGCTGTCGCGCAGCCATTCGACGGTGATCGGTCCGCTCGACAGCCGGTAGGCGACGAGCGCCACCGCCGCCAGCGCGACCACCACCATCGCCTCGAGGACGTGGATCACGACGTGCCGGACGCGGCGCAGCCTGACCGAGGTTCGGCCGCAGGGGGGCAGACGCGCGCCCCCGGCGCTGTCCGTCATGCGTCGCATGGCCGAACGCGCACGCGCGCGATGTCCGAGCCCAAACCCAGCGATCAAACGATGCTCGTCCTCTCATGCGCCCGGCGCGTCAGATACGCCGGTGCGACGGCGATTCGATAGCGGCGCCGCTCCTCTATCCCCAGCCGACGCCGGGGACGCCTGAAACGCGCCGCCGCTCGCTCCAACGTCCGCGGCTCGGCGCACCTTTCGCTGCGCATTGAATCGACATTGAGACAAAACGAGGGCGACACGGCCAACGACCTCGACGCGGGCGATCCGGCTCCCGATTTCACGCTGCCGAGCGGAGGGGGAGCCCCGGCGAGCCTTGCGGATTTCCGCGGGCAACGGGAACCGGCGGCGGGCGCCGAACAACGCCGTCACCAGCGAGCGAAGCGATTCAGGGGTCGCTGGGCCCCTGGATCGCCCCGTCGCCCGACGCGAGGGCGCCGGTTCCGTCACGGAGCTTGCGGTTTTTGATGCCCGAGCGCCCAGACATAGGCGACGACCGCGTCGACGTCGCCCGGAGCGAGCCGGCCGTCCATGCCCGGCGCCATCTTCATGTTGTGCCCGATGGTCGTCTTGATCGCGGTCACGCTGCCGTCGCCCCAGATCCACATGCCGAGCGTCAGATCGTTGCCGTTGGCGGTGCCTTTGGCGTCGGCGCCGTGGCATTGGGCGCATTTTCCCTCCGCCGCCTCGCCGTGGAAGATCTTGTCGCCAAGCAGAACCTGCTCGCGCGTTCCGCCCGGCGGAACGGGCAGCGTGTTGGGGTCGAGCCGTCCCTGGTCTGCGATCGCCATGTCCGGGGCCGCAACGGCCAAGACCAGCGCGACGCCGCTTACGACCGTCCTGCGCGACATCTCCGTCCCTCCTCCACCGGTACGTTACGCGAAACCGGGCGGGAGGACCAGAACCGGGTCCGGACACTTTTGTACCACGCGGCGACGGCGCCACATCGACGCGACGTCTCGATGCGCGTCGAGCGCGCCGAGAGGTGGTGGCGTCGTCGAAGTATCGGCGGCGCCAAAGTAGGTAGCTCCGTGTCTGGCGCAAAGGAGATCTGCAAATTATGGTGTGCTCGATTTCGCCTCGTCGTACGGGCGGAACACGACGGGTCCGTGTGTGAGACGCAGGCTCGCGGGCTGGTTACGGAGGAAACGAAATGGCGAAATTTGCGAACGCGCTCCTCGCGAGCGCGGCAGGAGCTTTGTGTGTCGCCGCCGGGCTGGTTTCGGCCGCGGCGAACGATTCGGTGATCAAGGGCGGCCAGGACCCGAACGAGTGGGCGGTCTATGGCAAAGACTACGCGAATACGCGCTATAGCCCTCTGAAGTCGGTTAACACCAGCAACGTCGGCAATCTCAGGCTCGCCTATTCATTCCAGCTTGGATCGCTGCGCTCGAATGAATCGACGCCGCTGGTTATCGGCGACACGATGTACGTGTCAACTTCCTGGGGCCCCAAGTACGTCTACGCGATCGACGCAGCGACTGGCGCGCGCAAGTGGACCTACGAGCCCGACATGCCCGACGACACGCTGCAATTCGCCTGCTGCGACGTCAACAGCCGCGGCGTGACCTATGCGGACGGCAAGCTGTTCGTCGGCCGTCTGGACGGCAAGCTCGTCGCGCTCGACGCCAAGACCGGCAAGGAGCTGTGGAAAGCCGACGTCGTCGACTACACGCAGGGATCGGTCATCACGTCCCCCCCGCTGGTCGTCAAGGACAAGGTCATCACCGGCTTCGGCGGCGGCGAATACGGCGCGCGCGGCTCGCTCCAGGCCTACGACATGAATACCGGCAAGCAGGTGTGGAAGACCTACACCGTTCCGACGAAGGACCAGCCGAACGGCGACACCTGGAAGGGCGACACGGCGCAGCACGGCGGCGGCGCGGCCTGGCTGGTCGGCTCCTACGATCCCAAGACCAACACCGTCTTCTGGGGCACCTCGAACCCGGGCCCGTGGAACACCGCCGTCCGTTCGACCGGCGACGGCGCCATGGGCAAGCTCACCAACCTCTACACCGCATCGACGCTGGCCCTCGACGCCGACACCGGCGCGATCAAGTGGTGGGTGCAGGGCACGCCGGAAGACGCCTGGGATTACGACGGGGTCAACGAACTCGTTCTCGCCGACCTCAAGATAGACGGAGAGACGGTGCCGGCAATGATGAAGGCCGACCGCAACGGGTTCTTCTTCGTGACCAACCGCGAGACGGGCAAGGTGCTCTCGGCCGAGAAATACGTGCCGACCAACTGGGCCGAGAAGTGGGACGTCAATACGCTGCGCCCGATCGAGGTCGCCGACAAGCGCCCGGGACCGAATCATCCGGCCAAGGGCATCTGCCCGAACCTGATCGGCGGCAAGAACTGGCAGCCGATGTCGTTCAGCCCGGACACCGGCCTTGTCTACATCCCGTCCAACAACGTGTGCATGGACTGGTCGGTCGGCGACGTCTCCTACAAGCGCGGCGTCTTCTATCTCGGCGCCGAGTTCCCGACCCACGAGGGCGACGGATACAACGGCGAACTGATCGCCTGGGATCCGGTCAAGCACGAGAAGGTCTGGGGCCTGAAGTCGGACCTGCCGTTCAACGGCGGAACGCTGACCACGGGCGGAAACCTCGTGTTCTGGGGCGACCTGCACGGCGACTTCCGCGCGCTCGACGCCAAGACCGGGCAGGAGCTGTTCAAGAAGAACCTCGGCTCCGGCATCGGCGCGGGCCCGATCACCTACTCGGTGAACGGCAAGCAGTATGTCGCGGTCGTGGTCGGCCGCACGGCTGCGATCCCGGCGTTCCTCGGCGACCTCGGCAAGAAGATGACGGCGGCGACCCCGGAAGGCGGCGCGCTGTTCGTGTTCGCCCTCGACTGATCGAAAGACAAGGGAGGAGACAGGGATGGGTTTCGGAATCATGCACAAAGCGGTCGCTGTCTCCGCCTTGGTCGCGGCGTCCTGCGCAAGCGTTTCGCGCGCGCAGGACGCGCCGGCCAGACCTCTGCGCCTATGCGCGGATCCGACCGACTTGCCGTTCTCGAGCGACGATCCGGCCAAGCCGGGCCTCTACCTCGAGATCGGCGAGGCCATCGGCCGGGCGCTCGGGCGTCCGGTCACGCATGTCTGGTATCGCACCTACTTCGGCAAGCGCGCCGTGCGCGTCACCATGCTCGCCAAGCAGTGCGACGCAACCATCGGCCTGCCCGACAGCGCCGACTTCATGGGGCCTCGGGTCATTTTCTCGAAGCCGCTGTTCCAGTTGGGCTACGCCATCGTGACGCCGAAAGAGGCGCCGCTCGCGAGCGTGGAAGCGCTCAAGGGCAAGCGAGTCGCCGTGCAGTTCGAGAGCGAGCCGCAGAACATCGTCGGCCCGCGCGACGACATCGAGGCCGTCACCGTGCTTTCGCCCGAGGAGGGCATGACGGCGCTCGCCGACGGCCGCGCCGACGCGGCCTTTGTCTGGGCGCCGATCGCCGGCTATCTCAACAAGACCGCGTACGACGGGCGTTTTGCGATCGTCCCGGTCGACGGTCCGCGGCTGAATTATCCGACCGCGATCGGCTTTCCCAAGGAAGCGAAGGATCTGCGCGACGCCGTCGACGCCGTGCTCCCGGAGGTGTCGAAATCCTTCCCGGCGCTTCTCTCCAGGTACGGGGTCGCGCCCGACGGTCCCGTGACCGCGGCGGCCGACAACGCCGCCGTGGTCGAGAAGGCCGCCGTGGTGGTTGCGCAGAACGCGCCTTCCGACGCTCACGCCGCGGCCTCGACTCCGGCCGGCGCCGCTGCGCCGAGCCAGACCGCGTCTCTCGACGCAGGGGGCGGCAAGGATCCCGGCAAGCCGGCCGGCGACGGGACGGGCGAATTCGACATCGCCCCCAAAGCGCCGCCCACCACGCCCGAACTCGTCGCCGAGGGCAAGGAAGTGTTCAACGGCACCTGCGCGCATTGCCACGGCCCCAACGGAGAGCAGAGCGTCAAGAAGATCGACCTGCGCCGCCTGACGCTCCGCTACAGCGACGGGGCGCACAACATGTACTGGAAAACCGTCCATGAAGGCCGCCCGACCAAAGGCATGCCGACGTGGAAGGACGTGTTCACCGACGAACAGTTCACGCAGATCTTCGCCTACCTGTCGACGATCCAGTCGACCGAGTAGTCGGCCCGGTTCGCAACGGAAGGCATACACCGCATTGCCGATTTTAGAGGCGCCGATCGATCTGCGATGGAGGCAACGCGGCGGGTCGTGACGATGGGTCGGAGCATGTCGCGTCGTCCCATCGCCATCGAGAGCCGGTCGCCATCGCAGGAAACAAAGGAAGAAGGCGATGATCACGAGACGTTCGTTGTTGCAATCCGGCGCCGCGGCGGCGGCCTTGGCCGCGGGTCCACGGGCGGCGCGCGCCGCCACGTCGGGCGCCGCCGACCCGGAGATCAAGATCGGCCAGACCATGCCTTATAGCGGCCCGGAGTCCGCCTATGGCGTGATCGGCCGCACCGAGGCGGCTTATTTCAAGATGATCAACGATCGGGGCGGCGTCAACGGACGCAAGATCAATCTGATCAGCCTCGACGACGGCTACAGTCCGTCCAGGACAGTCGAGTTGGCGCGCCGACTGGTCGAGGACGAGAAGGTGGCCTTCCTCTTCAATACGCTCGGCACCGCGCCGAACCTCGCGATCCGGCAATATCTCAACGAGAACCAGGTCCCTCAGCTGTTCGTGGCGACCGGCGCGAACCTGTTTGCCGACCCGGCGCGCTATCCCTGGACGATCGGCTACAATCCCAGCTACCAGACCGAGGCGCGCGTCTACGGCAAGCATATCCTGGCGACCCGGCCGGATGGCAAGATCGCGGTCCTGTTCCAGAATGACGGATTCGGCAGGGAATATCTGGACGCCCTCAAGGAGACGCTCGGCGACAAGGCCGGCGCGATGATCGTCAAGGAGGCCTCCTACGAGACCAGCGAGCCGACCGTCGACTCGCAGGTCGTGACCCTGCAGGGCTCGGGGGCCGACATCTTCGTGATCGTTGCGACGCCGAAATTCGCGGCCCAGGCGATCCGCAAGTCGTACGATCTCGGCTGGAACGGCGCGCGGTATCTGAGCAATGTCTCGCCGTCGGTCGCGGCCGTCCTGAAGCCGGCCGGGCTCGAGAAGTCGAAGGGCCTGATCACCGACGGTTACATCATCGACGTCAACGATCCGCACTGGAAGGACCAGCCGTCGCTGCAGGACTGGAAGGCTTTCACCGACAAATACATGTCGGCGAAAGAGTATGGCGACGCCAACGCGGCCTACGCCTTCGGCGCGGCCGCGACCATGGTTCAGGTGCTCGAGCAGTGCGGAAACGACGTGTCGCGCGAGAACGTGATGCGGCAGGCGGCGAACCTGAAGGCGTTCGCCGCGCCGATGCTCATCCCGGGCATCAAGGTCGACACGTCGCCCGACAATTTCAGTCCGATCCGCGAGCTGCAGCTGCTGAGCTTCGACGGGACGAGCTGGCGGATGGAGGGGCCCGTCGCCCACGACTGACGACGGGGAACCGCCGATGCGCGGCGATCGGGAGATGCTCCCGGCGCGCCATGACGACAAGGCGTAGGCGCCGGGAGGAAGCGGAGAAAATGACCGAGTCGCCGTGTCGGATCCGCCATGCGCTGGCGCTCTGCGGACTCGCCCTGTTCGCGTGGGAAGCGAAGGCGGACACGATCCAACTGCCGACCTTCGACGTCGTCGCCACCACGCCGCTCGGCGGGGGAGAGATCGATGTGTCGAGGGTTCCGGGCGCCGTGTGGCAGACGGGCGCCGCCGACATCCAGACCTTCCACGATTCGACGCTACCGGAAACGTTGGCGCGTCAGGCGCCGGGCGTCACGGTCGGCAATGTCTCGGGCAACGACTTCCAGCCGGACGTCAGCTACCGAGGCTTCACCGCTTCGCCCGTCAGCGGAACGCCGATCGGCCTCGCCGTCTATCAGAACGGGGTGCGCATCAACGAGGCGTTCGGCGACACGGTCAACTGGGACCTGATCCCCGAGAACGCGATCGACAAGATGGCGATCGTGTCCGGCGATCCGATCTACGGCCTCAACGCCCTCGGCGGCGCACTGAACGTCACGATGAAGAACGGCTTCACCTGGCAGGGATTCGAAGCCGACTTGCGCGGCGGCTCGTTCTATCGCGGGCAGGTGGAGCTTCAGTACGGCAAGCAGGTCGGCGACTGGTCCGTCTATATCGCGGGCACGCAGATCAACGACGGCGGCTGGCGGCAGGACGGCGCTTCGCAACTCAGCAACGTCTACGGCGACCTCGGCTACAAGGCCAACGGGTTCGAGTCGCACCTCCAGCTCACCGCGGGCGCCACCCAGTTCGGCGCGGCGGCCTTCACGCCGCTCCAGGAGCTGCAGACCAACTGGCGCAGCGTCTACACCGTCCCCCAGACGACCGACAACACGATGGGGATGCTCGCCTGGACCGGAACCTACGCCTGGTCGCCGACCCTGAGCTTCCAGGGCGGCGCCTATGTCCGCGCCTTCAACCAGGGCCATGTCGACGGCAACGGGACCGAAGCGTCCTCGTGTGCGCCGTACTCCTGCCTCAACGGCAATCCGGTCAACGACCGGACCGGGGCGCCGATTCCGGACATCTCGGGGAACGGCGCCTACGACCTCGGCGAGATCGACCGGTCCTGGACTCAGTCGCGCTCGCTCGGCGGTTCTGCGCAGGCCGTCGACACCGACACGATCTCCGGCCACGACAACACCTTCACGGCCGGCGCCTCGCTCGACTACGGCTGGACGAATTTCACCGGAAACAGCCAGCTCGGCGTCGTGCCCGGCTTCGTCGACAATGCGTTGCCGGTCATCGGCTTCCCGTTTGTGATCGACCAGCCCGACAGCTACCTCGCCCCGGTCGCGGTCAAGGCCAACGCCACCTATGTCGGCCTCTACGCGCTCGACACCTTCAACGCGACCGACCGGCTGGCGCTGACCGGCGGCGCGCGCTTCAACTTCGCGGGAATCAATCTTTCCGGCGGGAACGGCGCCTTCACCAACGGCTACTCGACCTACTTCCACGTCAACCCGACCGTCGGCCTCACCTACAAGCTCACCCCCGACGTCAACCTCTACGTCGGCTACGCGATGACCAATCGCGCGCCGACGCCGCTCGAGCTCGGCTGCGCCGATCCCGAAAAACCCTGCATCATCGACAATTTCCTCGTCTCCGACCCGGCGCTGAAACAGGTGATCGGCCAGACGGTCCAGCTCGGAGTCCGCGGGCGGAACGATCTGGCGCAATGGGGCGAGCTGCATTGGTCGGCGGGCCTGTTCCGCACCACGCTCGCCAACGACATCCTGCCGGTTCAGAGCGCGTTCACCGGCTTCGGCTACTACACCAACGTCGGCACGACCCTGCGCCAGGGCGCGGAGGCGGCGGTCCAGTGGACCGGCGAGCGGTGGTCGGCCTACGCCAACTACACCTACATCGACGCGGTCTACCTAACGACGTTCATGGAGCCGTCGCCGTACAACCCGCTCGCCAACGCGAGCGGAGAGATTCCGATCACCAACGGCATGCCGATCGCCGGCATTCCGAAGAATACGGTCAAGGTCGGCTTCGACTACGCCGTGACCCCGAACTGGAAGGTCGGCGGCGATCTGGTCGCGGCCTCGGCTCAGGTGATCACAGGCAACGAGAACGGCGCGCTGCCCCAGGTTCCCGGCTACGCGATCTTCGGCGTGCACACCTCCTATCAGGTCGGAAAACAATTGCAGGTCTATGGGCTCGTCCAGAATATTTTTGACCAGCGCTATTATACGGCCGGCGCCCTCTACGACACCACGTCGTTTCCCAACGCGGCGCCGTTCCTGACTGACCCCAGGACGTACGCGCCCGGGAAGCCCTTCGCCGTCTACGCGGGTCTGAAATACACACTGTGACGCGCGACGCGCACGTCGGGAGCGAAACGAGGCGATGGCCATGCAGGGTTTGGATCTTTCCCCGGTCGGGCTGTTCCTGTCGGCGGGCCTCGTCGGCAAGGCGGTGATGGCCGTGCTGTTCGCCGCCTCGCTGTGGTGCTGGGTGCTGATCGTCGAAGGCGTGGTGTCGGTCGTCCGTCTCGGCCGAGCGGTGCGCGCCGCCCGTTGCGGCGAGACCGTGGCGTCGCTCGCCGGCGTCGTCGCCGCGGGCGAGGCGGAGGCCCACCGGCGCATCGCCGGCGAGACGGTGAGCGAGGTGCGGGCGCGGATCGCCGACGGGATGGCCCGGGCGGCGCGGGAACTCATCGCCCGCGCCGAGGGCGGCCTGCCCAATCTCGCCGTCATTTCCTCGGTGGCGCCGTTCGTCGGACTGTTCGGCACGGTCTGGGGCATCATGTCGAGCTTCGCCGCGATCTCCCAGGCCAACGACACGAGCCTCGCCACCGTCGCGCCCGGCATCGCCGAATCGCTTGCCGCGACCGCCTACGGGCTCGCCGCGGCGATTCCCGCATCGATCGGCTACAACCGCATCGGCGCCGCCTTCGCCCGCCTCGGCCAGGAGATGGCGTCTTTCGTCGAGGAGCGCGCGATCGCGCTCGTCTCTCGCCCGGCCGAGGTGGTTCGTGAGGCGAATCCTCGCCGCCGCAGCGAGGCGCCGTGATGGCGACGCCGCCCCGGAAGATCGGCGAAGGCCTCTACCAGCCGCTGGCCGAGATCAACGTGACGCCGCTCGTCGACGTGATGCTGGTGCTCCTGATCATCTTCATGGTGACCGCGCCGATGCTGGCGGCCGGGATCAAGGTCAACCTGCCGGCGGCCAGGACCGCTCGGCCGCTCGACGCCAGGGACCCGGTGATCGTCGCCGTGACCAGGGACGGCGCCGTATCGGTCGGCAAGGACGCCGTATCGCGCGACGGGCTCGTCGCCGCGGTCGAGGCGCGGCTCGCCGATTCGAACGGCGTCGTGCAACTGCGCGGCGACCGGGAGGCGGCCTATGGCGACGTCCTGTCGGTGATGGACGACCTCGCCGCGGCGGGACTGAACCACATCGCGATCGTCGCGAACGGGCGGCGCGCCGCTCCGCCTCCGGCGGACCCGGCGACCCGCCGATGACCGATCTTGCGCTCGGCGGGCGCGCGTTCGAGCCGCCGGCGTTTCAGCCGTCATGGCTGCGGCCGGCGATCGTCGCCGTGATCGTCGCGCTGCACGCCGCCGCGCTCTCGACCCTGCCCTATCTCGCGCAAAAGCCGCCGGAACGGCCGAAGGACGTGATGCTCGACGTCGAGCCCGCGCCGCCTGCGCTGGACGCCCAGCCGCAGGCGGCGGCGCCGGAAGCCGTCTCGGAGCCGCCGCCGCCTCAGGACGTCGCGCCGCCGCCGGTGGAACGGCCGCCGGTTGCGGTCGCGCCGCCGGCCGAGCCTGCGCCGGCGCCGCCGGCGGCCGAGACGCCGCCTGCTCGCGCGCCGGCGGAGGCCGCGCCGGCCGCGCCCGCCGCGGCTGAGCTTCAGCCGGCGAAGCCGCCGCCGCGCGTTCAGCGGCAAAGGGCCGTCGAGCCCAGGCCCGAACAGGCGAAGCCCCAGCCCCTCCGAACGAAACGCGTCGAGGCGCCGCCGCAGCCGGAGCGGGCGACGAAGGCGGAGGCGCCGGCGGCCGCGAGCGCGCGTCCGGCGGCGCCGGCGAGCGCCGCCTCGCAGGCGGCCTATGTCTCGGCCATGGCGGCGGCGATCCGCAGCCGCCTCTTCTATCCGCCGGCGGCGCGGGGACGCGGCGCCAGGGGCGTCGTCGCGGTCACGTTCGCCATCGGCCCGTCGGGCGCCCTCGCCTCGTTGGCGATCACCCGGTCCTCCGGCGACGCCGATCTCGACGCGGCGGCGCGGACGCTGGTCCAGTCGGCGCATTTCCCGCCGCCGCCCGGCGGCTCGGTCCATGTCTCCACGAGCTTCAACTATGTCCCGCACTGACCTCTCGCGCCTGCGGGCGCTCGTCCTCGGCTCGGGCGGCGGCGGCGGCGTCCCCCAATGGAACTGCGCCTGCCGAGTCTGCCGCCTCGCCTGGGACGGCGACCCGCGGGTGAAGCCGCGCACCCAGTCGAGCCTCGCGGTCAGCGCCGACGGCGAGCGCTGGCTGCTGCTCAACGCCTCGATCGACCTGCGCCAGCAGATCCTCGCGACGCCCGCGATGCAGCCGAAAGGCCGGGGCCGGCAGTCGCCGATCGCCGCCGTGCTGCTCACCAACACCGACGTCGATCACGCCGCCGGACTGCTCGCCTTGCGCGAGCGCCAGCCGTTCACGATCTGGGGCACGCGCGCGACGCTCGACACGATCGGCGCGAACCGGATCTTCGACGTCGTCGGTCCCGACATCGTCGCGCGCCGCGCCGTCCGCCTCGGCGAACCGTTCGAGCCGCTGCCGGGCCTCGCCGTCGAACTCTTCCCGGTGCCGGGAAAGGTTCCGCTCTGGCTCGAGGAGGGCGACGTCGAGACCGACGCCATCGGCGAAGGCACGGTCGGCGTTGCGGTCGAGGCCGGCGGGCGCAGGCTCGTGTATGCGCCGGGATGCGCCCGCGTCACCGACGCCCTGCACGAGCGCATTGCGAGCGCGCACGCGCTGTTGTTCGACGGCACCCTGTTCACCGACGACGAGATGATCGCGAGCGGCCTCGGCGAGAAGACGGGCCGCCGCATGGGCCACAGCCCCGTGTCCGGGCCGGGCGGAACGCTCGACGCGCTGGCGCGGCACGCCGACGTCCGCCGCATCCTCATCCACATCAACAATTCCAACCCGATCCTGATCGAAGGGTCGCCCGAAGAGACAACGATCAAGGCGGCCGGCTGGGAAGTCGCCTACGACGGAATGGAGGTTACCCCATGAACAGGCCTATCGCGTCCGAACCGCTGAGCCCCGAGGCGCTGGAGGCGGCGCTGCGCGCGGTCGGCCCCGAGCGCTATCACGACCTTCACCCGTTCCACGACCTCCTGCACGGCGGCAAGCTGACCAAGGGGCAGGTGCAGGCCTGGGCGTTGAATCGCTACGTCTACCAGGCGGCGATCCCGCGCAAGGACGCGTCTCTCATGGGTCGTTGCGACGACCGGGAGCTGCGCCGCGAATGGCTGCATCGCATCACCGACCACGACGGGTTCGGCGAGGACAAGGGCGGCGTCGAGCGCTGGCTGATCCTCACCGACGGACTCGGGCTCGACCGCGACTATGTCGTCAGCCAGGAGGGCGCGTTGCCGGCGACCAAATTCGCCGTCGAGGCCTACGTCCATTTCGTGCGCGAGAAGCCGCTGCTGGAGGCGGTCGCATCGAGTCTGACGGAATTGTTCGCCCCGTCGATTCACCGCCAGCGGATCGCCGGCATGCTGGCGAATTACGACTTCATCGACGAGCGGGTGGTCGCCTATTTCCGGCGGCGGCTCGACCAGGCGCCGAAGGACGCGGACTTCGCGCTCGACTACGTCAAGCGCAACGCCCGCACGGTCGCCGAGCAGAAGGGCGCGCTCGCCGCGCTGACCTTCAAGACCGAGGTGCTGTGGGCGCAACTCGACGCGCTGCATCACGCCTATGTGTGCGGGGCGATCCCGCCCGGCGCATTCCGGCCGGAGTGACACGATGGAGACGTCAGCCAAGCCGCGGCTGCCGCGCGGCGTCAAACTTCGCCACGACGATGTCCGCCAGCGCTGGACGCTCTTGGCGCCGGAGCGGATCTTCGAGGTCGACGGCACGGCCGCGGCGGTGCTGCAGCTCTGCGACGGCGAGCGCGATCTCGGGCGGATCGTCGCCGAGCTCGCAGCCCGCTACAATGCCCCGCCGGCCATGATCGAGAAGGACGTGGTCGCGATGCTCGGCGATCTCGAGGCCAAGAGGGTGCTGGACCTATGACGCAGGTGCTGGAGCCATGAAGAAGGGCGCTGGAAGCATGACCGCGCTTGCGCCGCCGATCGGCGTCCTCGTCGAGCTGACTCATCGCTGCCCGCTCGGCTGCCCGCACTGCTCGAATCCGCTCAAGCTCGAACCCCCGGCCGCGGAGCTCGACACGGAGACGTGGAAGCGCGTGTTCGAGGAGGCGGCGGCGCTCGGCGCGCTGCACGTGCACCTGTCGGGCGGCGAGCCGACCGCGCGGCGCGACATCGTGGCGTTGACGCGCCACGCCGCGCAATGCGGGCTGTACACCAATCTCATCACCTCCGGGATCGGGGTCGGCGAGAGACTGTGGGGCGGGCTGGTCGAGGCGGGCCTCGATCACGCGCAGCTTTCGTTCCAGGGCGCCGACGAGGGGACCAATGACCGCCTCGGCCATTACGACGGCGCGTGGGCGAAGAAGCGCGCCTTCGCGGCGATGGTGACGACGGCCGGCGTGCCGCTGACGGTCAACGCGGTCGTGAGCCGTCCCAATCTGCATCAGGTCAGCGCCTTCATCGACCTCGCGCTCGAGCTCGGCGCCCGGCGCCTCGAAGTGGCGCACACGCAATATTACGGCTGGGCGCTCGCCAACCGCGCCGCGCTGATGCCGGCGCTGAAGGAGACCGAAGAGGCGATCCGGCTGGTCGAGGCGGCGCGGCCGAAGCTCGCCGGCCGGCTGGTCATCGACATGGTCGTGCCCGACTATTACGCGCGCTACCCCAAGCCCTGCGCGGGCGGATGGGGGCGGCTCGCGATCAACGTCTCGCCGTCCGGCAAGGCGATGCCCTGCCATGCCGCCGAAACGATCCCGGGCCTCGAATTCTGGAATGTGCGCGACCGCTCGCTCGCCGAGATCTGGGCCGACAGCCCGGCCTTCAACGCCTTTCGCGGGACGGACTGGATGCGCGAGCCGTGCCGGACCTGCGACCGGAAGGAGATCGACTTCGGCGGCTGCCGCTGCCAGGCGCTGGCGCTCGCCGGCGACGCCGCCGCCACCGACCCGGCCTGCTCGAAGTCGCCCCTTCACGCGCGCATCGGGCGGACGGCGGCGGCCGAGGCGGAAGCCGGCTCCGAGGCGATCCGCTGGCGCTCGTACAAGGCGGCGCTCGAGGGCTGAGGCGGCGCCGAACGCATCGGCGCTTGCGCGCGTCGGGGCCGAGTCCGGCGCACGCCGCGACGACCGTTCGGCGCCCTTCTGCGCGGCGCGCCCGCGCTGATTCAACCGTCCTGATGTCAACGCGTTCCGGGGGCATTCGCGAACAGAGGAACAGAGGTAACTCCCAAGGCGGGGGGAAGAACGCCGTCATCGCGAGCGACCCCCGGGCCGAAGAGCCCGGGGGGAAGCGATCCAGGGCCGCTGGGCCGCTGTTGCGCCCTCTGATCGTCCCGCCGCCCTTCGTCGCGAGCAGAAGACGGAGCAATTTTTTCCGCAGTCAGCAACCGGCGGCATGGGTTGCTTCGTCGCTTTGCTCCTCGCAATGACGGGGCGGGCCGTTACCGAGCAGAGTCCGGGCGCGAAGTCGCGCCGGCCGCGGTATGTACCTTCGGACAGGTGACGACCAGAAACAGCGCTGTTAGGTTCTTTCGCGTGAAGGGGGTCTAACACCCTTTTTGGAAACGCGCCCCCAAGGAGAGAGCCCATGAGCTGGACCACCCCGGTTGTCGTCGAAATCTGCGCCGGTCTCGAAGTGACCGCCTACGTCAGCGCCGAGATGTAAGCCGCGGTTTCGCCGACCGCGAACGACCGCCGCTCTTTCGCCGCGCTGACTGGTCTGCCGTCCGCGCGGCGCTCGAAGGAGCGTTGTCAAGAGACGCGGGAGCGTCGCTTGCGCGGCGCCGGCCTCTCGGGCTCGGCGCCGCACGCGTCTCAAGAACCCCGATGACCCCTGCCGGTCATTTTCTGCAGTCGGTGAGATCCTTGTCCTCGATCACGAACGCCTTGCCGGCTTCGATCCGTACGGTCCTGGCCATGCAGGTTCGCCCGTCGGCGAGCTTCAGTCGGGCGACATACACGCCGCTGGCGACCCCCTCGACCTTGACCCGCTCGTCGTGGTCGACGGCCTTGTCGGGGTCGTTGAGGCACTGGTTCGGCCCGAAGACGAGGGTGGCCGCCGGCGCGAGCTCCAGCGACGTCACGGTCGCCGACGTCAGATTCCAGAAGCGGGTATCCTTGGCCATTGCGGGCTGCGCGAGCGCGGCGATGGCGAGAGCAATCTCGAGGCGCATCCGGCTGTCCTTGTCCTTTCCGTCCGCCGATCATGGCGGCGGGCGCCGGCGCGCGCAACCCGCGCCATCCCCTCGTCCTGCGGGACGACCGCTTGGCGAGCGCCTCGGGTTCGCGGCCGCGCTCGTCCTCGCCGCGCTGCTCGGGATCGCGCCCGCCGCCCACGCCGATCCGCTCGCCGTCAGGGTCGGCGTGCTCCGGCAAACCCATTCGCGCGACACGATCTCGATCCTCGACATCCCCGCCGCCGACGATTTCGTCGCCGGGGCGAAGCTCGCAATGGCCGACGACAACACGACCGGGAGATTCCTCGACCAGTCGTTCGCGATCGAAGACGTGAAGCTTGCTCCAGGCGACGACGCGGCCGCGGCGGCGAAAACGCTTCTCGACTCCGGGATCGGCTTTCTGATCGCCGATCTGCCGGCGGACGCGCTCCTGAAGGTTGCCGACCTCGCCCGCGCAGGCCGCGCCCTGGTGTTCAACGCCGGCGCGCCGGACGAGCGGCTGCGCGAGGAGGACTGCCGCGCCAACCTCGTCCACGTCGCGCCGTCGCGGGCCCAGCTCGCCGACGCCCTCGCCCAATACCTGATCTGGAAACAATGGCCGAAATGGCTGCTCGTCGTCGGCTCCCATCCCGAGGACGTCGCGCTCGGCGAGGCTTACGAGCGGGCGGCGCGGAAGTTCGGCGCGAAGATCGTCGAGAAGCGGACCTACGCCGACGCCGGCGGCGGACGGCGCTCGGATTCGGGCGTCGTGCAGACCCAGCGCCAGATGCCCGTGTTCACCCAGAAGGCCCCCAATTACGACGTGCTGGTCGCCGCCGACGAGAACCAGGTGTTCGCCGGCTACCTGCCCTACCGCACCTGGGACCCGCGCCCGGTCGCGGGCTCCGGCGGTCTCATGCCCACGAGCTGGGACGCCTCGCACGAGCTGTGGGGCGCCGTGCAGTTGCAGAACCGCTTCGAGCGCATGGCCCATCGCGGCATGAACGCCCGCGACAATCAGGCCTGGGTGGCGATGCGGATGATCGGCGACGCCGTCAACCGGACGAAGTCCGCCGACCCGCAGGCGGCGCGCGACCTGATGCTGTCGCCCGACTTCGACGTCGCCGACTTCAAGGGCGTGAAGCTGACCCTGAGGCCCTGGAATCTCCAGCTTCGCCAGCCGATCCTGCTGACCGACGGGCGCGGCACGGTCAGCGTCTCGCCGCAGGAAGGCTTTCTTCATCAGGTGTCGGAGCTCGATACGCTCGGCCTCGACCAGCCGGAGACGAAATGCAAGCTCAAGTGAAGCGCGCGAGACCCCTTCCCCAGCTTGCTGGGGAAGGTGGCCGAAGGCCGGATGGGGTGTGGCCCGCTGCATTGACCCCAGTCGGACTGCGCGACCGGCGCCCCGAACCTTCGTGGGACCATGCGCTGCTTTCCTCACCCCATCCGGCCTCCGGCCACCTTCCCCGCTTCGCGGAGAAGGGGAAGCTCGCCCTGCTTGCCCTGGCGCTGGCCGCGACCGGGCCGGCCCTCGCCGGCGCCGCCTACGTCACCAACGAGAAGGGCGATTCGGTCTCGATCATCGACACCGCGAAGATGCAGACGACGAAGACCGTCGCGATCGGCCAGCGTCCGCGCGGGCTCGCGCTCTCGAAGGACGGCGCCTTCCTGTTCGTCTGCCTCGGCGACGACGACACGATCGCGATCCTCGACACGAAGTCGCTTCGGATCGTCGGCGCGCTGCCGTCCGGTCCGGACCCGGAGCAGCTTCGGCTGAGCCCCGACGGCGCGACCCTGTTCGTCGCCAACGAGAACGACGCGCTCCTGACCGCGATCGACGTCGCCTCGCGCAAGGCGATCCGCGAGACGCCGGTCGGCGTCGAGCCGGAGGGCGTCGCGGTCAGTCCGGACGGCAAGACGGTGGTCGTCACCTCCGAGACGACCAGCATGGCCCATTTCATCGACTGGCCGGGCGGCGAGTCGGTCGCCAATATCCTCGTCCCCTCGCGTCCGCGCTTCGCCGAATTCAAGCCGGATGGCGCGGAACTCTGGGTGAGCTCGGAAGTGGGCGGCAAGATCTCGGTGATCGATCCCGTCAGGAAGGCGGTCGTCCAGACGTTCGCCTTCGACGTTCCGGGCCTGCGCAAGGAGGCGATCCAGCCGGTCGGCATCCGCTTCACCCGCGACGGCAGGCTCGGCTTCGTCGCGCTCGGGCCGGCGAACCGGGTCGCCGTCGTGGATGGCGCGACCAAGGCGGTGCTCAAGTACATTCTCGTCGGGCAACGCGTCTGGCACCTCGCGCTGACCCCGGATGACACGCAACTTTACGCCACCAACGGCGTCAGCAACGACGTCACCGTCATCGACGTCGCCTCGCTGAAGGCGCTGAAGTCGATCCCCGTCGGGTCCTACCCGTGGGGCGTGGCGATCGCCGGGCCATGAACGAGACCATGGCCCTCGGCGGGGCGGCGGCCGGACCGGCGGCGCTCGCCGTCGAGCGCGTCTCGCACGCCTATGGCGCGCGCAAGGCGCTCGACGATGTCAGCTTCTCGGTCCGGCCGGCGACCTTCGCCGTCCTGCTCGGCCTCAACGGGGCGGGCAAGAGCACGCTGTTTTCCGTGATCACGCATCTCTACGCCGCCCGCGCCGGCGCGGTGCGCATCTTCGGCCACGACGTGGCGCGCCAAAGCGGCGCGGCGCTCGCCGAGCTCGGCGTGGTGTTCCAGAGTCGCACCCTCGACCCCGACCTCAGCGTCGAGCAGAACATGCTCTATCAGGGCGCGCTGCAGGGCATTGGACCGCGGCAGGCGCGCGCCCGCGCGCGCGACCTCGTCGCTCGCATGGGCCTCGCCGACCGACTGAAGGACCGCGTTCGCCAGCTCTCGGGTGGTCAGGCGCGGCGGGTCGAGATCGCGCGCGCGCTCCTGCATGCGCCTCGTCTGGTGCTGCTCGACGAGCCGACCGCGGGGCTCGACATCAAGGCGCGGGCCGACATTCTGGCGCTCACGCGCCGCCTCGTCGCCGAGGACGGCGTCGGGGTGCTCTGGACGACGCATCTCGTCGACGAGATCCGCCCCGACGATCAGGTCGTCCTCCTGCACAAGGGCCGTGTGCTCGCCGACGACCGCGCCGTGGCGGTTATCGCGGCGGCCGGCGCCGACTCGATCGGCGCAGCCTTCTCGCGATTGACCAGCGGCGCCGGCGAGGAGGACGCATGAGCGTGGCGGCGCGCGACGCGCGCCGGCCGTTCGGCCTCGCCGCCTACCTCGTCTGCCTGCAGGGCATCGTCTGGCGCGAGAGCCTCCGCTTTCTCCATCAGCGCGAGCGATTCGTCTCCGCGCTGGTCAGGCCTTTGGTGTGGCTGTTCATCTTCGCCGCCGGCTTCCGCCAGACGCTCGGCGTCTCGATCATCCCGCCCTACGAGACCTACGTCCTCTACGACGTCTACATAACGCCCGGCCTGATCGCGATGATCCAGCTGTTCAACGGCATGCAGTCGTCGCTGTCGATGGTCTACGACCGCGAGATGGGCTCGATGCGCATGCTGCTCGTCAGCCCCGCCCCACGCTGGTTTCTGCTGACCTCGAAACTGCTGGCCGGCGTCGCGGTGTCGATCCTGCAGGTCTACGCCTATCTCGTCATCGCCTATCTCTGGGAGATCGAGCCGCCGACCTGGTGGGGCTACCTGACGATCCTGCCGGCGCTGGCGCTGTCGGGCCTGATGCTCGGCGCGCTCGGCATGGTGCTGTCGTCGCTGATCAAGCAGCTCGAGAATTTCGCCGGCGTGATGAACTTCGTGATCTTTCCGATGTTCTTCGCCTCGTCCGCGCTCTATCCGCTGTGGCGGGTGCAGGAGGGAAGCCCCTGGCTCGCGACCGTATGCGCGCTCAATCCGTTCACCTACGCGGTCGAGCTGATCCGCTTCGCCTTCTGGGGGAAGTTCGAACCGCTGTCGTTCGCGGTCGTGCTCGGCTGCACGATCGTGTTCCTCGCCGCTGCGGTCGTCGCCTACGACCCGTCGCGCGGCATGCTGATGCGCCGAGGCGGCGGATGAAGGGCAATCCAGCGATGAGCGCGACCCTGCTCGCGGGCGCAGAGGACCCGCCCCCGCATGGCTTTGTTCGATCGGCGCGCATGCAGCTCGTCGCCCTGCTCGCCGGCGCGCTCCTCGCCTCGCCCTGCGCGGAGGCGGCGGACACGATCCGCCTCGCCATGCAGAAGACCGGCACCGTCGCCTGGGAGATCGCGACGATGAAGGCGCTCGGCCTCGACAAGGCGGCGGATCTCGACATTCAGACGGCCGAGCTCGCCACTCCCGAATCCGGAAAGATCGCGCTCCAGGGCGGGGCGGCCGACCTGATCGTCTCCGACTGGCTGTGGGCGGCGCGTGAGCGCACGCTCGGCGACAAGCTGCTGTTCGCGCCCTATTCGACCGCGCTCGGCGCGGTGATGGCGCCGAAGGAGCAGCCCATCCACGCGCTCGCCGACCTCGCCGGCCGCTCGCTCGGCGTCGCCGGCGGGCCGCTCGACAAGAGCTGGCTGTTGGTCCAGGCCGCCGCGCGGAAAGAGGGCGTCGATCTCGCCAGGGCCGCCCGCCCGGCCTACGGCGCGCCGCCGCTGATCGCGGAGAAACTCGCGAGCGGCGAACTCGACGCGGCGCTGGAATTCTGGACTTTCTCGGTCGCGCTCGAAGCCCGCGGCTTCCGCCGGGCGGTCGACATGGCGGGCGTCGAAAAGACGCTCGGCGCGACCGGCCCGGTGGCGATGACCGGCTACGTCTTCACCGAGGCCTTCGCTCGCGACCACGGCGACGCGCTGCGGCGCTTTCTCGACGCCGCGGCCAGGGCGCGCCAGGCGCTGGCGAGCGATCCAGCGCTGTGGACGCCCATCAAGGCCCGCCTGCGCCTGACCGACGAGGCGGCGCTCGACATCTACCGGAAGCGCTACGCCGAGGGCGTGCCGAAGCGCTCCGTCGCCGAGGAAGCGCAGGACGCCAAGGCGCTCTATCGCGCGATCGTCGCCGTCGGCGGGCCGGATCTCGTCGGCGGCGCCGCGGACCTCGACACGGGCCTGTTCTACGATGCGAACGCGGCGAGATGACCGATGGCCGCGCGGCTCCTTTCGCTGCTTTCGCTGCTGGCGCTGTGGATCGTCGCGGCCCGTTTCGGCGACCCGCGCCATCTGCCCGGCCCGCTCGCCGTGTTCGCCGCGATGGGCAAGGCCGCCGCTTCGGGCGAGCTGTTCGCGGCGATGGCGATCACCATGGCGCGCGTGGCCGCGTCCTTCCTGCTCGCCATGGCGGCGGGCGCCGCGCTCGGCTATGCGATGGGGCGGCGCGCGCTCGTCGACCGTCTCGCCGATCCGTGGGTCGTCGTGCTGCTCAACCTGCCGGCCCTCGTGATCATCGTCCTGCTTTACATCTGGGCGGGCCTGAACGAGGCGGCGGCGATCGCCGCGGTGGCGCTGAACAAGCTGCCGAACGCCACCGTGACCATCCGCGAAGGCGCGCGCGCCCTCGATCCCGCGCTCGACGAGATGGCGCGCGCATTCGCCTTTTCGCCCTGGAAGCGGCTTCGCCACGTCGTCCTGCCGCAGCTTGCGCCCTATATCGCCGCCGCGACCCGCTCGGGTCTGTCGCTGGTGTGGAAGATCGTGCTGGTGGTCGAACTGATCGGCCGCCCGAACGGCGTCGGCTTCGAGATCAACGAGGCCTTCCAGCTTTTCGACGTCGCCATGCTGCTCGCCTACGCCCTGCCGTTCACCGCGGCGATGCTGGTCGTCGAAGCCCTCGTGGTGCAGCCGTTTGAACGCCATGTCTCCCGCTGGCGCCCCCGGCCCGCTTGACGTTCGCATCGCGCGCAAGCGCGTCGCGAGCGTCGCCGGGCTCGAGGTCGAGATCCTCTCGAACCTCGCCTTCCGGCTCGACGCCGGCGAGGTCGGCGCGCTGATCGGGCCGTCCGGCTGCGGCAAGTCGACAGCCATGCGGATCGTCGCCGGCCTCGATTCGGCGTTCGAAGGCGCGGTCGCCCGCCCGCAGGGCCCGCTCGGCATGGTGTTCCAGGAGCCGCGCCTCCTGCCGTGGCGCAGCGTCGAGGACAACATTCGCCTCGCCGCGCCTGACATCGGCGAGGCGGAGTTCGCGGCCCTGCTGAAGCGGCTCAGCCTCGCCGACCACCGGGCGCATTTCCCCAGCGAGCTGTCGCTCGGGCTGGCGCGTCGCGTGGCGCTGGCGCGCGCCTTCGCCGTGCGCCCGTCGCTGCTGCTGCTCGACGAGCCGTTCGTCTCGCTCGACGCGCCGCTCGCGCGGGCCTTGCGCGGCGAACTCCTGGCGCTCGTCGGCGAGCGCGCCGTGACCACGGTTCTGGTGACCCACGACGTCGAGGAAGCCATTCGCCTCGCCGACCGCATTTTCGTGCTCTCGCCGCGGCCGGCGCGGGTGATCGGCGAGATTCGCGTCCGACCGCCCCGGGAGGGGATGAGCGCGGCGGAGGCGCGATCGATCAAAGCCGATATCGACGCGCTGTCGCCGTGAACGCCGGGCTCTCGCGGGGTGCGAGCGACGCCCGTGCGGCCGCGATTGTTTATCCCCACCGCCGCCGGACCGCTTGAAACGCGCCGCCGTCCGATCCAACGTCCGCGGCGCGAGCGCAGCTTTCGCTGGGCGTCGAATCGACATCGAGACAGGACGAGGGCGACATGGCCAAGGAACTCGACGAGGGCGATCCCGCCCCCCATTTCACGCTGCCGACCGACGGGGGGGCGCGGGCGGACCTCGCGGATTTCGCCGGAAAGCCGGTCGTCCTCTACTTCTACCCGAAAGACGACACCTCCGGCTGCACCGCCGAGGCGATCGCGTTCAGCGGCCTGAAGCCGGAGTTCGACGCGGCCGGCGCCGCGGTGATCGGCGTGTCGCCCGACAGCGCCGCCAGCCACGACAAGTTCAAGGCCAAGCACGCGCTTTCCGTGGCGCTCGCGGCCGACCCCGAGCGCTCGGCGATCGAGGCCTATGGGGTGTGGAAGGAAAAGAGCATGTACGGGCGCAAATATTTCGGCGTCGAGCGCTCGACCTTCCTGATCGGCCGCGACGGGCGAATCGCGAAAATCTGGCGCAAGGTGAAGGTGCCGAAGCACGCCGAGGACGTGTTGAAGGCGGTCCGGGCGCTCTGAGCGGGCGCGCGATCCCATTTTCGCTTAGCATTGCGGCGCAGGAGAAGGCATGGCGATTCCGACCGACGAGCGTGCGCCGCGGCCTGTTCCCGACGGGGTCGTCCTCAGCGTGGTCGCGGCTTATGCGGCCGCGTTCGTGCTGTTCGGCCTCGCCGTCGAGCCCCCGGGAAAGGTTCTCGGCGGACTGTGGGCGATCCTGACCACCCGCGACGCCCTGCTCACCGACTATTTCGGCGTCGGCGGCATCGGCGGCGGCTGCGTCAGCGCCGGGTTGCTCACGCTCGCGGCGGCGTTCGTCTACCGGCGCGCCGGCGCTCCGATGACCGGCGCCGCCGTCGCCTGTCTGTTCCTGGTGCTCGGCTTCGGCCTGTTCGGCAAGAACCTCCTGAACGTCTGGCCGATCGTCGCCGGCGTCGCGCTCTACGCCCGCTTTCGCGGCGAACCGTTCCGCGTCCATATCAACACCGCCTTCTTCGGCGCGGCCCTGGCCCCGATCGTCTCCGAGATCCTGTTCTCGACCACGCTTGCGCCGCTCGCGAGCGTCCCGCTGGCGCTCGCGACCGGGCTCGCGATCGGGTTCATCCTGCCGCCCGCGGCCGCTCACCTGTTTCGGACGCACATGGGGTTCAGCCTCTACAACATGGGCTTCGCCGCCGGCATCGTCGGCACCCTGGTCGTGGCCATGTACAAGGCGTTCGGCTATGTGCCGAACCCCGTCTTCATCTGGACGACCGGCGCCAACCTTCTCCTCTCGGCGTTCCTCGCCGTGGTCTTCGCCTCGATGGCGGCGGTCGGCTATGGGCTCGACCGCGGCGCCTTCAGGCGGCTCGCCGTCATCTTCGCCGCCCCCGGGCGGGCGCCGACCGATTTCGTGGCGCTCGCCGGCTTCGGCGCGACGCTCACCAACATGGGACTGGCCGGCGCGCTCGGCGCCGCCTATGTGCTCGCCACCGGCGGCGACCTCAACGGCCCGAGCATCGGCGCGATCCTGACGATCGTCGGCTTCGCCGCCTTCGGCAAGCATCCGCGCACCATCGCGCCCGTCATGCTCGGTGTTTTCCTCGGCGCGCTCTCTCGCGCGGCCAGTCCGGGCGACCCGTCGCTGACGCTCGCCGCGCTGTTCGGGACGACGCTCGCGCCGATCGCCGGCCGGTTCGGCGCCGGCTGGGGCGTGGTGGCCGGCTTCGCGCACGCCTCGGCGGCCTTGACGGTCGGGCCGCTGCACGCCGGCCTCAACCTCTACAACAACGGATTTGCCGCGGGCATCGTCGCCGCCGTTCTGGTGCCGGTGATCGTCGCCATACGCGCAGGTCTCGGCTATCGTGACGATCTCGACGCCGAGGCGGCGGCCGCGAAGTGATACGCGCGCGTCGTCAGTCGGAGGCGGGCTTCGCGTCCGGCAGCAGGAACATCCACGACACGAGGATGAACGGCGCGGTCAGCGCGGGGATCGCGAACGGCCTCAGCGCGACGTTCAGCGCCGCCTGGGCGACGACCGTGAACACGACGCCGAGCGCCGCATAGGCGAGGGCGTTGCGCCCGGGCCTGCGGAAGGTGACGCCGAGCGCGACCGCGGTCAGGACCGGGCTGAAGCCGAGCAGGCCCTGGCTCACCACGTCGCTCTCAGCGCCGAAGCCGTGGGCGACCGCGACCGCGAGCGCCGCCCCGCCGAGCGCGTAGAGAGCCGCAGGGATGGAGCTGACCGCGAGCCCGGCCAGAAAAAGCAGCGCCGAGACGAGGCTCGCCTTGAGAAAGACTTGCGAAATCGACAGGAGCACCGCGCCCAGATAGCTCGCCACCCCGGCGGAGAGCGCCGGCTCGGGCTCGAAAGGCGCGACGACGCCCGCGGCCGGCAGCCCGGCGCCGGAAAGGCCAGCGAAGCCGTAGCTCGCCAGCAGCATGATCCAGGTCACCGCCACGAACGGCGCGGTCAGCGCCGGCGCGCCGAGCGGCCTCAGCGCGCCCGCCGTCGCGAGCGCGGCGACGGTCGAGACGGCGGCGCCGAGCGCGACATAGACCCAGAGCGCCGGGCCGCTGGCGAGGAAGGTCGCGAGCGCCAGCCCGACGAGCACGCCGTTGTAGCCGTAGAGGCCGGCTTTCAGCGCGGCCGCGTCGGCCTTCAGCCACATCGCCGTCAGCGTCGCCGCGGCCACGCCGACGAGGCCGGCGAGAAAGACATGCGGCGCGCCCGCCGCAAGCGAGCCCCACAGGATCGCCGCGAGAAAGAGCGCTCCCGACAGCGGATTGTCCTGGAACATCACCTGCCCGACGCCGCGCAGGCAGATGTCGACGAAGCGCAGCGCGGGCGACTGCGTGCAAACCTCCTCCCAGCGTGTCAGCGCCGCGTCCAAGAGCCTCTACCCTCCTTCGGCGCAGAGTTCGCCGACGCACGCACGATAGGGCTAGCCGCGCCGGTCGGGCAAGGACGCGGCGCCGCGATGAATGACGGGAGGAAATCCTCCTTGCTCATCTGTAGCCTGCGGGTTACAGTGAGGAGCGGAGGGCGACTATGGCCATCGTCAAAATCAATCCGATTGCTATAGCCGGACACTGGAAATCGGGAGTCGCGTTGGATCTTCACACGATCAGCAGCACGCCGATCGGCTACAATGATTTCGGATATATGCAGTTTGAAACCGCTCGCCCGGAAATCGCTGAACTGCTGTTTCGCTTGAAAAATCGATCTGATCGATCTGCCGCCGGCCCCATTGTCGAAACCGTCGCTGATTTTCTCGGGCGTCACCGGGACAAGTTCGATGCAATCGTCCCCGTTCCGCCCTCCCACCAGCGGGCAGTCCAGCCGGTAATCATCATGGCTGAAGGGATCGGACAGGCGCTGAGAGTCCCGGTTCTCCCCTGCATTACCACGACGCGACCAACGGCCAGCTCAAGAACATCACCGACCCCGACGAGCGCAAGGAGCACGTCAAGGGCCTGTATGCGGTCGACACGGCGCAGACGCGGGGTCGCAAGATTCTCCTGTTCGACGATCTGTTCCGTTCCGGCACCACCATGAACGCAATTACCGATGTCCTTCTGGATGCCGGCAAGGCGGAGGTGGTTCGGGCGCTCACCATCACCAAGACCCGGAGCAACCAATGAACACCATCTTCATCGGCGGCTCGCGACATATTTCCCGCCTTCCGGCCGAGGTCAAAAAGCGCCTCGACAACGTAATCGCCAGCCGTCATCAGGTCATCGTCGGAGACGCCAACGGCGCCGACAAAGCCGTTCAGAAGCATTTTTTAGACGCCAAATATTCCAACGTCACCGTTTTCTGTTCGGGTGATCATCCCCGCAACAATCTCGGATCGTGGATCACGCATCGCGTCGATGTTCCCAAGGAAACGAAAGGCTTTCAGTTCTACGCCGCCAAGGATCGGGAAATGGCTCGCGAAGCCGATTTCGGTCTGATGATCTGGGATGGCAAGAGCCCCGGCACCGTGCTGAACGTGCTGCGCATGGTTCAGGCCGGCAAGATCTCTGTCCTCTTCAACGTTCCCGACAAGGCGGCAGTCAACGTCAAGACGGTCGATCAGTATCGCGATTTCATCCGCCAGCGCGATCCCGCCTTCCGCGCCGACCTCCGCGAAAGGGCGACATCACAAGAATGGTCCCTGATCGAAGCCGATCCGGAGCCGAGTTTGCCCGATCATGCCTCCGTGAGCGGAACCGACGTTTCAAATGCGCCCGCAGTGGCTTCTCCGCCGCCGACGGACGAGACTGTCCGAGCCCTCAACGCCGCGCTGGCGTCCGGTGACGCCGCGCGGATCCTGGATGCTCTGGGTGCGATTGCCCGTGACCGGGGAATGAGCCAAATCGCGCGCGAGACGGGCTTGGCGCGTGAAAGTCTCTATCGGTCCCTCGACGCAGGTGGGAATCCCGAATTCATGACCGTCATGAAAGTCTTGACTTCGCTGGGGGTGCGGTTGGAGGCAAAGCCGCACGATCTGTCCGCGCCGGAGCACGCCGCAGCCGAATAGAGTGAGAGGGCGGCGTTTCGCTCAGTGACGGGTGGAAGCCGGATGAGAGGCTCCCGGCTCGATCGGGATAGGGGGGAACCTCGCGGTCCCTCCCCTCCCACACCACCGTGCGTACGGGTCCGTACACGGCGGTTCGGCTGATTATGCGGTCCTGGCGGTCGCGAGGGAAGCGAGGCCGAGGGTTTTCCGGAAAAGGTCGTTCGAGAGCGCAATGTTCAGCGCAGGGCTGGCGCTGATCCGCCACGGGCCGTGAGCGCTTCCGGCGGTTTGCGCCGCCAGATCGCGGTCCACGTTCCGGCGGCGCAGCTCCGCAAAGCGCATCCGCCCGCGTTTCCATTGCTTCCAGACGATGGATCGAAGCCTGCGCCTGATCCACTGGTCGAGCGCGCGCAGCACCGAAGGCGTCTCGCAGAAGCCGAAGTAGCCGCGCCATCCCACGAGATAGCGCGACAGGTCCTCCACGATCCTTTCGAGACTCACGCCCCGCGTCCGTTTCGTCGCCTCACGCACCCGTTCCTTCAACCGGGCCAGCGCCTGCGGGGCGATGCGACGCTTCGGCGTCACGCCGCCCGTGAAGCTGAACCCGAGGAACTTGCGATGCGACGGCGGAGCGACCGCGCTCTTGGCCCTGTTGACCTTCAGCTTCAGCCTCTGTTCGAGGAACCGTTCGACGCTCGCCATCACCCGCTCGCCCGCGCGCCGGCTGCGAACGTAGATGTTGCAGTCGTCGGCGTAGCGGGCGAAGCGATGCCCGCGCCGCTCCAGTTCCCTGTCCAGCACGTCGAGCATCAGGTTCGACAGGAGCGGCAAGAGCGGGCCGCCTTGCGGGGTTCCTTCGTCGGTCGGTCCGACCAGCCCGTCCGCCAGCACGCCGCAGGTCAGAAACCCACGGATGAGCGTCAGGATGCGCTTGTCGGCGACCCGTTGGGCCACGAGCCCCATCAGGATGTCGTGGTTGACCCGGTCGAAGAACTTTTCGATGTCCAGATCCACCACCACCCGGCGGCCCGTCGCAATCAACGCCTGCGCCGCGCTTACCGCCTGATGCGCCGAGCGGCCGGGCCGGAACCCGTAGCTCGAAGCGCTGAACGTTCCGTCCCAGTGCGCCTGCAACACCTGCAAAACCGCCTGCTGGACAAAGCGGTCGAGAACCGTCGGCACGCCGAGGGCGCGAACGCCGCCGGCGGGCTTCGGGATCTCGACCCGCCTGACCGGCTGCGGCTCGTAGGAGCCGTCGAGCAACCGGGCGCGGATCGTCGGCCAATGGTCCTTGAGATGCGCGCTCAGGGCCTCGACGGTCATGCCGTCGATCCCCGGCGCGCCCTTGTTGCGCTTCACTCGCGCCAACGCTTCCTTGAGATTGTCCCTCTCGACAATCGCTTCCATGCACGGTCCGGCCAACGCCGACGGGCTTTCGACTGCGACGCCCGCCGCAATGGCTTCGGTCCCTCCGGCGCGGACGCTTCGGGCTTCACCCGTCGCTTCCCCTCCGAAAGCCAGCTCGAGCTGGATTTTCGACCGCTTGGCCAATGCGAGAGCTCCGCCCTACCGACCCTTTCAACCGTTCGGGCCTTCAGCCGATACGCAGGCCTACTACGCCCTCTGCTGACTTCCGCGCCGCGGTCACGCGCCTTGCGACGCGCTCAGTCCGGAGGTTCCGGACGCGCACTCGGATCTCCCGAGGTAAGATCGAACGCCTTCCCCGCACACCCGCCGGATCTACCACCCCGGTCTTTGATGACCGTGGACTTTGCGGTCATTGGCCCGCTCGTCCGGCCGGGTAGGCCTCGTATCCGGTTCTTGTCCATCGGGTCGCGGGTTTGCTCCTCGCTTCCTTCAGACCCCGCCTCACGACGACGCCCTTGCGCTTCGCTAGCCCTTCGCCGTCATCAGGCTGGGCAGAGGACTTCCACCTCCAAGCTCCCGATCATGCTCGGCACACCCAAAAAAAGAGCCGCCCGAAGGCGGCTCCGTCGTTCTTTGTCGGATTGGTCCGGGGACCTACTCCGCAGCCGACCGCTCGCGCCGGCGCGCCGGGCCCTCGGTCGTGGTGGGGCCGGCGATCGGCAGCGCCGCGGGCTGCTCCGACTCCTCGGCCTTCTGCGCCAGGATCAGCGTGTCGCGCATCGAGGCGATCGAGCGGATCTTGGTCATCGCCGCGCCGGTGCCGGCCGGGATCAGACGGCCGACGATGACGTTCTCCTTGAGGCCCTCGAGCGTGTCGACCTTGCCGTTGACCGCCGCCTCGGTGAGGACGCGGGTGGTCTCCTGGAACGACGCCGCCGAGATGAACGAGCGCGTCTGCAACGACGCCTTGGTGATGCCGAGCAGCACCGGGATGCCGGTCGCGGGCTTCTTGCCCTCGGCCTGCGCCGCCTCGTTGGCGGCGTCGAGATCGAGCTTGTCGACCTGCTCGTCCTTGAGGAAGTCGGTGTCGCCCGGATCGACGACGTCGACCTTCTGCAGCATCTGGCGCACGATCACCTCGATGTGCTTGTCGTTTATGGCGACGCCCTGGAGGCGGTAGACCTCCTGGATCTCGTTGACCAGATAGGCGGCCAGCTCCTCGACGCCCTTGATGGCGAGAATGTCGTGCGGCGCCGGGTTGCCGTCGACGATGAACTCGCCCTTCTCGATCACGTCGCCATCCTGCAGGTGGATGTGCTTCGATTTCGGGATCAGGTACTCGACCGACTCGGCGCCCTCCTCGCTCGGCTCGATGCTCAGGCGCTGCTTGTTCTTGAAGTCCTTGCCGAACCGCACCGTGCCCGAGATCTCGGCGATGATCGCGTGATCCTTGGGCCGGCGCGCCTCGAACAGCTCCGCCACCCGCGGCAGACCGCCGGTGATGTCGCGGGTCTTGGCGCTGTTGATCGAGATGCGCGCGATCACGTCGCCGGCGCGCACGCTCGCGCCCGGCTCGAACGACAGGATCGATTCGACCGGAAGCGCGTAGCGCGCGTCGCCGCCGCGCGGCAGCTTGAGAATCTTGCCGTCGGGGCCCTTGATCACCATGGCGGGCTTGAGGCTCGCCGTGCGCTGCGACGACCGCCAGTCGGTGACGATGCGCTTGGCGATGCCGGTGGCTTCGTCCACCTGCTCCGACATCGACAGGTTGTCGAGGAGATCCTCGAAGCCGATCACGCCGTCGATCTCGGTGAGAATCGGACGGGTGAACGGGTCCCACTCGGCGATGCGCTGGCCGCGCTTGACCTTGTCGCCCTCGTCGACCTTGAGGCGGGCGCCGTACAAGAGGCGGTGCACCGCCCGCTCGGCCCCGGACTTGTCGACGATCACCACGGCGACGTTGCGCGCCATCGCCATCAGGTCGCCGTTGGAGTTGCGGGCGATGTTGCGGTTGCGGATCCTCACCTCGCCATCGAAGTTCGACTCGATGAACGACTGGTCGGCGAGCTGCGCCGCGCCGCCGATATGGAAGGTGCGCATGGTCAGCTGGGTGCCCGGCTCGCCGATCGACTGCGCCGCGATCACGCCGACCGCCTCGCCCATGTTGACCGGCGTGCCGCGGGCGAGATCGCGCCCGTAGCACGACGCGCAGACGCCGTTCTTGGCCTCGCAGGTCAGCACCGAGCGGATCTTCACCTCCTGGATGCCAGCGGCGTAGATCGCCGGCATGTCTTCCTCGACGATCATCTGCCCGGACGCGATGATCACGTTTCCATCGAGGTCGCGCAGATCCTCGGCCGCGGTGCGGCCGAGGATGCGGGTGCCGAGCGAGGCCACCACCGTGCCCGCGTCCATGATCGCGCGCATGCTGATGCCGCGGGTGGAGCCGCAGTCGGTCATGGTGATGATCGAGTCCTGGGCGACGTCGACCAGACGGCGGGTCAGATATCCCGAGTTCGCCGTCTTCAGCGCGGTGTCGGCGAGGCCCTTGCGGGCGCCATGGGTCGAGTTGAAGTACTCGAGCACCGACAGGCCTTCCTTGAAGTTCGACTTGATCGGGCTCTCGATGATCTCGCCCGAGGGCTTCGCCATCAGGCCGCGCATCGCCGCGAGCTGGCGCATCTGGGTCGGCGAACCGCGCGCGCCGGAATGCGACATCATGTAGATCGAGTTGATCGGCCGGTCGCGCCCGTGCTCGTCCTTGCGCACCGCCGAGATGCCCGCCATCATTTCCTCGGCGAGCTTGTCGGAGCACTTCGCCCAGGCGTCGACGACCTTGTTGTACTTCTCGCCCTGGGTGATGAGGCCGTCGTTGTACTGCTGCTCGTACTCCTTGGCGAGCGCCTCGGTCTCGGCGATGCGCTGCGGCTTGGTGTCCGGCACGACCATGTCGTCCTTGCCGAACGAGATGCCGGCCTTGAACGCCTCGCGGAAGCCGAGCGCCATGATCCGGTCGCAGAAGATCACCGTCTCCTTCTGCCCGCAGTTGCGGTAGACGATGTCGATCATGTTCGAGATCTCCTTCTTGGTCATCAGCTTGTTGACGACGTCGAAGGGAATCTTGGCGTGGTTGGGCACGAGCTGGCCGAGGATCATCCGCCCGGGCGTGGTGTCGAAGATCTTCGCCACGCGCTGGCCGTTCTCGTCGAACGTCCAGGCGCGGCCCTTGATCCGCGTGTGCAGCGTGATCGCCTTGGCGGCGAGCGCGTGCTCGATCTCGCCCATGTTGGCGTAGAAGCCGCGGATCGGGCGCTTGGTCTCGGGATCCTCCGCATACTGGCCGATGTCGCCGTCGCGCATCAACGACACGTAGTAGAGGCCGAGCACGATGTCCTGGGAAGGCACGATGATCGGCTGGCCGTTGGCGGGGTGCAGGATGTTGTTGGTCGACATCATCAGCACGCGCGCTTCCAGCTGCGCCTCGAGCGAGAGGGGCACGTGCACCGCCATCTGGTCGCCGTCGAAGTCGGCGTTGAACGCCGAGCAGACGAGCGGATGCAGCTGGATCGCCTTGCCCTCGATCAGCACCGGCTCGAACGCCTGGATGCCGAGGCGATGCAGGGTCGGGGCGCGGTTGAGCATCACCGGGTGCTCGCGGATCACCTCGTCGAGGATGTCCCAGACCTCGGGCTTCTCCTTCTCGACCAGCTTCTTGGCCTGCTTGACGGTGGCCGACAGGCCCTTGGCGTCGAGGCGCGAGTAGATGAACGGCTTGAACAGCTCGAGCGCCATCTTCTTGGGCAGGCCGCACTGGTGCAGCTTGAGCTCGGGGCCGACCACGATCACCGAGCGCCCGGAATAGTCGACGCGCTTGCCGAGCAGGTTCTGGCGGAACCGGCCCTGCTTGCCCTTGAGCATGTCGGCGAGCGACTTCAGCGGGCGCTTGTTGGCGCCGGTGATGACGCGGCCGCGGCGGCCGTTGTCGAACAGCGCGTCCACCGACTCCTGCAGCATCCGCTTCTCGTTGCGGATGATGATGTCGGGCGCGCGCAATTCCATCAGCCGCTTGAGGCGGTTGTTGCGGTTGATGACGCGGCGGTAGAGGTCGTTGAGGTCGGAGGTGGCGAAGCGGCCGCCGTCGAGCGGCACCAGCGGCCGCAGGTCCGGCGGGATGACCGGGATCTCGGTCAGGATCATCCACTCCGGCTTGTTGCCCGAGTGCATGAACGCCTCGATGATCTTCAGCCGCTTGGCGAGACGCTTCGGCTTCAGCTCGCTCTTCGATTCCGAGATCTCGACCTTGAGGTCCTCGGCGATCTTCGACAGGTTCATGCCCTTGAGCATCTCGCGGATCGCCTCGGCGCCGATCAGCGCGGTGAAGCTGTCCTGCCCGTACTCGTCGAGCGCGCGCAGGAAATCGTCCTCGCTGAGCAGCTGGCGGTCCTTCATCGGCGTCAGGCCGGGATCGAGCACGATGTAGGACTCGAAGTAGAGCACGCGCTCGAGGTCCTTCAGCGTCATGTCGAGCAAGAGCCCGATGCGCGAGGGCAGCGACTTCAGGAACCAGATGTGGGCGACCGGGGCCGCGAGCGAGATGTGGCCCATGCGCTCGCGCCGCACGCGCGACAGCGTGACCTCGACGCCGCACTTCTCGCAGATGACGCCCTTGTACTTCATACGCTTGTATTTACCGCACAGGCACTCGTAGTCCTTGATCGGCCCGAAGATGCGGGCGCAGAACAGGCCGTCCCGCTCGGGCTTGAAGGTGCGGTAGTTGATCGTCTCCGGCTTCTTGATCTCGCCGAACGACCACGAGAGGATCTTCTCGGGGCTCGCAATGGCGATCTGGATCTGGTCGAACGCCTGGGGCGCTGCGACCGGGGCGAAGGGATTGGTGATTTCCTGGTTCATTCTCGTCTCCCGCGAGCCTCGGGCGCGGCCAACGCCCGAACTCGCCGCGATGGAAGAAAGCCGCGGCCAACGACGCCGCGACGGAAGTCTCTAGAAGGACGCGCGCCGGCGCTCGCCGGCGCGGCGGGCGCCTATTCGGCGGCCTCGGCGGGCGGCGGCGCCTCGTCCGGCGCGCGCTTGATCGACGCCAGTTCGACGTTGAGGCCGAGCGATCGCATTTCCTTGACCAGCACGTTGAAGCTCTCCGGGATGCCCGATTCGAAGGTGTCGTCGCCGCGCACGATCGCCTCGTAGACCTTGGTGCGGCCCGCGACGTCGTCCGACTTCACGGTCAGCATCTCCTGCAGCGTGTAGGCGGCGCCGTAGGCTTCCAGCGCCCAGACCTCCATTTCGCCGAAGCGCTGGCCGCCGAACTGCGCCTTGCCGCCCAGCGGCTGCTGGGTGACGAGGCTGTAGGGGCCGATCGAGCGGGCGTGGATCTTGTCGTCGACGAGGTGGTGGAGCTTCAGGATGTAGATGTAGCCCACCGTCACCTTGCGGTCGAACGGATCGCCGGTGCGGCCGTCGAACAGCGTCACCTGCCCCGACGAGTCGAGACCCGCCATCTCCAGCATGTCGACGATGTCCTTCTCGCGCGCGCCGTCGAACACCGGGGTCGAGATCGGCACCCCGCGGCGCAGGTTCTCGCCGAGTTCGGCGAGGCTCGCGTCGTCGAGCGCCTTGATCGTCTCCTCCCCGTCGCCGTAGATCTGGCGCAGCTTGCTGCGCAGCGGCCCGGCGTCGTGCGAGCGCAGATAGGCGTCGACCGTCTCGCCGACCTGCTTGCCCAGGCCCGCGCAGGCCCAGCCCAGGTGGGTCTCGAGAATCTGCCCGACGTTCATGCGGCTCGGCACGCCGAGCGGGTTCAGCACGATGTCGACCGGCTGGCCGTCGGCGAGGAAGGGCATGTCCTCCTGCGGCACGATGCGCGAGACGACGCCCTTGTTGCCGTGGCGTCCCGCCATCTTGTCGCCGGGCTGGATCTTGCGCTTCACCGCGATGAACACCTTGGCCATCTTCATCACGCCGGGCGGCAGCTCGTCGCCGCGCTGCAGCTTCTCGACCTTGTCGAGGAAGCGGTTCTCGAGCGACTTCTTCGACTCGTCGTACTGCTTCCGCATCGCCTCGATTTCCGACATGGTCTGGTCGGACTCGAGCGCGAAGCCCCACCATTGCGAGCGGGGAACCTCGTCGAGGATCGGCCGGGTCAGGATCTGATCCTTCTTGAAGCCCTTCGGTCCCGAGAGCGCATGCGCGCCCTCGAGCGTCACGGCCAGACGCGCGTAGACGTTGCGGTCGAGGATCGCCTGTTCGTCGTCGCGGTCCTTGGCCAGCCGCTCGATCTCCTCGCGCTCGATCGCCTGGGCGCGCTCGTCCTTCTCGACGCCGTGGCGGTTGAACACCCGCACCTCGACCACCGTGCCCTGCACGCCCGGGGGGACGCGCAGCGAGGTGTCGCGGACGTCGGACGCCTTCTCGCCGAAGATGGCGCGCAGGAGCTTCTCTTCCGGCGTCATCGGGCTTTCGCCCTTCGGGGTGATCTTGCCGACGAGGATGTCGCCCGCCTGCACTTCGGCGCCGATGTAGACGATGCCGGCTTCGTCGAGGTTCTTGAGCGCCTCTTCCGAGACGTTGGGAATGTCGCGCGTGATCTCCTCCGGCCCGAGCTTGGTGTCGCGGGCCATCGCCTCGAACTCCTCGATGTGGATCGAGGTGAAGACGTCGTCCTTGACGATGCGCTCGGAGAGCAGGATCGAGTCCTCGAAGTTGTAGCCGTTCCACGGCATGAAGGCGACGAGGACGTTGCGGCCGAGCGCCAGATCGCCGAGATCGGTCGACGGGCCGTCGGCGATGATGTCGCCGACCTCGACCCGGTCGCCGACCTTCACCAGCGGCTTCTGGTTGATGCAGGTCGACTGGTTGGAGCGCTGGAACTTCATCAGCCGGTAGATGTCGACGCCGGGCTTGGCGGCGTCGGTCTCCTCGGTGGCGCGCACGACGATGCGGGTGGCGTCGATCTGGTCGACGATCCCCGCCCGGCGGGCGCCGATCGCGGCGCCCGAATCGCGCGCCACCACCGCTTCCATCCCGGTGCCGACCAGCGGCGCGTCGGAGCGCAGCAGCGGCACCGCCTGGCGCTGCATGTTCGAGCCCATCAGCGCGCGGTTGGCGTCGTCGTTCTCGAGGAACGGGATCAGCGCCGCGGCGACCGAGACCAGCTGCTTGGGCGACACGTCCATGTAGTCGACGTGGTCGGAGGCGAGGAACACGACGTCGCCGGCGCGCCGGCACACCATCAGGTCCTCGGTCAGGCGCCCGTCGGCGTCCATCGGGGTGTCGGCCTGCGCAACCGAGTACTTCTGCTCCTCCATCGCCGACATGTACACGACCTCGTCGGTCACCACGCCGTCGCGCACCTTGCGGTAGGGCGCCTCGATGAAGCCGTACTTGTTCACCCGGGCGAAAGTCGCGAGCGAGTTGATCAGGCCGATGTTCGGCCCTTCCGGCGTCTCGATCGGGCAGATGCGGCCGTAGTGGGTCGGATGCACGTCGCGCACCTCGAAGCCGGCGCGCTCACGGGTGAGACCGCCCGGCCCGAGCGCCGACAGGCGGCGCTTGTGGGTGATCTCGGAGAGCGGGTTGGTCTGGTCCATGAACTGCGACAGCTGCGAGGAGCCGAAGAACTCGCGCACGGCGGCGGCGGCGGGCTTGGCGTTGATCAGGTCCTGCGGCATGATCGTGTCGATCTCGACCGAGCTCATGCGCTCCTTGATCGCGCGCTCCATCCGCAGGAGGCCGATGCGGTACTGGTTCTCCATCAATTCGCCGACCGAGCGCACGCGCCGGTTGCCGAGATGGTCGATGTCGTCGATCTCGCCGCGGCCGTCGCGCAGGTTCACCAGCGCCTTGACCACCGCGAGGATGTCGTCCTTGCGCAAAGTGCGCTGGGTGTCGGGCGCGTCGAGGTCGAGGCGCATGTTCATCTTCACCCGGCCGACGGCCGACAGGTCGTAGCGCTCGGAGTCGAAGAACAGCGACTGGAACATCGCCTCCGCGCTCTCGATGGTCGGCGGCTCGCCCGGGCGCATCACCCGATAGATGTCGAACAGCGAGTCCTCGCGCGAGATGTTCTTGTCGACCTTGAGCGTGTTGCGGATGTACGGGCCGACGTTGACGTGGTCGATGTCGAGGATCGGCAACTCGGTGAACCCGAGGTCGAGAAGTTGGGTCAGCGACTTCTCTGTGATCTCGTCGCCGGCTTCCGCATAGATCTCGCCGGTCTCCGGGTTATACAGATCCTCGGCGATATACTGGCCGAACAGGTCGGCGTCGTTGGCGAACAGCGCCTTGAGGCCCTTGTCGGCGAGCTGCCGGGCGGAGCGCACGGTCAGCTTGCGGCCGATCTCGATGGCGACTTCGCCGGTGTCGGCGTCGATCAGGTCGACGGTGGCCTTGACGCCCTTCATCCGGTCGGGATCGTAGGGCACGCGCCAGCCGCCCTTGAGCCGGGTGTAATTGACGGTGCGGTAGAAGGTCTTGAGAATCTCTTCGCCGTCGAAGCCGAGCGCGTGCAGGAGCGACGTCACCGGGATCTTCCGGCGGCGGTCGATGCGGGCGTAAACGATGTCCTTGGCGTCGAACTCGATGTCGAGCCACGAGCCGCGGTAGGGAATGATGCGGGCGGCGAACAGGAGCTTGCCGGAGGAGTGGCTCTTGCCCTTGTCGTGGTCGAAGAACACGCCGGGCGAGCGGTGCATCTGCGACACGATGACGCGCTCGGTGCCGTTGACGATGAAGGTGCCGTTCGGCGTCATGAGCGGCATGTCGCCCATGTAGACGTCCTGCTCCTTGATGTCCTTGACGGATTTGGCCTGCGTCTCCGGATCGACGTCGAACACGATGAGGCGCAGGGTCACCTTGAGCGGCGCGGCGTAGGTCATGCCGCGCTGACGGCACTCGTCGATGTCGTACTTGGGCGCCTCGTATTCGTACTTGACGAACTCGAGATGCGCGGTGTCGGCGAAATCCTTGATCGGAAACACCGACTTGAACACCGCCTGCAAGCCCTCGGTGGGACGGCCGCCTTTCGGCGCGTCCATCAGGAGGAACTGGTCGTAGGAAGCCTTCTGCACTTCGATCAGGTTCGGCATCTCGCCGACTTCCTTGACGTGCCCGAAGATCTTGCGAACGCGCTTGCGGCCGGTGAATGTCTGCGCCATGTCGTTCCTCAATGCTCACGCCCCTCTCGCGATCCTGCGGCGTGGATCGCTGTCGGGGCCGTCCGGGCGAACCGATCGCCCGCTCAATTCGCCGCCGCTGGTCGCGCGAACGGCGCTCCCGCGAGGGTCCAAAACAACGCCAACCGAAAAACGCGGGAACGGCCCCGGGGCCGAGGGCCCGGGACCGTCCGCATTCTAAACGACGAGCCCGCGCGGGGCCCGACGGCTCATTACTTGAGCTCGACCTTCGCGCCGACCTTCTCCAGGGCGGCCTTGATCTTCTCGCCTTCGTCCTTGGAGACGCCTTCCTTGACGGCCTTGGGCGCGCCTTCGACGAGGTCCTTGGCCTCCTTGAGGCCGAGCGAGGTGATCGCGCGGACTTCCTTGATGACCTCGATCTTCTTGTCGCCGATGGCGGCGAGGATGACGGTGAACTCGGTCTGCTCCTCGACCGGCGCGGCGGCGGCGGCGGCGCCCGGAGCGGCGGCGACCGCAACCGCGGCGGCGGCCGAGACGCCCCACTTGGCTTCGAGGAGCTTGGCGAGATCAGCGGCTTCGAGAACCGTCAGGGAGGAGAGTTCTTCGACGATCTTTTCGAGATTGGCCATTTCTGCGTGTTCCTTAATATAGGTTCGAACCGAGGGATGTGAAGAGCCTGTCAGGCTGCGTCTTTGGCGGCATAGGCCCCGACCACGCGCGCCAGCTTGGCTGCGGGCGCGGTGGAGAGCTGGGCGAGCTTGGTGGCGGGGGCGACGAGAAGCCCCAGCAACTTGGCGCGCAGCTCGTCGAGGGACGGCAAGGTCGCGAGCGCCTTGACCCCATCGACGTCGAGGGCCGTCTTTCCCATGGCGCCGCCGAGGAGAACGAACTTGTCGTTGTCCTTGGCGAAGGCCACGGCTGCCTTGGCCGCCGCCACCGGATCGGCCGAATGGGCGATCAGGGTCGGACCCTTGAGCAAGGGACCGATGGAGGCGACGTCCGTGCCTTCGAGAGCAATCTGGGCGAGGCGGTTCTTGGCGACCTGCACGGAAGCGCCAGCGGCCTTCATCTGCTTGCGCAGACGCTGCATCTGGGCCACCGTCAAGCCGGAATAGTGCGCCACGACCACGACCGACGCCTTCGAGAAGACGCCGTTCAGGGCCGCGACAGCTTCTTTCTTTTCCGCTCTATCCACGGTGCTGTCTCCGGTCGGCGGGCCCCGAGGCCCGCCTGTTGCACATGCCGCGCCGCGCGAGTGAGACCACTCGAGCGCCGCGACGACTTGCGCCTGTCCCCGGAGATGGGCGAACCCAGCGCCGGACAGATGGTTCGAACCGCATTGGCCGTAAGGAATCCCCCACGGTTGGAAATTCGGTCTTCCCCGTCTATGCTGGCCCCGCCGGCTCCTGTGACGGAGCCTTCTCGGAATTAAGCGGTCGACCCGAAGGTTTTCCGCGCCGGCAGTCTCGGACAGGACACGGCCGGAATGGACGAGAAGGGTTTCCCCCTCCGTCCTCCGGCCCATCCGCCGCCTCTCCCCGAACCCGCCTCGACGAGGCAGGGACTGGTAGGGCGGTAGCCATGTATGATCATTCGGGGTCCATCGCGCCGTTAACCCCGGCCGGGTCTCATAGCGCCTTTCCCCTGCCCGCGCAAGGGGCCGCATAGCGCAATTTGAACGCGGAGTCGCCTTGACGGACCAGCGTGAACATGCCCCACTGGACAGCGGACCCGGCGGTTTTCGGAGGCTTTGACGATGTCCAACCCACCTCTGCACGGCGTGGACGACGGTCCGACGGGCTATGGCGTTCTCGGCGAGGGCCCCGCCCGAGCGGTGCTGGGGATTTCCACCAACGGCACGGCGATCGAGGGGCGGACGTCGAGGCCGGGGGACGGCCCGGCGGTGTTCGGCACGGCCAGCGGCAACGGCCCCGGCGCGCAGGGCAACGCGTTCGGCCCTCAGTCCGTCGGGGTCTGGGGTCAAGGGCGGATCGGCGTCCAGGGCAACGGCTCAGGGGACGGCGAAGGCGTCCGCGGAGTCGGCGCGCAGGGGCCCGGCGTGACCGGAACGTCGCAAACCCAGGCCGGCGTGCAGGGAACGAGCGTCACGGGCTTCGGCGTGCACGGCACGAGCGCCGACGGCGACGGCGTGCACGGCGACGCGGCGGGGAACGGTTCCTCCGGCGTGGCCGGCTTCAACAGCGCCGGCGGCCACGGCGTATGGGGCGGCAGCGCCTCGGGCATCGGAGTCTACGGCCAGAGCGGCGCCGGCGGCGCGCCCGCCATCTATGCGAAGAACACCGGGGGAGGAGCGGCCGCCTTGCTCGACGGCAAGGTCGCGGTCTCCTCCGACCTGACCGTCGGAGGCGCGGCGCACGTGGCTCAGGCGCTGACGGTCGCGTCGGACCTGACGGTGAACGGCACGATCCACGTGGCCAACGACATTCTGCTCGGCGGCGGCGCCGACTGCGCCGAGGAATTCGACGTCGCCGCGGGTTGCGACGCGAGTCCGGGGACCGTGATGATCATCGACGATTCCGGCGCGCTCGTCCCTTCGGCGCAAGCCTACGACAAGCGGGTCGTCGGCGTGATCTCCGGCGCGGGGGCCTACAGGCCCGCGATAACGCTCGACCGCCAGGATCGGCCGTCCGGACGGCGCGGCGTGGTCGCGCTGGTCGGCAAGGCGTTCTGCAAGGTCGACGCGGGCTTCGGCGCCATCCGGGCCGGCGATCTGCTCAGCGCGTCTCCCACCCCCGGCCACGCCATGCGGGCGGCGGATCAGGCCCAGGCTTTTGGCGCGGTGCTCGGCAAGGCCCTGCAGCCCCTGCCGGAGGGAACCGGCCTGGTCGCGATGCTGATCGCCCTGCAATAGCCTCGCAGGTCGCTTCGGGAGCCGGCCGGTGAACCGCGAACCGCCCAATCTGGAAATCAGCTCGTACGGCAAGACCCTGGCCGGCGCCGCGCGTTTCCACGTCGTCGTCAAGCTGACGCAGTACGGCGGCGCCCACAACTATCATCTGGATGTTTCGGCGGATGGAACCGCGCTGGAGCAGAAGGAAGCCTCGGATGGCGACTTCGTCCAGACGACGCTCGGCGGCTACACGAGCTACAGTTTTTCCGCGCAGGCGTTCGAGCTCCAGAACGATGGCGGGTTTGCCTGGGGCGACTGGTCGGCGCCGATCACTCGCGACGCGCCCCCCGACTACAGCAGCCTGTCGGCTTTCCTGCGGGCGAGCGTCGCGCTCGGCGTGCAAGGGGTCGACCCCGCCGACGCGAGCCTGAGAGCCTTGCTGAAGCGCGCCGGCGCAAGAACCTTGAGGGCCCTGCTCGTCTCGTGACGTGGCCAGAAGAGGAATCGCGCCTTGGGTTTCTACACCTTCAAGCTGCTGACCTGCCACATCGCAAACACGCGGTCCCGGCACAAGGACACCGACACCGTCGCGTTCACCCTCAGCATCGACGGTCGCACGCTGCCGATCCAGCAGAAGGCGCTGGGCGACCTCAACAACGGCGACTACCCGATAGACCTCACGTATTCAATGGTCTACATAGGCGCTCCGACGGCTATCGTAACTTTCAACTACACCATCTATAATGGAGATCAATCCAAGCTTGGAACCGGTATAACAGATATTTCTGACCAACTCGCCGACAAGGCGACGGACTTTGTAAAGCAGAAGGTCGAGAACGGTGACCTTTCGGATTACACCGATTTTCCCCAGTCCGATCCGCCCGAGCCGGATGCGGGTCAGGATTACTTCGAGGACGCGTCCTGGACGCTGTACCTGGAGTATCTATCGCTCGCAAATTTCGTCTTCCCGGATTGCGACGGCTTCGTGGCCGTGGGCACGCAGGCGAACACCAGGGGTTGCTGGGATTCTCTGATCAAGGCCCGGGGCGGCGGCGCGCTCAGCAGGTCGATCCGCTATCCGGGGGACAACTCGCCGGCGGGATGCGGCGGAAACTCCGACTACACCGTCTCATGGAGCGTCGCACGGGCGCGACCGGCCGATGGCGCTCCGCACAGCCTCCGCAGGTTCCTGCAGGGCGTCGGCGCCTCGCCCGCGACCGGCATCCGCCGCCTCGCCGGCAACCAGCAAACGAGTCTGATCGATCTGCTTGGGCTGAGCTGACCAGCGGCTTCGACCAGCCTTCTTGTCCTCTGGCCGGCAGTCGAGCAGGACGGGAAAGCAACGCCGCGCAGACCCGCGCCCTCGCGCTTCGCGAGGATGCCGTGAGAGTCGCGCTTCGCCGCGTCTGCGGCGCCCAGGCGATCCAGACCGTCCCGGCGTTCGACAAGGCGATCCAACGCGTCCGCCCGAGCCGGTATTGCCCGCGGCCCGTTAGAATCATCTCGCCGCAGTCTCGCGTCTTGGGGCGCCGGCGATCCGAGGCAATTTGTTTGCGTCGTTCGCTCGTAGTCTGGCGCCGACGCGGCTACAGGCGGCGGCAAGGACAAGTCATCGGCGCGCTCGTCCCGCAAAACTCGCGGAAAGACTTCCCAATCGCGCATTCCACAACCCGCCTGATCGAAGCGGATGCATCGATATCTCACCCCTTAATGGGTCCTAGGCCCTTGACGTCCTTAGAACTCTCGTTCACTTGGTTTGCCAATGCCCATCAGTATCTGGTTAACCTCGTGAAATTTCTCGTGGTCGACGGCCATGCCATGACCCGGGACGGACTCGGCGCAACATTGGCGCAGCTTCGTCCCGAGGCGCTCGTCCTGCAGGCGAGAGACCTGACGGAAGCGCTCGCGCTCGTCGCCGAACACGACGACATCGAGGCGGTCCTGCTCGTCGTGGGGGCCGCCGGATCCGGCCTCGACGCGATCGACGCCTTTCGCAACGCGCGCGAAAGCCTTCCGGTCGTCGTCCTGTCCGGCGCCGAGACGGCCCGGGACGCGCGCGACGCCCTGACGCGCGGCGCCTTCGGCTACGTGCCGCGATCGGCCAGCCCCCGCACCCTCCTTTCGGCGGTCCGTCTCGTGCTCGACGGCGACCGCTACGTGCCGCCGCTGGTTCTGAACGGGCTCGCCGATTCCGGAAAGTCCGAGGCGCGCGGCGACAAGCCTCCCCGCCCGCCGGCGCTGACCGACCGGCAGATCGAGGTCCTGCGGCGCGTTTGCGCCGGCTTTTCCAACAAGGCGATCGCCCGGGAACTCGGCGTATCGGAAAAGACCGTCAAGGCGCACGTGACCGCGATCCTGAAGGCGCTGAACGTCGCCAATCGCGGCCAGGCGGCGACCGCCGGCCGCGCCGCCGGGTTTGTCTGAAGCGATCGTCGGGCGCGCGCGCCTTCTCAAAAAGGCATGCCCCCCTCATCAAGTCTGCGCTTGAACTCTCGCGCCGCGCACGAAAGCCTTGGGCCGTTTTCGGCAACGAAGCCTTCGGGGAATCATGCAAGCCAGAGCCGCCGTCTGCCGCGCCTTCGCGGCGCCGCTGTCGATCGAGACGATCGAGGTGGCCGACCCCGGCCCGGGCGAAGCGCTGATCCGCACCGTCGCCTGCGCCATCTGCCACAGCGACATCTTCTACATCGACGGCGCCTGGGGCGGCGAGCTTCCGGCGGTGTTCGGCCACGAGGCCGCCGGCGTGGTCGAGGCGGTCGGAGCCGGCGTGACGCGGCTGAAGCCCGGCGACCCGGTCGTCGTCACCCTGATTCGCAACTGCGGCTTCTGCCCGGCCTGCGCCGTGGGCGCGCCGGTGTTCTGCGAGGAGGTCTTTCCGCTCGACCGCCAGACGCCGCTGACGGACCGCTGGGGCAAGCCGCTCGTCCACGGCCTGCGCACCGGCGCTTTCGCCGAACGCATGGTGGTCGACGCGTCGCAGGCGGTGGCGATCCCCGACGACATGCCGCTCGACGTCGCCTCGCTGATCGCTTGCGGCGTGCTGACCGGCCTCGGCGCCGTGGTCAACACGGCGCAGGTCGAGGCCGGGTCGAGCGTCGTCGTCATCGGCTGCGGCGGCGTCGGCCTGAATTCCGTGCAGGGGGCGCGGCTCGCCGGCTGCGATCCCGTGATCGCGGTGGACGTGGCGCCGGCCAAGCTCGACGTCGCGCGCGCCTTCGGCGCCACCCACGCGATCGACGCGAGAACCGAAAACGTCGAGGAGCGGGTCAAGGCGCTGACCGGCGGCCGCAAGGCCGACTGGGTGTTCGTCACCGTCGGCGTCAGGGGCGCAGCCGAACAGGCGGTCGGGCTGATGAAGCGCGGCGGCGGGACGGTGCTCGTCGGCATGCCGCCCTCCGGCGTCCACGCGACGATCGATCCCGGCTGGCTCGCCGCCGACGGCCAGAAGATTTTCGGCTCGAAGATGGGCTCGGCGCGTCCGGTGGTCGACGTGCCGAAGATCGTCGCGCTCTATCGCGACGGCCGCCTGAAGCTCGACGAGCTGATCAGCGGCCGCTATCCGCTGGAGCGCATCAACGACGCGCTCGCCTCGTCGCGCTCGGGCGCGGCGGTGCGCAACGTCATCGTGTTCCAGGACGGCCCATGAAGATCGCGGACCTGAAGACCTTCGTCGTCGGCAACCCCCCGCCAGCCTTCGGCGGACGGTATTTCGTCTTCCTCACGCTGCGGACCGCCTGCGGCGTCGAGGGTGTCGGCGAGGTTTACGCCGCAAGCTTCGCGCCGGAGGCGATCGTGCCGATGATCCGCGACGTGTTCGAGCGCCATGTGCTGGGGTCGGACCCGTTCCGGATCGAGGCCTTGTGGCGCAACGTCTACGCCCGCGGCTACACCGGGCGCCCGGACGCGTCGCTGATGGGCGTCCTCTCCGGGATCGAGATGGCGCTGTGGGACATCGTCGGCAAGGCGGTCGAAAAACCCGTCTATGAACTGCTCGGCGGAAAAGTCCACGAGCGGCTGCGCAGCTACACCTACCTCTATCCCGACGAGCCGGGCTCGCACGCCTATTCCGACAGCCCGGTCTATTCCACGCCGGAAGCCGCGGCCGAGCGCGCGCTCAAATACCTCGCCCAGGGTTTTACGGCGGTGAAGTTCGATCCCGCCGGCCCCTACTCCGCGTTCGATCCGCGCCAGCCGAGCCTCGAGCGGCTGGAGCTCGCCGAGGCGTTCTGCAAGACGTTGCGCGAGGCCGTCGGGACGCGCTGCGACCTCCTGTTCGGCACCCACGGGCAGTTCACCGTGTCGGGCGCGCTGCGCCTCGCGCGAAGAATCGAGCCCTACGAGCCGCTGTGGTTCGAGGAGCCGACGCCGCCCGAAGCGCCCGAGGAGATGGCGAAAGTGGCGGCCCAGTGCCGCATGCCGATCGCGACCGGCGAAAGGCTCACCACCAAATACGAGTTCGCCCGCGTGCTCGCGACCGGCGCGGCCTCGATCCTGCAGCCGAACCTCGGCCGGGTCGGCGGCGTTCTGGAGGCCAAGAAGATCGCCGCGATGGCGGAAGCCCATTACGCCCAGATCGCGCCGCACCTCTATTGCGGGCCGGTGGTCGGGGCGGCCAACGTCCAGCTCGCCGCCTGCATCCCCAATTTTCTCATCCTCGAAAGCATCGAGCGCTTCGACGGGTTTCACGCAAGGATCCTGAAAAAGCCGATCCGCTGGGAGGACGGCTTCGTCATCCCGCCGACCGAGCCGGGCCTCGGCGTCGAACTCGACGAGGCGGTCGCCGACGCCCACCCCTGGCAGGGGTCCGCGCTGCATCTGATGCCGCGGACGGCGCCGGTCGCCGCGCCCGATTAGGCCGCCGGTTGCGCCGGGCCGCCGCGGCGCCCTTCGACACGGGCTCGCGGTCGGACGCAGCGCCACAGCGATCCCACCGCCCCGTCGACCGGCCGTCGGCCCCTGTCGTTGGCGTGGACGATCGCGGCGCGCTCACGCCCGGAAAGTCTCCGCTCGGCCTGGCTCGTTGGCTCCGCTGCTCCTCGACGCTCAGAGCCTGCGGTCCAACGCCCGCCCTGCCCATTGCCGACCCGGTTAGCCGCGCGATGCGGAGCAGACAATCGGGAACCCGACTCTCGGAACCCAACTCCATCTCACGTCGTGAGCATGATCTTGCCGCGCGGCTTCGGCCGGCTTCCGTCGAGCATCTCGTGGGCGGTCCTCGCATCGGCGAGCGGCAAGACTGCGCCGACGCCGGCCGAGAGCGCTCCGGAGGCGAGCATGACGGCGATCGGTTCGAGGCGAGAGGTGGTGACATCGACGAGGAAGAACCGCGCCTCGACCCCGAAGCGCTCGGCGGCAGCCGGGTCGGGCGGCGAAACCGTCGAGACGAGCCTGCCCCCACGCCTCAAGACGCCGAAAGAGCGCGCCTGCGTTTCGCCCCCGACGAGGTCGATCACCGCGTCCACGTTTTGCGCGCGATCCTCGAATCGTTCGCTCTGGAAGTCGATCGCTTCTTCCGCCCCGAGCATCATGACGAAAGCGATGTCGCTCGCCTTTGCGGTCCCGACGACCTTGATCCCCGCCGCGCGCGCGAGTTGCACGGCAATGGCGCCCACGCCGCCGGCCGCGCCATGAATGACGACCGTTTCGCCGCGCTCGAGCTTCGCCTGCTCGAACAAGGCCTGCCACGCGGTGACGGCGACGACCGGGGTCGCCGCGGCCGCCACGTCGGACACATCGCCCGGCTTCACAGCGAGCCTGCCGGCGTCGGCGATCGCCGCCTCGGCGTAGGCGCCGGTGAAGCGCGCGTTGGTCGCGCCAAAAACGGATTGCCCGACCGCCAGACCGGAAACCCCTTCGCCGACGGCGTCGATCACGCCCGCGAGATCCGAACCGAGCGTCAGTGGCAGAGGCTGCGGCAGCACGCTCTTGCCGGCGCGCACCCAGGCGTCCCAAGGGCCGACGCCGGCGGCGCCGATCCGCACACGCGCCTCGCCTACGCCCGGCGCCGGAATCGCGACGTCCTCGACCATGATCGCGTCCGGACCGCCGAAGCGATGGACGCGGCAGGCTCTCGCGAACAATGGGGACGGGCGCGCCACGGGCTCCCTCACAGCGTGCTCATGCCGCCGTCGACGACGATTTCACTTCCAACGCAGAACGCGCTTTCCTCCGAGGCCAGGAAAACGATCGCGTCGGCGACCTCGACCGGGACGCCGCGGCGCCCGGCGGGGATCTGCGCCACAAGCGCTTTGACGGCTGCCTCGTCCATGCCGATCTTTTCATGGAAGGGCGTCGCGATCGGTCCGGGGCTGACGACGTTTGCGCGCACGCCGCGCGGCAGGAGCTCGCCGGAAAGGGTCTCGGCCAACGACATCAGCCCCGCCTTGGTCGCCGCATAGATCGACGTGTTCGGCATGCCGATATGGGCGTTGATTGATCCGTTGAGCACGATGGAGGCGGGATTTGCCAGAAGCGGCAAGAGCGCCTGAATCAGGAAGAACGGGCCCTTGAGGTTCACCGCGAACGAACGGTCGAAGTCGGCCTCTTCCCATTGCCCGATCGGGCGGAAGTCGCCGATCCCGGCGTTGATGACGACGATGTCCAGGCCGCCGAACGCCTCTCTCACCGCATTGGCGATCGTCGTTTGCGCGGCGACGACGCCGGCGTCGGCTTCAATGGTCAGACCGGCCTCGCCCAAGTCGTGCTTCGCGGCGGCGAGCCCGCTTGCCCTGGCGCCGGTGACGGCGACGCGGGCGCCCTCCTCGACGAAGCGCTTCGCCGTCGCTCGTCCGATGCCGCTCGTGCCGCCCGTGACGAGGGCGCGCTTCCCTGCGAGTCTGTCGCTCATGTCGCGGTCTCCAGCGGGGCCTGGCTGAACGAGAATGCCAATCCCTCACGGATCGTCAATCGTCAGGACGGCGCCATCGTCGGCGACGAACACGGCGACCAGGGTCGCCGGCTCCGTTGCGCTGGCGTTCTCGCTGACGAGGTGTTCGCTTCCGGGCGGCTCGAAGAAGGCCTCGCCGGCCTGGTAGCGCCGGACCGGTTGCCGAATTTTCCGAGCGGACCGCGCCGGAGACGACAAACGCCAGGACACTCCCGGCGTGATGATGTCTCTCCGATTTCCCCCCGGGCGGATAGGCGACCAAGACCGCGGTGACCGTCTTGCGCGGGACGTTCGGCAGCGCCGCTGAGAGGATCGGCCGCACCGCTTCCCTCACCTCGGCTGCGGTCGTCCAGGGAATGGGCGCCGGACCGGCGCCCGCGACGACAGCGACCGCCAAGGCCGACCGCATGGATTTATGCACCGCTCCGCCCTCCCGGATATGCAAAAGCGTCGGTGCAGCGATACCCGTCGGAGGAGCCGCCCGCTTGGCTCTTTCTGCGTCGCTTTGCGCGTTTCGAGCGCAAAACGCGCTCCACAGGATTGCGCCATTGCGCGCTCAGAACCTTCCCCTCCCCGCCTGTGTGCAATCGGAAAGCAGGAATGGTCCTGACGTTCGCGAAGCCGGTCGGTTCTCAGGCTCATCCGGAACGTCCCTTCGCGCCGATGTCCGGCCGCTGGCGATCCCCTCGCCTGTGCGCCCCTATGGAACGCTTCGCCCAGCCGCGCGCCAGGGTTGCTCGTCAGGCCCGGTGCGATGTCGCGCGACGCCCTCGCGCCGGTCGCCGGGTCATCGAGATCCTCCGCGAGACTGACCATGCAGGCCCGGCGCGCAGCGAGCCGAAGCGAAACGCCCCGAACGGCTGCAAAGTCTCGTTTGCCGGGCCCCTTCCCCGGTCGGCCGGAGCGGAAACGACCCGCGCTGGCCGCGCGGCCCGTGACGAGCGGGTCGGCGAGCGTGAAACCGAACCTCTCCGCAACCCTCCGGAAAGTCTCAATTCGGGAGCCGCGCGCGCCTCAGTGCTGCGGCCCCATCAGCCACTGTCCGTGCTCGGCGCACCAGACGTGGTTGTGCAGGTTCGCCACCCATTGCCGCCCCGAGGCGGTGATCGACAGGTACTTCACCCCCTCCTCGATGTGGTCCTTGACGCTGTTGGAGAAGAACGTCGGATATTTGTCGACGAGATCGGCCGGCGTGTCGTAGCCGAACTGACGGTTGGTGCCGGTCTCCTCGAACTCGGCGAACAGGGCGTTGGCCTTTTTCGGATAGAGCGGGTCGCCGAGCTGGCCGATCAGGTCCGAGGCCAGCATCAGCCTCGCCTCGAGATCGGCGCCGCCGGGGCCGTCGAGACAGGGCGGAAAGCGGGTCAGCTCGATCGCCTCGGCGACCCTGGCCGGATCGAGGTGGGGGGAATTGCCCAGCCGCTCGTAGACGAACAGCTTCGAGCGGTCGACGTGGTAGGGCATCAGCGCCGCGTCGGAGGCGCCGCGTTGCAGCGTCACCTTCCGCCCGCTCTGGTCGATCACGAATTCGCTGGTCGTGTCGCCCTTCAGAATCCCGCGCACGAAGCCGATGTCGTGCAGAAGACAGGCGCAGATCAGGTGGAGGTAGTCGGACGGCTCGATTCGCTGTGTCAGGAGGCGCCCGCGCAAGATGTCGCGCCCGACCGCCGTCACCAGCATCGTATGTTCGAAATTGTGGTAGAGCGCGTCGCTCTTGGCGATCGCCTCGATGGCGCTGCACGCCAGCGATCCCAATCGTTCGGCCTGATCCTCGTGCGCCGATCCGAAGATGTCCCGAAAGTCTCCGGCGAGAAATTTTCCCAGCCTCCGGGCCGCCAAGGCCGCGATCATCTCCACTGTCCACGCTCCCCGAAGACTAACCCGCCCGCCCATGATCGACGCGCGATGGCGGCACTATAGATTTAGGGCGCCCCACAGCTTTGCGCCAGTGGCTGAAAACAGTCGCGAGTCGCGCCTTCGCGTCGCTTGCCGCCCGCGCCCCGCCGCCTATGCTCCCCAGGGCGACGGATTCGACTCACGGGAGGCGCGAATGACGATGCGGTACGGCTTCATCGGGCTCGGCGCCCTCGGCGGCGCCCTCGCCATGAGCCTCCGGCGCGCCGGTTTCGGCCTCGTGGTGCACGACCTCGATCGGCAATCGGCCGCGGCGCTCCTGCAGGCGGGCGCGGTCTGGGCCGACGATCCCGCAGCCCTCGCCGGGCAGGTCGACGCGGCGTTCACCTGCCTGCCCTCCCCGGCCGTCTCCGAGCGGGTGCTGACCGGCGAGCGCGGCCTCATCTCCGGGTTGCGGCCCGGCTCGACCTGGATCGAGACGAGCACGGTCGACGCGGATTCGATCCGGCGCCTGGCGGCGCTCGCGGCCGAGTCGGGCGTCTTCACCCTCGAGGCGCCGGTCACCGGCGGCGTGCACAAGGCGGCCGAGGGCGCAGTCGCGGTCATCGTCGGCGGCGAGGACAAGGTCTTCGAGCGCCACCGCGCCGCGCTCGAGGCGATCGGGCGGCCGGTGTTCCGTGTCGGGCCGCTGGGCTCGGCGTCGGTGATGAAGGTCATCACCAACATGCTGGCCTTCATCCACCTCGTGGCGGCGGGGGAAGCGCTGATGCTGGCCCGGCGCGGCGGACTCGACCTCGCCCAGGCCTATGCGATCATCAAGGCGAGTTCGGGCGCGAGCTTCGTGCACGAGACCGAATCCCAGCTCGTCCTCAACGGCTCCTACAACATCGGCTTCACCATGGATCTCGCCTGCAAGGACCTGGGCTTCGCCATGGCGCTGGGACGCGACCTCGGCGTGCCGCTCGACCTCGCCGCGATCACCGCCCAGACCTTCATCCGCGCCCGCGAGGCCTACGGCGGCGGGGCGTGGTCGACGCAGGTCGTCAAGCTGCTCGAAGACGCGCTGCACACGGATTTGCGCGCGCCCGGGTTCCCGGAAACGCTTTGATCGCAAGGCGGCTGGAGAGGAGCGGGACTCGCGCTCCGGGGCGGCGGGACGCCGCCCCTCCCGCACGCCGCGTTCGGCTCGCCCTTGTGTGAGGCCGGCCCGGCCTGTCAGCGGAACTCGAAGGCCGAGATCGTCTTGCCGGCGATCACGTCGCGGAAGGCGTGGATGCCGGCGCTGTCGCCGGCGGCGCCGGCGACCACCATCAGCGGCATCAGGTGTTCTTCACGCGGGTGGCAGGCGCGGGCCCCGGGCGCCTTGTCCCATGCCGCGAGCCGCGCCTCGCGTTCGGCCGCCGGCGCCCGGACGGTCTCGTCGAGCCAGGCGTCGAAGGTCGAGGACGCCCCGTCGCCGCCGGTGAAGAAGGTCCCGAGATCGTGGAAGCTCATGCCGCTGCCGACGATCGCCACGCCGGAATCGCGCAGCGGCGCCAGCGCCTTGCCGAGGCGGACGTGGAACGCCGCGTCGAGGTCGCGCCGCAGCGACAGCATGACGACGGGAATCTCGGCCTTCGGGTCGACGATCAGGAACGGCACGAACACGCCGTGGTCGAACCCGCGCGCGGCGTCGGCGGCGACGGGAAGCCCCGCCGCCTCGATCAGGCGCTTGACCTCGAGGCCGAGGGTCGCGTCGCCCGGCGCGGGGAACTGCAGACGATAGGTGTGCTCCGGAAAGCCGTAGTAGTCGTAGAGCATGCCCGGCTTCGGATTGACGCTGACCGTCGGCTGCGCCGCCTCCCAATGGGCGGTCACGACCAGGAACGCCTTCGGCCGCTCCGGCAGCGAGGCGACGAGGCCGGCGAGATAGCCCCTGAGCCTGTCCCAGGCGTGCGGCCCGAACGGCGGCGGGAACTCCATCCAGAAACAGGGCCCTCCGCCATGCGGCAGAAAGATCGCGGGCTGGCGGGCGGGCATGCGGCATCCTCGTGACTGAGACATCCTCCAAGCCTAGGTACGCGCTCGGGTGACGCCCGGCAACACGGGCGCCGGCGCGGGCCGCGCAACGCTCTGTCCCTCGGACCGCGACGTTTCGCGGCTCAGACGGCCGACTGCCGTCCGGTCTTCGGCGGCGCGATCAAGGCCTCGGCGGGTATGCCCCATTGGCGATTGAGCTTCCACGCCATCCCCATCGTCAGGGATCGCTTTCCGGACAGGACGTCGGAGGCGCGCTGCCGCGAACCGAGCAGGCGGCCGAGATCCGACTGGGTGCGGCCGCCGGTCTCCATGCCATAGCGAATCGCGTCGACCGCGTCCGGCGGCGCGATCGGCCAGCGCTTGCGTTCGTAATCTTCGATCGCCAGCGCCAGACGATCGAAGCGATCCGCCTCCGGCGCGGCGGGCTTCGGCTCGTTGTCGAAAAACGTTTCGATCTCGTCGAGCGCCGTTCGTAATCGGCCTCGGAGCGAAGCGGTCGGACTATCGTGTTCGCCAGGAGACGGTCTCCGGATCGATGCGGCCGTCTCTTACGCCGCGTCGTGAAAAATAATCCCCACCGTGTAGCGCTCGCCGCTGCGGATCCGGCTGACGCCGTGGCGCAGCGCCACCCGGTAGACGCCGCGCGTCCCTTCGACGGGGCGCTCGCGCACGGCGAAGATCACGCCGTCGCCCTGCCCGAGTTCGACGACCTCGACGCGCGACTGCATCCGCGGGCGCTGCTCGGTCAGCACGAACGCGCCGCCGGAAAAATCCCGCCCCGGCGCCGAGAGCAGGACCGCGACCTGGAGCGGAAAGACGAGCGCGCCATAGACGTCCTGGTGCAGGCAATTGTAGTCGCCGGCGCGATAGCGCAGCAGGAGCGGCGTCGGCTTCCCTTGCCCGGCGGCGCGGCAGAGGGCGCGGAAGGCGTCGAGATCGGCCGGGAAGCGGTCCGCTCGGCCCATCGCCGCGCTCCAGCGGTCGGCGACCGGCGCGAGCCGCCGATAGAGGGTTTGGCGCAGCGCGCCGACGACGGCGGGCAGCGGCTCGGCGAAATACTTGTACTCGCCCCGACCAAAACCGTGGCGGGCCATGACCACGGTCGAACGGAAGCTTTGGTCGTCCGGATAGAGGGCGGCCAGCGCCCGGCATGCGTCGGGCGCGAGCAGGTTTGGCGCGACGGCCGCGCCATAGGCGTCGAGGTCGCGCTCGATACGAGGCCAGTCGAGCGCGTGAAGCGTTGGTTCGGTCATGACTTCGCCTTCCCGAGGAAAGAACACGGGGGACGGTCCTGGCCGTTCCAGCTTCGGCCGGCCACCCGATTCCGGAGCGGCGCCGCTCACGCCGCCCGTCGCATCGCCCCCTCGGCCGCGTCGGCGATCGAGCGCGCGCCGAACAGAATGAAGATCACCCCCACGATCCGCGTCACCGCGACGCCGTGGGTGAGGAAGAACCTCCGCACCGCAGGAAGACCGGCGACGAGGATCAGCGTCGCGTCGGCCAGCAGAAACCCTGCGAAGGCCGCGACGAACATCTGCGGCGCGTCGGCTGCCTTGAGCGCGCCGATGTAGGGGGCGACGATGGCGGAAAACATCGCCAGCGCCACCGGATAGGATTTCGGATTGGTGAGGCCGAAGGCCATGCCGGTGGCGAGCGGCCGCTCGGCCCCGATCGTCTTCGGCGGCGCGTCCTTGCGCGTCATCACCGCGCGGACGCCGAGATAGATGAGATACAGGCCGCAGACGAAGCCGAGCGCCTCGAACAGCGTCGGCCCGAGCGTGTTGGCGCCGACGATCGCCGCGACCGCGAGCGCGCCCCACACCACGTCGCCGACAAGATGGCCACAGATGAACCACGCCCCCGCCGCCCGCCCGCGCGCGGCGGCGAGGGTGAAGAGCGCGAGAAACGCCGGCCCCGGCGTGACCACGTAGAGGTAGGCGGCGGCGAGGGTGGCGATCAGGATTTGGGGGTTGGTCATCATATTCCTCCGCTATAATACCCAGAACTCAGCGAGGACCCGGAAGAACACCTGGATCAATTCTCAGCGCCTCAAGAGAGGCAAGGTTTGGGTCAATATTATGCCCGTTACGGTGATTCAAATAAGCCGCTAGCCCAACCGGCCCACTAAAGCATTTTCTTTCCGGAATTACGATAAATATTGCACCGTGTTTGTAGTCGTCAAATTGCTCCGCTCTCCATAATTCTGGCTCATCCGAGATGACCACGTTCATACCCCGTGAACTTGGCGTACAAATATGCAACGAAAACTGTTCTGGCTGAGCCCAAAAAAACAGAGTCCATGCCCCGCCCCAAGACAGAATATTTGAAACTCCTGCTGTCTTCTCAGCGTTCCAAATATTTGTCCCTCGTACTCTAATCTTAGATTTCTCATCTGGATCTTTCAACCATAATAATTTTCGCAATTCCTTAACATACGCGGTTTCCAAGAACCTCTTACCAAGGATATTAGCACCTACGCCGAGTGCAATCTTGGCCAAGAACCTATCAGAGAAATCGATCCTCAGGGCAATATTCATCATGCTTACTTTGTTTTCCTGTCGGCCCTTGATCCAATCAATTTCTTTCCTCTCTACTTCGGTGCAACCCCTTTGCGCGACGAACCTTGCCTCAAGGTCACTTGGCATACCAACGACTACTGTAAGACAAAATAGACGAGTAGATATATCGGAAAAATGTTCGACAAATGAGTAAAGCCCTGTTAGGGACCAATAGTTAACCCGAGACGTCAATACAAGGTACGCGCGTCCGCCATCGAGCCTCTTCCTCTTGATGAAATCACCTCCCGCATAACCATACCACCGATCGTCGTCACGGACGTGGATATGGTAGACATGCTCACCTGCAGGCCCGACCCAACGTTCACAGATCTCTTCTCGTTGCACAGGAAACTCTTGGTCTATACCCATGTAAGTTAAAAGAGAAGGTCCGGGCCGTTTGGGGTCAAGATACTGGCGAGCTGCGAAACTAGCCTCATGTGATACAAGCCAGCTTTTCAAAAAAGCTCCATCGATCCATATTCCAGCGAGATTATTGCAAGTCTGGCAGACTGAGCGAGTCTGAAAAAGGGGCCCTGCAACTGCGCCTCCGAGCGATTGAGGCCAAATATGCTCCAAAGACATGCGATCATCTTTTCGTTGGCCGTCGCAGTAGATGCATGTCATCGATGCTCGTCCATCTGCTAAACAAATTATTCGCTTGGAACCGGTCTCGCCAGGAGGCCAAATTGCCGACTCATATGGGAGCGGCCGGTCATTTCGTCCGGTCCTGTACCAGCCGCTTCAGCTGATAGAGCGCCGCGTGCGCCTCGCGCGGGCTCAAGCTGTCCGGGTCGAGGGCGGCGACCGCCGCGCGCAGCGCGTCGTCGCGCGGCGCCGGCGCCGGCGCCGGGGGCTCGTGCGGCTCGAACGAGAACAGCGGCAGCGAATCGAGCGTGCCGCTCGGCCGCGACGCCTCGAGGTCGGCCAGCACCTTTCGCGCCCGCCTGACGACGGAACCCGGCAGCCCGGCGAGCTTGGCGACCTGGATGCCGTAGGAGCGGTCCGCGGCCCCGCGCGCCACCTCGTGCAGGAAGATCAGGCTGCCCTTGAACTCGCTGACCCGCATGGTGAGGTTGACGATCCGCGGCAGAATTTCGGCGAGCCGGGTCAGTTCGTGAAAGTGCGTCGCGAACAGGGTGCGCGAGCGGTTGACCGCGTTCAGGTGTTCGACGCAGGCGTAGGCGATCGAGAGCCCGTCGAAGGTCGCGGTGCCACGGCCGATCTCGTCGAGGATGACGAGCGAGCGCCGGGTCGCCTGGTTGAGGATCGCCGCCGTCTCGACCATCTCGACCATGAAGGTCGAACGCCCGCGGGCGAGGTCGTCGGCCGCCCCGACGCGCGAGAACAGTCGGTCGACCACGCCGACGTGGGCTTGGGCGGCGGGGACGTAGGACCCCATCTGCGCAATCAGCGCGATCAGCGCGTTCTGGCGCAGATAGGTCGACTTGCCGGCCATGTTCGGGCCAGTGACCACGGCGATCCGGCCGCCTTCGGCGGCGTCGCCCGACAGATCGCAGTCGTTGGCGACGAACGGCTCGCCCGCGCCTTTCAGCGCAGCCTCGACCACCGGGTGCCGGCCGCCGCGAATCGTGAAGGCGAGCGAAGCGTCGACGACCGGCCGCGTCCAGTCGCGCCTGACCGCGAGTTCCGCCAGCGCCGCAGCGACGTCGACCTCGGCGATCGCCGTGCCGAACGCCCGCAGGACGTCGCTTTCGGCGAGGCAGGCGAGCCGAAGGCGCTCGAACGCGTCGAGTTCGAGCGCCAGCGCCCGGTCAGCGGCGGAGGCAATCTTGGCCTCGAGCGCGACCAGCGCGTTGGTGGTGAAACGCAGCGCCCCGGCCATGGTCTGGCGATGGATGAAGGTCGCGTTGAGGGGCGCTTTCAGGAGCGCCTCGCCCTGCGCCTGCGGGGTCTCGATGTAGAAGCCCAGCACGTTGTTGTGTTTGATCTTCAGCGCTCGGACGCCGGTCTGATCGGCATAGGCTCCCTGCATCTCGGCGATCACCCGCCGGCTCTCGTCGCGAAGCGCGCGCGCTTCGTCCAGCGCCGGCAGACTGCCCGCCCTGACGAAGCCGCCGTCGCGTTTGACCAGCGGCAGGTCGTCGGCGAGCGTCGCCGCGAGGGCGCCGTGCAGGGCCCCGCAATCGGCCCGCAAGGCGCCTTGCGCGCGCCGCAGCTCGGACGGGAGCGGGCCGGCGGAAGCGAGGATACGCGCCAGCGCGGCCGCCGCCGCGAGGCCGTCGCGCACCGCGGCGAGGTCGCGCGGCCCCGCTCGGTCGAGGCTCAGGCGCGCAAGCGCGCGCAGGAAATCCGGCGCGCCCTTGAGGTCGCCCCTCAGCGCGTCGCGCGTCGCCGCGTCCAGGACGAGGAAGCCGAGCGCGTCGAGCCGGCCGGCGATCGCCGCTGGGTCGGTCAGCGGGCTCGCCAGACGCTCGGCGAGCGCCCGCGCGCCGGCGGGCGTGACCGTCAGGTCGATGGTCGCGAGCAGCGAGCCCTCGCGCGCCCCCCCAAGCGTCCGGGTCAGCTCCAGGTTGGCGCGGGTGGCGGGGTCGATCTCGAGGCTCGCGCCGCGCGCGCGTCGGGTCGGCGGCGACAGCGCCGGCCGCGCCTCGAGTTGCGTCCGCTTGACGTAGGCGAGCGCCAGCGCCGCCGCGGCGACTTCCGCGCGGGAGAAGGCGCCGAAGCCGTCCAGGGTCTCGACGCCGTAGAACTCGCACACACGCAGCGTCGCCGCGGCGGCGTCGCCGGCTTCCCGCGCGAGCGGCGTGGTGGGAACCCGGAGCTCGGCGACGAGACGGGCGAAATGCGGCTCGTCGCAGACTGCCTGCGCCGCCACGATCTCGCTCGGCTCCAGGCGCGCGATCTCGGCGGCCAGACCCGATTCGTCGGTCTCCGAGAGCGCAAAGGCGCCGGTCGAAAGATCGAGCGCGGCGAGGCCGAAGCCCGAGCGCCCGTCGGGCCCGCGCACCCGCTGCACAGCGACCAGCAGGCGCGCGCGGCCGGGCTCGAGCAGGCGATCCTCGGTGATCGTGCCGGGCGTGACGAGCCGCACCACGTCGCGCTTCACCACCGACTTCGCGCCGCGCTTCTTCGACTCCGCCGGGTCCTCGAGCTGCTCGCACACGGCGACGCGATGGCCGAGCGCGATCAGCCGGTTGAGGTAGTCGTCGGCGCGCTCGATCGGCACGCCGCACATGCGGATGTCCTCGCCGTCGTGCTTGCCGCGCTTGGTCAGCACGATGCCGAGCGCGCGGCTCGCCACCTCCGCGTCGTCGAAGAACAGCTCGTAGAAGTCGCCCATCCGGTAGAACAGCAGGCAATCCGGATTGGCCGCCTTGATCTCGAAATACTGCGCCATCATCGGCGTCAGGCGGGGGGCGGTCGTTTCCAGACCCGGGTCTTCGGTGGCGTCCATGGGGCGCGACCCTAGCAAACCGCCGCCCTCCGCGTCCTGGGAGCGAGGCCGGATATCCACGGGGCCTTCGAATTGCTGCGTCACCCGGCCTTCAACAGCCGACGCGCTTTCAGCGCGCTCGCAGCCAACGTGTAGCCGCCTTCCGCGCCGTCGACGAAATGCACGTGGCCACGATCGGCGAGCGAGGGCACGATGCAGGTGATCTGGGCCGACTTCTGGCGGTAGAGGCCCCAGTCGGCGTAGGCGTCGGCGGCCGCGAGCCGCGCCTCGAGCTTGTCGGCGAAGGCCGGCGAGCAGTCGAGGGTCATGCGCAGGCCGTCGTCGAACTTGCGGAAGTCGGCGTTGGCCGCCACCTCGACGGCGTAGAGCGCCGCGTCGAAAGCGCCCGCCTTGAGCCGGAACCGATGAAACACATTGCCGAGCGCATAGCCGAGCGCGGCCTGAAGCCTCGCCTTGAGCGCCGAAACCCCCGAGGCCCGAATCGCCGAGGTTTCGAGCGCGATGGCGGTCGGGGCCGACCCGGCCTGCAGCCTTTCGACGGTGACGGGCCTGTCGGACTGCCAACCGTCGATCGCAAGCCGCACGATGTCCTCGATCAGCGCGGCGTAGCGCGGGTCCTCTCCGCGCGGGATCACGATCACCGACAGGACGATCCCGTGCTTCGCCGGCGCGACGCCCCAGCGGCAGGACAGGCCGGACAGATCCGGGGCGGCGCCGGGGGCGGCGGGCGGAATCCCAAAAGCGCCCGCCTTCGCCCGCTCCTCGAGCCAGGTCAGCCCGCCTCCGGCGAACATGGCGTAGACGGCGGCCTCGGAGGCGGCGAAGCGGGCGACCCTGATGTCGCGCCCGGCGGCGCGGATTTCGGCGACAGGCGCCGTCGCCACCCGCAATTCGAGCTCGAACTCGGTCTTGGCGTAGGCGGCGATGCGGGCGAGCGCATCGGCCGCGGCGGCGGCGTCCTCGGCGGAAACGGCGAAGCTCGCGCCGTCGCCGCCGAACACGAACGGAAACGGGCGGCGACGAAGGGCGTTGGAAACGGCCGCCACGACCCCGGCGCCGACGAAGTTCACCGCCTTGTAGCGCCCTTCCGAAATCGCCCGGGTCGAACCGACGACGTCGGAGAAGCCGACGACCCAGTCGTCGGGGACGGGACGATAATTCTCCGGCCTCGCCGCAGCGGCGAAGTCGGTCAGGATCGGCAAGGACTGATAAAACACGTCCCCCATGGCGGCGCGCTCGCAACGGCTGGAGAGGTTGATTCGATCATAACGCACAACGCCGCGAAGCGCGCGTTCACGGCTCGAGAAACGCCCGGAGCGAGCGAAGGCTCCCCGCCAGACGTAAGCCTCGCCTTAGAAACCCGCGCCAACGCCGCGGCGCCGCGCGCTCCCGCGCCTCCGACGCGGCGACGGCCGCTGGCGTGTCGAATCGGAACGCCGCGTAGAGGCCGGCGTAACGGTCGAGGAACGCGGCCTGCTCGGCGGCCGGCATTTCGCGGTAGCGCAATGGCTCGCCTTTGTTGAACTGGCCGATCCGGCGCCTGTCGCGAAAGGACGCGACCACCGCGGGCGCGTCGACCGCCACGCCGATCTGGGCCGCGATTCGGGACACCACCGACGCGGTCTCGAAGCTGATTTCGTTGTAGCGAAACACTTCGACCGACTTCAGGGCCGACCAGCGGCCGAGATTGGCGACCTGATTGTCGAGCGACGGCCACGCGTCGAACACGGTCCGGCATTCGCTGAACTCGGTCAGGCCCATGCGCCGCGCCTTGCGTCCATGATCGACCATCGAGAGCGCGATCTCGCGCGGATCGCGAACGGATGCGCTGGCCAGAATCTCGCCGGCCTCGATGCGCCGCGCGACCTCCGGATGAAGGCCCTGGTGCGTCTTCAGCACGACGTCGCGTCCCCGGGCCGCTTTCGCAATTGCGTCGAGCAGCGCCGGGTCGATATCGTCGAAATAATTTTCCGGCGATCCGCGCGGGCGAAAAGGCGGGCCGAGACGCGCGGGCGCGCGTCCGGCGACGCGAAATGTCTGCTCTGTCAACTGATAGACGAAAGTGCTGGCCGATTTCGTCATGCCGAAGCAGATGTAGATCATGATCCGCCGACGCCGCTCACGGTCCGAACAGCATGCGGCGATCCGCGATCGGCAGCGACTCGCGCCTCATGCGCGATCCTGCCGGCGGGCGGGCGCCGAGGCAACGAGGGCCAACTGCACGAGCGGCCCGGGCCCGTGGCCGAGGCGGGCCGCCGCGCCCCGCTCGATCGCCGCGCCGACGAAGGCCTTGGCCGCGGCGACCGCCTCGGCCAGCGGCAGGCCGAGCGCGACATGCGCCGCGATCGCGCTCGACAACGTGCAGCCGGTGCCGTGCGTATTGGGGGAAGCGATCTTCGGCGCGGCGAAGCGGCGGACGCCATCGGCCGTCACCAGCAGGTCCACCGCCTCCTCGCCCGCGAGATGCCCTCCCTTCATCAGCACGGCGCCGGGACCGAGCGCGAGCAGCGCCTGCCCTTGCGCGATCATCGCGGCCTCGCTCGCGGCCTCGCGCGCCCCGAGCAGCGCCGCCGCCTCGGGCAAATTGGGGGTGAGGCAATCGACGCGCGGCAGGACCTTCGCCCGGACCGCCTCGAGGAAGCCTGCGCCGGCCAGCGCGTCGCCGGAGGTGGCGGCGAGAACCGGGTCGTAGACGACGAAAGGCCTCCCCTCCCCCTCACGATCGCATGTGCTCGTCCCATTAACGGCGGAACTCCGAGTGACGAGCAGCGTCCCCGCCCCCCCTGTGGGGGCGGGACAGGGTGGGGGGTCACGCCGCCCTCTCAGCCTGTTGGACGCAGACGCTAACGTTGAAGTTCGGCGTGACCCCCCTCCTCGGTCCTCCCCCACAGGGGGGGAGGAGGCGCGCGGCGCCGACTCTTCACGCCGGACCTCGAGGTTTGCATCCCGCAGTCTGATCGCCTCCGCCACCGCCTCCGCGATCTCCGCGTTGGCCAGCATGCCGATCTTGATCGCGACGACGCAGAAATCCGCGACGACGGCGTCGATCTGGGCGCGCACGATCGCCGGCGGCGCGGCGAAGATCGCGCCGACGCCGAGCGTGTTCTGCGCGGTCAGCGCCGTGATCGCGCTCGCGCCGTGGACGCCGAGCGCGGCGAAGGTCTTCAAATCCGCCTGGATGCCGGCGCCGCCGCCGGAATCCGAGCCTGCGATGGTCAGCGCGGTTCGAACGGCGCCGGTCATGCGGGCCGGATCGCCGCGATCCATTGGCGCGCGCGCCCTTCCGGGTCGGCGTCGAGGGTGATGTCCGAGATCACCGCCACGATGTCGGCGCCGGCGGCGAGGCAGCGCTTCGCCCGGTCGAGGTCGATGCCGCCGATGGCGCAGAGCGGCAGCGGCCCGACGCGCCGCTTCCACCTGGTCAGGCCTTCCAGCCCCAGCGCCGCAGCGGCCTGATCCTTCGAGATCGTCGGGAAGACCGGGCCGTAAGCCACGTAGTCGGGATCGACCGCGAGCCCGCGCTCCAGTTCCGCCTCGTCGCTGGTCGAGACGCCGAGCCTGAGGCCCTTGCGGCGGATGGCGGCGAGGTCGGCCGCAGCGAGGTCGGCCTGCCCGAGATGGACCCACTCCGCGCCTTCATCGATCGCCGCGCGCCAGTCGTCGTTGACGACCAGCGTCGCGCCGGCCTTGCGGCAGTGGGCGAGCGCCACGCGCGTCTCGCGCGCGAACGTCGGCCCGTCGGCGTCCTTGATCCGAAGCTGGATCAGCCGCGCGCCGACGCCGACGAGCCGGGCGACCCAGGCGGCGCTGTCGACGATGGGATAGAAGGGGTCGAGGGCCCTGACGTTGACCGAATTTCTCACGTCAGGCCGTCCACGGATTCACCAGCTCGATTCCCAGCGGTTCGAAGTCTTTCGTATTGCGCGTCGCGAGCTTTGCGCCGGCTCTGACCGCGCTCGCCGCGATCAGCGAATCCATCGGCTTCAGCTCACGTCCGAGGCGTTGCGCTTTCGCCCGCAGCCTGCCGGAAAGTTGAGACACTTCGTAGTCGACGACGATGATCCGCTCCCCGTATCGGCTATGAAACCCCTCGATTTCCGAAACCATTCGAAGCTTTCTATCGCTCTCCGGAAGCCGCGCAACGCCATATGCGAGCTCGTGGAAAACGACGGCGCTGACGAAGGGATCGTCCAGTTGAGCCACGAAGTCGACGACGTGCGGATCGGGCCCGATCCGCATGAGTTCGGAGAGGACATTGGTGTCGAGGGCCATCCGTTCGCGTATCACCTGCCGAAGTCCCTATCGCCCCAATCCGCGAAAGGACTAGGCCGATCCTCATCGCGCGAAGGCAGTTCAATCTCTCCCAGCCCTGCGAGATGCTTCACCAGCCACCGCCCCGGGTGCGTTTCGTCGGTCTCCATGGCCTTGAGGCGGGCATATTCGGCCCGCGAAATGACGACGCCCGTTTCTCCGACAAACTGCGGCTCCCCCGCCTCGGCGCGCTGAAGAACTTCCGCAAGCCTTTCTCTGGCTTCCTGTTCCGTCCACATCCTCGCCTCCAGGCGTCGACGCCTCAATTTACGGTGACTTCGCCTTCCGCCGCGAGCGGCAGACGTCGTCAGGTCGAAAGACCGAAGACGCCGCCCGTTCCGGCGCCCGCTACTCCGCCGCGTCGACGTAGAGCGCGCCGCCGCCGGCGAGGAATTCCCGGGATTTCTCCGCCATGCCGGCCATCGCCTCGGTTTCGGCCCGGATGTCCTGGCTGATCTTCATCGAGCAGAATTTCGGCCCGCACATCGAGCAGAAATGCGCCACCTTGTGGGAATCCTTTGGCAGCGTCTCGTCGTGGTACTTGCAGGCCGTGTCCGGGTCGAGCGACAGGTTGAACTGGTCCATCCAGCGGAAGTCGAAGCGCGCGCGCGACATGGCGTCGTCGCGGATGCGGGCGGCCGGATGGCCCTTGGCGAGGTCGGCCGCGTGCGCCGCGATGCGGTAGGTGATGACGCCGGTCTTGACGTCCTCGCGGTCGGGCAGGCCGAGGTGCTCCTTGGGCGTGACGTAGCAGAGCATCGCCGTGCCGAACCAGCCGATCATCGCCGCGCCGATGCCCGAGGTGATGTGGTCGTAGCCCGGGGCGATGTCGGTCACCAGCGGCCCGAGGGTGTAGAACGGCGCCTCGCCGCACTCCCGCAGCTGCTTGTCCATGTTGACCTTGATCTTGTGCATCGGCACGTGGCCGGGGCCTTCGATCATCACCTGGCAGCCCTTGTCCCAGGCGACCTTCGACAGTTCGCCCAGCGTCTCGAGCTCGGCGAACTGCGCCCTGTCGTTGGCGTCGGCGTTGGAGCCGGGGCGCAGGCCGTCGCCGAGCGAGAACGACACGTCGTACTTGCGCATGATGTCGCAGATGTCGCCGAACCGCTCGTAGAGGAAGCTCTCGCGGTGGCCGGCGAGGCACCAGCGCGCCATGATCGAGCCGCCGCGCGACACGATGCCGGTGACCCGCTTGGCGGTCAGCGGCACGTAGGCCAGCCGCACGCCGGCGTGGATGGTGAAATAATCCACCCCCTGCTCCGCCTGCTCGATCAGGGTGTCCTTGAACACCTCCCAGTCGAGCTTCAAGGGATCGCCGCCGACCTTTTCCAGCGCCTGGTAGATCGGCACGGTGCCGATCGGCACGGGCGCGTTGCGCACGATCCAGGAGCGGATGTTGTGGATGTTGCGCCCGGTCGAGAGGTCCATCACCGTGTCGGCGCCCCAGCGGATCGCCCACACCATCTTCTCGACCTCTTCCGCCACGCCCGAACTCAGCGCCGAATTGCCGATGTTGGCGTTGACCTTGACGAGGAAGTTGCGGCCGATCGCCATCGGCTCGAGCTCGACGTGGTTGATGTTGGCCGGGATGATGGCGCGGCCGCGCGCGACTTCGGAGCGCACGAACTCGGGCGTCACGAACTCCGGGATCTCCGCGCCGAAACTGTCGCCGTCGGCGATCCGTTCGGCGGCCCCCTCGACCGCCGCTTCGCGCGCCAGATTCTCGCGGTGGGCGACGTAGATCATCTCCTCGGTGACGATGCCGGCGCGGGCGAACTCGAACTGGGTGACGAGCTGGCCGGGCTTTCCGGCGCGCAACGTGCGCGTCGCCGGGCAGAGCGGGGCGAGCCGCTCGGCGCCGACGTTGCCGTTGTCCTCCGGCTTGATCGCCCGGCCCGCGACGGTCGCGAAGCCGCGGCCGGCGATCCAGGCTTCGCGCACCGGCTCGAGGCCGCGGGCGAGGTCGATGCGCGCGTCGCTCTCGGTATAGGGGCCGGAGGGGTCGTAGACCCGCACCGGCGGCTCGGCGGCGGTGGAGAGCGCGATCTCGCGCAGCGGAATGCGCAGGTCCGGGCGGTCCGTGGGCGAAACGTAGACCTTTCGAGATCCCTGCACCGGCCCGGTGGTGACGCTCTGCGGCGCGGCGAATTTCGGAATCTCGTTCATGGCCGTCTCCTCGCGTTGGGCCGGAATCGGCTGCGGAACGGACGGCGCGGATGGGAGGGTTGCGGCCGCTACGTCCCTTCGCCGGCATGACCCGGATCAGGTTCAAAGGGTTCGGCGTGTCGCCGTCTCAGCCCCGTTTCGGGACGCCCCTCGAGCAAGGTCAATATCTGGTCCCGGTCCTCCCCGATGTCAAGTTCGGCCCCGGAAAAGCGAAGCAAAGGCCGATCCGACCACGGTCAGGTCGGCCCGAGCGCGGCGGTTCCGAACACGGGGTCGTCGCGGTAGGGGGCGATGCAGCGCTCCTCGCGGGCGCGGTCGGAGGCGCTGAAGCCGTAGGGCGCGGCCTGATCCGGGTCGCCGAGCGACAGGTACGACACGCCGACCGGCTGGCCGCGGATCTCCACCGCGCGCTGGATCATCAGGCACTGCAGCACGGTCTGCACCCGCCACAGGTGGCCGAGCGTCATCCGGCCGGGATCGGGGTCGGCGAGCGCCGCCGGCCAGACGCCGCCGTTGCCCTCGTGGGCGCGCAGTTGCGTCTCCAGGCCCTGCTTCAGCCGGGTCTGGCAGGTGTAGACGAGCTCGAGCACCGCGCGCACCGGCAGCGGTTCGCCCTTCGCTCGCAGTCCGTCGAGCGCATAATGGGTGCACTCGGCCTTCTGGGCGCGCGCGGTGGCGGCGAGGTCGTCGATGCCGAACTGCGAATCGATCACGATTTCCAGGGTCGAGGCGAGGCTCTGGTGCTGCCGCTCCCACGCCCCGTCGGCGTCGGCGAACCGCTTGACCGCCGCATCGAGCTTGGCGCCCTCGAGGCGCGTCTTGATGGCGTCGTCGAGGGCGTAGGCGGACAGGAATTTCTCTTCGATCACCCGGTTCAGCCCGTCGAGCGCCGACATCGCCCCGGCCGAGTCCTTGTCGATCTTGTCGGCGCGCTTCTGGTAGGTCCAGTTGCGCTGCTGAAAATAGGCGCTGATCGCCGTGCCGAGCACGCCGGTGGCGAGCACGATGCCGCCGATCGAGCCGAGCACCTGCCGCGTCCAGTGCAGGCCGTGGCCGTCCCGCGCCCGCCCCCCGTCGCCCTCGGACTCCGCCATGCCGCCGCTCCTCGCCGATTGTCGCGCCGGCAGGGTTTGCACGGAACGGCGGCCGGATTCAAACGGCGAGCCGGCCGGCCCGGCCATGGGCCTGTCCGACAAGACCCGCCGAACGCGACAACGGCGGAAGCGCCGCGCCGCCGCCGAGCCGGTTTCTCGGCTTTTCAAGCCTTTGCGCGGAGTTTTCCGGGCGGCTGTAACTCCCAAGCCGCCTTTTACGCGGCGAAGGCTTGGACGATCTGAGCTGGGGTGGCGGTTAGGATCTGGAGGATGTTGCAGCCGTGCTTTCTCGCGGTCGAGACGACGGATCTGAGGCTGGCGAAGATTTGAGCGCCGGCGAGGGTTCGGAACGAGCCCGAGATTTTCAT
>NZ_QNRK01000014.1 GCF_003315135.1 Roseiarcus fermentans
GCCTCCCTGCGGGACGCAAAACGCGGATCATCCCAACCTTCCGGTGGTATCCTTTTCGATGTCGCCGCCGGTCCCCTTTCGGATGTCGTTTGACAACGAGTCGCAGCACGCCGCGCAGGGTCGCTGATCGCTTGGGCTGGACCTTCAAGCCAGGTGAGCAAGGCCGCTTCCGCGTTTGCCGCCGCGCGCGACGGCGGGGCGGCAAAAGCCTTTCGGAACGTCGCCGCGAGCCGCCCGACGGTCGCCCGAAGAACGCCCGCGCCAGTCTCCCGGCGCGGGCGTCGAGGGTCAGGCTGCGGCGGCGTTCAGGCCGAAACGGGCGCGCAGCCAGCCGGCCAGCTTGGCGACCGCGTCATCGGCCTCCGGCGCCGTCCCGGCGAGAAACTGGAACACGTGCTGCTGCTCGGGCCAGACCTCGTAGGTGACGTCCACCCCTGCGGCGCGGGCCGCCTCGGCGAGGCGGGAGGCGTCGTCGAGCAGCGCCTCGTCGCCGCCGACCTGAATGTAGAGCGGGGGCAGACCGGCGAAGTCGGCATAGAGCGGACTGGCGAGCGGATCGCGCCGGGCCGGAGACTCGCCCTTGTCGCCGAGATAGACGGCCGAGAGGTTCGCGGCCAGGTGGCGCTTGACGAAATGGTCACGCTCCTCGTTCTCCGTATTCGACTTGCCGGTCGCGAGCAGGTCGGACCAGGGCGACAGCGGCGCGCTCGCCGACGGCAGCGGCAGCCCACGGTCGCGAAGCGCCAGCAGTGTCGTCACCGCCAGGGCGCCGCCTGCCGAGTCGCCGGTCAGCGCGATGTTGCGGGGCTGGTAGCCCTGGCCGAGCAGCCAGCGGTAAGCCGTCACCGCGTCCTCGACCGGCGCCGGATGCAGATGCTCCGGCGCGCGCCGATAGTCGAGGATGAGGGTCCGGACGCCGGTCGCCTTGGCGATGTGCCCGAACAGCTTTCGGTGGCTGTAGCGCGAGCCCACGACATAGCCGCCGCCGTGGGTGGCCTGGATCACGTGATCGGCCGAGGCGCCCTTCGGGATCGCCCACAGCGCCGGCACGCCGCCGGCGTCCGCCTCGACATAATCGACGTCGCCGGGCTCGCCCGTGACGTCGCCCCAATGTTCGAACAGGCGACGCACCTGGTCGATCGGCCAATCCGGATGGGCCGCCAGGGTCGCCACCCAGCCCTTGTAGAGGTCGGACAATGCTTGGGATTCTGAACTCGCCATGACATCACCGTTTGCGTTCGAGGGCAAGGCGCGCCCTGCATTAGACTACTTACTCTATAAATTTAGTAGACTAATGACCCGATGTCAATCTCCCTTCCGGGGCGGCGACCCCTGCGGCGCGGAAAGGGGAGGGCGCAGTCGGACCCTGGCCGGGCTCACCTGCGGATGGCGGCGGAAAGCCGGTCCGCTCTCGCCGCCGGCCGCCGCGCCGGCGGCGGGTCGCGCTACGACTTCACCTTCACATATTCGCCGGGAGCGTCGCACAGCGGCGTCAGCTTGCCGTCGCCGGGCTTGCGCGCCGGGACCTTTTCCGGCGCCTGCGCCGTCACCCACGCGATCCAGTCCGGCCACCACGACCCGGGGGTCTCGTGCGCCCTCTTCACCCAGTCTTCGAAGCTGCCCTCGACCGGCCCGTTGGTCCAGTACTGGTATTTCGGCTTCTTGCCGGGCGGGTTGACGACGCCGGCGATGTGGCCGGAGCCGGCCATGACGTAGCGGACCGGGCCGCCGAGCGCCTTGGCCCCGTTGAACGCCGAGCGGGCGGGGGCGATGTGGTCCTCCTTGGCGGCGAGTTCGTAGACCGGGATCGTCACCTTCTTGAGGTCCACCGTCTGGCCGCCCATCACCATCCGCCCGTTCGACAGGTCGTTCTGGAAGTAGCAGTTGCGCAGGTAGATGCGGTGGTTCGCGGCCGGCATGCGGGTCGCGTCGGCGTTCCACACCAGAAGGTCGAAGGCCATCGGCTCCTTCCCCTTCAGGTAATTGTTGACGTAGTAGGACCAGATCAGGTCGCTCGGCCGGAGCATGTTGAACGCCTGCGCCATCGCCGCGCCCTCGAGATAGCCGAGCTCGGCCATCTTCTCCTCCGTCTGCCGCAATTGCTCGGCGTCGACGAACACCTTCAGGTCGCCCGCGTCGGTGAAGTCGATCTGGGTGGTGAAGAAGGTCGTGCTGTCGATGCGGTCGTCGCCCACCGCCGCCATGTAGCCGAGCGTCGCCGCCAGCAGCGTGCCGCCGACGCAATAGCCGATCGTCGTCACCTTGCGCTCGCCGGTCGCCTGCTCGATGGCGCCGATCGCGGCGAGGATGCCCTCGTTCATGTAGGCGTCGAAATCCTTGTCGGCGTGGCGGGCGTCCGGATTGACCCAGGAGATGACGAACACCGTCAGGCCCTGCGCCACCGCCCAGCGGACGAACGATTTTTCCGGATTGAGGTCGAGGATGTAGAACTTGTTGATCCAGGGCGGAATGATCAGCAGCGGCCGCCGGTACGCCTCGGGCGTCGACGGCTCGTACTGGATCAGCTCGATCAGGTCGGTGCGGAAGATCACCTTGCCCGGCGTGACCGCCATGTTGACGCCGAGCTCGAAGCCGCGCGCGTCGACCTGGCGCATGCGCAGGTTGCCCTTGCCGGCGGCGATGTCCTCGGCGAGCATCTTGAGGCCGCGCACCAGGTTCTCGCCGCTTTCGGCGAGGGTGGCGCGCAGGAGTTCGGGGTTGGTGCCGATGAAGTTCGAGGGCGAGAGCGCGGCCGACACCTGCTTGAGGTAGAACTGCGCCTTGTGGCGGGCGTGCGGCTCCATGTCGTCGGCGCGCTTGACGAGATCCTCGGCCCAGTCGGTGGTCAGCACATAGGCCTGCTTGAGGAAGTCGAAGAACGGATTGTCCCGCCATTCCGCGTCGGCGAACCGCTTGTCCGGCGACCCCGGCGCGGCGACGGGCTTGGCCGACTGGCCCTGGAAGCGCTGCAGCGTCGCCGCCCAAAGGTCGATGAACTGGGTCGTCAGCGCCGTCTGCGCCTCGATCGCGCGCTTCGGATCGGCCATGTAATATTCGGCGACGTGCCCGAGGGAGCGGATCATCTCGCCGATCTCGTCGGCGACCTTGGTCTTGATCTCGCCGCTCTCGCGCGGGCGCAGGTAGGCGGTGAACGCCTTCATGGCGTGTTCGTAGGCGCTCGCCATGTTGCGCGCGAGCGCCTCGATGTTGGGTACCGGATACTGGAGCCCGAAGCCGAACGACTCGCCGGGACTGCGGGGCCCGGCCACGGCCGGGAGCTTGGCGGATGCCGCCGGCGGCGCTTCCGAGGCCGGAGGAGGCGCGGACACCGGAGTCGGCGCGGCCGCGTCCTCGGCCGCGACCGAAGTCGGCGCGGGGCGCGCCGGTTCTGTGGCCGCCGTCGCTTCGGCCGCGGGGAATTCGCGCCCGCCGTCCGCCTGCAGCAGCGCAGGCGTCGCCTTCGTGGGCGCTGCGTCGTCCGGCCCGGCCGCCCGCGAGGCGAGCTGATCGGCGGCCGCCGGCGCCTCGGACGCGAGAGCCTGTGCGGCTGCGACCGTCGCCGTCGACGCCACGGGGCCCGCTTCGGCCGGCGTCGCCTCGGCCATTCCGGCCGCGCCGAGGTCGGCCGCAGGTTCGTCCCCGCGCCCGGCCTCCGCCTTTCGCGCCCGGATTCCGCGCTTCGACGCCGACTTCGCGGGCGCCGCGTCGTCGGGCGGGGCCGGCCGATCGGCGGCCGGGGCCGCCGCCGCGGGACGCCCGGACCCGGCTTTGCGCTTCGGCTTTGGCTCCGTCGCCGCGGGCGCCCTCGAGGGCGCGGCGATCCTCTTGGCGGACGCCCGTTTCGCGGCCGTTGTGAACGCGGGCCTCGCGGCGGCCGGCGCCGGCGCTTCGGTCGGCGCCGGTTCGGCGACCGGCGTGTTGACCCACTCGTCGAGCGCGTCGGCGCCCGGCCGCGCGCGCGGTTTCCGCGGCGGCGCAGCCTGCGGCGGCGCGCTCACCCATTTCGCCTTGGCGGAGGAAACGCGCGGCTTCGCCTCGGGTGTGGCGGCCGCCGCCGGCTCCCGCGCCAAGGCCTGTCGAGGCTTGATCGCGGCGTCCCGGTTCGAGGCCGAGTCGACGGCGGCCGCCTCCGGGCGCGCGTTCGAAGGCTTGACGCGACGATTTGCCATGGATGAGCGTTCCCTGCTGAGTTGGGGGGAGCCCCCCGTCCCGTTTTCGTCATAATAGGTGAATAGGCCAACATGACGCCATAACGACTTTTGACGGGACGACGAGATTGCGCTTCGGAACGAGCCTGACACAGCTGGCGGCGGCGTTGGCGATCGGATGCGGCGCCTGTTCCGCCGCCTCGGCCCAGCAGGCCGGCAATCCCCTCGACAATCCGCTGAAAAGCGTGATGAAACTGATGGGCTTCGCCACGGACTCGCCGCAGCCGCAGGACTTCGTGGTGAAGGCGCGCCCGCAGACGGAGCCGGACTACATTCCGGTGTTCCAGCCGCCGCCCGAGCCCGCCCGGCCCGTGCTCGAGACCAAGCAACTCGACGCGTTGCGGGGCGACCTCGATTCGGTCGAGAAACGGGCCGCCGCCGCGCGCGCCGCCTTCCCGCCCGCCGCCGCGGCCGGCGCGCAGGCGAAGTCGCAGGCCGTGAAGGCGAAAAGCGCGCCCAGGACTTCCGACCAGTAGTCATGCGTTGCCGCGTGGCCCCTCGCGGTGCTAACAGGACCGATACGGCGAAACGCGCCGGTTGATCGGGACATTCTCCCAAGGACAGACTTTTCGAAATGAGCGACTTTCACCGCGTCCGGCGCCTTCCGCCCTATGTCTTCGAGCAGGTCAACAAGCTCAAGGCCAAGGCCCGGGCCGCCGGCGCCGACATTATCGATCTCGGCATGGGCAACCCGGACCTGCCGGCGCCCAAGCACGTCCTCGACAAGCTGATCGAGACCGTCGGCAAGCCGCGCACCGATCGCTATTCCGCCTCGAAGGGCATCGCCGGCCTGCGTCGGGCGCAGGCCGGCTATTACGGCCGTCGCTTCGGCGTGAGGCTCGATCCCGAGACGCAGGTTGTGGTGACGCTCGGCTCCAAGGAGGGCTTCGCCAACATGGCGCAGGCGATCACCGCGCCGGGCGACGTCGTGCTCGTGCCGAATCCGTCTTATCCGATCCACGCCTTCGGCTTTCTGATGGCGGGCGGCGTCATCCGCTCGGTTCCGGCGGAGCCCACGCCGGACTTCTTCGTCGCGCTCGAACGCGCCATCGTCCACTCGATCCCGAAGCCGATCGCGGTCGTGGTCTGCTACCCGTCGAACCCGACCGCGATGGTCGCCTCGCTCGACTTCTACAAGGACCTGGTCCTGTTCGCCCGCAAGCACGAGATCTTCGTGCTGTCCGACATCGCCTACGCCGAGGTCTACTTCGAGGACGAGCCGCCGCCGTCGATCCTTCAGGCGCCGGGCGCCTTCGACGTCGCGGTGGAATTCTCGTCGCTGTCGAAGACCTTTTCCATGGCCGGCTGGCGCATGGGCTTCGCGGTCGGCAACGAGCGGCTGCTCGCGGCGCTGGCGCGGGTGAAATCCTACCTCGACTACGGCGCCTATACGCCGATCCAGGTCGCGGCGGCGGCGGCGCTGAACGGTCCCGAGGACTGCATCCGCGAGATGCGCGCGACCTACAAGCGCCGACGCGACGTGATGATCGAGAGCTTCGGCGCGGCCGGCTGGACGATCGACAAGCCGAGCGCCTCGATGTTCGCCTGGACGCCGGTGCCGGAAAAGTTCCGCCATCTCGGCTCCCTCGAGTTCTCGAAACTGCTGATCGAAAAGGCCGACGTGGCGGTCGCGCCCGGCATCGGCTTCGGCGAGCACGGCGACGACTACGTCCGCCTGGCGCTGGTCGAGAACGAGCAGCGCATCCGTCAGGCCGCGCGCGGCATCCGCCGCTTCTTCGACACCGCCGACGACACGTTGCACAATGTGGTGAAGCTGAAGCAGCCGGCCTGAGGCGGGCAGGGGCGGTTCCCTCCCGCGGACGCCCCGAAGCCTTCGGGTCTTTGCCGGCCGTCACGCCGGTCCGGCGTAAGTGCGCAGCGGCGGGGGCCCGCCTCGCCGTGCAATCGATCTGTCAGCGCTGTGTCCGGTCCGATCCGACAGCGATGGAACCGGATCGTACAAGCGGGGATCCCTTCCCCGGCAAAGCCGGGGAAGAAGGAAGGACGCCTGGCCGCGGGCGATGCGAAAGCGCCCGTCGCCGGTGCTACGCCTTGATGGCGCGCCAGCTCGTGCCGCCGCCGCTGAAGGTAACCGACTGCTGGCCGGAGCCGATCGCGAGCGAAGAGCCGCCCGCGCCGGCCGTCGCTGTCGAGCCGCCGCCCGCAACCGAGACGGAGACCCCGTTCCGGCCTTCGCGCCCCGTCGTGAGGCGTCGCCGGGACGAGTCCCTTACCGGGCGGCCGGCGCGACCGTCTCGCCTCGCCCTTGGTGATCGAGTTTGCCGGCGCGGCCTCCGGCGACAGCGGCGCGTCGCTCGTTCACGACATTGTCTTGCCGATGCCGAGCTTTTGTTCTATATCTGTTCCAATGCCGAAGCAAGATTTGTGATGGATTTGCGCGTCGCCGGCCTTGCCAGTCGGAGATGGGCGGTTGAGCGGTCTCTTTCGTGGCGCGTCGAAGGGCGGGGTCTGCCGTGGAACGCACGCTGGATCGACGATGCGGATCTGCGCGTGCCGCCCCTCGTTCTCCCGGCGGCGGCGGGACGCCGCCGTTAGCAGGCGCGGCCTGTCCGGCTCCTCGCGAACAACGCGACCTCGGCAGTGACGATCGCCCGGAAATTCCGTCGCAACGGTTTGAAATGCCTCGAAACCGGCTCGAAATCGGCGAGGCGGCCGGCTTGCCCGCCGTCGGCGGGCGACTCGCTTCGGATGTCGCAGAGGCCCTGCAACGGGCGAGGAGTCCCGCTCCAACGCCGTCATGGCCGGCTATGGCAAGCCATCGAGCCTCCTCCGGGACGCTGCGACACCGCGGAACGCGAGGCCCGGCTCGCGGAGCCGTCACAACCGAAGGCGAAGACAAAGGCCGCGCCGGAGGAGGGGACGCGGACCCCGGCCCGCGCCCGCGCTCAGCGCTAGACCGCCCGCACCCGCACGTACGAACCCGGGGCGTCCTCGATCGCCGGCAGCTTGCCCTCGCCGGGCGTGCGCGCCGGGACCCAGCCGCCGGCGTACTGCGTCACCCATTTGTCCCACAGCGGCCACCACGAGCCCTTCTGCGCGGTCGCGGTCGCGAACCACTCGTCGGGGGTCGGGGGCAGCTTGTCGTTGGTCCAGTGGCCGTACTTGCTGCCGGGAGGGCTGATGACCCCGGCCAGATGCCCGGACGCCGCCAGCACGAAGGTGACCGGGCCGCCGTAGATGTGGGTCGCGGCGTAGGTCGACTTCCACGGCGCAAGGTGGTCCTCTCGGCACGACAGCATGAACACCGGCGTCTTGATCAGCCTCAGGTCGATCGGCGTGCCGGCGAGGGTGATGCCGCCCGGCTCCTTCAGGAGGTTCTTCTGATACATGTTGCGCATATAGAACGAGTGCATCACCGCCGGCATGCGGGTCGCGTCGGCGTTCCAGTAGAGCAGGTCGAACGGGGCCGGCTCCTTGCCCAAGAGGTAGTTGTTGACCACGAACGACCAGATCAGGTCGTTCGAGCGCAGCATGTTGAACGACATCGCCATGTCGGAGGCTTCGAGATAGCCGTGCTCGGCCATGCGCTTCTCGACCGAGGAGATCTGCTCGTCGTCGATGAACACCGCCATGTCGCCGACCTCGGTGAAGTCGATCAGCGTGACGAAGTTGGTGGCGCTGACGACGCGGTTGTCGCCCTTGGCCGCCAGATAGGCCATGGTGGCGGCGAGCATGGTGCCGCCGAGGCAGTAGCCGATGGCGTTGAGCTCATGCTCGCCGGTCGCCGCCTCGATCGCGTCGAACGCCGCGATCAGACCGTGGGTCATGTAATCCTCGAACGTGGTCTGCGCGAGATTTTCGTCCGGATTGGCCCACGAGGGCACGAACACCGTGTGCCCCTGGTCGACCGCCCACTTGATGAATGAGTTCTTCGGCTGCAGGTCGAGCACGTAGAACTTGTTGATCCACGGCATGATAATGAACAGCGGTCGCTTGCGCACCGTCTCCGTCGACGGCGAGTACTGGAGCAACTGCAGCAGGTCGTTCTGGAACACGACCTTGCCCGGGGTCGCGGCGATGGTCTCGCCGAACTGGAAGGCGTCCTTGCCGGTCATGGAGATCTGCAGCCGGCCGTGTCCCTCCTCGAGGTCGGCGAGCACGTGCTCGAGCCCGTGCAGCAGGTTCTGCCCGCCCGACTCCACGGTCGTGGCCAGCACTTCCGGGTTGGTGGCGAGGAAGTTCGAGGGCGACATCGCGTCGACGAACTGGCGGGTGTAGAAGTCCACCTTGCGCGCGGTCTTGGGGTCGAGATCCTTGATCCCGCGCACGGTCGTCAGGAGCGACTTCGACGCGACGAGATAGCTCTCGCGGATGAAGCTGAACACGGCGTTCTCGCTCCAGTCCGGGTGAGCGAAGCGCTTGTCCCTCGGCGGCGGCGGGTCGTCGCTCTTGATCAGCAGCATCCGTTCGGCGGCGTGGCGCCACACCGTCATGCTGTCGTTGAAGAGATCGATCTGCGCCGAGGCGACCGCCGCGGGATCGGTCATCATCTTGGTCAGCAGGTCGAGAAAGGCCCCGCCCAGGGCGCCCGGGTCGTTCAGGCCGACATGGCCGTCGTCCGGCTGCCGCGCGAGATAGTTCAGCATGAGCCTCTGGCTCTGCTCCGCGATGGTCTGGAGCTCCCGGGCGAGGACCATAGGATCCCAAGCGGCTCCACTGCTTTCGACCTTCATGCAGTCCCTCCCTTGCCGTCGGCGCATCGCGCCCCCTGCCGCGCCGGTTCGCCGGAGGCGCCCAGGTCTTGTCGGCCGGCCCAATATACGGTCTCGCCGGCGTACAGTCATCGGTCGATTCGACCAATGCCCGGGACAGGCCGGCGCCGTCGCTAGAACAATCCGGACCCGACAGTGATCGTGTCGCCCGGGCGGACCGGATAGGCGAGCGGAGCGGCGAATGTGGTCGTCCGTCCGTCCACGGTCCGGGTAATGTCGACGCTCGTCTCGAAGGCGCGGGGCGCGAACCCGCCGGCGACTGCGACCGCCTGCTGGACGGTCATTCCGCTGATGAACGGATAGCGCCCGGCCGAGCACACCGCGCCCAGGATGAAAAAAGGCCGGAAATCCTCGACCTCGATCGAGACGCTCGGGTCGCGGATGTAGCCCTGGCGCAGCCGCGCCGCGACCATGCGCTCGAGTTCGGCGGTCGTGAGACCCTGCGCCGGGAGCCGGCCGATCAGGGGCATCGAGACGGCGCCCGAACTGTCAACGTTGTAGCTGTTGGTGAGGTCGTTCTGGCCGAAGACGAGGATGCGCAGGCGATCTCCGCTCGCCAGGCGATAGGGCGCGTTGACGACCGCCTGAGGCGCCGGCGCCTCGGCGCGCTCCTCGCGGGGCGCCGCCGCGCAGCCGGCGAGCGCAGCGGTCGCCAGAATTGCCGCAATGACTCGCAAGAGACTCACCATCCGCGCCGCAGGGGGTTTGCGCTCGGTCCGGTCTATCGGCGTATGGTTAACAAACGGCTGACGCGGGCGCGCTCTTAACCCGGGAGAAACCATGTCGAAAGAGACTGGACGGGAAACTTGCGGGCGCTTCGCGCGCATGAAGGAACAGACGCCATGGCCGGCGAACACGACACCCGCCAAGCAACCCCAGCGGCTCGAGGTTTTCTGCCGGGCGTGCGCCGCCGCTGGAGCTGGATCGCCGCCGCGACGCTGGCGGGCGCTCTCGCCTCGGCGGCGTTCGTCTCCGTCGCGCCGCCGCGCTACACGGCGTCGGCCGTCATCTCTCCCGCCGAGCCGCCGCGGTTTTCGGCCTCGGGCTCCATGACGCCGGAGGACCCGGAGGCGCTGGCGCAGTCGATCGAATCCCTCGACGTCGCCCGCGCGGCGATTGACAGGCTGCAGCTCGCCGTCGATCCCGAGTTCCGCGGCGAGGACGCGCCCGGCCGGTTTCTCTCGCGCCTCGGCGTCACGCCGGCGACCGGATCGCGGGCGATCCGCATCGCGTTCCAGGCGCGCGACCCGGAGCTCGCGGCGCGGGCCGCCAATACGGTCGCGGAACTTGCCGTCCAGTCGCTCGACGAGGCGCGGGCGAGGTCCGTTCGCGCCGTCGAGGCCCGGCTCGGCAAGACGATCGAGGACGCGACGGCCAGGGTCGCGGAGGCGGAGGCGAACGTCGAGGCCGAGCGCCTTCGGACCGCCCCGCCGGCGAACGCGGCGGGGCAGGGGGCCGACGAGACGGAGCTGGAGGCGAAGCTTTCCGCCGCGCGCGCCGCCTCGGCCGCGGCGGCGGGGAAGGCGGCGCAATTGCGCCGGCTCGCGCAGGAAGGGCGTCTCGCCGACCTGCCGCCGTCGCTCGCCGACGACCCCTTGCGGCGCCTGCTCGAGCAGCGCGCCCCGATCCGGGCCGAAATCGCCGACGCGTCGCGGACGCTGCTGCCGCTGCATCCCCGCATGAAGGACCTCGCCGCCGAACTCGCCGCCGTCGACGGCCAGATTCGCGATGCGGTCGAGAGAGAATCGCGCGCGAGCGAAGCGGAGGCGCGCCGGGCGGCGGACGAGGCCGACGCGCTCGAGACTGCGCTCGCCGAGCGATCGAAGGCGGCCGCCGCCGTTTCGGTTGCGCCGACATCGGCGTCGGCGCTGCGCGCGCTCGAACGTGAGGCGCAGACGGCGCGCGAGGCGCTTCAGTCATACCGACAGATGGCTCGCGAGCTGGAATCCCGCGAGGCGGCCGAGGCCGAAGCCGGGACCGCCCGGATCGTCATGCGGGCGGAACCGCCGCGCTCACCGGTTTTCCCGAAGACTGCGTCGACCCTGGCCATCGGGACCGCGGCCGGCTTCGGTCTCGGCAGCCTGGCCGCGTCGCTCGCCGCGCTCGCAGGCGCGCGCCGTCGGTCCGCGCCCACGACGGCGGCGCTCGACCCGACGACGCCGGGCTCCATAGCGGGGGCGCGGCCCGAATCGGGGGCCTCCGCGCCCGTCGATGTCCCGGAGCCTTTCCCGCATGCGGCGCCCGCAGGCGCGCTCGACGACGTTGCGACGCTGGTTGCGACGCTCCGCCGTCTCAAACCGGCCGGGAATCTGGTCGTTCTCGTCGCGGGCGACGAGTCCGGGCGGGCGCTGGCGGTGGCGCTCGAGACGGCGCGCCGGTTCGCCGCAGCGCGCGCGACGGCGTTCATCGATCTGGGACGGACGCAGGAGTGGCTCGCCGACATCCTTCACCGGGACGAGGGCGACGTGCCGGCGATCCCGGGCCTTTCCGATCTCGTCGCCGGGCGCGCCGGCTTCGGCGAGGTGATCCGGCGCGACCTCTCCTCGACCCTGGACGTCGTCCTGGCTGGGGCAAACCCGGGAAGCGGGCCCCTCGGCGATGCGCTGACCGCCTTCGCGGCCTCCTACGGGGCGGTCGTCCTCCACGCGTCCGACTGGCGGAGCGCATGGGCGAGAGAGGCGGCGCGTGCGGCGGACGCGCTCGCCGTGGTCGCGCCCGCGGCGCGCGCCGGGCCGGCGCGGGACCGGGCGGCGTCAGCGCTCATGGAGGACTGCCCGACGGTTCTGGCCTTCGCCGTGCGGGCCGCCCGGACAGCGCCCGAGCCGGTCCTGTGACCGGCCTGGGCGACGGGCGCGCGCGGGGCGGCCAGCCGCCCTCAGGAGAGCCCTTACGGAAGGATCGGCGCGACGTAGGGCAGCGTCAGGCCCAGCGCCCACAGCATGACGAGCACGACGGGGGCGAGGATGATGAGTTGCAGGATCGAGTAGCCAGCCAGATCGCGCGCCTTCACCCCGGTCAGCCCGAGCAGCGGCAGCATCCAGAACGGGTTGATGAAATTCGGCAGCGCCTCGGCGGCGTTGTAGACCAGAACCATCCAGCCGAGGTTGACCTTGAGCTGGTTGGCCGCCTCGAGCACATAGGGCGCCTCGACGATCCATTTTCCCCCGCCCGAGGGCAGGAACAGCCCCAGCACCGCCGAATAGACGCCGATCACGAACGGCAGGGTGTCATGCGTCGAGATCGAGACGAAAAACCTGGCCAGCACGTCGGTCAGACCAGAGCCGACGAGGACGCCGAAAATCCCGGCGTACAGCGGAAACTGCAGCAGCACGCCGCCGGTCATCGGCACGGCCCGCCCGGCCGCGCGCAGATAGGAGCGGGGCGTCCAGTGCAGCAGCATGCCGGCGATCAGGAAGGCGAAATTGTAGTTGTTGAGGTCGACCGCCGCGAGCAGGCCCTTCTCGGCAAACAGGCCGTAGAGATAGATGACCCCGAGGACCACGATCACGAGGGTCAGAATCGGGCTGAACTCGAGCCATTCGCCGGGCGTCTTCGGCTTGTCGACGACGGCTTCCTCATCCTTGTAGGAGAGGCCGGCCATCTCGATGGTCCTGGCGGTGTCGGCGCCGGGGCAGGAAGCGTAGGCGACCCACACCGAGAGCGCCATCAGGACGACGATCATCACGAGGTTCTGCCAGGTGAACAGGGTTTGGGTGAGCGGGATGACGCCGCTGATCTTCAGCAGCGCCGGCGGGATCGACCCCTTGGTGCACATCAGCAGCGCCGCCGAGGACGAGAACCCCAGAGCCCAGACGCTGCCGAGGCCCAGATAGGCCGCCGTGCCGACCGCGCGATAGTCCACCCCCTTGATCCGCTTGCTGACCTCGCGGCTGAGAATCCCAGCGAAGATCAAGCTGAAGCCCCAGCTCAGCAGCGACGAGGCGATGGCGACGAAGGCGACATAGGCGACCGCCCCTCTCGGGGTTCTCGGCACGCGCGCCAGCGCCACCACGAGGCGCTTGACCGGCGGCGCGACCGCGAGGACGTAGCCGCCGATGACGACGAAGCTCATCTGCATGGTGAACGGGATCAGGGTCCAGAACGACTTGCCGAAATCCGTTCCGACCTGCATCGGGGTGCGCCCCATTGCGAGGGCGGCGACGCAGACGATCACCACCGCGATCGCGGCGAAGACGTAGGCGTCGGGAAACCAGCGCTCGCTCCAGTCGGCCAGCGCCGCCCCGACGCGGGCCAGCGGCCCGACGCGTTCGGACCTGGTCCCTCCCTGCCCAGCCGTCATCACGGGTTTCCTTTCACGCTCTTGCGGTCGATGCGCGCGTTCCGTATCGAGCCTGGCGAGGCGTCGAAAGCGTCGCGCGTTGCCGCGAAGGGAAGCCTTCGACGACGTTCGCGTCAACGCGGCGGATTGTCCCGTGAACCATCGCCCACGTGCTCAGTCGCCTTGACGTCCGCCTCGCATCGTCTCACCATCATTGCGCCATGAAATCCGGTCCGCGCAAATTCGAACTGACGGCGGACATCCTCCTCCGGGCCTATTCGATCGGCGTCTTTCCAATGGCCGAGAGCCGGGAGTCGACGGAGCTCTTCTGGGTCGAGCCCCATGAGCGGGGCGTGTTCCCGCTCGATGGCCTCGTCGTCTCCAGGAGCCTCGCCAAGACGGTGCGATCGGGCCGGTTCGAGGTGGTCGCCGACCGCGACTTCTCTGCGGTGATGCGCGCCTGCGCCGAACGCGACAACACCTGGATCAACGACGAAATTCTCAGGCTGTACTGTAGCCTTCACGACGCGGGCCACGCCCATTCGGTCGAGGTCTACCAGAGCGGCGAACTGGTCGGCGGACTTTACGGGGTGAGCCTGCGCAGCGTCTTCTTCGGCGAGAGCATGTTCCATCGCGTCCGCGACGCGTCCAAGGCGGCGCTGGTGCATCTGTTCGCACGGCTGAGGGCGGGCGGCTATCGGCTGCTCGACACGCAGTTCCTGACCGAGCATCTGGCGAGCCTCGGCGCCGTCGCCGTCTCGCGCGAAGATTTCCGACTCATGCTGGCCGAATCGCTTAGAACTGGGGCCGATTTTGGCGCCGTACCCGCCGGGCGGGCGCTGTCGGGCGACGAAGCTCTGTCCCTCGCGTTCGGCATGGAATTTGCTAAGCAGTCGAAAGACGGCGGACGATCCGTCGCGTGAGCAACAGGAAACGGCATGGCGGGGGTTGCAGCGTTTGACGAGATGGGGCGTGAGGGCGAGCCGGCGCGCGCGCTCTATCGCAAGGTGGCGCGCTGGCTTGAGGAGACGCCGGCGGAGCTTTTGGCCTCGCGCCGGGCCCAGGCCGAATACATGTTTCGCCGGATCGGCATCACCTTCGGCGTCTACGGCGACAAGGACGCGGCCGAGCGCCTGATTCCGTTCGACATCGTGCCGCGCCTGATCTCGCGCGCCGAATGGCGGAAGCTCGAGGCCGGCCTGACCCAACGGGTCAAGGCCCTGAACATGTTCCTCACCGACGTCTACGGCGCGCGCAGGATTCTGAACGAGTCGATCATCCCGCCCGAGCTGATCCTGCGCAATCCGTTCTATCGTCCGGAAATGATCGGGAGGCGCGCGCCGCACGACATCTGGGCGCACATCGCCGGAATCGACATCGTCCGCGTGGACGACGAGTCCTTCTACGTGCTCGAGGACAACGCCCGCACGCCCTCGGGGGTCTCCTACATGCTGGAAAATCGCGAGGTGACGATGCGGCTCCTGCCGGACCTGTTCGCCCGGCACAGCGTCGCGCCGGTGGATGATTATCCGGACGAGTTGCTCGCCTGCCTGCGCTCGGTTGCGCCGCGACAGGATCGCAGCGAGGCGACGATCGTTGTCCTCACCCCGGGTCTGTACAATTCGGCTTACTACGAGCATTCGTTCCTCGCCGACAAGCTCGGCGTCGAACTGGTCGAGGGGCGCGACCTGTTCGTCGAGGACGACCAGGTGTTCATGCGCACGACGCTCGGACCGCGAAGGGTCGACGTCATCTACCGGCGCGTCGACGACGACTTTCTCGATCCGCTGGTGTTCAACCCCCAGTCGGTGCTCGGCGTGCCCGGCCTGATCGGCGCCTATTTGGCGGGCAACGTGACCATTGCGAATGCAGTCGGCACCGGAGTGGCCGACGACAAGGCGATCTACAGCTACGTGCCCGACCTGATCCGCTTCTACCTCAGCGAGGAGCCTCTGCTGAAGAACGTGCCGACCTACCGCTGTCGCGAACCCGACGGCCTCAAATATGTGCTGGAGCGGCTCGATCAGCTGGTGGTCAAGGAGGTCAACGGCTCGGGCGGCTACGGGATGCTGGTCGGACCGCACGCGACCCAGGCCCAGCGCGAGCAGTTCGCAGCCAAGATCAAGGCCGATCCTGCCAATTACATCGCCCAGCCGACGCTGGCGCTCTCGACCTGTCCCGCCTCGTTCGATAAGGGGGTCGCGCCGCGACACGTCGATCTTCGCCCGTTCGTTCTGTCCGGCGCGGATTCGGTGCGCATCGTGCCCGGCGGCCTCACCCGCGTCGCGCTGAAGGAAGGCTCGCTCGTGGTCAATTCCAGCCAGGGCGGCGGCACCAAGGACACTTGGATCGTCGACGACATCGAGGACGAGGACTGAACCATGCTCGCCCGCACCGCCGACAACCTGTTCTGGCTCGCCCGCGCGATGGAGCGCGCCGACTACATCGCCCGCACCATCGAGGCGACGCTCAGACTCGAATATCTGCCCAAGACCGAGGGCGAGAAGACCGGCGAATGGGAAGGCGCGCTCAACGCCGCCGGCGCCTACGACAGCTTCATCGAGGCGCATGGCGACCTCGATGAGGAAAACGCGGTCGAATACCTGACCTTCGACCGCAGCAATCCGTCGTCGATCTGCAACTGCCTCGAGAACGCCCGCACCGCGGGCCGCGCCGTGCGCACCGCGCTCACCGCCGAGACCTGGACGGCGATCAACGACGCCTGGCTCGAGCTCAAGCGCTTCGAGGCGAGCCATCGGTTCTCGCGCCCGATGGACCGGGTCGCGCTGACCCGCTTCCTCGACTACGTCAAGAAGGCGTCGCTCGACTTCGACGGCTCCTGCTACCGCACCATGCTGCGCAACGACGCCTACTGGTTCAACCGGCTCGGCATCTTCATCGAACGCGCCGACAACACCGCGCGCCTGCTCGACGTCAAGTATCATCTGCTGCTGCCGTCGACCGAGCAGATCGGCGGCTCGCTCGACTATTTTCAGTGGGTCGCCATCCTGCGCGCCGTGTCGGCGGCGACCGCCTACCACTGGGTCTATCGCGACCGGGTGAAGCCCTGGCTGATCGCCGATCTCCTGATCCTCAAGCGGGCCATGCCGCGATCGCTGATTTCCTGTTACGAGAGCATCGATCGGGCGCTGGACAGTCTCGCGCGCGACGACGGCCGCAGCGGCCTGGCGCAGCGGCACGCCAGGGCGATGCACGCCAGACTGGAGCGCGCCAGCATGACCCAGATCTTCCAGGGCGGGCTGCACGAGTTCATCACGGCGTTCATCGAGGACAACGCCCGTCTGTCGAGCACGATTTCCGAGCAATATCTCTTCACCTGAGCGGGGGCATGGATTGCGGATCCGGATTTCGCACGAGACGACCCATCGCTATGCGCCGCCGGCGCGGATGCTGATCCAGAACCTGCGGCTGACGCCGCACGGGTTCGACAGTCAGTATCTGCTGTTCTGGCGGGTCGCCCTCGACATCGACAGCGCGATCAAGACCTCGGAGGACGCGCACGGCAACGTCGTCAGCACGTTCTCCCACCACGGCGCGCCCATCGAGCGCCTGACGGTGACGGCGCGCGGCGAAGTCGAGACGAGCGACTCGGCCGGCGTGATTCGCGGGACGGCCGAGCGGCTGCCGACCGACATGTACCTGCGAGACAGTCCTCTGGCGCACGTCAACGGGGCGTTGCGCGCCTTCGCCATCGAGTCGGCCGGCGGCGCGCAGGACCCGCTCGACGCCCTGCACAGGTTGATGGCCGAACTGCACCGGGTGATGAGCTTCGACCCCTATCAGACTGACGATCCGGATTCGGCTGCTGAAGCCTTCGCGCTCAGGCGGGGTCGGGCGCGCGACTTCGCCAACATTTTCATCGCCTGCGCCCGCGCCCTCGGCGCCCCGGCCCGCTTCGTCACCGGCTATCGCGCCTTCGAGGAGCCTGACGGGGAGGCCGGCGCGCACGCCTGGGCGGAGGCCCACGTGCCCCGGCTCGGCTGGGTGGCCTTCGATCCGACCGTCTGCATCTGCGCCGATCCCGGCTACGTCCGCGTCGTGGTCGGCTTCGACGCGCGCGACGCGAGTTTCGCCAGCGCCGCTCACGGAATGAGCGACGACACGATCGAAAGCGTGATCAGGGTCGAGCAGGCTCGGTTCCAGACGCAATCCTGAGCGCGCGTGATCGAGGGGACGCGACCCGCGGCGGGCCGGTTTTGAGCGTTGTCAAAGCCTTGCGCGGAATTCTCCGGGCGGCGGTAACTCCCAAGGTGGACGCCGAAGAACGCCGTCATCGCGAGCGAAGCGCGGCGATCCAGGGGCCGCTGGGCTACTGTTGCAGCTCGTGGACCGCCAGGCCGTCCTTCGGGCTTCGTTGCGAGCAGAAGACGGAGCAATTCTTGCAAAATGCACGCAAACAGCGTCGTGGATTGCGTCGTCCCCCGGGCTCTTCGACCCGGGGGTTGCTCCTCGCAATGACGGGGTTGGGAGTTACAAGAGTGACGTAACTCCCAACCCCGTCATTGCGAGGAGCAAAGCGACGAAGCAACCCATGCCGCCGCTTGCCTCCTGCGGAAGAAATTGCTCGCAAGGAAGGGCGGCGGGACGACCAGAGGGCGCGACAGCGGCCCAGCGGCCCTGGATCGCTTCGCTTCGCTCGCGATGACGGCGCTGTTGGCCACCGGCTTGGGAGTTACGGGCGGCGGTAACTCCCGAGGCGGCGCCGCCCTCTCCCTTGGGGAGAGGACAGCCGGGCGAAGCCCGGCAGGATGAGGGCTCGGAACGCCGACCGTCGGCGTGGCGCACCCTCACCTGGCCGCTTCGCGGCCTGTCCTCTCCCTGAGGGAGAGGGGTTTGCCCACTTCCTCCCCCCGGCTTGGCTGTTACCCATTGTCCCGCTCGGCCGGCGCCGCCGGAATCCCGTGTCCGCGCCAATCGGATTCTTTCGAAGTTTCAAACAGCGTCGAGGGCGCGCTCTCGGCCGCGTCGAACCGGTAGCGTTCCGTAAAACAGAATATAGATAGCATAGGCTCGTGCAAAAGAAAAGAACTTTCGACCCGTTCACCGCGTCGCATTCCGGGCCGGCGGTCCTCCCGGCGGTCCTGGCCCGGGGCGGCGCCAGTGGGCGCGGACCGCCAGCTCGACGGGACGGCGCAACCGGCGGGAAGGCGGTCGGGGACGGTGACAGGCGTTGCGTCCATCGGCTAAGGAACGTCGCGTGCGACTCGGGCCAGCGGCCGTCGAGACGCGCCGCTTTCACAATCGGAGGTCTGCCCGATGACGACACGGCTCCCCGCTTTCGGCGTCTCTGTCGGCTGCGCCGGGACTCGGCTCGCGCGCGACCGGCGTTGCTCCCGGGCGGTCGGATGATCCTCCGTGGACTGATGGGCCTCGCCGGCTCGGCGCTCGCCCCGGCTCGGCTCGAGCCGGATCTGCTGATCGCCGCCGCGGCGAGGGCCGCGCGATCCGACCCGGGGCCGCTCGCCGAACCCCGCCGCGCTGAAGCGCTCGCCGCTCTGACCTCGAGCCTCGAGCGCGAGTCGCGGCTTACGCCGTTCGGGCGCCTCGCGGCGGCCTCGGACCTCGTGCGGATGCTGTCGACGGTGCTCATTCTGGCGCAGAAGGAGCGCGCGGATCCGGCGATTGCGGCCCGGCCGTTCGCGCCGCCTATCTTCGTCGCCGGCCTGCCGCGCAGCGGCACCACCTTTCTGCACGGACTGTTGGCGGAAGATCCACGCAACCGCGCGCCGCGGATCTGGGAGTCGATCTATCCCTATCCGCGCGCCGCAGGCTTCGCCGCCGGCCGCGGCAAGGCCAAACTGGAGCTCGGGCTCTTCGCCCGCCTCTCGCCCGGGATCAAGAACCTTCATCCGGTCGAGGCCGACGCGCCGCAGGAATGCATCGAGATCACCAGTCACGTGTTGCGCAGCCCGCGCTTCAACGACGTCTATCGCGCGCCGTCCTACCGCGCCTGGCTCGACCGTTCCGGGTTCGACGACGGCTATCGCTATCTGCAGCGGTTTCTCCGTCATCTCCAGGGACCCGGCGGCGCGCCGCGACGCTGGGTCCTGAAGTCGCCCGAGCACGTGTTTTCGATCGACGCGCTGGTCCGGGCGTTCCCCGACGCGATGCTGGTTCTCGTCCACCGCGACCCCGGCCATGTGCTCGCCTCGGCCGCCCGCCTGACCGAGCTTTTGCGGGCGCCGTTCACGGCCGCTGTCGACCGCAGGGACATCGGGCGTCAGGTCGCCGACTACTGGCAGGACGGGATGCGCCGGATGACGGCGCTCGCCGACGATTCGTCTTTCCCTCTGAAACTCGCGCACGTCCGCTATCGCTCGCTCGTCGCCGATCCGGTCGGAACGGTCGCGCGGATCTACGACGCGTTCGGGCTCGACCTGTCGGCCGAGGCGAGCGCGGCGATGGCGGCGAAAGTGGCCCGGGCGCCGAACGGAGGCTATGGCGCCAACCGCTACCGGCCGGACGATTTCGGCATCGATCCGGAACGGGAGCGGGAGCGGGCGTCGGTGTATGTCGAGCGCTTCGGCGTCGGGGGGGAAGGCAGTCGGCAGTAGGCAGTAGGCAGTAGGCAGTAGGCAGTAGGCGATAAGGAAACAGGAATTAAGAACTCGTCGTTTGGCGAAACGCCGCGCAAGAAACAATAGCCTAGGCTTCGTGCGTCTTGCTGCCTGCCAGCTACTGCTTATCCTGCCAACAAGCGCTTTGACGCAGGCGTCAGGAAACGATCCGACTGCCTACTGCCTACTGCCGACTGCCTACTTACTGCCCGCCGGAGACATCGTCGCCGGCGACTCGGTGACGGCCGGCATGCCGAGGGCTTCCCGCAGGTCGGCCCGGCGGAGCTGATAATAATCGGAGCGCAGGAAGCTGTAGAAGTCGATCGAGGCGTCCTCGGCCTCCTTGAGCTGGCCGAGACGGACGGTCGCGCCGAGGCCGCCCGCTGCCGCCCCCGCCCCCCATCCGATGAAGCCGAGCGACCAGCCGACCGGATCGGCGGCAAGGTCGACCGTGCCGCCGACCACGTCGCGCTGGGTCCCCGGGCCGAAATACGGCGAAACCGCATAGGTGCCGGCGGGCACGCCCCATACGAACAGGGTCTGGCCGAAGTCGCCGGTCTGCTTCGGCAGGCCGCCCCGGCCGGCGACGTCGAACAGGCCGCCGAGGCCGAAGGTCGAATTGAACACGAAGCGGGCGAGCGTGATCCCGGCGGCGTTGAGGCGACCCTGCAGGATGTCGTTGGCGAAGATGCGCGGCTCTTTCAGGTTGCTGTCCACGTCGCGCAATCGGTCGATCAGGGGAGCGGGCAACGCCTTGATCACCGTCGCGGGGGGGTGAAGAATCGCCTGATTGAAGGCGAAGACTTTCTTGTTGGTCGCCTCGTTGGGATCGTCGATCGGCAGCGAGACGTCGCGCGGCGCGCCGGCGCAGGCAGACAGCAGCGCCGCCAGCGCCAGCGCGGCCATAGGCGCCAATCCGGGTCCAGCGCGGTGCATTCAATCGCTTCCTTCGAATTGGCGCGCGACAATCCCGTCCCGCAACGCGGGTCACCGGCTCGTACTCAAAACAAATCAGACCCAGCCGGGCTGACGTTAGCAGACCGTTCCCCCGCCGACTATTGCGGTTCTGCAACAGTCCGCGCCGATCGGGACTGGCGGATCAGCGATCGGGGTGGGTCTTGCGCTGCGTCGCGAGCAGGGCGGGCTGGAACAGCACCGCGGCCGCGAGCGTCGTCACGAGCGCCAGCGCCATCAGCCGGCCCATGCTCGACGTGCCCGGATGGTGCGAGAACCACAGCGAGCCGAAGGCGGTCGCCGTGGTGCAGGCGCTGAACAGAACCGCGCGCGTCAGCGGCGATTGCAGGAAGTTCGTCTCCCCCGCCCGCCACGCCATGACGTAGTAGATCTTGAACGCCACGCCGACGCCGAGCAGGAGCGGCAGCGCGATGATGTTGGCGAAGTTGAGCGGCATGCCGGTCGCCACGCAGATTTCGAGCGTCGCGACGATCGCCACCATGAGCGGCACGAGCGTCAGCAGCACGTCGGTCCAGCGCCTGAGCACGATGAACAGGATGAGCGTGATCGACAGCAGCGACCACAGCGCGGCCTGAAGGAACGCCCTGACGATGGTCGCCGCCGCCTCGACCACGAAGATCGGCGTTCCCGTGGCCTGCGGCGCGACGGCGCGGACCGCCCGGACGAAACGGCCGAGCACCGCGTTGTCGTTGCCGTCGCCGCGCGGGGCGACCTCGATCCTGACCGCGCCGTCGGGAGCGATCCAGGCGCTGGTGAGATCGGCCGGAAGCGTGTCGAGCCCGACCGGCGCCGCGGCGAGAAGGTCGCGCACCTGATCGAGCGTGGTGACCAGCGGCGCGACCAGGACATGCTCCGCCTTGTCCCGGTCCGGGTACGGCGCGTTCGCCAGTTTGGTCATGAGGCCGGCGAGCCGGCGCGCCTCGGCCGCGGCCGGGCTGGCGACCCCCGCCGCCGCGCCCGAGAGATCGTCGGCCGTCTTGCGCAGCGCGTTCAGCGTCTCGACCGGCGCGGGCGGCGGCTTGACCTGGTCGGGTGTCATGGTGTTCTGGAAAAAGAAACTGGCGTCGTCGATCAGCGCCAGCTTCTCGTCCTGGTCCTTCGGGATGAAATCCAGGATCGTGCGCGCGTGGGCGACCTCGGGCAGCGCCCGGAGCCTCTCGGCGAGCCCGGCTGCGCGCGGCAGATCGCTTTCGAGCACGTCGATCGTGTTCGGGCTCGTGTCCGGATCGCGCATCAGGTCGAGCAGGGTCGCGACCGATTCGGCGTGTTTCGAGCGCAGGTTCAGCGGGTTGAAGTCGAAGCGCAGGTACGCCAGCAGCGGCAGGCCGAGGACGACCGCGGTCAGCGTCGCCCCGACGATCCAGTTGCGGCGGCGGTCGAGGAAGCGGTCGACGGGCGCGAGCGCGGCGAAGCCGACCGGCGCCTTTTCGCCCGCGGGCCTCAGCGTCGCGATCAGCGCCGGCAGCAGCGTGACGGTGGTCGCGAAGGCGATGATCATGCCGGTTCCGGCGATCAGGCCGAGTTCGGACAGACCGACATAGGCCGTCGGCAGGAACGAGTAGAAGGCGGCTGCGATCGAGGCGGCGGCCAGCAGCAGCGGCCCCGCGACGACCCGGCCGGTTCCCTGGAGAGCCGCGGCGAGGTCGTCGTCGGCGTAGCGCTCGGCGCGGAACCGGACGCTGAACTGGATGCCGAAATCGACTCCGAGCCCGATGAACAGCACGGCGAAGGCGACCGAGATCAGGTTCAGGGCGCCGACCATCCAGAGGCCCGCCGCGGCGGTGAAGAGGAGTCCGACCACGAGATTGACGAGGACGGCGACGATGAGGCGCGCCTGTTTGAGAGCGAGCCAGAGGACGAACAGGACCACGAGGACCGTCACCAGGCCGTTGAGCGCGGCGCCGTCGGCGACGGTCGCGAATTCCTCGTCGGCGAGCGGCACCGATCCCGTCAGCCTCACCCTGACGCCGTTCGCCGGCGTCAGGCCGAGCGCCTCGACCGTTGCGCGGATCGCCTTGGTCGCCTTGCCGCCGGGCTGAAGATCGCCGTAGTCGAGCGCCGGCTGGACGTTGACGAAGCGCCGCAGCTCCGAGGGTTCCGGTTCGCGGCCGGTGATGAGCCGGCGCCAGGAGAAGGCCGGACTCTTGCCCTGGAGAACGGCCTCGATCGCGTCGGCGATGGCGGTCATCGCCGGCTTCATGTTCTCGAGCGTCGTCTTTCCCACCCGCAGGCCCTCGACCGACTGCGAGATCGCGCCGGTGATCCCGCGCAACGTCGGGTCGGCGGCGAGCGTGCCGAGGAACGGCTGCGCCTTGATGAGCTGGGCGGTGTCGCTCTTCACCTCGTCGAGCGAGAGGAAGAGCACGCCCTCGCGGGCGAAGAACGGGCCGCCGCCGGGGCGGCTCACCGTGCGTATCAGGTCCGGTCGCTGCTGCAGCGCGTTCGCGAGCGCGCTCGCCGCCTTTTCCGCGGCCTCCGGGGTGGTCGCGTCGATCACCGCGGTGATGAGGTCGGTCCGCTGCGGGAATTCCGCGTCGAGCCTGATCTCCTGCTGGCGCCAGGGCAGCGAACTCGACAGCAGCTTGCTGCTGTCGGTGGTGATGGCGATGTGACTCGCCGCATAGACGGCGGCCAGCGCGGCGAGGACGATGTAGCCGGCGATGACCGCCCAGGCGAAGCGGGTGGAGGCGCGAACGGTTCGCGCGATCGCTGCGGCGAGGAGGGGGCTGCCGGTGTCGGTCATCAGTCCCCGCGAGGGCTCACGAATCGGAACGCGAGTCAACTCTGTTGTCGCGGTGCAACAAGGCCGCGCCGCGCGCGATCCCGCGAGACAGGCTCGTTTCCGACCGGGCGTGGACGCCATGATGCTGATTTCATTTGCGCAACGAGGCGATTGTTCGTAAACTCCCGGTTAACGCATCCACGAAAGAGCTGTGGATATGAGACGACGGCCGGCCCTCGCAGGATTGGCGTGTCTCCTCGCCCTGACGCAGGCGTCGGCGAAGGAAGTCCTGACTGCGCCGCGCAACCCGGTCAAGCCGCATGCGACGCGGGCGAAGACGGCCGGCGCTCCCCGGCCAGCGGGCCTCGCCGCCATTTCATTTTCGGATCCCTACGGGTCGCCGGTCGGCGTGAGCAAAGGCAAGGGCGCGGGATTCCCGCCCTCGGAGACGACCGTGCCCGTCCAGCCTCAGGGCGGCTTCACCATCAAGGCGGGGCGCGACTCGCCCGACGCGCCGATGACGGGCGGGCTCATGTTCCGCTTCTGATCGCGGACGTCGAGCCCGCCGGGCGCTCCGGCCCGCCGCGCCGGGAAACCGATCTCGACACGATTCCCAAAATGGGGTCTAAGGCTGGACCGCGGTCGCTTGCGGTCCGCGCCGGCAGAGGGTTGGACAGCCATGAAGCTTTGCAAGCCGAGCATTTCAGCGGCTCTGATCGCGGCGTTGACCGCCTTTCTCAGCCTCTTGCCGATGTCGGCGCAAGCTCAGGAGGCGCCGGCGGCGCGGCGCATTCACGCCTATTACCAGGAGCTCCTGCCGACCCTGAAGCAGGCCGACAGCCTGAGCGTGCGCGAGCGCGACCGGCGCTTCACGCCGGCGATCGGCTCGGCCTTCGATCTCGCCGCGATGACGCGATACGCCGCCGGCCCGGCGTGGAGCACGTTCACGCCTGCCCAGCAGGCCGCGGTTCGCGAGGCCTTCTCCCGCTTCCTGGTCGCGGACTACGCGAGCCTCGTGAAAGAATATTCGGGAGAGAGCTTCGAGGTCGAGCCGCAGACGACAGCGGAGCCGCGCGGCGGCGGCGAAGTCGTCAAGACGAAGCTGATTCAGAGCGGCGGACGCAGCGTCGCGATCAACTATCTCGTCCGCGGCGGGCGGGTGATCGACGTCTATTTCAACGGAACGATCAGCGACCTCGCGACTCGCCGCGACGAATTCGCCTCGATTCTCGCCGGCGGCGGCGGCGCCGACGCCCTGGTCAAGACGTTGCGCCAGCGCACCGATGCGCTGCTGAACGGCTGAGAAGCCCCCCGTGTTTCCCTCGTCGAGGGCGCAGTGACGCAGCGGGCCGATGGACATCGCGGCTGACGCGTCTCCCGTCCTCGTCACCGGGGCGAGCGGCTTCGTCGGCTCGGCGATCGCCGCGGCCGCGCGCGCCGCCGGCCATCCCGTGCGTGTGCTGGTCCGCCGCTCCAGTTCGCGGGTCAACATCTCGCCGCTCGACACGGTCTGCGAGGGCGATCTCGCCGACCGCGCGTCGCTGGCCGCGGCCATGAAGGGCGTCCGCTTCGTCTTTCATGCCGCCGCCGACTATCGCCTCTGGGCGCGCGACCCGGCCGAGATCGTCCGCACCAACGTCGAAGGGACGCGCCGCGTCATGGAGGCGTGCCTCGCCGCCGGCGTCGAACGCGTCGTCTACACGAGCAGCGTCGCGACCCTGAAGCTCGGCGACGGCGCCCCGGCCGACGAGAGCCGGCCGCTGGCGGAAGGCGAGGCGATCGGCGCCTACAAGCGCAGCAAGGTCGCAGCCGAACGCCTCGTCGAGACGATGGCGCGGCGCGATCGCCTGCCGGTGGTGATCGTCAATCCGTCCACCCCGGTCGGCCCGCGCGACGTGAAGCCGACGCCGACCGGTCGAATCATCGTCGAGGCGGCGACCGGGCGGATTCCCGCTTTCGTCGACACCGGACTGAACCTCGTCCACGTCGACGACGTGGCCGCCGGTCATCTCGCCGCCCTGCGGCGCGGCGAAATCGGCGAGCGCTACATTCTCGGCGGCGAGAACGTCGCCTTCTCCGCCATGCTCGCCGACATCGCGCGCAGCGTCGGCCGCGCGCCGCCGACGCTGCGGGCGCCGCGGGCGCTGCTCTATCCGGTGGCTTACGCCGCCGAGTTTTTCGCCCGCTTCGGGTCGCGCGAACCCTTCGTCACGGTCGACGGTCTGCGCATGTCGCGCCACCGCATGTACTTCGACGACGCCAAGGCGCGCCGCCGGCTCGGCTACGTCACGCGGCCGTATCGCGAAGGCTTGAGCGACGCGCTCGCCTGGTTCGCCGCCACGGGCTACCTGCGATGATCGCCGCCCTCGCCGCCCTCGTCCCGGTCGCCGTCTGGGCGTATCTGATCGCGGCCAGAGGCGGGTTCTGGCTCTGCCGCGAGCGCGACGACGCGGCGTTCGCCCGACTCCGCGAACCGCCGCTGACGACCGCCGGCGCGCCGGACGTGATCGCCGTCATGCCGGCGCGCGACGAAGCGGCGGTGATCGCGGCGAGCGTGACGTCGCTCCTGAGGCAGGACTATCCCGGGCGGCTGTCGCTGGTGATCGTCGACGACGAGAGCGCCGACGGCACGGCGGCGGCGGCGCGCGCGGCCGCCGCGGCGGTCGGGCAGGCCGACCGCGTCCAGGTCGTGACCGGCTCGGCGACGCCGGGGGGCTGGACCGGCAAGCTCTGGGCGATGCGCCAGGGCCTCGCGGCGCTCGAAGCCGGCGGGAATTCGCCCGAGTTCGTCCTCTTCACCGACGCCGACATCGCCTATGCGCCGCAGACGCTTCGCCGCCTCGTCGCCATCGCCCGGTCGCGGGACGCGGCGCTCGCGTCGCTGATGGCGAAGCTCCGGTGCGTCAGCCTGGCCGAGCGCCTGCTGGCGCCGGCCTTCGTGTTTTTCTTCCAGAAGCTCTATCCCTTCGCCTGGGTCAACGATTCGCGATCGAAAACCGCGGCGGCGGCCGGAGGCTGCATGCTGGTTCGCCGGCAGGCGCTCGCCGCGGCCGGCGGGCTCGAGACCCTGCGCGGCGCCCTGATCGACGACTGCGCCCTGGCCGCGGCGATGAAGCGGCAGGGACCGATCTGGCTCGGGCTCACCGACGATGTGACGAGCCTGCGCGCCCACCCGGACGTCGCCGATTTCGGGGCCATGATCGTCCGCTCCGCCTACGCGCAATTGCGCTACTCGCCGCTCCTCCTGATCGGCGCGGTCGCCGGCATGGTCGTGACCTATCTCGCGCCGCCGCTGTTGGCCGTGTTCGCCGACGGCGCCGAGCGGGCGGCGGGCCTGATCGCCTGGGCGCTGATGGCGCTCGCCTTCACGCCGATGCTGCGGTTCTATCGCCAGCCTGCGGCGGCGGGCGTCGCCTTGCCGGTGATCGCAGCCGTCTATACGGTGTTCACGATCGAGTCGGCTCTCCAGCATTGGCGCGGGCGCGGAGGCCACTGGAAAGGTCGCTACCAGGCCTCGACGAGCGGAATGGACAGCGCATGACCTCTGCGGCCGTCGCAGCATCGGGCAAGGGCCACGAAGACGAGAACTTTCCCGTGGCGTCGTGGCTGGTCGGCGCGACCTATCGTCAGCCGATCCTGGCCTTCTATCGATTCGCCCGCGCCGCCGACGACGTCGCCGACCACCCGTCGCTGGCGCCGGAGCAGAAGCTCGCGCTGCTGGACCGGCTCGGCGATACGCTGTCGGGCCGCGGGGCCGGCGATCCAGACGCCGAGCCGCTGCGCCGCGTTCTCGCCGAGCGCGGGCTCTCGCCCCGCCATGCCTTCGATCTGCTCGAGGCGTTCCGGCTCGACGTGAGCAAGCGCCGCTACGCGAGTTGGGACGAGCTCATGGACTATTGCCGGCTGTCGGCGGCGCCGGTCGGGCGCTTCGTGCTCGACCTGCACGGCGAGGACCGCGCTGCGTGGCGGGCGTCCGACCCGCTGTGCGCGGCGCTTCAGGTCATCAACCACCTGCAGGACTGCGCCGCCGATTATCGCCGGCTCGACCGCGTCTACCTGCCCGAGGCCACGCTCGCCCAACACGGCGCCGGGGTCGAGATGCTCGCGGCCGCCCGGTCCGCTCCGCCGCTGCTCGCCGCCGTCCACGATCTCGCCGGGCGGACCGCGGCGCTCGTCGCCGACGCCGCGCCCCTCGCCGGGCAAACGGCCAACCCGCGGCTCGCGCTGGAAATCGCGGCGATCCAGGCGTTGGCCGGGACTCTCGTCCGTCGCATCTCGACCCGCGACCCGCTCGCCGACGACGTGCATCTCGGCAAGGCGGCGGCCGCGATCGTCGCCGGGCGCGGCGTCCTCGGCGGCTGCTGGTCCCTGCTGACGAAGGCGCTGCGGCGACCGGGACAATCCGCCCATGAGTGAGATCGGCGCGCCGGCCGTTCCCGCGGCGACCGGAAGCTCGTTTTACCTCGCGATGCGCATTTTGCCCGAGCAGCGGCGCAAGGCCATGTATGCGGTCTACGACTTCTGCCGCGCGGTCGACGACATCGCCGACGGCTCGGGGCCGTCCGCTTCCCGGATGGCCGGTCTCGACCGCTGGCGGGCGGAGATCGACGGCCTCTATGCCGGGCGTCCGGTCGCGGCGCTGAGCGACCTCGCCGAAGCGGTGCGCCGCTTCGGCCTGCGAAAGGCGGACTTCGACGCGGTGATCGACGGCATGGCGATGGACGCCGCCGAGAACATTCGCGCGCCCGACTGGGCGACCCTCGATCTCTACTGCGATCGCGTCGCGAGCGCCGTCGGGCGGCTTTCCGTGCGCATCTTCGGCATGAACGAGGCGGCCGGCGAGGCGCTCGCCCACCATCTCGGCCGCGCCCTGCAACTGACCAACATCTTGCGCGACATCGACGAAGACGCCGCGATCGGACGGCTCTACCTGCCGCGCGAGGCGCTGACGGCGGCGGGGGTGTCCTCGGACGAGCCGCTCGCGGCGGCCGCCGATCCGCGGCTTGCCCGCGCTTGCGTGGAGGTCGCGGCGCGGGCGCGCGCGCATTTCGTCGAATCCGGACGAATCATGGCCGGGGAGCCGAGAGCCGCCGTCCGCGCGCCGCGCCTGATGGCCGCGGCCTACCAGTCGATCCTCGATCGCATGCAGGCGCGCGGGTTCGCGCCGCCGCGCCGGCGCATCGGCGCCGACCGGTTGCGCGTCCTCGGCGCGCTCCTCCGGTACGGCCTCGCATGAGCGTCGTCCATGTCGTCGGGGCCGGCGTCGCGGGCCTGAGCGCCGCCGTGCGGCTGGCGGACGAGGGGGTCCGGGTGGTCCTGCACGAAGCGGCGGCGACGGCCGGCGGCCGCTGCCGATCGTACCAGGATCCGGCGCTCGGCCTTGCCATCGACAACGGCAATCACCTGCTGCTGTCCGGCAACCACGCCGCGCTCGACTATCTCGACCGCATCGGCTCGCGCGCCCGGCTGCAAGGCCCGGCGTCGGCGATGTTCGATTTCGCCGACCTGAAGACCGGCGAACGCTGGCGGCTGCATCCCAGCGACGGCCGGGCGCCGTGGTGGCTTCTCGATTCCCGCCGCCGCGTTCCCGGCGCGCCGCTCAGCGCCTATCTCGCGCCGCTCGCGACGTTGACGGCCGCCAAAACAGCGTCGCTCGGCGAGGTGATGACCTGCTCGGGGCCGCTCTACGACCGCCTCTGGGGTCCGGTTCTGCTCGCCGCGTTGAACACCGACCCGGCCGAGGGCTCGGCGCGGCTCGCAGCCGCGATGCTGCGCGAGACGCTGTTCGCGGGCGGGCGCGCCTGCCGTCCGCTGGTCGCGGTCGGCGGACTGTCGGCCTGTTTCGTCGAGCCCGCGCTGCTTCATCTCGCGTCCCGCGGGGCGACGGTCCGGTTCGGCGCGCGCCTGCGCGGCGTGGCCTTCGCCGCCGGGCGTGCGGCAGGCCTCGATTTCGCGGATGGGCGAACGGCGCTCGCCGGCGACGACGCCGTCATTCTGGCCGTGCCGCCGCCGGTGGCGCGGGAACTGCTGCCCGATCTCGACGCGCCCGACGAATTCCGCGCGATCGTCAACGCGCATTTCCGGGTCGCGCCAGCCGGGGATCAGCCGCTGATCCTCGGCGTCGTCAACGGCCTGACGCAATGGATCTTCTCCTATCCCGAGCACGTGTCGACGACCATCAGCGGCGCCGATCGCCTGATCGACGAGCCGCGGGAGGCGCTGGCGCGGGCGATCTGGGCCGAGGTCGCAGCGCTCGGCGGCTACGGCCCGGACCTTCCGCCGTGGCAGATCGTCAAGGAGAAGCGGGCGACCTTCGCCGCGACGCCGGCCCAGGACGCCCGGCGTCCGCCGGCGCGCACCGCCTTCGCCAATGTCGCCCTCGCCGGTGACTGGACGCAGACCGGACTGCCGGCGACGATCGAAGGCGCGGTGCGCTCGGGCTACGCGGCGGCGGCGGTCGTGACCGGGCGGCGCGGGAAAGCGGGGGGTTCGCGATGAGTCTGTCCATCGACGACACGGCGTCGCTCGAAACGGTCGAGCGGCGCATCCGCGCCGCCTCCGCGGCGCTGCTCGCCCGGCAGCAGCCGGACGGCCACTGGTGTTTCGAACTCGAGGCCGACGCCACCATCCCGGCGGAATACGTGCTGTTCCGCCATTTCCGCGGCGAAACGCCGGACGTGGAGCTCGAGCGCAAGATCGCCGTCTATCTGCGCCGGATCCAGGGCGCGCACGGCGGCTGGCCGCTGTTCCACGACGGCGCGTTCGACATCAGCGCCAGCGTCAAGGCCTATTTCGCGCTCAAGATGATCGGCGACGATTCCCAGGCGCCGCATATGGCGCGGGCTCGTCAAGCCGTGCTGGCGCACGGCGGCGCGGCCGCCAGCAACGTCTTCACCCGCTTCCTGCTGGCGCTGTACGGCGCCATTCCGTGGCGCGGCACGCCGGCGATGCCGGTCGAGATCATGCTGCTGCCGCGCTGGTTTCCGTTCCACCTCAGCAAGATCTCGTACTGGGCGCGCACCGTGCTCGTGCCGCTGCTGGTCCTCCAGGCGCTGAAGCCGAGGGCGAAAAACCCGCGCGGCGTCGCAATCGACGAATTGTTCGTCGCGCCGCCCGACACGGTGCGGCGCTGGCCGAAGGGCGCCCACCAGTCTCCCGGCTGGATTCGCTTCTTCGACGCCGTCGATGCGGTCCTGAAGCGCGCCGAGCCTTACTTTCCGCCCGCGACCCGAGCCCACGCGATCAATCGCGCCGAGGTCTTCGTCACCGAGCGCCTCAACGGGGTCGACGGCCTCGGCGCGATCTTCCCGGCCATGGTCAACAGCGTGCTGATGTTCGACGCGCTCGGCGTCCCGTCCGACGATCCGCGTCTCGTCGCGGCGCGGGAGTCGATCGAGCGGCTGCTGGTCGTCGGCGACGACGAGGCCTATTGCCAGCCTTGCGTCTCGCCGGTCTGGGACACGGCGCTCACGGCGCATGCGCTGATCGAGGTCGGCGGCGAGACGGCGGAAGCGGCGGCGAGCGCCGGCCTCGCCTGGCTGCGGCCGCGGCAGGTGCTCGAGGTGAAGGGGGACTGGGCTGTCGGGCGCCCGAACGTCCGCCCCGGCGGCTGGGCCTTCCAGTACGCCAACGCCCATTATCCCGACCTCGACGACACCGCTGTCGTGGCGATGGCGATGGACCGGGCGAGCGGGCGCAGTTCGCACCGGGACGCCGCCGCGATCGGGCGGGCGAAGGAATGGATCGAGGGCCTGCAGAGCCGGGACGGCGCCTGGGGCGCCTTCGACGCCGACAACACCCACGAGGTTCTCAACAACATCCCGTTCGCCGACCACGGCGCGCTGCTCGACCCGCCGACGGCCGACGTGACGGCGCGCTGCGTCTCGATGCTGGCCCAGCTCGGCGACACCCGCGAGACGAGCCCGTCGCTCGCGCGCGGCCTCGACGCGCTGATTGCGAGCCAGGAAAAGGACGGCAGCTGGTTCGGCCGCTGGGGGATGAACTACGTCTACGGCACATGGTCGGCGCTGTGCGCCCTCAACGCCGCGGGAGTCGATTCCGCCGCGCCGTGCGTGAGGCGCGCGGTCGACTGGCTGGTTCGCATCCAGAACGCCGACGGCGGCTGGGGGGAGGCGGGCGACAGCTATCGGCTCGACTACCAAGGCTATCGTCCGAGCCCGAGCACGGCTTCGCAGACCGGCTGGGCGCTGCTCGGCCTGATGGCGGCGGGCGAGATCGACAATCCCTCGGTCGCGCGCGGCGTCGCCTGGCTCGCAGCGACGCAAGGCGCGGACGGTTTTTGGGACGAGCCGTTCCACACCGCGACCGGCTTTCCGCGCATCTTCTACCTGCGCTACCACGGCTATTCCAAATTCTTCCCGCTCTGGGCGCTGGCGCGCTACCGCAACCTCAGGCGCGCCAACAGCCGCAGCGTCGCGTTCGGCATGTGAAGTCGGAGGCGAGATGAACTCAGATCGATCTTGTCGCGTCTTTGCGAGGAGCGCAGCGACGAAGCAAGCCACGCCGCTGCGCAGGCGGTTGGATTGCCTCGCCGCGCTCGCAAGGACGGACGTGGCCGAAGCCATTCTCCATCCGCGCTGATGGCTGCGCCTCGCTCGCAGATTTCGTCCGTCCTGATCGTCTGCGGGCTGAAACGCGAAGCGGCGCTCGCGGCCGGTCCGGGCGCGATCGTGGCGTTCGGCAATGGGGCGACGTTGCAGGCGCGGTTCGCCGCGCTCGCCGACACGCCGCTTCGGATGGTCGTCAGTTTCGGCCTCTGCGGCGGGCTCGATCCAAGCCTGCGCAGCGGCGATGTCCTGCTCGGGTCCGAGGTCGTGGCTCGGAGCGAAAGCGTCGCGACGGACGAAGCGTTGACGCTTGCGCTGGAACGCCGCCTCGCCGAGGCGGGCGTGCCGGCGACGCGTGGAAAATTCGCGGCCGCGGACGCTCCCGTCCTGACCGCCGGGGAGAAACGCGCGCTGCGCGAGACAACCGGCGCCGCCGCGGTCGACATGGAAAGCCTCGCCGCCGGCCGCTTCGCCCGCGCGCGGGGCGCGCCGTTCGCCATCCTGCGCGCCGTCAGCGACCCCGCCGACCGCGACCTGCCGCCGCTCGTCCTGGCCGCGCTCGACGCCGACGGCGAGGTCGACGTCGGGGCCGTGGTCAGGGGGCTCGCCCGTTCGCCCGCCGCGCTTCCGGGACTGATCGCGGCGGCTTTCGACAGCGGCGCGGCGTTCCGCATGCTCCGGCGTTGCGGCAGGCTGGCGGTCGGACTCTGACGGCTGGAGCCGTTGGAGGACCGGACCCGATCCGGCGCTGTCCTTCGACATCGGCGGGGTGATCGGACCAGCGCCCTGCGGCCCCTGCGCCACGCCGGCCGGCGGTCCCGGTCGCCGTCGATCCGGTCAGCTCGAAACGCTCGCCGCGCGCAGCGCGAGCCGGTCCTTCCTGAACCACACGCCTGAGCGCACCGCAATTCCGACGATCGCGCCATAGGCGGCGAGAGCGGCCCCGAGCATCACGAAAACAAGCGGCAGCGACCCGGTCAGGGCGAGCGCGAGCCAACCGCCGCCAACGGCGATGACCAGCCGGGCGAATCCGCCGAGCAACGGCCACATCAGCCGCCCGGCGCCCTGCGACGCGAAATAAAGCGCGAGCCCCAGGCCGAAGAACCCGTAGGCCGGACCGACGAAGCGCAGATAGGCGCTTCCCGTCGCGATCATCATGGGATCGTCGCCGAACAGCCTCAGCCAGGCCGAGGGCCACAAGGCCGCGGCGAGGCCGATCGCCTCGCAGGCGACGAAGGCGAGCGCCGCGCCCGTCATCGCAATGCGCAGCGCCCGCTCTTTCTGGCCCGCGCCGATATTGACGCCGACCATGGCGACCAGAGGCGCGCCGAGGCCGAACACCAACGGGATCAGGAGATACTCGAGCCGGGAGCCCGTTCCGTAGCCCGCGACCGCGTCGGGCCCCGCGGCCGCGCCGACGATGCCCGTGGTCAATGCGACGGTCAGCGTCGTTTGCAGCGTGCTCAGCGTCCCGACGCCGCCGACTCTGAGAATGTCGGCGAAGAAAGCCGGCTCGAGGCGCGCGATCCGCAGCCGGACGACGCTATTTCCGGACAGAATGTACCAGGCGAGGATGACCGCCATGAGCGCCGTCGTCGCGACCACCGCGGCGCCGCCGCCGGCGATCCCCATCGCCGGAACCGGGCCGAGCCCGAAGATGAAGAGCGGCGAGAGGGGGATCAGCAGCGCGACGCCGACGCACACGACGGTCGACGGAAACAGCATCTCGCCCGAGCCGCGGATGACGCTCGCCAGCGCATTCATCAGCCACAGCACGATATTGCCCGCGAAAACCACGTTCGAATAGGCCATCGCGGCGTCGAGCGATCCGCCCCGGCCGCCCATCGCAGCATAGATCTGGCGGCCGAAAACCAGGAACAGCGCCGAGGTCAGGAGGCCGAGCGCGCAATTGATCAGAAGCGCATGCAGGACGAGCGCATCCGCGTCGGCGCGCCGACCGGAACCGAGCGCCCGCGCGACGGCGGACGAAATGCCGCCGCCGACCGCGCCGGCCGACAGCATGGCCATCATCATGACGCCGGGAAAGACCAGGGCCATGCCTGCGAGCGCGTTGGTTCCGAGCCGCGAGACCCAAAACGTCTCGATCAGCCCGGTCGAAGCCTGCGCAACCATGACGAGCACGTTCGGCCAGGCGAGCCGCAGCAGCGTCGGAACGATCGGACCCTCGAGCAGGAGAAGCGTCCGCGCGCTCATTTCAGCCGGCGGCGCGGGAGCGGCGGCGGGCGGCGCAAGAACGGCAGAATTTTTCACGGGCCGCCTTCCTCATGTGTTCAGATGTCGTCGCGACGGGACCGGTTTCAGGCGCTTGTCAAAGATCCGCTCCGTCGATATGATAGCCATAATATGAAAATCGCACGCCGCCAACCAAAACCTTCCAGCCGTAAGGAAGAGACGCATCGCCGCATCGTCGACGCGGCGGCGCGGTCCATTCGCGCCACCGGATACGACGGAACCGGCGTGGCCGACATCATGAAGTCCGTCGGGCTGACCCACGGCGGTTTCTACGCGCATTTCGGTTCGCGGGAGGCGATGCTCGCCGAGGCGGCCGACCTCGCCGGCGCGCATGGAATTGCAGCCCTCGAGCGCGTCGCGGCGGCGGCTCCGCCACAGGAGTCCTTGCGGGCGCTGCTGCGCGCCTATCTGTCGAAGGCCCACGCCGACGGCGTGGCGATCGGATGCCCGGTGGTCGCGCTCGGTTCGGAAATGCCCCGTCAGGCCCCCGAGGTTCGGCGCGCCGCCACCCGGCGCATCAAGGAGTTCATCGACCTCGTGGCGCGACAGTCTCCGGACTGGGGACGCCCGGGCGCGCATGAGCGCGCGCTGGTCACCGTGGCGACGATGGTTGGAGCGCTGCTTCTGGCTCGGGCCGTCGACGATCCGAAGCTGGCGGAGGACCTGCGGGAAGCCGCTCTCGGCCACCTGACGTCGCAACCCGTCTGAAACCGGGCGGCGGTCCCGATCGGTTCGTTGCGTAAAAATATGACGTTCATCATATAATGGAGCCCGACATGAGCGAAACGATCGCCGCGAACCGCCCGAGTCCGGAGCAGGTTGCGCAAGCCTTCCTGACGCCGGCGCAGCCGAAGCGGCTCCTGCCGCTCGCCATGCCGGGCGCCGCCGACCTGCGCATCGAGACGCCGGAAGGCGAGATCGCCTTGACGCAGGCGGGGTCGGGCCCTGCGGTTCTGCTGTTGCATGGCTGGGAGGGTCAGGCGTCGGACCTCGCCGCGTTCGTGGCGCCGCTCCTCGAGGCCGGCTGCTCGGTGCTGGCGATGGATCTGCCGGCGCACGGGCGCTCGGCCGGCCGCCGCATGTCGATCCCGCAGGCCGCCGTGGCGCTTCACGCCGTCGGGAAGGCGATCGGGCCGCTGCGCGCTGTCGTCGCCCACTCGATGGGTTCGCCGGTCGTCGTCGAGGCCTTGTACGGCGGCCTCGACGCCGAACGGGTGATCCTGATCGCGTCGCCCGCGCATTACGAGCGCTATGCACGCGGATTTGCGGCCGCCGCCGGGCTTGCCGCAGAGGGCGCCGAGGCGATGTTGGGCCTCTTGCGGAAGGCGATCGGTCAGGATGTCCGCGACATCTCCCTGCCGCGTCGCGCCCCGAGCCTCGGCCAGCGCGCCTTGTTCATCCACTCGGCCGACGACCGCACGGTCCCGATCGAAGACAGCGTCGAGAGCGCCGCCGCCTGGCCGGGCGCACGCCACCGGCGCGTCGAGGGCCTGGGCCACCGCCGCATTCTCTCCGATCCCGGCGTCGTCGCCGAAGCCGTCGCATTCGTCACTGCGCAAGTCTGAAAGGAAGCAGCCATGAAGGTTCAAGGTTCTGTCGCGCTCGTCACCGGCGCCAACCGCGGTCTCGGCGCGGCTTTCGCCCGCGGTTTGCTCGCGGCCGGCGCGGCCAAAGTCTACGGCGCGGCCCGCGATCCCGCCGCGGTGACGACGCCGGGCGTCACGCCGGTTCGACTCGATGTGACAAAACCGGAGCAAGTCGAGGCGCTGGCGCGGGAACTCGCCGACGTGACCCTCCTGATCAACAACGCGGGCGTCGCCGAGTTCGGACCCCTGCTGTCGCCGAATGCGACGGAGGCGCTGCGGCGCCAGTTCGAGACCAATGCGGTCGGGCCGCTGCGGCTGACGCAGGCTTTCGCGCCCGTGCTGGCGGCCAACGGCGGCGGCGCCGTCGTGAACGTGCTTTCGGTGCTGAGCTGGCTCACGTTGGCTGGGCAGAGCGGCGCCTACAGCGCGTCCAAGGCGGCGGCATGGGCGCTCGGCAACGCCCTGCGTCAGGAGCTGAAGGCCCAGGGGACGCAACTCGTCGCGGTGCACGCCGCCTTCATCGACACCGACATGGCGCGCGGCGCGCCGGGACCGAAGATCGCTCCCGAGGCGGTCGTGAGCCAGACGCTCGCGGCGCTGGAAGCGGGTCAGGCGGAAGTTCTGGCGGACCCGGTCACCCGGCAGGTTCATGCCGGACTGTCTGCGGAGCCGGCGGCGTATCTCGCGTAGGCCTGGCGAGCGAAAGGGCAAGTCCCGCCCGTATCACTCTTTTGGTCGGGCGGCAGCGGGCCTGCAGGATCGGGCGTGTACGCCCGCTTACCCCGCCGCCCGTTCGACCCGGAAGGGCGAGCGAAACAACGGTCGGCTCAGACCGCTACATGGCCTTCTCCCCCACCTTGTCGGGCCGCATCTCCGACAGCTTCTCCGCCACGCCGCGCTCGAACACGAATTCGGCCGGGCGCTGCCGGTCGAGCGGAATGTCCGGCGCCATCGGGCCTTCCGTCCGCACCCCGCGCAGCGACACCGCCAGCGCCTTCCACGGCCGCCTGACCGAGTCCGCCACCGCCGTCGCCTCGAAGCCGCTGTGGACCATGCAGTCGGCGCATTTCTCGTAATTGCCGACGCCATAGGCGTCCCAGTCCGTCTCCTCCATCAGTTCGCGGAAAGACTTCGCGTAGCCCTCGCCGAGAAGGTAGCAGGGCCGCTGCCAGCCGAACACGTTGCGGGTCGGGTTGCCCCACGGGGTGCAGCGATAGGTCTCGTTGCCGGCGAGGAAATCCAGAAACAGGCCAGACTGGTTGAACGCCCATTTGCGGGCGCGGTCGCCGCGGCGGAAAATGGCGCGGAACAGCTCCTTGGTGGCCGTTCGGTTCAGGAAATGCGTCTGGTCGGGGGCGCGCTCATAGGCGTAGCCGGGCGACACCGTGATCCCGTCGACGCCGAGCGCCGTCACCTCGTCGAAGAACGCGGCGACCCGCGCGGGGTCGGCGTCGTTGAAGAACGTGCTGTTGATCGTGACGCGAAAACCCTTGGCCTTCGCCAGCTTCAGGGCGGCGACGGCGCGGTCGTACACGCCCGGCTGGCACACCGATTTGTCGTGCCCCTCCTGGTCGCCGTCGAGGTGGATCGACCAGGTGAAAAAGGGGCCGGGCTGGTACTGGTCGATCTTCTTCTGCAGCAGGAGGGCGTTGGTGCAGACGATGACGAATTTTTTCCGCGCCACCGCGCCGCGCACGATCTCCGGCAGCTCCTTGTGCAGCAGCGGCTCGCCGCCGGCGAGCACCACCACCGGCGCGCCGCATTCGTCGACCGCCGCGAGCGCGTCCTCGACCGACAGGCGCTTGGCCAGGATCGGGTCCGGATAGTCGATCTTGCCGCAGCCGGCGCAGGCCAGGTTGCACTGGAACAGGGGCTCCAGCATCAGCACCAGCGGATAGCGCTTCCGGCCGGCGAGATGCTGGCGCACGACATAGGCGCCGACGCCGATGACCTGCCGAAGGGGTATGCCCATGAGGAGCGGCTCCTTTGAAACCTGTAACGATCAGAGCGCCAGTTCGGCTGGAAGCCGAAAGCTGACGCTTTCTTCCGGCCCGTCCTGAACCGACACCAGCGATGGCGCGAGGCGCTCGAGGGCGCGCACCACGTCGTCGACGAGAACTTCGGGGGCGGAGGCGCCGGCGGTCACCCCGACGGCCTCATGCCCACGGAACCACGCCGGATCGATCTCGGCGCCGTCGGCGACGAGGTAGCTCGGCAGCCCCGCCTGCGCGCCGATTTCGCGCAGCCGGTTCGAGTTTGAGCTGTTTCTCGCCCCGACGACGACGATGACGTCGACCATTTGCGCCAGTTCGCGCACGGCGGTCTGCCGGTTCTGCGTCGCATAACAGATGTCGCGGGTCGAGGGTCCCAGCACATCGCTGAACCGGCGGTGCAGGGCGGCGATCACGCCGCGCGTGTCGTCGACGCTCAGCGTCGTCTGGGTGACATAGGCGATCGGCGCGTCGGAGGAAACCGCGAGCCGGTCCACGTCCGCCTCGTTCTCGACGAGATGCGCCTCGCCGTCGATGCGGCCGAGCGTTCCCTCGATCTCCGGATGCCCGGCATGGCCGATCACGATCAAGATCCGCCCCTGCGCCACGTAGCGGCCGCTCTCGTTGTGAACCTTGGTCACCAGCGGGCAGGTCGCGTCGATCGTCGGCAGCGCCAGCGACCGGGCCTCCTCTTCGACCTTCCGCGACACGCCGTGGGCGCTGAAGATCGTCAGCGCGCCAGCCGGCACCTCGCTCAGCTCCTCGACGAACCGCGCGCCCTTCGCCTTGAGCTGCTCGACGACGTGGCGGTTGTGCACGATCTCATGGCGGACGTAGACCGGCGGCCCGTATTTGTCGAGCGCCCGCTCGACGATGTCGATGGCGCGCACGACGCCGGCGCAAAATCCGCGCGGCTGCGCGAGGATGATTTTCATTCCTTCTCCTCGTCGCGCCGGAGCGGGGCGCGGAAACCGGCTCGAAAGCGCCGGACCGGGTCGATCGAAACGGACGACAGTTCGGCACTATACCGCCCTGTTCCCTTCGACGTCGAGCGGGCCGCCGCGTTCGTCACGCGGGATTGATGTCGGCGTAACCCCCGACCGCAGCAGCGTTTTTGAAAACGGCGGCGCGGCAGCGCGGCGACAGGAGCGCGGCGAGTTCGTCGCCGTAGGCGTAACCCTCGGCCGCGCCGACGAAGCCGGCCGTGGTCGCCGGGTGGGTGTAGATTTCCGTGACGCCGGGCGGGAGGGCGGCGATCAGGCCGGCGAGCCGCGGCTCGGTCATATGGCCCGACCAGGCGAGGCCGAACACGCGGTCCGCCGCGAGCCAGCCGCGTGCGCGGACCCGTCGCCGCATCGCCGCCGCCCAGGGCGCGGTCAACAGGGCGACCGGCGGGCGGGGCGTCGGCTCGACCCGCCGCAGGTCGGCCAGCGGCTCGATCGGCGTGCGCAACGCCCGCGCGCCGAAATCCGCGCCGATCGCGAGGATGGCGCTGAGGATCGTCGGGTGAAGATGATAGTGGCGATGCGCGTTGACGTGGTCGAGCGCGAGCCCGGTCGCCTGGTAGGCCTCGAACTGCGCCCGGATCTCGGCTTCGACCTGGCGTCGCACCGAGGCCCGCGTCGCGATCGCGAGACCGAGGGTCGCGAGATCGCCGCGCAGCCGCCCGGCCGCCGCCCCGGTCTTGACGACGAGGTCGGGAAGCGCCTTCGCCGGCAGGACCGGCCAGTCGTCGCTCAGGGTGAGATGAAGCCCGACCCTGAGGCTCGGCATGCGCCGGGCGCGCGCGACGGCGTCCGCCGCGGCGGCGCCCCCGACCATCAGGCTCGCGGCGGTGAGGACGCCCTCCTCGTGGGCCTGCTGGACGGCCTCGTTGACCGCCTCCGCCAGCCCGAAATCGTCGGCGGTGACGATGAGCCGCTTCAGGGCGCGACCTCGCGGCGCTCGCGCAGGAAGCGGAAGAACTCGACGCCCTCCTTCAGCCGCCGCTTCATCATCTCCGGGCTCAGCGCCATCTCGCCGACGATCGAGGCGATCTTCGGGATGCGGAAGTAGAAGCTGCGGTAGAACTCGTCCACCGAGCGGAAAATCTCCGAATGGGCGAGGTGGGGATAGTGCAGGGGCGCGATCTGCACCCCGTCGTCGTTGACCAGATCGGCGTTGGCGTCGTCGAGCCAGCCGTTCTCCAGCGCCTGCTTGTAGAGAAAGGTGCCGGGATAGGGCGCGGCCAGCGACACCTGGATGGTGTGCGGGTTGATCTCCTTGGCGTACTGGATCGTCTGCCGGATCGTCTCCGACGTCTCGCCCGGCAGGCCGAGGATGAACGTGCCGTGGATGACGATGCCGAGCTCGTGGCAATCCTTGGTGAAGCGCTTGGCGACGTCGACCAGAATGCCCTTCTTGATGTTGTGGAGGATCTGTTGGTTGCCGCTTTCGTAGCCGACCAGCAGCAGCCGGCAGCCGTTGTCCTTCATCACCTTCAGGGTGGAGCGCTTGACGTTGGGCTTGGCGTTGCAGGCCCAGACGATGCCGAGCTTGCCCAATTCCCGCGCGATCGCCTCGGTGCGCGGCGCGTCGTCGGTCAGCGTGTCGTCGTCGAAGAAGAACTCCTTGACCTGCGGGAAGGCGGCCCTGGCCCAGCGCACCTCCTCGATCACATGGCCGACGCTGCGGGTGCGGTAGCGATGGCCGCCGACGGTCTGCGGCCACAGGCAGTAAGTGCAGCGCGATTTGCAGCCCCGCCCGGTGTAGAACGAGAGGTACGGGTGCTTGAGGTAGCCGTTGAAGTAATTCTCGATTGTGAGATCGCGCTTGTAGACCGGGGTGACGAACGGCAGCAGGTCCATGTTTTCGAGCACGGGACGGTCGGGATTGCGCACGATCGCGCCCGCCTTGTTCCGCCAGGTGAGGCCGGTGATCGTCGCGAGGTCGCGACCCTCGGCCGCCTCCTTGATGGCGAAGTCGAACTCGTTGCGCGCGACGAAGTCGACCAGCGGGGCCGTTTCGAGGCTCTTGTCGCCGTCGACGGCGACCTTGGCCCCGATCAGCCCGACCTTGAGGTCGGGATTGGCGGCCTTCATCGCCTCGATCGTCTTGACGTCGCTGCGGAAGGAGGGGGTCGAGGTATGCAGCACGGCGAGATCGTAGTCCCGCGCCTGTTTCACCACCTCCTCGAGGCCGATTCTGTGCGGCGGCGCGTCGATCAGCTTCGAGCCTTCGACGAGCGCCGCGGGCTGGGCGAGCCAGGTCGGATACCAGAACGACTGGACTTCGCGCCGGGCCTGGTAGCGCGATCCGGCGCCGCCGTCGAAACCGTCGAAAGACGGCGCCTGCAGAAACAGGGTTCGCATCATGGGTCGTCGGTCCTTCAATCCGCGGTCAAGACGCCGTTCCGCAGCACGCGGCGCCGCTCGCCTCGCCAGATAACCTCCCGGCCGCAAAAGCTCCAGGCGAAGGTCGCGAACGACAGGAGATCGCGCAACGGGAGAAGCCAGTAGGCGGGCGTCGGCAGACTGTAGCTGCGCATTATGGCGCGCAACAGCCCGACGCGGCCGGCGATGGCCAGTCCGGCGAGCGCGAGGCCCGGGACCGGCGCGCCCGCCGCGGCGGCGAGAAGGGCGAAGGGGAGGGGATGGGTGACCGCGGAGCCGAGATATCCCCAGAAGTCGACCGTCTGGATCGTGCGCGCCCAGCGCATCTCGTGCCGCCACAGCTCCGCGAGCGAGCGTTCCGCGCAGGCGTGGCCGACGAGAAGGCGCGGCGCGGCGACGCCGAGGCCCCTCGCCCGCAGCGCGGCGCCGATGGCGTAGTCGTCGGCGAGGACGTCGGCGAAGGCCGCGAAGCCGCCGATCGCGTCGAGATCGTGGCGGCGGAGCGCGATCGTCGACCCGAAACAAGGCGCAGCCAGCCCGAGGCGCAGGCCGAGGAGCACGTTGGGCAGGAAATGCGCGTCGATCGCCAGCGCCGACAGTTGCGACCAGAATCCTGCGACCGGAACGCCGTGATAGGCCAGGGTGACGCCGCCGACGCCCGGCCGAAGGAGCGCCGCGGCGACCCGGCGGAGGTAATCCTTCGGCGCCGCGATGTCGCTGTCGGCGAGAACGACCACCTCATGCGCGATCGCCGGCGCCATGTTGACCAGATTGGAGATTTTCCGGTTGGCGCCGTGAGTCGCGGCGTCGACGACGAGGCGGAGGTCGCGGCCGGGGAATTGCGCCGCGAGGCGCGTCACGACGGCGATCGCCGGGTCGTCGGCCGCCTGCACGCCGAACACGATCTGCACCGGCGCCGGATAGTCCTGATCGCAGAACGAGGCGAGGTTTTTCGACAGGGCGGGTTCGTCGCCGCGCAGGGGCTTCAGAATGGTCGCGGACGGCCATGCGGCCGGGGCCGGCGCGGCCTCGCCGACGGGGGGCGAGGCGGCCACGATCGCGGCGAGGAGATAGAGGCAGCCGGCGGCGGCCACGACCAGGCAGACGACCGCGATCGCCGTCACGGGTTCCGCGTCCCGTCGGCGATGCGGCGGCCGCCGAAGAAGGTCCGCCCCTCGAGTACTTGCCAGTAGATGAGGCTCGGCAGGCCGAGCACGACGTCGGGAACGCGCTTGATCAGCGACATGGCGATGGCCACGTCAGGCGGCAGGCCGAAGATCGCGCAGAGCGCGATCAGGCCGCCCTCCTGCACGCCGAGCGCGCCGGGGATCGCGAACGCCGCGCCGCGAATCGCCTGCGTCAGGCTCTCGATCGCCAGCGCCTCCGGATAGCCCCCCGGCAGCCCCATGAACGCCAGAATCGCCCAGACTTCGAGCGCGCCGACGAACCAGAACGTCAGATGGATGGCGGCCGCGGCGAGGAGGTTGGCGCGATTGGCGTAGATCGCGTCCAGGCGCGCGTAGAGCGCGTCGACGGCGCCGAGCGACGCCCATGCCCGTTCGCCGGCCATGCGCGTCGCCACCGACTTGACGAAACGCCGGCCGAAGGGCCGCTGAAGGGCATAAAAGCCGAACAGCGCGGGAACGGCGCAGGCGACGACGATCGCGACCGTCGTTCCGACGCCGCTCGCGGCCCCGATCGCGGCGAGCGTCGCGAGGCCGGCGATGGCGAAAATGCCCTGGGTGACCGCCTGGGCCAGCACGTCGACGACGATGCTGGCGGCGGCGAGGGACGCAGCGACCCCGCGCAGGATCAGCGCCCGCGCCCCGATGACGTTGCCGCCGACGTTGCCGAACGGCAGGAACGCATTGCCGCCTTCGCGTACGAAACGGACGACGACGCAGGTCAGCGCGGCGGGGCGGAGGCCGCGCGGGAACAGGACGAACCAGCCGATCCCGGCGCCCGCGACCGCAACGGCGCGCAAGAGGCACACAACGGCGACGCACCCCCAGCCCGCCGCCGCGAACGCGCGCGCGACCGGTTCCGCGCCGGCCCAGGCGATGAGGGCGACGAGCGCGGCGACGCCGGCGATCCAGGCGAACCGGATCAGCCGGGTCATGTCCGCTTCAAATCCGTGCTCGCCATACCCGCCGCCCGTCGCAAAGTTCGACGATACCCGCCCGCAGCGGCGGAGGAAAGCAAACTCGTCGCCGCCGCGCCTCACTCCGCCGCCGCCGTCGCTTCCTCGCTCGCCGGCGCCCGCGCGGCGAGCGAGTCGCCAGCTTCCGGCTTCAGTCTGATGAAGACGAGCATGGACAGGCTCGACACCACCGCCACCGCGACGAAGGAGAGCGACAGGTCGCGCGAATGAAGCGTCGCGTCGCCGAAGCCGACCTGGATCAACTGGATGCACACCGCCGCGACCGCGACGCCGATCGCCCCCGACATCTGCTGCGCGACGCTGGCGAAGCTGGTGGCGCGGCTCATCCGCGGCGGGTCGATGTCGGCGTAGGAGAGGGCGTTGAGCGCGGTGAATTCGAGCGAGCGGAAGAAGCCGCCGGCGAGCAGGGCGAGGAAGATCAGCCAGTGCGGCGTCCCGGCCGTGAACAGCGCGTAGGACGCCATGAACAGACCCGAGACGGCGGCGTTGACGATCAGCGTGCGTCGGAAGCCGAACCGTCTGAGCGCGGTCGAGGCGGTGAACTTCATCGCCATCGCGCCGAGCGCGGTGGCGAAGGTCATCGAGCCGGATTCGAACGGCGTCAGGCCGAAGCCGATCTGCAGCAGGAGCGGCAGGAGAAACGGCAAGGCGCCGATGCCGATGCGGAAGATCAGCCCGCCGGCCACGCCGGCGAAGAAGGTCGGGATCTTCAGGAGCCTCAAATCGAGGATGGCGTCCTCGTTGAGGCCGGCGTGGCGGACGTAGAGGCCGAGCAGGACGAGGCTGACGGCGATCTGCGCCGCGACCTCGAGGCCCGGCGCCATGCCGCGGCCGATCAGCGACAGGCCGGAGATCAGGCCGAGCAGGCCCACGCCCGACAGGACGAAGCCCTTGAAGTCGAAGCGCGGCACGACTTCCTCGCGCAGGTTGGCGACGTAGCGCAGCGACAGGGCGACGCCGAGCAGGCCGATCGGCACGTTGATCCAGAAGATCCAGCGCCAGTGGAAGTAGGTGGTGATGAAACCGCCGAGCGGCGGGCCGGCGACCGGACCGAGCAGCGCCGGGACGGTGAGGTAGGCGAGCGCGTCGACGAGATCGCTCTTCTCGACGCTGCGCAGCAGCACCAATCGTCCGACCGGCACCATCATCGCCCCGCCGAGCCCCTGGAAGACGCGCGCCGCGATCAGGGTTTCGAGCGAAGTCGAGGCGCCGCAGAGGATCGAGCCGAGGGTGAAGACGACGATCGCCGAGCAGAACACCGTGCGCGCGCCGAACCGGTCGGCGATCCAGCCGGAAGCGGGAATGAACACCGCCAGCGTCAGCATGTAGGAGGTCAGCGCCAGCTTGAGGACGATCGGGTCCTGATTCAGGTCGTGCGCGATCGCCGGCAGCGAGGTCGAGATCACCGTGCCGTCCATGTTCTCCATGAACAGGGCGGTGGCGACGATCAGGGCGGTGAGCATGGAGGGGCGCATGGGCCGCGCCCTTTTGGCCCAGCATCCCGGCCGCCGCAAGGCGCGCGCGGCGGGGCGACGGTCACGATGCGTTGAGCCGTCGCGATGACGGCGCCGGCGTCGTCGTGGCGTCGGGGCCTGACTTCGGAAGAAGTCGTCGCGGGGATCGTTGGACGGCGCAACGACATGTCGGCCAGACTGCAACTTCATTGCAGTCTGGCCGACTTTGGAGGTCGCGCTCCAATGTCTCCGCAGGAGGCGATACCTAACGGGGACGGAGCCGAGACTAAGTCTATGCGCTCGCAGCGCAACCGGGAAACGTCGGACAGGCGCAAGTCGGAACCGTTTCAAATCGAAACGATTTCAAACCGTGGCGGAGGCGACTTCCGCGCCCTCGACCCGAAGGGTGGTGGAGGGGTCGGCCGGCCGCGTTGGAAGCATGGGGAGAGGCGGGCGGCCCGCCATTCCGCGCGAGACCGTGTCTGCCGATACGGAAAACTGCCCCCCTTGCGACAGGACGAATAGCCCCTTGTCGCGTGAGGAGGGTTGGCGATGTTTGGAGAAGGATTGGGCGTTCCGTAGCGCTTCGAGGAGCGGCGGGCGACGGGATGAAGGCACCGGACGACGCGTCGGGCTGCGGGCTTGCGGATTCTGGCGACAGCGTGATTCCGGCGACGTTACTTTATTCGCCCTTTCCCGTTTGGGATCGTGGTCAGCCGCGGTCGGGCGATGAAGAAGCCGCCGGCCGGCGCCGTTCGTCCCCGACCTGGGCCCATTACGGGTTGCGCGAGGAGAACGGCGGCGGACGGCGCAACCGGCTGGAGATCGAAGCCGCGACTCTCGCTGGCTTGCGGCGATTCGGCAGGCCGGACGGAAAGAGACCGTGCGCGGCGAGGGCAATCGCCAGCGATTGCCCGGCCTGGAAGACTGTTCCCAAATCGTCGCCGAGATCGTCGCGTCCGACAAGCATCGTCGCTGCGGACAGCGTTTCGCTGTGGCGCGCGCGTTGCGCCATCTCGATCACCCGCAAGGCGAGCGCCTCTTCAGCCGAGACGGCGGGACAAGAGACGGGCCGGCGGTGAAGCGGCGCCCCGGAGGCCGCAATGACGGCGCGCGCGAACCCATAGAACTGTCCGAAAAGCGGACCTGCGTCTTGCGCCGGAACGTTGCGCGCCAACAGACGCCGGCCATATTCCCACGAATCGGTGTCGCCAAAGCCCAGGCCGGCGATCACGCAGCGATACAGCTTGATGAAAAGGTCCTCGTGGGAGAGATCTTGCTCCAGATCGTCACGTTCCGCCGCTTTCCCTGGACACATGAGCATCTCTCCCGTCGTGCAGGACGAATTTTTGGAACGGGTACAACCCCATGTCGGCCAGACTGCAGCGCGCGACGCAGTCCGGCCGACTGCAGGAAGGTACGTTCCAACATCGCTGCAGGACGATTGCCTGCGACGACGCAATCAAGACTAAGGGAGTTTGTCTGGTCACACAACGACTGCATATCGATGCGTGAAAATCGTAAGACTTCTAAATCGAAACGATTCTAAACGACTTGGAAACCTGCCGGAACCCGGTGGCGTGCGGGCATGCGCCCGGCGCGATTGGGCTTGCCAGCGCGGACCGGCGGCCTCGAGCCTCGATCGGGACATTCGGCGCGTCGGAATTGTCCACGCCGATCCGCCGCCTGCGCCGGCGCGACGCCGGATCACCAGATCCAGAACATCAGCACCCAGTTGAAGGCGCTGATCGCGACCGCGACGCCGACCGAGGTCGCGGCGGCCGTGCGCGCCGGAACCGATCGCGCATAGACGCCGGCCACCGACCACGCCAGCCCGACGCTCCAGGCCGACGCCCCGACGAGCAGCGCGATCCTGAGCGGCGGGACGAAGGCGAGCGACAGCCCGTCCGCCCTGAGCTGGCCGAGCGTCGTCGCCGACAGGCCGAGGAATACGCCGCAGGCCGCGATCGGGATCAGGCTCTGCGCGAGGTGGTGGACGCGGGCGGCGGCGAAGGGGCCGAGCGCGCGGGCGGCGGCGGCGAGACAGACGAGGATCGCAGCCCCGAGAACGACCGCCGTCGCCAAAATGTAGGCGACCAGCAAGGCCCCGTCCAACGGCGACAGCGTGTCGTTGTGCGCCGGATAATTGGTGAGGATCCACCACGGCAGGGTCGGTTCGAGCAGAAACACCAGGTCGTGCGCGACCAGCCATTCGGCGAGCCGCTGCTTGATCGTGACCAGCCACGGGCTCGACGACCATAGGAACGCGCCCGGTGCGACGCCGAGCAGGCCGAATACGATCAGCGCCGTCTCCCACGGGCTCGGATCCCGCCCGGCGACGCGGACGACTTCCTGCGATGTCGGCCGCAGTTCCAGGGCGACCGCGTCCTTGAAGCCGGCGCAGCGGCCGCACATGTGGCAGGCGGAGGCGCCGCGCATGGTGCGCACGGCGACCAGCGGCGCGCAGTTCAGCGCCGGCGCCTTGCCGTGCGGGCCCCGGCGCCATTCGTCCCAGGCGACGCGGTCGACGGCGTAATGGACCGGGGCGAGCTTCGCCAGCAGACCGAAGACGCCGTTCACCGGGCAGAGGTAGCGGCACCACACCCGCTTGTCGCGCCCGTAGACGAAGCCGACCGCCATCGCCGCGAGCGTCGAGCCGCCGAGGATGACGAGCACCGGCTTCGGATATTGATAGACGCTGACCATCTGGCCGTAGATGGTGGTGGCCACGAAGGCGGCGAACGGCCAGCCGCGCCACTTGATCCAGTGGGGAGTAGCCCTGCCGAGGCCGCGCGCGCTGACGATCTCGCTGAGCGCGCCTTCGGGGCAGAAGACGCCGCACCACGTCCTTCCGATCAGCACCATGCTGACGAGCACGAACGGCCACCAGATCCCCCAGAAGGCGAACTGGGCGAACAGCACGACGCTCGACCAGATGTGCGAGGTCCGCGTCGGCTCCGGCGCCAAGGCCGGCACGATCAGCAGCGCGGCGTAGATCGCGATCACCGCCCACTGGACGCGTCGAATCGCGCGCTGATGGTGGCGCAGCCACAGGCCGAGCGCGGCGATCGGCAAGGCGCGAGGCGGTGCGGCCGTCAGGCCGTGCGCCAGGTCGGACGTCTGAGAAGCCATATCATCAGGAGCCAGTAGCCGCCGAGCGCCAGGAGCTGAACGAGAACGGGCTTGGCGCGATAGCCCGTCAGCGCCGACACGAGGCCGCCGAGCGCGCCGCTGTCGGTCAGGATTCGCGACGTGTCCCACATGCGCCCGGAGAGTTGCGGAACGAGGCCGAGCGAGACGAGGTTGTCCACGCCCGTCAGCAGCAGCGAACCGGCGAGCAGGAGCAGCATGATCTCGGTCACGCGGAAGAAGGCGCGCCACGAGACGATGCGCGCGCCGGCCTGCAACAGGCCGTAGGTCGCGATCGCGAGCGCGAGGCCGAGCGCCGCCGCGACGACGCCGCGCACGACGGAGGTCCCGGCGCTCACCATGCTGCCGTAGAGGAACACGGCGGCCTCGGAGCCTTCCCGCATCACCGCGATCGCGGCGAGCGTGAACACGGCGATCCAGTTCGACCGGTCGGCCGCGTCGTCGAGCCTGGCGTGCAACTCGCGCTTGAGCGTACGCCCGTGCCGGCGCATCCAGAACACCATCTGCACGATCAGCGCCGCCGCGATCAGCACGATCGCCGTCTGGAACCAGACCTGCGCGTCGTCGCTCAATTCCTCGCCGACCGTGACGAGGGCGGCGGCGAGCGCGACTGCGCCGACGATTCCGACCGCCACGCCCGCCCACAGCCAGGCGCGCCCGGCCTTTCGCTCCGCCTCCGGCCGATGACCGATCCACGCGCTGAGAATGCCGATGACGAGGAGCGCCTCGATGCTCTCCCGCCAGACGACGAACGCAGTGTTGAACTCCGGCATGCCCATGGGCAAGAGCCTATTTGGCGACCAGCACCGCAGCCGCGGCGCCCGGGTGGAAGTCGTCGAAGAAGTCGTATTCACCCGGATCCAGCGTCCGGATCACCATGACCGTCTTGGAGCGCGGGGCCAGAACCTTCTCCTTGTGAAGCTCGACGCTCTCGAACTCGGCCGCCGTGTCGTCCTCGTTGCTGATCTCCAGCCGGAAGCGGGTTCTGGCCGGGACCTCGAGGCGCTTCGGCTCGATGGCGCCGCCCTTGAAGACGATCTGGAACGTCGGCCCCTCGTCCTCGGCGCCGGCGGGCGCCGCCGCCGCCGCCGCCGCGAACAGGGCGGCGAGGGTCGCCGCGAGCGTCGCTCGCATCAGTAGGCGCCCTTCTTGCCTGTGCCGGCGTAGACGAACTCGTAGTCGAGCGTGAACGGCGCGAACCACGGGCCGACGCCGGTCTCCTTGTCGACGTGCCGTCCGAACATCGAATGCGGATCGGCGGTCGGCGGCGCGATCGTCAACGTCATCTTGTACTTGCCCGGCCCCTGCAGCTTGACGTTGTCGCCGTAGTGCGGGCCGTCGTTGGCGACCATCGGCATGAGATCGCCCGTCTGGGTCTGGCCGCCGTCCTTGGCGAGCTGATACTTCACGACGAGATAGGGCATCCAGTCGCCCTCGGCGAAACCGTTGGGGTTGCCCTTGGCCGCATGGATGTCGGCTTCGAGATGGACGTCGGAGTCGTCTGCGGCGCGCATCATCCCCTCCGGCTCCATCTCGATCGGCTGAAGATAGACCGCGCCGATCGTCATGCCGGACTGCTGCTTTTCCTCGCCGATCGGAGTTTCCTTCGCGAAGGCCGATGTCGCGGCCGCAATGCCTGCGGCCAATACGAGGGTCCTGATCAGCATGACGTGTCCCTGAGTGTCCCGGCCGGCAACCGGCGTACCCTTTCAGTCGTCCCGGAGCCCGGGGAAAGCAAGACGGGCGGCCGCACTTTGTAATTGTTCCAATTCCAACGTGGCCGGCGAATGGCGGTCGGCGAGTGGGGGAGCCGCCGGCGGCCATTCGCTACTCGCCCGGCCGCGGCCGAACCTCGAACTGCGAAACCATCCAGTTCATCCAGCGCGCGAGCGCCCACGGGATCGTGACCACGGGCAGACAGGCGACGAGCAAAAGCGCGGTCCGTCCCAGGATTCGCGCGCCCGAGCCGCAGAATTCGACCGCGACCGGGCCTGCGACCCTGTCCGCGGTCCAGCGCAGCATGTTCTTCAGCGCCCAGGCCCAGCCGATCAGCGAAACGACGCCGAGGTAGAACAGGACGGTCCAGGCCGCGAGGCCGAGGAACGAGCCTTCGAAGCCGAGGCGGGACTCGTCGACCCTGAGCCGGGGGATCAGCCACTTGACCAGCCACGCCCAGAGCGCCGCCTCGATCAGCACCGAGATCACGAGACGGCTCGGCCGGTCGAGCGCGTCGGCGAGCCCGTCCTCGAGCCACCCGGCGAGGCCCGTCGCGACGAACAGCGGCCAGGCGCCGCGCACGTCCGCGTCGAGGCGCAGGCGGCCTCCGCCGGGCAGGGCGATTCGTTCGGCGCACCATCGATAGAACCACAACCCTGCCCAGGGCGCGCCGACCACGGTCAGGACGCCGAGCCAGGAGACGATCCAGCGCCAGGCGAGGCCCCAGGCCGGAAACGCCGGCTCGAGCGGCCCCGCCGTCGGCGGAAACCGCTCGGACGCGGTGGCGGGCGGGTCGCGGGAAAGGGACGCTTCCGTCATCGGCGGCGCCTCGCCGGCAATCCCGTCCGACCGAGCGGCGAGGAAGCGGCCGTCCTACATGCCAAGGAGGCCGCGAGCCTGCGCCAGGGCCTTCTCGCAGCTCTCGCGGTCGCCCGCCGCATCGTCCTTTCTCGCCTCCGTCATCCATTTGCGGACAGCGGTCGCCTGGGCCTCCGAGATGTCCCCGACCTTCTCCTCGGCGCCGGCGATGGTCGCGGGCGTCGGCTGATGGTGCGTGGTGGCGAAGCTCGATTCCGCGCCGGGCTTGCCCTGCGCGGCGAGCTGCTCGAGCCGCTTCGCGATGGCGACGTCGGCCTTGTAGATGTCGTCCGCGCAGGGGCCGGCCCGGGACGGCGCCGGGCAGAGCGCGCAGGCGATTGCGGCCAACGCAAGGGCGCGCAGGGTCATGACGAACCTCCGAGGAAATCCGGGGGACGGTATGCGGCCCCGGATGACCTAACGCAAGCGGACTTGCGCCGCCATTTCGCCGCGGCGCCCAGGAATCCGCGTCGCCGCGGTCGCGTCCGGCGCGCGGGATAGCCGGCGCTTGAATACCGGGCCCGCCGCATGCGATCATGCCCGCGAAGCATCCAGCCTCCCGGGGGCCACGATGAGCAAGACCGGCACGAAGGCGCGGACCAAGACCGAGACCAAGGTCGACCGTCCACGCCTGCACAAGGTTCTATTGTTCAATGACGACTTTACGCCGCGCGATTTTGTGGTCGAGGTGCTGAAGGCCGTGTTCCGCATGAACGAATCGCAGGCGCTGAGCGTCATGATCACCGCGCACAAGAAGGGCCTGTGCGTGGTCGGCGTGTTCGCCAGGGACATCGCCGAGACCAAGGCCGCGCGCGGCACCGAGGCCGGCGCATCGCGCGGCTATCCGCTTCGGTTCGACACCGAGCCCGAGGAATGACGCCGCGGCCGATCGGGGTCCGCAGGCTCGGCCGGACCGACGTTTCGCTGAGCGAGTTCGGCCTCGGAACGGCGCCGCTGGGCGACCTGTTCGCCAAGGTCGACGACGAGGAGGCGGCGGAGCTGATCGAGATCGCCTGGGAGGGCGGGGCCCGTTATTTCGACACCTCGCCCTGGTACGGCCGCGGGCAGGCCGAGCACCGGCTCGGCCGCGCGCTCTACCGCCGCCGGCGCGACGACTACGTGCTCTCGACCAAGATCGGCCGGCTCCTGAAGCGGCCGCTGAAGCCCGGCCCATTCGCGCGCGGCCAGTGGATCGGCGGCCTCGAATTCGAGACCGTGTTCGACTACGGCTACGACGGCGTGATGCGCTCGTTCGAGGACAGCCTGCAACGGCTCGGAATCAACCGCGTCGACCTGCTGCTCGTCCACGACCTCGACGGCTGGAGCCACAGAAACGCGGCCGCGGTCGACGCCCACTTCGATCAATTGATCGTGAGCGGGTGGCGCGCCCTCGCCGAGCTGCGCGATTCCGGCGCGATCGGAGGAATCGGCGCCGGGGTCAACATGTCGGACGCCATCCCGCGCTTCCTCGACGCCTTCGACATCGACTTCTTCCTGCTCGCGATGCGCTACACGCTGCTCGAGACCGACGTGCTCGACGACGTGTTTCCCCGCTGCGCCGAGCGAGGGGTCGGGATCGTGATCGGCGGCGGCTACAATTCCGGCATTCTCGCCACCGGCGCCGTCCCGGGCGCGATGTACAACTATGCGCCCGCCAGCCCCGACATTCTCGACCGGGTGGCGAAGATCGACGCGGTGTGCAAGCGCCACAACGTTCCGATCGCCGCCGCGGCCCTGCAATTTCCCCTCGGCCATCCGATCGTCGCCTCGATCGTTCCCGGCGCGATCAAGGTCAACCAGGTCGAGCGCAACCTCGCCGCTTTCCGACTTTCCCTTCCAGCCGACCTGTGGGCCGAACTCAAGCACGAGAAGCTGTTGCGCGCCGACGCGCCGACGCCGTCGGAATGGTTCACGAACGCTGCGGCGTCGATCTGACGCGAAGCTCGTTTTCGACGTCGGCGTGGCGGCGATTGAATCTCGCATTTCGTCCAACTTGTGCACTTTGTGCAGCGCGGGCAAGATGTCGCGGCGGCCGACGGCCTGAAGAGCGGCGCTTTCCCTCCCCAGGCGGTTCCGTGGGCCCGAATCCAGGTGCGAGGAGCCCCTGCGCGCCGACGCGCCCGCGGCTTGACACGACGCGTCCAGCGCCTTTTAGTTGATAACTAAACCATTTGTGGAGGGCTTTGCCATGCGCACGACCTCTCAGGCGGAAATCCAGCACCACTACGACGCCGGCAACGATTTCTACGCGATGTGGCTCGACAGGCGGATGATCTATTCCGCCGCGCTGTTCAGGTCGGACACGCAGTCGCTCGAAGAGGCGCAGATCGAAAAGCTGCGGTTTCACGCCGACGCCGCCGGAGCGCGGCCGGGGGCGCGAATCCTCGACGTCGGCTGCGGCTGGGGCGCGATGCTGCGCTATCTGGTCGAGGAGCGGAACGTCGCCGATGCGGTCGGATTGACGCTCAGCGCGGCGCAGAAGGAGCGTTTCGACGCGGGGAACGCCGACCCGCGCGCGCGCATGGCGATCGTCAACTGGCAGGACTACCACGACCCGCGGCCGTTCGACGGCATCGTCTCCATCGGCGCCTTCGAGCATTTCGGCCGTTTCGATCATCGTCCCGAGGAGCGGCTCGCGGTCTACGCCGAGTTCTTCGACTTCTGCCGGCGGCGGTTGAACAAGGGCGGCAAGCTGTCGTTGCAGACCATCGCCTACGGCCGCATCCGCAAGCTGACGCCGATCCAGCGCGACAAGATCTGGCGGGAAAGCGAGCTGCCGATGGCGCATGAGGTTCTCGAGGCGGCGTCGCGCTGGTTCGAGCCCGAGCGTCTCGTGAACCATCGGCTCGACTACGCCAGGACCCTGCGCGAGTGGGAGCGGCGGCTCGGCGCGGCGAAGGCGCGCGCCGAGACGCTGGTCGGGCCGGAAAAGGTGGCGGACTACCTCGCCTATCTCGACGACGCCGCGTCGGGCTTCGAGAACGGCGCCATCCAGCTCCTGCGCATCGCCTTCCGGCGCCATTGAGCCGCGCTCGATCGGCGTCCGCCTGATTTCTGTCGTCGCCTTGTCGCGAACAGGCTATCGAAAGGGAGCGCTGCCTGAGTTCGAGGACGCGCATCAACGGGAAGGGCGACCCATGGTCATGGCTTGGAACAGAGAAATCCGTCTCGACCGACGTGACCTGATCGCGGGCGGGCTCGCCGCCTCCGCCGCGGCGCTCGCGACCGCAGCGGCGCCGGCTGCGCGCGCCGCCGAGCCGGCGCCGACGACAGTCGTTCCGCCCGACATCATGAAGGGCGTCGAAGCGTGGAGCGGCTCGCTCGCCGTGCAGGCCGCGACCTACGCGGCGCCGATGGTCGCGATGTATCTGCTGCGGGACGCGACCTGCTTCAAGCCCGGCGCCAAGGCGAAGCCGAACGCGATCTGGCGCATCGAGAACATCGCCACGCCGGAAATCGCCGCGCAGTCCGGCTACGTCACGCCGAACGTCAACGTCGTCTACGGCTTCGGCTTCATGGATCTCGCCGCCGAGCCGATCATCCTCAGCGCGCCCGACTCGCGCGGCCGTTACTACATGATCGAGGTCTGCGACATGTGGACCAACGCTTTCGCTTATCCGGCGGGCGGACCGTCAGGCTACGCCGGCGGAACCTTTGCGCTGGTCGGCCCGGGCTGGAAGGGTCAACTGCCGCCCGACGTCACGCGGATCGATTGCCCGACCCGCTGGATCGAGTTGCAGCCTCGGGTGTTCGTCAAGGATCAGGCCGATCTGGCCGGGGCCGAGGCGGTCCTGAGCGCCATCACGGTCAAGGGTCTTGCCGAGCGCCGCGGCGGCCCCGCGCCGGCCCCGGCAGACTACCGCTACGAAGCGCCGAAGATCGCGCCGAACGTCGCGAGCAGTCAGCTGCTGTTCGACGACCCGCTGCAGTTCTGGTCGATCTTCACCGCGACGATGAACGAAAATCCGCCGCCGGCCGCCGAGGTCGAGGCCGTCCTGCCGATGTTCAAGTACCTCGGGATCGAACTCGGCAAGCCGTGGAAGCCGGAAGCCGTCAATCCCGCCGTGCTCGCCGAAATGAAGCAGGCCGCGGCCGGCGTCGGCAAGCTGATGGCCGCCAACGTCGCCATTCGCGACTCCCTGCAAGGGGGTTGGGCGATCCCGCCCGGCAACGTCGGCATGCCCGGCGCCGACTATCTGACGCGCGCGATCATCGCCGTCGTCGGCCTCACCGCCAACACGGTCGAGCAGGCGATCTATTACAACGGGCTGCTGGATTCCGAGGGCGCGCCCCTCACCGGCGCGAAGCGCTACACCGCCACCTTTTCCCAACCGATGACCTATATCGAGCCGGTCCCGCCCGGCTTCTGGTCGTTGACCATGTACGACAACGTCACCAAGCTCACCGTGACGAACCCGATCGATCGCTATTCGCTCGGCGCAAGCGATCCCATCAAGCGCGACGCCGACGGATCGTTCACCCTCTACATCCAGCGCGAGAGCCCCGGCGCGGACAAGGAGTCCAACTGGCTGCCGGCGCCGGCGGGACCGTTCTATCTGATCCTGCGCAACTACGCCCCGGCGCCTGCGGCCGTGAAGGCGATCGCCTCGGGCGTCGCGTTCAAGGGACCGCCGAGCCTCGTGCCCGTGGGCTGACCCGGAATCGTTCAGTGGCGTAGGGCGATGACCCCGCCAGGCGCGGTCAACGACCGCGCCCTACAAGCCCGGGCCCGCCGCCCCGCTGCCCGGGCTACGCGTCCGCTGGGCGATCACATCGGCGACGTCGGCCCAATCCTGCGCCATCTCGTCGCTGCTCGCCTCCTCGGCCCGCTGCCGGGCGACGGCGCCGGCCTCCGCCCCGAGGTTGGCGAGGAGCGCGGTCGCCTCGAAGTCGACGCCAAGGCGGACGGCGCGGGGACGCCGTGCGGCAAACAGGCGCGCCGCCCCTTTCATCGTCCCGCCGTCATGTGAAGGGCCAGTCGGAGCCGATCTGCGCCGCCAGGGCGACACGGGGCGAGGGCTGGTCGTCGGGCCTGCACGCCTCCTTGCCGGTCGGACCGCGGCCGGAACGGCGCGACCGCGCCTCGCTCGCCCCGTCCGACCCGGGACGCGCGCCGCCGAGCCTGTTCATTCCATTGTCTGCGCCGAGGCGCTCGCCGTCTGCATCCGCCATGTTCATCCCCTCTCATCGTATCCGTGACCTTGGGAATGAGACGATTGTGAACGTAGCGGCCGATCTTGCCGTGACGAGGATCACATCGCGTGCGGCGCCGCGTTCACCAGGTCGTGAAATGCCGCTCGACGGCGGCCAGGAATTTCTTCCTGCGCTCGGGCCGGGTGTGGTTCATGTCGTAATGGGCGAGATAGTCGCAACGCGCGCCGGGAGCGCAGATTCCGCGCAGCGAGCGGGCCAGGAAGCGCCGTGGCGGATCGCCCATCAGGATCGTCAGCAACCGGTCGCCGCCATAGGTGCAGACCACGCCGAGCCGCTTGACGTTGTGCAGGGTGGGAACGTAATCGCCGTTGTCCTTCAGGCTGAAGCTGACGCCGGGGATGAACACCCGGTCGACGAAGCCCTTCAGGATCGCCGGCAATCCCATGTTCCAGACCGGAAAGCAGAAGACCAGCGCCTCGGCCGCGAGCAGGCGGTCGACCCACGGGGCGACGTTGCGGCGGTTCAGGGACGGGTCGTGATAGTCGATCCGCTCCTCGCGGCTCATGACGGGGTCGAACTTTTCCGCGTAGAGATCGCAGTCGTCGACGTCGTGACCGCGGGCGCGCAACGTCCGCACAGTCGCCTCGTGCAGGGCCGCGGCGAAGCTCGTTTCGACCGGGTGAGCATAGAGGACGAGAATGCGCATCGGACGGGACGCTCAGCTCTGCGCGGCGAGCGCGCGGGCCTCGAGCCCGGGGAACAGGAAATTCTGTCCGGACGCGTAGTCGAAGTCCGGGTCCGCCCAGGCGATCATCTTGCCCGGATTGAGCAGCCCCTGCGGATCAGTGTCGCGCTTGAAAGCGAGCTGGGTCGCGTCGGTCTGCTTCATCCCGCCCTCCTCGAGCGTGTAGCGATGCGGATTGAACACCATCGCGCCCATCGCCTCGTGCTCGTCGATGAGCGCCTGAAGCCGCTCCTCGGTGGTGAAGCGCACCAGCGGCAGGCCGGCGAAGCCGATCCGGCCGTTGAAACGGATGATCTCCAGATGCCCGACCGCTTCGTCGCCGAAGCGCTCGTGGATACGGCGAATCATGGCGAGGCCCCCGTCCTCCGGATACCGGACCTGAAGATAGGTGATCTTGGGATCGACCCTCAACGCCCGCAGCGTCGTGTGGTTCCACGCCAGCTCGTAATTCGGCGGCAGCCCGGCGAGCGTCTCTCTGGGCGCGCGACTGGAGACGAACAGCAGCTCGGCGCCCTTGACCGGCCGGGTGAAGGCCTCGAACGCGTCGAGCGCATGCGGCGCCACCATGGCGAGGACGACGCTCTTGCCCTCGGGGATGATCGAACGGTGGCGCAGGAAGTACCGGGCGGGGGCCGGCGCGGCGATCACGGTGACGAGCTTCTTGAGGATACCGTCCTGCTCGCCGAGCGCGAGCCCATAGGCCGCGGCGGCGTCGAACGAATCGAAACCGACGATCACGTCGACCCAGTCGTAGGCCGCCGTCAGCGGCATTTCGACCTCGGTGATGATGCCGTTGGTGCCGTAGGCGTGCACCGCCTTGTGCAGGTCGGCGCCGGTCAGCTCCAGCGTGCGCGGGCTCGCTTCCATCGTCATGACGCGCAGGCGCAGCACGTTGCCGAAGTCGCGCAAGCCCCCCCAGGTGATCGAGCCGACGCCGCCGGAGCCGCCGGCGATGAAGCCGCCGATCGACGCCGTCGCCCGGGTCGAGGGGAACATGCGCAATTCCTGGCCCGACGCAGCGGCGGCCTTGTCGATGTCGGCCAGCAGCGCGCCGGGCTCGCAGACCACGCGGCCGGGCGCGATGGCGAGGATCCTGTTCATCTCGATCAGGTTCAAGAGCACGCCGCCGTCGAGCGGCATCGCCTGGCCGTAGTTGCCGGTTCCGCCGCCGCGCGCGGTCACCGGGATGGCGAGCTCATGCGCCGCGGCGAGGATGGTCGCGACCTGCCGCTCGTCTTGAGGCGTCACCACGAGGTCGGCCGTCACCGGCTCGAGCTGGCGCTTGAGGACCGGCGAATACCAGTAGAAGTCGCGGCTCTTCTGCTTCACCAGAACCGGATTGTCCTCGCACTTGATCGGGCCGATCAGCGCGCGGAAGGCGGCGATGTCATACGGTCTGGTCACGGGACAGTCCCCAGCGCTTCGAGTTCGGCGTAGTCGGGCGGCGGCGGCGCGCGCTTTCCCGCGCGCAGCACGATCCGGTCGGCGTGCGGGCGGGCGAACAGCTGGGTGAAGTCGCGCGCGTCGGTCAGCACGAGGTCGGCGGGGGCGCCCGCCCTGACGCCGTCGAGCGCGAGGCCCATCGCCCGCGCCGGCGCCTCGCGCACCACCGGCGCCCAGCGCGCGAACGGATAGTCGAGATGCAGAATGCGCACGCCCTCGCGCCAGACCTCGAGCATGTCGAGATCGCCATAGGCGTAGAACGGGTCACGCACGTTGTCGCTGGCGATCATCACCTCGACGCCGGCGTCGCTGAGTTCGTGCAGGGCGGTCACGCCGCGCCAGCGGGGGGTGCGGCCGGCGTGGCGGTCCTGCAGGAACAAATTGCACATCGGCAGCGAGACGACGCTGACGTTCGCCCGCGCCGCGGCCTCGATCGCGCGCTTATGCTCGTCCTCGTCCTGGACGCTGAGCGAGCAGCAGTGGCCGGCGAGGATGCGGCCGGGAAAGCGGCGCGCGAGCGCCATGTCCGCGATCACGCGCAGCGAGCGCGCCTCCGGGTCGGCCGATTCGTCGACGTGGAAGTCGAGGTCCCAGCCCTTGCGCTCGGCGAGCGCGAACAGGACGGCGAGGCCGTCGCCGAGCTCGGGAACCATGTAGGTGACGGCCCCCAGCACGCCGGTCCCGTACGCGTCGAGCATCGCCTCGACGTGGCCCATGTGGGCGGCGTCGAGCGCCGACTCGATCTTGAACAGCGGCGCGGCCTGAAGCGCGATCCGTCCCTTCCAGCGCTCGCGCGCCTCGGCCAGCACCGGCCAGCTGATGCGGGTCTGCGGCCCGACGCTGTCGATGTGAGTGCGGATGGCGGCGGACCCGTGCGCGTAAGCCGTGCGCAGGCAGAAATCCATGCGGGCGGCGACGTCCTGCGCGGTCCAGTGCGCCTCGCGATCGCGGGTCACGGCGTCGAGCGCGCCCCAGAAATCGCCGGTCGGGTTGTGGGTCCGGCGCCAGATGTGCGCCTTGTCGAGATGGGTGTGCGCGTCGACGAAGGTTTCGAGCGCGATGCGGCCGGCGAGATCGACCCGCCGCACGTCGGGATGCGCCGCGGTCCCGGCCGGCGCGACCGCGGCGAACCGTTCGCCGTCGATCAGCAGATCGACCAGGACGAAGCCGTCGCGATCGACCGGCTCGCCCCGGAAAGGACAATGGCCGGCGAGCAGCCGCGCGCCGGCGAGAAGGAAGGGGCCGGAATCGGGGATCGCGGGGATCATGGCTCGCGCCTCCGCGCGCTGTCGTGCCAGCGGTGCAGCAGCAGCCAGGACAGCGTGGTCGTGCAAACGAAGATCGCCACGCCGCTGACCGAAATTAGCACCAGCGCCGCGAACATGCGCGGAATGTTGAGGCGATAGCCCGACTCGACGATGCGGAAGGCGAGGCCCGCGCCCTCGCCCGCCGAGCCCGCCGCGATCTCGGCCACGATCGCGCCGATCAGCGCGAGCCCGCCGCCGATCCGCAACCCCCCGAGGAAGTAGGGCAGGGCCGCCGGGATCCTGAGCCAGAGAAGCTGCCGCCACGACGAGGCGCGATACATCTGGAACAGGTCGAGCAGGTTGTGGTCGACCGACGTCAGGCCGAGGGAGGTGTTGGCGAGGATCGGAAAGAACGCCACCAGGAAGGAGCAGACCAGCACCGCCTCGCCGGGCGTGAGGTAGACGAGCAGCAGCGGCGCGATCGCGATGACCGGCGTCACCTGGAGAATCACCGTGAACGGGAAGAAGGTGTATTCGAGCGGTCGCCACTGGGCGAACAGAAGCGCGAGCAGCGTGCCCCCGACGGTCGCGGCGACCAGCGCCTCGAGCGTGATCGACAGGGTGACGACCAGCGACCCCGACAGCGTCGGCCAGTCCTTGACCAGGGTCGCGCCGATCAGGCTCGGCGCCGGCAGGATCACCGGGGGGATATGGTTGATGCGGACGATCGCCTCCCATGCGGCGAGCGCCGCGAGGAAGGCCAGCGCCGGGAGGAGGGTGCGGATCGCCCGGTCCCGGTTCATTGCGATCCCGTCTCCCCGCCCGCGGGTTCCGCGCCCATGGCGCGATGCAGCGCCCGCGACGTCTCCCGGCAGAGCTCGGCGTATTCGGCCCTGAGCCGGAAATCCTCGTTGCGCGGCTGCGGCGCGGGCACGGCGACTTCCGCCACCACGCGGCCGGGGCGCGGCGCCATGACGACGATGCGGTCGGACAGATAGACGCTCTCGAACACCGAGTGGGTGACGAACACCACGGTCGCGTTCAGTTCGCACTTGAGCGCGACCAGGTCGTCGTTGAGCTTCATCCGGGTGATCTCGTCGAGCGCGGCGAACGGCTCGTCCATCAGCAGCAGCGCCGGGCGCGTCGCCAGCGCCCGGGCGATGGACGCGCGCATCTTCATGCCGCCCGACAGTTCTCGCGGATAGGCGCGATCGAAGCCGGACAGCCCGACCTGCGCCAGCGCCTCCTCGACCCTGGGCCGGGCCGTCGCGCGCGACTGGCCCTGAAGGCGCAGCGGCAGCCAGACGTTGTCGAACACGTTGGCCCACGGCATCAGCGTCGGCTCCTGGAACACGAAGCCGAGGTCGTGCTCGGTCGCCGGCCAATCGATGCGGCCGAGGCTCGGGTTGGCGAGGCCGGCGAGCAGCCGGAGGATCGTCGACTTGCCGCAGCCCGACGGCCCCAGCAGCGACAGGAACTCGCCGCGGCGGATCTCGAGGTCGACCGCCCTCAGCGCCTCGACGCCGTTCTGGAAGGTTTTTCCGACCTGCGCGAGGCGGGCGAGCGGCTCGCGCGCCGGCGCGGACGGGGCGTCGCCGGTTGCGTTGGCGACCGCTCGCGCGGCGGGCAGGGGCGCAGCCATCGCGCGGGCGCTCACTTCGGCCTGAGGTCGAGCCCGACGCCCTTGTTGACGAACGCCAGCGTGTAGGCCTTCCGGATGTCGAGGCCCGGCTTCACCACCCCGGCCTTGACCATCTCGTCGTAGAACGACTGGATCCGCTCGTCGGTCATCGCGCCGATCCCGAGCTTCAGCGTGTCGCCGGAATCGACCAGCCCGTATTCCTTCATCTTGCCGATCGAGAAGGCGATCTGATCGTCGGTGATGTCGGGGTTGGCCTTCTTGATCAATTCGTTCGCTTTCGCGTTGTCGCCGTAGAGATAATGGTACCAGCCGATGGTCGAGGCGTCGACGAAGCGCTGCACGACGTCCTTGCGGGTCGCGACCACGTCCGCCCGGGTTTCGATCGTCGTCGCGTAGGTGCCGTAGCCGTGGTCGGCGAGCAGGAAGATGTTGGGCTTGAAATGGCCCTCGCGCTCGATGGCGAAGGGTTCGGAGGTCAGGTAGCCCTGCTGGATCGAATGCGGGTCGGCGATGAACGGCTGCGGATTGAAGGTGTAGGGCTTCACGTTCGCGCCCTTGAAGCCGTAGGCCGTCTCCATCCAGCGATAGAAGGAGGCGAGGCCCTCCTTGCCGACGAAGGCGGTCGCCTGCGGCAGCTCGGCCCACGTGTCGAGGCCGACGCCCGGGTGCGACATGAAAATCTGCGGGTCTTTCTGGAAATGCGCCGCGACGACCACGATGTTCAGGTCCTGGTCGACCGCGTCGAAGGCGAGCAGGAGATTGCCGCCCATGTAGAAATCGAGCTTGCCGGCGGCGAGCAAGAGGCCGTTGTTGGCCTGCGGGCCGCCGGGGACGATGGTCACGTCGAGGCCATATTTTTCGTAGGTGCCGTCGGCGACCGCCTGATAATATCCTCCGTGCTCGGCCTCGGCGAGCCAGTTCGTGCCGAAGGAGACCTTGTCCGCCGCGTCCGCCGTGGCCGCGAAGGACAGGAGGCTCAGGAGAACCGCGCCCGCTCGTTTCATCAATCTTACCTCCAGATGGCCGGGAGACCGGCCCGGGACTTGCAAACTCCGCGCCAGCATAACCGCCTTGACGGCGGTCAGCCCAGAGGGAATCCGAAGCCCCATGCGCCGACTGAATCCGAAATCGATCCATCCGCCCTTCGCCAATTACGCCCACGGGGTCGAGGCGGATGTCGGGGCGCGGACCATTTTCTGTTCCGGACAGCTCGGAATTGAGGCCGACGGCCGCATTCCGCCCGACGTCGAGGGCCAGGCGCGCCTGTGCTTTCGCGCGATCGCGGCGATTCTCGCCGAGGGCGGCATGACGCTCGCCGACGTCGTGCGCCTCAACGCCTATGTCAGCGGCCGCGAGCATCTCGCGGGCTATATGCGGGTGCGCGACGAATTCGTCGCGGGTCCGCCGCCGGCCTCGACGCTGATGATCGTGCAGGGGTTCGCGCGGCCGGAATTCGTGGTGGAAATCGAAGCGGTCGCCGCCCGCGCGCCGGAGACGTGAGCATGTTGCCGACCAGATTCTGGGCAGAGATGAAGTGGACCGATTTCGCCGCCGCCGACATGGCGAATGTGGTGGCGGTGCTGCCGGTCGCCGCGATCGAGCAGCACGGGCCGCACCTTCCCGTCGGCGTCGATTCGTTCATCAACGAGGGCTATCTGAAGCGGGCGGTCGATCGGGTTCCCGACGACCTCGCCGTCCTGTTCCTGCCGGTTCAGGCGATCGGCAAGTCGAACGAGCACCTCGACTATCCCGGCACGCTGACCTTCTCGATGGAGACTCTGACGCGGGCGTGGACGGAACTCGGCGAGAGCGTGGCGCGGACGGGCTGCCGAAAACTCGTGTTCATGAACTCGCACGGCGGCAACGTCGCCGTCCTCGCGGCCGTGGTGCGGGAATTGCGCGTGCGCTGCGGCATGCTCGCCGTCCACGCCGCGTGGCATACGCTCGGCTATCCCGAGGGCCTGTTTTCACGCGAGGAGAGCGCCCACGGGATCCACGGCGGCGACGCCGAGACCTCGCTGATGCTGGCCGAACGCCCGGCGACGGTCACGATGGCCGAAGCGCGGAACTTCGTCAGCGCCGCGGTCGCGATCGAACGCGACTTCAAGCGCCTGCGGGTCACGCAGCCGATCGGCATCGGCTGGATGGCGAACGACCTGCATGAGCTGGGCGCGGCGGGCGACGCCTCGAAGGGGACGGCCGAGAAGGGCGAGGCGTGTTTCGCTCACGGGGTCGAGGGCTTTGTCGAGCTCCTGCGCGACGTCTCGGCCTTCGACCTGTCGCGCCTGACGAGCGGGCCGCTGGCGCAGCGATGACGCGACGCCATGGGCTGAAGGTCCGGGTTCGCCCCGACCCGAGCCTCGATCGGGCCCGGTCGCGCCGTCGGGGCTCGATGGAAGGCGGGCGTTGGCAAAGCGGCGCTGAAGGCGGCAGGGCGCGGAAAGGCGGCCTTGGGGTCGATGATCGCCGCAGCCGCTCAGGCGGCGCGCGGCGTCCTCATGCGGCGATGGCCAGCGAGGCCGAGGCCGGCCATGCCGACGATCATCAGGGCCCAGGTCGCGGGCTCCGGCGCCGACACGAATGAGACGTCGATCGTGTAGGATCTGTCGGCCGAATTGCTGGCCGGCAGCGTCCAGGAGACCGAATCTGCGGTGTAGCTCACGTCCGCCGCCGTGAACCCAGAAATGTTGGTCGACGCAAGCGTAGCCGCACTGATCACCGCACTTCCGGTCAAATCTGTAAGAGTATAGCTAACCGAAGTTGAGAGCTTCTGTTTGTCAGCCCCGGAAATAAGCGTCGAATTGACTGTGACGCGTTGGCCAGTGCTAGGGGCGAAGACGGTGATAACAGTCTCAGAGTCTGAATAGCCAGCGGTGCTCGTCAGTTCGACAGTGTCGCCGAGCCAATTCGTCGCCGCGTTGGCTTCACCGCTTACCATAACGGCGGCGAGAGCCCCGGCCATCGCAAACTTCGGCACGTACGAACTGATCATATCGACTTCCCCACCCCAACGTGACACTGCGTCATCGCTGCTCTGCAAAAAGCTACGGGCAAAGTTGACGTTCGTCAAGTTCAAAAGTATTCTGCACGGTAATCGCTTGAGCGAGATGGGATTCTGCGCAAGACTTGATATGATTCATGGAGGACCTCGAAACAGTGAGGCCCGGAATCGCGAAGATCTCGCTGAGGCCGAGCGCCCGGCGGTCGCGATGGGGAAGGCGAAACATTCGTCAGCGCAGGCGTCGCGATGGAAGGCGATTTCACGCGCCTGCGGGTCACGCAGCCGATCGGCATCGGCTGGATGGCGAACGACCTGCATGAACTGGGGCCGCGGGCGACGCGTCGAAGGGGACCGCCGCCAGGTGCGAGGCGTGCTCGCTCACGGCGTCGAGGGTTTCGTCGAGCTCCTGCGCGACGTCGCGGCCTTCGACCTGTCGCGCCTGACGAGCGGGCCGCTCAAGCGCTGAGGGCGGAAGGCGAGGGGGCGGGGACGGGCGGCCGCCGGGCCTGCGCAGCAAAGGCTCCGGTCACGGCGTAGGCCTGGCGAAAAGTCGGCATGGACGCCGGCTCACGGTCTGACGCCTCATGGGACTTCCGGATGATGGCTTCGCGCTGCAGGCTGCGATGCGGCGCCGAGGGGCGGCGGCCTTGGAGGAAATGTCTTGTGAAAAAGAGAATTATAGTCTAGCGTATGTTCTGAAAATGCAACTCTTCCGGCGAAAACGCCCGGCTGTTTGACATCCCGGAGCCGAACGTGCGTAGGCTCGCGCCTGCGATCGCGCTCGTTGACCGCGTCGGCAGGATCAGCGACCGCGCCTTGCACGAGCGCCCTATCACGGCGAGCGTCTCGTCCGCCGCTCTTACGGCCGGCGTGGGCGTGACAGTCGCTCGGAAAATCCCGCACAAGCGGCTGAAAACGCTCGAAACCGGCCGATGTCGCGCCGCGCCTCCTCGAGGCGGCGCCCTCCCTGCGCGGATCGCCGCGGTCGAGGACGAGCGGCCCCGCGCGCGGCTAGAGCGGGACCAGGTGCGGGACAGGATCGACGGCGTGGCCGTCCTTGCGCAATTCGAAGTGCAGGCGCGGGGCGGGGGCGGCGCCGGTCTGGCCGGACTTGGCGATGATCTGTCCGCGCCGGACGTGATCGCCTTCCTGGACCAGAAGCTCGGAATTGTCGGCGTAGACGGTGACGAAGCCGTCGTCGTGACGGATGACCACCATCCGGCCGTAGCTCTTGATCTGCTCGCCAGCGGCGATCACTGTCCCGTCAGCCGCGGCGTGGACCGCGACGCCGAGGGGCGTCGCGATGTCGATCCCGTCATTGGCGCCGGCCTTGAAGGGCTGGACGATCGCGCCGCGCAGCGGCCAGCGGAATTTTTCCCGCTCGGGCTGCGGCGCCGCGTCCTGCGCAAGCGCCGCGCCGGGGAGGCCGGCCGCCAGGACGACGACGGCGGCGAGGCCGCCTCTCGCGAAGCGGCCCATTGTCCTCAGTGCCCGAACGCCTTGACGATCGAGTCGGTCATCTTCTTCGCGTCGCCGAACAGCATCAGCGTGTTGTCGCGGAAGAAGAGTTCGTTCTCGACGCCGGCGTAGCCGGAGCCCATGCCGCGCTTGACGAACAGAACCGTCTTCGCCTTCTCGACGTCGAGGATCGGCATGCCGGCGATCGGCGACTTCGGGTCGGTCTTGGCGGCGGGGTTGGTCACGTCATTGGCGCCGATGACATAGGCGACGTCGGCCTGGGCGAACTCGCTGTTGATGTCCTCGAGCTCGAACACTTCGTCGTAGGGGACGCTCGCCTCGGCCAGCAGCACGTTCATGTGGCCGGGCATGCGGCCCGCGACCGGATGGATGGCGTACTTGACCTCGACCCCCTCGGCCTTGAGCAGGTCGGCCATCTCGCGCAAGCTGTGCTGCGCCTGCGCCACGGCCATGCCGTAGCCCGGGACGATGATCACCTTGGAGGCGTTCTTCATCATGAAGGCGGCGTCTTCGGCCGAGCCCTGCTTGACGGGCCTTGTCTCCTTGGCGCCGGCCGCCGCCGCCGTCTCGCCGCCGAAGCCGCCGAGAATGACCGAGAAGAACGAGCGGTTCATGCCCTTGCACATGATGTAGCTGAGGATCGCGCCCGAGGAGCCGACCAGCGCGCCGGTGATGATCAGCGCCAGGTTGCCGAGCGTGAAGCCGATGCCCGCCGCCGCCCAGCCGGAGTAGGAGTTCAGCATCGAGATCACCACCGGCATGTCGGCGCCGCCGATCGGGATGATCAGAAGGACGCCGAGCGCCAGCGACACGAGGGCGATCAGCCAGAACAGGGCGGCCGACTGCGTCGTGTAGAAGAGCGCGATGAACACCACCAGGGCCAGGCCGAGGCAGATGTTGATGACGTGGCGCTGCGGCAGCATGATCGGCGCGCCCGACATGCGCCCGTCGAGCTTGAGAAAGGCGATGATCGAGCCGGTGAAGGTGATGGCGCCGATGGCGAGGCCGAGCGACATTTCGATGGCGCTCGCCGGATGAATGCCGCTCCCTTCCGCGATGCCGAAGGCTTCCGGCGCATAGAGGGCGCCGGCCGCGACCAGGACCGCGGCGAGGCCGACCAGCGAGTGGAACATCGCCACGAGCTGGGGCATGGCGGTCATTTGTACGGTGCGGGCGCGCCAGGCGCCGATGCCGCCGCCGATGGCGAAGCCGAGGATCACCAGCACCCAGGAGAAGAAGCCCGCAGGGGGCTCGAGCGCCAGCGTGGTCAGCACGGCGACGCCCATGCCGATCATGCCGTAGCGGTTGCCCTGCCGGGAGGTGGCGGGCGACGACAGGCCGCGCAGGGCCAGGATGAAGAGGACGCCCGCGACGAGGTAGAGCAGGGCTGCGAGATTGGCGTTCATCGGGCGTCAGCCCTTCTTCTTGTACATGGCGAGCATGCGCTCGGTGACGAGGAAGCCGCCGAAGATGTTGACGGACGCGAGAATGAGGGCGAGGAAGCCGACCAGCTTGGCGAAGCCGGACCCGCTGTCGACCCCCGCGACGCCGACCGAGAGGAGGGCGCCCACGACGATGACGGACGAGATCGCGTTGGTGACCGACATCAGCGGCGTATGCAGCGCCGGCGTCACCGACCAGACCACGTAATAGCCGACGAACACCGCGAGCGCGAAGATCGCGAGGCGGAAGACGAAGGGGTCGATCGCACCGCCGGTGGCCGCGTGGCCGGCGGCGGCGATCTGGTCGGCGTAGGTGTGGGCCGCCTGGGCCGCCTGCTGCGCGGCGTCGGTTGCGGCTCGGAGTTTGGCGATTGCGGCGTCGAGGGTGTCCATCCGGTGCTCCGGCGTTCAGATTCTGGCTTCGGGCGGCCCTACTTGGGCAGGAAGGCGGGATGAACGATCGCGCCGCCGCGGGTGAGGCAGGTGGCCTTGACGAGCTCGTCGTCCCAGTTGACCGCAAGCGCCTTGTTCGCCTTGTCGATCAGCGTCTCGACGAAGGCGAAGAGGTTGCGCGCATAGAGCGCGGAGGCGGTGGCGGCGAGCCGGGTGACGTTGGAGGAGCCGACGATCTTGACGCCGTTTTCGGTCGTCACGACCTCGCCAGCCTTGGCCATCTCGACGTTGCCGCCGCGCTCGACGGCGAGGTCGACGAGCACCGAGCCGGGACGCATCGAGCGAACCATGTCGGCGGTGACGAGGCGCGGCGCCGGGCGGCCCGGGATCAGCGCCGTGGTCACGACGATGTCCTGCTTGGCGATGTGGGTGGCGATCAGGGCCGCCTGCTTGGCCTTGTAGGCGTCCGACATCTCCTTGGCGTAGCCGCCGGCGGTCTCGGCCTGCTTGAACTCCTCGTCCTCGACGGCCACGAATTTCGCGCCGAGCGACTCGACCTGCTCCTTGGTCGCCGGCCGGACGTCGGTCGCGGTGACGATGGCGCCGAGCCGCCGTCCGGTCGCGATCGCCTGAAGTCCGGCGACGCCGACGCCCATGATGAACATTCTCGCCGCCGGCACGGTGCCTGCGGGCGTCATCATCATCGGCAGCGCGCGCCCGTATTCCGCGGCGGCGTCGATCACGGCGCGGTAGCCGGCGAGGTTGGCCTGGCTGGACAGGACGTCCATCACCTGCGCGCGGGTGATGCGCGGCATGAGCTCCATCGCGAAGGCGGATGCGCCGGAGCCGGCCAGCGCCTCGACCGCGTCGGTGTGGCCGTAGGGGTCCATGACCGCGATGACCAGCGCGCCGCTCTTGAGCGCCGCGGTCTCCGCAGCGTCGGGACGGCGCACCTTGAGAACGACATCGGCGCCCAGGGCTTCGGCGTTCGAGACGATCCGGGCTCCGGCGGCCTGAAATTCCGCGTCCGGAACGCCCGCCTTGACGCCCGCGCCCTGCGCGACGGCGACTTCGGCGCCCAGGCCGATGAACTTCTTGACGGTTTCCGGGGTCGCTGCGACTCGCGTCTCGGCCGGGTCGGTTTCCGCAGCCACTCCTATCAGCATGGACTCTACCCCCAAGGACCGACTCGAACCGGCGGCTTCGGCCCATGCGGGCCGCGCTCGTCCGGCTGCCGTCTCGTCCGGCTCGCCGGCGCGGCAAAGGCATAGATCATCATCGCCTTCGCCGCAACGTGGAGCGCGGATCGCGCGGGACCACACGGAGGCTTGTGATTTCCGCGATCCGTCCGGTCAGACGCGGGCGACTGCGTCGATTTGCCGCTCGTTCCCCTTGTCGCGCACTTCGAGGGCCTCCGCCTTGACGAGCTCGGCTTGCGCGTCGTCCTGCGCGGCCCGCGCCTCCTCGAGCTGGGCGGTCAGCTCACCGATCGAACTCTTGAGATTGTCGCGCCGCGCCGCGGCGGCGCGCGCGTAGGTCGGGTAGGCGAAGTGGCGCGGATCGCTGATGCCGGCGCGCTTTTCCTCGTTGACGATCTCGCGCTCGAGCTCCCCGGAGATGCGCGCGAATTCGGCGACCATCAGTTCGATCTGGCGCACCCGCCGCCGCTTCTCCTCCACCTGGAACCGTTTCAGACGAACAAGCGTGTCCCGCGACTTCATTCCCGACGCTCCATGCAACAGCAACCCGAGAGGCCGACGAAACCCTCGAACTCACACCACGAGACGCCGCGACGATGGCGCATGAAGGTTTCGCCTTTGTTACCTCGAGCGCGTTCCGGAACCGCTTCCAGATGGGCGTCGCGATTTTGGAGCGTCGCCGATGCGCGGCCGCCGAGCCGGTGACCGCGCGGCCGCGAGCGCGCCGACGCCCCGAAATCCCCCCCTGGTCGCCGGGAGGCGCAGGCCGGCTGTCGCGAGTCGTTAGCGCTTCGTTTACCGGCGGCGTCGGAGAGTGACGGGACAGGCGTGCGGGCGGCCGAGGGCTATGGCCCGCACGCTCGAGAAGTCGGCGTCGTCTCCCGGGGGCGGGCGGCCGGCGCAGGCGCTCGCCGAACTGCGAGTCGATAGAGTCGGTTATCAACTGTTCCTAAGTTTTTTCTTTAAGAAAGAGCGAACCAACTTTTATGCGAAAAATCAGCAGGTTACTGTGCGGAATGAGGAAAGGAGGGAAGGGGGTTGAAAAAGGGAATCACGATTTGTTAACCAATGGCCGCCACTCTTCATTCGAATCAGTCTGGGCGCCTGTCCGACTGCGCTCGTCAGGTTGAGCACGAAAGCGACGAACGAAACCGCGATCAAAGGGCAAGAGGCGAGGCGGGGAGCCTGAAACATGCGCGTTTTATTGATCGAGGACGATGCCGCGACCGCTCAGAGCATCGAGCTGATGCTGAAGTCCGAGAATTTCAACGTCTACGCAACGAACCTTGGCGAGGAGGGGATCGATCTCGGCAAGCTCTACGACTACGACATCATTCTTCTCGATCTCAATCTGCCGGACATGTCCGGCTATGAGGTGCTGCGTTCGCTGCGGGTGACCAAGATCAAGACGCCTATTCTGATCCTGTCCGGCATGGCCGGAATCGAGGACAAGGTCAAAGGTCTCGGCCACGGCGCGGACGACTATCTGACCAAGCCGTTCCACAAGGACGAACTGATTGCCCGAATCCACGCGATCGTTCGACGGTCCAAAGGGCACGCCCAGTCGGTCATCGTAACCGGCGACCTGGTCGTCAATCTCGACCAAAAGACGGTCGAGGTCGACGGGGCGCGCGTTCACCTGACGGGGAAGGAGTACCAGATGCTGGAGCTCCTTTCCCTTCGCAAGGGAACGACCCTGACGAAAGAGATGTTCCTCAATCACCTCTACGGAGGGATGGACGAACCGGAACTCAAGATCATCGACGTATTTATCTGCAAGCTGCGAAAGAAGCTCGCCGTGGCGTCCAGCGGACGAAACTACATCGAGACGGTGTGGGGCCGCGGCTACGTCCTGCGTGAGCCGTCTCCGGCCGAGGACCGCAAGACCGCCTGACGGCGCAAGGGCGCCGCGATCCGCGCGTCGGCGGATGGCGCGCCGTCGCGGGCGCACCCGACTGACGCTCGACCGGGGTGCGTCCCCTCTTTTCCCGCTTTCGTGTTCTTGCGTCGCCCCGAAAGGCCGGCGCAGTCGTCGCCCTGCGACGCAGGCGAGCGCCGCGACTCTCGCCAGGCGGTTTCTTCTCGAGGTCTCGGCCGGCGCCCGTCATCGACGCCGTCATGAGGGTCTCGTTGGTCGGCATCGCGCTGATCGCGATGGAAGCGCGCATCGTGCCCGCATCGCTCGAGACCCACCTGACGCATGCGGCGGCCATTGGCCTCACGGCGTCGGCCCGGTTTTCCGGGCCGTCGACCGGAGTCCGAACGGGCGGGCGGCGTCCGGCGTCCTGACCCTCGCTCCGGGAGGCCGGGCGGCGGCGGCGGGCGCCTCGACGAACTGGTCGGCAAATTGGCCCTCGACGCGCCGGCCCAGAGGCGAGCTGAGAGCGGGAGAATCGCGGCCGTTGGGTCGGATATCGACGTCATTCGGACGGCGCGCAAGACCCTTGCGGCGCATCAGGCTCTCTAGAAACAAATGAATTCCCGAGCCTCTTCGCCGGACCGGGCGACGCGCGAGACGCGCCCGGCGTCCGGTTCCGCGTCGCCCCCGTTGCCGGCGCCCGGCGCCGCTCGACTCGCCTCGCGCGCCATGCGAGACCGCGCCGGTCTTGTCGATCCGGGCCGCTATGCGCTTCCTCACCACCTTCGATCTCGACGCGCTGATCAACAGCGTCGTCTGCCTGTCGACCGCCTTCGCCTTCGGCACCCTGATCGGCGCCGAGCGGCAGTACCGGCAGCGGTCGGCCGGCTTGCGCACCAACGCGCTGGTCGCGGTGGGCGCTGCGGCTTTCGTCGACTTCGGCCTGCGGATCGGCGGCCCGACCTCGACCCAGGTGATGGCCTACGTGGTCTCCGGCATCGGCTTTCTCGGCGCCGGCGCGATCATGAAGGAGGGGGTCAACGTGCGCGGCCTGAACACCGCGGCGACCCTGTGGTGCTCGGCCGCCGTCGGCGCCGCCGCGGGGGCGGGCCTGGTGGTCGAGTCGGCGCTGCTCACCGGGTTCGTCATCGCCGGCAACACGCTGCTGAGGCCGCTCGTCAACCGGATCAACCGCATTCCGCTCGACGAGGAGGCGGGGGAGGCCACCTACGAGGTCCGCCTGTCGGTGTCGCCGAGCGGGGCGGCGGCCGCGCGCGAGGCGCTGATCGAGGCGCTGGAGAGAGCGCATTATCCGGTCGCCGACGTGGTCACGGAAGAGCGCGGCGACGACCTCATGGACATCGTCGCGACCCTCGTCGCCACGTCCGTCGTAACGGACGAACTGGACGCCGTGATCGGCGCGCTGGAACGGCTGCCCGGCGTCACGCACGCGACCTGGGAGAGCGAGGTCCAGCCATAGGGCCGACGTCGGCCGCTGGCGCGGTCGTCCGAGCGAGGATTTTGCCGGCTCGGGCGCGCTGAGCCGCCGCCTCATGGGAATCAATGACGTCGCCGCAGGAAGCGAACAATTTCAAGCGTGCGGCCAGCGGCCGAGCGCCGCGGCGAAAGTACATCCGAAGTTTGCGCGTCATGGGAGCAAGGCAACGCCGAAACGAGGCGATGTCGACCGTAACGCCTCCTTTTGGTGTCTGCATGAATTGGCGGAGGCCAGACGCCCTCAGTATTTGAGACAGTGTTCAACGGCGCGCTTCTCGTCCAGCAATGACATTGGACGCTCTGAGCCAGCAAGACGCGCTGGCCGTTCGATTGTGAACGCATGTCGGCAGAATAAAGGCGTCAATCCGGCGGCGCGAACACCGGTGCGCTATTCCATTGACGACAAAATGTTAACAGGGTACATGCGAAAACCAGGTCAGAATTGGCTCTTCCGTTGGTTGGCGCTGTTGGGATATCTGCAAAAAGTATCGATGCGGCCCGGCTCGGCATGGAGCGCCGTCGGCGCGAGGGTGCGGACGGCGGTCGCGCTGGCGGCGCTCGCGCTCGCGGTCGCTTCGCCGCCGGTCGCCGAGGCCGAGCAGATCCGCATCGTTCACCTGAATTGCGAGCAGTGGCATGCGCGGCAGGCCATGCTCGCGCGGCGCGCCGCCGAGCGCGCCGCCTGGCGCGCCGCCCATCCCGGCGAGCATTTCCTCCGGCCCGCCGGGCGCGCCGGACATCGGTTCCGACATCACGGGCCCCGCATCCATTTCGTCTGCGATTGCCTGGACGGGGCGGATCAAGGCGCCGACACGGCGGCGGACGGTTCGGGCGGCGGCGCGTTGCCGGACAGCCACGGCGACGGCGGGGCCGGCGATTTCGCGCAATTTTCCGGCGGCGGCGGCGGCGGTTTCGCCTATGCGATCGGAGGAGGGGGCGGAGGCGGATTTCCGGGCGGCTACGGCGGCGGCGGTTCGTCCAGCCTGTTCCCCTCCAGCCCGTCGACCTCCGGCGGTTCGTCCTCGGGAGGCGGGGGGCCGACCGATCCCGCGACGCCGGTCCCCAATCCCGATCCGGGCCCGAATCCGGATCCGGGTCCGCTACCCACGGCGCCCGAACCGTCGACCTGGATGCTGTTCGGTCTCGGGGCGTGCGCCCTCGCCGCGCTGAAGCTGCGACACCGCGAGGCGGCGCTCGCGGCCGGCCCCTGACGCCCGCTACTGGCTCGCCGCCTCTGTCGGCGGCGCGCCGGTCGCGCCGCCGAGGCTTAGCCAGACGTTCGGGTCGTCCTGCGCCTGGCGCTTGAAGAAAGTATAGCCGGTGGCGTTCCACGGCCGGACCTCGTCGGCGAGGTTGTCGAGCACCCAGTCGCCCCGGTCGGTCTTGACGGTGAGCACGGCGTGGCCCTGTCCGTTGAGGTCGCGCACGATCGTCATCAACAGCGCCTGACGCGGAAAGCCGCGCTCGATCAGGAGCTTGCGCTTGAACAGCGCATAGATCTTGCAGTCGCCCTTGCCGTCGACCGGATAGTCCCAGTGGTCGAGCGTGGTGCCCCAGTGGTCGAAATTGCTGATCGGCTCGATCGCGCCGTTGGCCATCGCGTTGACGTCCTCGAGGGTGTTCCACACCTGCCGCGTCATGTGGACGTCGACAGGCGCGAGTTTGCCGAGCGTGCATTCCTCGCCATGACGGTTGCAGAAATCGACCCAGCCGTAGGGGATGGTGGTCTCGCCCCCGACCGGCGCGGAACTCGCTCTCGGCAGCCCTTCCGAGGCTTGGCAGAGACCCGCGAGCGCGAAAGCCGACAGCATCGCCGCGATGGGAAGGGAGAGAAGTGTCTTGACCATGATCGCGCCTGCTCGTCGTTCGTCCTCGAGCAGCGAGGATCGGCGCGGCGGCTTGGCGCGCGGCTGATAAATTCGCTCGAATTTTATCGGTCGGGGCTTTGCCGGAGCGCGAAATTTCTTAATCTTGACAAGACGTTTGCTTCATATCCGGTTTACTGTCTTCGCTCGCGGAGCGTTTACCGTGCGCCGTCGGCGCTCTGCGCCGCCGTCGTGTGTTTGTATCGCGTCGCCGCTATCTCCTGTCGAGGAGCCGGCGGCGAACGTCTCGGGAGCGCGGAATGGCGAGCGAAACGGACACTCCCCAGGCGTCGTCGGCCGGACGCACGGCGGTCGCCGGCGTCGCGGCGCTCGGCGTGGTGTTCGGCGACATCGGCACGAGCCCGCTCTACACGCTGAAAACCGTGCTCGACTATACCGGGCCGCATCCCGACCCGTCCGCCGTGCTCGGCGCGTTGTCGCTGATCGTGTGGACGCTCTTCCTCATCACCGCCGTCAAATACGTCAATTTCGCCATGCGGGTCGACAACGACGGCGAGGGCGGCATCATCGCGCTCATGACCCTGCTCGGCGTCAAGAAGCAGCGCCGGCCGATCATCGTCGCCGTCGGGCTGTTCGGCGCGGCGCTGATCTACGGCGACGGCGCGATCACGCCGGCGATCTCGGTGCTGTCCGCCCTCGAAGGCGTCGAGCAGATCGCCCCCGCTCTCACGGCCTGGGTGCTGCCGGCGGCGGCGGTCATCCTGGTCCTCCTGTTCGCCGTCCAGCCGTTCGGGACCGCCAGGATCGGCCGGGCCTTCGGCCCGATCATGCTGTTCTGGTTCTTCGCCATCGCCGCCCTCGGCGGCTACGGGATCCTTCAGCATCCGTACGTGATCGCAGCGATCAACCCGCTCTGGGGCCTCGACTACCTGATGCGCGGCGGCGTCACCGGGTTTCTGGTCCTCGGCGGCGTGTTCCTGTGCGTCACCGGCGCCGAGGCGCTCTACGCCGACATGGGCCACTTCGGCGTCGGGCCGATCCGGCTGTCGTGGTGGGCCGTGGTGTTTCCGGCGCTGATCCTGAACTACGCCGGACAGGCGGCGATCGTGATCGCCGGGGCGCCGACCGAGGGCAACATCTTCTACCGGCTCTGCCCGGGGCCGCTGCTGACGCCGATGATCCTGCTCGCGACGGTCGCGACCGTGATCGCCAGCCAGTCGATCATCACCGGCGCCTATTCGATGACCCGCCAGGCGATCCAGCTCGGCTGGCTGCCGCGCATGACCATCACCCAGACCTCGGAGGAGGGCTACGCGCAGATCTATGTCGGCGCGGTCAACTGGCTCCTGATGATCGTCACGCTCCTCCTGACCATAGGCTTCGGCAAGTCGGACCGCCTCGCCGCCGCCTACGGCATCGCGGTGTCGGCGACCATGCTGATGACGAGCGTGCTCCTGTTCATCGCCATGCGCGAGGTCTGGAACTGGCCGGTCTGGGCCGCGGGCCTGATCGCGGCCGCATTCATCGCGATCGACGGAAGCTTCCTCGCCGCCAACCTCGCCAAGCTCCTCGACGGCGGCTGGGTGCCGCTGCTGCTCGCCTCGCTCGTCTATGGCGTGATGTGGATTTGGCATCGTGGCGCGACCGCGGTGCAGGCGCGGATCGAGGCGGCGCAGACGCCGCTCTCGGCGATGGACGAATTGCTGAGGTCGGGCCGGATCGCGCGCGTGCCGGGATCGGCGGTGTTCCTGACCCGGGTCAGGGACAAGACTCCCCCGGTCATGGACTGGCACGTGCGCCAGAACCGCGCACTGCACCAGGACGTGATGGCGCTGACCCTGACCACGCTCTCGGTCCCCTGGACGGCGCCGGAAGGGCGGGTGACGGTCCAGCACGAGGCCGACCACTTCTGGCGGGCGGAGGCGCGGATCGGCTTCATGGAGCGTCCCGACGTTCCCGCCATCCTCGCCGAATGCAAACGACTGGGCGCGGGAATCGACCTCGACGACGTGACCTTCTATGTCGGCGCCGAGACCATCGTCCCGGCGAGCGACGGCGCGGGGCTGCCGCGCTGGCAGGAGGCGCTGTTCGCCGCGATGACCCGCAACGCCGGCCGGATCAGCGACTATCTGGCGCTGCCCTACGACCGGGTGGTCGAGATCGGGCGCGAGATCGAGGTGTGAGACGCGATCGAAGCCGCCTGGGAGGCGCTCACCCTCCCGCGCCGAGCCGCCGCGTCATGTACCGGGCGCTCTCGCCGTAGGCGGCGAGCTTGGCGGCGAGGCCGGGGTGGCGTTCGTCCGCAAATCCCGCGTGCGCCCAGTACGGCCCGGTCCCGTGCACCGAAACCAGCGCCATCGCCGCGAGCGCCTCCGCCGCGGCGATCGCCGCGAGACGCGCGATCGCCGCGCCGGCCGCGCCGCGCCCGCGCGCGGACTTGCTCAGCGCGAGGTCGTGCAGATAGAGACAGTCGGGCGAGGCGGGGAGGGCGCCGAGGAACGCGTCGAGCCCGGGCGCGTCGCCGAGCGTCCACGGGTGGCTGAAAGCGTAGCCCAAAACCCCGCCGGGACCGTCGAGCGCGAGACAGCCGCGCGGATAGAGGCGCAGCTTTTCGGCGAACACCGCAGGGCGTTCGTCGAGGCCGGTGTGGGCGGCGGCCGCGATGCGGTCGACGTCGCCGAGATCCGCCTCGGCGAGCGGGCGCCAGTCCAAATCCGTCTTTGCCGGCTTCGTCGTCATGGACGCTGGCATAGCGCGGCGCGCCGGACTTGTCTCCGGCGCGCCGTCCTTGAGGGCGGGGGACTTTATTCCGCCGCCTCGCGGCCGCGGCCGCGCCTCGGCTTGGCGGACTCGGGCGGCGCCGGCTCGGTCGCCTCGGGTCCGGCCACCGCCTCGGGGGCGACGCCCGCCACGGCTTCGAGCGGGGCGGGGGGCGTCTCGCCGAGATCGTCGCGCAGGCCCTGGCTCAGCGCCAGCGGATCCTGGCGGGCGGCGGGAATGGCGAGACCGTCGAGGCCGAGCGCCATGTGGAAGCCCTGCACCAGCCGGATCGTCGCCGGCTCCATCTCCTCGACCGCGCCGGCGATGAACTCCACCACCTCGATCGCGCGCTGGCGGTCCTGCCGTTCGGGCAGAAGCCTCGGCAGCGATTCGATCGCGCGCTCGCGCTCGAATTCGACGATCAGCGTCTGCTCGTGGATGATCGCGGCGCGCCGATCGCCGCCCAGCGACGCGAACGGCTCGTCGTGGCCGAGCACCCGGGCCGAGCGTTCGAGGCGGTCGCGCCGGACGGTGGCGCGCGAGTCCGCCATCAGGATCAGCATGCGGATCACCGCTTCGACGAAGCCGCCGCGGTCCATGTTCAGCAGCGCCGCCTGCACTTCCGGCAGGAAGCGCAGCGCCTTCGGGTCCTTGCGGGTGCGTTCGAAGGCGAATTTCTCGCCCAGGCGCAGCATCATGGGCGAGCTGTAGATGCCGAGGAAGGTCATCTCGTACATCGCGTCGCGCAGGTCGCGCATCGCGTCGAGCGTGTTCTCGACGCTGCGCGCCCAGAGCTTCTCGGCGAACAGGAACGGGTTGGTCGCGTCGGCGGGCCGGCGTTCGGCGGCGGCCTTGCGCGCCAGTTCGGCGACCCCTTTCATCAGCGGGTTCGTCTCGCCGAACATCGAGCGCGAGACGCGGGCGGGATGCGTCTTGACCAGCGCGTCGGCGACCTGCGGCGTCACCCACGATTGCACCAGCGGACGCGCCCAGATGTCGTAGAGTTCCGAGCCGAGTTCGGAAAAGCGCTCGACCGCGGCGAAGTCGCGTTCGTCGGTGCGGTCGTTCTCGTCGGTGGCGAGGATGTCGGTGAGCTTGCGCTCGTGGAAGCTGACGGTGAAGCGCGCCTCGACGCCTTCGCCGACCTCGTCGTCGATGGTCATCTCGTAGAGGCCCGGCCGCAGCGCCTCGATCGTCTTCATCGTCGAGGTGACCTCGGCGTGCTCCTTCTTGGCGATCGAGGAGGAGACGAAGATGCCGAGGTGACCGACCTTGTCGTGCACCATGTAGATGATGCGCTGGCCGCGGATCGCGATCTCCTGTTCGTCGGCGTAGGTGTCGACGATCCAGTTGAGCGCCTGCTGCGGCGGGGTGATGTTGTCGCCCCACGAGGCGAACACGATGATCGGCGAGCGGATCGCCTTGAGGTCGATCGGCCGGCCCGGCTCGAGGTTGGCTTCGTGCCGGGCGAGCTTGTTGCCGACGAACAGGTTCTCCACGATCCAGTGGATCTCCTGCTCGTTCATGAAATGATAGCCGCCCCACCACTTCTCGAATTCGAGGAAGGACTTGCGGGTCTTCTCGGGCGCGACGAACAGGTCGTAGTACTTGCCGAAATAGTTGCGCCCCGGATTGAGCATCTCGAAGTTGGAGACGAGATGGGCGCCGTCGAACACGCCATTGCCGAGGTCGGCGAGCGCCAGCGCCGGCAGGGCGCCGCCGAGCAGGCCGCCGTTGTAGCGCATCGGGTTCTCGCCGAGGCGGCCCGACCAGTAGGCGACGGGGGCGCCGTTGACCACCAGCGGGCCGGAGATGTCGGGGTTCATGGCGGCGAGGATCAGGCTCGCCCAGCCGCCCTGGCAGTTGCCGACGATGATCGGCTTGGGCGCATCGGGATGAAGCTCGCGGATCTTGGCGACGAACGCCGCCTCGGAGCGCATCACGTCGGCGAGCGTCTGGCCCGGCTCAGGCTGCGGACGGAAGACGACGAAATAGACCGGATGGCCGTCGTGCAGCGCGACGCCGACCTGGCTGTCCGACTTGAAGCCGCCGATGCCGGCGCCGTGGCCGGCGCGCGGGTCGACGATCATGTAGGGACGCTTCCAGGCCTTGACTTCGACGCCTGCGGGCGGAAGGATCCTGAGCAGCATCTTGTTGGTCGGGCGGGGCAGGGTCTTGCCGTCGAGCACGACCTCGTGATCGTAGATCAGCACCGGCGGCGTGCCGGCCTCCGCGTGCGCCTTGTCCTGGTCCGCGCGCTCGCGCAGCACGTCGAGGGTCAGCGCAGTGCGCTGCTGAACGTCGACGGCGTAGGCTTTCGCCTCGTCGCCGAGCTTGCCGGAATTGTGCGCCTCGGCGAAGCGGCGCTGGACATCGGCGGCGTCGGCCCAGAACTTTTGCAGGCGGTCGCCGTGGTCCTTCGCCGCCCGCTCGATGCGGCGGCTCATGGCGAACATCATCTGCTCGTATTGGTGGCCGAGCATTTGCGCGTCCTCGGTGGCGCGTGCGGCGGCGGTTCCGGGGCTGAAGGGGGAGGTCATGGGGGCTGCCTTGGTTAAGTGGCCGGCCTGTCGCCGGTTACCTCGAGGGTGTGGCGCGCGATCATCCGCTCCTCGTCGGTCGGGATGACGAAGATGGCGGTCGGCGAGGCTTTGGCGCTGATGATCTGGGCGCTGGCCTCGTTCGCCTCGTCGTCGAGCACGAGACCCATCCATTCCATGCCGGTGAGCACGGCCTTGCGGATGCGCGCCGAATGCTCGCCGATCCCGCCGGTGAAAACGACGCCCTCGACGCCGTCGACGGTCGCGGCGAGGCCCGCCAGCTCGCGGCGGATGCGATGCACGAAATAGTCGATCGCCTCCTTCGCCCGCGGGCTGTCGGAGGCCTCGAGCTCGCGCATGTCCTGGGACAGGCCCGACATGCCCTTGAGCCCGGATTCCTTGTAGAGCAGGTCCGAGATCTGCTGGGCGTCCATCTTCTTCTCGGCCATCAGGTAGAGCAGCACGCCCGGGTCGAGCTGGCCGCAGCGCGTCCCCATCGGCAGGCCGTCGAGGGCGGTGAAGCCCATGGTCGAGGCGATCGACCGCCCGTTCTTGACCGCGCACATCGAGGCGCCGTTGCCCAGATGCGCGACGATCACGTCCTCGCGCGCGATCTGCGGCGCCATCTTCTTCAGCGTGCGCAAGATGTATTCGTAGGACAGACCGTGGAAGCCGTAGCGGCGCACCCCCTCGTCGTAATAGGAGCGCGGCAGGGCGAAGGTGTCGGACACGAACGGGTGGCTGCGGTGGAAGGCGGTGTCGAAGCAGGCGACCTGCGGCGTGCCGGGGAACGCCTCGATCGCCGCCGCGATCCCGGAAAGGTTGTGCGGCTGGTGCAGCGGCGCGAGCGGAATGAGCTTCTGCAATTTCGCGATTGCCGCCTCGTCGATCAGAATCGGCTGGACGAGGTCCGGGCCGCCGTGGACGACGCGGTGGCCGACCGCGACGATGCCGCGCGCGTAGCCGATGTCGGTCAGCCAGCCGAGAATGACCTTCATCGCCGCGCGATGGTCGAGCCCGCCGGCCCCGGGCCCGAAGGCGAACTCGGTCTTTTCGCCGGTCGCCCGCTTGACCGAGCCCTTGGGGGTCGCGCCGATGCCCTCCACCTGGCCGGCGGCGAGATGGTTGAGGACGCCGTTGTCGGCGCCGAACGCAGCGAACTTGAGGGACGACGAGCCGGCGTTGAAGGTGAGGACGATCTTGCTCAAAGGGGGCTCCGGACTGGCTTTTTTGTCACTCCGCGGCCTTGGCGACCGGCGGCTCGAGGCCGAACGGCCGGCCTTCGCGGCGATAGTAGCCGTAAAGCTGGGCGAGCGCGCACGAGGCGAGCCGCGCGCGCTCGTTGTCGGCGCGGCTCGTCAGCATGACCGGGACCTTGGCCCCGAGCACCAGCCCCGCCGCTTCCGCCCGCGCGACGAAGGTGAGTTCCTTGGCGACCATGTTGCCGGCCTCGAGATTGGGGACGATCAGCACGTTGGCGCGCCCGGCGACCAGCGAGGCGATGCCCTTGGTGCGCGCCGCCTCGACGTCGATGGCGTTGTCCATCGCCAGCGGCCCGTCGACGATCGCGCCGCGGATCTGGCCGCGCTCCGCCATCTTCGACAGCACCGCGGCGTCGAGGGTTGAGGGGATCGCCGGGTTGATCGTCTCGACCGCCGAGAGGATGCCGACGCGCGGGGTCTCGAGGCCGCAGGCGCGGGCGAGGTCGACCGCGTTCTGCACGATGTCGACCTTGGTCATCAGGTCGGGCGCGATGTTGATCGCGGCGTCCGACACGTACAGGACCTCGTCGAGGGTCGGGACGTCGAGCGCGAACACGTGGCTGATGCGGGCGTGGCCGCGCAGGCCGCCGTCCTTCTTGACCACCTCGGCGAGCAGGACGTCGGAATGGAGGTCGCCCTTCATCACCGCGCCGGCGCGGCCCTCGTGCACCATGGCGACGGCGCGCGCCGCCGCCTGGCGCTCGTCCGCGAACGCCTCGATCGCGTAGCCCGAGAGATCCTTGCCGAGTTCCTTCGCCGCCGCCGCGATCCGCGCCGGATCGCCGATCAGGATCGGCTCGATCAGCCCGCGCTCGGCCGACATGAGCGCGCCGCCGAGCGAATTGTGGTCATGTGGGCAGACGACCGCGGTCTTCAGCGGCGGCAGCCGCGCCGCCTTGGCGACCAGCGCCCCGAAATGGTCGACCGAGTCGACGATCAGCGTCGGCAGGTCGCGCGCCTCGGTGATGCGGGTGACGGTGGGGGCGTCGATCTCGGCGGTTCCCTCGCACACCACCACGCCGCCGGCGTCGACGACCCGGGTGTCGAACACGGCGACCGGCTCGTCGCGCTTCTCGCGGCAGACGACCGTCGCCGTGACCTTGTCGCCGACATGGACGCGGCGGAGGAAGCGCAGGTTCTGCGACCGGTAGAGCGTGCCCGGGCCCGGCAGGATGTTGCCAAGCACAGCCGACACCAGCGAGCCGACCCACATCGACGGCGCGACCGGGTCGGACGGCGTGGCGTCCCCGGCCGAGGGCAGCATCAGCGGGTTCAGGTTGCCCGACACGTGCGCGAACAGGATGAGATCCTGCGCCGTGCAGGTCCGCTCGATGCTGGCGGACGCGCCGACCGCGAGTTCGGCCCAGGTGGTGTTGCGGACTGCGGGTTTGGCGCTCATGTCGGCCTTCCGTGAATGCGCGGCGGGCGCACGTCTCGTGACGCCGGCGGGCTTGCCGTCGCGCCGCCGATCCGATCCCGTGAGCCGTTCCGTCGCCGTTTGTGCGACGCAACATCTAGCGCGCGGGCGTGACGGTTCGGTGAAATGGGGGGGCAGTGGGCAGTAGGCAATAGGCAGTAGGCAATTGCAGCAGGCGGTCGGCGCCAGGCCGGGCGGCGGAGGGAGGGGGGTCGTCGTGAAAGGCGGCGGCCGATGGGCTTCCATCGCCTGTCGCCCGCTTCCGATCGCCGACTGCCGACCGCCCGCGGGCCCCGACGGCCGACGGCCGGATCACGTCCCGGACAAACGTCTTGATTCTGTCACGCGCATCCTGTCTTAGCTGTGCCCGCCGAATGGGGTCCGCCGGCCCCGACCCGCCTTGGGGCCAAGAAAAGAATGAATTTTTTCCAGCGATTCACCTTCCTGTTCTCCGCGCCGGCGTTCGACGCCGACGATCTCGAGGGCCTCAGGGTCAGCCAGATCATCGCCGCGATCGAGCGGATGGGATTCCAGGTGATCAAGGCGCGCCGGGTCGAGGACGCCGAGATCGCCGTCCAGACCGACGCCGCCATCGGCCTGCTCGTGGTCGACTGGGGCAAGAAGGGCATCGAGGGCAAGGCGGCCTCGCTGATCAACGTGATGCGGCGGCGCGGGCTCGACATGCCGATCGTCATCCTCGTCCGGCGCAAGCGCTTCGAGGACATTCCGGTCGAGGTGCTCGACTACATCGACGGCTACGTGTTCCTCGCCGAGGAGACGCCGGAGTTCATCGCCAGGAACCTCGTGTCGCGCCTCAAGCAGTACGCCGAGACGCTGAAGACGCCGTTCTTCGGCGCCCTGGTCGATTACGCCGAGGAAGGCAACCAGCTGTGGACCTGCCCGGGCCACAACGGCGGCATCTTCTACAGCCGCAGCCCGATCGGCCGGATCTTCATGGAGCATCTGGGCGAGGCGGTGTTCCGCGACGACCTGGACAACTCGATCCTCGAGCTCGGCGACCTCCTGACCCACGAGGGTCCGGCGTTGCAGGCCCAGAAGGAGGCCGCCGCCATCTTCGGGGCGGAGAAGACCTATTTCGTGCTGAACGGCACCTCGTCGTCGAACAAGATCGTGCTGACGAGCCTCGTCGCCGAGGGCGACCTCGTGCTGTTCGACCGCAACAACCACAAGGCCGCCCACCAGGGCGCGCTGATGATGGCGGGCGGCGTCCCGGTCTATCTCTCGACCGATCGCAACGCCTACGGCCTGATCGGTCCGATCCGCCCGGAGGAGCTCGACGAAACGGCGATCCGCGAGCGCATCCGCGCCAATCCGCTGGTCAGGGACCCGGAGGCCTGGAAGCGGGAGCGGCCGTTTCGCGTCGCGGTGATCGAGCAGTGCACCTACGACGGCACGATCTACAACGCCCAGCGAATCCTCGAGCGCATCGGCCCCTTGTGCGACTACATCATGTTCGACGAGGCCTGGGCGGGCTTCATGAAGTTCCACCCGATCTACGAGAGCCGCTTCGCCATGGGGCTCAAGGGGCTCGACGACAGGTCGCCCGGCATCGTCGCCACCCAGTCGACCCACAAGCAGCTCGCGAGCTTCTCGCAGGCCTCGCAGATTCACCGGCGCGACAGCCACATCAAGGGCCAGCGGCGGCGCGTCGAGCACCGGCGCTTCAACGAAGCCTTCATGGCCTACGCCTCGACCTCGCCGTTCTATCCGCTGTTCGCTTCCCTCGACGTCGGCGCGCAGATGATGAAGGGGCGATCGGGCGAAGTGCTGTGGGACGACACCATCCGGCTCGGCATCGAACTGAGGAAGAAGATCCGCGCGGTCAGGCGCGAGTTCGAGGAGAAGGAGCGCGATCCGGCGCGGCGCTGGTTCTTCGATCCGTTCGTCCCCGACCGCGTGTCGATCCGCGACGCCGCCTTCGACGGGGGCGCCCACGACGTGCCGTGGGAGAGCGTCTCGACCGACATGCTCGCCCGCGACCCGCGCTACTGGGCGCTGGCGCCGGGCCAGGCGTGGCACGGCTTCCACGCCCTCGAGGAGGGTTTCGCGATCACCGATCCGGCGAAGCTGACGCTGCTGACCCCCGGTTTCGACCGCAAGACCGGCGATTACGAAGCGCACGGGATTCCCGCCCCGGTGGTCGTGCAGTTTCTGCGCGAGAACCGCGTGGTGGCGGAGAAGAACGACATGAACTCGATGCTGTTCCTGCTGACCCCGGGCGTCGAGGCCAGCAAGGCCGGCACGCTGGTGTCGACCCTGGTCGCCTTCAAGCGCCTGCACGACGACAACGCGCTGCTCGACGACGTCATGCCGGAGTTCGTCGCCAAGCGTCCGGCGCGCTACCGCGGCGCGCGGCTGCGCGACCTGTGCGGCGACATGCACGCCTTCTATCGCGCCCACGACATCAGCCGCCTGCAAAAGGCGCAGTTCGCCGCCGAGCACATTCCGACCATGACGATGACGCCGCGGGAGGCGCAACTGCATCTGACGCGCAACAACGTCGACTACCTGCCGCTCGACGAGGTCGAGGGGCGCGTGGCCACGACCCTGTGGGTGGTCTATCCTCCGGGCATCGCCACCGTGGTGCCGGGCGAGCGGCTGGACGAGCGGTCGCGGCCGATGGTCGAGTATCTGAAGATGTTCGAGAAGGGGGCGAACGTGTTCCCCGGCTTCGAATCGGAAGTTCAGGGCCTCTATCGCGAAACCGATGAAAAAGGCGTCGTTCGCTTCTATACCTATGTCGTGAGGGAGTGAGTCGGAGCGACGATGGACGAAAGCCAGAACCCGGACGCCGAACCGCAGGCCCCGCAGTCGCAGGAATCGCGGATCGTGGTGCGCAACTCGCGCGACGCCGACGTGCCGGCGATGCTGGCGATCTACCTCTTCCACATCCGCCGCGGGGTGGAGCCGGGGCTCGACGACGGCGAGTTCGAGACGCCGGACGCCGAGGACCTGAAGCGCCGCCGCAAGAACATGCAGAAGCGCAAGATGCCGCACATCGTCGCCGAGGAGAACGGCGTGGTGCTCGGCTACGCCTACGCCGTGCCGTTCCGCAAGCGCCCCGCCTACCGCTTCGCGGTCAAGCATTCGATCTACGTCCACACCGAGCATCTCAAGCGCGGCATCGGCGGCAAGTTGATGGGGGCGCTGATCGACGCCTGCGCGGCCGCCGGTTTCCGGCAGATGATCGGCTACATCGACGCCGCCAACGGCCCGTCGCTCGGCCTGCACGAGCGCTTCGGCTTCCGCCAGGTCGGCTACCTGCCCTCGATCGGCTACAAGTTCAGCCACTGGACCGACACCGTCATGGTCCAGCGCTCGCTCGGGCCGGGCGGCACGGAGCCGCCGCAGGGGTGACGGGTCGTCGCGGCCGCGCCCTGTCGAAGTGCGGTCGCCGGAACAGGATGTGTGGTGCGCTTCAGCCGTAAGCGAAGCCCGGATTGCTTTGCCCAACCTCTATAATATAACCGTCAGGATCGCGAAGATAGCAGCACGTCTCGCCGTGTTTGTCCATCGGCTCCGTAATAAAGACTGCTCCTCGACTTCGCCACAGTTCAACGCACGCCTGAATATCCGCAACCCGGATATTCATGAAGCTGCTGAACGAATTGGGGTCGGGGACGCTGAGCGTTACCGATGGTTTGTCGGGTGTCGGGCCGCCGCCGACATTGACAATGAGCCACGCGTTCGCGATCTGGATGTACCCGGGCGCGCCGCTGCTGTCGCCTCGACTCAGAATCCGGCCTCCAAAGACGGTTTCGTAAAAGCGGGCCGACCGCTCGATGTCGGCGACGGTGAGAAAGTATGCGACGGTAAACCCGTCCTGCGGCGGCATCTGATAGATTGTCCGCTCGACCTGGACTTGAGTCATGGGACGACTCCTGTTCGAATGGGTATGTCTCCGTTCAACAGCGCATAGGTCGTGGTGCAGCCACGTATAGGACGTCGATCGATATTTTCCGGCGCCAGTAACAGATAACGACAAAAAAGCCCCCCATGATGCTGAGTTTTTTGTAAAATGCCTCCATGCTGGCGATTTGAATTCGTCGACTTGCAGCCAAGCCGTCCGGCTGGTCCCCTGACTTTTCGCGGCGCGTTCAATCCGCTGCAAAAGCGCGGCGTCGACAGCCCGTCCACGCCCGGGGCAGCGTCCAGCTTGAGCGCATGGAACGCTTCCCTCAGGCGGTCGCCCCACGAGACGGCGCGCGATCGATCACTTCAAATTCCACTTCTGCCCGGCGGAGCCGTTGCAGGTATTGATGACCAACTGGAAGCCCCCGCCGATCTGACCTTGGCTATCGAGACATTTGTTGGCGCCCATATTTATGATGGAACCATCGTAGCGCGGCTCCCATAATTGGGTGCTATTACGGATGACGCAGGCATCCAACTCGACGAGGGAACCGGCGTTTATCGAGTTATCATGAACTGACAGGCATGTGCTTGCTCCAGGAAACGTGCCATTGCCGCAGCAGGTGCCTAGACCCAGAAATTGGCCGTTTAGGTATATCCACTGTTCGTTGAACTGATTGTTGCAGGGAAATGGGCCAACCTTCGTTCCATTGGCCGTAGAGGCGCCGCCGACATCGACGCAAGCGGTGATTGCGAACCCGTTTTTTACATTCTGGTCGGACAGTTGCGTGATGGTGAGCGCATTAGCCTTGAGAGTGCCGGCTATCACCACGACCAATGGCAGCGTAACTCCGAAGATCGAAGAAAAGTTGAGCATGACATTTCTCCTGTTCGTTAGTGCGCGCATGAGCACGATTTCTCGATTTAATCGGGGTCTGGCACGCTGGGCGTCACCGATGGCTTGTCGGGTGTCGGACCGCCTGCGACGTTGACGATGAGCCGAGCGTTCGCGATCTGGATGTAACTAGGCGCGCCGCTGCTGTCGCCTCTGCTCAGAATGCGGCCTCCAAAGACGATTTCGTAAAACGAGCCGACCGTTCGATGTCGGCGACAGTGAGAAAGTATGCGACGATAAACCGGCCTTCTTCGCGTTGCACTGGACCTTCGCCGGAAAAGGCCACCGGTTGCGGGGAATGCCCGCCTTGAAGGCCCCGATCATCTCGAGATTACCGAGGATCGTCTCGCTTCTTGTCTTGCGCCGCAAGGGCAACGCCGCTCGGCACGGCAAGCAGCGCCACAACCGCGATCGTCGAGGGCTTGCTCGTGGACTTCATGTTCGTGTGCTTCATTGTCGTCTCCTCCCTTTTCGAGCTGGTCACGGATGTGATCGCGCTTGGGCGAAGAAGCTTCGCTGCACAGACTTGCAATAACAGACTGATCTCTTGCGTATTGCCACTCTCGGGAGCGGCGCCCCGATCGCCAGGGGACAAGCGCAGTGATCAACGAAAACAATCGCGGAAGGTATGAGCTTGATTATAGACCGCAGGCGGCGCCGCAGCAATGGGCTGGAAAGGGCCGACATCCGCCATCGCGGCGTGTCCTGTCCTGACAGGCAACGATCCACGATCCACCTCGACGCGTCAATTCAACGCGACATTCGCAATCGGCGAAACCGCGCCTGGAGGCAAGGCTTGCCGACGCCCAAACCGCATAATCAGCCGAACCGCCCGTGTACGGACCCCTACGCACGGTGGTGTGGGTCCCGCGCACTTGCGCGCTTTGCGCTCGCGATCTGCAACAGCGGCTTCACGTCGACTCCCAGGAGGACGAACCGTTCGCCGGAACGCGGGTTGCATGGACGAAGGGCGCAAAGGCCATGCCGTTCTACCCGCGGCCACGAACGCACGCTCTCGCCCCGTTCGAGTCTTTCAGCATTTCTATGTCGCCTCGGCCGCGACCAGCGCCGTCAGCTCCCCAGCCCGCTTCGCCGACCCGCCCCGCCCGCGCGCGTCGACCTCGCGGGCGGGGCGGAGCGTCGTCCGGCAGGTCGGCGACCTGCCGCCGGTCGGCGATACGGTCAGGGTCCGGCGCTCGCTCGGACCCGGCGCGGCGGAACCGCCGCAGGCCTGGCGACAGCCCTTCGTCGGGGTTGATCCGGCGATCGCGCGCGCGGCGCGGACCCTTGTTAATCGTCACAAAAACGCCGCCGCCTTCGCATAGCGACGACACGACACGGGGCGAATGGGGCTGGGCAATGTCGGGGAGATTGCGGCGGGCGGTTGCCGCCGAGGGGTTGGTTGCGGCCGCGGCGACGCCCTCGTTAACGGGCGTCGATCCGGGCCTGAAGCGCGATGAGATCCTGGCGTATTTCGTCGAGACGTTCGATCTCTACGAACGTCTGTTCGACTGTCTCGCCGACGAGCGCGCCTGGTTCACCAAGGCCATTCCGCTGCGCCATCCGTTGATTTTCTACTTCGGCCACACTGCTGCGTTCTTCGTCAACAAGCTCATCGCAGCGGGCCTGATCGACCGTCGCGTCGACCCTGTCGTCGAGGCGATGGTCGCCATCGGGGTCGACGAGATGAGCTGGGACGATCTCGACGAGCGGAACTACGCGTGGCCGTCGGTCGGCGAGATCCGGGCCTATCGCGCGCGCGTGCGCGCTTTGGTCGCCGGCTTCATCGAGACGATGCCCCTCGCTCTGCCGATCGATTGGGACAGTCCGGCCTGGGCGATCTTGATGGGCGTCGAACATGAGCGCATCCATCTCGAGACGTCGAGCGTCCTGATCCGCCAGCTCCCTCTCGCGTGGGTGACGCCGCAGCCGCATTGGCCGGTCTGCCCCATGCGCAGGCGCGACCTCTCGTCGGTTCCTTCCAATCGCCTGATCGCGGTGGGGGGCTGCGACCTCGTCCTCGGCAAGCGCGATCAAACCTATGGTTGGGACAACGAATACGGCGCGCGCCGGGTGCGCGTGGCGCCGTTCGAAGCCGCGCGCATGCTGGTCAGCAACGCCGAATATCTCGCCTTCGTCCGGGCGGGCGGCTACAGGGACGCGAATTGGTGGACGGACGAGGGTTGGGCCTGGCGCGGCTTTACGAAAGCCGTCATGCCGACGTTCTGGGTCGGCGATCCCCACGATGCGGACGGCCTGAGGCTGCGCCTCATGACCGAGGAGGTCGCGATGCCGTGGGACTGGCCGGTCGAGGTCAACCAGCTCGAGGCCTCGGCGTTCTGCCGCTGGAAGGCGGCGCAGACCGGGCGGCCGGTGCAGTTGCCGAGCGAGGCCGAATACATGGTTCTGCGGGGGTATGGGTCGGATTCGGCCGCGCCCGCCAACATCAATCTGGAGCGCTGGGCCAGCGCCTGCCCGGTCGACCATTTCGGGCAGGGCGACTTCTTCGACATTGTCGGCAACGTCTGGCAATGGACGAACACTGCGATCGACGGCTACGACGGCTTCAAGGTGCATCCGCTCTACGACGACTTCTCGACGCCGACCTTCGACGGCAAGCACAACCTCATCAAGGGCGGCAGCTGGATTTCGACCGGAAACGAAGCGATCGCCTCCTCGCGCTACGCCTTCCGGCGGCACTTCTTTCAACACGCCGGCTTTCGCTATCTCGTGTCCTCCTATCGTGAGCCTGACGTGATCAATCCCTACGAGACCGACGCCCTGGTCTCACAATATGCCGACTTCCATTATGGCCCGGAGTATTTCTCCGTCGCCAACTTCCCCCGGACGCTGGCGGAGATCGCGATCGGCCTGTGCCCCGACGGCGGCCGCGCGCTCGACATCGGATGCGCGGTCGGCCGCGCCAGCCTCGAGCTCGCGCGACATTTCGCGCATGTCGACGGAGTGGACTATTCGGCCCGCTTCATCGACGTCGCCCTGCAACTGGTCGCCAAAGGCCGCTTCCGCTACGCCGTTCCGGTCGAAGGCGAACTCGTCGACTACCGCGAGGCGCGCCTCGAGGCGCTCGACCTTGGCACGGAGCAGGCCGCGCGGGTCGATTTCAGCCAGGGCGACGCCCTGAACCTCAAGGAAAAATACCAGGGGTACGACTTCGTTCTCGCCGCCAACCTGATCGACCGGCTGCGCGAGCCTGCGGCGTTCCTTCGCGATATCGGCCGGCGCATGAAGTCGGGCGGCGTGCTGATGCTGACGTCGCCCTACACATGGCTGGCCGAGTTCACGCCAAAAGAGAATTGGCTCGGAGGGGTGAGGGAAAACGGCGAGGCGCTGACCAGCCACCACGCCCTGCGCCGGCTTCTGGATGGCGATTTTGTCGAAATCGCGCCTGCGCGCGACATCCCCTTCGTCATTCGCGAAACCGCCCGCAAGCATCAGCATTCGGTCGCGCAATTGACAACGTGGAGACGGCGCTGAGCGCGACGGGCGATTACGGAGGGCGGCTGCGGACACCCGGTTCGGGCGAGGACGCGTCAGAGCGCCGCCAGGCGGTCAAATCGCCGCCGGCATGAGCCCCGCCAGGTCCGACGCCTTCTTTGCGCTGCGCGCCATCACGGTCCCCGTGCGTCCGCGCGCGTCGACCTCGTGCGCCGGCAGATCGAGGGCGGCCAGAGCCGCCCGGCGGTAGACCTCCTCGCTCATGAGCACCTCGCACGCCAATCGCTTCGTCAAGTCCTGAAGCCGCGCGGCGACGTTGACCGTGTCGCCGATCACGGTGAACTGGGCGTGGCGCTCGTAGCCGATCTCGCCGGCGATCACGAGCCCGGCGTTGACGCCGACGCCGAAGCGGATCGGCTCGACAGGCCCGTGCGCCAGCGCGTCGTTGAGTCGGTCGACGGCGCCGGCAATGCGGGCGCAGGCCGCGATCGCGGCGCGGCACGCCTCGTCCGGCGGCTGCTCGAGGCCGAAGACCGCCAGGAGCCCGTCGCCGAGCACCTGGTTCGGCTGCCCGCCCGCCTCGATCACCGCGCTCGACACCGCGTTGAGGAACTGGTTGATCAGGAACACCGTGTCGTACGGCAGCCGCTTTTCGGCGAGGCGGGTCGAGCCGCGCATGTCGACGAACATCACCGCCGCGTAGCGCTCCTCGCCGCTGCGGGCGGGACCCCGCCGGACATCGGCGATCGACACGTGCGGCGGCAGCAGCGGCAAGAGCGCGAGGTCGCGGGTCGGCCTGAGCTGGCAGGCGAGGCGGACGCCCGCCTCGGCGCGGACGCGATCGAGCACCGTCTGCTCGGCTTCGCTCGCAGCGGGCAGGTCGCCGCGATCGCCGAGAACGCGGATGCGACAGGTCGAGCAGCGCCCGCGCCCGCCGCAGACGTGGGCGAGCGGCGCGCCGGTGATCAGGCTCGCCTCGAGCACGCTCAGGCCGCGCCGCGCGCGGATCGTGCGGTCGGGAAAGGTCAGCCGGATCGACCCGACCCGTCGCTCGCGCCATCGCCGCAGGGCGCGGACGAGAAGGACTCCCGCCAGGACGCCTGCGAGACCGATCAGCGTATCGGTCCGGACCGCGAGCAGCAGGGCGCCGTCGGCCGCCGTCCCGACATGGGCCGGGGAGAGGATCCGCGCCCGCCACGTCGGGTCGGCCAACAGCGGCGAGATCTGGCGCTCGCCCTGAAGGAAGCCGAGCAGCGCCAGCGTCGGCAGCAGCACCGCGCCCGAGAGCAGGACGTTCCTGATCCTCGGGTAGAAGGGTTTCAGCGCGAGCCAGAAATGGATGCCGATGCAGCCGTGAATCCAGACCACCAGCAGAAGCGTCGCCTGCAGCCAGCCGGCGATCGGCGAGGCGAACTTGACGAGCTCCTGCGCGTAGCCCTTGTCCGCGCCGAACAGGCTGAGCGCGACCCGGGCGCCGACGACGTGATCGGTCAGGAGGAACGGGATCGTCAGTCCGAGCGCGAGCTGGGTCGCCTCGAGCCGCGTCATCCGGAACTGGCGCCGCTGGTAGAGCGCCCAGAACCCCAGGCCCATGTGGGTGACGAGCGCGGCGTAGAGCAGCAGCGCGCCGGCGGCCGACTGCCAGATCAGCTTCTGGACCGCGAGCCCGGTTTCCATCGCCTCGACGGAAAGATTGCCGAGGGCGTGGTTCAGGTAATGCAGGGTCACGTAGGCGAACAGGACGAGCCCGCAGGCGAGGCGCAGCCGGCGCACGCCGATTGCCCGGCCGGCCGTGGGCCGCAAGGGTTTGCCTGGCGCAGGGGATGTCATCGGCCGAATCGCCATCAAGGAGGACCGCCGGAAGGGAGACTCGATCAGACCGCGGCTCGTCGACGAGAGCAAGCCCGGCGGCGAAAGCGGGCGGTCCGCGACGGGCGCCGACGCCGACCCGTCAAGTTGACGTCAGGATCGGAATCGAGCGGCAGGCCAGGCGTGCGGCTCGGGAAAGGCCCGCTTGCGCGCGCGCCGCGCCCCCGCCTCGTTGCTGAAACGCCGTTCAGGCGGCGTTCAGCGGGCCGGGACCATATCGACCCCGAAAAGCCGGACCCGTCGGCGCGGAATTACGCGGACGGGCCGGAAGGAGTTCCGCCCCCGAGGCAACGGGAGCGAATGCGTCGAGAGAGATTGGCCATCATGTTGAACACCGGGTTGGGCGTTGGCGAGCGGAGCTTCGAGGCGGATCCGATCGCGGATTTGCGGCGACTTCAGGACGCGCGCCCCATTTCCGTCCTCAGCGACGGCTCCCCCTTGCGCTGGCGGTTCGGCGAACGGCTCGACGACGTGCTCGACGAGGCGTGCCGGCGGCATGCCGACCGGACCGCGGTGTCGACCGGGGACGCCGACATCGGCTATCGCGAACTGGCGGCGCGCGCGAGCCGGATGGCGCGATTCTTCCGCGCCCGCGGCGTCCAGCCTGGCGACCGGGTCGGCGTGCTGGTCGACCGCGGCGTCGAGGCCTATGTGACGCTGTTCGGGCTGCTCAAGGCCGGCGCGACCTATGTGCCGCTCGATGCCAACCATCCGGCCGAGCGCGTCCGCTACATCCTGGCCGACGCCGGCGCGAAGCTGGCGGTGGCCCACATGCGTTTCGCCGACCGTCTCGCCGAGACGGGGGTGGAGACCCTGATCCTCGACACCGCGCGCGCAACAATCGCCGGGTTCGACGACGCGCCGCTGACCGAAGCCGAGAAGGCCGGGCGCGGCGAGGGCCTGTGCTACGTGCTCTACACCTCGGGCACGACCGGCAACCCGAAGGGCGTCGGGATCGCGCATCCGAGCATCTGCAATTTCGTCCGCGTCGCCGCCGAATCGTACGGCTTCGGCCCCGGCGACCGCGTCTATCAGGGCATGTCGATCGCCTTCGACTTCTCGATCGAGGAGGTGTGGGTGCCGCTGGTCGCCGGCGCGACGCTCGTCCCGAACACCGCGTCGACGAGCCTGTTCGGCGACGAACTCGCCGATTTCCTCGAAACCCGGGCCGTCACCTGCATGGCCTGCGTGCCGACGCTGCTCGCCTCGATCGACCGCGACCTGCCGAAGCTGCGCGTCTTTCTGATCGGCGGCGAGGCCTGCCCGCCGGCGCTGGTCCGGCGCTGGAGCCGGCCGGGCCGCACGCTGCTCAACAGCTACGGGCCGACCGAGGCCACCGTCACCTGCACGCTCGGCGTCCTGACGCCGGACCGACCCGTGACCATCGGCAAGCCGTTGCCAACCTATTCGATCGTCATCCTCGACCCCGAGGACGACGTCGCGGTCGAGTTCGGGGCGCAGGGCGAGATCGGCATCGCCGGCGTCGGCGTCGGCGAGGGCTACCTCAACCGGCCCGAGCTGACCGAGCAGAAGTTCATCAAGGACTTCCTCGCCCTGCCGAACAACCGCTCCCGCCGCATCTACCGCACCGGCGACCTCGGCCGCCTGACGGAAGACGGCGAGATCGAGTATCTCGGCCGCATCGACACCCAGATCAAGCTGCGCGGCTATCGCATCGAGCTGACCGAGATCGAATCCGTCCTGATCGAGATCCCGGAGATCGCGCAGGCCGTGGTCTCGACCTTCGAGCCCCAGCCGGGCGCGACCGAACTCGTCGCCTATTACGCCGTCAAACACGGCGCCGCCGCGCCCGACCCCGCCGCGCTCGCCGCGCATCTGCGCGCCCGCCTGCCGGCCTACATGACCCCGGCCTATCTCGAACGGCTGCCGTTCATTCCGACGCTGGTCAGCAACAAGGCCGACCGCAAGCAGCTGCCGAAGCCGAAGTCGGCCCGGCTGCGGCTCGGCGGGACGATCGTCGGGCCGGAGACGGACACCGAGGAGACCCTGTGCGAGGCGCTCGGCGGCGTCCTCGGCCTCGACGCCGTCTCGATCGACGCCGACATGTTCGTCGAATACGGCGCGCACTCGCTGTTGATGGCGCGCTTCTGCGCCCGCGCCCGCCAGCTCGACGCTTCGCTCCAGGTGGCGATGCGCGACGTCTACGCCCATTCGACGATCCGCAGGCTCGCCCGCGCGCTCGACGCCCGCAAGCCCGCGGAGACGGAGAGCCTCGCGGTCGGCCCGGCGCACCGGCCCTCGAACGTCGCTTATTACGCCTGCGGCGCGGCGCAGTCCGCGTTCTATGTGCTCGCCGGCGCCGTCGCGGTCGCGGCCGGCCAGGCGGCGTTCGACTGGGTCTACGAAGCGGTCGATGCGCCGGTCACCCTCTACGCCCGAGCGCTCGCGGTGGCCTGCCTCTGGTTCTTCGGCCACAATGCGCTCGCCGTCGCCGCCAAGTGGCTGCTGGTCGGGCGCGCCCGCGCCGGCGCGATCCCGCTGTGGAGCGTGCGCTACTTCCGCTTCTGGGCGGCCAAGCTGGTCGTGCGCTCGGCGCCGGCGACCGTCTTCGCCGGCACGCCGCTCTACAACGTCTATCTGCGCCTGCTCGGCGCCAGGATCGGCGCCAACGCGGTGATCCTGTCGCACGCCGTGCCCGCGGTCACCGCCGATCTGTTCGAGGTCGGCGACGACGCGCTGGTCATGCGCCGCGCGCTCCTGCCCGGCTACATCGCCTACGGCAATCGCATCCACATCGACGCGATCCGCGTCGGCGCCAACGCCTATGTCGGCGAGCAGAGCGTGCTCGAGATCGGCTCGACCATCGGCGACTTCGGCCAGCTCGGTCACGCGTCGTCGCTGCAGCGCGGCCAGCGCGTGCCCGACGGCAAGCGTTGGGCCGGCTCGCCGGCGCAGGAGACGGCGACGGACTTCCGCCTCGCCGACGAAGCTCCGGCGCGGCCGATTCAGAAGGCGCTGTTCACTCTCGGCCGGCTGGCCTTCGTCCTCGCCGTCGCCGGCGCGCTCGCCGAGGCCGTCGTGATCTACCTGATGAACGCGCTGACCGACGGCGACGACGCGCTGGCGCTCAAGCCCCTCGACGCGGTCTTCGCCGTGCTGCCGATGGCGGCCGCGACCGCGCTCGTCGTGACGCTCGGCTCGCTAGTCGCGGGACTGATCGCGATCTTCGCGGTTCCGCGGCTCGCCAACCTGTTCCTCGTCGAGGGCAAGGTCTATCCGCTCTACGGATTCCATCACAGCCTGCAGCAGATCGTGCAGATCGTCGGCAACTCGTGGTTCTTCAACCTGATGTTCGGCGACTCGGTCTACATCGAGCCCTATCTGCGCTGGATCGGCTGGAAGATCGGCCGCGGCGACAACACCGGCTCGAATTTCGGCAGCGAGCAGGGCCAGGACTATCCCTTCCTGTGCTCGGTCGGCGGCAACACGGTCGCCTCCGACGACCTGTGGCTCGGCAACCTGACGATGTCGAGCCGCGCCTTCCGCCTCGGGACCTGCCGGATCGGCGAGAACAACTTCCTCGGCACGATGGTCTACGTGCCGCCCGGCGCGCGAACCGGCGACAACGTGATGTTCGCCACCAAGGTGATGGCGCCGATCGACGGGCCGGTGCGCGAGAACGTCGGCCTGCTCGGCTCGCCCGCCTTCGAGATTCCGCGCGCCTCCGCCCGCGACCTCGAACTCCTGGCCTCGATCGGCGAGAAGGAGCGCAAGCGCCGTCTCGTGCGCAAGACCTGGTTCAACATCGCCTCGATCATCGGGCTGGTGGCGTCGCGCTGGCTGATCGTGTTCCTCGGCGTCTTCGTGTTCGGCTGGACGGCGGCGGTCTACGGCGTCAACGACGTCCCGGCGATGGTGGTCGCGGCCGGCGCGCTGGCGCTCATGTCGATCGCAGCCTTCATCCTGATCGAGCGCGCCTCGCTCGGCTTCCAGTCGCTGAAGCCGGAGACGGTGACCATCTACGACCCGGCGTTCTGGCGGGTCGAGCGGTACTGGAAACTGTCGAACTCGCCGCACACCACGCTCTTCAACGGAACGCCGATGCGGAACTGGGTCATGCGCATGGTCGGGGTCAAGGTCGGCAAGCGCGTGTTCGACGACGGCAGCATCCTGTCCGAGCACACCCTGGTCGAGCTCGGCGACGAGGCCAACCTCAACGAAGGCAGCATCGTCCAGTCGCACTCGCTGGAGGAGGGCGTGTACAAGTCGGATGTCGTGCGGATCGGCGCCGGCGCGTCGATCGGGATCGGCTGCCTCGTCCATTACGGCGTGACCATGGGCGATCACACCCACCTCGACTCCGACTCGTTCCTGATGAAGGGCGAGATCACCCCGGCCGGCTCGCGCTGGCGCGGCAACCCGGCCGAGCTCGTGCATCTGGGCTGACGCGAAAGAGGCCCGTCCCGGAGGCCGGCCCCGGGACGGGCCTCTGCGAAGGGTTCGGCATATCCTGGTCTCTCTCGCCGGCGCCTTCCGGACCCCCGAGAGCGGCGAAGCTGGAGACGGCGCCTGCGACCCGACTTTGCGTGACGATCGCGGCGCCGGCTTCGTCGACGAGACGGCCGCTTTCCGCTTCTCCGAGGCCGGGGAAGTCGGGGCGCTCCCGCAAGATCGGAATCGCGCGCTTCCGCGCGAGGCGGCGGCGACATGGACCGCGGCGCCCATGACCCGCGCGCCGCTCTTGCAAAGATCCGGCTGGTGAGGCCGGCGCCAGGATCGCGATCTCGGTCCGCGGCCGCGCTTGCCGCGTCAGACGCAGGCGATTACAAATCTTCGTGAAGTAAGCGCTGTACGTCAACATGCTCTGTTGACATGCGCTCGTTAACTTCGGCACGCGGTTCGGATCGTGTGGAGTTGGTTTCCCGTCATGCCCGACGTCAAGTCCGCTTTCGCCGCCCTTCGGTATCTGCCCTGCCGCACCGAAGGCGGCGAGTGGCTGGTGGTGGACCAGAAACGGGGCGACCGCGCCGTGCTCAGCTGTCCCGACGCGGGCGGCGCGGCGGTGATCGCTGCGCTGATGAACGGCGATCTCGCGACCCTCGCCGGCATGGCCCCCGAGGCGCTGGCGAGCGGTCGCGCGACGCTCAGTGACGCGTTGCTGCATCCGTGCGGCCGACCCCCGATCTGCGACGCGACCTTTCCCCGCCTTTAGGGCTCGTTCGGTGGTAAGCTCGCGCTCGCGGAGGGCGCGCTGCGTCGTCGCCCCCGACCGGGAGCCGGAAGGCGATCGGCCAACTTTTGACGCGGGGCGGCTCGAAGGCGAGGAGACGATCATGGCCAACGACACGATGAAGCAGCAGATGGCGAGCAAGGGCGGCTTCATCGCCGCTCTCGACCAGAGCGGCGGCTCGACTCCCGGGGCGCTCCGGCTCTACGGCATCCCCGACAGCGAGTACGCCGGCGACGAAGCGAAAATGTTCGAGCTCATGCACGAGTTCCGGGTGCGGATGATGAGCGCGCCCGCATTCACCGGCGCCAAGGTCATCGCCGCCATCCTGTTCGAGCGGACGATGGACGGCGAGGCCAAGGGCAAGCCCGTGCCCACCTACCTGTGGGAGGACCGGGGCGTCGTGCCGATCGTCAAGGTCGACAAGGGGCTCGAGCACGATCAGGACGGCGTGCAGTTGATGAAGCCGATGCCGGGCCTCGACGCGCTGCTCGCGAGGGCTGCGAAGCTCGGCGTGTTCGGCACCAAGATGCGCTCGGTCATCAATCACGCCTCGAAGGACGGCATCGCGGCCATCGCGCGGCAGCAGTTCGAGATCGGCGAGCAGATCGCCGGGCACGGCCTCGTCCCGATCCTCGAGCCCGAGGTCTCGATCAAGGCCACGGACAAGGCGAGGGCGGAAACGATCCTGCTCGACGCGCTGGCCGAAGGCCTCGACCGGCTTCCGGCCGGCCGGCAGGTGATGTTCAAGCTGACCCTGCCGGATGTTCCCGACCTCTACGCGCCGCTGATCGAGGACAAGCGCGTCCTGCGCGTCGTCGCCCTCTCGGGCGGCTATTCGCGCGCCGAGGCGTGCCGGAAGCTGGCGCTGAATCACGGCATGATCGCCAGTTTCTCCCGCGCGCTTACCGAAGGCCTCCTACGCTCGATGAGCGACGCCGACTTCGACAAGGCGCTCGGGGAGGCGATCGCCGAGATTTACGGGGCCTCGGTCGACAAGGTCGCGGCGTAGAGCGTCCCGGGAGGGAGCGTGTCCCGCGCTCTCCCAACGCCCGTCGCCCTATGGCGCGGCGAGACGCCGCCTGTCCCGTCGCTCGCCGCCGGCGAGCCGGAAAACCGGCCGTCGCTGCGACGTCGAGGTCGCCTCGACGTCCTGCGCCTTACTTGAGCAGCTTGAAAGCGTGCGCCGACCAGTCGCCGCGGCCGATGCCGGGGATGCACCAGAGTTTGCACAGCGGCTCGATGGCGCGCGCCGCCTCGAGCGCGCCCATGTCCTCGACGTCCCAGCCGAACTGGTCGCAGATCCCGGCGACGGTCCGCTTGGCCTTCGCGTCGTTTCCGCAGATGAACATGGTCGGCCGCAGGCCGCCGAAGTCGGGATTGACCATGTAGGACGAGCCGACCGAGTTGAACGCCTTGACGAAATGCGCGTCGGGAAACGCCTTCTGCAGCCGCTCCATCAGCGACTCGTTCTGGTCGGTGAAGTAGCTGAGGACGCCCGCGACCGGCGGCCCGCCGCCGATCGGGTTCGTGGCGTCGATCACCGGCTTGCCGTCGATCGCGGCGGCGCCGACATAGTTCAGCGCGTGCAGCGCCACCTCGCCGCCGACCGCCAGGACCACGACGTCGCCGAAGGTGGCGGCTTCCGCGAACGACCTGACCGTCGCGCCGGTGTTCTCGCCCAGCCACTCGGCGAGTTTGCCCGGATCGCGGGTGCCGATGGCGACGGAATGGCCGTGTTTTAAGAAACCAGCCGCGAGAGTCTGGCCGACGATTCCCGAACCGATGACGCCGATCTTCATGAGACGTCTCCTCCGTTGAATGCCTGACAGTGGGGTTTACTGGGCGCGGACGCAAGGGCCCGGACGCGTGCGTCGGCGCCGGGCGTCCCGCTCACTGCCCCAGGTTTCGCGAATGCGCCCAATCCTCGAGCGTCAGCGCCATGGTCGCCACGGCTGGCTCGGGGGTGGGTCCGCACGGCGCGAGCGAAGGCCACGTCCGCAGGCACGACAGCGCTCGCCCCGGTCGCGATGGCGAAAGCTAGATACAGCGTGTCGGTAACCGGGTGATCGATGGTCATGCCGACGTCGAGCGCGGCGTCGTGCAGGCGCATGGATGCGGTGGGAATCGGCGCGACGGCCGCGCGGAGCAGACCGAGACCGGCCCGCGCCTCGGCCAGTGTCAGCAGCTTTCGCCGCGCTTTCAGCCACAGGACGTTGGTTGCTTCGTGCAGCCAGAAGTCGGGGACGAGCAGGTCCGGTTCCTTGCCGAGGAGGGCCTCCGCGAGCGGGCTGTCCGGTTATGACAGCATATGCCCGATCGGCGCCGGCTCAAGATTTCTCTCTCGCTGTCGGGCGGCGCGCGGACGAAGGTTGCGTCTCTGCCCGAGGTGGGCGGAACGGCAAAGCTCTCCATCATCGCGAGGAGCGAAGCGACGCGGCGATCCAGGGGGGCAGGGCCAGTGTCTCGGCGAATTGGCGGGCGCAGCGGTTCTTCGCCGTCCGCGCAGGCGGCTCCTGGATCGCCGCGTCGCCCTTCGGGCTCCTCGCGACGACGGCGGAAGGGCGCCCGGCGCGGGAGTTACAAAGTTGCAAAGTCACCCGAAACGGCGCCCGAGCCGCTGAAATCGGCTGCCGAGAGCGAACCCGCGCCCATGGCTGAATCGGAGGGGAGGGGACTACGTCCGTTTCCCCTTCCCCTCGGCCGGCTTCAGCGCCCCGACGATCCCCGCGGGAGCGAAATAGACCGCCAGCACGAAGGCGAGGCCGAGCCACAGCAGCCAGCGGTGCGGGTCGAACAGGCCCGGCAGCAGCGGCAGATGCGCTTCCGCCGCGGCGTTCGCCAGCGCCCCCATCAGGTCCTGCAGATAGCCTTCCGCCACGACGAACACGGCCGCGCCGACGATCGCGCCCCACAGCGACCCCATGCCGCCGACCACCACCATCACCAGCACGTCGACCTGGATCGAGAACGACAGCGCCGTGTCGGGTCCGACATAGCGCAGCCACAACGCGCTGAGCGCGCCGGCGACGGTCGCCCCGAGCGCCGAGATGCAGGTCGCCAGCGTGCGGTGGAACACGATCCGGTAACCGAGCGCCTCGGCGCGAAAGGGGTTTTCGCGGATGGCCTGCAGCACGCGCCCGAATGGCGAGTTGACCACCCGCAGCAGGACCAGAAAGGCGACTGCGGCGACGAAGAACACCAGATAATAGGCGATCAGCTTGCCGCTCGCCGGCACGCCGAAAATCGGATGGTCGAGCCACTTGAACCCCGGCTGCAGCGCCGCCGGGACCTTGAACGAGCGCCCGTCCTCGCCGCCGGTGATGTCCGACAGTTGCGAGGCCAGCACGTTGAACGCGTAGGCGACGGCGAGCGTCACCATGGCGAAGAAGATCGACTGCACCCGGAGCGAGAACAGGCCGATTGCGAGCGCGAGCGCGAGCGACAGCGCCGCCGCCGCGACGAGCCCGATCGCAACCGCGGTCCAGCTCGCCCCGAGCCCGTAGAGCGCGAGCCCGACGCCGTAGGCGCCGACGCCGAAGAACATGACGTGGGCGAAGGACACGATCCCGGCGTAGCCGATCAGGACGTCGTAGGAGGCGACGAGCAGGATCATCACGCAGATTTTCGCCGACGTGTTCAGCGCCTTCGCGCCCGGGAACAGGAACGGAGCGAGCATGAGCGCCAGCACGACAGCCCCGATGAGGATCTGCAAGGGCCGGCCGCGCGGGCCATCGCCGGAGAGAAGGCTCATCGGCCGGTCACCGGATAGAGGCCGCGCGGACGCCACAGCAGCACCACGACCATCGCGACAATGTTGGAGACGAGCGCGAGTTTCGGCGCGAGGAAGCCGGCGTAATTGGCGATCAGCGCCACCAGGATCGAGGCGACGAACGAGCCGCCGACCGAGCCCAGGCCGCCGATGATGATGACGATGAAGCACAGGACCAGAAACTCGGCGCCAATGGTCGCGTGCGCCTGGCCGCGGTAGAGCGCCATCATCGCCCCGCCGAGGCCCGCAAGCGCGCTGCCGGCCATGAATACGCCGACGAACAGCCGGTCGATGCGGTAGCCGAGCGCTTCCACCATCTCGCGGTTCTCGACGCCGGCGCGGATCAGGAGGCCGATCTTGGTGCGGTTGAGGATCAGCGTCTCGCCCGCGAACACCGCGAGGCCGACGACGGTCGCGAGCACGCGATACTTCTCGATCGCCGTGTCGCCGAACACGAACGAGCCGCGAAACGCAGCCGGTAGGGCGAGCGGGATCTGGTCCGGCCCCCAGAGCGCGTAGATGAGCTGTTCGGCGATGATCGCGCCGCCGATGGTGGCGAGAATCTGGCGCAGGTGCTGGCCGTAGACGGGTTTGACGATCAGCCGTTCGAACAGCCAGCCGAGCGCCCCGCAGACCACCGCCGCAGCGAGGATGGCGAGCGCGAAGGCCGCGAGATTGAGCGCGACCGAGTCCGAGGCGGACCAGCCGGCGAGCGGCAGGAGCACCAGCGTCGCGACATAGGCGCCCAGCGCAATGAAGGCGCCGTGGCCGAAGTTGAGCACGTCCATCATGCCGAACACGAGCGTCAGCCCCGAGGCCATGGTGAAGATCATCATGCCCATGGCGATTCCCGCCGCCGTCAGTGTCAGGAAGGTCGAGGCCGAGCCGACGAAAGGCGCGGCGACGAGGGCCACGATCAGCGGCGTCAGCGCCGGCAAAATCTCGATTTTCCGCCGCGGCAGCGCCGCCCCGACATCGAGCGCGCTCATTGGTGCGAATCCAGGCTGAGGCCGAGCAGGCGCATTTGCAGGCGCTGGTCTGCGGCGAGATCGCGCATCGAGCCACGGTGCACGACGCGGCCGTTGTCCATGACGCGCACCTCGTCGCCGACTTCCGCCGCGACGCGGAAATTCTGCTCGACCAGGAGGATCGTGACGCCGGTCGCCTTGATCTCCTTCAGGCAGTCGATCAGCGCGCCGACGATCGCGGGCGCGAGGCCCTTGGTCGGCTCGTCGATCAGCAGGAGTTCGCGCGGCTCGACGATGGCGCGGGCGATCGACAACATCTGCTTCTGCCCGCCCGAGAGCGAGCCGGCGCGCGACAGCCAGAACTTTCTCAGCGCCGGGAAGAAGCCGAAGATCCAGGCGAGGCGGCGGTCGTCCATCGGGCCCTGGCGCGCGCCGAGGATCAGGTTCTCCTTCACCGTCAGGTCGGAAAAGACCGCCATCGTCTCGGGCGCGTAGCCGACCCCGAGTCTGGCGACGTCGCTCGCCGCGAGGCTGTGCAGCGCCCTGTCGCCGAGCGCGATGCGCCCCTTCGAGGCGCGCCACAGCCCCATGATCGTGCGCAGCGTCGTGGTCTTGCCGGCGCCGTTGCGGCCGAGCAGCATGGTGGTCAGCCCGCCGGGGGCGTCGAGATCGACGCCCTGCAAGATGTGATAGCGGCCGATGTGGGTGTGGACGCCTTCCAGCGCGAGACCGGCGCTCATGCCGCCTTCCCCGGCGCGATCCCGAGATAGGCCTCCTGCACCACCGCCGAGGCGATCACCGCCTGAGGCTCGCCGTCGGCCGCGAGCCGGCCGTTGACCAGCACGACGATGCGGTCGGCGAGCGAGCGCACCACGTCCATCTTGTGCTCGACCAGCAGGATGGTCCGGGTCGGGTCGCTCTTCAGCCGCGCGATCAGGTCGAGCACGACCGGGACCTCGTCGACGCTCATGCCGGCGGTCGGCTCGTCGAACATGGCGATCTTGGGCTCCAGCGCCATCATCATCGCGACCTCGAGCTTGCGCTGATCGCCGTGCGACAGCGCCGCCGCCTGCGTCCCGCGTCTGTCGCCCAGACCCACCGACCCCAGCACCGCCTCGGCCTTGTCGATCAGGTCGCGCCGCCCTCGCCACGGCCGGCGCATGTCGTAATGAACCCCGGCGTGGGCCTGCACGGCGAGCCGCACGTTCTCGGCGACGGCGAGCTGCGGAAACAGGTTCGTCAGCTGGAAGGCGCGGCCGAGGCCGAGCCGCGTGCGCTCGGGCGCGCCGAGCCGGGTGACGTCCCGGCCGAAGATCGCCACCGCGCCGTCGGAGGCGCGCAGCTGGCCGGAGATCAGGTTGAAATAGGTCGTCTTGCCGGCGCCGTTCGGCCCGACGATGGCGGTGAGCTCGCCGGGCCGGAACGCGCAGGTGACGTGGTCGACAGCGACGTGGCCGCCGAAACGGACCGTGAGGCCGCGGGTTTCGAGCGAGGGGCTCATCGCTTGTTGCGGATCGGAATGTCCATGTCCTCGATCTTGATCTCGCGGGTGAGTTCGGGGATCGCCCAGGCCACGTTCGGGTCGACCTTGATCTTGAAGGCGTACATCGACTGCAGCGCCTGATGGTCCTCCTTGCGGAAGATCATCTTGCCCTTGGGGGTGTCGAATTCCATGCCCTCCATGACGGGGATCAGCTTCTCCGCGTCGGTCGATTTCGCCTTGTCGAGCGCGGTCACCAGCGCCTCGGCCGCGGCGAAGCCGCCGGCGGTGAAAAAGTCCGGCGGGGCGTGAAAACGCTTCTCGTGCTCGGCGACCAGCCAGTCGTTGGCCGGGTTCTTCGGGATCGCGTAGTAATAATACGCCGCGCCCTCGAGGCCGGGGAAGCGCTTGTACTGGGCGAGGATCGGCAGAATGTTGCCCGCGCCGGCGAAGCCGACGCCGTAGCGCTCGGGGCCGAGGTCGGCGAGCTTGTCGAGCGGGTTGGTGGCGCCGGCCCACACCGTCCAGATCAGCTTCTTTCCCGGCTTGTCCTTCAGCGCGTCGAACAGGCGCTGCCCGACGCCGGTGAAGTCGGTGGTGTTGGCCGGGGCGTATTCCTCGGCGACGAGGGTCGCGCCGGTCTTGGCGAGCGCCGCCTTGAACGCCGCCACGCCGTCGTGGCCGAAGGCGTTGTCGACGCCGAGCACCGCGATGTTGACGCCAGGCGCCCCGATGGCGATCGCGTTCGAGATCGCGTCCTGCGAGGAATTGCGCGCGGTGCGGAAGATGTAGCGGTTCCACTTGTCGCCGGTGATCTGGTCGGCGACCGCGGGCTCGACGATCAAAATCTTCTTGTGCTCCTCGGCGACCGGCAGCATGGCGATGGTCGCGGGCGACGAGGTCGTGCCGACGGCGATGTCGGCGCCGTCGTCCTCGAACGCTTCGGTCAGCGCGCTTTTCGCGAGGTCGGGCTTGCCTTGGTCGTCCTTGGTCACGATGACGATCGTCTTGCCGTCGACCGCCATCGTGCCCTTGGTGGCGTATTCGAGGCCGAGCCGGAAGCCGGCCTCGGTCTGCTTGGCGTAGGCCTCGAGCGGGCCGGTGAGGCCGCGAATCAGCGCGACCTTGACCTCGTCCGCGCGCGCCGCGCCCACGGCGGCGGCGAAGGCCGCGGCGACCGCGATTGTCCCGAGACGAAACCTCATGAGCGCTCCTCGTGATGTCGCCCGCGCTGACCTGCATGTTTGCCGGGCGCTGGCATGGAATTGCATACGAGATTAGCCGTCGGCGCGGGCGTTTCAAGCGCATTCGCGGGACTCGCGAAATCACGATTGCGAGGCTTGCATGCGCCACCCGACGCCCCTATAAGGCCGCTCTGGCCGCTTCGCGCGGCCTTTGTCGGAGTGTAGCGCAGTCTGGTAGCGCACCTCGTTCGGGACGAGGGGGTCGTAGGTTCGAATCCTATCACTCCGACCAATTTCATCACCAGACTTCAGCATGGCGGCCGGGACGGCCCGGCTTCGGGCATGACGTCGGTCTCGCGGTCGGCGTCCTCGAGCGCGGCGCGCGCTAGCTGGTCGCTGAGAACGATCCGCAGGGTTTCAACGGCGATTCCTCCGGGCCGAACGCGTCCGGCCGCGCCCGGTCGGAAGCTGTGGCGGCTCGCCGCCGCCGGATCATGGCCGGTCGCGCGCGAATTCCGCGGCGCGGCCGAAGGCGAAGCGCGGCCGAAATCGCCCGGCGCGGCCGCAGCGATGTCCTCCCGCCGCGCCCATATCACACATCGCCGCCGCCTGTTCACGAAAATGTCAACGCTGGTCCCATCCGGCAGTCACCCGATGTTGATAGAGTCAAGATCGTGGGGAGCGATTGCGAGCGGCGGCAGGCGACTGCGTCTCCCGCCGGGGTTCGCCCTCGCTTTCTACGAGGGGAAAGGGAATGGGAAGATTCCTCACACACCGGCTGCTGCTTGCGGGGGTGTCGGCGCTGGCGCTGACAGCGGCGGCGTCGACCGAGGCGGGCGCGACGACGTTCAATTTCACCGGCCAGATCGTGCAGTGGACGGCCCCGACCACCGGCGTCTACGAGATCCTGGCCTACGGCGCGAATGGCGGCAACAACTTCAACCAGGGCGGCTTCGGCGCTGAGGCCGGCGGCGACGTCACGCTGTCCGCCGGCACGACGCTGTCGATTCTGGTCGGAGGGGCCGGCGGAAGCGGCTCGTCCGGCGGCGGCGGCGGCGGCAGCTTCGTGTTCGGCGCCTATAGCGTGCTGGTCGCGGCCGGCGGCGGTGGCGGCGCCGGGAACGGAGTCGGCGGGCGAAACGGCTACGCCGGCACGAATTCGACCTCGGGCGGCGACGGAAGCTCCAGCGGCGGCGCGGGCGGCGTCGGCGGCAATGGCGGCAGCGGCGGTACGTCCGGCCTCGGCAGCGGCGGCGGCGGCTGGGGCTTCATGAGCGGCGGAGGGAACGGCGCGGGCGCCTCGGGCGGCCAGGGCGCCATCGGCTCGACCTCCACCGCCGCGGGCGGTGGCTACGGCGGGACTGGCGGCTTCGGCGGCGGCGGCGGCGGCGGCCGGTACGGCGGCGGCGGCGGCGGCGGCTTCTCCGGCGGCGGCGGCGGCGGCTCGTATTACCAACCGCTCTATCCCGCGAACTTCGGCGGCGGCGGCGGCGGCGGCGGCTCGTATGTCGATCCGAGCTTCACCAACGTCGTCCTGGCCGCCGGCGCCGGCTACAACAGCGGCGCCAGCTACTACAACGGCCTCGTGTCTATCAATGCGACCGGCTCCGCCGCGCCGGAGCCGGCGACCTGGGCTCTCATGGGCCTCGGCTTCGCCGGCCTCGGCTTCGTCGGCTTGCGCCGGGGCCGCAAGATCGAGCCGTCGAAGGCCTAGCGGCGCCGCCGAACCCTATTGCAAACAGGGCGGCGCGCAATCGCGCCGCCCTCATCGTCCCCACGGAGCGCCATGCACAACCGCCTCCACTTCATCTCCGGCCTGCCCCGGTCCGGATCGACCCTTCTGTCCGCGCTCCTGCGCCAGAACCCGCGCTTCATCGCCGGCATGTCGAGCCCGGTGTTCTCGCTCTTCCGAGCGATGCTGAGCGAGACCAGCAACCGCAACGAGACCGCCGTCTTCATCGACGACGAGACGCGCAAGCGCCTGCTCACCGGCGTGTTCGACGCCTACTATCACGAGGCCGCGCCGGACACGGTGATCTTCGACACCAACCGCGGCTGGACGACCAAGCTCCCGGCCCTGGTCGAGCTTTTCCCCGACGCCAAGGTCGTCTGCTGCGTGCGCAACCCGGCCTGGGTGCTCGACAGCGTCGAGAGCCTGGTCCGTCGCAACGCCTTCGAGCTCTCCGGCATCTTCAGCTACGATTCCGGCGGCACCGTCTATTCGCGCATCGAGGGGCTGGCGTCGGCGAACGGCATGTACGGATATGCGCTGAACGCGCTGCGCGAGGCGGTCTACGGCGCGCAGTCCGACCGTCTTCTGCTCGTGCGCTACGAGAGCCTGGTCGCCAACCCGCTCGCGACGCTGGCCGCCATCTACAGCTTCACCGGCGAGGACCTCGTCCCGCACGACCCCAAGAACATCGAGCCGAACTACGACATGATCGAGTTCGACCTCCGGCTCGGCACGCCGGGCCTGCACGACGTCGGCCGCAAGGTGTCAGCACGCGAGCGCCCGACCATCCTGCCGCCCGACCTCTTCAACCGCTATAAGGCCGACGCCTTCTGGGAGGACCTGTCGCTCATTCCGCCGACCGTCTCGGTGGTGTAGCGGGCGCAGCGCCGTCCCGGGGCGCCGGCCTGTCGGGTGGTCTGAGACGGGCGGCGATTCGGGATGCGCCGGCGGGCGGGCGCCCTCGCCCGCGAGCTTTCCTCCTGAGGCGCATCGAGCCGCCTGCGGCCCAATGAACGGCCGAACCGCGGGGTCTTGCCCTGGCGCCCGGAATCCGGGAGCGAACCGCGAACTGGGACGCCGCTCGAACCGCCGTTCGGTCCGGCCCCGGCCTCGGCGTGTCGCCTCCGGGGCTTTCGGCGCATTCGCGCTTGGCGCCCGGGTCGAGTCGGGCGGGCGCCAGAACGCGGGGCGAAGCCCTATCGCCGCGGCTTCGTCGCGTTCGTTGGCCGGCGCGATCAGAAGTCGACGCGCGTCCTGGGCGACGCCTGTGGTAGAAGTCGATCGCGGCCGGGTGGTCGTCCGGCCGTTCCGAAGCATCGCTTGAGACCTCGGGATGAGTGCATTGGCAACCGTCGTCGCCCTCGTGGGCGTCGCCCTCGCATCCAGTTCCTCGCCGGCGCAGGACTCGGCCGCGGCGCGATGCGGTTCCCCGCCTCCGCCCCCGTCGGCGCGGCTCAGCCCGCCCGAAGGCTTCACCGACAGCGACCTCGTCTTCAGCGACGACTTTTCCGGCGCGGCCCTGAACAGCGCGAACTGGGTGCCCTACGTCACCTCGAACGCCGCGAAGGGAGCGGCGTGGTGGAGCGACGGCCGCGGCGGCAGCGGCATCGGGACTTTCGTCGACTCGTACAACCTGCCGTCGCAGGTCTGCGTCGACAACGGCCTGACGCTCGGCGCGGCGCGGACCGGCGTCGTCGCGCCCGGCCCCGGCGGGGGCAAGCGGCTCTATCCGTTCACCGCCGGCGCCGTCTCGACGTATGGCAAGCAGGAATTCACCGGCGGCACGATCCAGATCAGCATGAAGGCGCCGAACGGGCCGGGCGCCTGGCCGGCTCTCTGGCTGCTCCCCGGCAAGGGCGCGGGATCGTCCGGCGACGTCTTCGAGATCGACATCCAGGAAGGCGGCATGACCGCCGACCGGCGCGCCGCCAACAGCCTGCTCTCCTATCACCTGCATACGCAGCGCGGCGTGTTCGGCGGCGAGGCCGACGCCGGCGTCGATCTGACGGCGGGCTACAACACCTACGCCATCGACTGGGTCCCGGGGCGGTCGATCACCTGGCGCCTGAACGGCAAGGCGATCGGCGAGGTCACCAGCGCGCAGGCGCCGATCCCGGACGCGCCGATGACGCTGATCCTCAGCAACGCGGTCGCGGGTCCCGGCGCCGCCTTCTGGCATACCGTCCCGGACGGTTCGACGCCCGCCTCGATGCCGATGCAGATCGCCGGCGTTCAGGTCTACGCGAAGGGCGGTCGGCGCGCGGCGCCGTGATCGCCGGGGCGGGGCGGTCGAGTTTGGGCACCCCGTCAGGCCAGCCTGTACGGAATCACCGGTCATTTGGCCCAGAAATGGAAGACTAACGCAGCGCCCGCTGCGAAGATCGTGGCCAGGGCGCTCATGCCCTGAAAAGCCAGCCGCCAGCCTTCGTAAGTCTCCAACTGGCGAAGCTGCTCGCCGCGCGGCTCGAGTCGCGGAGCCGAAGATCCCAGTTCGCCCGCTGTTCCTGTTCCGGAATCCGCGTCGTCGGGTTGCTCGCCGGTCAGTGTCAGGTTCTACAGGATTGTCGGCGCGTCGGCGCCCTCAACAGACAAACGGGGAGCGCCCTGAGGCGGCTGCGCATGCGCTTCGAACAAGGTGCCTCGTCTGGCGCGCGCCGGACGAGGCGCTTGATTCAACGCGGCGACCTGGGATACTGCGCGTTCGAGCGCGGAATGGGCATCCTGCGTGAACCCGAAATTGTGGCAATGGGACTGGCTCGGTTGGCAAGTGTTCGCTCCGATTACCCTCCCCATCGTGATCTCGGCCGCCGTGGTTTCGCTCTGGCAAATGGGCCCAAGCAGTTTTCCAATCGAGTGGGACATCGTTTTCGATGATGTAAGCCCGTGGGCTCTCTCGTTTTATTGTTTCACGCTGATATGCGTGACCATGCACGACTTCTGGCCCAGGCTGCCTTCGCATCCGGTGCTTGGAACGGGTCTGATCGCGGCGGCGGTTTCGGTTGCCGTGTATGCTTCGTTCATTGTAATTTGGCGGCATGATCCCAAGTTTCGCGTTGGAACGAATCTCTGGCAAATGACGTTCATATTGCTGGGTGGCGTCGTGTTTTTGTGCCACCTGGCGGTGGCGAACGGCAAGAAGGCCCCATGAGATGGCGGAAGAGGCAAAGACCGAGACCGCGAGGCCCCGCCCGGATCCGGCGTCCCGGAGCAGCCTCGAGCGGGAAAGCCTGGGCGCCGGCGCAGCCGGGGGAGCGACCGTCGGTTCGGTCGTCGGATTGGTCTTCGGGTCCCCCATTATCGGAGCGCTCGTTGGGGCCGGCGTCGGAGCGGGTCTGGGTCATCTCGCCAACGCCAGGATGGGAAGGTAGACCACCCGCCGCGGCGCGCTCGGTCTTCGACCGCCTCGTCCGCCCCCGCGACAAAAGCCCTTTTCACCCGGACCCAAACGTCGCAGGATCGCCGGAACAGGCGACGCCGGGTCTCGCGAGGGCGCAATGCGACGAAGTTGGATTTTTGCGGCGCTCGCGGCCTTTCTCGGCCTCGCCGCGCCCGCCCACGCGCTCGACAAGGTGCGCTTCGGCACCAACTGGCTGGCCGATCCGGCGGCCGGCGGGTTCTACCAGGCGGCGGCGGACGGCACGTACGAGAAATACGGCCTCGACGTGACGATCGTGCCCGGTGGGCCGCAGGCCAACGGCGGCCTGCTGCTGCTGTTCGGCAAGCTCGAATTCTTCATGGGCGGCGACATGATCGGCAATTTTCTGTCGGCGGAGGCCAATCTGCCGCTGGTCGCGGTCGCCGCCCACTTCCAGAAGAGCCCGCAGATCCTGATGTCCCACCCAAATGTCGGGCTCGACCGGTGGGAAGACCTGCCGAACGCCAAGCCCGTCTACCTCGGCGCCGGCGCGATCAACACCTTTTACGCCTGGCTGAGGCTCGCTTACGGGTTCCGGGACGAAAATGTCAGGCCGTATAATTTCAACTCCGCCCCGTTCATTGCCAACCCGAAGTCGATCCAGCAGGGCTACGTCACCGCCGAACCGTTCGAGATCGAGCGGCAGGGCAATTTCCGGCCGAACGTCTTCCTGTTGGCCGACTACGGCTATTCCACCTATTCGACGCTGATCGTGACGCACACGGACCTGGTCGAGAAGAGACCCGACCTCGTCCAGCGTTTCGTCGACGCTTCCGCAATCGGTTGGTACCACTATCTCTACGGCGACTCCGCCCCGGGCAACGCGGCGATCAAGCGCGACAATCCCGACATCAGCGACGACCAGATCGCCTTTTCGCTCGCCACCCTGCGAGCCCGCGGCATCGTCGATTCGGGCGACGCCGAGACACTCGGAATCGGCGCCATGACCGACGCACGCTGGAAGGATTTTTTCGACAAGATGGTCGCCATCGGCATGGTCGACGGCCGGACCGACTACAAGAAAGCTTACACCTTGCAGTTCGTCGACAAGGGCGTCGGGCTCGACCTCAGGCCGAAGTGATCAGCGGACGAGCACGGGCTCGGCGCGGCTCTTGGGCAGCGTCGCCGCGCCGCAGTCGCCGAACAGGAAGCCGTTGGAGAGCGCCGCGGCGGGAGAAATCTCCCGCAGCCGGGCAAGTCCCTCCTCGCCGGAGATGCGGCCGCCGGCGGCGTCGGCGAAGGCCTTCGTGACCGCGACGAAGTCGCCGCTGTGCGGCGACAGGCGCAAGCCCGCGACGTTCGCCGCGGCGAGGCGGTCGCCGTCGCCAATCAGCGCGGCGGTGACGTGCGACAGGGTCTGGACGCCGTTGATCGCCAAGAACTCGGCGCCGTCCATGGTTTTCGCCGACAGGCCGTCGGGATCGTTGGCGCAGATGAACTGGCAGGAGTCCTTGGTCAGCGCGTGCACGCGCGCGTGGTAGCAGCGGCTGGAGATCGCCAGCGGGACGCGGCCGTAGGCCCAGACCTCGACCTCGGCGCCGAGCGTGCGCGCGGCCTTCGCCAGAACCTCGACCGAGGCGATCGGCAGTTCCGGCGGCAGGCAGAAGCGGCGGGCGCCGCGTCGGGCGAGGAAGGCGAGCGTATTCTCGTTGTACACGTTGACGAGCGGCCCGACCGAGAACGGCTTGTCCGGCCGCATCCAGTTCAGCAGCGTCAGATCGTCGATCTCGACCTCGCGCTCGGTCTGTTCGGCGAGTTCGCGCGCGGCGCGCCGCTCGCGCTCGAGGGTGGGCAGCGCCAGCGAGCCGAGCACCACCGTTTTGCCGCCGCTCTCGAGCCGCGCGACCACCTCCGGGATGCGATCGGCGTAGAAGGGCAGGCGTTTCGAGCAGACGAGCTCGCCCACGACCACCCGGTCGACCGGCGCTTCGTCGGCGATTTTCGCGTAGAAGTCGACGAAGGCGTCCGCCGTCCAGTTGAACAGCAGCGGCCCGACGGTCAGCTCGAAGCGTTTGTCCAAGGTTCCGTTTCCTTGCCTTGTGCGCCAAAGTCAGGCGTCGTGAACCCTCCCCCGGGTCAAGCCGGGGGCCTGCCGCCTTCGGCGGCTGTCCCTCTCCCAAGGGGAGAGGGGGGAAACCCTTCCCCCTCAGGGGAAGGTGGCGGCGAAGCCGCCGGATGAGGGGTCACCGCCACGCCTTGCGATAGGCCCCTGCCGTGGTCCTCTGCCCCTCGGTCAACTCGCGCAGCGCGCTCGCGGCGATCGGGCGGCCGGCGGCGTGGGCGTCGACCGCGGCGCGGAACTCCTTGACCACCGCGGTCGTATAGGCGCGGCTGCGCTGGCGGCCCTCGATCTTGAGCGCGGTCACGCCCGCCTCCGCGAGCTGCGGGATCAGCGCGGCCGCGTCGAGGCTGACCGGATCCTCGAACACGTGGCCCTGGTAGTCGCCGACGCGGAACGATCCCTTGCACAGGGTGGGGTAGGGCGCCGGGTCCTTCGCGCCGACACGGTGGATGGCGAATCCACCCAGCCGCGACACCAGCGCCGCGCCTTCGGCGCGATACTCGACGTGGCTCGCGGGCGAGCAGGCGCCGTTCATGTTCGGCGACTTGCCGGTGGCGTAGGAGGAGAGCGCGCAGCGTCCCTCGGCCATCACGCACAGGCCGCCGAACACGAACACTTCGGTCTCGACGTCGATGTCGCGGTTGATCGCAGCGATCTCCTGCACCGTCAACACGCGCGGCAGCACGACGCGCCTGACGCCGAAAGATTTAGCGTAGACGCTGATCGCGTCGGCGTTGGCCGCGGCCGCCTGAACCGAGAGATGCAGGCGCAGGCCCGGTCGGCCGGCGGCGTAATCCAAGAGCCCGAGATCGGCGAGAATGACCGCGTCGGCGCCGAAGCGATGGGCGTCGTCGACCGCCTTCGACCACAGGCCGAAGGCGCCTGCGCGCGGAAAGGTGTTGATCGCCACCAGCACCTTGGCGTCGTGGCGGTGGGCGAAGGCGATCCCCTCGGCCATTTCGTCGCGCGAGAAATTCAGGCCGGGAAAGTTGCGGGCGTTGGTCTCGTCGTTGAACCCGCAGTAGATGGCATGCGCGCCGGCTTCCACCGCCGAGCGCAGCGCCGCCGGCGTTCCGGCCGGGCAGACCAGTTCGAGTTTCCTGGCTTTCGTCATTCGAACCGTCCCGTCGCTACGCGGGTGAGGGGGGCGCCCGACACCGCGCCGATGAGCGAGGCGAGCTTCTGCGCCGGGGGGGTGGCGAGCGCCGCGAGCGGCCCGAGCAGCGCGGTGGCCTCGCGCACGAGATCGAGCTCCTCGTTGTCGATGGCGTTGCGCAGCGCGACGACCGCCGCGGTGTCGCCCTCGATCGCCAGATCGCGCGAGAAAAACAGAGCGTCGCCGTCATAGGCGCCGTGCACGAGCCCGATCAGCGCCGCCAGCGGCCCGGCGATTCGCGCGTCCCAGCCGACCTCCTCGTCCCGGCGATGGGCGCTGAACTGCGGCCGCTCGGGGCGGGGCCGCATGACGAAAACGCAGGGCAGATCGGTCGGGTCGATCAGGAAGACCTTGTCCGCCTGATCGCCGAGCCGGGAAAACAGCGCCGGATGGCGCTTTCCGAGCCGGTCGGTCAGCCGCTGGCCGGCGAGCGACAGGGGCCAGAGCGGCGCGAATCGCAGCGCGAGCGCGCCGACCGCGGGGAATTGGGGGATGCTTCGGGCTTCAAACATGGGCGACCATTAGTCAGATGATAGAGACGTGCGCTTTGATCTGTGTCAATGCGGATTGACAGAGCATACGGGAGGAGGCGGGATGTCGTTCCGTGACCTTCCGCCTTTCCACGATCTCCGGGCCTTCGTTCGGTTTCTCACGGAGCGCCGGCTTCTCGTTCGCATCCGCGAACCGATCGGTCTCGTCCACGAACTCACCGAGGTCCATCGACGGGTGATCGCGGCCGGCGGTCCGGCGCTGATGTTCGACAACGCCGAGGGCGCGACGATGCCGGTGCTCGCCAACCTGTTCGGCACCGCCGAGCGGGTCGCGGCCGGCTTCGGCGTCGCCCCGTCGAGGATCGTCGAACTCGGCGAGATGCTGGCCGCGTTGCGCGAGCCGCAGCCCTTCGACGGCCTTCAGGATGCGCTGAGCCGCTGGCCGATGGTTCGCGCGGCCCTCTCGACCCGGCCGAGTCTGGTGTCGAGGCCCGACTGCCAGGCCGAGCGGCGGCTCGGGCGCGACGTCGACCTCGGCCGCCTGCCGATCCAGACCTGCTGGCCGGGCGAGCCCGCGCCGCTGATCACCTGGGGGCTGGTCATCACCCGGCCGCCCGACACCGAGGCCGACGACACGGCGCACATGAACATCGGCGTCTACCGGATGCAGGTGCTGGACAAGGACCGCGTCGTGATGCGCTGGCTCGCCCATCGCGGCGGCGCGGCGCACCATCGGGCGTGGGCCGCGCGGGGCCAGGATACGCCGGTCGCGGTCGCGATCGGCTGCGATCCGGCGACGATTCTCTCCGCCGTCCTGCCGTTGCCGGAGACGGTGTCGGAACTGCGCTTCTCCGGGGTCATCCGCGGCGAAAGGCCGCGGATCGCGCCGGCGCTGACCGTGCCGTTGATGGCGCCGGCCGACGCCGAGATCGTGCTCGAGGGGCATGTCTCGGCGACCGAGACGGCGCCGGAGGGGCCGTACGGCGACCACACCGGCTACTACAACAGCGTCGAGTCGTTTCCGGTGATGCGAATCACCGCCATCACGTCGCGGCGCGATCCGATCTACCTCACCACCTTCACCGGACGGCCGCCGGACGAACCCTCGGTGATCGGCGCGGTCCTCAACGATCTCGCGCTGCCGACCATGCGCCGGCAGATGCCGGAGATCGTCGATTGCTGGCTGCCGCCCGAGGCCTGCTCCTACCGCATGGCGATCATCTCGATCCGGAAATCCTATCCGGGGCAGGCGCGCCGGGTGATGATGGGCCTCTGGGGCATGCTGCCGCAGTTCAACTACACCAAGACGATCATCGTCGTCGACGACGACATCGACGTGCGCAGCTGGACCGACGTCGCGTGGGCGCTCGCGACCCGCATGGACGCTTCCCGCGACACCGTCGTCGTCTCGAACACGCCGATCGACTACCTCGATTTCGCGTCCCCCGACTCCGGGCTCGGCGGCAAGCTCGGCCTCGACGCGACGAAGAAGATCGGGACCGAGACCACGCGCGAATGGGGCCGCACGCTCGCCATGTCGCCGGAGGTCGGAAAGCGCGTCGACGCGATGTGGCCGAAGCTCTTGCGCACGATCGGCGGCGGGCCGGGGTGACGCCGCGGACCCTCACCCTGCCGCGTCGCGGCTGTCCCTCTCCACCTTCCCCCTCGAGGGGGAAGGTGGCGCAAAGCGCCGGATGAGGGTGCGCCGCCGCGACGATTGAAGGCGCGCACGCGGCGGCCGGGGTGGTAAACTGCGGCGCGATCCTCGGAAGGGAAGGGAAGGCGCCGATGGCGATCATCACCGCTCAGGACACGACGCTTCTGATCGTCGATTTCCAGGTCCGGCTCATGCCGGCGATCGACGAAGGGGCCGCCGCGATCGCCAACGCCCGGCGCCTCGTCGACGCGGCGACCCTGTTCCGCGTGTCGACCCTGTTCACCGAGCAGAACCCGAAAGGTCTGGGGCCGACCGTGCCGGAGCTCGCGCCCGACGAATCGCGCGTCTTTCGCAAGACGACGTTCGACGCGGGACGGACGCCGGGTTTCGAGCACAGGCTCGGCGAAGACAACGCCGTGGTGATCGCCGGATGCGAGGCGCACGTCTGCGTGCTCCAGACCGCGCTCGGACTGGCCGAGAAGGGCCGGCGCGTGTTCGTCGTCCGCGACGCGGTCGGCTCGCGCCGGCCGGAGAGCAAGGAGGCGGGCCTTCTGCGGATGGCGCGCAACGGCGTCGAGATCGTCACCACCGAGATGGTGGTGTTCGAATGGCTCGGCGACGCCGCCAACCCGCGCTTCAAGGACGCGGTCGCCTTGATCAAGTGAGGCGGAGGGTCCCCGGCAAGGCGTTCGGGCGGACGCGGTCCGGGTCACGGGGCCGGCGCCGACCGACGAAGACCGCGCCGGCGAGGCCCGCGATCAGCATCGCCCAGGTGGAAGGCTCCGGAACGCCTGTCGGGGGGAGGACTCCGGCGAACGGCCAGTCGTGCAGTTCGCCGCTTCCGTTGAAGCTGTAGGCGTAGAGGAAACCGTCGATGGAGACCGAGTTCGACACTGCGGCTCGACCGGCGAGAAATGCGCCGGACCAGTCTCTGTCCATGGACAGCGATCCAGCGTCCTCGAAGTTCCAGATGACGTGTTGGGCGACGGTCTTCTGCGACGAGACGGACCCTCCGTAGGTGAAATTCGCCTGGGGGGTGAAGCCGAAGCCGGACGACCCCGTGACGTTGATGACGACGGTGCTTGCCGACCCGACGTCGACACCGATCGTCGCGGCGGTCTGGAGGGTCGAGGCCGAGACGCTGAACACGGCGATTCCGTCGTTGTAAACGTGATTGGCGTCGAAATAGTACTGGTTCGTGTCGGTCGGGTTGACGTTGTTCGCAGCAAGACCAGACAGGGTGGACTCCAGCGCGTTCAGCGGGACCGTGAAATCGGACATGACGAAAGCCGGCTCGTTCTGCTTCGCCGACCCGCCCCCGTTGAAAATGAAGCTTGCCGCGTTCGTGCCGGTGGTGTTGAGGCTGCCGCCATTGTTGATCTTGCATCCGTTGCACCCGGCGGTCGTATCGACGGCGTTGACGGCCTGGAAATCCGAACCGGGCGGCGCGTCGCCGCCGTAGCCTTGCGTATAGAACTGGGCGCCGCCGGTGATCGTGCCGGCGACCGAGCGGCCCTGGACGTCGTGCCCGCTGGTGAACGTCGTGGTGAAGACGTCGTTGAACTGCTCGAGAATGTCCTGAGCCGTCAGCGTTTCTGCGGAGGCCGGAACGGCGGCGGCGCTCGCCGCCGAGGCGAGCGCCAAGGTCGGCGCAACCCGCAGGAAGCGCGCGAAACGCCGGTTGGCTTTCATCAAAATCCCCTGGTTATTGTTCGGCTTCCGATAAACGAGGGGATGGTGGCAAAATTAACCAAACGGCAGTCAACGGCTGCGCCAAAAAAAGACGCGTCGAGCGGGCGCGCCCTGCGGCGGCGTGGGGTCGCCGCGCGCCAGTCGTCCTGTGCGGACCGCGTCCGGCCGACTGCCGGGGCTTATTTGGCTGAAAACAGTGTCATCAGCACCTTGCCCTTGTCGCCGATCAGGCACACGAGGGTGCGCGGCTTTTCCTTGGCGCCCTGCTCCACGTAGGCGTCGCCGACCACGACGGTGCGGACCGGGACGCCCTCGATGGCGGTGTCGGCGTCGATGATCTTGGCGCTGTCGAGGTCGATCGTGACGTCCTTCACGTTGGGAATCTTCTGTTTGAGCGCCAGCAGCCCGCTCGCCTTGCAGGCGTCGGCTTCCGGCGACACGGACGCGGCAGGGGCGGGACCGGCGGCGAGCGCCGCCGCGAGAGCGAGGAGGGGGAGCTTCAAGGGCGCGATCTCCATGGTTCCGGGGTCGGGAGCGCGATCCATGCGCCCCGCCGCACAAACGATGGATTTCGCCCGCTGTTCCCGAGGAACGCGGTCGCGCGCCGCTACAGCGGCTCGGCCGGCGACAGGATCGCCCACGCCCCTTCGCCCAGGGCCACCCGCGCCTCGCCCGCGCCCGTCTTCAGGCGCGCGTCGCGTCCCGCGAGGACCGAGCGCATGCCCGGCGCCGGCAGGTCTGTCCCTTCCCCGAGATTGAGGGCGATCATGAGCCGGTTCTCGCCCTCGAACGCCTCGTAGACGAAGCGCTGGTAGGCGAGGTGGACGACGCGGGTCTTCGCCCGGTGCAGCCACGGGTGACGGCGGCGGAGCCCGATCAGCTCCTGGTGGCGGCGGAAGACGGGCAGGCCGAGCGCGGAGAGCGCCTCCGGCCGGTCCGGGAAAGCGGGGCGGACGGCGTCGTCGCCGCCGAGCCGGTCCTCCTTGACGCCTCGAAACGCCTGTTCGTCGCCGGCGTAGATCGAAGGCGTTCCGCCGCACGTCATCAGGATGGCGAGCGCGCATTCGATGCCGCGCGGGTCGCTGAGCCGGCTCGCGAGCCGGGTCACGTCGTGGTTGCCGACGAAGGTCTGGGGGACGAATGCGTCGAGCAGGCCGTTGTGGCGGTCGAGCGCCCAGGCGAGCTCGTGGACGTTGCGGTCGTTGAGCGCGCTCCAGATCGCCTTCCACAATTCGTATTGCGTCACCGAATCGACGCCGCTCGCCGTCACGAAGCCGGCATAGTCGCCGTGGATGACCTCGGCGAACAGGTAGGCGTCGGGATGCCTTGCCCGCACCCGCGGCAGGACGCGCGCCCAGAAGCGCGCCGGAACGGCGTAGGCTGCGTCCAGCCGCCAGCCGCCGATGCCGCGATCGAGCCAGTGAATCATGACCGCGGCGACCAGGTCTTCGACCTCGGGCCTGTCGTGATCGAGGACGACCAGCTCGGAATGGCCCTCGAAGGTCGCGGCTTCCGGCTCCCCGGAGGCCCACGAGAGGCGGAACAGCGCGGCGCCCGGGGCCGACGGTCCTCGCGCCAGCGCCTCCTGAAAGGCCGGATGGCGGCGCGAAACGTGGTTGAACACGCCGTCGAGCGCGACCTTCAGGCCGCGGCTCCCGGCGGCCCGGATCAGCGCGTCGAAATCGGCCTCGTCGCCGAGGCGCGGATCGATGCGGAAATGATCGATCGTATCGTAGCCGTGGCTCGCGGACGCGAAGATCGGTCCGAGCAGCAGCGCCGAAGCGCCGAGTTCGACGGCGTAGTCGAGCCAGTCGATCAGCCGCGGCAGCCGATGCGCCAGCGGCGCCGGGCGCTCGGGCCTGATGTCCGCGCCGACAAATCCGAGCGGATAGACCTGCCAGACAATCGCGTGCTCGACCCAGCTCGTCATGATCCTGCCTCTTCTATACCGATTGGTAAGGTCATCTGGCGCTTGCCTTGCGCTGGCCGCGCCAGGACGCCGTAGAGAAAGCCGTCGGCGGTCTGGCGCGCGTGCTTGGGCGTGAGCGCGGCGACATTGTTCAGCGCGAGACCGATGTGGTTGTTGATCAGGCCGAGGAAGGCTGCGGCCAGCGCGCGCTCCCGCCCGGCCAGCGCCGGGTCGCACTCGGCGGCGTCGCGGAAGACCCTTTCGACCGCGGCGAAATGGCGCTCGTGGAAGCCGCGCGCGATCTCGTAGGCCTCGCTGCGGATCGGCGCGAACCAGAGCGTGAGGTAAAGCCGGTAGAAGCTGCGCTCTCCGTCGGCGTAGGCGAAGGTGGCCTCGGCGATCGCCGCCAGGGCCGCGCCGAGGTCCCGGCGCAGCGCGCCCGCGTCGGCGAGCGCATCCGCGAGGGCGGCGAGGCGCGTCTCCATCAGCGTCCGGAGCAGGCCGCGCTTGGCGCCGAAATGATGGTACAGCGTCGGCTTGGTGACGCCAGCCGCGACGCAGATCTGCTGCACGCCGACGCCGTCGTAGCCGTAGGCGGTGAACAGGTCGAGCGCGCGGTCGAGAAGCGCCGCGCGCGTGTCGTCCGGGGGGGCGGGCATGTCTATGGGTTATACCGATCGGTATATTCGGTCAAGCCGTCTCCGTCCCGAGAGGCTTCCCGCCGGCGACAGGGCGATCGCTTCAACGTCCGCCCCGCGCCCCCGTCGCCGGAGAAGGCGCTTCAAGCGTTTGCCCTGGCGCAGCTCCCGGCGCCCTTGACCCGGCGCCGTCGCACGGCGACTCTCGGCGCATGATCGCGCTCTTCACCGATTTCGGGCTCGAGGGCCCGTACACAGGCCAGATGAAGGCCGTGCTGTGCCGCATGGCGCCGGGCGTTCCGGTCGTCGACCTCGTCGCCGACGCGCCTGCCGGAGACCCGAAGCGGTCGGCCTATCTGCTCGCCGCCTGCGCGGCGTGGTTTCCCATCGGCACGGTCTTCCTGTGCGTGGTCGATCCCGGCGTCGGCGGCGCGCGGCCGGCGGTGATCGTCGAGGCGGACGGACGGGCGTTCGTCGGACCGGGCGCCGGCCTGTTCGAACTCGTGCAGCGCAGGGCGCAGGCGGCCCGATGTCTCGAGATCGGGTGGCGGCCGGTCGCGCTGTCGGCGAGCTTCCACGGCCGCGACCTGTTCGCGCCGGTCGCCGCCATGATCGCGCGCGGCGACGCGCCGCCGGGACGGCCGATCGACGATCGTCTCGTTGGCCGCCCCGACTGGCCCGACGACCTCGCCGAGGTCGTCTACATCGACCATTACGGCAACGCCATGACCGGGATGCGAGCCGCCGGGCTCGCCGGGGACGCGAAACTGGTCGTGGGCGGGCGCGCGCTGGACCGGGCGCGCACCTTCGGCGACCGGCCCGCGGGCGAGGCCTTCTGGTACGAGAACTCCAGCGGCCTCGCCGAGATCGCCGTCAACCTCGGCCGCGCCGACCGCGCTCTGGGGCTGACGATCGGCGCGCCGGTCCGGATCGCGGCGTCCTAATCCCGCGCCTCGCCGAGCGCCCGCTCGTGGTAGCGGACGGCCTTGCCGTTCGTCAGCCGCGCCGAACCGACCACGACAAAACCCATGGCGGCGTGGAAGGCGTCGGAGGCGGGGTTGGGCGGGTCGGCGTTGACCTCGGCGACGATCCTTTCGTGGCCGGCGGCGCGCGCGCGGCGGAACAGGGCCTGATAGAGCGTACGGGCCAATCCGCGGCCGCGCGCGTGCGGCGCCACCGCCACGCGATCGACGTAGACGAAGCGCTCGAAACGCGCCCGGAACCAGAGGAAGTTCGGGCTGTCGTAGCCGGCGTCCTGGTCGAGCGCGATCAGGAAGGCGTCGCAATCGCCCGCGCGAAGGGTCAGGAACGCGCTCGCCATCAGGCCGGTCAGCGCGTCCGCCGACAGCCGGCTCAGCGCTTCCGCGTGGGCGTTGTTGAGGGCGAGCAACGCCGAGCTCGCGCGCGACGCGTCGCGCCTGTCGACCTCGCGCACGTCCGTGTCGTCCCCGTTCACTGGAAACCCCCTTGGGTCGCGCGTTCCCATGGGCGCCGGACGCCGGGTTCGTCAACCCGGCGTCCGGGACGAGGGGTTTCGCTCCGCCGGACCGGCCCTATATCCGGGGACCCGCGCTGCCGCGCCCCGCCCGGAGATTGATTTGACCACGGACCTGCCTGAACGCTTCCCGATCGACGCGGACAAGCTCGACCGGTTGGCCGAGATCGCCGTCAAGGTGGGCCTGCGCCTCGAGCCGGGACAGGACCTGTTCCTGACCGCTCCGATCGCGGCGCTGCCGCTCGCGCGAAAGATCGCCGAGGCGGCGTACAAGGCCGGGGCGGGACTGGTGACGCCGATCTTCTCCGACGAGGCGATGACGCTGGCGCGGTTCCGCTATGGCTCGGACGCGAGTTTCGACCGCGCGCCGGGCTGGCTGTACGAGGGCGTGGGCAAGGCGTTCGCCGCCAACGCCGCGCGCCTCGCCATCGTCGGCGAGGATCCGATGCTGCTGGCGGAGGCCGATCCGGCAAAGACCTCGCGCGCCAATCGGGCGAACGCGATCGCCTACAAGCCGGCGCTGGAGAAGATCGCCGGATTCGACATCAACTGGACCATCGTCGCCTTTCCCACGCTGTCGTGGGCGCGGCGGGTCTTTCCGGGGGAACCGGACGACGTCGCGGTGGGAAAGCTCGCGGACGCGATCTTCTCCGCCTCACGGGTCGACGGCGACGACGCCGTCTCGGCTTGGCGCGCGCACAATCTCGCGCTTGCGCAGAAGACGCAGTGGCTGAACGCGCGGCGCTTTCACGCGCTGCACTATTCGGGACCCGGGACCGACCTCACCATCGGACTGGCCGACGGGCACGCGTGGCATGGCGGCGCAGCGGCGGCGAAGAACGGCGTCACGTTCAACCCGAACATTCCGACCGAGGAGGTTTTCACCACGCCGCACGCCCTGCGCGCCGAAGGCCGGGTGGCGAGCACCAAGCCGCTCTCCCACCAGGGCACGTTGATCGAGGGCATCGAAGTCCGATTCGAGGCGGGCCGCATCGTCGAGGCGCGCGCGACCCGCGGCGCGGACGTGCTGAGGACGACGCTCGACACCGACGAGGGCGCGCGCCGGCTCGGCGAGGTCGCGCTGGTGCCGCATTCGTCGCCGATTTCGAGCAGCGGCCTCATGTTCTACAACACGCTGTTCGACGAGAACGCCGCGAGCCACGTGGCGATCGGGCAGTGCTATTCGACCTGCTTCGTCGGCGGCGACCGGCTCGGGCCCGACGAGATCGCCGCCCGGGGCGGCAACGCCAGCCTGATCCACATCGACTGGATGATCGGCTCCGGGTCGATCGACATCGACGGCCTCGACGCAGGCGGCGCGCGCACGCCGGTGATGCGCGGCGGCGAATGGGCCGTATAGGGCTTCGTCGCCGCCGCCGGAATGAGGCTTTTCCTGGCCGCGGCGTCCCCCTATAGTGCCGGCATGCTGCTCATTGTCGGAACGATCCGCGTCCCTCCCGAAACCATCGCCGCGACGCGCGCGGCCGCCCGGCGCATGATCGAGGCGACGCGGGCGGAAGACGGCTGCGCCCACTACGCCTTCGCCGAGGACGTGCTCGACCCGGGCCTGATCCAGATCTACGAGCTGTGGCGCGACCAGGCGGCGCTCGACGCGCATTTCGCTTCGGCGCACATGGCCGAGTGGCGGGCGGTCCTGGGCGAAATCGGCGTTCTCGACCGCAAGCTGCGCATCCACGAGGTCGGCGAGGGGCGTCCGCTCTGAGGTCAGAACCTTGTCCAAATCGACGCGCGCGACCACGGCGCTGGAGCAGGCCGGAGTAACTTTCACCGTCCACGCCTACGCCTACGACCCGGACGCCGACAAGATCGGCATCCAGGCGGCCGAAGCGCTCGGCGTCCAGCCGGACCGGGTGCTGAAAACGCTGATGACGCTCGTGGACGGCAAGCCCGTCTGCGTCATCGTCCCCTCCGACCGGGAAGTGTCGATGAAGAAGCTCGCCGCGGCCTTCCAGGCGAAGTCTGCGCAGATGATGAAGCCCGCCGACGCCGAGCGGGCGACCGGCTACAAGGTCGGCGGCATCAGCCCGTTCGGCCAGATGAAGCCGGCGCGGACCGCCATCGAGGAGCAGGCGCTGGCGCACCCGCTGGTGTTCGTCAACGGCGGCCAGCGCGGCCTGCAGGTGCGGCTGAACCCGCGCGAGGCGGCTGACATGCTGAAAGCCGTCGTTGCGCCGCTGGTCGCGTGACGCGCCGCGAGCGTGTTCCGAGACCCGCGGACTCACGGGGCGATCGGGGCCGGGCCGCTAGCCTTTCGGCGAGCGTTCCGTCGTCACCTTGAGCTTCTGGGCGCCTGTGTACCCGTAAACGTCGTGCAGGATCGTCAGCATGTCCCGGGCGATCGTCGCGTCGTCGGCGGAGTCGAGCGGGTACGACTTCCAGTAGTTGGGCGCGCGCCCCGGGTCGGCGAAACCGGCTGCGTGCAGGCGCGCCACGCGATCCGCCGTCAGCATGGCGGACAGCGCCGGCCAACTGTCGGCGGACTGGGCCTCGCAATAGATCGAGGGCGGCTTGGTCTCCGGCGCGCACTGGACGTAGCCGATGTCGGCGTCGAAGATGACGTAGATCTCGCGATCGAGATTGACCCTGAGCCTCTGAATTTCCCCCGTCACCCTGGCGCCGTAGATGTCGATGAGATCCTGCACGGAGCCGGTGGGCGGATGCAGCGTCGTGTCGGCCGGCGGCGCATAGGCGCAGGCGCGGATCGCCTGCGCGGGAAAAGCCGGCGGGTCGGCGATTGCCCCGGCGAGGTTCTGGGTTTGGCCATTGCGCGGTGGGCACGGCCGGCGGGCGATCCAGTCGCTTCGCACGTCGAGATGGGCAACGTCGGCGTCGTAGCCTTCGGCCAGAGCCTGAACGATCGCCGCGGCGACGTCGGCGTTCGGCGCGCCTGCCGGAAAGACCCGGAGGTAGTTTCCGAAGCTCGGGTCGAGACGCCAGCCGAGCGCGGCGAGGCGATCGATCTTCGTGGGGGTCAGGACATGGGCGAGCGAAGGCTGCAGCAGCGCCCCGCCCGCCTCGCAGCGTGTCGTCGCATCGTCGAGGCGGCGACACTGGATGTACTTGTTGCCGTCGAAGGCGGTGACGAGACCATCCTGATCGGGGCGCTGCAGGGTCGCCACATTGGCGAGCGCCGCCTGAACGCGCGCTGCGGTCGACGGCGAATCTTCCGCTCTGCACACCGTCGCGCCGAGCAGGAACGCGATCGCAAACGCGCCCGTCCGGGTCGCGCGGGCCCGAGTCATCACAATTTGCCCCGCCCCATGAATATGATCCAAGCAAACAACAGGACGGATACGATGTCAATTCCACATCGGTCGCAAGCGAGAGGGAAGCTCGTCGGTCCACGGACGCGGCCATGACCGAGTCGAAACCCGGCGAGGACGGCCGCGCGCCGAGCCGGGCGCGATCGACGTTCCCCGGCTCGGTCGGATCAGGGCCGCGCGGCCAACGGTCGACGAACGCGCGGAGCGGATCGAGCGGGGCTCGTGGCGCGGAAATCATTGCGGGTCCGTGGCGCGCGCCCGCGTCCCGCGCCTCAGAAGGCGAACGCGCGCTGTGTCGGTTCGGGCGGCCCGAGGTCGATTCGCTCCAGGCGCAGCATGCGCGCCTTGGTTTCCGCCCCGCCCGGCGCCGAAAACCCGCCGAGCCTGCCGCCCGCCGCCAGCACCCGGTGGCAGGGAATGAGGAGCGGCGTCGGGTTGGTCGCCATCGCCCGCCCGACGTCGCGCGCGGCCTCGCGCGGGCCGCCGACCTCGGCCGCCAGCGCGCCGTAGGTGGTCGTGCAACCCCAGCCGACCCGGCGAAGGGCCTGATAGACCTGAGCGAAGAACGGCTCCCGGTCGCCGAGGTCGAGGGGGACGTCGACAAAGTCCGTCGCCTCGCCGGCGAAGTAGCGCCGTGTCCGTTCCACCGCCTCGGCGATTGCAGGCGGCGGCGCGCCCGCGCCGAGGGCGGGCGATCGCCGCTTCAGGCCTCGCTCCGCCGCGATCGCCGTGGGCGCCGGAAGCGCGAACCGGGTCACGCCGACCTCGCTCCAGGCGATGGCGCACCAGCCGAACGGCGTCTCGAAAACCGCGGACAGTTCGTCTGTTCGATCCATGGCCTGCAGTCCTCGTCGCGCGCCTCGAAGCGAGCATGCGCCAGTCGGCCGGAACGGCAACCCGTTTCCTGCGACGTGCCGATTGTCGCGTCAAGAGAAACAATGCGGCGCTGTCGGCTGGGCTTGTTTCGCAGGATGAGCGGTCTAAATGAGAAGGCGGAGATTGGGCGGGGGTCAACGGCGCTTCACAATCGGATGTTAGGACGTCAGGCGACGCCCGGAACGCGGCGTTTTCAACATCCCGTGACGCCAAAGGTTGAAGTTCGCCCTCGAAAACCTATCTTTACGTCCCGGGGGGCGCCGGCAAAGTGCGCGGCCGCCTCGACAAAAAGCCAAAAAAACGGAGACCACCATGCGCCATACGCAAAATCTGCGCGGGGAGCGGTCGGTTTCGCCGCTCTTCGTGAATGACCTCTGCGCCCAGATGATTCCGCTGAACCGCTACGGGCCGACCGGCCTCGGCGCGGGGATCGCGTCGGCCTTGCGCGCCCTGACGGGCGTCGCGCGCCCGACCATCTGCGCCGCCGCCGGCTGCGACCGCCGCTGAGCGCGACCGCGGGCCTGTCGGCCCGCCGGTTTGCGCCTCGGGGCGGCGCGAGCCATCCTTCCCATGCGTTCCGACGAGTGGGGATGAGCCGGGCGCGAGCGCCCGTCAGGCGAGCCTCTCGATCAGCGCCGTCGCCGCCAGGGGATTGCGCGCCTTGAAGCCCGAAATGACATAAAGGAAGACTTCGCGCCCGGGCGCCTCCGCAGGAGGGCGAAGGGTTGCGAGGTCGTCGGGTGTCTCTCCGCCAGCCCAGGTCCGGGCGCGCGTCGCCCAGGCGTCCAGCGCCTGATCCGAATAGCCTCGCGGCGCGTCCTCGGTCGTTCCCATGATCCGCGCGTAAACGAACGGCGCCGTCGGGTCGGCGATCAGCGGGAAGTCGCTGTCGCCGGCGATCACCACGGCGACGCCGTGCGCCCGCGCCAGATCGACGAATTCGGGCGTCCGAAAGCTGTCGTTGCGGACCTCGACCGCATGGCGGATCGCGACGCCGTCATGGGACCTGGGCAAGAGCGCGAGGAAGGCCGCGAAATCGACGGGATCGAAGGTCTTGGTCCTGGCGAACTGCCAGTTGATCGGCCCGAGCTTGGCCCCGAGCTCGGTCGGGCCGGTCTCGAAGAACCGCTCCACCGACGGGCCGGCCTCGGCGAGGACGCGCCGGTTGGTGACGTAGCGTGATCCCTTGACCGAGAACACGAAGCCGTCCGGCGCGGCGTCGCGCCAGCCCCGAAAGATCTCCGGCTTCTTGCCGCCGTAATAGGTGCTGTCGATCTCGATCGAGGTGAGCGCGCGGCTGGCGTGCTCGAGCTGGCGGGCGCGCGGCAGGCCCTTCGGGTAGAAGGTCTCGCCCCAGGCGTCGTAATTCCAACCGCCAACGCCGATGCGGATGCGCCCCGGCTCGCTCTTGCGCATGAGGAGGCCTCTCCCATATGGCCGCTATCAGCGCGCGATCGCGGCGATTGTTCCCCCGGTCAGGGCGACGAGTTCGGCCGGCGTCAGGCGGAAGACGGCGTTCGGCGTGCCCGCCGCGGCCCAGATCGTCTCGAAACCCATCAGGGTCTCGTCGATCAGCACGACCGGCTTCGTCGCGTGCGCCACCGGCGGCACGCCGCCGATGGCGAAGCCGGTCGCCTCGCGCACGAAGTCGGCGTCGGCGCGCGCGATCGGCTCGCCGAGAATGACGGCCGCCTTCTTCTCGTCGACCCGGTTGGCGCCCGAGGCGATCACCAGCACGCTGCGGCCGCTTGCGCTTCTGAACACCAGCGACTTGGCGATCTCGGCTGCCGTGCAGCCGATCGCCCGCGCGGCCTCCTCGGCGGTGCGCGTGCCGGCGTCGAACTCGAGCGCCGCGAACCGCGGCCCGAGCGCGGCCTGGACCCTTAACGCCGAGGGGGCGGAGGCGGGTTTCATGAGTTCCGGAAGGGGTTGACGCCCCATTCGCCGACTTGCATGACTGCCTCGGTGGTTATTCTGCCTAGCCGGAATTTTATCCCGGCGTCTACTCTCGTCAACCCGTTCAGGTCGAACGGCGACGCTGTCGTTTCCTGCGACCGCCGCGTCGGCGATCGTCGCGCCGCTTGCGCCCGGGCCGCATTTTTCCTCCTGTCACACAATCCCGCTAAGCTGCCGGTTTACGATCGGGGCGGACGAGGGGGCCATGGACCAGGCGTCGCCGGGCGCGAAGACGCGCGTCCGCGTCCGCTTCCACGACATATCGACGATCGCGCAGCGATATGACCGCGTCGCGCTCGTACTCCAGGGCGGCGGGGCGCTCGGGGCCTATCAGGCGGGCGTCTTCGAGGCGCTGAGCGAGGCCAACTGCCCGCTGAACTGGATTTCCGGCGTGTCGATCGGCGCGCTGAACGCCGCGCTGATCACCGGCAATCCGCCCGAAAGGCGCCTGCCGGCGCTCGAAGCGTTCTGGACGACCGTCTCGGCGCGCAAGATCTGGCCGCGGACGCCGGAGGGCGACTTCTATCGCGACCTGCACAACCAGGCGAGCGCGGCCATGACCACCCTGCTCGGCCAGGCAGTCGGGATACGACGACACCGTGCGCACGCTGCGCCACCCCGAGTGGCTCCGGCGCTCCTCGATCCATCACGGCGTCGCGGTGCACGATCTCCATCGCGAGGACCCGGACTAGCGGCGCTCGGGCTCTGTCGCACCCTCGTCACATGTGTCATTGAATGCTTTCGCCGAATTGCCGCAAAGAGCCGGTTCGGCGGCGACGAGGGACAGCACGATGAGCGGGACCAACGACAACGGCCGCGACACGATCCGCGAACGGATGAACGAGGAAATCCAGGACAACCTCGACGAGGACTTCGAGCTCGAACTCGAGGACAGCGATCTTGCCGACCTGCTCCAGGAAGGCAAGGAGCATCCCGGCGCCTTCCCGCGAAAGCTCTATTTCACCGAGTTGCTGCGCCTCCAGCGCGAGCTGATCAAGTTCCAGGACTACGTCCAGGCCAACAAGCTCAAGGTCGTCGTCCTGTTCGAGGGTCGCGACGCGGCCGGCAAGGGCGGCGTGATCAAGCGCATCACCCAGCGCCTCAATCCGCGCGTCGTGCGCACGGTCGCCCTGCCGGCGCCGGGCGAGCGCGAGCGCTCGCAATGGTATTTCCAGCGCTACGTGCCCCATCTGCCGGCCGGCGGCGAGATCGTGCTGTTCGACCGCTCCTGGTACAACCGCGCCGGCGTCGAGCGGGTGATGGGCTTCTGCACCGACGAGCAGTACGAGGACTTCTTCCGCTCCGTGCCGGAGTTCGAGAAGCTTCTGGTGCGGTCGGGCATCGTGCTGGTCAAGTACTGGTTCTCGATCACCGACGAGGAGCAGAACCTGCGCTTCCAGATGCGCATCAACGACCCGCTCAAACAGTGGAAGCTGTCGCCGATGGACCTCGAATCCCGCCGCCGCTGGGAGGACTACACCAAGGCGAAGGAGATCATGTTCGAGCGCACCCACATCCCGGAGGCGCCGTGGCACGTGATCGAGGCGATCGAGAAGAAGCGCGCCCGGCTCAACTGCATCGCGCACCTGCTCACCACCATACCTTACCAGGAAGTGCCGCACGAGAAGCCGGTCCTGCCGCCCCGCGTCCATCACCCGGACTATCACCGCGAGCAGATTCCGCCGGAAATGTACGTGCCGGACATCTACGCCGACATCGTCCCGCCGCCGGAGCGGTGACGCGGCGCGCCGGAACGCGCACCCTCACGGTCGTCACGTCGGGCGTGGGCGCTGCGGTCTGAGCGCCCATCACGGCTTCGCGAGACCCTTGTCCGGGCAATGTCCGGCGGCGCGCGAACGTGCTACGGCCTCGTCGAGACCCGCCCGGACCCCCCGATGATCCCCTGGATTGAACTCGACCGCACGCCTCTGCCGCACGGCGGCGACCTCCGGCTGATGCGCAGGGGACGCGAGTTCGTCATCAAGGTCGGCGTCGCGGAACTGATGACCTCGCGGCTCAGCGCCTCGGAGGAGGCGCTGGCGACGCTGGCGGCGGAGCGGCTCGGCCGCCGCGAGAGGCCGAGAATTCTGATCGGCGGCCTCGGCATGGGCTTCACCCTGCGCGCGGCGATCCCGGCCTTCGGCGCCGGGGCGCAGATCATCGTCGCCGAACTCGTTCCCGCCGTCGTGCGCTGGGCGAGGGGGCCGATGGCGGACATGTTCGGCGATTCGCTCGACGCGCCGGGCGTGGCGATCGTCGAGGCCGACGTCGCCGCGCTGATCCGCGCCGGCAAATCGCGCTACGACGCGATCCTGCTCGACGTCGACAACGGCCCGGAAGGCATGACGCAGGCGGCGAACGACGGCCTCTATGCGGCGCAGGGGCTGGCGGCGGCGCGCGCGGCGCTGACGCCCGGCGGCGTGCTCGCCGTCTGGTCGCAAGGCCCGGACGCCCCGTTCATGAAGCGGTTCGAGAAGGCCGGCTTTTCGGTCGAGGAGAAGCGGGTGCGCGCGGGGGGCGCGCGCGGCGGCTCGCGCCACGTGATCTGGCTCGGGGCGCCGAAGGCGGCCGCGGCGCGATGAGGGCTTGGGCTAAGAGAATTTACTTGGGGTTGGCCGCGAAAAAGGTAATCGCTGGTTCCCAGCTCTCGGAGAGGTCCGGCGGACCCACGGATTCCAGATCGAGCCGAATGAACGATCCAAGGATGGACTGGAAGGTCTCAGTGTCGCGCGCCCAATGGATGACGTCGTCGAAATCCTTGGCGAGCTTGTGCGTTAGATCAAAGGATGAACGGCGGTTGATCCCGACAGGGCTGTGCACCTGCACGATCGCGATTTTGTCGCCGCCCACCCAGTTCAAGATGTCCTCAGGAAGGTCGTGTGCATAGTTGCGGCGGCCATTCCAGACGGCGGTTCGGATCACTTTCCCTGCCGGTGTTACAAGACGGAAGATCCAAGGGGTATCCTCCTGCGCCACGCCCGGTGCGGCGTAAAACACCGGCGGCGACTGGCCGCCGAAGGATCGCCGCTTTCTGCTCACGTATCCGCTGGTGTTGCGCCTCGGTTAGACGGCGGAATTGCTTGCCATTCTCATCAAAAATCCGAATATATTTCGAGTAGAATTTCTCAGCGGTCCCGGCGTCATAAATATCGGAGTCGAGAAAGGCGAACAGTAAAGCGCTTCCAGTGAAGCTACGAAGATGTCGCAGGACAATGTCCCATGCGATATCATGATGAACAACAAGTACGACGTGGAGCGAGCTGCTCGATGTTTCCATCATAATTCGTTCGATTACCGCAATTCCGATCGCGCTGAATCCAGTTTCATCGCCGAGGCACGAATCGAACCGACTTGAAACATTCAATCCCCAACTACCGCACGAAACGCTTCCAGGATTCTAATTTCTTGGGCTTCGGGTATCGTCATATCGCCAGTCAATTCACGGATGCGTGCGCCATTAATTGCCGCAACCGGCTCCAGCATATGCAGGTCGATCGTACCGCCGAACTCGTCTGAGTGTGGCCAAGCCGAATTTCCTCGTAGGGGCCTTTTTCTCTTGGCTTCACCCACCACACTTCTCCACAGTTCTAGCTGAAGGCGGCCACCACAGTTTCGATGGGAAGCAACAGGGTACGGCTGTCGGCCGGATATTCGACGAACTCGGCGCATCGCATGTAGAAGCGCTTTGCGGCTTCGTCTTTTGCGTGAATGAGAACCGCGCCGATCCCGATACTCTGCGAGGCGATCGCGATGCGGCGCAACGCGTCGGCCAGCATATCGGCGCCGAGACCTTTGCCGGCATGGTCGCGGCTGACCGCAAGCCGCCCGATCACCGAGACCGGGATTGTGTCCGGCGCGTTGCGGCGAATTTTTCCCGGGGCCGCGGCCCGCTCCACCGCCCCGGCGGCGATGCTGACAAAGGCGACGACTCTCGCGCCCTCGCACACCACGTAGGTGCGCGAGAAGCGGCTTTCGTTGTTCAGCGCCCGATGCCGCAGCCAGTCGTTCAATGCAGGCTCACCGCAGTCGAACGTCGAACAGTCGTGTTCGGCGGCGAGGGCGACGGGGTCCGACAAGCTCTGCGGCATCGCGTTGGCCGGTCATTTCCGCCAAGCCGGAACCCGGCGCAGCAGCGACTTCAGCTTTGGTCCCGGCGCCGGAGGATTGTCGAGGGCTCCGACAAAGGCGTCGTAGCGATCGGGGTCGAGCGCGAACAACCGCTGGTCGAGCAGCACGTCGATGGCCTGCCGGCGAGCGCTCTCGATCATGAACTCGGTGCGCGTCTTGCCGAGGATCGCCGCCGCGTCGTCGATGAGGTTACGCGTATGCGCCTCTATGCGCAGGTTGATGCTGCCCTTGGTGTCGCCGCCCGGCGAACGCTCGCGTGCGACAATCTGCGCGTCGGCGCGCTCGGCGGATGGGGAACGAGGTCGGGGCATGGCGGCGATCCTCGACCGATGTATCCTCAATGTCAATACAGACGCTTTCAGCGCCCCGGGACCGACGCGCTAGCTCCGCCTCTCCGCAAAGGCGCGCGCCAGGACTCGAGCCAACCCGCCGACGCGCCAGTGGCGGAGCCAGCGTGATTGCGTTGTTTGCGCACCTCATGCAGGGCGAAACGTCGATGAGAACGGCCGCCATGTGCAAACTCCGGACAGGCTTGATTAGAACATAACGGGAACATACGACAGCGTCAAGAAGTTATTGCGGACAAGAGCGGCGCTTGCCCAATCCCGGCGGACATGGGCCCGCCCGCCTGGATCGCCACGTCGCTTCGCTCCTCGCGATGACGCGCGGGCGACCTCCGCGACTCGCGCGGGACGGGCGCGACGACGATGGCGTTTTCAGGGACCCGCCTCGCTCGAGACGGCCGCGGCCCGAGACAGCCGCCCGCTACCCGCGCAACGTCTCGTGCGCGGCGGCGGCGCGCAGGAAGGAGAACAGGCCGGCGAGCGCGCACAGCACCAGGACGACCTGCAGGATGTGGGTGATCGTCTCGCCGAAGGCGAACAGGCCGCCGATCGCCCAGCCCGCCGCGGCGCCGGCGCCGATCAGCTCGGTTCCGACGAGAATGGCGACGCTGACGAGCGTCGAGACGTTCAGCCAGTTGATCGGCTTTGCTGGCGCGGCGGCGGCCAAACCCTCGTCTCCTCGATTGGTGCGTCGCGGCCGTAACCCAAGTCGGGACAGGGCGCAAGGGTCGCGGGTTCGCTTGGCCGCGGTTTCGCGTCATCCGGGGCGCCCGAGCGCGCCGCGCTCGGGTCGGCGCCGGAGGCGCTGGACGGCGGACGCCGGGACGTGGTTGTCTCGGCCGATGTTCACGCCGCCTTCCCTCGCCGCGCTCGACGCGGCCTCGTTCCCCGCGAGCCTCGACCGCCTCGCCGAGATCCTGCACGCCTGCGTGCACGAAGGCGCGAGCGTCGGCTTCGTCCTGCCGTTTTCGCGCGAGGAGGCGCGCGCCTGGTGGCTGGACAAGGTCGCGCCGCCGCTCGCCGCGGGCAGCCGCGTGGCGCTGGTCGCGACGCTGGGCGGCGAGATCGTGGGGACCGCGCAGCTCGACCTCGACGGCATGCCGAGCAAGCGCCACCATGCCGAGGCGTCCAAGGTCCTGGTCGATCCGCGCTTTCGCCGGAAGGGCGTGGCGCGCGCCCTGATGGCCGAGATCGAGCGGCGGGCCGCCGACAGCGGCCGCTGGCTCGTCACTTTGGACACGGCCGGCGACGCCGCCGAGGCTTTGTACCGTTCGCTCGGCTACGTGTTCGCCGGCGCGATCCCGTTCTATGCCCGCGACGCCTTCGACGCCGACCGCTACGACGCGACGCGGATCTTGTACAAGGACCTGCGGCGCGGCTAGCCGATCGGGAGCGCGGGCGAAAGTGGGGGCGGCATGAGCGAGGCGAACGGCCTGAGGATTCCCGAGCGCATCCTTCTCGTGCTGCTCACGCTCTACGCGCTCGGGATGATCGCGCCCGACTTCGCCCGGCTCGTCCGGCCGCTGGGCTCGTTCGGGCTGACGACCAACGCCGACGGTCTGATCTACGACGTCCGGTCGCCTTTCGAGACCGAGGCGGATTCGCCGGCCTACCGCGCGGGTCTGCGCGTCGGCGAGCGGCTCGACCTCTGGGCGATGCGTTGCGTTCCCGTGGACACGGAGCGCTGCGCCAGCAACCTCGCCCTGTGGGGCGGCGTCGTCTATGCCGTGCCCGGCCGACGGGCGACGCTGACGATCGCCGCCGAGGCCGGCCGGCCGGCCCGCGAGGTCGACCTGACGGCCGTGCCGGGGCCGCGCTCGATCGCCGCCGACATCGCCTTCGCGCTCGCCCAGGTCGCCGCCGTGCTCGTCGTGCTCGGGGCGGCCTGGCTCGTCTGGATCCGGCCCGGGCCGATGACCTGGGGCTTCTTCGTCTACGTGCTGTACTTCAACCCGGGCCTGTCGTTCCAGACGACCGCCTGGCTGCAACAGTGGCCGCCGGCGCTCATGGCGCAAGCGGTCGTCAGCAATGTCCTTCAGGCCGCGGCCTATGCGGGGCTGCTGCTGTTCGCCCTGCGCGCCCCGGTCGATCGCGCCGAGGGTCGCTGGCGCCGCGTTCAGCGCGCCCTGCCGGCGTTCTTCGGTGTCGCCCTCGCGATCGAACTCGCGAGTCTGGCCAGCCTGTTCGGCTTCCGCTCCGAGTACGCCACGCGTTTGTCGCTGCTGCTCGGCTTCGCCGTCAGCGCGGCGGCGATTGCGATCCTCCTCGCCCGTCGCGCCGACCTCAGCCCGCGCGACTATCAGCGCATTCGCTGGGTCATCTGGGGCTGTCTGATCGGCCTGCCGGCGACCCTGATCGGCGAAATCTGGCGGGAGACGTCCCTGCCCGACAGCCTGTTCGGGGCGGGCGCGGCGACCGACGAGCTCGCGAGCCTGCTCTACCTGGTCAACGGCGTCCTCTGCCTGTTCGTGGTCGAGGCGGTGCGGCGGCCGACGGTGGTCAGCGTGTGGATTCCGCTGCGGCGCGCCACCATCCTCGGGCTGCTCCTGAGCCTGCCGGTGTTTCTGATCCACGAATCGTTCGGCACGGTCCACGAGTGGGCCGAACTGCCGGAGTGGGCCTGGTTGCTGCTGGCGACCGTGCTGGTGTTCGCGCTCTCGCGCCTGCACGAGTGGATGACCGAGTGGGCCGAGCGGATTCTCGATTCCGACTTCCGTCGGGCCGAGCGCCGCCTCGAGGAGGTCGGGCGCGAGATCGCGCGCGCGGAAAGCCTCGACGAGATCGAGCGGCTCCTGGTCGAGGAGCCGGCGAAGACCCTCAAGCTCGCCTCGGCGGCGGTGTTTCGCCGGGAGGAAGACGGCGAGGGCGGCCGGATGAGGCGGCAAAGAAGCGTCGGCTGGGGCGCGTCGGACGCCGAGTTCCTCGCCGAGGGCGAGCCGCCGCTTCCCGCGCCGCCGCCGTCCGGGCCATTTTCGATGGCGGGCAGACGCGCCGGCCTGCCCGACGATCTGGCGCGACCGATTTTCGGCGTGCCGATCGCCAACGCGCGGCGCCGCTTCGCCGTCGTTCTCTACAGCGGCCACGAGGCGGGCACGGACCTTCACGAGTCCGAGCGCGACCTTCTCGGCGCGCTCGCGCGCGACGCCGAGACCGCCTACGGACAGGTCGAGCGTGAACTTCTGCAACAGCGGATCGAGCGTCTCGAAGGGCAGTTGCGCGAGGCGGCGGGGCGGGCGTGAGGTTCGGGTCCGGAGCGCCCGGCGGCGACGGGGAGGGCGCGACGGCGGCGTTGGACTGGCGGGGGCGGCGGGCCGGCCGGTCCGGACTTCGGGGGACAGGAGGCCGGCGCCGTCGCGGCTCCCGAATCGAGCGGTTTCAGCCGGTTGCGGAGACTTTGGGCGCCGGGGCGGATCTCCTGACGCGGGACGCGGCCAGCGGCCGCGTCGACAGTAACCGCCAAGCCTTGGCGCAGCTCGGGAATGACGGGCGGTCGTCGACGCCGAGGCGGAGGCGATGAGGCTTCCCGCCGTCCTCGCGAGGAGCCCGAAGGGCGACGCGGCGATCCAGGGGCCGCCTGCGCCGACGTTGAAGCGCGGCGACGCCGGGCATACGGCAGACCTTGGCCGCGCCCCCCTCGATCGCCACGTCGCTTCGCTCCTCGCGATGACCGCGGCTTGGCAGTTGCCCAAATTGAACGAAGCGTCGAATGCAGCTTGCCAACAGGGGCCGTCCAAATCTGACGGGTTGGCGGTTGGTTCCACGCGCGCCGCCCGAGGACGGGGCGCCGCATCCGGCGCGCCCCGTGACGACAGTCGGGTGAGCGAGCGGCGGAGTTCGGACATGGGGCGGCCTCGATGGGGTCGAGGGAACAAACATAGAACATATTTGACAACCCGGCAAGGGCGTGTCGAACGCGGGGCGAATGCGGCGGCTCGGGTCGCCCCTCATGGCGGCCTCGTGCGGGGCCGATCGGGGAGGGCGGCAAGGCGCCCGATCGATGCATTCGCCGGCGTCCCCTCATCCCGCGCTTCGCGCCACCTTCCCCCCGAGGGGGAAGGGGATTGCGCTGAGGGCGAAGGGGCTCCGGCCCTCACCATTTCTCGGACCAGGGCCGCGCGTCGACCTCGAAGCTCCAGGCGGAACGGTCCTGGTTCACCAGCGCGGCGGCGATGTCGGCGACCGCCGCGGGGGCGATGAAGGCGTCCGCCGGGCGGTCGGCGTACCGGGCCTGCGCGGCCGGCGAGCGGACGATGCCATCGACGACGATCAGCGCGACGTGGATTCCCGCCGGCCCCAGATGCCGCGCCATCGATTCCGCCAGCCCCTTCTGCGCCATCTTGGCCGGCGCGAAGGCGGCGGTTCCGGCGACGCCGCGGCGCGAGGCGGTGGCGCCGACGACGATGATCGCGCCCTTGCCCCCGGCGCGCATGGCGGGGATGACCTCCCTGGCGCTGAGAAAGAGACCGAGCGCGTTGACGCGCCACGACCGCTCGAAATCCTCTGCCGACACCTCCTCGATCGTGCCCCACGCGCCCGAGCCGGCGTTGAACACGAGGACGTCGACCTCCCCGAGCTCGGCGCGCGCCTGCGCGAACGCCGCCGAGACCGAGGCCGCGTCCGCGGCGTCGCAGGGATAGGCTTTCGCCGAGGGCAATTCGGCGGCGAGCGCGGCGGTGAGATCGGGCCGTCGCGCCATCAGCGCGACGGCGTAGCCGTCGGCGGAAAACCGCCTCGCCAGCGCCTCGCCGTTGCCCGGTCCGATCCCGACGATTGCACAGACTGGCTGTTTGCCGTCCGTCATGGCTTTTTCCTCCAGGTCCGCCCCCCGATCCTGCGCCCCGGCGCGCGGGCGCGCAACCTGTCGGCGGCGCCTTGACGGCCGGCCGGCGACCACGCCTACTGGCGGATCTGCGCGCCCGGGGAGATCCGGACGACGAATCACATTGGGCAGGAAACGGGAGGGATCCGATGAACGCTCCGCCATGGGTGAAGTCCTATCCGCCCGGCGTACGCTTTGACGCGCCGCTCGAGGTCTCGTCGGTGCAGGAGGTTCTGGAGGCCGCCGCCGTCCGCAACGGCGACCGGCCGGCGCTGCAGTTCATGGACAGGCGCATAACCTATGCGGAGCTGAACCAACTCGCCGACCGCGCCGCCGCCGGCTTCCAGAAGCTCGGGGTCGGTCCCGGCGTCCATGTCGGCATGCTGCTGCCGAACACGCCGCATTACGTGATCGCCTTCTTCGGCGTCCTGAAGGCGGGCGGCACGGTGGTCAACTATTCGCCGCTCGACGCCGTCCCCGCGCTGCAGTTCAAGGTCGGCGACAGCGAGACCGACATCCTCGTCACCGTCGACCTCGCCGCGACCTATCCGCAGGCCGAGACGCTGCTCGGGACGACCCGCCTGAAAACGCTGGTGATCGGGGATTTCGCCGAATTCGCGGCGGCGCCGGGCGCAGTGAGGGGCGTGATGTCCGCCCAGGGCATGCTGGCGGAGGTTCGCCCGGACGCCCGTCATGTGGCGTTCCGCGACCTCCTCGACACGGACGGGGGCTATCAAAAGCACGCCATCGCCGATCTCGCCGACGCGGTGGCGGTGCTCGCCTATACCGGGGGCACGACCGGAACGCCGAAAGGCGCCATGCTGACCCACGCCAACCTGACGGTCGCCTGCTCGCTCTACCACGAGGTGATGACCCGCGACGAGCGGAGCGGACTGCGGGAGGGGGAGGAGCGGTTCCTGTGCGTCCTGCCGCTGTTCCACATCTATTCGCTCACCGTCGTCATGCTGCTCGGCTTCCGGATGGGCGCCGAACTCGTCGTGCATCCGCGCTTCGATCCGGCGGCGGCGGCGCGCGACATCGGCCTGAAAAGGATCACCGTCTATCTCGGCGTGCCGACGATGCACACGGCGATCCTCGCCCTGCCGGACGTCGCCAAAATGGATTTTTCCTCACTGCGCCTTTGCGCCTCCGGCGGCGCGCCGCTGCCGGTCGCGCTGAAGGAGCGCTGGGACGCAATCGTGGGCTGCCCGATCACGGAAGGCTGGGGGATGACGGAAACGTCGCCGATCGGCACGTTCACCCCGCGCGACGCGCCGCCGCGGTCGGGCTCCTGCGGCATTCCCTATCCCGCCACGCTCATGAAGCTCGTGGACGTGACCGATCCCGCCCGGGAAGTCCCGCTCGGCGAGCGCGGAGAAATCTGCGTCAAGGGCCCGAACGTGATGAAGGGCTACTGGAAGAAGCCGGAGGCGACCGCCGCCGCCATGACCCCGGACGGCTTCTTCCGCACCGGCGACGTCGCCACGATGGACGCGGACGGTTACGTCTATATCGTCGACCGGACCAAGGACATGCTGCTGGTCGGCGGCTTCAACGTCTATCCGCGCACCATCGAGGAGGCGATCTACCAGCACCCGTCGGTCGAGGAGGTCAGCGTGATCGGCGTGCCGGACGCCTACAAGGGCGAAATCCCCAAGGCGTTCGTCAAGCTGAAGGCGGGCGCGCCGCCGCTGACCCTCGACGACCTCAAGGCCTTTCTCCGGGACAGGCTCGGCAAGCACGAGATGATCGGCGCGCTCGCCATCCGCGACGCGCTGCCCAAGACCGCGGTCGGAAAGATCTCGAAGAAGGATCTGCGCGACGCCGAGCGGGGGTCGGGCGGGAGCGGGACGGACTCCGCGTAAGCGCTTGATGCTTTACAAAACTACGGCTAAGCCGTATCTTATGAGAGACAGCAGATTTCAGTGGGATGACGCCAAGGCCGCCTCGAATATCGCCGACCACGGCGTGTCCTTCGAGGCGGCCTGCGAGGCGTTCGTAGACCCATTCGCCCTCGATTGGCTCGACGAGAGCGAGGATTATGGCGAAGACCGTTACGCCATGATCGGCATGGCCGATGGGCGTTTGCTTTACGTCGCCTACACGATTCGAGGCGACGCGATCCGCATCATTTCGGCCAGAGGAGCAGGGCCCCATGAACGACGACAATACCATGAAGACAACAACTGAGCCGACGAAACACGATTGGAGCCGCTTCGACGCCATGACCGAGGCCGAGCGCCATGCCGCCGCGCTCGCCGACCCCGACGCGCAGCCTCTGACGCCGGAGCGGTTGGCGCGCATGAAGCGCACCCCACAGGTCAGGATCATTCGCCGTGCGCTTGGTCTCTCGCAGGAGGATTTCGCGGCGCGCTTTCAGATCCCGCTCGGCACCTTGCGGGACTGGGAACAGGGACGCAAAGACCCCGACGCCGCTGCCCGCGCCTACCTTGTCGTGATCGGGCGCAATCCCGTCGCCGTGAGCGAAGCCCTTCACCCCGCGCGATGACCGACCGATATCGACATGAAAAATCATGACCCGCATGGAGATTGGCGAACGCCGACCGCTCTCAAGGCGGACATCGACAAAGGGCTTGCCGACGTCGCCGCTGGCCGCGTCAAGGACTTCGACGCCGCCAGCGTCATGGAACGAGGGAGGAAGCTGTTAGCCGCCCGCTCCTCCTCCGTCTAACCGACGCGGCGGAAGCCGACCTTGCCGAAATCTGGGCTTACGTCGCCTCCGAAGCGCCGGAGGCGACCGCCATCACAATCCAAGTGGCTGCGCACCGCCTCCCCGCCGTCTTCGGCGGACGCCCGCTCCCTGCCGGCGGACAGCGGGGGCGAATCCAAATCGGCGAGAGGGGACGCCTCTTTCCGCGAGAGCGTCCGGAAGGCGCCCCTCGGGGCGCGCGTCCGGGCCGGTCCTTGCTCCCGTTCGACGCCGACGCTACATCCCCGGGGCGCAACGGCGGAGCGGGCGGCATGAGCGAGCGGACGGACCTCGGCGAGCGGAGCGACGCCGCGGCGCTGACGGCGGCGACGGCGATCGCCGGACTTGCGCTCATCGACGTCGGCTGCGGGGCGGGCGCGAACGCACGCGCGCTCGCCGAGGCGGGGGCGACCGTGCTCGGGGTCGAGCCGGACCCGATCCAGGCGGCGAAGAACCGTGACGCCGCCCCGACCGCCGGCGTGACCTTCGTCGAGGCGCGCGCCGAGGGTCTCCCCGTCGCCTCCGCCTCGATCGACGGGGTGGTGTTCTTCCGTTCGCTGCATCACGTGCCGGTCGAGGCGATGGACGCGGCGCTGGCGGAGGCCGCGCGGGCGCTGAAGCCGACAGGCTTCCTGTGCGTGATCGAGCCGGGGATGACCGGCAACCACTTCCCGGTCATGCGGCCGTTCCACGACGAGACGCGGGTCCGGACCGCCGCGCAGGCGGCGCTCGACCGGATGGGGTCGCGCCTCTTTCGCGAACGCCGTTCGTTCGCCTTCCTGCAACGGCCGCGCTACCCCGGGTTCGATGCGCTCGTCGCCCGCGCGCTCGGCCAGACGTTCAACGCCATCGTCCGCGAGCGGGTCGAGACCGACGAGGTTCGCGGGCTGTTCGAGGCCGGGCGGACCGAGGCCGGCGACTACGTCTTCGTGCAGCCGATGCTGCTCGACCTGTTTTGCCGGCCTGTCGCCGCCTGACGGGGCCGCCATGTTCGCGGCCCTTTTGACCTACACAAACATCCATCACACAATAGGGGGGCGTCTCTCGACCATACGCCCTTGTCTCCGACGGAGAATACGAGCCACACCATGACCCTTTCCTCGTCCGCCGTCGCGCCCGATCTCGACGCCGTCATCGCCGCCCATGCGGCGCTCCGATCGCGCAAGCCGCTCGTCCAGGCGCTGACCAACGCCGTCTCGACCAACTTCGTCGCCAACGCGCTGCTCGCCGCAGGGGCCGCGCCCGCGATGGTCGACAACCCCGAGGAGGCGGCGCTGTTCGCAGGCATCGCCGACGCGGTGCTGATCAATCTCGGCACGCCGACCGCGGCGCAGGTCGAATCGATGCGGCTCGCCGCCGCCGCGGCGCAAAAGGCGGGAAAACCCTGGGTGCTCGACCCGATCGCCGCCGGCGCCCTGCCATGGCGCGGCGCGGTCGCCGCCGAGCTGCTGCAGTTCAAGCCGGCGATCGTGCGCGGCAACGCCTCCGAGATCATCGGCCTCGCCGGACTCGGGGGCGGCGGCCGCGGCGTCGATTCGTCGGCCGATCCGGCGGCGGCGGTTCCGGCCGCGGTCGACCTCCTCGCCCACGCCGCCGCGGTCTCGGCCTCGGGGCCGGTCGATCACGTGGTCGGCCGGGTCGACGGCCGGCCGACGCTGGTCAAGGTCGGCGGCGGCAGCGTCTGGCTCACCCGGGTCACGGCGACGGGCTGCGCCCTCGGCGCGCTGGCTGCGGCCTACGCTTCGGTCGCGCCGGACGCGCTGACCGGCCTCGTGGCGGCGCATGTTCATTTCGCGGCGGCGGCCGAGATCGCGGCGGAGAACGCGCGCGGTCCGGGCAGCTTCGCCGCCGCGTTCCTCGACGCGCTCGACGCGGTCGACGAGGGCGCGCTGCGGCGCCTGGCGAAGATCGAGCCGGCCGTCGCGGCCGGCTGATCTACCCGCGGCAGGCCAAAAGTTCGGCCGGGTCGTGCGACGAGATGAGCCTCACCTCGTCGCCGTGGCGCTCGGCCAGTTCGCGCAGCCGCTGCTGGTTGGCGACTCGGGCCGGCTTGTCGACATTGACCAGCGACTCGAACGCCCGGATCCCGATCGGGGCCGCGCCGCCGCCGGCCGCGACCTCGGCGTGATGGAAATAGGCGTCGCCGCAGTGCAGCAGCCATCCCGACGCCGTGCGCACCGCCACGCCGCAATGGCCGCGCGAGTGGCCGGGCAGGGGGACGAGCAGCACGTCGTCCTGCGTCCCGGGCATCGCCCGCACGGCCTTGAAGCCGAACCAGTCGTCGCCGCCGGCCTCGACCGGCGCCCAATTCGCGACAGAATCGAGCTGGGCGGGACGATAGCGCAGGCGCTCGCGCCACATCGGCGCCCTGGCCGCGCGCAGTTCGTCGGCATAGACGTGGACGGTCGCGGCCGGAAAATCGGCGAAGCCCCCGGCGTGGTCGAGGTCGAGGTGGGTCGGCACGATGTGGCGCACGTCGTCGATGCGGAAGCCGAGGTCGGCGACCTGGCGCAGCGCGGTCTCGGCCACCTCGAGCCGCGGCCTGACCAGCGTCGTGAACAGGCCCCCGAGCCGCTTCGGATCGGCGACGTCCTCGACGCCGAGCCCGCTGTCGACCAGAATGAACCCGTCCTCGCCCTCGATCAGCAGGCAGTGGCAGCACATCGGCGCAACCGCCCAAGGTCCCCCCGCGCCCCCGAACAGCCGGCCGCCGCGCGGACACAGGGACCCGCAGTTGAGATGGTGAATCTTCATTCAGCGTTCTTTAGCATAAGCGGCCGCCCGGGCCAGCGCCCGGGACCCTGACCTTTCGTCAGCCGTGAGGCGCGCGCCCGGCCGCCGGTCGCGACCGACGAAAACCCGACCGGCGGAGTGGACGGCGAAGACCGGGCGGAATCCGCTACACTGGTTCGGCGCGAATCAGGGGCGGCGGGCGGATGGGCATGGAGGGCGGCTTCGGGTCGCGACGCGGGAAGACGCGGGCGGCCCCTTCTTGTCCGGCCGGAGATTTCGTCGCGATCGACTTCGAGACGGCCAACGCCGGCGCCGACAGCGCCTGCGCGGTCGGCCTCGTCAAGGTCTCGGGCGGGCGGATCGTCGACACCGCGGTCCACCTCATCCGTCCGCCGACGCGGCAGTTCCAATTCACCTTCATTCACGGCCTCGCCTGGCGGGACGTGGCCGAGTGCGACGATTTCGGCGCCCTGTGGCCGACGATCTCCGGCTTCCTCGCCGGCGCCACCTTCCTCGCCGCCCACAACGCGCCGTTCGACCGCAGGGTTCTGAACGCCTGCTGCGCGACCTACGGGCTCACCGCGCCGACGCTGCCGTTCCATTGCACGGTGCGGCTGGCGCGGCAGACCTGGTCGATCCGCCCGACGAAACTCTCCGACGTGTGCCGCGCGCTGGGCATCGCCCTCGATCACCACGAAGCGCTGTCGGACGCGCGCGCCTGCGCCGCGATCGTGCTGGCGGCGCGGACGACATCGATCGCGGCGACGCGACCGGAAGAGCCCTCGGCGCCGCCGGACGCCGCGTCGATCGGGCTGCGGCCGGCTGGCGGGATGCCGGCCTGACCCTTCGAAAGAATGCGAGCCGTCGATGTCGGCCGAGGAAGCCGGGCGCCTTCGGCGCCGAGTTCAGGAGCGCGCGGTCGGAGCGTTCCGGGGGCGAATCCGCGCGCGAAGCTGCGTGTCCAGGCCGGCGAACCGGCCGAAATGGGGGCCGGCGTCCGCCCGGGTCGGGCTCACCGCCGGAACCCCGAGGCGACGTCCGAATCCGCCGGGGCCGCGTTGAGCGGTCCTCTTGCATACGGCGTTTGGATTCCGTCGCATGACCCTGTTAGCGTGCCCTATTCACCGGAATCGGAAGGGCGGTCGAATGTGCGAAGTTTGCAAGCGACAAATGCTGGGAAGGCGTGGCTTTCTCATGGGGGCCGGGGCGCTGGCGGGCGCCGTGCTCGCAGCGGCGGCGCCGGCCGCCCTTGCGGCGGAGGGGGCGCCGACCTCGCTGTCGTCGGACGACGCGCTGGCCCAGCTCAAGGCGGGCAACGCGCGCTATGTCAGTCACCCCGACATCTGCGCGCTGGACATTGCCCAGCAGCGGGAGAGCGTCGCGGCGCATCAGGCGCCCTGGGCGACGATCATCGCTTGCGCAGACAGCCGGGTTCCGCCTGAACTGATCTTCGGCGGCCACGGCGTCGGCGAGTTGTTCGTCGCCCGCAACGCCGGCAATCTGGTCGACACCGCGACGCTGGGCACGGTCGAATACGGCGCGGCCGTCCTCGGCTCGCCGCTGATCGTGGTGCTGGCGCATACCGCGTGCGGCGCGGTCAAGGCCGCCTGCGACGTCGTGGCCAAGAACGCGACCTATCCCGGCGCGATCGGAACCATGATCGAGCCGATCCTGCCGGCCGCGCTCGCCGCGCGCGGCGCCGACGACTATGTCAACGCCACCGCCAAGCTGAGCGCCCAACGAACGGCCGCCCGACTCCCCGCGTCCAGCACGCTGATCTCGGGACTGGTCAACGACGGCAAGCTCAAGATCGTCGCCGCGATCTACGATTTGAAAAGCGGCGTTGTGACCTATCTTTAGCTGAAATCCCAGCAAGTCGGGGAAGGGGCTTCGCGCTCACCCGCCGAAAGAGTGCGGTTGGTCCAGGTCTGCGATCAGGCCGGGCTGGGTTGGACTCCAGCCCAGCCATTCCCGGGTCAACGCGCTCGATGATGGGATGCAAGCGAGGCGGCGCGGGTCAATTCGTCCGACAACCAAGTGCTTATTCCCAGCTCTCAAGAATTGGGAATTGAATGCTTGGTATGCGACAAAGGACCACGAGTTTGGAGGCCTATCTTCTAGAGACTATCTCATAGGTAAAACGTGAGAAGAACGCCAGCGCGTGGGATTGATGGAGCCTCGCCAGATTGGTGTGCTGGAATGAAAAATTTCGCGAAATATACAGTTCCGGAGTTGCTTGATCAGTTTCGGAACGCGTGTCTAGCGCAGTATGACACGTATCTGACTGATGATGTGAGCAAACGGAACAAGTTGTTCGATTTTTTACTCGCCGTGACGCGCGAACTCAAGAGCCGCGGCGTCGAGGAGCGACGGGCGCTGCTGACTTTGTTCGCCGACAAGAACCCTCAGGTCCGGTTTCAAGCCGCGAGTTTCGTCTATGCCGTTGCGCCGGTCGAGGCGAAGGCTTGCCTGGAGGCGATCGCCGCCGCCGGTTTGCCTGATCAATCCTTGTCCGCTGGGATGACCTTGAGTGGGCTGGAAGAAGACCCAAACTGCCTGGACTGGATTTAGCGGTGAGTCGTAGTCATGCAAGCGGGAAACCTGGGAAGGCGCGACTTTCTCATGGGACGAAGCCCTGCAAGACGCGGCGCTCGGTCCGTAGTGAATTGAATGCTTGGTATGCGACAGAGGACTACGAGTTCGGAGGCCTCTCTCCTAGAGACTATCTCCTGGGTAAAACATGGGAAGAACGCCAGCGCGCGGGATTGATGGGGCTTCACCAGATTGGTGTACTGGAATGAAGAATTTTGCGAAATATCCAGTTCCGGAGTTGCTTGATCAGTTTCGGAACGCGTGCCTCGCGCAGTATGACACGTATCTGACTGATGATGTGAGCAAGCGTAACAAGTTGTTTGATTTTTTACTCGCCGTGACGCGCGAGCTCAAGCGCCGCGGCGTCGAGGAGCGACGGGCGCTGCTGGCTTTGTTCGCCGACAAAAACCCTCAGGTCCGACTGCAAGCGGCAAAAAGCGTCTATTCTGTCGCACCAATAGAGGCGAAGGCTTGCCTTGAGGCGATCGCCGCCGCCGGTTTGCCTGATCAATCCTTGTCCGCTGGGATGACCTTGAGCAGGTTGGAAGAGGTCCCAAGCTGCCTGGACTGGATTTAGCGGTGGGTTTGCGATCGTCATGCAGCCGGGTAACGCTGGGAAGACGCAGCTTTCTCATGGGGGCCGGGGCGCTGGCGGGCGCCGCGCTCGCTCGGCGACGCCGGGCCGCCCTGGCGGCGGAGGGCGCGCCGACGTCGCTTTCGTCGGTCGACGCGCTGGCCCATCTTCAGCTCAAATCCGATCCGCCCAGGCAGAATAGCGCAGGGCGGATCGAGCGGGGCGAGAGACGGAGACCGTCGGCACGCACCCCGCCCAGCAACGCTGGGGACGGCTCCGCGCTCACCCGCCGAAATAATGCTGGTCCAGGTCTTCGATCAGGCCGGGCCCGGTCGGGCTCCACTCCAACCATTCCCGGGTCAACGCGCTCGATGACGGCGTATCGACGCCGGCGAACATCGCGAACCAGCCGAAATGCTCGGCCGCCTTCTCGGGCGGGACGCTGACGACCGGCAGGCCGAGGCGCTTGCCGATGACGGCGGCGATCTCCTTGAAGGGGACGCCCTCCTCGGCGATCGCGTGGTAGCGTTTGCCGGAAACGCCCTTCTCCAGCGCCAGCCGAAAGACGCGCGCCGCGTCGAGCCGGTGCGTCGCGGGCCACCGGTTGAGCCCCTCGCCGACATAAGCCGCGACGCCTTTCTCACGGGCGATGCCGATGAGAATCGGGACGAAGCCGTGATCGCCCGCGCCGTGCACGGTCGGGGGCAGGCGAACCGCCATGCCCTTCACGCCGAGCGTTTCGGTCGCCAGCGCCGCCTCCTCCGAAACGCGGGGAAGAGCGTGGGCGTCGGGAGTCCGCACCGTCTCCTCCGTCGAGACGCGGCCCGGCGCGAGAAGCGCCACCCCGGAGGCGGCGACCAGCGGCCGTCCGCAGCCGGCGAGCGTGTCGCCCATCGCCTCGATGGCGCGTTTGTCGACGGCGCAGCTCTCCGCCATATTCGCGAAGTCGTGGATGAAGGCGCAGTGGATCACGCCGTCGGTTTCGGCCGCGCCGCGCTGGAGGCTGTCGAGGTCCTCGAGCGCGCCGCGATGGACGTCGGCGCCGGCGGCGGCGATGGTTTCGGCGTTGGCGTCGGAGCGGGCGAGGCCGAGAACGGAATGGCCCGCCGCGATCAGGTCCGCGACCACGGCCGAGCCGACCCAGCCGCTGGCGCCGGTGACGAATACACGCATGAAGGCATCCTTCCTTGTTGGATCGGGAGATGGACTGAAGTCAGCCGCCAAAATAGCCGGGCTGGTCGATATCGGCGAGGAGTCCGGGCTCGCTCGGCGCCCAGTCGAGGCGCGCGCGGGTGCGCGCGCCCGAAGTCGGAACGTCCCAGGCGGCGAATCCGCCGAACCAGCCGAAATGGTCTTGCGCCTCCTCGGGTGGGACGCTCGCGACCGGAACGTCGAGGCGGCGCCCGATCGCGGCCGCGATGTCGCGGAAAGGGACGCCTTCGTCGCCGATGGCGTGGAACGGCCCGCCTTCGGCGCCGCGTTCGATCGCCAAACGAAAGACGCGCGCCGCATCGAGGCGATGGACCGCCGGCCAGCGGTTCGATCCGTCGCCGATATAGGCCGACACGCCCTTGTCGCGCGCGAGCGCGTAGAGCATCGGAACAAAACCCTTCTCGCCGATCCCGTGAACCGAGGGCGGCAGACGGACGGTCGCGGCGCGCAAGCCACGCGCGGCGAGCGCGACGGCGGTCTGTTCGGAGGCGCGGGGATAGGCGTCGGAAACCGGAATGGCGGGATCGTCCTCGGTCGCGATCGCGCCGGCGGCCGCGATGGCGACGCCGGAGGTGACGAGCAGCGGCCGCTTCGAGCCCGCGAGCGCGGCGCCGAGGGTTTCGATCGCCTGCCGGTCGACTTCACAGTTCCGCTTGAAATCGGAGAAGTCGTGAATGAAGCCGAGGTGGATCACGGCGTCGGCCGCGGCCGCGCCGCGCTTGAGGCTGTCGAGGTCTTCGAGGGAGCCGCGCTGGACGTCCGCGCCCGCCGCGGCCACCCTGTCCGCCGCGGCCTCGGAGCGCGCGAGGCCGAGGACGGAATGGCCGGCGCCGATCAGGTCGGCGACCACGGCCGAGCCGATGAAGCCGCTCGCGCCGGTGACAAAGATTCGCATGGATCTCTCCGCTTGTGTTGAGTTGCGCTTGTGTCGAGGCGCGACAGCGTTCAGCCGCCAAAATAGCCAGGCTGGTCGACGTCGGCGATGAGGCCCGATTCTTGCGGCTCCCAGCGGAGGCGCGCGCGCGTTCGCGCGCTCGAGGCGGGCGTGTCCAGGCTGGCGAACGGAGCGAACCAGCCGAAATGGGCGCCGGCCTCCGCTCGGGTCAGGCTCACGACCGGAACGCCGAGGCGACGTCCGATCACGGCGGCGATCTCCCGGGACGGGACGCCCTCGTCGGCAACGGCGTGGTAGGGTCCGTCGGCGGCGCCGCGCTCGATCGCCAGGCGATAGACACGCGCCGCGTCGCGCCGGTGGACGGCGGGGGAGCGGTTGAGCCCGTCCTCGACATAGGCCGAGACTCCCTTGGCGCGCGCGGTTTCGATCATGTACGGCAGGAAGCCGTGGTCGCCCGGCCCGTGGACCAGCGGAAGGCGCACCGTCGCCGTGCGCAGACCGCGCGCCGCGAGCGCGGCGGCCGTCGCCTCCGAGGCGCGCGGGTAGGCGTCGGACGCCGGAACGGGCGGGTCGTCTTCGGTCGCGGTTCGGCCCGCCGCCTGAAGGACGAGCCCCGACGTGACGATCATCGGCCGGTCGGAACCGGCGAGCGCTGCGCCCAGCGCTTCAATGGCCCGCCGGTCGGTCGCGGCGTTTTCCTGAAATCTGGCGAAGTCATGAACGAAGGCGCAGTGGATCACGCCGTCCGACGCGGCCGCGCCGCGCTCGAGGGCGTCGAGATCATCGAGCGCGCCGCGATGGACCTCGGCGCCTGCCGCAGCGACCGCGGCGGCCGCGCCGTCCGAACGCGCGAGGCCGACGACCGAGTGGCCCGCGCCGAGGAGGTCGGCGACGACGGCCGAGCCGACGAAACCGCTCGCGCCCGTGACGAAAATCCGCATGGGTCTATCCTTCGCGTTGGGATCGGCGTCAGCGCCTCAGAGCTGGGACGCTCCGCCGTCCACCGGCAGCTCCGCGCCCGTGGTGTACGTCGCTTCGAAGGCGAGAAAGGCGACCGCCTGCGCCACCTCCTCGGATCGGCCCATTCGCTTCATCGGGTTGCTCTCCTGAAATTCGCGCCTGGCCGCCTCCGCCGCTTCCGCCGGGATGGACTTGCCGAGGATCGGCGTATCGATCGGACCGGGACTGACGGCGTTGACCCGGACGCCGCTCGGCGCCAGCTCCGCGGCGAGCGAACGCACGAGCGAGCGCAGCGCGGCCTTGCTCGCCGAATAGGCGCTCACCATCGGAATGCCCTTGACGTTGGCGATGGAGGTGGTGACGACGATCGCGCCGCCTCGGGCGACAAGCGGCGCGAGCCGCTGCGCGGCGAAGTAGGCGCCGCGGACGTTGGTCGCGAAGAGCTGGTCGTACGCGCTTTCGGTGACGCTCTCGAACGGGGCGAAGCCGGCGACGCCGGCATTGAGAAAGACGAGGTCGAGCGCGCCGAATTCGACCTTCGCCCGCTCGGCGAGGGCGTCGACGTCGGCGAGCGAGGCCGCGTCGCTCGCCAGGACGATGGCCCTGTCGCCGAGTTCCGCCCTGGCCGAGTCGAGGAGCGCCTGCGTCCGTCCGGTGACCAGGACCCGGGCGCCGCCGTCGAGCAGGAGCTTCGCCGTCGCGAGGCCGATGCCGCTCGTGCCGCCGGTGATCACGGCTCGCTTTCCGTCGTAGGTTCCCATCGTCTTTACCCTCGAGCAGGCGCGGCAAAGTCGCGCACGGCAGCGCCGCGACAGTTGGACTTCGCGCACTCTTGGCTGCTATGATATCCGGGTAAATACGTGAGCTTATACCGGTATAATGACCAACAGGATGACCGCCTCCGCCGTCGAGGCCCATTCGCTCGGCGCCTATCTGAGAGATCGCCGGGAAAAGCTCGATCCCGCTGCGCTCGGCTTTGAGCTGACGCGCCGGCGCACGCCCGGCCTCAGGCGCGAGGAGGTGGCGCAGCGCGCCCATGTCAGCGCGACCTGGTACACGTGGCTCGAGCAGGGCCGGGGCGGGGCGCCTTCGGCGGACGTGCTCGATCGCCTCGCGCGGGCGCTGATGCTGACCGAGGTCGAGCGCGAGCACCTGTTCCTGATCGCGCTCGGCCGGCCTCCCGAGGTTCGCTACCGGGAAGCCGAGGGCGTCACGCCGCGGCTGCAGCGCGCGCTCGACGCCCTGCCGCTCAGCCCCGCGCTCATCAAGACCTCGACGTGGGACATCGTCGCCTGGAACCGCGCCGCCGAAGCGGTGCTCACCGACTACGGCGCCCTCGCGCCTCATCAGCGCAACGTCTTGCGCATGATGTTCTGCGAGCCGCAGGCGCGCGAGCGGCAGCTCGACTGGGAGAGCGTGGCCCGCTTCGTCGTCTCGACATTCCGCGCCGACACCGTGCGGGCGGGCGCCGGCGACGCCGTCAAGGCGCTGGTCGACGAGCTCAGCCGCGCCAGCCCGGAGTTCGAGCGGCTGTGGCGCGACAACGACGTGCGCAGCCACGGCCACGGGGTGAAGACGCTCAGGGACGCGGACGGCGGCTGGCTGTCGATGGAATTCTCCGCCTTCGCCGTCGACGGCCGCCCCGACCTCGCCATGGTGATCTACAACCCCGCGACGCCCGCCGACGCCGAGCGGATCCGGGCGCTGATCGCGGCGCGGGAGGGTAGGGCGGGGGCGCCGTAGGGCGGGCTCGCTGAGCCCGCCGGGCGCGGTCAGCGACCGCGCCCTACAAGCGAAAGATCCCGTGTGCGCTCGCGGACGACCGGGATTGCGTGCTATGCCGGGCGGGAAGCATGGAGACGCACGGATGTCGGAGAGACGAGAACTGTACCGGAGCCCGAACGGCGATTCCTGGTTTCTCGGCCGCGAGCCGGCGGACGGGCACGCCTTCGTCATCCATCAGCCCAACAGCCCGTCGGGCGGCAAATTTTCTCACGTTGAACTTGGTGAATTTTTGCGTAAAGGGATGGGGCCGGAGCAGCAGGCGCTGCTGCGGCTGATCGGAACCCTGGTCGAGGTCCCCCCCTTCGCCGCCGCCAACGACGACCAGACGTGAGGGGCGGCGCGCCTCGCGCCGTAGGGCGGGCTCGCTGAGCCCGCCAGCCGCGGGCCTTGGTTCGGACGTGGACCGCGCCCTACCGGCCGCGCCGGGCCCAGATCGCCCGCACCTCGTCGTCGGTCGCGAACGCGCCCCGCTCGGCTTCCGTGAAGGACGCGTCGAATGAGGCGTTTTCCTCGGCGTCGAGCGTTATCGGAGCCGGATCATCGCCTGCCAACTCGAGGAGAATGCGCGCGAGCGCGTCCTGGGTCGCCGGGGAAAGTGTGAGGACTGTTCGCACGGCGTGGTCGAGAAGTTCAGTCATGCGTGATATAATAGCGTGTTTGGCGTGGCGTAGAAAGATGGTGCGCTTCGTGCGACCGCACCGACGATGCTTCGTCCAGATCGCTCTTGACCTATAGGAGTCCCGCGCGTTGAAGCCGTCCGTCGCCCTCAGCCTGCATCGGGACGCGATCCGCGCGGCGGCGGCGCGGTTCCGGTCGGCCAATCCTCGTGTGTTCGGCTCGGCGCTCGCCGGCGTCGACGAGGAGGGGAGCGACCTCGACCTTCTTGTCGATGCGCTTCCGGGCGCGACGCTGTTCGACCTCGGCGCGCTTCAGGTCGAGCTGGAGGAACTCCTCGGCGTGCCGGTGGACCTGCTGACCCCCGGCGACCTCCCGCCGAAGCTGCGGGCGAAGGTGCTGGCGGAAGCGCGGGCGGTATGAACGACGATCGGCTAGCGGATTTCCTCGATCATATGTCCGCCGCCGCAAACGATGCATGCAGTTTTGTCGAAGGCATGAGCAAGAGAGAGTTTCTGGCCGACAAGCGAACGCAACAGGCGGTCGTTATGAGTCTCGTCATCATCGGTGAGGCGGCTGCCAAGATCATGGATAAATATGGAGACTTCGCCGCAGTACAGCCCACAATTCCGTGGCGCGGCATGAGGGGGATGCGGAACCGCATTGCACACGGCTATTTTGACGTCGATCTGGGAGTCGTTTGGGATACGGTTCAGACGGCGCTCCCGAAATTATCGACGCAATTGAGACAGCTTCGCAATCACCCCCTCGCTTGACTCTCCCTCCGCGTCGGCTCAAAACAAGAACATAATGAGCACAAAGATGGATGTGGATGCCGAATGTCGCCGGGCGGCAGGGCGGAGGCGGCGCGTTTGCGCCGCGCGATCGCCGAGATCGAAGCCAAGGCGGGCCTGTCTCCCGCTTATCCGACGCGCGTCACGCTGCGCGTGCCGCTCGCGCGCGCGTTCGATCCGGCGCTCGGCGGCGGCCTCGCCGCGGACGGCCTGCACGAGATCGCTCCCGCCGAACCCCGGGACGGGCCGGCGGCGATGGGGTTCGCGCTCGCGCTCGCGGCCCGTTTCCTCGACCGCCGCTCGGCGCCGGCGCTGCTGATCGGCGAGAGCTTCGCGAGCCTCGAACAGGGCGCGCTCTACGGTCCGGGCCTGCTCGCGCACGGGCTCCCCTCGGGGCGGCTCGTGTTCGTCTCCGCCCCCGACGCGACCGCCGCCTTCTGGGCGACGGAGGAGGCGCTGAAATCGGGCGCGCCCGCAGCGGTCGTGGCCGAGGTCTGGACCCTCAGGAGCTACGGGCTTCTGGCCTCGCGCCGCCTGCTGCTCGCCGCGCAAAAAGGCGGGACGCCGGCGTTCGTCGTGCTCGCCGGGGCCTCGGGCCAGGCTGACGCCCTCTCGACCGCGGCCACGACCCGCTTCGAGATCGCCGCCGCGCCGAGCGCCCGACGCAGGGCCGCGGCCGGGCGCGATCTGCCCGGGCCGTTCGCCTGCACGGCGCGGCTGGTGAAGGCGCGCTCTCGCGGCGCGCTCGCCGATCGGGCCGCCGCGCTCCCCGAAGGCGCGGTCGACAGCGCGTCGGAAGACGGGCGTTCTTTCGAACGCCCTTTAACCCGTCGTGAGACGGGCGTCCTGTCGGACGCTCTGTGGGACCGCGCCGCCGCGGTCATCGACCGCGGCTCCAGGCACGACCCCACGCGCACGGTGCGGCTCGAATGGCGGACCGAGGAGAGAACCTTTGACGAACCGGCGATTTCTCGCGCTCTGGACGCCGCGGCTGATGACCGATCGCGCGCGGCGCCTCGGCGCCGTTGACCCGGGCGCGCCGCTCGCGGCGGTGACGAGGGTCGACAACGCCGAGCGCCTCGTCGGCCTCGACGCCGCGGCGGCGCGGCTGGGCCTGACGGTCGGCCTCTCGCTCGCCGACGCTCGCGCCCGCCATCCCGCTCTCGTCGTCGTCGAGGCGAACCCCGCGGAAGAGGCGCGGCTCCTCGAACGCATCTGCGACTGGTGCTCGCGCTACACGCCGCTCGCCGCGCTCGATCGCCCCGACGGGCTGATGCTCGACATTTCCGGGGTCGCGCATCTCTTCGGCGGCGAAGCGGGGCTGATCGAGGACGCGCGCGGGCGCCTCGCCGCGCAGGGGCTGACGGTTCTGGCCGGCGTCGGGAGCAATCCGCGCGCCGCCTGGGCGCTCGCCCGCTTCTCGGCGCAGAAGGTCGCGCCGGACGACCTGACCGAGAAGGCGTTCGCCAAACTCTTCCACGACCTGCCGCTCGCCGCCCTCGGCCTCGATCCCAAGACTGTGGCCGACATGGCGCGGGCGGGCTTGCGCCGCATCGGCGACGTGGCGATGAGGCCGCGCGCGCCGATCACGGCGCGGTTCGGGCCGCTCCCCGTCGCGCGGCTCGACGAACTGCGCGGCCTCGCCCGGTCTTCGATCGCGCCGCGCTTTCCGCCGCCGGATTTTTTGGCCGAGCGGCGGTTCGCCTCGCCGATCGCGACCCTCGCGGCGATCGAACTGTCGCTACGCAAGCTCGCCGACGACCTCGTGGTGCTGCTCGAGCGCCAGGCGAAGGGCGCGCGGCGGGTCGAACTGTCCCTCTACCGGGTCGACGGCGCCGTGCGCCGCGTTGCGGTCGGCGCCTCCCGGCCGGTCAACGAAGCGCGCGCGATCGTGCGGCTGTTTGCCGAAAGGCTCGCGAGCCCCGAGGAGGACGCGATCGACGCCGGCTTCGGCGTCGATCTGATGCGCCTCGCCTGTCTCGTCGCCGAACCGCTCGCCCCGTCGCAAAGCGAGATCGAGCGCGCGCACGAGGCCGAGCGCGCCCGGGCGCTGAGCCAGCTCATCGACCGCCTGAGCGCCCGTCTGGGCGCGCGCGCGGTGACGCGGCGCGAGCCGGTCGAGGCGCACCTGCCCGAACGCGCGGAAGCCGCGACGCCGGCGATCGCCGGGGAGGGGCGCGGGGGCGGGATTCTTCTCCCGCTCGCGGGAGGAGGGGACCGGCGTAGCGGATCGGATGAGGGCGAGTCCGCCGCCCCGTCGCGCCCCTTGCGCCTGTTCGTCCGGCCCGAGCCGATCGAGGCGATGGCGGAAGTTCCCGACGGGCCGCCGCTGCGCTTCCGCTGGCGTCGCGTGCTGCACGACGTCGCCGCCATCGAGGGCCCCGAGCGCATCGCGCCGCCGTGGTGGCGCCGGGACGGCGGCCCGACGCGCGACTATTTCCGCGCCGAGGATTCGCAAGGCCGCCGCTTCTGGCTCTACCGCGAAGGGCTGCTCGGCCGCGAGACGCAGCGGGCGAAATGGTTCATGCACGGGGTGTTCGGGTGAATCCCTTCGCCCGGCTGTCGACGGGCCATGGGGGAAGGCCACGGGAAGCATGGCCCGATGAGGGCGAGACGAAGGGAGACAGTCATGCGCAACCAAGTCCCCATTTCCGCCAGGCGGCGCGCCCGCACGATGCGCGCCGACCCGACCGAAGCCGAGCGGTTGCTCGGGCGCGCCTTGCGCGACCGTCGCATGCAGGCGCTCGAATTTCGCCGGCGGGCGCCGGTCGGTCCCTACATCGTCGATTTTCTCTGCATCGCGCGCCGGCTGATCGTGGAAGCGGACGGATCGCAGCGCGCCGAAAGTCGGTATCACGCCGCTCGCCAGGCCTGGCTGGCAGAGCAAGGCTATGCGGTCTTGCGCTTCAGCGACCGCGACGTCCTGATGGCGCGCGAAAGCGTGCTGGCGACGATCGCGGCGCGCTGCGGACTGCCGTGGTGAAGCGCTTGCCTCATCCGGCGCTTCGCGCCGCCTTCTCCCGCATGCGGGAGACGGGATCGCCGCGGCTCGATCGGGCGAGGGAACGGGAGACGCGTGAACCGCGTTCTCCCATCGGCGACGCGCGGTTCGCGCGGGCGCACAAGGAGACTTAAGCCCGTGATGACCATTCTCATCATCCTGCTCATCGTGATCCTCCTCGGCGGCGGAGGCGGCTACTACGGCTACCGGGGCTACGGCGGTCCGGGGCTCGGCGGGGCGCTCGGTCTCGTGATCGTCGTCCTGGTCGTCCTGTGGCTTCTGGGCGTCTTCGCCGGCGGCGTCGCCCATACGCCGATGTAACGGCTTTCGTGTCGGCGCCGGGCGGAAACGGGTCCGCCGGCGCGGCTTGACTCTGCGCGCGCATCCGTTCAAAACAAGAACAAAGATTGAACAGGCGCAGTCCGGACGGCGTCTTCGGCTGGGCCTTCCTAGCGTGCAGGCAGGAGCCCATGATCCGCCTCGAGCCCCGTTTCGCCGAGCTGGCGGCGACGACGAATTTCTCCTTCCTCCGCGGGGCCTCGCATCCGGAGGAGATGGTGGCGCGGGCGGCCGAGCTGGGACTCGCCGCGATCGGCGTCGCCGACCGCAACACGCTCGCGGGCGTGGTGCGCGCGCACGTGTTCGCGCGCGAGAACAAGGCGGCGATGGAGGGCATGCGGGTCGTCCCCGGCGCGCGGCTCGCCTTCGACGACGGAACGCCGGACCTCATCGCCTATCCGGCGGACCGCGCCGCTTACGGCCGCCTCTGCCGCATCCTCACCGCCGGCAACCTGCGGGCGCCCAAGGGCGAGTGCCATTTGCGGATTGAGGATCTGCTGGCGCACGGGCAGGGGCTGCAGGTCGTCGCGATGCCGTCGACCCATTCCCTTCCCCGCTTGGGGCAAGGGAATGCGAGGGGGGGCGCGCGGACGTCTCAGGAGAGGCGGGGGACCCTCCCAAATCCCCGAGAGCAGCGCCCCCCTGCCCATCCCACAAGGGGGGAAAGGGGCGGCGGCCCGGCGCGAAGCGAGAGCCAAGCCTTGACCCTGCTCCGCGACGCCTTCGGCCGGCGCCTCTGGATCGGCGCGAGTCTGACCTACGGCGAGGACATGCGCGGCGCGCTCGCGCAGCGCGTCGCGCTCGCCAAGAAGCTCGGGCTGCCGCTGCTCGCGACCAATGACCCGCTCATGCACGCGCCCGAGCGGCGCGCGCTCGCCGACGTCGTCGCCTGCATCCGCGAGGGCGTCACGCTCGAAGCGGCCGGCCGCCTGACGCAGGCCAACGCCGAGCGGCATCTCAAGAGCCCGCGCGAGATGGCGCGCCTGTTCGCCGAGGCGCCCGAGGCGGTCGGGGAGACGATCCGCTTCCTCGAAACCCTCGCCTTCAGCCTCGACGAACTCGCGCATCGCTATCCGGAAGAATTGCGCGAGGGGTTTCCCACGCCCCAGGCGGCGCTCGAGGCGTTTGCGCTTCACGGCGCCGATGCGCGCTATCCCGACGGCGTCCCCGACCGCGTGCGCGAGGCGCTGGCCCACGAACTCGCGCTGATCGCCGCGCTCAACTACGCGCCCTACTTTCTCACCGTGCACGACATCGTGCGCTTCGCCCGCTCGCGCGGAATCCTGTGTCAGGGCCGCGGCTCGGCGGCCAATTCCGCCGTGTGCTTCTGCCTCGGGATTACCGAGGTCGACCCGGCGCGCTTCGATCTGCTGTTCGAGCGCTTCGTCTCGCCCGAACGCAACGAGCCGCCCGACATCGACGTCGATTTCGAGCACGAGCGGCGCGAGGAGGTGATCCAGTACATCTACCAGCGCTACGGGCGCGAGCGCGCCGGTCTCGCCTCCGCCGTCACCACCTATCGCACCCGCTCGGCGATCCGCGAGACGGCCAAGGCGTTCGGCCTGTCGGAGGACGTGATCGCCGCGCTGAACGGCACGGCCTGGGGCCACGGGACGACCCCGATCGGCGAGGACCGGGTGCGGTCGGCCGGCCTCGACCCGAGCGATCCGTCGCTCGCGCTGGCGCTGACGATGGCGGGCGAACTCGCCGGCTTTCCGCGTCATCTCACCCAGCACAGCGGCGGTTTCGTCATCACCAGCGACCGGCTCGACGAGGTCGCGCCGATCATGAACGCGGCGATGGAGGACCGCACCACCATCGAATGGGACAAGGACGACCTCGACGCCCTCGGCCTGCTCAAGATCGACGTGCTGGCGCTCGGCATGCTGACCGCGCTGTCGAAGGGCATCGGCCTGCTCGAGCGTCATTACGGCGCGCGCCTGACGCTCGCGAGCATCCCGTCCGAGGAGGCGTGCGTCTACGCCATGATCCAGCGCGCCGACACGATCGGGGTGTTCCAGATCGAGAGTCGGGCGCAGATGTCGATGCTGCCGCGGCTGAAGCCGGAATCCTTCTACGATCTCGTGATCGAGGTCGCGATCGTGCGCCCCGGCCCGATCCAGGGCGACATGGTGCACCCCTACCTGCGTCGCCGGCAGGGACTCGAGGACGTCGTCTATCCGTCGAAGGAGCTCGAGGCCGTGCTTCAGAAGACGCTCGGCGTGCCGCTGTTCCAGGAGCAGGCGATGAAGATCGCCATCGTCGCCGCCGGCTTCACCCCCGCCGAGGCCGACAAGCTCCGCCGCGCCATGGCGACCTTCCGCCGCGTCGGCACGATCCAGACCTTTCAGGACAAGATGATCGAGGGCATGGCGGCCAAGGGCTACGACCGCGACTTCGCCGAGCGCTGCTTCCGCCAGATCGAGGGCTTCGGCGAATACGGGTTTCCCGAGAGCCACGCGGCGAGCTTCGCGCTGCTCGTCTACGCCTCGTGCTGGATGAAGTGCCGCTATCCGGACGTGTTCGCGGCCGCGATGCTGAATTCCCAGCCGCTCGGCTTCTACGCTCCGGCGCAACTGGTGCGCGACGCGCGCGAGCACGGCGTCGAGGTCGGCGAGGTCGACGTCAATTTGTCGGACTGGGACTGCACGCTGGAGGGGCGCCCTTCCCCCCTTGCGGGGGAAGGCGCCCCGAAGGGCCGGATGAGGGGTCTGCGCCGTGAGGCGCGCGACAAGGCGACTGACGTCGCCGGCCCCCTCACCCCCGACCCCTCTCCCGCAAGGGGAGAGGGGAGACAAATCCACCCCCGCCACGCCGTCATGGCGGACCACATCCGCGCGACCCGCGCGGTGCGGCTCGGCCTGAGGCAGATCCTCGGCGTCAGGGAGGAGGAGATGCGAACGCTCGTCGAGCGGCGCGGCGACGGATACGACTCGGTGCGCGACCTGTGGCTGCGCAGCGGCCTGAAGCTCGCCACCCTGGAAAAGCTCGCCGACGCCGACGCCTTCCGCTCCATCGGCCTCGACCGGCGCGAGGCTTTGTGGGCGGTGCGCGGGCTCGACCGGGTGGGCGACCAGGACGCGCTGCCGCTGTTCGCAGCCTCGCGGCCCGAGCGCGACGCCGAGCCCGACGCGAACCTGCCGCCGATGCCGCTCGGGGCCCATGTGGTCGAGGACTACCGCCGCCTGTCGCTGTCCCTGAAGGCGCACCCGGTTTCGTTTCTGCGCGGGCGGCTGTCCGCCCGCGGGATCGTGCGCTCCGACGCCCTCGCCGCGATCCGCAGCGGCGAGCGCGTCGCCGTCGCCGGCCTGGTGCTGGTGCGCCAGCGGCCCGGCACCGCCAAGGGCGTCATCTTCATGACGATCGAGGACGAGGCCGGCCTCGCCAACGTCATCGTCTGGCCGAAGGCGTTCGAGCGCCTGCGCGCCATCGTGCTCGGCGCCCGCTTCGTCGCCGTGAGCGGAAAGCTGCAGAACGAGCAGGGCGTGATCCACGTCGTCGCCGACCGGATGGAGGATTGCACGCCGATGCTCGGGCTCCTGTCGGAAGCCGGAGGGACGATCGAGACCCGCGCCCGCGCCGACGAGGTCAGGCGGCCGCAGATGACGATCGCGCAGAAGCGCCAGGGCAACCGCTTCGCCGGCCCGCCGCGGCTCGACGACCCGTGCGCGCCGCCGAGCCTGCCGCTCGAAACGGGCGAGATCCGCGAGGTCCGCAAGGCGATGCCGGGAGGGCGGAACTTTCAGTGAGAGAGGCAGGACCCGTTCCGCGGGCGGTCATGGCAATCTCGTCGTTCATAGGGTCGGTCTCCTCGCTCGGCGCCCGACGGTCACTACGACGGTCACTACAAGGAAACGGGTCGTTCATGCTACAAGCGCCGCAAGGCGCGGGACGTGCAATGCAAACCGATCTGAAGACCCTCAAGCAGCTGGTGATCGAGACCGCCAGGAAATCGCCGGTCGGCCCCAAGGTGGAAGATGTCGAAGTCGAGCCCAACCGCGACAGAGAAGGAGACGAATTTCTCCGCGTGATCATTCGGCTGAAAACCGTCGACAAGGACGACGATCCGGCGCTGGCGCAGCTCATCGAAGCGATCGAAACCGCGGTCGGCGAGCACGACGAACGCTATCCAAGCGTTCGATTTCCGGACGCCGCCTGATGGCGACATACGACGCGGAGCTTTTCGACGTCGCATCCCGACTGCTGCGGCGCCCCAAAGAGCGCGGCAGGCTGTCACGCGCCCGCATCCGCCGCAGCGTGTCGACCGCCTACTACGCGCTCTTTCATTTCCTGCTTGATGAAATCGGGCGATTGCTGATTGGAACGCGCAGCGGCCTGTTGGAACGTCGCCGCATCCTGGTTCGGACGATTACCCACAAGGGCGTCAAGTCCACGCTCGAAAAGGTGCGCGGGAACGCGGTCGACAGATCCGTCGAAGATTTCCTCAGACCCCTCGGCGGCGCGGCGGGAGCGGTTCAGCCGCCAGCTTTCGCCAAGGGCTTCGCGAACGCGTTCATCGACGCACAGGACAAGCGGCACGAGGCCGACTACGATCTGAATGAGGTCCTCAGTGAGGCCGACGCCAGACTTCTCGTACAACGCGCAAAGCGTTGCATCGAAGCGTGGCGTGCGGCGACCGGCGATGTCGACCGCGACTTCAAACACGCCCTGTGCGTGCTTATGCTGCTCAAGGGACAATTGCGAACAGAGTGATACCATTTCCGGGTGATCAGCTCGCGTTGGCGATGGGTGGCCACCAGTGGAAGCCGGCTCTCCCCTTGAGGGTTTGTCGGTCGTCGGCGAGTTGGGCGCATCGTTGCGAGACGATGGCCTCGAGCGTTTCGAGGTCGGGGATGTGCTTGTTGACGACGGGCTCGTCCACGACCTGCCAAA
>NZ_QNRK01000015.1 GCF_003315135.1 Roseiarcus fermentans
GGGCGACCTCTCTGAATAGGGTCAAGTCGTTCTCGCAAAACAACTTTTGCCTGATTCGGACGCCCGATGCACCCATCCTGTGTGAGAAATCCGGGTTAAGAACCATCGCGGCGGCGTCGCGGGGACTCCGCAGGGGCGATTCGCGCCGCCGTCGGGGAGACTGGGTCCCGCATGCCGATCATCGACTGCGTCGCCGTCACCAAGCGTTACGCCAATGGCCAACTCGCCCTCGACGCCGTCGATCTCGCTATCGACAAGGGCGAGATTTTCGCGCTGCTCGGCCCCAACGGCGCCGGCAAGACGACGCTGATCGGCGTCATCTGCGGCACGGTGTCGATGACCTCGGGCGCGGTCCGGGTCGCCGGCGCCGACATCCAGCGCGACTTCCGCGCCGCGCGCTACCGGATCGGCCTCGTGCCGCAGGAGATCGCGCTCGACATTTTCGCGACCGTCAGGGGCACGGTGTCGTTCAGCCGCCGGCTGTTCGGCCGCCCGCCCGATCCGGCCTTCCTCGAACGCCTGCTGCGCGACCTGAGCCTGTGGGAGAAGCGGGACAGCCGGATCATCGAATTGTCCGGCGGCATGAAGCGGCGGGTGATGATCGCCAAGGCGCTCGCGCACGAGCCCGAGGTGCTGTTTCTCGACGAACCGACCGCGGGCGTCGACGTCAATCTGCGCCGCGACATGTGGGCGCTGGTGCGGCGGCTGCGCGAGGGCGGCGTGACCGTGATCCTGACGACGCACTATATCGAGGAGGCCGAGGAAATGGCCGACCGCGTCGGCGTGATCGACAACGGCCGGATCCTCTTGATCGAGGACAAGGCGCAGCTGATGCGCAAGCTCGGCAAGCGCAGGCTCGCCCTCGTGCTGCATCGTCCCCTGCGCGCTCTGCCGGCCTCGCTCGCCGGCTGGCCGATCGCCCTCGAGGACGGCGGCCGGCGGCTGGTCTACAGCTTCGACGCCTCCGCCGACGACACCGGGCTGTCGACCCTGCTGCGCCGACTCGCCGAGGCCGGCGTCGATTTCGCCGACCTCGAGACGACGGCGTCGAGCCTCGAGGACATCTTCGTCGACCTCGTCGGAGGCGCGGCATGAGACTCAATCCCCGCGGCGTATGGGCGCTCTACCGCTACGAGCTGTCGCGAACGGTGCGCACGATCTGGCAGAGCGTGGCGACGCCGGTCATCACCACGGCGCTCTATTTCATCGTGTTCGGCGGCGCGATCGGCTCACGCATCCACGAGGTCGACGGGGTCAGCTACGGCGCCTTCATCGTCCCCGGCCTGATCATGCTGTCGCTCTTGACCCAGAGCGTCTCCAACGCCTCGATCGGCATTTTCTTTCCCAAATTCTCCGGCACGATCTTCGAGATCCTGTCGGCGCCGCTGTCGGCGCTCGAGGCGGTGACCGCCTACGTCGGCGCCGCGGCGACCAAGTCGGTGGTCATTGGCCTGATCATCCTGGCGACCGCGACCCTGTTCGTCGAGGTGCGGATCGACCATCCGCTCTCGATGATCGCCTTCCTCATCCTCACCTCGATCGCCTTCAGCCTGTTCGGCTTCATCATCGGCGTCTGGGCGAAGAATTTCGAGCAGCTCGCGATCATCCCCTCGCTGATCGTGACCCCGCTGACCTTCCTCGGCGGCGCCTTCTATTCGATCGACATGCTGCCGCCGTTCTGGCGCACGGCGAGCCTGTTCAATCCCGTCGTGTATCTGGTCAGCGGCTTCCGCTGGAGCTTCGTGGGCCGCGGCGATGTCGGCGTCGCGACCAGCCTCGGCTTCACCGCGCTCTTCATCGTCGCTTGCCTTGCGATCCTGGTCTGGATCTTCCGCACCGGCTGGCGGCTGAAGCCGTAGCCCGCGCGGGCGCGCGCCTCGGGAGCGCGCATTGACGCCGGAGGGGGCGGCCGCCATGGTCGGCCGATTCGAACGACGGGAGCGGGCTATGGGTATGGGAACAGTCGTCGTCACGGGGGGCTCGCGCGGCATCGGCGCCGCGGTCTGTCGCCGGCTCGCGGCCGAGGGCTATGCCGTGGCGGTCAATTACGCTTCCGACTCCGCCGCGGCCGCGGCGACAGTCGCCGCCGTCGAGGCGGCCGGCGGCGCGGCGCGGGCGTTCAAGGCCGATGTCGCCGACGCGGGCGCGCTGGCGCAGATGTTCGACGCGGCGACCGAAGCGCTCGGGCCGCTGGCCGGCCTCGTCAACAACGCCGGAAGCACGGGCCGCTTCGCGCCGGTCGCCGAGCAGGACCCGGCGGACCTGGCGCGGCTCTTCGCCGTCAACGTGACCGGCACGATTCTCTGCTGCCGCGAAGCGGTCCTCAGGCTGTCGACGCGGCGCGGCGGCAAGGGCGGCGCGATCGTCAACCTGTCGTCGATCGCGGCCCGGCTCGGCGGTCTTTCCGGCCTCGCGCCCTACGCGGCGAGCAAGGGCGCGGTCGAAAGCTTCACCCGGGGACTGGCGACCGAGGTCGGACCGGAGGGCGTGCGCGTGAACGCCGTCGCCCCCGGCATGATCGAGACCGACATGACCGACGGATTCCTGTCGCAGCCAGGCGCCCGCGAGCGGGTCGTCGCCGGGACGCCGCTCGGCCGGCTCGGCGCCCCGGACGATATCGCCGAGGCCGTCGCCTGGCTGATGTCGCCGGCCGCGGCCTTCGTCACCGGCACCGTCGTGACCGTGTCCGGCGGACGATAACGCGCCGGCATGGGCGCCTTCGCCTCGCTCGCCCGCAAGCTCGCGGCCCTCGCGCCGCAGTTGCGCTACAGCCTTCGCGTCAGCGTCGCCGGGGTCGTCGCGTTCGCCATCGCCCGCAGCCTCGACCTGCCGTTCCATGGGCTGTGGGCGGTGCTGACCGCGATCGTGGTCAGCCAGGTCAGCGTCGGCGGCTCGTTGCGCGCCTCGATCGAATACAACATCGGCACCCTCGGCGGCGCGGTCTGGGCGGCGGCGGTCGGGCTCGCCTTCCCTCACGTCACGCCAGTGGCGCAGGCGATCGTGCTCGTCGTGTCGGTCGCGCCGATGGCGATGGCCGCAGCCGTCAGCCCGAGCTTTCGCGTCGCGCCGTTCTCGGCGGTGCTCGTGTTGCTGATCGGCGGCCAGCTCGGCGAAACGCCGCTCGTCTCCGCCGTCACGCGCATCCTCGAAGTGGCGATCGGCGGCGCCGTCGCGGTCGCCGTCTCGCTGGCCGTGTTCCCGGAGCGCGCCCGCCGCCAGGGGCTGAAGGCCGCGAGCGGCATCCTGAACCAGATGGCGGATCTGCTGCCGAAGCTTCTCGTGCGGGTGTCGCGAGACGGCGACGCCGTGCAGATCGCGCTCGCGCAGAACCGCCTCGGCGATGCGGTGTCGGTCTTTCGCGGGCTCGCCGAGGACGCCAGGCGTGAACGCATGGTGTCGCTGGGACCCCACCCCGACCCGGCGGCGCTGGCGCGCGCGCTGCTCAGGACCCGGCACGACTTCGTCATGATCGCCCGCGCGACCGGCGCGCGCTTTCCCGAGCCGATCGCCAGTCGGCTGGCGCCGCCGTTGACCCGGTTCGCGGACGAAGCGACGGCCTATCTGCGCAATTGCGCCGCCGCGCTCGCGAGCCGGACCCCCGCGCCCTCGATTGCGCCGATCGAGGCCGCCCACGCCGCTTACGCCGCCCAGGTCGCCGCCGTTCGCCGCGAAGGCCTGTCGATCGCCTTGCAGACCGCCGACGTCGAGCGGGTGTTCGCGCTCGGCTTCGGCCTCGAACAGCTATGCCGCGACCTGGTCGACCTCGAACCGCGCATCGAGGACCTGGTCGGGCGCGGCGCGGCCCGACCCTGAGGCGCCCGGGCGGCTTCGCCTATTGGCCGGGGCGGGCGGATTCCGCCCAGTCGAACGCCGCAAGCCGGTCGCCCGCCGCGAACAGGCGGATCGGCACGGCGGACTGGGCGACGCCGAGCGTCGCCTCGGCCGACTGGCCGGGACCGGTCACCAGGGCGATCCGGACGATGGTCCTGTGCGCCGCGGCGACGTTCGCCAGTCCGCGCTCCAGTTCGGCCATGTAGCCGTCGAAGTCGTCGCCGATCACCACGACCAGCCCGGTCGGGGCGCTGATCGCGCCGAGCGCCGCGTCGACCGCCTGTTCGACGTCGCGCGCCATGACTGTGCCGCTCGCCGCGAGCGCGAGCGCGTCAGCCGGCGCGTCCTGAATCCGTTCCAGCATGCTCTCTCCCCATCGCGAAGTCGGGGGACTCGATAGCAGGTCCGAACGGGGCTTCCTAGCGACGGGATTCCGCCGCACGCCGGCGGTCGGGCCGGCGCGCGTCCTTGTCCCTTTGGTCAATTTGGCCGCGGCGCCCTTCCGTTTGATATCGAAGGGATCCTGACTTTGGCGTCGTTACGGGTTGTCTTTTCCCTTTTTCTTCAGGAAGGCGACAAGAGCGTAATCGGGCTGGGCGCCGGGGACCCCTGCGATCTGTACATAGACCAAGGTATCGCCCGCAAGGCGAATGTCGATATCATCGACCTTCTTTTCATCAATCGGATTCAGCATCGTCAGCCTTGCGCCGACCACCCGTCCCACTTTGGTTCCAGTTTTGATTACAGTTGCAACGCCATTTTGAAAGATTAGATCACCGTTCGCTGCGAGAGAGAATGTGTCGACCTCGGTGAACTTTTGTGGGCCCAATCCATCGCAAGTCATCGAGGCTTCCCGAACGACGAAGACTTGGCTATTTCCGCTGAACTTCATCATAACATCGGAGCAATTCACAAACGAATTACCCATCTGAAAAACGCCTTTGCCAAACCAGGTCCCGTCGATGAAATCTGCGCTTTCCGCGTGGCCTGGAAGACTGATGAAAAAGCTTAAAAGGGTGAGAACAATCCGAATCATGCTCTGCTCCTTTTTTGGCAGGGTAATTCGAATCAGAACAATATAAAGCCCTACGCTCCTGCACGGCAGCCGCCGCGGGCTCGGCGGCTGCATCCCTTGCCTGGTCCCTTCGCTCCTCGCGCCCGAGACTTCGACGGCCTCAAACTGGCGTCACCGACGCCGTTCCGGGGCCGTCCACCCTCGCAATTCGGCGGCGATCCGATTGGAACTCGCGCCGCCTAGCCCGCCGCGCCCTCGATGGCCGCGCCCCACGAGCCCCAAATGTAGATGCAGCTGAACAGGAACAGCCAGACGACGTCGACGAAGTGCCAGTACCAGGCGGCGAACTGGAAGCCGAGATGGTGGCGCGGGGTGAACTGCCCGGCGAAGGCGCGGAACAGACAGACGGTCAGGAAAATCACGCCGATGATAACGTGGGCTCCGTGGAAGCCGGTGGCCATGAAGAAGGTCGCGCCGTAGATCGAATTGCGGAACGAGAACGGCGCGTGGATGTACTCCCAGGCCTGCCCGCCGACGAACAGGAAGCCGAGCAGGATCGCCACCAGCAGGAAGCCTTTGAAGCCTTCCCGGTTGCGCTCGCGCAGTTCGTCGTGGGCGACGTTGACGGCGAAGCTCGACGCCACCAGCACGAACGTGTTCATCAGCGGCAGCCTCAGCGGATCGATGACCTCGGTCCCCTTGGGCGGCCAGAGCCCGCCGGTGAAGTCGAGCCGGCCGTAGACCTGCGGATCGTGCGCGCCGAGCGACGAGGCGAAGAACGCCCAGAACCAGGCGACGAAGAACATCACCTCCGAGGCGATGAACAGGACCATTCCGATCGTCAGTCCATTGCGCACGATCGCGTTGTGGTGGCCGGACTGGGCCTCGACGATAACGTCGCGCCACCAGCCGGCCATCGTGAACAAGATCCCGGCGCCGCCGACCGCCAGGACGAGGGGACCGGCCCGCGCCAGGTCCTTCATCGTCAGGATCAGCCCGACCGCGGTGAGGAGCGCGAAGATCGACCCCACGATCGGCCACGGGCTCGGATCGACCAGATGGAAACCGGGCCGTTCCGCGGCCGGCGTCTCCTCGTCGATCAGCGCGGCGTGCGTGGCGATGGGCGCGTCCGTCATAGGCTTCTCCTCGAGGTCATCCGGCGGGGCCGGCGCGGCGCGGCGCGTCGGCGGCGTTTCGCGCCGCCGGGGCGGCGTACAAAGTGTAGGATAGCGTGATCGATTGGATCTCGGCCATCGACGGGTCCGTCTCGAGCTTCGAATCGAGGAAGAACACGACCGGCCACTCCGCCGTCTCGTGCGGCCCGAGCCGCTGCTCGCTGAAGCAGAAGCATTGGACCTTGTCGAACCATGCGCCCGAGACTTCGGGCGTCACGTTGAACACCGCGGTCGCCGCGATCTCCCGGTCGGACAGGTTCTCCGCGCGAAAGAACACGGTGGCGGCCTTGCCGACGCGCAGGTGGACGGACTCGGTCTCGGGCTCGAATCGCCACGGCAGGCCCGGCGCCACGTTGGCGTCGAAGGCGACCCGCAGCGTCCGCCGTCCCACGGTCCCGTCGTCGGCCGCCACCCGCTGCGGCGTGCCCTCGTAACCGGTGGCGCGGCAGAACAACGTATAGAAAGGCACCGCCGCGTAGGAGAGCGCGAGCATGGCGACGGCGAGCGAAAGCGCGCCGATCGCGTAGCGCCTGTTCAGCCGCGCCGCGCGGGCGCGCGCCTGAGCTTGCGTCGCGGGCGCGGGGGCGTCGCTCAATGGCCGCCCCGGCCGACCGCGGCAGGCTCCGCGTGCGCCTCGTAGCCGGGAATGCGCGGCGGCGTCTCGAACGTGTGGAACGGCGGCGGCGAGGGCAGCGTCCATTCCAGCGTCGTGGCGCCGACCCCCCACGGGTTGGCGCCGGCCAGCCGCTTGGCCTTGAACGCCTCGTAGACGACGTAGAGGAACACGATGGTCGCGCCGCCGGACAGGTACGCGCCGAGCGACGACACGAAATTCCAGGTGGCGTAGGCGTCGGTGTAGTCGACCAGGCGGCGCGGCATGCCGGCGAAGCCGAGGAAGTGCTGCGGGAAGAAGGTGAGGTTGATGCCGGCGAACATCAGCCAGAAATGCCATTTCGCCAGCCGCTCGTCGTACATGTAGCCGGTCATCTTCGGGAACCAGTAATAGAATCCGGCAAAGATCGAGAACACCGCGCCGAGCGACATCGTGTAGTGGAAGTGGGCGACGACGTAATAGGTGTCGTGCAGGTAGCGGTCGACGGAGGCGTTGGCCAGCACCACGCCGGTGACGCCGCCGACGGTGAAGACGAAGATGAATCCGATCGCCCACAGCATCGGCGTCCTGAGCGACAGCGAGCCGCCCCACATGGTCGCGATCCACGAGAAGATCTTCACGCCCGTCGGCACCGCGATCACCATGGTGGCGAACACGAAATAGCGCTGGGCGCCGAGCGACAGCCCGGTGGTGAACATGTGATGGGCCCACACGATGAACCCGAGCAGGCCGATCGCGGCCATCGCGTAGACCATGCCGGCGTAGCCGAACACCGGCTTGCGGGCGAAGGTCGAAACCACCTGGCTGATGATGCCGAAGCCGGGGATGATCAGGATGTACACTTCGGGGTGACCGAAGAACCAGAACAGGTGCTGGTAGAGAATCGGGTCGCCGCCGCCGGCCGGATCGAAGAACGTGGTGTGGAAGTTGCGGTCGGTGAGCAGCATGGTCAGCGCGCCGGCGAGCACCGGCAGCGACAGCAGCAGCAGGAACGCCGTCACCAGCACCGACCACGGAAACAGCGGCATGCGCATCATCGTCATGCCGGGCGCGCGCATGTTGAAGATGGTGGCGATGAAGTTGATCGACCCGAGGATCGACGACACGCCCGCCAGGTGCATCGCCAGGATGACGAAATCCATCGCCGGGCCGGGCGCGCCGACGTTCGACGACATCGGCGGATAGAGCACCCAGCCGCCGCCGAAGCCGTGCATGCCCGGCGACCCCTCGACCCACAGCGAGGTGAACAGGAGGCAGAACGACGCCACCAGCATCCAGAACGACATGTTGTTGAGGCGCGGGAACGCCATGTCGGGCGCGCCGATCATCAGCGGCACGAACCAGTTGCCGAACCCGCCCATCATCGCCGGCATCACCATGAAGAAGATCATGATGACGGCGTGGCTGGTGAAGAACACGTTGTACAGGTTCTTCGCCGCGTCCAGCGATCCGTCGCCGGTCATGATCGCGGAGATCCACGGGAACACCTGAATCCCCGGCGTCATCAGCTCGGCGCGGATCGCAATCGACAGCAGCGTTCCGAAAACGCCGCCGCAGACCGCGAACACGAGGTACATCGTGCCGATGTCCTTGTGGTTGGTCGAGAACAGGTAGCGCCGCCAGCCGTGCGGAATTTCGTGTTCGTGTCCGTGATGGACGTCGGCCTCGGTGTCGGCGGAGACGTAAGACGTCATGCTTCTCTCGTCCTGTTCAGATGCGGTTTCGCGGTCACGGATGCGGGGCGAGCGCGGTCGCGGCGAGGGTCGCGCCGTCCGCGGACGCGTAGGTCTTCTTCGCCTGCTCGAGCCAGGCGTCGTAGGCCTTCTGGCTCACGACGTGGAACTCGATCGGCATGAACGCATGGTCGATGCCGCAGATGTTGGAGCACTGGCCGTAGAACACGCCTTCCTGCTCGGCCTTGAACCACGACTTGTTCAGCCGTCCCGGAACCGCGTCGATCTTCACGCCGAAAGACGGGATCGAGAACGAGTGGATGACGTCCTGCGACACGACGTCGAGTTCGACCACCTTGCCGACCGGGACATAGGCGGCGTTGTCGACCGACAGCAGGCGGATGTCGCCGGGCTTGAGGTCCTTGTCGTCCTTGATCAGCGAATCGAACGAGAACCCGCCGTCCGACTTCGGATAGCCGTAGTTCCAATGCCACTGCGAGGCGGTCGCCTTGATCGTCATGTCCGGCTCGGGGATGACGAGCTGCTGCGTCAGCAGCCGGAAGGAAGGCACCGCAATGACCACCAGCACGAGCGCCGGCAGGATGGTCCAGGCGATCTCGAGCGGGCCGTTGTGCGTCGTGCGCGAGGGAATCGGATGCGCCTTGTCGTTGAAGCGGAACACGACGTAGGCGAGCAGGGCCAGCACCAGAAGCGAGATGCCGACGGTCGCCGGCAGAAGGATCGCGTTGTGCAGCCACTGGATGTCGCCGGCGATCGGCGTGTTGGCCGGCAGGAAGCCGATCTGCCCCGACTCCGGGGCGCCGAGCAGCGCCGCCCGCGACGGTTGGGTTGCGGCCGCCGCGAGCCCGACCGCAACGGCCGTCCGCAACGGAATCGATACGCGTTCCCTCACTATCGATCTCCCGTCAGCCCGCCGCGTCGACGCCTGTCGCGCCGTTCGCCGCCCGAATGCCCGCCAGCCACTTCTTTTCTTGCCGCGACGTTACACCGCACCGTCCGCGATTGACAACCTCCTTCCTGGCGCCGGGCGGCGGTTCCCGGAGGTCGCGCGCGCCGGGCCGTTCCCGGTCCCTGGTGTTCGCGGGCGCGCGAGCGGCCGCGCGCGACCGTCGCTCCGCCGCGGCGAAGCGCGGCATGGCAGCCTTGCGGGAATGGCAAGTCGGACCGGTGCGTCGATTTTTCAGCTTGGCGAGGCGCCCCCGCCGGGCTCTATAACCGGGAACGACCGTCGAGCCGCGAACGTTGTTGCTGTGCGGGCGAACCGCAGGAGTGCGTCATGGCGTTGGGTGCGGGCGAAACCTATTATCGGCCTGTCCTGCTCGCGCTCTCCGGTCTCGCCCTCATCGGCTGGCTGTTGTCGGCATATCTTTGGTATGAGGCGTCGCGAACGCAAGGGGAGATGGCGGCCTCGCTCCGCGCCGCCGGAAAGGCCCGCGAGTCCCTGGCGGCCGACCTTCAGAATCTGCAGAAGGCGGCCGGAACGGCGGCCGATCTCAAGATTCAGGCGATGGAAGCGGAGAAGGCGCTGTCGGAGGCGTCGGCCGCGCGCGCGTCGGCGCAGAACGAACTGGCGGAGCTGACCCGGCAGTTCAACGACGCCAAGCTCGCCATTTCCGGCGCGCAGGAGGAAGCGAGCGCGAAATCGCGCGACCTTCAGTCGGTCGACGCGCGGCTGAAAGAGGAAACCGACCGGCTCGCGGCGTTGCAAAACCAGAATCAGGCGCTTACCAACGAGCAGACGCGCCTGCAGGGCCAGCTCGACGCCTCGCACGGGGCCTTGACCGACGCTCAGAATCAGTCGGCCGCCGCCCAGAAACAGCTGGAGACGCTGCAGATGCAGATCGCCGCGGCGACCGCCGAGCTCGACGCCTATCAGCAGCAGATGCGCAGCGCCAGGAGCGCGGCCGGTTCCGGCCATTGAGGGAGACGGCCATGCGCGCTCGGGGAAACGGGGCGATCGGGCCGCCCTCGCGCGTTGCCGAAGGCGGCGAGCATGTTACAACCTGCCTCGGGGAGCGCACACGAAGCCGGTCGTCGGACTTTGCGCTCACGAGCGAGGGAAGATGGGCGATCTCAAGATAGACACCGCCGGTTCGTCGAAGTCGGACGTCGAGCCGCCCGTTTCCGCCGCCGAACTCAAGGCCTCGGTTCTGGCCAAGCTGACCTATTCGGTCGGCAAGGTGCCCGAGGTCGCGAGCCCGCGCGACTGGTTCCTCGCGGTCGCTTTCGCGACCCGCGACCTCATCGTCGACCGCTGGCTGCATTCGACCGCGGAAGCCTACGCGGACGGGCGCAAACGCGTCTATTACCTCTCCCTCGAGTTCCTGATCGGCCGGCTCCTGTTCGACGCCATGACCAATCTCGGCGTCGCCGAGACCATGTCGGAGGCGCTGCAGGACCTCGGCGTCAACCTGATGGAGCTGAGAAGGGTCGAGCCGGACGCGGCGCTCGGCAACGGCGGCCTCGGCCGCCTCGCCGCCTGCTTCATGGACAGCATGGCGACGCTCCAGATCGCCGCGCACGGCTACGGCATCCGCTACGACAACGGCCTGTTCCGCCAGGTCATTCGCGGCGGCTGGCAGCAGGAGGTCCCGGAGGACTGGCTGACCAACGGCAATCCGTGGGAATTCGAGCGCCTGGAATACACCTACGCGATCGGCTTCGGCGGATGGGTGGAAATGCTCCACGGCGAGGACGAACGCACCCGCCACATCTGGCACCCGGGCGAGACGGTCGAGGCGGTCGGCTTCGACACGCCGATCGTCGGCTGGCGCGGCCGGCACGTCAACACGCTTCGGCTGTGGTCGGCGCGCGCGCCCGACCCGTTCAAGCTCGACGCCTTCAACGCCGGCGATTTCGTCGGCGCCCAGTCGGACGCCATGCGGGCGGAAGCCATCTCCAAGGTCCTCTACCCGAGCGACGCGACGCCGGCCGGACAGGAGCTGCGCCTCCGGCAGGAGTATTTCTTCGCCTCCGCTTCGCTGCTCGACCTCGTCCGCCGCCACATCCGCCAGCATGGCGACGTGCGAACGCTCGGCGACCACGCCGCGATCCAGCTCAACGACACCCATCCCGCGATCGCGGTCGCCGAACTGATGCGCATTCTGGTCGACCTCAACGGGCTCGAGTGGGACGAGGCCTGGACGGTCACGCAGGCGACCTTCTCCTACACCAACCACACGCTGCTGCCGGAGGCGCTGGAAAGCTGGCCGGTTCCGCTGATGGAGCGGCTGCTGCCGCGTCACATGCAGATCATCTATCTGATCAACGCGGCCCACCTCGACGGCGCCCGCCGGCGCGGGTTCATGGACCCCGGGATTCTGGCGTCGATCTCGCTGATCGACGAGCACGCCGGCCGGCGCGTGCGCATGGGCAACCTCGCCTTCATCGGCTCGCACAAGATCAACGGCGTCTCGGGACTGCACACCGACCTGATGCGCAAGACCGTGTTCCACAACCTGAACACCGTCTATCCGAACCGCATCGTCAACAAGACCAACGGGATCACGTTCCGCCGCTGGCTGATCGAATGCAACCCGGGCCTGTCCCAGATCATCCGCTCGACGGTCGGTGAGCACGCGCTCGAGAACGCCGAGGCGCTGAAGGCTTTCGCCGCCTTCGCCGACGACGCCGGCGTTCGCGACGCGGTCGCGGCGGCCCGGCGCGCCGCGAAAGTGGCGCTCGCACGCCACATCGCCGTCCAGCTCGGTCAGCGTATCGATCCCGACTCGATGTTCGACGTCCAGATCAAGCGCATCCACGAGTACAAGCGCCAGCTTCTCAACATTCTGGAAACGGTCGCGCGCTACAACGCCATCCGCGCCAACCCGACCATCGACTTCGCGCCGAGGGTCAAGATCTTCGCCGGCAAGGCGGCCGCCAGCTACACGCAGGCCAAGCTGATCATCAAGCTCGCCATCGACGTCGCCCGCGTGGTCAACGCCGATCCGACCGTGCGCGGACTTTTGAAGGTGATCTTCCTGCCCAACTACAACGTGTCGCTCGCGGAAACGATCATTCCGGCGGTCGACCTGTCCGAGCAGATCTCGACCGCGGGCATGGAAGCCTCCGGCACCGGCAACATGAAGATGGCGCTCAACGGCGCGCTGACGATCGGGACGCTCGACGGCGCCAACGTCGAGCTGCGCGACCTCGTCGGCGACGACAACATCTTCATCTTCGGCCTGACGGCGTCGGAGGTGGAAGCCGCGCGCGCCCAGGGCATCGACGCGACCCAGCGGATCGCGGCCTCGCCAGCGCTGCGCGAGGCGCTCGACGAGATCGGTTCGGGCGTGTTCTCCATCGACGACGCCGCACGCTACCGAGGTCTTGTCGACACGCTCACCCACTACGACTATTTCATGCTGTGCGCCGATTTCGACGCCTACTGGAAAGCCCAGCTGCGCGCCGACGAGGTCTGGCGCGACCGCGTCCGTTGGATGCGGTCGAGCATCATCAACACTGCGAACGTCGGGTGGTTCTCATCCGACCGCACGATCGCGGAATACGCCAAAGAAATATGGAACGCGCCGTTCAGGCCCCTGAGCTGAGAACGGCGAGCGGAGGGCGATATGGAGGTCTGGAGAGCGCGGGACGCCGACATCGAGGCGATCCACGCGGCGCGGTGCGACAATCCGTTCGCAGTGCTCGGCCCGCACCTGACCAGCGTCGGTTGGGCGATCCGGGTGTTTGCCCCCGACGCGATCGGAGTTCGGGCGCTGACCCGTGACGGCGCCCTCCTCGCCGGCCTCGAGCGGCGCAAGGGCGATTTCTTCGAAGCGCTGATTCCCTCGGCGACCGAGCGGCCGCTTTACCGGGTGGAGGTCGAGACGGCGAACGGAACGTCGTCCTACATCGACTCCTACGCCTTCGGACCCGCGCTCGGACCGATCGACGACTACCTGCTGCGCGAGGGGTCGCACCGGCAGCTGTACCGGCGGCTCGGCGCCCAGATCGCCATGCACGAAGGCGTCGACGGCGTCCTGTTCGCGCTCTGGGCGCCCAACGCCGCGCGCGTGTCGGTGGTGGGCGACTTCAATCACTGGGACGGGCGGCGCTGCCAGATGCGCAAGCGCTTCGACAGCGGCCTGTGGGAGATTTTCGTTCCGCATATCGGCCCGGGGGCCGTCTACAAGTACGAGCTGACCGGACCGGCCGGCAATCTCCTGCCGCTGAAGGCCGATCCGTTCGGCTTCGAGGCCGAACTCCGCCCATCGACCGCCTCGGTGGTCGCCGACAGCGCCGACTTCGAATGGACCGACCACGACTACATGAAGAGCCGGGGCGACGGCGCGCCGCGGCGCAAGCCGATGACGATCTACGAGGTCCACCTCGGGTCGTGGAAACGGCGTCCCGACGGCTCGTTCCTGTCCTATGACGAGCTGGCCGACGACCTGATCCCCTATGCCGCAGGCATGGGCTACACCCACATCGAACTGCTGCCGATCAGCGAGCACCCGCTCGACGAGTCCTGGGGCTACCAGCCGATCGGCCTGTTCGCGCCCACCAGCCGCTTCGGAACGCCCGCCGGCTTCGCCCGCTTCGTCGACAAGGCCCACACCGCCGGCCTCGGCGTGATCATCGACTGGGTCCCGGCGCATTTCCCGACCGACGAGCACGGCCTCGCCCATTTCGACGGCACCGCGCTCTACGAACACGCCGACCCGCGCAAGGGCTTCCACCCGGACTGGAACACGGCGATCTACAATTTCGGCCGGTTCGAGGTCGCGAACTTCCTCTATTGCAACGCGCTCTACTGGGTCGACCGCTTCCACGTCGACGGCCTGCGCGTCGACGCCGTCGCCTCGATGCTGTACCTCGACTATTCCCGACGCGAGGGCGAGTGGCTGCCCAACGCCGACGGCAGCAAGGAGAACCGCGAGGCGATCGCCTTCCTGCGCCGCGCCAACGAGCTGGTCTACGGAGGATTCCCGGGCGCGATCACCATCGCCGAGGAGTCGACCGCCTTCGCCGGCGTCTCGGCGCCGACCGACCACGGCGGCCTCGGCTTCGGCTTCAAGTGGAACATGGGGTGGATGCACGACACGCTCGACTACATGTCGCGCGATCCGATCTACCGCCGCTGGGGTCACGACAAGATGACCTTCGGTCTCCTTTATGCGTTCAGCGAGAATTTCGTCCTGCCGATCTCCCATGACGAAGTCGTCCACGGCAAGGGCTCGGTCATCGGCAGGATGCCCGGCGACGAGTGGCAGCGGTTCGCCAATGCGCGCGCCTTCTACGGCTTCATGTGGGGCCATCCCGGCAAGAAGCTCTTGTTCATGGGGCAGGAGTTCGGCCAGACGATGGAGTGGAACGCGGCCGAGTCGCTGCCCTGGTGGCTGCTCGATCACTGGCCGCACCAGGGCGTGCAAGCGCTCATCCGCGACCTCAACCGGGTCTATCGCGACACGCCCGCGCTCTACGCGCGCGATTGCGAGCCCGAGGGCTTTCGCTGGATCGTCGTCAACGACGACCAGCAGTCGGTCCTCGCCTTCCTGCGCCGGGGCGCGCAAAGCGATCCGCCGGTCGCGGTCGTGTGCAACTTCACCCCCGAGCCGCGGATGAACTACCGCATCGGCCTTCCCTTCGAGGGCCACTGGCGCGAGGCGATCAACACCGACGCCGGCCTCTACGGCGGCTCGAACATCGGCAACCTCGGCGACGTCGTCGCCGAGCCGCGGTCGTCGCACGGCTTTCCCTGTTCGGCGGCGCTGAACCTGCCGCCGCTCGCCACGCTCTATCTCGTCTTCGCCCCGCCTGTCGCCGGGCAGGCGCCCGCCTGAGGAGGACACCGGGATGCCAAGGACACGAACCGCCAGGGAGATGGGGCTCAGCCCCCCCTACGCCCGCCATGCGATGGCCTACGTCCTCGCCGGGGGACGCGGCAGCCGCCTGCTGGAACTGACCGACCGGCGGGCGAAGCCCGCCGTCTACTTCGCCGGCAAGTCGCGCATCATCGACTTCGCGCTGTCGAACGCGCTCAATTCCGGCATCCGCCGCATCGCGGTGGCGACCCAGTACAAGGCCCACAGCCTGATCCGCCACCTGCAGCGCGGCTGGAACTTCCTCAGGCCGGAACGCAACGAGAGCTTCGACATCCTGCCGGCCTCGCAGCGCGTCTCGGAAACGATGTGGTATCTGGGCACCGCCGACGCGGTCTACCAGAACATCGACATCATCGAGAGCTACAATCCCCACTTCATGGTCGTGCTCGCCGGCGACCACGTCTACAAGATGGACTACGAGAAGATGTTGCAGCAGCACGTCGACTCGGAAGCCGACGTGACGGTGGGCTGCCTCGAAGCCACGCTCGAGGAGGCCAAGGGCTTCGGCGTCATGCACGTCGACGACGACAACACGATCATCGAATTCCTCGAAAAGCCGAAGAACCCGCCGCACATGCCGGGCCGTCCCGACGTCGCGCTCGCCAGCATGGGCATCTATGTGTTCGAGACGTCGTTCCTGATCGACCTGCTGAAACAGGACGCCGCCGATCCCGCCTCCGCCCACGACTTCGGCAAGGACATCATCCCCTACATCGTCAAGAACGGCAAAGCGGTCGCGCATCACTTCTCCCAGTCGTGCGTCCGCTCGACCGAGGAGGCCAAGCACTACTGGCGCGACGTCGGCACCGTCGACGCCTACTGGGAGGCCAACATCGACCTGACCGACGTCGTTCCCGACCTCGACCTCTACGACCGCGGCTGGCCGATCTGGACCTATGGCGAGATCACCCCGCCGGCCAAGTTCGTGCACGACGTCGACGGGCGGCGCGGCCTCGCGATCCAGTCGCTGCTCTCGGGCGGGTGCATCGTCTCGGGGGCGGCGATCAGCCGCTCCCTGGTCTTCACCGGCGTCCACGTCCATTCCTATTCGACCATCCACGAGGCGGTCATCCTGCCCTACGCCTCGATCGGACGGCACGTTCGGCTCAACAAGGTGGTGATCGACAGCGAGGTCGCGATTCCCGACGGGCTGGTCGTGGGCGAGGACCCGGCGCTCGACGCCAAGCGCTTCCGGCGCACCGAGAACGGCGTCACGCTGATCACCGGGCCGATGATCGAAAAGCTCAAATCATGAGTGGTCTGAAGGTCCTGTCGGTCGCCTCGGAGGTCTTTCCGCTGGTCAAGACGGGCGGCCTCGCCGATGTCGCGGGCGCGCTGCCGGGCGCGCTCGTGCGCGAGGACGTGGAGATGCGGACGCTGCTGCCGGCCTATCCGGCGGTGAAGGCCAAGCTCGCCGGCGGCGAGGTCGCGCACGAATACGCGGACCTGTTCGGCGCCCCGGCGCGGATCATCGCCGGCCGCTCGGCCGGGCTCGATCTCTTCGCCCTCGACGCGCCCCATCTCTTCGACCGTCCGGGCAACCCCTACCTCGGGCCCGACAACACGGACTGGCCGGACAACGCGCGCCGGTTCGCGGCGCTGGCGCGGGTCGGGGCGGACATCGGGCTCGGCGCGATCGCGGCGTTTCAGCCGCAAGTGGTGCATGCGCACGACTGGCAGGCGGGCCTGACGGCCGCCTATCTGCGCTACGCCGCGGAGCGCGGCCCGGGATCGCTGATCACGATCCACAACCTCGCCTTCCAGGGCCACTTCCCGGTGTCCGTGTTCTGGGAGCTCGGGCTGCCCGACGAGGCGCTCGGCCTCGATGGCGTCGAGTACTACGGCGGCGTGGGCTTTCTCAAGGCCGGCCTGTTGTTCTCCGACGTCGTCACCACGGTGTCGCCGACCTATGCGCGCGAAATCCAGACGGCCGAATTCGGCATGGGGCTCGACGGCCTGCTGCGCTCGCGCGGCGGCGCGGTGCACGGCATCGTCAACGGCGTCGACGACACGGTGTGGAATCCGAACACGGATTCGGCCCTCGCCCAGCCCTACAACGCGCTGCGGATCGACATGCGCGGCCGCAACAAGACGGCGTTGCAGAACCGTCTCGGCCTGACGCGCAGCGTCGATCGGCCGCTGTTCGCCGTCGTCTCCCGCCTGTCGCATCAGAAGGGCCTCGATCTGCTGCTGCACGCGCTGCCGCGCATCGTCGACCGGGGCGGCCAGTTCGGCCTGCTCGGGGCCGGCGAGCGCCTGCTCGAATCGGGCTTCGGCGACGCCGCCGCCAGCCGCCCCGATTCGGTGAGTTGCGTCTTCGACTACGACGAGAAGCTCGCGCACCTGTTCCAGGCCGGCGCCGACTTCATCTTGGTGCCCTCGCGCTTCGAGCCCTGCGGGCTCACCCAGCTCTGCGCGTTGCGCTACGGTGCGGCGCCCATCGTGTCGCGGGTCGGCGGACTCGCCGATACGGTGATCGACGGCAACGAGGCGGCTCTGGCGGCCGGCGTCGCCACCGGATTCCAGTTCGCGCCTCCCACCGTCGACGCGCTCGCCCGCGCCATCGACCTGGCGTTCGCGACCTACCACGACCCGGCGGCGATGCGCCGCATGCGCCTCAACGGCATGCGCGCCGACGTCTCCTGGAGGGGTCCGGCCAGGCGCTACGCCGATCTCTACCGGTCCGTGGCGAAAATCGACGGATGAGCGCCGACCCGATCAACCCCGGCGTCGCCGTCACCGCCGAGGGTCTGTCGGCGGCGCTCGACCTGCCGAACGCCGAAGGCGTCCTGCTCTGCCTGTTCGACGGCGATCGCGAGACGGCGCGAATTCCGCTCGCGCGCGGCGGCGACGGGATGTTTCGCGGCCTCGCCCCCGGCGTCGGGGCCGGCGCGCGCTACGGCTTTCGCGTCAGCGGCCCGTTCGAGCCGAATCGGGGCCACCGCTTCGACGTCTCGAAACTGCTCGCCGATCCTTATGCCGTCGCCTTCGACGGTCCCTTCCGTCTCGACCGGTCAATGTTCGCCTTCGGCGAGGACAGCGGCGCGCACGCGCCCAAGGCGATCGCCGGGGCCGCGCGCGCGGGCGAGCCGGGCCGCCGGCGCGTGGCGCCGGAAGCGCTCGTCGTCTACGAGCTCAATCTGCGCGGGTTCACCCGCCTCCACCCGGGCGTCCCCGAGCCGGCGCGCGGCACGTTCGCCGGCCTCGCCCATCCGGCGTTGATCGACCATCTCTCCGCCCTCGGCGTCACCGCGGTCGAGATCATGCCGGCGGACGCCTTCGTCGACGAACGCCATCTGGGCCCGCTGGGCCTCGCCAACGCCTGGGGCTACAACCCGGTCGTGTTCGGCGCGCCCGACCCGCGGCTCGCGCCCGGCGGCTGGGCGGAGGTGCGCGCCGCCACCGACGCGCTGCACGCGGCCGGCATGGAGGCGATCCTCGACGTCGTCTTCAACCACAACGGCGAGAGCGACGCGTTCGGCCCGACCCTGTCGTTCCGGGGGCTCGACAACGCCACCTTCTTTCGCCTCGATCCCTCCGACCCGGCGCGTTACGTCAATGACGCCGGCACCGGCAATTGCGTCGCGCTCGATCGGCCGATCGTCGTCGCGATGGCGGTCGGCGCGCTGCGCCGCTGGATGGAGTACGGCGGAATCGACGGCTTCCGCTTCGATCTCGCCGTCGCGCTCGGGCGCACGGCCGACGGGTTCGATCCCGCCGCGCCCTTCTTCCGCGCGCTCGCCGCCGACGCGATCGTCTCGAAGGCGCGGCTGATCGCCGAACCCTGGGACATCGGCCCCGGCGGCTACCAGCTCGGCCGGTTCGGCCGCGAATGGGCCGAGTGGAACGACCGCTATCGCGATTGCGCGCGCCGCTTCTGGCGTGGCGACGCCGGCGTTCGCGGCGATCTCGCGACGCGGATTTCCGGATCGAGGGACGTGTTCGGCCAGGGGCCCGCGCCCTCGCGGAGCGTCAATTTCATCGTCGCCCACGACGGCTTCACCCTCGCCGACCTGGTCGCCTACGACGGCAAGCACAACGACGGCAACGGCGAACACAACCGCGACGGGACCGACGCCAATTACTCCTGGAACCACGGCGTCGAGGGGCCGAGCGCCGATCCGGCGATCGTCGCTGCGCGCACGCGCGATCAGCGCAACCTCTTGGCGCTGCTCCTCGCCTCGCGCGGAACGCCGATGCTGGCGATGGGCTCCGAACTCGGCTTCACCCAGTCCGGCAACAACAACGCCTACGCCCAGGACAACGCGACCACGGCGATTCACTGGGACAGCGCGGACGAGAGCCTCGCCCGCTTCGTCGGCCGGCTCGTGCGCGCCCGCCGGGCCCATCCCGCCTTGTCGCGCGACGCCTTTCTCACCGGAAAGCCGTTCGACGCGACCGGTCTGCCCGACGTCGAATGGCGCGACGACAACGGGCCGATGTCGCAGTCGGCGTGGAACGATCCCGCCGGGCCCGTGCTGGTCGCGGTCTTCGCCGCGCCCGCCGACGGCGGCGTCGATCGCGTGGCGCTGGCGCTCAACCGCGCCGCCTCGGTTGCGGACGTGCGGCTTCCCGCGCCGCGCGCCGGCATGGCGTGGCGCATCGTCGTCGACACCGACGCGCCCGACGCGCCCGAGCGCATGACGGCGCTCGCCGATCGCTGCCGGGTGGCGGCGCGCGCGACCCTCGTTCTCGCGGAGCGCCCGACGGCCACGGGGGCGGGCAGGCCACCCTCGGCCGAAACGATCGACGCGCTATGCGGCGCCGTCGGGCTCGCCGGCGATTGGTGGGACCTCGGCGGCAGGCGGACCGTCGTCTCCGCCGAGAGCAAGATCGCGCTTCTCGGCGCGCTCGGCCTCGCCACCGCCAGCGAGGCGCAAGCGCGCGAAAGCCTGAGGACGGCGCTGGACGAGACGCGGCGGCGGCGCGTGCCCCCTTCCCTGCTGGTGCGCGAAGGCGAGGCGGCCTCCCTGCCGCTTCGCGACGCCGCCGGCGCGGCGGACGCGCGCATCGAGTGCGAGGACGGCGAGGTCTTCGAATGGCGGACGCCAGCCGGCGACGGCGTCGGGCGCCCGCTCGCGGACGGCGTCGCGGTCGTCGAGCGCAAGGTTCCCCTGCCGGACCTGCCGCTCGGGCGCCACCGGCTGATCGTCGACGGCGTCGACTGCGCGCTGACGGTCGCGCCGCCCCAGTGCCACGGCGCCGAGTTCGCATCCGGCAAACGCTTCGGCGTGACCGCCCAGCTCTACGCCCTCAGGCATGAGCGCGATCAGGGAATCGGGGATTTCACCGCGCTCGCGCAGGCGGCGGCGGCGGCGGGCGGGGCGGGGGCCGCCTATTTCGGCGTGAGCCCGATGCACATGCTGTTCCCGGGCGACCGCGAGCGGGCGAGCCCCTACTATCCCTCCGACCGGCGGTTTCTCGATCCGATCCTGATCGATGTCTTCGACCCCGATCTGCCGCGCGACGCCTTCGCGCAAACTGCGCTCGCCGCGCTCGCCCCGGCGGCGGCGAAGACGGCGGCGGCGCGCCTCGTCGACTACCCCGAGGCGTGGCGGGTCAAACGCGCCGCGCTCGAGGCGCTTCACGGCGCGTTCGCGCGGCTCGCGGCGGCGCAGCCGGGAGACAGCGTGGTTGCGGACTATCGCGATTTCGTCGCGCACGGCGGCCAGACGCTGAAGCAATTCGCGGCCTTCCAGGCGATTGCCGCCGGCGAGGACGGGGAACACTGGCGTTTGTGGCCGGCGCCGCTGCGCGACGGCGACCCGGGCGCGATCGCGAAGGCTATCGACAGACGGGCGGAGCGGTACGATTTCGCGCTGTTCTGCCAGTGGGCCGCGGACCGGCAACTCGCCCGGGCGGCGGAAACGGCGCGCGCCGGCGGGCTCGGGATCGGCTTCTATCGCGATCTCGCCGTGGGGTCCGCGCCCGACGGCGCCGAAGCTTGGGCGCAGGGCGACAGGCTGACGCGGGGCGCGACCGTCGGCGCGCCGCCCGATCCGTTCTCCCTGCAAGGCCAGAACTGGAGCCTGCCGGCCCCCAATCCGCTGGCCGGCGCGCGACAGGGCTGGGCCGAGCTGAGCGCTCTCTACGCCGCCAACATGCGTCACGCCGGAATGCTGCGAATCGACCACGCGATGGGTCTGCAGCGTCTCTTCCTGATCCCGGACGGGGCGAAGCCGGCCGAGGGCGCCTATCTCTCCTATCCGCTCGACGATCTCGTCGGCCACATCGCGCTGGAGAGCCGGCGCGCGCGCTGCATGGTGGTCGGAGAGGATCTCGGCACGGTCGCCGCGGGGTTCCGCGACCGCATGATGAAGGCGCGAATCCTGGGGATGCGCGTCCTGTGGTTCGAGCGCGAGGGCGCCCGGTTCGCGCCGCCGTCCGCCTATCCGCCGCTGTCGGCGGCCTGCGTCTCGACGCACGACCTTCCCACGCTCGCAGGCTGGTGGCGAGGCACCGACATCGCGGAACTGCTTTCGCTCGGGCTGCGGTCGTTGACCGCGGCGGGCGAGGCGATCGCGGCGCGGCGTGAGGAGAAACACATCCTGATCGCCGCCCTGATCGCGGCCGGCCTGCTCGAGGCCCCCCCGGCCGAGGACGATCCGCTCGACGACCCGACCGCGGCGGCGATCCACGCCTTCGTCGGCGACGCCGGCTCGGCGCTCGCCAGCGCCCAACTCGACGATCTCGTCGGCGAGGCGATCGCGACCAACCTCCCGGGAACCGACCGCGAGCGGCCGAACTGGCGCATCCGCACGGACCGTGACGTGGCGTCAGTCTTCGCCGCAAGCCGCGCCCGCGCCATCCTCGCCGCGCTGGCGAGGCGGCGCTCGTAGCCCTCGGTTGTCCGCCCGCCTCGACGGGCGGGCTCGGCCGAGCCCGCCCGGGGAGGCGGCCCTCGACTCTGGCGGCCTCCCCCTCGCGAGGTTACAGGGAAATCGAAATCGCCTCGCGGCCGCGCGGCGTGTCGATCACCCGCATGTTGACCGACTGCCCTTCCATCAGGTGGGGGATGCCCGCCGCGTTCAGCGCGGAGATGTGGACGAAGATGTCCTTGCCGCCGTCGTCCACCGCGACGAAGCCGAAACCCTTGGTTTCGTTGAACCACTTGACCTTGCCGCCGATCGGCACGCCGGCGGTCGGATCCGGCGGCGCCCGCCGCGGGGCTCGCGGCCCTTCGAGCGTGCGACGCGGACGTTCGACCGCGGTCGAGACGTCGACCGACAGGACCCTCGACACCTGCGGCCCCTTGGCGCCGGCCGTCACGACGACGCGCATCTTCGCGCCCGGCGGAACGGTGTCGTGCCCGGCGGAGTGCAGGGCGGTGGCGTGCAGGAACGCGTCGCCCTGCCCGTTCTCGAGTTCGACGAACCCAAATCCCTTGTCGTCCTTGAACCACTTGACGGTGGCGTCGACGGTCGGCACGTTCGCCGAACTCGCCGCGCCGCCGGCGAACGGCTCCTCGATTGCGCCTTCGGGTCTGCTGCTCCGCCCCCGGGAGACGTCCCTGCGTTCGTAGGAAAGGGGGCCGTCGTCGTCGAAACCGTGCCTGCGCGGCGTCCAGAAGTCCTTACCCTTGTTCATGGCCATCAAACTCTTCCACCGATGGGTTTCCAAAAGAAGCCAGCCGCTGTCACGGCCGGCCTCCCACTCCGTCGCGGGGCGACGAAATCCTTATGGGGCCTCGACAGAGGCCGCGAGTCCGGCCCGGCGGCCGAAGCGTTGGATTTGACAGGGTCGTCTCGGAGCTTGAAGCTCGGTCAGGACCATCACGCCGCAGTCAACCCAATCGCACACGGAACGGCGAAAGCGGCTGCGCGAGGCCCGCGAACGGCTAGCGTCCGGGGCCCGGCGACCGTCCGAGGAGACGCACGGCGTCGCGACTGCAATGGCCTCGCGCGCCTTACGGCCAATCGAGCGTCCCCCGAACCCTAGGCCCGGCCGGCGTTCGACCCCCTTCCGTTGTCCGAGAATTCCAAACGGCGCCTGCCGGCGCAATTAGGGAAACTACGTAGTGAGACCGAGTAACTTCATGGCCCGTACGGGATTTGTCTTGCGGCGGCGGCGGCGCGTTCCCATATCCGCGCCATGTTCGACACCCTCCAGCCTCTCGAAACCGCCTTCACCCTCGACTCCGACGGCCCCTCGCAGGGCCCCGGCGCCCGTCCCGAAACCGACGCCGACGCCCTCGACGCCTATTCCCGCGTGGTCACCGACGTGGTCGAGCGGGTCGGGCCGAGCGTCGTGCGCATCGACGTCCGGCGCGCCGGGCGCAACGCCGGATCCGGCTCCGGCGTGATCGTGTCCTCCGACGGGCTCGCGCTCACCAACTCCCACGTCGTCCAGGGCGCGCGGGTCGTGTCGCTGACCACGCTCGAAGGCCGCGAGCTGCAGGCGCGCGTGCTCGGCGACGACCCGGACACCGACCTGGCGCTTCTGCGCGTCGAGGCCGACGTGTCCCTGCCCGCCGCCAAGCTCGGCGACAGCGCGAAGCTGAGGCGCGGCCAGATCGCGGTTGCGATCGGCAATCCGCTCGGCTTCGACGCGACCGTCACCGCGGGCGTGATTTCCGCGCTCGGCCGCTCCCTTCAGTCGCGCACCGGCCGGATGATCGAGGACGTCGTGCAGACCGACGCGGCGCTCAATCCGGGCAATTCCGGCGGACCGCTGGTGTCCTCGGCCGGCGAGGTCGTCGGCATCAACACCGCCGTCATCGTCGGCGCGCAGGGGATCTGCTTCGCGGTCGCCTCCAACACCGCCAATTTTGTCGCCGGCGAGATCGCACGCCATGGCCGGGTGCGGCGCGCCTATATCGGGGTCGGCGCGGCCTCGGCCGAAATTCCGCGGCGGGTCGCACTGCGCCTCGACCTCGCCCAGGCGACCGGGGCGCGGCTGATCTCCGTCGACCAGTCGGGGCCGGCGGCGCACGCGGGCCTCCTCACCGGCGACATCCTCGTCGCGCTCGACGGCAAGCCGGTCAGGAGCGTCGGCGAACTGATGCGCGCGCTCGACTCCGAAAAGATCAACCGCACCGTCAGCGTCGACTTCGTCCGCCGCTCGGAGCAGAAGCGGGTGTGGATCGGGCCGGTCGAGCGCAGCCCGGCGTGAAAGGCGGAGCGGGACGGCGGCTCAGCCGCCGTACTGCTCGTCGCTGACGAGCTCGAGCCATTCGACCGACTTGCCGTTCTCCACTTCGTGCACGGCGATGTGGGTCATGGCGGCGGCGGGCGAGGCGCCGTGCCAGTGCTTCTCGCCCGGCGCGATCCAGACGACGTCTCCGGGGCGGATCTCCTGCGCGGGCTGGCCCCAGAGCTGGACCCGGCCGAGCCCCGCGGTGACGATCAGCGTCTGCCCGAGCGGGTGGGTGTGCCACGCCGTGCGCGCCCGCGGCTCGAAGTTGACGCTCGCGCCCTGGACGCGCGCCGGGTCGTACGCATTCATCAGCGGGTCGATCCGGACCGTCCCGCTGAACCAGGGGTCCGGCCCTCTGACGGAAGGATTCGAGCCTGCGCGAACGACATCCATGATCCGCTCCTCACCGTTCCCATTCGCCGGAATCGGCGCGAACATAGCGGCGGTTTCGCGGCGGATCAGCGACGCGGCGGCTTCGGGCGGACCAGCGGGCCAGGAAAGGCGCGCTCGGCCTCGTCCTCGAGCTGGCGCTCGTGATGGCGGACGAATCGCCCGCCGACGACGAAGGCGACGACGGCGGCGGCCAGCGCCGCCAGCCCGACCGGTTTCGCATAAGCTTCGAAGGCGCGTCCCAGCCAGAAGCCGCCGGCGCCGAAGATCGACGCCCAGACGAGTCCGCCGGCGGCGTTGCAGAGGAAGAACCGCTCCCAGTCGAAGTGATTGACGCCGGCGAGGAAGGCGGCGAAGGCGCGCAGGAAGGCGACGAACCGGCCGAAGAACACGATCTTGCCGCCGTGCCTGAGGAACAGGTATTGGCCGAGCTTCAGCCGGCGCTCGTCCAGGCGGACCCAGCCGCCCCAGCGGTAGGCGATGGGGAAGCCGAACTCCCGGCCGATCCAGTAGCCGCAATTGTCGCCGAGGATCGCGCCCCCGGCGGCCGCGCCGACGACGCCGACAATCTGCATCTTGCCCTGCCCGGCGAGAATCGCCGCCGCGACCAGAACCGTCTCCCCGGGCATAGGAACGCCCGCGCTCTCGAGCCCGACGATCACGAAGACCGCCAGATAGCCGTAGCTCGCCAGATAGGCCTGCAGGGTATGGAAGACATCCATTCGCGGGGCGGAGCCGCCTTACGCGCCGGTCAGCCGCCGCGCGTTGGCCCTGACCTTCCGCCGCGCCGGCTTGGCGGCGGCCTCGGCGATGCCGGCGAGGCCGACGGACACGTCCTCGGCGCTGCGCAGGCCGCCGAACGCCGCCTTGATCAGGAACTGGCCCCAGGCCGCCTGCGCCGCGAACGCCCCCTCGACCGCGGCGTCGACCTTCTCGGACACCATCAACCGCGCCTCGCGCGCCTTGTCGATCGGTTCGCCCCCGGGCGAGAACATGCTGTGGGTGCGCGCGGCGATGGTGAGCGCCGCGTCCACGCCCGAGCGCATGTTGGCCTTCGCGATCGCCAGCGACGTTCCCGTGAGCCTCTTCGACATCGGCGGTTTTTCTTTCCAGAGCGGCGCCTCGGCCCCATGGCCATCGATTTGGCGTCACAAACATGCAACATGGGGGAGGTTCGTTGCGTCGACAAGTCCGCCGGCGCATCGTTGACGAAAGAGTTACCGCGCGCCCCGGAGGCCGTCCTGAATCGAGCCCCTGCCCTTCTCGCCGCCTCGGCCGCCCTCATGGGCGCGGGCGGCGTGGCGCTCGCGGCGCTGGCCACGCACCGGAATGGCGGCGAGCTCGGGCGCACGGCGGCGCTGTTCCTGCTGCTGCACGCCGCCGCCTGTCTCGGCGTCGCCGCCCATGCGCGAATCGCGCGATCGCCGGCGCTGGTCGCGGTCGGCTTCGCGCTCGCCGCCGGCGCGACCCTGTTCGCCGCCGATCTGGCGACGAGCGGCTTCACCGGCGAACGGCTCTTTCCCTTCGCGGCGCCGATCGGCGGGTCGACGATGATTCTCGCCTGGGCGGCGCTCGCCGCCGTCTTCGCCCTCGCCGCGCGGCGCTGAGGACGCGCGCCTCAGGCCAGCATGTCGGCGAGCTTGCGCCGGAGCGCGTCGGCGGCGACCGGCTTGTGCAGGCAGCAGAACCCGCTCGCCCGGATCGCCGCGAGACTCTCCGGCGCGGTGTCGCCGGTGAGGATCAGCTTCGGCAGGACGCGGCCGGCGACGCGCTCGAGTTCCAGCGCCGCCTCGATTCCGTTCACCCCCTCGCCGAGCCGGTAGTCGGTGACGATCGCGTCGAGACGCAGGCCGCGCGAACCGAGGTCGAGCGCCTCCTCGCCGCTCCCCGCCGCCGCCGCCGCGTAGCCCCAGGCGCTCACCATCGCCTCGAGGCTGCGGCGCAGGATTTCATTGTCCTCGATGATCAGCACGGCGCCGTGCGCGTCTCCGGCCTGGGCTTCGGCCGCGACGACTGGCGTCCCCGGATCGGGCGCGAGCGGCAGGGTGAGCGAAAATCGCGAGCCCCGTCCCGGGCGGGACGACACCTCCACCTTCGCGCCGAGCAGCGGGGCGAGGCGGGCGACGATGGCGAGGCCGAGGCCGAGGCCCTTGCCGAGGTCGCGGCCGGGATTGTGCAGCTGGCGGAACTCCTCGAAGATTTCCGCCTGCTTGCCCGGCGGGACGCCGAGCCCGGTGTCGACGACGTCGACCCGGACGTCGCCGCCGCGGCGCCGCATGCCGACCAGGACGCCGCCCGTCGTCGTGTAGCGCAACGCGTTCTCGATCAGATTGCGCAGCGCGCGCTCGAACAGCGCCCGGTCCGTCGAGACGAACATCTCGCGCGTCCTGACCCGGAGGCCGAGCGCGCGCGCGGCGGCCTTGGGCGCGTATTCCGCCCCGAGCCGAGCGAGCATCGCGCCCAGCGAGACGATCTCCATCGACGGCTCGATCGCGCCGGCGTCGAGCCGGGAAATGTCCAGGATCGCGGTCAGCAGGCCGTTCAGCCCGCCGAGCGCATTCTTCATCATCGCGACCGTGTACGTCGCCTTCTCGTCCGCGCCGACCTGCTTCTCGACCAGAGCCATCAACAGGACGAGCGACTGCACCGGCTGGCGCAGGTCGTGGCTGGCGGAGGCCAGGAACTTGGACTTGGCGAGGTTGGCGCGTTCGGCCTCGGCCTTGGCGCGGGCGAGCGCCTCGCGGTTCTCGACGGTCGCGGTGACGTCGCGATGCGTCATGAACAGCCGCGCGGGCTTCCGGTCGGGACCGTCTTCCACGTTCAGCACGGTTTCGATCCAGCGCGTCGCGCCGTCGTCGCCGCGGACCGCGTTCTCGAGCGTGGCGGCCGGCCCGCCGGCGAGCAGCGCCTGCACCGCGTCCACAGCCCTGAGGGCGGCCGCCCTGTCGCCGCACCGCATCAGGCGCGCGATCGCCCTGGCGATCGAGCGTCCGTCTCGCCCGCGCGGCGGCTGGTAGCCCATGACCCGCGCGAAATTCTCCGCCACCGCCGCTTCGCCGGTGGCGAGGTCGATGTCGGCGAAGGTGAGCTTGGCCGAGTTCGCGGCATGGCGGAGATGCGCCTGGCTCTGGCGCAAGGCCTCCCGGCTCTCGCGCAGCGCCAGCTCGGCCGTCTTTCTCCCGGTGATGTCGAGGTGAATGCCCGCCATGCGCGCGGGCGCGCCGTCGGCCGAAACCTCGACCTTGCCGATGCTCGCGATCCAGCGGATCTCGCCCGAGGGCAGGACCACGCGGTAGTCCCACTGATAACCCTCTTCCGGGCGCTGCAAGGCCCGCTGAACGCTCGCGGCCGCGCCGTCCCGGTCGGCCGGATGGATAATCCCCAGCCAGCGCTCCCGCGAGGACTGAAGCTCGTCCGGCCCCAGGCCCAGCAAGGCTGCGGCCTCCGGCGTTCTGACCAGCCTGCCGTTCGCGATATCCCACTGCCAGACGCCCGCGCGCGCCGCGGCGAGGGCGAAACGCAGGCGCTCCTCGCTCTCCGCCAGCGCGGCTTGCGCGCGCTTGCGCTCGGCGATGTCGAGCACGAAGGCGACGCCATCGAAACCGCGCTCGTCGAGCATCGCCGCGGCGACGAGGATCGGCACCCGTTCGCCGTCCTTGCGGACGAATTCCTTCTCGAACGGCGCCGCCTTGGCGCCGGCGACGAGCTGCCGGACGGCGGTTTGGTCGAGCCCGCGGAACTCCGGCGGGGTCATGGCCCGCCAGTCGATCCGCCCCGATTGCATGTCGTCGCGGGTGTAGCCGACGATCTCGAGGAACCGGTCGTTGGCGTCGGCGATCTCGCCCTTCACGTTCCAGTCGATGACGCCCACGAGGCCGGAATCGTAGAAGCGCCGCAACCGCTGCTCGCTCGCGCGCAGCGCCTCCTCGGCCTGCTTGCGCGCCGTGACGTCGGTCGCCGCGCCGAACCACTCGACGATTTCGCCGTCGTCGTCCAGCATCGGCACCGCGCTGGAAATCGCCCAACCGACGCCGCCGTCCTCCCGAATGACGCGATGCTCGAGCTGGAAGACGCTTTTCGTCTCGATGGCCGTCCGCACCGCCGAGAGAACCCTCTCGCGCTCGCTGTCGGGAACGAACCTGTCGACCCAGCCGCGGTCGGATTTGTCGACGCCGGCGAGGAAGCCGTCGCTGGTCAGTCGACGCATCTCCTTCCAGTCCGGGCCCATCGCGTAGATCGCGCTGGACGTCGCCTCGGTCAGCAGGCGAAGCTGCTTCTCGCTTTTTCGCAACGCGCCTTCGGCCTGCTTGCGCAAGCGCAGTTCGGAACGCGCGCTCCCCAGAGCCGCGGCGAGCTCCCGCGTCCTGTCCGCCACCCGCCGGTCGAGCTCCTTGTTGGTGGCGGCCAGACCCAGGTTGGTCCTGAGCATCCCGACGACCCGCCTGCGGGTGTCGAACGCCTGAAAGCCGCCGAGCGCGGCGGCGACCGACAGCGCGGTCAGGGTCGTGTAGAGGAGCCGCGCCAGGATGCGGTCGGCGCCCGCATCGAGCGAATCGGCCTTCTTCGTCAGGGCCTCCTGCAACGCGGCGACCTCGCGCCGCAATTGCCGCATCGGGCGCTCGCCGACGTCGGACTCGACGATCGCCAGGGCCCCCGCCGCGTCGCCGCCGCGCTTCAGGTCGATCGTCCGGCGCAGTTCGGCGAGTTCGCCTTGCGCCAGCGCCTGAATGCGCTCCGTCTCGTCACGGACTTCGACACTGGCCGAGGCCCCGGCGAGCGCCGCAACGCGGGCGATTTCCGACCCGACCTTCGGAGCGGCCGAGGCGTAGGGGCCGAGAGAGGCCTCGTTCCCGGTGAGGAGATAGCTGCGCTGGCCGGCCTCGGCCTCCAGCAGGAGGTTCAGCACCCCCTGGAGCGCCGCGGCGGCGGTCTCCGCGTCGTCCGCCCCCTCGCGCAGGCGGCGTTGATGATCGACCGTGAACAGCGTCGCCGCGACGAGCAGCGCCATGGCCGCCAGGCCCAGGATCGGAGCGACGACGCTGACGAGTTCGCCGACTTTGCGGTTGGGGCGGCTCGAGGCCAGGACGCCCAATCCGAGCAGGACGACGGCGGCGCTTCCGGCGAGCGGGACGTGAATCAGCGTTGGATTGTCGACCGGATCGGCCGACGAAACGAAAAAGGAGGAAACCGCCGTGAAGCCGGCGACGACGACGGCGAGGGCGAGCGCGCCGCGCAGCAGAACGAGCCACGCCCGTTCGGCGGCCAGCAGCGCGAGCGCAAGCCCGAGCGCCACGAAGGCCGCGGCGGCCGGGATCGGCGGGCGGCCCGGAAAGACGCGGCCGGAATCCTGGAAGACCAAATTGTCGAAGCCGAAATCGGCGCCGAGCGCGTATTCGAGCAAGACCACGCAGCCGAACGTCGCGACCGCGAGGCCGAGGCACGCCGCGACCCCGCGGGCGCGGGGAACGAAGACGGCGAGCGTCAGCGAGGCCGCGCTCGCGGCCAGAGCCAAGGCCGCGTTCGGCTTGAACGCCGGGCCGTGCGGCCAGATCGTCCTGAGACTTTCGACGTCGAGAAGCCAGCCGGCCAGCGCGGTCGCGGCGACCAGGAACGCGAAGGCCGCGGCGAAAATGACGATCGTCTGGTTGAAGTCGATGGCGTCTGACGGGACCGCCCGCCGGCCTCTTCGCGGCGGCGCGAACGTCGTGTCGATGTCCATCTAGACTCGATCTATCGTATCCGATTTCATAAAATGACTCTGCCTGAATCCGGGCGCACTTGGCAATGACGACGATGGACTCGGACTTGCTTGTTGACGGCGTTATCGAGCGCCGTCCTTACTGGGATAAATACTGCGCCAGCGCCGCCGAGACCACGAATTGTTCAGCTCCTGAACGACTTGCGTCAGCCATGATGATTGTTCCGTGCTCAATTATGGAAAGTGCGAACGGTTGGCCGTATGCCGGGCAATCGCCGCCCGAGGCTGCTGCATAGTGTCGCGTCAAGTCTCTATAACGCCGTCGAATTCCGTCATGGCCATGGCCTCTGAGAATTCCGGATGGCCGCTTTCGTCGAGGTCGGCGCCCGTTTCCTGAAGCAAAGCCTCGCCTCGCCGACATCGGTCGATCCCTGTCCTGCTGAAATAAATCCTCGCGATTTAACTTCAACCCGCCATGTATACACGTCTTGCGGCATCGTGCCACGCTGTTGCCACACGACCGCCCGGGGCCCAAGCGACGGCTCCGCCGGGCTTGCCCCTGGATCGGCGTAAGAATTTGAAATCTAACGATATTCCTTTGCGCTCGATCGCACCGCCCGACCGCCGCTGGCAGCGAACCCGGCGACAAACGTCGGGATCATGTGAAACGTACGTAGAACTACGGATTGGATGATTGTGCCAGTTATCGCAGGTTTCCGTCCTAGGAGAGGCGGATATAGCAAACGATCTACCGTAGCAGCGTCCCAGTTTTATAATCCAACACGTATAGAGGCGATATCTATGTTGTTTTTCCTGCGAGCGTGGCGGCTTCGATCTCAGCAGTCCGCGGTCAACACCGAGGTCGACGATTTGATTTTCCTCTACGGCGCCAACGCCTACGAGGAGGCCCGCCGGCGGCGCGCGCACGCCAACGACCTGTCGGCCGCGCGGCATTGGAGCGCGGTCAAGTCGGAGGTCGGCCGCCGCATTCTGGAAGTGTGCGGCGACGCGGCGAGCCTCGACCGGCTCAGTTCGAGACTGGTCGACAGTGACGATTTCGGTTGCGCGATCTGGGATCCGCCGGCGGAGAACCGCGCCGAGGCGCGGCGGCTGGCGGCCAAGATCGAGGCGACGCAGGGCGACCCGAGCCAGACCGGCGCCGGCGGAGAGCTTCTGGCGTTTCCTCTCGCCGTCGGCCGTGTGCGGGCGCAGGTCGGCCGACGCGGCGTCGAGGCGCTCGCGCCGGCCAAGAGCGGCCGCGCCGCGGCGCGGGACCTCGTCTGCGACGCCTAGAGCGGTTCGGGCGCCGCCCGAGCGGCGAGGTCGCCGCGGGCGGCAGGCGCCGTCGCCGGCGCCGACTGCTCCATTCGACACGCTCCCGGGCGAACCTGTCGAAAGGAGGCCCGCCCGGCGATGCGGCCGCCGGGCGGCGCGCTGGAGCGAGACCGCCGCATGGAATTCCTTTCGTCGCCGCGACGCCAACAACAACCAGGCGGGACGAAAGGGAAGACGGAACGCAGACATCGCCGCGACCGTCTTCCAGCCGCGCTGGACCGTCGATCATCGGGAGGAATGCGCCCCGGTCCAGCGCGGAGGTTTTCGAAAGCGCGGAGGCTCCGCGCGCGCAAGGTCCGCGGTCCCCCGATCAAGCGAAAGCGATGCCCGAACCGCTCGACTACAGATATCTGTCCCGGAGCGCCGGCTTTCTCGCGAAGATGAAAGTCACGATAACGGGCGCGGGCGCGGAGACCGTGCTGCTCGGCAATGGATTCGGCACCGATCAGCGCGTCTGGACCAGCCTCTTGCCGTGGCTCGAACGACGCTATCGCACCGTGCGCTTCGATTGGGCGGTCGATCCCGTTCATTTCGATGCGGCGCGCTACGCCCGGCTCGAGAGCTTCGCCGAGGATCTGCTCGCCATCGCCGCAGCGATCCGCGCCACGCCGTGCACGCTGATCGCGCATTCGATGAGCGCCATGATCGGCGTGCTCGCCGCCGAGCGCGAACCCACGGCGTTCCGGCGGGTCGTGATGATCGCGGCGGCGCCGCGCTATATCGTCGACGACGATTACCCCGGCGGGTTCACCGCCGCCGAGGTCGATACCCTGCTCGAGCGCATGGGCGAGGATTATCTCGCCTGGGCGGAGGCGTTCTCTCGCGTCGTGGTCGGCCCCGATCACGACCTCGCGCTGGTCGACGACTTTCGCCGCAGCGTATGCGCCATGCGCCCGGACGTCGCGCTGTCCATGGCGCAGACCCTGTTCCAGATGGATCTGCGCGACCGGCTCGCCGGCTACGCGACGCCGACGACGCTCGTCCAGCCGACCGCCGACCCCGTCGTTCCGGTCGCGGTCGGCGAATATCTGGCGCGCCAATGGCCCCAGGCCAGGCTCGAGATCATCGACGCGAGCGGCCACCTGCCGCATCTCACGGCGCCCCAATCCGTGATCGCGGCGCTCGAAGGCGCCTTGCCGGACTGAAAAGACCACGAACCCTCCGCCGGCGCGCGGGACGGCCCGTAGCTCTTCCCTGTGCGCGCGGTCAGGAAAAAGGACTATCTCGATGCCGCAGCTTCGTGTAGATAGAGATTTGCAACCTTCGGGTTGCATGTTACCCCGAATGCGAAGCCGTTTGCGGGTCCTGAAACCGATGAAGAGGCCGTCAGACGGCGCGGGCAAGCTCCGCGGCATGTCCCGGAAGGCGATGGCCGACATAGGCGGGCGCATCCGCAGCCTGCGGATGCGCCTGGACCGGAGCGAACCCGGCTTCGCGGCGCTGCTCGGAGTCGAGCCGGAGCTCGTCGCGGCGTGGGAGGCCGGGGAGCGCATCGATCGCGATGCGCTGATCCTGATCGCCGGCGCGACCGACACGGAGATGGAGTGGCTCATCGCCGGACTGACGCCCGCCGAGGTGGAATCGTTCCACGCGGCGGCCCGGGCGGACCGCCGCCGATCGAGGCGGCCCGACCAGGCGGTCCGCGACGACGGCCTGGTCAGGCCGCGGCTCATCATGGCCGACGAGCCGCCGCCGCCATCGATCGCGGCCGCCTGGGACGTCCAGCCGGAAAGCGGCGCGCCGGCCGCGCGCAGGCGGCCGTCGGCCCTGCTTCTCGACCTTCCCGGCGCGACGCTGGTCGCGGGACGCCGGGCGGCGGCCTATCGCGTGCGGCCCGCGTCCGGCCTGGAGCAGGTTCAACTCAAACTCGTGCTCCAGGGCCGCCACCGCTTCGAGGGGCCGCGAGGACGCTGCACGATCGGGCGAGGCGGCGCGCTGTTCACGTCGAGCGCGGACGCCGGGCTCGCCGCCTACGCGCCCGCCGGGCGCTACGTCAGCGTGTTCCTTCCGGCGGCGTCGCTCGCGACGCGCGCGCCGCGCTTCGCGGCGCGCCTGATGACGCCGATCGCCGCCGGCAGCCCGCCCCTGCGGCTGATCGGGGCCTACGTCTCGAGCCTCATGCTGTCCGAGGACGGGCTCGACCCCGAGACCGCCCGGTCGCTCGCCGAGCATTTCGTCGATTTGTGCGCGATCCTGCTCGGCGCCGAGGGCGACGACCGGGCGCTGGCCGAAGCGCGCGGCCTGCGCGCGGCGCAACGGACCGCCGCCGCGCAGGCGATCGAGGCCGGGGCGACGACCCCGGGATTTTCCGCGGCGGCGCTCGCCCTCTCGCTCGGCGTGACCGAGGGGCAGCTCCACGAGCTGTTCCTCGAGACGGGAGAGGGGTTCTGGGACCGCGTCGACGCGCGCCGGCTCGACATCGCCCGCGCCCGTCTGGTCGACCCGGAGTTCGACCCGATGACGGTCGCCGAACTCGCCTTCGCCTGCGGCTTTTCCAGCCTCGGCGAGTTCACCCGGCTGTTTACGGCGCGATTCGGCGTCGACCCGGCCGACTTCCGGCGGCGGCGGTAGGGGGCGAAGGCAGCGCAAAGCCCCCCTCAGTCCCGCACGAACTCCATCCGGTCGACGTCGACGAGGCCCATGTCGGTGATCTTCAGGTGCGGGATCACCGGCAGCGGCAGGAAGGCCACCTGGAGGAACGGCTCGGCCAACGTGACGCCGAGCCCGCGCGCGGCGGCGCGCAGCGGGATCAGCGCCTCGCGCACGTCCTCGAAGCTCATGAGGCTCATCAGCCCGCCGACCGGCAGCGCCAGTTCGGCGACCACCCGTCCCTCGTTCACAACCGCGAAGCCGCCCTCGATCTCGCGCAGCCGGTTGACCGCGACCGCCATGTCGGCGCCATTGGTCCCGACAACGCAGAGGTTGTGGCTGTCGTGGCCGACCGACGAAGCGATCGCGCCGCGCTTCATGCCGAACCCCTTGACGAAGCCGGTCGCCCGGTTGTCGTTGATCCCGTGGCGGGCGACGACGGCCACCTTGACCACGTCCTGGTCGAGATCGACGTCGCGCTCGCCGTTGCGGTAGGGCAGCGTCACCGCAACGCGCTCGGTGATGATCTTGTGCGGGACGATGCCGATCGCCTGCGTCGAAGGCCCCTGCCCGCGCGCAGCGAAGTCGCCGGCCTCGACGCGGCGCGCGTGGACGCTGTTCCGCCCGACCGGCGCCAGGCGCCCGCGCGCGGAAAACAGCGCGTCGTCCACCATCCGGCCGGCGGCGAGCACGCTCGACACGGCGCAGGTCTCGAGGTCGTCCAGCACCACGAGGTCGGCGCGCCAGCCCGGCGCGACCAGGCCGCGATCGCGTAAGCCGAAGATGCGCGCGGCCGAGATGGTGGCGGCGCGGTAGGCGGCGAGCGGCGGCGCCCCGAGCCGGATCGCCGTGCGGATCAGGAAGTCGAGGTGCCCCTCCTCGGCGATGTCGAGCGGATTGCGGTCGTCGGTGCAGAAGGCGATGAACGGCGAATTGCGCTCGGTGATCACCGACGCGAGCGCCTCCAGATCCTTGCAGATCGAGCCTTCGCGGATCAGCACCGCCATCCCCTTCGACAGCTTCTCGTAGGCCTCGGGCAGGTTGGTCACTTCGTGGTCGGTGCGCACGCCGGCGCTGAGATAGCCGTTGAGGGCGAGGCCGCCGAGCAGCGGGCTGTGGCCGTCGATGTGCCGGGTCTGGAAGGCCGCGAGCTTGGCGAGGCACTCCGGATCGGCGGCGAGCACGCCCTGGTAGTTCATGAACTCGGCGAGCCCGATGACTTTCGGATGGTCGGCGAGCGCGACGAGATCGGCGGCGTCGAGGCGGGCGCCGGAGGTTTCGAGATGGGTGGCCGGCACGCAGCTCGACATCTGTACGCGCAGGTCCATCGCCATCGCCATCGCGCCATCGAGGAAATAGCGGACGCCGGCCTCGCCGAGCACGTTGCCGATCTCGTGCGGATCGCAGATCGACGTGGTCACGCCGTGGCGCAACACGCAGCGGTCGAATTCGAGCGGCGTGATCAGCGACGATTCGACGTGGCAATGGGTGTCGATGAAGCCGGGAACGACGATCTGGCCGCGGACGTCGATCTCGCGTGCGCCGCGGTACTCGCCCAGCGTGCCGACGATCCGGTCGTTGCAGATCGCGACGTCGCCCGCGAGCAGCTGCCCGCTGACGAGGTCGAGGATCCGCCCGCCCTTGAGCACGAGGTCGGCCTCGGCGCGGCCCTGCCCCATCGCAATGGCGCGGCCGAGAAAGGCGATGGCGTCGCTCATGGGGTCGGGCTCCTCGGGGTTAACGGGCGCCATTGTCTCAGGCTCGGCGGCCCGGCTCAAGCCGCGCTTTGACGTCGGCGCCGATTCGGCGTCAGGTCGGCGCCGATGCGCCCGATCCTGTCGATTCAGTCCCACGTCGTCTACGGCCATGTCGGCGCCGACGCGGCCGCCTTTCCGCTGCAACGCCTCGGCCGCGAGGTGTGGTCGCTGATGAGCGTTCAGTTCTCCAGCCACACCGGCTATCCGGGCTGGCGCGGCCGCGCCTTCGACGCCGAGATGATCGACGACTGCGTCGCCGGCCTTCAGGCGATCGGCGCGCTCGGGCCATGCGCCGGGCTGCTCACCGGCTACCTCGGCAAGGCCGAGATCGGCGAGGCGGCGCTCAGGGCGCTCGCCGCCGTGCGCAGCGCCAGCCCAGGGGCCGCCTGGTGCTGCGATCCGGTGATCGGCGACGTCGGCCGCGGCCGTTACGTGGCGCCGGCCGTCGCCGATTTCTTCCGCGAGCGCGCGCTGGCGCACGCGACCATCGTCACGCCGAACGCCTTCGAGCTGGAATGGCTGACCGGCGCGCCGGCGCGGACGCTTGGGCAGGCCCGCGAAGCGATCGCCGCGTTGCGCGCTCGCGGACCCGAGGTCGTCGCCGTCACCTCGGTCGCGCTCGACGACACGCCGCCCGACGCGATCGACGTCCTGGCGGGCGACGACGGCGGCGTCTGGCGCGCGCGCACGCCGCGGCTGCCGATCGCGGTCAATGGCGCCGGCGACCTGTTCGCGGCGCTGTTCTTTCATCATTGGCTGGAGCGCGGATCGACCCCCGAGGCGCTGGCGAAGGCGGTCTCGTCGACGTTCTGCGTCGTCGCGGCGACGCTGGCGGCGAACCGGCGCGAACTCGCGCTGATCGACGCGCAGGAAGAGTTTTTGCGCCCGTCGCAGGCGTTTTCGGCCGAACCGTTGGGACCGTCTGTCCGCTAGCGGCGCTCAGCGGGAGGGCGTGCGTCTCGCGCGCTCGGGCGCCGCCCCTGCCGGGGGAGCCCTGTCCGGCTCCTCGCCTGCAACCGCGGCGAAGATCGACCGGCGCCGCAGGGGCGAAGGCGGCCTCCGCGCTCGCAAGCGGCTTGCGCGGCCCTTTTCGTCATGAACCGCCTTCGCCCGCCCGTTTACTTTTTCTGCGCATCGTCGCAAAACGTCAGGCGTTCGATGCTAGACTCGGGGCGCGAAAGGGAATGGTCATGCCGCGTACAATCACAACGGTCGGCGCCGTCGCGCTGGGTCTACTCGTCGGGTGCGTTGCGGCCGACGCGCAAACCCTTCATCGCCACGCGCGTCATCCGGCGGCCGCAGGCCATGAGATCGTGGTTCACGCCCGCGAATCCTATCTGACCGCGGGACCGACCGCCCCGGTCGGGACCTACAACGGCTACGCGCTCGACACGATCTCGAGCACCGCGTCGTTCCAGCCGTTCATCGACCACACGACGGTCGGCGTCCGCGGCCTGGAGCGCCTGCCCAACAACCTGACCTTGCCCGGGTGCTGCGCGCCCTGACAGGGGCAAGCGCAGACTCGTTCGCCTCGCCTCCGGGAGCCCCGCCATGGCGCGCCGCTTCGCCACGCTCGACGTCTTCACCGAGACGTCGCTCGCCGGCAATCCGCTTGCCGTCGTACTCGACGCGGAGGGCCTCGACGACCGGCGCATGCAGGCGATCGCGCGCGAGTTCAATCTCTCCGAGACCGTGTTCGCGCTCGCGCCGCGCGATCCGGCTCACGCGGCGCGGGTCCGCATCTTCACTCCGACCCGCGAACTGCCGTTCGCCGGCCACCCCACCGTCGGGACCGCCTGCCTGCTCGCGCATCAGCGCGCTCCCGACCCGCTCGCCGCGCTGGACCTGACCATCGTCCTCGAGGAGGGAGTCGGCGACGTCGTCTGCCGTGTTCGCCGCGACGGCGGGGCGCTGGCGGCCGAGTTCGACCTGCCGCGCCTGCCCGAGCGCCTCGATCGGCCGCCGCCGCCGGCGGCCAGGATCGCCGACGCGCTCGGCCTCGGGGCGGAGGACATCGGCTTCGATCGCCACCTGCCCGGCCTGTTCAGCGCCGGGACGCCGTTCCTGTTCGTCCCGATCCGCTCGCTCGACGCGATTGGCCGCGCGCGCCCGAGCGAGGCGCTGTGGATGGAGGACGGCGGGCCTGCGGCCTTCCTCTACACCCGCGAGGTCGTCGAGCCCGGCTCCGCCTTCCACGCGCGCATGTTCGGCGGCGGCTGGGGCGTGCCGGAGGACCCGGCGACCGGCAGCGCCGCCGCGGCCTTCGCCGCCGTCGTCCTCGCCGGCGACGGCCTGGCCGACGGCGACCATGGCCTGGCGATCGAACAGGGCTTCGAGATGGGCCGCCCGAGCCGCATCGCCCTGCGCCTCGCCGTCGAGGGCGGAGCGCTGCGCTCGGCCGCGATCGGGGGCGGCGCGGTGATCGTTTCCATGGGGGCGCTCGAGCTGTGAGCGGGGCGCCGCATGTCCTCGAGGTCGCCGAACTCGACTTCGTCCTCGAACCGTCGCGCTGGCGCTTCGCCGAAACGCACAGCGTCGCGATCGCGTCGCACTGGGCGAAGCTGAAGAAGGAAAAGCCCGCCGTCTTCAACGGCCGCATCCTGCTGCTCGGCAGACGCGAGTTGCGCGCGCGGGCCGATGGACTGGTGAAGATCGCCGGCGCCTATTTCGAGGCCGATTACGCCGACTTCATCGCCTGGCGCGACTTCGGCTGGCCGGGCGAGCTGGTGGAGAACTGTTTCTCGATGGCCGCCCTGCGTTCCGCGGAAGGCGCCTTCCTGCTCGGCGAGATGGCGCCGCACACCATGAACGCGGGCAAGATCTATTTCCCCGCCGGAACGCCGGACCTGAGCGACGTATTCGACGGCCGGGTCGACCTCGAAGCCAGCGCCCGACGGGAATTGATGGAGGAGACCGGCGTCGCCGCCGGCGCTGCGGAGGTCCGGCGTCGGTGGACGGCGGTGTTTTCGGACCGGCGCATCGCCTGCATGAAGGAGATGACGCTGCCGATGCTGGCGGAAGACGTCAAGGCGCGTATCGACGCCTTCCTGAGCCGCGACCCGCACTCCGAACTCAGCCGCATGCACATCGTGCGCCGGATGAGCGACGTGGACCGGGCGCGGACGCCCGACTTCGTCGTGGCCTACCTCGAGGCGGCGTTCGCCTAGGAAGCGCCGGCGGCCGATTCGCGACGCCGCGGCGGAGCCGACCGGGACCGCGCCGCCGGCGCCCGCCTCAACTGTGGTAGGTGATCGAACCCAGGCTGGACGCCGACACGTTGGTCAACGTGACGACGTCGGCGGCGTCGAACGTAATCAGGGTGCTGGCGCCGGACTGGGAAATGGCGAGATGTCCCTGATCGGCGATGTTGAAGGACAGCGTGTCCGCCGAGGTGTAGCCGTTCACCGTGTCCAGGCCGAACGCCGTCTGGTTGAACAGGAGCGCGTCGGTCGCGGAGAGAGTCGCGACGTTTTCCGAGCCGCCGGTGAAGTCGACTGTGTCGCCGGCGCCCGAGATCGAGGCTTTCGCGTTGGTCAGATAGACCGTCCCGGTCGCGCCGTTGGCGCTCTTCACCGTATCCGGAGCGGTTCCGGTATTGATCAGGCTCGCGGAATTGTTCGCCCCGGCATAGAAGTCGATCGTGTCGCCGCCGCCGGTGATGTTGGCGCCGGCGTTGGTGAGATAGACCGTCCCGGTCGCGCCGTTCGCGCTCTTCACATTGTCCCAGGCGCTGACGGTGTTGATCAGGCTCGCGGAATTGTTCGCCCCGGCATAGAAGTCGACCGTGTCGCCGCCGCCGGCGATGTTGGCGCCGGCGTTGGTGAGATAGACCGTCCCGGTCGCGCCGTTCGCGCTCTTCACCGTGTCCCAGGCGCTGACGGTGTTGATCAGGCTCGCGGAATTGTTCGCGCTCTGAAAAAACTCGACCGTGTCGCCGCCGCCGGCGATGTTGGCGCCCGCGCTGGTGAGGTAGACCGCCCCGGTCGCGCCGTTCGCGCTCTTCACCGTGTCCCACTCGCTTCCGGTGTTGATCAGGCTCGCGGAATTGTTCGCGCCCTGAAAGAAGTCGACCGTGTCGCCGCCGCCGGCGATGTTGGCGCCGGCGTTGGACAGGTACACCGTCCCGGTCGCGCCGTTCGCGCTCTTCACCGCGTCCCATGCGCTGACGGTGTTGATCAGGCTCGCGGAATTGTTCGCCCCCGCATAAAAGTCGACCGTTTCGCCGCCGCCGGCGATGTTGGCGCCGGCGTTGGTGAGGTAGACCGTCCCGGTCGTGCCGCTGTTCGCGCTCTTCACCGCGTCCCAAGCGCTGACGGTGTTGCTCAGGCTCGCGGAATTGTTCGCGCCGCCGCCAGAGAAGACGACCGTGTCGCCGCCCCCTGCGATGTTGGCGCCGGCGTTGGCGAGATAGACCGCCCCGGTCGCGCCATTCGCGTTGGTGACCGTGTCCCAGGAGCCGAACGTGCCGCTCAGGCTCGCGGAATTGTTCGCGCCGCCGAAAAAGACCACCGTTTCGCCGCCGCCGACGACGTTGGCGGAGCCGCCGTTGAGGTAGAACGCCTGCGTCCCCCCGACGATGTTGACGATACTGAAGACCGGATTCGTGATCTTGCCCAGCGCGACCGTGTCCTTTTTGGCCCCGCCCGTCACGAAAAGTGCGGGAATAACACCGGTTAACGGCGCCGTCAGGGTGATCGAGGCAATATGAGAATTGGCGTTGACGGCGTCAAAGTCCGTAACCAAATGCGAATCGTAGGTAAGCGCAAGCGTGTATGCGGACCCGTTCGCGTTCTGAAGCCGGCTGATCGCCGAACTATCTTGAGACAACTGAGTGTCTGAAACACCGACCGTGCCGTTGTCGGTAATGACGATGGCGCCGCCGATCCCGTTCAACGCATCGAGACTCGCGGAGATATTGTCAGCGGTGTCGAAGATGCTGCCCGTCGCGCCCGACAGAATGTCGTTCGATCCGAAATCCGCTCCGTTGAAATTGAGGCTGGCTATGGTCTGGCCGGTGGAGATTTGTGTGATGACGCCGGAGCCGAGCGTGAAACCGGTCGTTCCGCCACCCTCGTTCTGCTTGACCGCGATCGCGCCGAGATCGGCCATCGTTTGCGGCAGGTTGCCGGAGATCGCGATGCTGTAGTCCCCGGTCGTGGCGGTGAGCGTGGAGCCCGACCAGTTCAAGCTTGCCTGGGTTGCGCCGGCGTTCGCGAGCGTGATGGCCGAAACACTGTAATTGCTCAAGATCGAGGCCGGCGCATAGAAGCCCGGGTTCAGCTGTCCGCTCGACGTAAACAGTTGGGAAAGCCCGGTTGCGACCGTCGCAACGTCCACCGGCAGGTCGCCCTTGATCGTCAGCGTCTCCGATCCGGCGGTCGCCACCCATAACGACGGCGACAGCGAGAGCTGGGCGACCTGGGCGCCGTTGCTGGTCATGACGATCGAGGAGATCGCGCCGCCGGCCGAGCTGCTCAGAATCTGGAGCGCTCCCTGGAGGCTGTTTATGCTTTCCAGCTGGGTGATGGAGGTCAACGTCAGCGAGAAGCCGCTGCCGTTGATCGTGACCGTGTTGCCGTTCGTGTCGGACAGGACAATTTGGGTCGAGCCGAGAGCCGTCGGATAGAGGGAGCTGGGGTCGAGCGAAGCGAAAAACTGCTGGACCTGCGACAGGGCGCCCAGGGAAAGGATTGAATTCCACTCGCTACTTAGGTATGATTCGATCGTGTTCAGACCCGCAAGCGCCGTCATGACCTGAGCCTCGAGATTTGCATTGCCACTATTGTAGAATATCAATCTCGACGTTAACAGTGGAACTTACACAGCGTCAATGGACCGTTTGTCGCGGGGAATCATGGACACGAGGTTCGCCAGTTGGTGTTTCGCCTGCATTTTCTCGGTCCTTGCTTCCTATCGCGCGCAGGCTCAGGTCGCTCTCGAAGTCGGGACGGACATTGGCCTCTGGCGGGTGACGGTCGCGGCGGAGAAGACGACCTTCCTCGGGCAGTACGGGACCTACGTCGAGCCGGCCGTCGCGAGAGCCTGGAATGTGTTCTGGCGCGGCCCACCATCACACGGCGGCGGAGTCCCGCCTTCAGGAGGCGGATCCTCGGGCGGGTCCGGCGGCGGGTCGGCCGGAAGACCGTCGAAACCGCGCCCGGACTTCTGGCATATTCTTCTGCCGTCCGGAAAATTGCCGCGCGATCTGCAACTCGGTTTTACCGGCGTTCCAGGCGGATATGCGTCGCTCATGTACGAGCCCGACGTCCTGCGGCTGTGGGCCGGACTGAAGCCTCGCATCTCGGTCGAGATTATGTACGACATGAACGCCGTCAACGGGAACGCCCCAACCGGGTTCGGCATCCTGACCGATCCGACCCGAGGCTACGCCAGCGCGTCAATCACCGCGTTTGGACCGGACATTGCCCTTCCCGTCTGGGGATGGGAAACCGGCAGCGGCTCGTATGCCCTCTATGCCGGCCACGGCTGGATGAAGGATTGGACATACACCTATGGGGCCGTCCAGTCCGTCTTTCTCCAGCTCTCCACGAAGACCTACGTCCACAGAACCATTCAAACGTATTCGCTGACCGGCGAATGGCGACCGCCACGCGGAACCTCGTCGCTCCTCGACATTCCCAATATCGCCCGGTTCAGCGGCGTCGACTTTCTTCTGCAAGGATATGGAACCGAGCACATGTGGACGATCGGCGCCACAGCCGCGGCGATCTGGAGGCTGTAGCGCACGAGCAGACGCCAGGCGCGCAACGTCGCCAAGCGCGCGTTGCCGCCGAACCGACAGCGCCTCCCGGCGCGGTCGAGCCTCGCTCTGCGAACCGGCGCACCGCCTGCATGACGCGCCGCCGATGCACGCGCCGCCGGCGCCCGCCTCAACTGTGATAGGTGATCGAACCCAGGCTGGACACGGACACGTTGGTCAGCGTGACGACGTCGGCGGCGTCGAACGTAATCAGGGTGCTGGCGCCGGACTGGGAAATGGCGAGATGACCCTGATCGGCGATGTTGAAAGACAGCGGGTCCGCCGAGGTGTAGCCGTTCACCGTGTCCAGGCCGAACGCCTTCTGGTTGAACAGGACCGAGTCCGTTCCGGAGAGGCTCGCGGAGTTGCTCGCGCCGCTCCAGAAGTCGACCATGTCACCGGCGCCGGAAATCGAAGCCTGCGCGTTGCTCAGGTCAACCGTCCCGGTCGCGCCGTTGGCGCTCTTGACCGTATCCGGAGCGGTTCCGGTATTGATCAGGCTGGCGGAATTGCTCGCCCCGGCATAGAAGTCGACCGTGTCGCCGCCGCCGGTGATGTTGGCGCCGGCGTTGGTGAGATAGACCGTCCCGGTCGCGCCGTTCACGCTCTTCACATTGTCCCACGCGCTCACGGTATTGATCAGGCTCGCGGAATTGTTCGCCCCGGCATAAAACTCCACCGTGTCGCCGCCGCCGGCGATGTTGGCGCCGGCGTTGGTGAGATAGACCGTCCCGGTCGCGCCGTTTGCGCTCTTCACATTGTCCCACGCGCTCACGGTGTTGGTCAGGCTCGCAGAATTGCCCGCCCCGCCATAGAACTCCACCGTGTCGCCGCCGCCGGCGATGTTGGCGCCGGCGCTGGTGAGGTAGACCGTTCCGCTCGCGCCGTTTGCGCTCTTCAGATTGTCCCAGGCGCTGAACGTATTGATCAGGCTGGCGGAATTACTCGCCCCCTGAAAGAACTCCACCGCGTCGCCGCCGCCGGAGATGTTGGCGCCGGCGTTGGTGAGATAGACCGTCCCGGTCGCGCCGTTCAGGCCGGTGACGAGGTCCCACGCGCTCACGGTATTGATCAGGCTCGCGGAATTGTTGCCGCCGCCAGAGAAGACGACCGTGTCGCCGCCGCCGGTGATGTTGGCGCCTGCGCTGGTGAGATCAATCGTCCCGGTCGCGCCGTTCAGGCCGGTGACGAGGTCCCACGCGCTTCCGGCGTCGATCAGGTTTGCGACATCGCCGGAGCCCTGAAAATTGATCTGATCCGCTCCTCCCGTCACGGTGAAGGTCGACCCGGCACCGGAAAAGACGCCGTCGCCCGACCCCGTCAGGGCCATGTTCGAATCGGCCTTCAAGTCGACGGCGCCGCCGGAGGCCGACACCGCGATCGGAGTTCCCGTCCGCCCGTTCCCGCCGACGATATAGGTCGCGGCGCCGGACGCGACGACCTCGAACAGGGAATTGGCGATCGCACCGAGCGCGCCGGCGTCGCGCTTCAGTTGTCCGGCGTTGATCGCGATGACGCCGTTGTCCGTAATCAGGATGCCGTCGAGCGCGCCCGCCGCAAGCATCGTCTGCAATCCGTCGAGGTTGGCGCCGATGGCGGCGGCGGTGTCGGCGACGGCTTGGGTCGCCGCAAGCCGGCCGTCGTCGAAATCCTGGATCGCGTCAGCCGCGCTGGCGCCCGTGATCACGTCGATGGACTGCCATGCGCTCCAGATCCAACCGTAGTTCACGCCGACTGCAACCTGAAGGCGGGTGATCCCCGCGGCCGCCGGCGCCGTAAACGTCAGAAGCGGAAAACTCGCCGCCGACACATCGTCGTAGCCGCCGCCCTGGTAGTTGTACGCTCCATTCAGATTGACGGTCCCTCCGCCGCTGGCGACTTCGATGTCGTAGAAGACGCCCGGCGAGCTGCCGATTCCCTCGGCCTGGAACAGGCTCGAAAGCGCAATCGTTCCGGAGGGCGCGACCAATGTTTCGACCTTCGGCGTCACCGACAGGGCGGTGGCGGCGATCGACACGGCGATGTCGGCGGCGGCGCTCCACGTCGCGCCGTCATAGGCCCAGACGATCAGCGTGGACGTCGACGGAACGGCGGCGCCGGCGCCGGCAAAGAGAACCTTGGACAGGTCGCCCGCCGAGACGACGGTCTGTCCCTCAGCGTGCTGCGCGGAGGTGGCGAGGTCGGTCGCTCCGTCGAGGTCGATCGAGCCCGGACCCGCGACCTCGAACCTGTACTCCGTTACGCTCGCGCCGGAGCCGTCGACGGTCGTGAACCAGGACGCGACGGGCGCGCTCGAACCGGCGCCGACGATCTCCTGCCCGCCGACCCAGACCGCGTCCTGGTAGCCCTGTGGAATGGTCAGCACCCGCAGCGCCGTCTGATTCGCGTTGTCGACCGCGACATCGCCGTCGACGCCCGCGATGTCGTTCATCGACGCTTCGAACTGAACGTCGTAGCCCAGTCCCTGCCCGTCGGTTCCCCATGGATTGCGCAGGATGAAGTCGCCGGTCGCGGCGTCGTAGCCGACAATCGCGAAAGCGTGCAGGGCGACGAATTCGGTGTGGCCTTGGCTGTCGCGCGTGCCGGAATAGCTATTTACGATCAGGTCCTCGCCGCTCGCCAGCGCGGCGATGAAGATCTCCTTGTCCGCGTTCCAGTTTGTGTCGGAATAGGCGTAATTGACCACGCTCGACCCACCGGACAGGTTGTTCAAGACGTCGTCGGTATCAAGCCCGTCGATGCTCGCGTAGGCGTTCTGCGTTTTCCCTGCCGGGAGGCCGATCTCTCCCGTCTCCGCGAGCTGGGCGTAGGCCTTCTCCGCCAGATCCGCCCAAAACACCTGCGTGTCGCCACTGTCGGCGTTCTGGAAGGCGAGTCGCCCGTAACCGGAGAAGACCGGAAGCTGGTCGTTGACCGTCTCCCACACCTCGTCGCCGCCGATCGTGAAGCGTACGCTGTAGACGCCGTTTCCGTCGTCGACGAACATCGACTCGATGCGACCGGGATTCTGGGCGGCCAAAGCGATCAGGGCCGCTCCGAGTTCGCAATCGCCGAGGTCGCCCTGGCCGACGTCTGCGACCTGGGGGGCGCCGCTCGATCCATAAAGCGTGTCCGTGAAAGCGGCGTAGGAGGTCGCTTCCGGAGTCTCGTCCGCCGGCAGCGCCGGATCGGGCATGTCCGAGCCCAGGAACCACTTGCCGATCAGCTTCCCGAGATCGGCCGCGGAGGTTCCCGCGGCGAGATTTCCGAGCGCCGTCGCCGTGGCGCCGCCGTTCCAGAACGCATTGGCTGGATTGCCGTCGACGAGTTGGATGAACGCAGCCGCCGCATGGGCGGGCGTGGAGACCCCGACGTTGAGATGGGCGGCGATGATCTGCAGATCGCCGAACTCGGCCTGGGTGACCGCGCCTCGGGTCGCGACATCGGTCAGGATCTGCAGAAGGTCCGCGTAACTGAGCACCCCGTCCGCCGCCAGCCTCGACACGTCGGACGACACCCCCGGGTCGGTCAGACTATTGATCCAGGCGTCGGCGCTGCCGGCGATCGAGATCGACATCGCGATCCTCTCCCGTTCGCTGTGGAACGTGAACACGATTCCCCGCTCGGCGCCTCCCTGCCGCCGAAACTCAGCCCGACATTACATCGTTCTCTCGTTGGTGTCCGCAGGCGCGAGGCCGGGCGGCGCGCCCTGCGGCATAACGCCCCTGTCGCTCGCTCCGCTCGACGCCTCAGATCCCGGTCGGATAGCCGTGGCGCTGTTCGGAGGCGGCGATCATCGCCTTCGCCTCTCCGTCGCGGCCGGCGGCGCAGGCGGTCTCCGCCGCCGCGATCTCCCGCTTGATCTGGGCGTAGACCGATTGCGCCACATGCCCCATCGCCAGGTCGTTGTCCTGGACGGCGCGATAGCGGGCGATCTCCGCCCGGCAATCGCCGCCCTCCGGCATCTGGAAGCCCTGCGGGGTGACGGCGACGGAGCCCGGCGCCGGCGGGGCCGAGGCCTGCGGCGCGGGCGCGTTGCAGCCGGCGACCGCGAACGCCGCGAATGCGGCGGCGACGGCGATGCGATTCATGGAATGGCCCCCGGGTTCGATTCTTCCGACCGGGCTACCCTCGCCAGCCTGCCCGTCCCGTCAAGGGTCGGGTTCGCGCTGCCGGGCCGGGCGATCGACTGAACATCGGCGACCGCGCCTTCCGATGCCGTCCCCGCCCCGCACGGCGCCCATCGCCGGGGTCGCGTTCAACGCCTGGCGGGCGCGACGCGGCGCGTCCGCCGCCTCGCGCCCCCAAGTCATCGCGCAGCGTGCTCCGGGGAATGGAGCATCCAGATCTCCGACAGCGACGCCAGCGCCGTGATCAGGCCGAGCGCGACGAACGGCCAGACCGCCTCCTGCAACGCCGCGAAGCCCAGCGCCCAGGGCGCGACAATCATCAGCACGCCGGCGATCAGCGCCACCCAGTCCTCCCACTCGGCGAACTGGACGAGCGCGGCCATCGCCATTGCGGCGATCACGATCCCGCCGACCCATGCGGCGCGCGCGGCCATCGCGTCGCTCGAGAAACCCATCGCCCACGGGGCGACGAACAGCAGAACCCCACAGATCAGCATGATCCAGTCTTGAACGCTTCTTCCCCCGCGCCGCGAAGTCTCGATTGGCATGACCCGTCTCCTCGGTTGACGCGACGTCGTTCAACGTCTTGACGAAACGATACTTCTCGATTGAGGCGCGCGGTAGGCGACGGCGGCCTCCTCGCGCAGCAGCGTCCGGAACCAGCGCAGGGCGGGATCGGCGGCGCCCGCGCGGGTCGAGACCACCGTCAAAACGAGCGCGTCGTCGAACGGCGGCGGTTTCAGGACGAGGCCGAGGGGGCTTGCGAAGCGGCGGGCGAAGGCGGCGGAAATGGTGGTGACGAGGTCGCTTCCGGCGACCGCCGCCACCGTCGCCATGAAGTGCGGCGTGGTGAGCGCCACCCGCCGCTCGACTCCGGCCGCCCCGAGTCGGGCGTCGATTTCGGAGACGCCGTCGCCGAAGAACGACACGGTCGCATGGCGATAGCGCGCATAGTCGGCGAGCGCCCAGTCGCGGTCGGCCCCCGGATGGCCGCGCCGCATGACCAGCGCCAGGCGGTCATCGGCCAGCGTCTCGCTCGCCGCGCCGGGCGGCAACGGTGTGGCGGCGGTGGCGAAGCACAGGTCGACCTCGCCCTGCTCCATGCGCGCCATGATGTCCCGTCCGATGGTCGACACGACGAGATCGACGCCCGGCGCCTCGCGTTCGAGCCGCGACGCGACGCGCGGAACGATCAGGATCGTCTGCGCGTCGGCCGCCGCGAGGCGGATCGTGCGTTCGAGCCGCGCCGGGTCGACCACGGGAACGCGAAACAGGCCGCGCAAGCCCTCGAGCGCCGCCGCGACCTTCGGCGCCAGCGCGAGCGCGGCGGGGGTCGGCGCCAGTCCGCCGCCGGCGCGAACCAGCAGCGGATCGTCGAACACGTCCCGCAGGCGCGCCAACGCCCGGCTCATCGCCGGCTGGCTGAGGCCCACCTCGGCGGCGGCGTGGGTGACGTTGCGCCGCCTGAGCAGCGCCTCCAGCGCCGGCAGGAGATTGAGGTCGAGCGCCGCCAAATTCACTTCACGCATCCCAGTAATATAAACTATGCATTTCTGGTATGATAGGGGGCGCGCTAGATTGGCGGCGTCGACGTGGGGTTGCGGAGGTTCGAGATGGACGGCAGGGTCGTGATTTTCGGCTATGGCCCCGCGGGCAAGGCGACCGCCGAGCGGCTCACGGCGGAGGGCCGGGAGGTGGTCGTGGCGCAGCGGCGCGAACCGGCGGGGCTGCCGAAGGCGGCGGCCTTCGTCGCCTGCGACGCGCTCGATCGCGATGCGGTCGTCGCCGCGGCCCGCCTGGGCGGGCAGTTCGTCGTGGCCATCGGCTTCGCCTACAACGGCGCGATCTGGCGGCAGGCCTGGCCGCGGGCGATCGGCAATTTCGTCGCCGCCTCGGAAGCGACCGGCGCCCGCATGGTCTTCATCGACAACCTCTACATGTACGGCCCGCAGACCGCGCCGCTGGTCGAGACCATGCCGCTCGCGGCCCCTCGCGGCGCCACGCCGCTCGGCGTCGGCGGCCACAAGCCGGAGGCGCGGGCGGCGACGACCCGGATCTGGATGGACGCCTGCGCCGAGGGACGCGCCCGCGTCGCTGCGCTCCGCGCGCCGGACTTTTACGGACCGGGCGCCGGCGTCAGCTACCTCGGCGACCCGAGCATCGGCAGGCTGGCCACGGGCAAGCGGGCGATCGTGCTCGGCTCGCCCGACCAGCCGCACGATTACGCCTATGTTCCCGACATCGGGCGCGCCGCGGCCACCTTGCTCGCGGCGCCCGATTCGGCCTTCGGCCAGGCCTGGCACGTCCCCTGCGCCCCGACCCGCACCACGCGCGAGATCCTGCGCATCGCGGCGGGCGCGCTCGGCCAGAACAAGCTCAAGCTGATCGCCGTGCCGGAAGTCCTGATCGCCACGCTCGGCATCGGAGTCGCCTTCCTCGCCGAGCGGAGCGAGATGCGTTTCACTTTCGACCGTCCCTACCGGGTCGATGCGAGCAAGTTCATCAACGCGTTCTGGGCCGATGCGACGCCGTTCGAGGAGGGGGTCGAGAAGACGGCGCTGGCCTATGTCGGCGCGGCGAAAGCGTCGCCGGTCAGATGAAAGGCTGACGCGGTCGCTGGCCAGCGCCGTCGGGCGCCGGCAGAATGTTGACGCGCGGCTCTTTCCCCGACCGCGCCTCGCATTCGAAATACCGGCTGATCTTGAGCGCTTCGTGAAGGAACAATGGCCCGTACAGCCACGCGAATCCGTCCGGATCGATGATCTCGACCGTAAAAATCGGCGACGCGGGCGCTAGTGACGGGGACGTGACAGGCATGGGCCGCTTTGCTTTCTCGATCGAAATCTATGCGGTCGACGGGCGCCCGCATTGATCGACGTCAACTCTTGATGCTCGCAGACGCCTGTTCCCGCAATGCGACGGCGCGACGCAACGCCTGCTTTCCTTTTCACGTTTCTCCAGGGCGGTGAGGAAACGCCTGGACCCGGGGCGGAATCTCGCCGTTTCCGGCGCGGTGGTCGGCGATCGCGGCTCCGGGGACGGCGCCGCCGGCGACCTGCCCCCGGCTGGAATTGACCGAGATCGTGGCGAAAAAAATCGGCGCGTTTCCCGTCCCGGCGCAGCCTACGTAGTAACCCCTAGTTGTGACGGCTGAAAGCATGGGCGACACTCTCCCCGGGAAAGCGAGCGGGGGCCGCCCCCAATCGTCGTCGAGGATTAAAAGCGCTGGATTGCCAATGATCGGCCGCATCTTTGTCGAGCTCGAGACGCCGGGCGACTCCCGAACGATGTTTCGGCTTTGCATCGACGACAACGTCGTCGCGGGCGGCCTCACCGCCGTTCAGGCGCACATTCTCGTGGGCGAGGTGCTCGACCGCATCACGCTGCCGCGTCGCCCCCGGCCCCAGCACGCCGTGGAGCTCGAAGAGGCCCGCGCCCCGGCCGGGTAGTCCCGCCGCCCTCAGCTCGCCGCTTCGCGCCAGCGTCTCAAAATCGCAGCCTCCGGCGCGTCTTCCGAAATCACCGTCCGCAGGCCGAGCGAGACGTCGCCGGTGGCGCCGTCGAGCGCGATGAAGTCGCCTTCGCGCAGGATCTCGGCGCCGAGGCGCGCGGAGCCGAGACCTTCGTCGATGGCGAGCGACCGGCAGCCGACCAGGCACACCTTGCCCATCTGGCGCGCGACCACGGCGGCGTGGGCGGTGCGGCCGCCGACGGCGGTGAGGACGCCGTCGGCGGCGGCGAATCCGGCCACGTCCTCGGTCGAGGTGTCGCGTCGCACCAGGATCACGGCCTCGCCGCGCGCGGAAAACGCTTTCGCACGGTCGCTCGTGAAGGCCGCCCGCCCGCAGGCGACGCCGGGCGAGGCGACCGTCGCCCGCGCCGCAGGCGCGGCGGCGGCGTCCGCAAAACGCGACACCCTGGCCGCGGCGAGGTCGATGCCGGACACCCGGGCGACGGCCTCGCTGCGCTCGATCACGCCTTCCTCCACGAGATCGACGGCGATCTTCAGCGCCGCCAGCGGCGTCCGCTTGGCCGACCGCGTCTGAAGGAACCACAGCTTGCCGCGCTCGACGGTGAACTCGATGTCCTGCACGTCGCGGCAGGCGGCTTCGAGCGTCCGCGCGCCGGCCTCGAGCGCCCGTGCGACCTCCGGCATGCGGCGGGCGAACAGCGCCGAGTCGGCGGGCGAGCGCCGGCCGGACACGACGTCCTCGCCCTGCGCGTCGGCGAGGAAATCGACGTAGAGCCGCTTTGCTCCGGTCGCCGGATCGCGCGAGAACGCCACGCCCGCGCCGGAATCCCCGCCCGAGTTGCCGAACGCCATGGCCTGCACGGTGACGGCGGTGCCCTTCAGGAACTCGAGGCCGTTCAGCCGCCGGTATTCCCGCGCCCGGGCGCCTTCCCAGGAGCGGTAGACCGCCTCGGCGGCCTCGGCGATCTGCTCGATCGGCTCCTCGGGCGGCGCAACGCCGAGGCGCGCGGCGTGCGCGAGAAACTGGTCGACCAGACGCTCGAGCGCCTCGGAATCGAGCTCGGCGTCGTTCGCGACGCCTTCCGCGCGGACCATGTCGTCGACGAGCGCGGCGAATCCCCCCGGCGCGGCGAGGCCGACGACCTCCGCGTGGCCCTGGATGAACCGTCTCCAGCTGTCGAAGGCCATGCGCGGGTTGCCGGTCAGGCGGATGAGGCCGTGCACGCTCACCCCATTCATGCCGACGTCGAGGATCGTGTCGAGCATTCCCGGCATCGACCGTTCGGCGCCGGAGCGCACCGAGACGAACAGCGGCGCGCGAGCGTCGCCGAGCCGTCGCTTCATCGTCTGTTCGAGCCAGCCGACGCCGGTCACCAGCCCCTTGCGCAGGGCCTTGATCGCCGCCGCGTCGCCGGCCACGACGCCCGCGCACAGCGAGGTCGGCAGGACGAAGGCAGGCGGGACCGGCAGGCGCAGCGCGGCGAGCCGGGCGAGTTCCGCCGCCTTCGAGCCGACGTCCGCCGCCAGGATCGGGCCGGGCGTTCCGCCGGGACCGATGAAGACCGGCTCGAATTCCCTGGCGCTCATGTCGACAGACCCTGCAGCACCCGATTGCGAAGCGACATCGCCGCGTGGGCGAGCCGGTCGGTCGCGTCTTCGAGCCGCCGGGCGATCTCGATCCCGAGGACGAGCGTACGCGCATCGCCGGCGGGCGAAGGCCGGCTCATCAGGGCGCCGATCGCGGCGCGCTCGGAGGCGTCGGCGTCGCGCTCGGCGTCGAGCACCGCGTCGACGCACTGGAGCGTGAAGGCGGCGTCGGCGCGCGCGCCCTTGGGGATTTGCAGCGCCGCCTCGACCGCGCGCGCCAGCTCCGCCGCGCAATGGCGCGCGACCGCGGCAAGCTCGCCGAGCGGCGCGCCGAAGGCGTCGGCGCCGGACTCTTCCGGCGCGAGGCTGATCAGAAACGCCGCCTCGTCGAAACAGTCGGTCGCGTTTTCGACCTGGTCGATCACCGACAGAAGATCGTCGGCGTCGCGGACGCGGGCGAAGATTTCCCGCGCCGCGACGGTGAGGCGGTCTCCCTTGCCCTCGATCTGCTTGGCGCGCCGGGCGAGCGACTGGCGCTCCCCGAGGCTCGCGAGCCCGCCCGGCTCGAATGTGGTCTCGATCGCGCCGGCGAGCGTGCGGATCAGGCCGAGATGGCGGAGCACGACGACGAGCAGCTCGCTCTCCGCCGTGTCGAGCCGCTGGGAGAGGTCGGCCTGGATTTCGTCGCGGATGAAGCGGGTGGAGCGCCCGTCCCGCAGGCCCTCGCTGGCGAGATGCAGGACGGTGCGAAGAAAGGCGATGCATTCGCCGTCGCCGAGCGCCGTCCCGAGCGGCACGCCGTAGGGAATGCGTCCGGCGGCGGCGCGCCGCACCGCCTCGAACACGAGGTCGGCCCCGCCGAGTTCGAGGAAGCCGCGATGCCCGTCTTCGCGCTCGGCCGCATTGACCAGCAGGTCGATTGCGTCGTCCTTCGCCACGAACGCCTGCAAGGCCTTGCGCGCCTTGTTCCAGTCGATCAGGAACACGAGCCGCGAGCCGAGAAAGCCGAGATGCCGGTCGAGGTCCTCCTCGTCGCGCGCGCGATAGACGCCTTGAAGCAGATAGAAGACGTCGCCCCCGGCGAGGCCATTGTCCTGGTTCTCGGCCAGCGGACTGAAGGCGACTCCCTGCCCGGCGAACAGCGTCATGAAGAACTTCGCCCGGACGCGGTGGACGTCGGTGTAGGTCGTCGTGACGTCGAGGCCGTCGACGTGGATGACGATGACGTGCGCGTCCGTGGTCCCGATGTCGTTCTGGATGGTGAGCCGGGCGCCGACGCGGCCGGCCGTGGCGGCGAGGCCCGGGTGGCCGAAGGCGAGCCCCGCAGTCCGGTTGAGGCCGGCCATGAAGGCGCGGACGCGGGCCCGATCGGACTCGTCGAGGCCGTGCACGCGCGCCCCGTCGATCGTCTCGACCGCCGTCGCGGCGGCGACCGCATTGAGGGCCTTGTGCAGGTCCATCACCAGGAGATGCAGCGTGTCCCGGTCGCCGCGCCGCGCCGAGGCGAGATCGGCGACCTCGCGCCGCCCGATTCGATCGCCTGCGAAGGCCGGCAAGGCGGCGAGCGTCGCCGTGACACGCGCCTTCAGCGCCGCCGCGTCGGAGGCTTCGGCGACCTCGATCGGTCGCAGCATCGCCTGGAGGTCCTCGGCGACGCCGGCGACGAGCGTCGCGGCGCCGGGGGCGAAAATCGTCTCCTCGTCGATGCGCCGCGCGCCCGACACGATGGCGGCGAGCGCGGGATCGGCGAGGCCGACGCTGCGCATCTCGCGCTCCATCGCGGCAGCGGGCCGGCCCGGGGCGGCGGCCTGGGCCGAGGCTTCCTGCAGCAGGGTCAGCCGGATCTTCAGGCGATCGTTCGCCATGAGCCCGGCGTCGATCAGGGCCGGCAGGAGCACGCCGCTCTCGCCGAGCCGCTCGACGATGCCAACCTTCGTCACCATCCGCACCCCCAAGCCGTTAGACGGATTCGGCCTGTCTCTCGTAGACCTTGCGCCACGAGGATGACGTTTTGACCAGCCGCCGCCAGTCCCTGCCGAGGGCGTCCGCGTCGCCTTCGCTCTCCCGCGCGCACCATCCGGCGACGAGGCCGGACGCACGCGCGAAGCCGGCGGCGCGGCGCGGCGCGAGCTCCTCGACAAGGCGGAGCGCGATCGCCGCGTCGTTGAGGTCGCCGAGCGCGTCCTGAAGCGCGCAGGCCTTCCCGGCGAAGCGCTCGGCCTCGTCGGCGTCGAACAGGGCGCCGAAAAACTCGGTCGCGTAGCGCATGTGCTTGACGGCGATGCGCAGCCGGTGGCGCGCCTCGGGCGCGAGCGACTGGAAACGACGGCCGCGCTTGCGCAGCTTGCGGTCGAGCCTGTCCAGCGATCCGGCGGCGAAGGCCTCGACCGGGCCGTCGAGCGCGGCGAGCGCGTCCGCGCCGCATCCGTCCCGCCAGGCGCGGGCGGCGGCGAGGCGCTCGACCGCGAGCGCGAAGCGGGCGATCGTCTTGTCGTCGACGAGGCGAACGACGGCCGAATGACCGGCGGCGGCCTTCGCCTCGGCGGCGGCGATCAAGGAGTCGAAGCCCGGTTCGGACGAGAATCGCGCGAGCGCGCCCGTGCGCAGGCGCCCGACGAACACGTCCCAGTCGCGCGCCCCGCCGAGCGCGGTCCCGATCCGCCTCGCCTCGGCGCGCAAGGCGTCGAGGCCGGCGCTGGGAAAAGCCTCGCCGAACAGGTCCATCGCGGATCGGAGGCGGCGCACGCCGACCCGCATCTGATGCACCGCCTCGACCCTGTCGCCGCCTTCGAGCGCCGGCAGATTGCCGAGGATATGGCCGAGGCAGTTGTGCAGGACGACGGCGACCGCCCGGTCCAGGCTCATCCCTGCGCGCAGCGCGGGTTCGTTCGCGTGGACCGGCTGAGGGGGCCGCGGATCCAGAAGCGCGTGCGCGCGCTCGGCCTTGCTCTGAACGCCGAGGCGCACCGGGAAGGCCTCGACGAGATCGAGCCCGAGATCGAACAGGACGGAGGGCGGCCCGGACTTGAGCTCGAGCTCGATCTCCTGGGTCGGCGCGCGACGCTCGCCTGCGAACAGGAAACCGTCGTCGAAGGCGATCTCGACCTCGGCCCCGTCTTTCGCCACCGTCCGGGTCGCGCGCGCAATGTCGGAGCCGAAGCGGGGCGCGAGCGGCGCGCCGCCCGTCAGACGCGCGATGTCGCGCGCCAGCGCCTTGGGGAACAGGGACAGATCGGGCTCGGCCGAGGCGACGGCGACCTCGGTCTCTTCGCGCTCGAAGGCGCCGCCGTCGGCCGACGCGCGCTTGAGGCCCATGACCCGGCCGTCGTCCGAATGCCGCACGCGCAACGCCACCCGGGCCCGCGACAGGTCGCCCGCGTCGGTGTCGAAATACACCGTCCTCAGCTTGCGCCACGCGGGCGACGGCTCGCCGCCGCCGAACGTCGGGGCCGCCAGGACCCGCCTCAGCGTTTCGGCGTCGGCGAGGAATTTGAGCTCGCGCTCCGAACCCGCCGGGTCTTCATCCTGCGCATGCCTGTCGCGCGTCACGTTCCACCTCACCGGCGCAGGGGCGGCCGCCACATCCGCGCCACGAGGTTACGCCGCCAGTGCGTCGGCCGGTTGACCCAGATCAACGCGGCCCCGCAACGCGTTGACGCCGCCCGGGGCGGATGTCCGGAGCGCTCTTGCGGCCGCGCTCCATAAAGCGGCGCGAGACGGCGATCCGCACGGGCATACAGGGAGAGCGGCTGCGCGGTCAACGACCGCGCCGGCAACCGACGCCCCGGCGCCTGCGCCCGGGGCGCCGCCTACCGGGCGCCGGCCAGCGCCTCCGCGACGTGTTTCTCGATCGCCCAGACCGGAACCCGGGTCAGGTCCTTGTTGATCTCGAGCACGACCTTCGCCCTCACGTCGGGCGCCAGCGCCGCGCGCAGATCCGCGAGCGTGCGCGGGGGCGCTGCGATCGCCAGCGCGGGCGCCTTGCGCTCCCGCGCCACGCGCTCCAGCGCCCTCGCCACCCGCTCGGCGAAGCGATGCTCCTCGAGGGCGCGCCAGTCCGTCGTCTCGACCGCGCTGCGGCGCGGGAAGCCGGCGCAAGCGAAGGCGCGCCCGGGCCTGTCCGAGCCCTGATCGCGCGTCGGCGGATTGTCGTCGACGAAGGCCCGCTCGGTGACGAAGCGGGCGTATTGCTCGTCGCCGTCGTTGCGCAGGAACAGCGCCTTGCGACCGTCGCCGACGAGGATGAACGCGTCATGGGGAAGGATCGGTTTGCGCATTGTCGTCTCCTCACGCCGGCGGCCGGCCCACGCGACGCCGGCCCGCGCGGACCGTCGGGCGGTTCGGCGTTTCGTCTCCAGCGCCCCCGCGCCGCTGTCGCCAAGGGTTTGAAATGATTTGGCTGCTCGCTTGCGAAGCGCCGCGTTGGCGCGTTGGCGCGTTGGCGCGCTGGAATTGTTCACGTTTGGACGGAACCCCGCGGCCATCGCGCCGGCGCGTGGACCTTGACGTCCCCGCGCAACGTCTGCTCCGCGTCCTCGATCTGGCGTCTGGCCGCGTCGAAGGCCTGCCGGATCGCGACAAGGGCATGCTCCGGCCCGGCCGGGCCGCGCCGCCGGTCGACGATCACGTCCTTGCGGTTCGGGAGGGCGATGCGCAGCTGCACCGCGACCCCGTCGCCGTCGCGGCGTCCGTGCTCGGGACCGGAGACGACCACATGGCATCCGACGACGTCCGGGCCGAATTTCTCCAGACGCTGCGTCTGCGCATCGATCTCCGCGCGCACGCGCTCGGACGGCTCGAAATGCCGATAGGCGATCTCGACGGGAGTTTGCATGACGACCCTCCGGCTGGAGCGGCGCTCGACGGAAGCCGAGGCGCCCTCGAACGAATGGAAACCTTACGCCGTTGCCTGCGCCGGGGGTTTGCGGTCGATCAAACCCGCGCACGATTCGGGTGGACGTCCAGACGCTCGCGTCCGAGCCTCGCGGCTCCGAAGTGCGGCGACCCCGCATTGCGCGCCGGGCTCGGGAGTCGTCCGCACTGGCGCGCGCCGGGCCCGCGCCCTACATCAAGTCGATCCGCTCGAGGGAGACCGCTCATGGCCGACGCATCCGCGCTCTGGGACCTGCTCCAACAGACGGCGGAACCCTCCGCCGCCGAAGCCTTGAAATCAGCCGTCGCTTCGGCGCCCGACCGGGCGCTGAACCGCGTCAATCCGCTCGTTTTCGCCGCCGCCGCCGGCCTCGACGAGGAGGCCGTGATCGGGGCGTTCGTCCGCGCCGCCCGGATCGGGCTGTTCGACATGGCCTGGAACGTGCTTTGTCCCGGCTGCGGCGGCGTGCTGGAGACCGCCGGCGCGCTGAAGAGCATCAACCGTCACGAGTACTTCTGCTCGTTCTGCGTCTCGGCGAACGAGCCGACGCTCGACCAGCTGGTCGAGGTCACCTTCACGGTCAATCCGCGCATCCGGCGGGTCGCGGCTCACGAGCCCGACTCGCTCTCGCTGGCCGAATACATGCGCCAGGTCTTCTGGGGCTCCGGGGCCGACCTCCCCGAGGACATCGAGAGCGCCGTCGGCCGGGTGACGCTCGACCAGATGGAGCTCGGGCCCGGAGAACGGGCGTCGATGTCGCTCACCCTGCCGAAGGGAGTCTTCATCGCCTTCGATCCGGTGACCCACGCCACCATGTTCCTGGACGCGTCGGGGGATGAAACCCAGGAGCGCCGCACGCTGTCGCTAATTTTCGCCGAATCGCACGCGCACAGCGGCACGGTCGCGCTCGCGCCCGGCCCGGTTCGGATCGCCTTCGAGAACAAGGCGGGCCGCCGCACCCTTCCCGGCCTCTGGGTCCACGGCGACGAGCTGAACGCGCTGTCGGAGGCGCGCCTGCCGTTCCTGACCGCGACCCGCCTGCTCAGCAACCAGACCTTCCGCGATCTCTATCGCGACGGGACGTTCGATCCCGAGCAGCGGTTCAAGATCACGAGTCTGACCATTCTGTTCACCGACCTCAGGGGCTCGACCGCCCTCTACGACCGGGTGGGCGACCTCGCCGCCTTCGATCTGGTGCGTAGCCACTTCGGCGAACTGATCGCGGCGGTCGCGACCGAAGGCGGGGCCGTGGTCAAGACGATCGGCGACGCGGTGATGGCGACCTTCCCGACCGCCGACCGGGCGCTGCGCGCGGCGATGCGGATGCGCGACGCGATGCGCAGGATCAACGCCGGGCGCGGCGGCGAGGACCTCGCGCTCAACATCGGCCTGCACGAAGGCCCGTGTCTGGCGGTGATGCTCGACGACCGCCAGGACTATTTCGGCCAGACGGTGAACATCGCCGCGCGCGTCCAGGACCTGGCCGACCCGACCGCGGTGCTGGCGACGAAGCCGGTCATGGACAGCGCCGAGGTGGAGCGGCTGCTCGGCGAACAGGGCTACCGCACCACGTCCCGCCTGCTCAACCTGCGCGGAGTGAGCGAGGCTTTTCAGATCTACGAGATCCGGGAGCGCGCGGCGGCGTGAGGCCGGCCTTCACGGCGCCCGCGCTCGGGCGCGACGCGAACGGGACCCTCCCGTAAGGGACCCGGCCGGCCGCTTTCGCGACCGGCCGCATCTTTCTTTGCCTCGGAGGCTGCGCTCAGCTCTTCGGGGGCGTGAACGACTCGGCGGCCTTCTTCGCCGCTTCCTGACCGACCGCGGCGAGTTCCTTCGCCTGGTCGGCGATGGCGGCGGCGCGCTCCTTCAGGTGCGTGCTCAGGAACTCAACGAACTCGGACGGCGAGCGCGGATGCATCAGCTTCTGCGCGAACTGCATGTTGGCCGTCGCGTTCTCCTGGACGAGATGGAGAAGCTTGGTCTGGTAGTCCTGCAGCGCCTTGAACGAGCCCGAGAAGGCCCCGCCGTAGATATTGGCGGCGTTGGCGAGCTGGCTCGCCATGGTCTCGCCGAGTTTGGAGGCCGGGTTGTCGTTGTCAGCCATAGTAAGCTCCCACGTTGACGTTGGACCTGGTGATCAGCGTTCGACGCACATCGCGACGCCCATCCCGCCGCCGACGCACAGCGTGGCGAGGCCCTTCTTGGCGCCGCGCTTCTCCAGTTCGTAGAGGAGCGTGGTGAGAATGCGGGCGCCTGAAGCGCCGATGGGATGACCGAGGGCGATGGCGCCGCCGTTGACGTTGACCTTCGAGGTGTCCCAGCCGAGCTCCTTGTTGACCGCGAGCGCCTGGGCGGCGAAGGCCTCGTTGGCCTCGATCAGGTCGAGGTCGCCGACCTTCCAGCCCGCGCGATCGAGCGCCTTGCGCACCGCCGGGATCGGGCCGGTGCCCATGATCGCCGGATCGACGCCGGCGGTGGCGAAGGATACGATGCGCGCGAGCGGCTTCAGGCCGCGCTTGCTGGCTTCGTCGGCGCTCATGACGATCAGCGCGGCGGCGCCGTCGTTGATGCCCGAAGCGTTGCCGGCGGTCACCGTGCCTTCCTTGTTGAAGGCGGGGCGAAGCTTCTTCAGGCCTTCCAGCGTGGCGTCGTGGCGGATGAATTCGTCGTCGGAGACGACGGTGTCGCCCTTCCTGGTCTTGATCGTCACCGGAACGATTTCGTCCTTGAACTTGCCGGCCTTCTGCGCCGCGCTCGCCTTCTGCTGCGAGCCGAGGGCGAACTCGTCCTGCTGGTCGCGGGTGATCTGGAACTTCTGCGCGACGTTCTCGGCGGTGACGCCCATGTGATAGCCGTGGAAGGCGTCGAACAGGCCGTCGCGCAGCATGGTGTCGAGGAAGTCGAGCTGGCCCATCTTGACGCCGTTGCGCAGATAGGCGGCGTGCTGGGCGTTGGTCATGCTCTCCATGCCGCCGGCCGCCACGATCTTGCTTTCGCCGGTCCTGATCTGCTGGGCGGCGAGCGCGACCGAGCGCAGGCCCGAGCCGCAGAGCTGGTTGATGCCGAACGCGGTCTTCTCGTCCGGGATGCCGGCGCCGCGCGCCGCCTGACGGGTCGGGTTCTGGCCCTCGCCGGTGGCGAGGATCTGCCCGAGGATCAGTTCGTCGACCTCGGCGGGCGCCACGCCGGCGCGCTCGAACGCTTCCTTCAGCGCAACGATGGCCAGTTCGTGCGCCGACAGGGCGCTCAACGCCCCACTGAAATTGCCGACCGGCGTGCGAGCGGCGGAAACGATGACGATATCATTCATGATCTTACTTTTCCCTCTCCCTGGGACGCGGTCAGGCCATGTTGTGCAGGCCGCCGTCGACGTAAATTGTGTCGCCGGTCATGCCCGATGAGGCGCCGCCGACGAGGAAAGCTACCACGCGGCCGACCTCGGCGATATCCACCAAACGTTGCGCCGGCGCCCGCTCCTGCGCCATCTGGACAAGTTCGTCGAAATGAGAGATGCCGCTCGAGGCGCGCGTTTTCAAGGGGCCCGGCGACACCGCAAAAACCCGTATGCCCTGCGGACCGAGTTCGGCGGCGACGTAGCGGACCGAAGCTTCGAGGGCCGCCTTCACGGGTCCCATCAGGTTGTAACGGTTCACGACCTTGTCGGCGCCATAGTAGCTCATCGTGATCGCGACGCCGCCGTCGGTCATCAGCGGCTCGGCGAGCTTGCACATGCGGATGAACGACCAGCAGGAGACGTGCATCGCCTGCGCGAAGCCCTCCCAGGAGCAGTCGACGACCCGCCCATGCAGGTCCTCCCTCGGCGCGAAGGCGATGGCGTGAATGAGGAAGTCGAGGCGGCCCCATTCCCGGGCGATGCGCTCGAACAGGTTCTCGAGCTCGCCCGGCTTCATCACGTCCATCGGCCCCATGATCGTGGCCCCCAGCGCCTCGGCGTGCGGGCGGACGTGCTGCTCGGCCTTCTCATTGAGCCACGTCACGGCGAGTTCGGCGCCGAAGGCGCGCAGCTTGTGGGCGCAGCCGTAGGCGATCGACTGGTCGTTGGCGATGCCGACGACGAGCCCCTTCTTGCCCTTGAGCATCTCGCCGATGGCGGCCTCCGGATCCCACACGATGGGCAGCGGATCGACGTATTCAGCGGTCATGGCGAGACTCCAAGCCTGCGTTCGTGGCGGCTCTTAACGCTCGAATACGACGGACGCGTGAAGCGAAACTCGCCGGACTCGGGGCGCCCTCGCGCCATGTGGAACGCGCCATGTGGACGCGGCGCCCACCGGGCCGGAGATCGAGCCGAGAGGCGGTTTCCGGCGCTCGGGGAGCACGAGCGCCGGCTCGATGTTCGCATTCGTGTTCACATGCCTGTCGCAAACGTTCCCTACTGGGCCCGTCCGAGAGCGGATCCTCCGAGGCGCGGGGCCATCCGGGGGAACATTCGCAGCCGGGAGCCGAAATGGACGGGAAGTCGATGTCCGTGCGCGCGCTGATTGTTTCCGCTGCGCTCGTTGCAAGCTTCGGCGGCGGCGCTGCGGCGGACACCATCGCCAGTTTCACCGGCGGCGACCTCGTCATCGACACCGTGACGGGGACCACGCTGGACTCGGCGTCGGCGATCACACTGCAGGAGTTCAGCCTCGGCGACGGCGGCGCGACGGCGGCCTCGGTCGGAGCCCTGACGCTGCCGCAGACGCAGAGTGGCGCCAATTCCGCGATCTCCGGCGAATACGGCTCGGCGTCGGAAGGCGTTCTGCAGCTGTCCGCCGACGGCAAGTCTCTGACGCTCATGGGCTACGGCGTGAACGCCGCCACGTTCAACAGCGCGCCCTCGTCCACCTACGGCACGTCCGCGCTCGGCCAGACGACCAGTCTGACGGCCGCCAACCAGACCGGGACGGTTTACACGACCGTGCCGCGCGTGGTCGCTTTGATCGGCGCCAACGGCGGCGTCGACACGACGACCGCGTTGACCGGCGTCTTCAACACCAACAACCCGCGCAGCGTCGCGACCGTGGACGGGTCGTCCTTCTACGTGTCCGGCCAGGGCGTGACGGGCGACGGCACCGGCGGCGTGTTCTATGCGGACAGGGGCGCGACGACGGCCACTCCGATCAACGCCAACACCACGACCCCCAAAGGGACCCCCAACGGCACAGCGAACCCGCTTCTCGCCACCGAGACCCGGATCGTCGAGATCGTGAACACCGGAAGCGGCAACGAATTGGACGTGTCCCGCGATTTCGCGGCCAAGGGCTCGCCGAACGATTCCTCCGACATCCGATCATTGGCCAATTCGACGGGCGGGCTTCCGACCTCCGCGACAGGGCTCGTGGCCAACCGGCTCATCGCCGGCGTCAACTCCTCGGGCGCCAACGCCGGGTCGATCGACGTGACCAACGCCACCGACAACGTCGTCAACCACGCCCGCAACGGCCAGGCGGTCGGTCACACCGGCAACACTTTCGTTTATCTGAGCCCCGAGCAGTTCTTCTTCGCCAACGCGACCACGATGTATGTCGCCGACAGCGGATCGCCGAAGAACGGCTCGGCCAACGCGGCCGCGCTCGGCGACGGCGGATTGCAGAAATGGTCGCTCGTCGGCGGAGTGTGGACGCTCGACTACGACCTCTACCAAGGGCTGAATCTGGTCAACAGCGCGAACGCCAACAGCAACACGCCGACGGCGCCGGGCGTCACCGGCCTGTTCGGCCTGACCGGCAAGGTGCTCGCGAACGGCGCGGTCGAGCTGTTCGCGACCTCCTACGGGTTGAACGAACTGTCTCCCTCGTATCTCTACGAGATCACCGACACGCTGTCGGACACGACATACACGCAGGTGAGCGGCGAATCGTTCACGACGCTCTATTCCGCGCCGGCCGGGGTCTCGATCCGCGGCGTCTCGTTCGCGCCCGTCCCCGAACCCTCGACCTGGGCGATGATGGGCTTCGGCTTCGTCGGGCTCGGCCTCGCCGGGTGGCGCCGGGCCGCACGCAGGCGCGCGCTCGCCTGATCCGGGCGAGAGCCCGCAATCGCCACCTTCGCCGCCGACCTCACGCGCGGCGGCGGCGCGGCGCCCCGCTCAGGCCGCCGCGATCTTGTGCTTGCGCAGACGGTAGGCGAGCGTCGGGCGGCTGATGCTGAGGAGCCGCGCGGCCAGCGACAGGTTGCCGTCGGCTTCGGCGAGCGCGAGCCGCAGCATGCGCGCCTCGGTGTCGGCGAGCGCGGGAAGCGCGGTCGGCGACGCCGGCTCCTCTTCGCCGAGCCGGTCGTCGGCGCGCAGCGCGCCGTTCTTCTGCACCACGAAGGTCGCGACGCTGACCTCCTCCCCCGCCGTGAACAGGTGGCAGAGGTCGAGCGCGCCGCCGTCGTCGGCGAGGATGACCGCGCGCTCGATCATGTTCTCCATCTCGCGCACGTTGCCGGGCCAGCGGTAGTTGATCAGCGCGTCGACTGCGCGCTCGCGGAAGCCCGTCACCGTCTTGCCGTGCTTCTTGCACGCCCGCTGCATGAACCAGTTCATCATCAGCGGAATGTCGTCGCGCCGGTCGCGCAGGGGCGGCACGCGGATCGGGAACACGTTGAGGCGGAAATAGAGGTCCTCGCGGAATGCGCCCTCGCGGACCGCGTCGCGCAGATTGACGTTGGTGGCGGCGACGACGCGCACGTCGACCTTGCGCACCCGCGTGTCGCCGACGCGCTCGATCTCGCCTTCCTGCAACGCGCGCAGGAGCTTGCCTTGCGCGGTGAAGCTCAGGGTGCCGATCTCGTCGAGGAACAGGGTGCCGCCGTGCGCCCGTTCGAAGCGGCCGGGGCGCGAGACGGTGGCGCCGGTGAATCCGCCCTTCTCCACGCCGAACAGCTCCGACTCGGCGAGTTGCTCGGGGATGGCGGCGCAGTTGACGGCGATGAAGGGGCTGTTGGCGCGCTTCGACAGCCTGTGCAGGTTGTGGGAGAAGATCTCCTTGCCCACCCCGCTTTCGCCGAGGAACAGCACGGTCGCCTGGGTCGGGGCGACCTTCTTCACCATGTGGCAGACCGTGTTGAAGCCGCTCGAGATCCCGACCATGCCGAAGGAGTTCTCCCCGCCCCCGGCGGGACGGGAGGCGAGCCGCTGCGTGGCGTTCGGAGTCGAGGCCGGAGCGGCCGTCCATTTGACGAAATCGCCGATCTGAAGGAATCGCAGGTCGTCGCGCGCGTCGTCGCTCCACTCCTCGACCGGACGTCCGACCACCCGGCAGCGGTCATGGCCCATGCCGCGGCACTCGATCTCGCGCCACAGGATCGGCCGCCCCATGAAGGTCGAGGTGTAGCCGCAGGCGTAGCCGACCAGCATCCAGCAGGTCGGTTCGTCGCCGACGCCGTAGCTCGCCAGATGCGCCTCCGCCTCGGCGCAGTCGATGAGATAGAAATCGCCGAAATAGCGGCCGCTGGCGACGTCGATGTCGATGGCGATCGGCTCGCAGTGGACGATGCCCTCGAGCGAGACGAGTTGCGGGCCGGCCAGGAAGTGATCCATGGCGCTCGCGCCCGAGCGCAACTTCTTCGCCATCTCGGCGTCGCGCGCGCCGGCCTGGTAGCCGATGCGGGTGATCAGGCCGCGCGCCGTCTCCTTGCCCAGGCTCTCGATCAACTCCTGCCGCAGCGCGCCGAGCGACGACACGTGCATCAGCATCATGCGCTGGTCGTCGAGCCAGATCCGGCCCTGGCTCGGGGCGAACCGCAGCCGGTTGGCGAGGTCGTGGATGGCCGGAACGGCGATCCCGCCCGGCCGGTCCGCCGCGGAGGCGGGACAAAGCCTCGCTGTCCTGGCCGTCGCTCGCGCTCGATGGACGTGGACGTTCATCAGGCCTCCCGCTTCGACGCTTCTGCCGGCGCCGGAGTTCGCCCACAAACTAGCGGGAGGACTGTCGTCAGTCAATATAATTATCGATATTTTTCTCCAATGACGATTTACTCTACGATTATCGCGGCTTGCTGAGCGTGTGAACGCCTCACCATCCGGGACGCGGCGGTTGCGCCCAACGAACCGGAGGGTTCGCCGCGAGCGCGGTCTGGACCGACATGAGGTGAGCGCGGCTGTGCTCGACGCGGCGGTCGCCCGCCGCCCGCAGCATGGGATGCTTCGAGACCGGAACGTCGACTTTGCCCGAAGGGTCGCGCAGGACCTTCAGAAGCACCGAGATTTTGGCGAAGTCGATGCGCTTGGACGCGTACAGTTCGACCAGGCGGCGGAAAATGGCGCTTTCGATATAGATGTTCGTGCGCCACGCGCGATCCGGGCTTCGGTCGTGGGCGATGTAGCAGACGGAACGCTGATCGATGTCCTCGTCGCGGTCCAGACGGTCGTTCGCGCTGTATCCGGAAACGTAGAGTCGAACCGGATCGGAGCGGCCGTCGCCGAGTTCCTCCGGCTCCGCCCCCCGCACGACTCCCTCGATGGCGTAGTCGATGACCGACGACGGCCTGCGCGAGTCGAGCGCGCTCAGGCTCCCCCCGTGCTGGAACACGATATTGGTCATCGCGACGTCGATGTCGACGAGCGACGTCGTCAGGGTCTTGCGCGGTCGCCGCCAGTCGACGCGGCTGCGTTGCGACGCTCCCCCCGCGGGCAAGGCGCTCAATACGAACTCGGGATTCGAAGGCATGGTGGCTGTCCCCGCCCAAGAAAGGGGCGCGCTCGAAAAGCATGTACTAAAAACATGAAAAATTCGTCGTTCGCGGATACGGTCCACGTCCGTCGCAGGTCGGAAGATACTGATGACGCTCGGGCTGAGCGCTGTCAACGCCGCACGACTGCGTTGCATCAGGAATGCGACGCCGGCTCTTGCCGGTCCGGTCAGAAAAACTTGTCGGTGTGAACCTGCGCCAGCGGGGCGCGCCAGCGCATCACCAGGAGGTCGTTCATCGCCTCGATCATCGGCGGCGGTCCGGCGAAGTAGAATTCGCAACGCTCGACCGGAAAGGCGTGCGCCTCGACATGGGCGTGGATGAAACCGCGCGCCCCCGCCCAGGCGCTTCCCTCCGCCTCGGCCGACAGGGCCGGCGCGTAGACGAGCGCCGGAGACTCTCCCGGAACGAGCTTGCGGAAGCAGAGGTCGGCCTCGGTCCGGGCGCCTTCGAACACGTGAATCCGGCGCTCGCCGCCATCGCGCAGCGCCGCCTGCACGATCGCCGCGATCGGGCCGATCCCGGAGCCGCCCGCGACGCAGACCACGTCGCGCACAGGGTCGCCGCGCCAGTGGGCGCGTCCATAGGGCGCGTCGATGGTCACGGCGTCGCCGATCGCGAGACGGTCGAACATCGCGTTGCTGCCTCGGCCGCCGGGCGCGCGGCGAATCACGAACCGCCATTCGCCCGCCTCGTTCGGCAGGTTCGACATCGAATAGGCGCGCGCGCCGTCGACGCCCGGCGGATGGAGAATGGCGAACTGCCCGGCGAGGAAACGCGCCGGCGCCTCGGTGTGGAACGTGAACTCGCCCATGCCCGGCGCGATCTCGCGCCGATCGGTCAGCCGCGCCGCGAGCCGCAAGCCGGGAACGGCCGGCCGATATTCGTCGGATAGCCGAACCTTCACCACGCAGGCGCTCGCCGGCCTCGACTGGCAGGCGAGCCGCCGGCCCCGCCTGCGCTCGCGCTCGGAGAGCCCGGGCGCCTCGGGCCACAGCGTCTCCATGTCGCCCGACACGAGCTCGAATCGGCAATTGCCGCAGCCTCCCACCCCGCAATCGTTGGGAAAGCCGAGGCCTGCGCGCAAGGCGGCGCGCAGCAGCGTGTCCTCGTCATCGCAGAACGCGAAGGACTCGCCGGATTCGAACTGGACGCGGTGGGTCATGGGAGCAACGGGGTTCGAGCGACGCGAGCGGATCTTGCGAGGAATGGGAGGGCGCGCGTCACCAGCGCGCCCGGGCTGCGGGACGCCGCCTCCGTTACAGCCCCATTCCGTTGCGGAACGCAGCCGCGGCCTCCTTCGCCGTCTCGGCCGCGCCGGGCGCGTCGGGAAGATGCGCGCAATAGCCGTCGATGGCGGCGTCGCCGAGTGGGGCCCACTTCGCGACCCAGCCGTCCAGCACGGCCTTGTTGGCCGCGACGCCGAGCGCCATCTTGACCAGCGCGCCGCTCCAGCGGCGGTGTCGGTCGGCGTCGACGAGCTGGGCGTCCGTCAGCAGGCCGAGCAGCGTGTCGCCGTTGTGGCGGGCGGAGGCGCCGAGGCCGCGCAGCACGGCCTCCTCGACCGCCGGACGCGCGACGAGGTTCATCGCCACGAACCCTTCCGCCCAGTCGTAGGCGCACAGACCCTTTTCGGCGAGCTCGCGAAAACCCTGCCAGGCCGGATCGTTCTCCCAGGTGTCGCGCTCGCCGGCGCCGAAGCCGACGTCGTCGAAGCTCTTCGACAGCTCCTTGGTGCGATAGGCGGTGTGGGTGAGCCAGCGCAGCGTATCGGCGGTCTGGTAGGTCGCGCAGTTGGAGATGGTCGAGGCCGGCGCGATCTGGCAGAGATAGGCCGAACCCATCTGCAGCGAGTGGAAGAGATAGCGCGAGGGCGTGTAGAGCCGCGCCAATCGACGCGCCCATCCATGATCGAGCATCGCGTCATGGCCGCGCGCGGAAAACTGGTCGAACAGGCCGTAGACGTAATTCTCCTGGCCGTCCTGCAGCATGTTGTAGGTGCGATAGACGATCTCGTCCGGATCGCGGAAGGCGTTCCAGTCCGGGTGCTTCAGCGGCGAGGCGTTGCGATGGGTCTTGAACCAGATCGCGAGCGGGAAGTTGGGATCGAGCTCGAACGGCGCGTCCGGATTGTCGGTGGTGTAATGCAGGTTGGTCGAGACGATCTCGTATTCGCTCGGCTTGCGGCGCCGCGCGGCGAGGTGGCTCCAGGTCTTCAGCGGCTGGAGAACGGCAGGCTGGTTCATGGGTTCCTCCCGGAATGTTTCAAAGCGTTTTTTCGTAGTAGAAACGGACGAAGTCATCGGTCGTCTCGATTCGTCCGGCGAACGAGCCCAGGTTGACTTCCAGCTCCGACATGCGGAACGGCCGGCCGAGCGCGCGTTCGAGCGTCTCGCGGCGCAGGATCAGCTCGCCTTCGGTGTCGATCCGGACATAGGCGATCTTGTCGTCAACCCGGATCTGCTTGCCGGGATTGTCCTCCTCCGCCGCCTCGATGACGCCGGCGGTGATCGGCCCGGCCCGCAGGATCGGGCCGACGCGATTGTTCTTGAAAGCGTTACGCGTGTCGGTGGCGCTCACGTGCGTTTCCTCTCGATGGTCAGGTGTGGGCGAAGGTCGGGGCGACGCCCTCGGTCGAGATGAGGATCGCTTCGCCCTCGATCTTCACCGGATAGGCGGCGAGCCGACAGTCGCCGGGATTGACGCCGGCGCCGGTCCCGGCGTCGAACGTCCATTGATGGGCCCGGCACATGATGACGCGTCCGTCGAACTTTCCTTCCGAAAGCGGAATGTCCTGATGCGGACACACGCCCTGAAAGGCGCGGATTTCGCCGCCCTCGGGCCAGACGAGCAGCACCGTGTGGCCGTCGACCTCGACCTCGGCCATGTCGCCTTCCCAGAGGTCGTCGAGGGTGCAGGCTTGCTTGAAGGTCATGGTCAGGCGTCCGCGAAAATGAACTCAAGCGCCTCCATCGGCCTGACGCCGGTCTCGGAGAGGCGCTGATCGCGGGGAAAGAATTCGCCCGCGCCCTGGCGGCGCACGCGGATCACCTTGTTCGGTTGCGGCGCGACCCGGCGGCCGACCGAATGATGCGCCGCGGCGGCGGCGACCTCGTCCATGGTGTTCTGATCGTCGACGGGCAGCAGCAGCAGCACGAAGTCGCGCTCGAAGTTGGAAATGATGGGAAACAGGGCCATGTCGGGCTCCTCTTGGGAAATCGGGTTAAGAACAGAGCGGCGTCGGCGAACCTTCCCCAGCTTGGCTGGGGAAGGTGGCCCGAAGGGCCGGATGGGGTTTGGGCCGCTTCTCCGGCGTCGGCAGGCTTGCACAAAGTGTCGCGCCAGCCCTCGACCCGAGCGTCCGCACGCCACACTCCATCCGTCGCCTTCGGCGACACCTTCCCCGCTTCGCGGAGAAGGGGGCGTCACTCGGCGGCGAGCGGCGGCGCTTTCCGGAAGGCCTCCACCCAGGCGTAGCCGTGGGCGTCGTCGCCCATCTCGCCAGGCTGGAGGCTCATGTAGGCGAGCGCCCCCATGAGGTCCGGCGGCTGGATCTTTCCGGCCAGGAAGCGGTCGACCAAAGTCATGTGGTCGCGGTAGCGCTGCGGATCCTGCTCGAAGATCCAGCGGTCGATCTCCGAATTGAAGTGATAGAGCCGGCCCTCGTATTCGAGCGGATAGTCCTTGACGTTCCAGCCGTCGCCAGGGATGGCGCAGATCGGGATCTGGCTCATGTTGCAGACGATCGGCAGCGTTTCCGGCGCGGTGAGCTCGGGACGGCCGTTGAGCAGGTTGTCGGTGATGACGTCCCAGGCCTGGCCGAAGCTCGCGTTCCAGCCGGGATACTTCTCTTCGAGCCATGCGCGGCACTCGGGCGTGACGCCGGCGGCCGGGTTCCACCACAGGGTCGGACGCCAGAACCACAGACCCATCTGATAGGCGTGATGCTGATAGTCGAACTCGGCGATCATCTTGTCCCAGTACCAGGGCAAATCGAGGCCGAGGTCGATCAGCGAGCGTTCGAACTGGCCGACGATCCACTCCTGCATGAACTCCTTGAAGCTCTGCTTTCGGTGCTCGAGCGGCGTGTTGTAGTCCATCGACGGGCCGGTCAGGATGCAGAAGATGCGCCAGGCGCGGGCGATGGCGATGTCGACGAGCTTCTGCGCCTCCGCCTTTCGGCCGTTGGAAATCAAGACCTGGAGCGCCGGGCCGCCGATCTGGGCGTGGCGCGACTCGTCGGTCTGGATCGACGAGATCAGGCTCGCGAAGGTGAAGTCTCCGGCCTCGGCGGCGTCGGCGGCGAGGCCGAGGAACTGCATGTTGGTGAAACCGGTCTCGAAGGCGAAGGTGAGCATCACCGCGATTTCGGTCGCGCTCCTCGCCATGAACAGATCATCGAAGGCGTGGCGCGCCGCGATCGCCGCCCATTCGTTGGTGTGGTAAGCCTTGTGCGCCCAGTCGAACTGGCGGTCCTTCGGCGCGTATTCGTGCGGGAAGTAGAGCTGGATCTGGGCGTGGCGGTTCTCGTCCATCATGCCGAAGGTCGCCATGTTGCGCATGCCCGGCGCGCGGCCGAAGCGGCACATGCGCGCTTCCGCGCTCATGGCGGCGTATTCGCCGAGCGCGATCGCGCCGTAGTGCGCCTTCAGGATCGAACGCCAGCCGGGGTCGGCGTTCTCGTAGATGCGGCTGCGTTCGAGCGCCGCCTTGACCGAATAGGCGCCGGCGTCCTTCTCGCGCTGGATCCGCACGTACTCGGGATAGGAGACCTTGTAGGGCTCGTCGTAGACCTCCCACTTCTCGACCGGCACGCCTTGCGCGCCGGTCATGACCTCCGGAAAGAGCTGGTCCTCGGAGACGTAAGTCGGCGTCCAGTTGGTGGAGCGCGCGATGTCGTACCATTCATGGCGTTCGAGCAGAGCCACGGGCGTTTCCCTCGCTTCGGTTTCTCGGGGCCTTGCGGGACGAGCCCGCGGCCGGCGAGGACGAGGTCTGCAAGCGCGGCGCCATGCGTGGCGAGGGCGCCTGGCGCGCCGGCCACGCGAGGGTCAGAGCTCTGTCTTTTCAACGGGTTGGCGGCCACGCGGGGCGCTGCGGCGAAGGAGGCTCGAGCGCTCCGGTCCGCGCGCTTCACCCAATGGTCAAGAGCGCGACCCGGTCCGGCTGACCCGACTTCACCAAATGATCAAGCCTGTCCGGATTCGACCGCGCGGTCGACCTCGCGCCCCCGCCAGGCAACGACGGGCCCCGAGGCGGCGCCTTGGGGCGGGACCGGAATCGCCAGGAATCGAAGCGGCGGCGGCGCGCCTTCAGCGCAGCCGCCGCCCGATCCGACTTCCGGAGAAATTGCGTAACGCCTCGAACGGCCGGCTAATGCCGGTGGTCATGGACCCAGTTCAGGACTTCCTGTTTGGACAAGGACCGGCCGTTGGGCCCTTCGATCCGATATATTGCGGCGCGCTGCTGGCAATAAAGATCTTTCGCCCGCTCGAGAGCGGCCTCCATGCTCGGCGCGCCGCCCACCGTTCTGTCGGTGTCGAGCTGGTCGCGGTAAAACACTTTCCAATCGGCCATCTTGCAACTCCCCAGTTCCCGGCCCCTTCGCGCCGGCGGCGATCGACTACGGTTTCGACAGCGACTGACGGAGTTCGGGCACGACCTTGACGGCAATTTCATTCTTGACGACACTCACGCCCGGGACGCGTCGCACGATCGCCTCGGCATAGGACTTCTGGTACGGGCGCTCCACGACGCCCTTCAGGGTCACCAGGCCCTGATCCACCTGCGCCGTAACCCGATCACGGGGAATAGCAGGATCCCAATACAGCGCGTTCACGACCTCTGCCCGACAGTCTATCATGATGCTCCTCTAAATTCGGCTGAGCCTGCCATCAGACTGGCCGACGGCACAAAAACATCATACATTCATACCCAAGACAATGCTGTGCAATAAATAAAGCGAGCTGAAATATTCACGGACCCGATCCGAACGGCGCGGGAGCGGGGCTGTCGCGGCGCAGGAGCGCGGCCGTCTGCGAATCCGGCGCCCGGTTCGCCGATCGCGGCGCCCCTCCAACCGCCGATTCCTTCGGCGTGGGAGGAGAAGCGCCGCATCGTCTCCGCAAAGGCGTCGCGAAGCGCTCGTCGAAGGGCAGCGCATGTGCAGGGCCGAGCAGCGGCGTCACCGATCCGAGGCCGCCGCGCATCTTCCGCGGCGGACGCATCGACGCCGGCACGCGCGCCGCTACCGCCGTTCGGCCAGATTTCCGCGAAATTCGACCATCGCGGCTTTGGCGCGTCGGTTCTGGATCCTCTTCAACGGGATCTGGCCGACGTCGAGGAACACGACGTGGGGCGCGGATCCCGGTCCGCTCGCCGGCCTCGGCTTCAACTTGGGCGCGCAGCCGATCCGTTCCAGGGCGTGAAATGTGGGATCGTCGGTCACGCAGACGAACTGGTTGACGCCCGCGCGGCCCGCAACCTCGAAAGCGGCGGCCGCCAACTCCCCTGCGACCGCGTCGGCGCCATGCCTTCTCCTGTGTTCGGATCGGGTGGTCGTGCACAGCCGCGACAACTCCCAAATGCGCGGGCTTTCGATGGTCTCGCCGAACTCCAGCAGATAGGGCGCGGCGTCGCGCAGCAGGGTCGACTTGACCGTCGGTCTCAGGCGGACGGAGCCGAGGTAAGCGCCGCCCACACGGTCGAAGGCGATGACGTAGATCGCGTCGTCGTCGTCGAACGCGTCGAGCCCGCGATCGTCGAGGAATTCGTCGCCGATCGCGAAGGTTCTGGTCAGCGCGCGGTTGACCGCCATGTCGGTCAGAAACCGCGCCGGCACGGCGTTCCTTCCTTGCGCGACGAACCTGTCTATAGCGCTCACGGGAGCACCCTTTCGCCGAGCGGCGGCAATCGAAACTTCAGCTCTTCCCCAGCTATAACATCAGGATGCTGTCTGTTGTCAATGAATTTCACACGATCGACGGTCATAATCCTCGTGAACGCCTCGGCGAGCCTAACGGGCGGCGGCGCCGAACGAGCCCTGCGAGAGCCGGGCGCGATCCAGCCGCGCCCGGCGGTCGCGCTCACATCACGTCGACGAACGCCACGACCGAGCGGCGGGAGACGGCCGAGTCGGTGACCCGCCGCCCCCAGTTGCCGGAAATGAGCTCGATCGAGCCGTCGGAGCGAAGGCCCGAGACGAAGCCGACATGGGCGGCGAACCCGTCCCGGGTGGTGACGACCGCGAGCGCTCCCACCTTGGGTTCGACCAGCCGCCGGCCGTAACCGAGGGCGGACGAAGCCATCCCGTTGGCGAGCGGCCGATGACCCGTGCGCTGCAGGACGTACGAGGCGAAGTGGGCGCACCACGGCCCGCCCTTGCCGGTCATGTTGCGCGAGCCGAGCCAGCGCTCGGCTTCCGCGACGACGTCCCCACGGCTCTGGGAAGCCTCGGCCCGCAACGCGGAGGCCCCGCCCGCGGCGTCGTTCGCAGAGGCGGAGGCGAGCGCCGCCGAAGCGATCGAGGGCGGCTGGTATCGTCCGCTCGCCTCGGCGGCGCCGGAAATCGTCAGGGCGGTCAGCACGGCGGGAATCGTCATGACTGTCTTCAAACCAATACTCCTTCGTCAACGCAGAATTAACCGAATCTTAAGATTCGGTTTCTGCGTATTCAGTTATAACTGGAACGTTATATTTGATCCGATGATCACGAATCGGCATTCAATCGCGGGGTAAAACTGGCCGTTTGACGACCGACCTGACGCGATCATTCTGACGTTCGTCGTCGCAGGGCGCGATCGACGTGACGGGCGGCAAACTAACCATCAATGTGTCAGAAATGTGAAATGCAGGACGTGCGCGACGTCCCAGCCCGCCGAGCCAGCCCGGGCAGGAAGATCGAGGAATTGCGATCGGCGCAAGTCCGGGCGACGGCCCCCTTCGCCGTCCCGGACGCCCGGGACCGGACAAGCGCCGGGCGCTCGCGCACAAACCGTCGAACGAGCGCTGCCGCCCGCGTGATCGCGAGGCGCGCCCGTCGAGGCCGCGGGCGGACCGGCCGTCGAACGTCCTACCAGCGGATGAGCGCTGCGCCCCAGGTGAAGCCGCCGCCCATGGCCTCGATCATGACGAGGTCGCCAGCCTTGATCCGGCCGTCCTGGACGGCCAGGTCGAGGGCGAGCGGGATCGAGGCGGCGGAGGTGTTGGCGTGCCGGTCGACGGTCACCACCACCTTCTCGCGCGGAATGCCGAGCTTGTCGGCCGAGGCGTCGATGATACGGCGGTTGGCCTGGTGCGGCACGAACCAGTCGATCGCGCTCGCCGCGCAGCCGGCGTCGTCGAGGCAGCCCTGGATCACGTCGGTGACCATGCCGACTGCGTGGCGGAACACCTCCTTGCCCTCCATCCGGAGGTGGCCGGCGCTCCCGGTGGTCGAGGGGCCGCCGTCGACGTAGAGCTTGGCGCGATGGCGCCCGTCCGAGCGCAGCCGCGCAGCGATCACCCCGGGCGAGGCGAAGGCGCCGTCGCTCTCCCGCGCCTCCAGCACCATCGCCCCCGCCCCGTCGCCGAACAGCACGCAGGTCGTCCGGTCATTCCAGTCGAGAATTCGGGTGAAGGTCTCCGCGCCGATCACCAGCGCGCGCTTGTTCGAGCCGGACCTGAGAAACTTGTCGGCCGTCGTCACGGCGAAGACGAAGCCCGAACAGACCGCCTGAAGGTCGAAGGCGACGCCGTGGACGATGCCGAGGCTGGCCTGCACCTGGGTCGCGACCGCCGGGAAGGTGTAGTCCGGCGTCGCGGTGCCGACGACGACGAGATCGATGTCCGAGGCCGCGAGCCCGGCGTTGGCGAGCGCCGCCTCGGCGGCCCGGGTCGCCAGCGTCGAGGTCGTCTCGCCCTCGCCGGCGACGTAGCGCTGGGTGATGCCGCTGCGCTGGCGGATCCATTCGTCCGAAGTGTCGACCTTGCCGACGAGTTCGGCGTTGGCGACGCAGCGGGAGGGAAGCGCCGAACCGACGCCGCGGACACAGGAACGGAGGTTGGAGAACATTCAGAAATTCCGGGTCAGGTGTCGATCGCCTGCGAAGCGGCCGCCGGACGGCCGTCGCTGGCGTGAGCGATCATTTCACGTATCTTCGCCAGGAGTTCCTGGCGCACCATGTCGTAACCGAGCTCCACGGCGCCGGCGTAGCTTTCGGCGTCGGCGCCGCCATGAGCCTTGATGACGACGCCGTCAAGGCCCAGGAACACGCCGCCGTGCGCCCGCGGCGCCATGCGCTCGCGCAGGGCGGCGATGGCCTTGCGCGCGAACAGGAATCCGATGCGCGACATCAGGCTGTGGCCGAACGCGTCGCGCATGTACTGGCCGAGCTGGCGCGCCGTGCCTTCGGCGGTCTTGAGCGCGATGTTGCCGGTGAAGCCCTCGGTCACGAACACGTCGACCACGCCCTGGCCGAGGTCGTCGCCCTCGACGAAACCCCGGTAGGTCATGTTCGGCAGACGCGCCTCGCGCAGCAGCCGGCCGGCGGCCTTGACCTCCTCGACCCCCTTGATCTCCTCGGTTCCCACGTTGAGCAGGCCGACCGTGGGACTGTCGATGTCGAACACGATGCGGGCCATCGCCGCGCCCATCACCGCGAGATCGACGAGGTGCTGTTCGTCGCCGCCGATGGTCGCCCCGACGTCGAGGACGATCGATTCGCCGCGCACCGTCGGCCACAGCGCGGCGATCGCCGGCCGGTCGATCGCGGCCATGGTGTGCAGGCAGAATTTCGCCATCGCCATCAGGGCGCCGGTGTTGCCGGCGGAGATGGCGCAGTCGGCCTTGCCGGTCTTCACCGCCTCGATCGCCTGCCACATCGACGACACCCGCCGCCCGGCGCGCAAGGCCTGGCTCGGCTTGTCCGTCATCTTGACCGCGACATCGGTGTGAAAGACCTCGGCCCGCGCGGCCAGGCGCGGGTCGGCGGCGAGATAGGGAGCGATCGCCTTCCGGTCGCCGTACAACAGGAAACGGATGTCCGGCCGGCGCTCGAGCGCGATCGACGCCGCCGGCATCACCACGGCGAGGCCGTTGTCGCCCCCCATTGCGTCCAGCGCTATGCGGATGTCCGTCGCCATGCCTCAAGTCCGACCGCCGCCCAAACCAACGCGGGCGCGGCCCGGGGCGGCGCGGACAATAACGTCTTATCGATTTAAGGCAACGGCGCAGGGCAAAAGGTCGCGCCTTCCGCGGGCGCGAAAACGCCGCAGCTCCCGCCCCTCCCGGCCCCGGGGTCGGGCCCGCCGGATCGGGGAAGCGAAGCGCGTGGCGAAGCGTCGCCTGTCCGAAGGCGTATGCCGCCGCGACCCCGGCGAACAGGGGACGCGGTTCGCCGACGCCGACATCGCCTCATGGACATTTCAGCAGTTGTCAGACGGGCCGATGTCGGTAGCATGCGAGATTATGGCTGCGGTGAGGCCGAAAGCCGCCGAAGACGAGGCCCAAAAAAGGGGCCAGTCGATGCAGGACCGGCCTTCCGGCCGCCTGTCGTTTCGCACGAGGGGGAGAAGCGTTCGATGAGCGTCGTGTCGATACTGGACCGGAGCCGCACGATCGCAAGGCCCGGCTTCAGCCGCTGGATGGTCCCGCCGGCGGCGCTGTGCATCCACCTGTGCATCGGCCAGGCCTATGCTTTCAGCGTCTTCAATCTGCCGATGTCGAGGCTGATCGGCGTGACGAAATCGGCTCCCGACGACTGGAAGCTGACCGACCTCGGCTGGATCTTCTCGATCGCGATCTTTTTTCTCGGGGCCTCGGCGGCGCTGTTCGGCCGCTGGGTCGAGGAGGGCGGGCCGCGCCGCGCGATGGTCGCATCGGCGATCTGTTTCAGCGGCGGGTTTCTGGTGAGCGCCCTGGGGGTCGCCTGGCATCAGCTGTGGATCGTCTATCTGGGCTACGGCGTGCTCGGCGGCGCCGGGCTGGGCCTCGGCTACATCTCGCCGGTCTCGACCTTGCTGAAGTGGTTTCCGGATCGTCCCGGCATGGCGACCGGAATGGCGATCATGGGCTTCGGCGGCGGCGCGATGATCGCCTCGCCGCTCTCGGTGTGGCTGATGACCGCCTTTTCGTCGCCGACGCACGTCGGCGTCGCGGAAACCTTCGTCGTCCTCGGCCTCGTCTATGCGGGCTTCATGCTGGTCGGGGCGGCGATCGTCCGCGTCCCGCCGGCCGGCTGGCGGCCCGCCGGCTACGTCCCCCCGGTCAGGCCAAAGAAGCTGGTCACCATGCGCGACGTCTACGTCTATCAGGCGCTGAAAACCCCGCAGTTCTGGCTGATCTGGGTCGTCCTGTGCATGAACGTGACGGCGGGCATCGGCGTCCTCGGCCAGGCGTCGGCGATGAGCCAGGAGATGTTTCCCGGGCGCGTGACGGCCGCGGCCGCCGGCGGCTTCGTCGGGCTCCTCAGCATCTTCAACATGGGCGGACGCTTCTTCTGGGCCTCGATCTCCGACGCCATCGGCCGCAAACACACGTACACGCTCTTCTTCCTGCTCGGCATCGTCCTCTACGCGCTCGCGCCCTGGTTCGGCGCCGCCGGCAACCTGCCGCTGTTCATCCTGTGCTTCCTCGTCATTCTCAGCATGTACGGCGGCGGATTCGCGACGGTTCCGGCCTATCTCAGGGACATGTTCGGCACGCGCTACGTCGGCGCGATCCATGGCCTCTTGATCACCGCATGGTCGGTCGCGGGCGTGCTCGGACCCGTCCTCGTCAACTACATTCGTCAGTATCAGATCGACTCCGGCGTGCCGAAGGCGCAGGCTTACAATGTTACTATGTATATCATGGCGGGGCTTCTGGTGGTCGGACTGATCGCCAATCTCCTGATCAAGGCGGTCGACGACCGGCACCACATGAATCCGGAGAGCGCCGACGACGTGATCGGCGTGGGCTGAAGGAGGCGACGATGGGGAACGAAAGCGTTCGCGGCACGACCGCGCTGGAGCTGGCGCTGGCCTGGAGCTTCGTCGGGATTCCGCTGCTGTGGGGAATCTACGGGACGGTGGCGAATGCGATGAAGCTGTTTCAGTAGTTGCGAGCCGCCAGCCGCCGGCTGGCGCGCAAGCGGGAATAGCCGGCGCGGACTTCGTCGCGAGGAGCCCGAGCGCGACGCGGCGATCCGCAGCGGCAGCGAAAGCGGCCCCTCGATCGCTTCGCTCGCTTTGGACGGCGTTGGTCGGCGCCCGCCTCGGCTGTCAGGGCGCTCCGCCTCTCCCCGGGGGCGGCGCCCTTCCGTCGTCGCAGCGAACTGGTTGGGATCGAGGGGTTCGCCAACCCATGAATGGCCGTTTCGTCGGGTTTCCGACAATCCGTCGCGCCGACGCGGCGATACATCCGGGCGGCGGCCGCGCGCGCCCCCGCGGCGGAAGGGCCGGCGGAGGCCGGAAAGCGCCGCCTTCGGTTTGAAGACCGGACGGCGCGACGGGCGGAGCGTGGCCCGAACCTTGCTCGCGTATCGACGGGGCCCAATCGGCGAATCGCTCCGCCCGCAACGGTCTTCCCGGCATGAGGGGTCGCGAGCGCCAACCGCGCGCGGATGACTCGGGGTCGGGCCCGAAACGATTGGCGACGGCCTCGGCGCCGGACGAGGCGTTCGACGCGCGCGCGCTCGAAGTCGGCATGCCCGCGTCAGCGGTGAGCGAGGCGTCCGACCATGATCGCGATCGACGTCTGAAGGAGAGTGAAGAGTCATGCCGCACGCCCACGCATCATCCCACGCGTTCGAGCGCCTCGACGATCTGGCCGAGCCGCTGCTTGTCGAGGATACGGCAGGCGGCGATCTGACGACCGAGGCGCTCGGGCTTCACGGCCGGCGCGGCCACGTCGTGTTTTACGCGCGCAAGCCGATGACGATCGCCGGAACCGAGCTCGCGGCGGCGATGTTCATGCGCCGCGGGATCCCGGTGGTGCTGCACCGGCGATCGGGCGAGTCGGTCGCGGCCGGCGCCAAGCTGCTCGCCGGCGACGGCGACGCGGCCGATCTGCATCTGGTGTTCAAGGCGGCGCAGACGATGGTGGAGACCCTGTCGGGGATGGCCACGGCGGCGCGGGCGATGGTCGATGCGGTCGAAGCGGTCAACCCCAACGTCCGCGTCGCCTGCACTCGCAAGGCGTTCCCCGGCGGGCGACGGCTCTCCCATGTCGCGGTCACGGCGGGCGGCGCGATCCTGCATCGCGCCGGCCTGTCCGAGACGATCCTGATCTTCGCCGAGCACCGCGCCTTCCTGCGCGACAAGCCGCTCGCCACGGTCATGGACAGACTGCGCCTCGTCGCCCCCGAGAAGAAGATCGCGATCGAAGTCGACGACGTCGCCGAGGCGCAGGAGGCGATCAACGCCGGTTTCGACATCATCCAGCTGGAGAGGTTCAGCGTGGCGGCGGTCGGCGAGGTCGCGGCGATCGCGCGCGCCCGCAACCTGCCGCCGCTGATCGCGGCGGCGGGCGGGGTCACGGTCGCCAACGCCGCCGACTACGTGCGCGCCGGCGCCGGCATGATCGTCACGAGCGCCCCGTTCGGGGCGCCCCCCGCGGACGTCAGCGTCAGCATCGCCGAAGTGAGACTGGAGGCGGTCCCCGGCGGCGCCCTCCCCCCGCTGCAGACGTCCGGCTGAACGGTCCCCTCGGGCGGGCCCCGGCCGGCCCGACCGTGGGCGCGAAGGTCTCGGGCGACGGCGGCGGCGCGGGGAGCGTCGGCGCGCCGGTTCGGCGGGGCGGGGGACGGGCGCCGACCGGGTCGTACGACCGGCCCTGCGCCGCTGTGCGGCGGGCCGCGGTCAGCGACCGCGCGACAGGGTCCGCGGCCGTATGAGCCTGCGAACACCGCATGCGGCGCCGAGGATTTGTGCAATACGCCGTTTTGCGGCGCACGCCCGCGTCAGGCGGAGGCGCCGCGCGACGGCGACCGGTCCGCCTATCCGCCCTTCAGGGCGGCGATCAGCGCCTGCGCGTCGGCCGAATCCCACGCCACCGCGCCGGCGGCGGCGGCGACCTCGCAGCCCTCCCGGTCGATCAGGAGCGTCACCGGCAGGCCGAGCGCCTTGCCGTCCCGGCGCAGGGTCTCGAACGCGTCGCCGCTCGGATCGGCGTAGCGCCCGAGCGTCTTGACGCCGGCCCCGTCGAGGAAGGCGGCGCGCCGCTCGAGCCGCGCCGTGTCGACGTTGACCGCGACGACTTCGAAGTCTTTTCCGCCTTTTGTCGCCTGCAGCGCGTCGAGCGCCGGCATCTCGGTCCGGCACGGCACGCACCAGGTCGCCCACAGGTTGAGGAGCACCGCCCGGCCGCGGAAATCGGCGAGGCTGGTCTTCGACCCGTCGGGCCGTTCGAAGGCGAGCGTGGGCGCCGGCGTCGGGTCGGAGGCTGCGCGCACGGGCGCGGCCTCTCCCTTCGCCAGCGGCGCGAGCCGCGCCGCGACCGCCCGGGACGCCGGCCCGCAGCCGTTCGCGCCCTTGTCCGGCGGCGCGGGCCTCGCGTATAGGAGCGCCAGCGCGACGACTCCCGCGAGGGCGCCGACCGCCGCCGCGAGGCGCCATCGGCCGGCCTGAAATCCGGGCGTCGTCATATTCCAACCATCCAGGGCTTCCTCGTCATGAGCAACGCGATGTGGGGCGGGCGATTCGCAGTCGGGCCGGCCAAGATCATGGAGGAGATCAACGCCTCAATCGACTTCGACCGCAAGCTCGCCGCCCAGGACATCGCCGGCTCCCTCGCGCATGTCGCCATGCTCGCCCAACAGGGGGTGGTCGAGGCGGCGGACGCGGAGGCCATCGCCAGGGGATTGAACGAAGTCAAGGGCGAAATCGAGGCGGGGACCTTCACCTTCTCGCGCGCGCTCGAAGACATCCACATGAACGTCGAGAGCCGCCTGGCCGAAATCGTCGGGCCGGCGGCCGGCCGCCTGCACACCGCCCGCTCGCGCAACGACCAGGTGGCGGTCGACTTCCGCCTCTGGGTGCGCGACACGATCGACGCGCTCCTCCTCCAGGTCGAAGGCCTCCAGCGCGCGCTGGCCCTGCGGGCCCGCGATTGCGCCGGCATGGTGATGCCGGGCTTCACCCACCTGCAATCGGCGCAGCCGGTGACCTTCGGCCACCACCTGCTCGCCTATGTCGAGATGCTCGGCCGCGACGCGGGGCGCTTCCGCGACGCCCGCGTCCGCCTCAACGAATGCCCGCTGGGCGCCGCCGCGCTCGCCGGCACCTCGTTCCCGATCGACCGCGCGGCGACGGCGACGGCGCTCGGCTTCGACCGGCCGACGGCGAACTCGCTCGACTCGGTCGCCGACCGCGACTTCGCGCTCGAGGCGCTCGCCGCCGCCGCAATCTCAGCGACTCATCTCTCGCGCTTCGCCGAGGAGATCGTGCTGTGGACGACGCCGCAGTTCGGCTTCGTGCGCCTCAGCGACGCCTTCTCGACCGGCTCCTCGATCATGCCGCAGAAGCGCAACCCGGACGCGGCCGAACTCGTGCGCGGCAAGACGGGGCGGGTGGTCGGGGCGCTGATCGGCCTCCTCACCGTGATGAAGGGCCTGCCGCTCGCTTATTCCAAGGACATGCAGGAGGACAAGGAGGGCGTCTTCGACGCGCTCGAGACCCTGTCGCTCTGCCTCGCCGCCATGACCGGCATGGTCGAGGACCTGACCCCGAACCCGGAGCGGATGAAGGCCGCGGCCGGGTCGGGCTACGCCACCGCCACCGACCTCGCCGACTGGCTGGTCAGGACATTGAAAATGCCGTTCCGCGAGGCGCACCACGTCACCGGCCGGATCGTGGCGCTGGCGAGCGAGCGCGGCGCGGCGCTCGAGAGCCTGACGCTCGCCGACCTCCAGTCGGTCGAGAAGCAGATCACCGCGGAGGCGTTCGGGGTGCTCGGCGTCGAGCGCTCGGTGGAGAGCCGGACCTCCTACGGCGGCACGGCGCCCGCCAACGTCCGCGCCCAGGCGGAGGCGTGGCTGACGAGGCTCGGGGGTTAGGTCGTGGGTGCGCGAGACGCGCACCATCCCAGACCGGATCCGCGTCGGCGGCCCCTCGCCCTGCGGCCTCCGGCCGCTGTCCCTCTCCCTGTGGGAAAGGTTTTCCTTCCCCTTGCGGGGGAAGGTGGCGCGAAGCGCCGGATGAGGGGGAAGCCGCGGGATTCGACCGTCACCCGCCTCCGCCCGCCGCCCAGTCGAGCCCCTGCTCCAGTCGGTCGTCGCCCCAGAACAGTTCGCCGTCTTCGGTCGCGAGGGTCGGGGCGCCGAAGACGCCGAGGGCGATCGCCCGCGCGCATTCGGACTTGAGCTTCGACTTGTTGGCGTCGCTCTCGGCCCGCGCGAGGATCGCCTCGGGGTCGAGGCCGAGGTCGGCCACGAGCCGGACGATCAACGCCCGGTCGGCGATGGAAAGCCCCTCGCCGAATTCCGCCGCATAGACGTTTCGCGAGAACCCGGCCCGGTCGTCGCCGTCGAGCGCCAGCGCGACCCGGGCGGCGAGCAGACTGTTCTGCGGGAAGGGCTCCGGCCGGCGGAAGGGCAAGCCGCGCGCCGCGCAGATCCGCTCGAGGTCGCGCCACATGTAGCGCCCCTTGGCGGGATAGATGTTGAACGGCGAGTCGCGCCATCCCTGGGTCGCGAACACCGGCCCGAGCAAAAACGGCCGCCAGGCGAGCGCCACGCCGCGTTCGGCGGCGAGCGCGGCGACGCGCAGCGCGGCCGGATAGGAATAGGTGCTCGCGAACTCGTACCAGAATTCCACCATCGCCATGACGCTCGCCTCCGTCGCGTCACGATCGCACGCGGCCCGCCGGCGCGGAAGCCGACGGCGCCGACAAAAAAAACCGCCCCGTCGCGAAGGACGGGGCGGGCGCGAAAGGAGGTCGCAGGGCGACCTCGGGAGGCTACGGTTTTCGGGTCACTGCGGATTGGCGGGCGCGGCCCCAGCGGCGGGCGCAGCCGGCGCGGCGTCGGCCGGCGCGGCGCTCTTCTTGGCGGTGTGGGTCTTCTTGCTGCTCGCGGTATGCTTCTTCGCCGGCTTCTTCGCCTTCATCGGCGCCTTGGCCGGCGTCCCCGCGTCCGAGGCGGCGGGCGCGGACATCGCGGGCGCAGCCGGCGCCGCGTCCGTCTGGGCGAAGGCGGCGAGCGGCGAGAAGGCGAGCGCTGCGCTGAGGCCGACGGCGGCGACCCTGGCGGCGAATTTCCTGAACATGGCGACGAGCTTCATGAGCATCGAGAGTCCTCTCTCCGTTGCGGGCTCTTCGGCCCAGTAATCGAGAGAGGGTGCGCCGCCGCGGATGAATTGAAGATGAACGCCCGGCGGACGCGGAAGGCGACCGTTCGCCCGCCGCCGCGTGCGCCTCGCACCGCCCTTCGCCCAACGGCCCGACCGCGGGCCGCCGCAATCGAGCCGGGCGCGGCGATGCGCGGGCTCACATCTTCGGCTGCATGTCCCCGCTCTTGGCCATGCCCGGCTTGGCCATCGGCTTCTTGTGCATGGAATGATGCTTCGCCATCGGCTTCTTCGGCGCCATGGACATCGACTTGTCCGGCATGGCCCCGCCCGACGTGTCGGTCTGGGCGACGGCTGCGAGCGGCGACAGCGCCAGCGCGCAGGCGAGGCAGGCGGCGGCGAACGTCTTGGGCATGAAAATCCTCCGTGGCGAGCCGACAGCGGCTCGAAGACTGTTCGTCGCCGGGCGGCGGTCTGTTACAGGAGTTCGCAAAGGTTTCGACACGCGGGCGCGCGCGCCGTTTGACGCGGCGCGAGGCTGGCCGCTATGGAGCCTACCCATGTCGCACAACACCTTCGGCCATCTGTTCCGGGTCACGACCTTCGGCGAGAGCCACGGGGCGGGGATCGGCTGCGTCGTCGACGGCTGCCCGCCGCGCCTGGCCCTCGAGGCCGCCGACATCCAGGCCGAGCTCGACCGGCGCCGGCCCGGAACCTCGCGCTTCACCACCCAGCGGCAGGAGCCCGACACGGCGCGCATTCTCTCCGGCGTCATGACCGACGACGCGACCGGCCGCCAGGTCACCACCGGAACGCCGATCGCCGTGTTCATCGACAACGTCGACCAGCGCTCGAAGGACTACGGCGAGATCCGGGACAAGTACCGGCCCGGCCACGCCGACTACGTCTACGACGCCAAATACGGCATTCGCGACTACCGCGGCGGCGGGCGCTCGTCCGCGCGCGAGACCGCCGCCCGGGTCGCTGCGGGCGCGATCGCCCGAAAAGTCATTCCCGGGGTGACGATCCGCGCCGCGCTGGTGAAAATGGGCAAGCTCGCGATCGACCGGCGCAACTGGGACTGGGACCAGATCGGGAAGAACCCGTTCTTCTGCCCGGACGCGGAGGCGGTCGGGCGCTTCGTCCACTATCTCGACGCGGTGCGACGGGCGGGGTCGTCGGTCGGCGCAGTGCTCGAGGTGGTCGCCGAGGGCGTCCCGCCCGGCTGGGGCGCGCCGATCTACGGCAAGCTCGATGCGGAGCTGGCCAGCGCGCTGATGAGCATCAACGCGGTCAAGGGGGTCGAGATCGGCGACGGCTTCGGCGCGGCCGAACTCATGGGCGAGGAGAACGCCGACGAAATGCGGGCGGGAAACGACGGTCGGCCGCGCTTCCTCTCCAACCACGCCGGCGGGATTCTCGGCGGCCTTGCGACCGGGCAGCCGATCGTCGCGCGCTTCGCGGTCAAGCCGACCTCGTCGATCCTGACGCCGCGCAAGACCGTCGACCGCGCGATGGAGGAGACGGAGATCGTCACCAAGGGCCGCCACGACCCCTGCGTCGGCATCCGCGCCGTTCCGATCGCCGAGGCGATGGTCGCCTGCGTGCTGGCGGACGCGTTCTTGCGGCACCGCGGTCAGGTCGGGTAGCGACGCGCGGCCGCGGGAACGCCGCGACGAGCCGTGTTCGGCTGCGCGTTCAGAACGCGAATACGGTTTCCGCGTCTTCCGTGGCTTTGCGAACGACGGCGATGATTTCGTATTCCTTGGCGGTCCGCTCGAACGCCTCGCGGTCGCTCTTGATGCGATAGGATTGCGTACCGCCTTCTTCCGAGGGCAGGACGCGAACGACCTTGAAAGGCCCGTCAGGCCGAGATTTCGGCGTGCTTCTGGTGTCGTGTTCGACGATCTGACCGATCGCGAATTTCTGCTGAGCCATGGTTGGCCTCTCTCGACAGAAAGGGCCAGGAGCGAACCTGACCCTTCATTTCACGTCGGGCGGCGGACCGCTTGCCAGAGGCCGCAGGCGCGCGCCCGGGGTCGCGCGGCGTCGCTCAGGCGGTCTGGAGATTTCCCGCCGACATCTTGCCGCTGCGCGCGTCCTTGATCAGATCGAAACTGATCTTCTGACCTTCGCGCAGATCGGTCATGCCGGCGCGCTCGACGGCGCTGATGTGAACGAAGGCGTCGGCCCCGCCGTCATCCGGCTGAATGAATCCGAAACCTTTTTGCGCGTTGAACCACTTAACGGTGCCTGTCGTCATGATGTCTTGCCTAGTCTGTCTGTAGGAACGCGACTCCGCTGCGCGGAAATCACGTGATGGTTCGATTTCTGAAGGAGGAGAATCACGACGGGCGAAGCAAATCGCCCACGGCAAAAAGTGTCCTGCTGAATATCGAGCCCCCTATATGGCGATGCGCGAGCCGCTTTACAAGGCCCCGAGCGACGCCGCGATCCCCGCCCTCCCGGCCGGCCGCAGCCGGGACCCCCGTCTCCCGCCTGCGGACGAAAGGCGGACCTTCATCTTGCCGTCGCGCCCGCGTAGTCTGATCGCCGTTCCCGAGCGGAGGCCGAGCATGGCGGACCACATCGAACTGACCCGGCGCGAGGCGCTTCTCGCCGCGGCCGGCTCGCTGGCGTTGGCGGCGGTCGACGCCGCTCCGGCGCTGGCCCAGGCGGCGGCGACCGTGTCGGGGGTCGTGTTCGAGGATCGCGACGGCTCCAGCGCGGCGGGACCCGGCAACCCCGGCCTTGCCGGCGTCCTGGTGTCCAATGGCCGCGACGTCGCGGTCACCGGCCCCGACGGGCGCTACGCGCTGCCGTTGCCGGACGAAGCGACGATCTTCGTCGTCAAGCCCGCGGGCTACGGGCCGCCGCTGGACCCGGCGACCAACCTGCCGCGCTTCTACCGCCACCATCGGCCGATCGGCTCGCCGGCGTCGCTGGGTCTCCTGTTCGAGGGGATCGCGCCGACCGGCCCCCTGCCCGCCTCGCTCGATTTCGCGCTGAAAAGGCAGGACGAGCCGAAGGCGTTCGATGTCGTGCTGATCACCGACCCGCAGCCCGAGAACGAGGCGGAAGTCGACTTCATCCGCGAGGACCTGATCCAGGCGCTCAGCGGGACGAACGCCCAATTCGGTCTCACCGCCGGCGATGTGATGTTCGACGACCTGTCGCTTTACCCGCGCCTCAACGCCATCATCGGCACGATCGGCCTGCCGTGGTGGAATATCGGCGGCAACCACGACCTCAATTTCGAGGCGCCCGACCGCACATACAGCCGCGAAACGTTCAAGCGGGTGTACGGACCGAATTACTACGCCTTCTTCTACGGGCAGACGCTGTTCCTGATGCTGGACAACGTCGACTATCTCGGCCCGGACCCGACCAAGCCGCGCGGCTCGGGCAAATACGAGGGCCGCTTCGACGCGGCGCAGCTCGACTTCGTCCGCGACCTGCTCGCGCATACGCCCCCCGAGACGCTGATCGTCGCCGTCATGCACATTCCGCTGCGCACCTTCCTCGGGACCGAGGCTTATCAGAACACGGCCAACATGGCCGCGTTCTTCGCGCTGCTCGAAGGGCGGAAGCATACCGTCAGCTTCTCCGGCCACACGCACACCACCGAGCACCATTATTTCGGCAAGGACGACGGCTGGAGCGGCGAGACGCCGCACCATCAGCACGTGCTGACGGCGCTGTCGGGCTCGTGGTGGAGCGGGCCGTTCGACCATCGCGGCGTCGCCTCCGCCGACAGCCGCGACGGCACGCCGAACGGCTTTCACATTCTGTCGATCGACGGCTCGGACTATTCCACGCGCTTCGTGCCGGCCAAGGAGCCGAACGGCCGGCAGATGCGGCTCTCGGTCCTGAGCCGATTTCACGGCATCGCCAAGGAGACGGACCGGGCGTTCCGGCAGGAGCAGCTGCTCGGCTCGCCGGTGGCCCGCGCCGCGCTCGGCGCCTCGACGCTGGTCGCCAACGTGTTCGACGCCGGCGAGAAGACGAACGTGACGATGCGGATCGGCGACCGGCCGCCGGTCGCAATGAAACGCGAGCTGCGTCCCGACCCCTTCGTCGAAGAGGTGTTTTCCCGCAACGAGGCGACCCGCAAGGCGTGGGTCAAGGCCGATCCGTCGTCGCACCTCTGGACCGCCCGCCTGCCGGCCGACCTCGCCCCCGGCGCCTGGCGGGTCGACGTCGAGGCGGTCAACGAATACGGCAAGACGGTGACGGGCCGGCTGGCGCTCGAGGTGACGTAGGCGCGCGCGCCCGGGGGAGAGACGACGTGCGGACATGTTTGGCGGCTGCCATTCTCCTGCTCGGCGCCGCGATCGCGCGGGCCGAACCGGCGCCCGGCGATCCCCTGCCCGGCCGCATCCTGACCTGCGGCGGCGGCGTGATCGCCGACATCGGCCCGCGGCTCGAGGGCGACACGACGTTCAGCAGCGGGACATCGGTTTCGTTCCGCAACGGCGGCTTTCAGGTGAGCTACGACAAGGTCCCCGCCATCATCAATTCCCGGCGCGGCGACCACGTGCTGATCTGTCTGGTGTTCATCCCCGCCCCTTGCCCGCCCGGCGACGCGCGCGGAAAAATCTACACCACCACCAACCTGCGCACGCTCGATTCGTGGACCCTTCCGGATTCGCAGCACAGTTGCGGCGGCGCCTGAGGCGGGCTTCCTCTTGCCGCGGCGCTGAAGACTGCTACGCTTTCTCCCGCGCCGGCCACGAAGGCGGCGTCGTCGACGCTTGGGGAGGAGGACGAATGCGTTCCCTGTGCTTTGCGCTCGTGGCCGCAGCGGCCGCGCTGTCGGGGCAGGCGTCTTGGGCCCAGGACCCGGACGACCTGGTGATGCGGACGGATTCCGGGCCGGTCCGCGGCTTCGCCAACGGCGGCGTCGAAGGGTTTCTCGGGATCCCCTACGCCGCGCCGCCGGTCGGCGACCTGCGCTGGCGCCCGCCGCAGCCGGTCGAGGGCTGGACCGGCGTCCGGGACGCCAAGGCGTTCGGCGCCGTATGCGCCGCCGCCGCGAGCACCAACGGCCCGCGCTCGGAATCGGAGGACTGCCTCTTCATCAACGTGTGGCGGCCGTCGAAGACGGCGGCGGACGCGAGGCTGCCGGTCTACGTCTTCATCCACGGCGGAGGCTTCATCAACGGCAGCTCGAACCAGGCCGACATGACCTCGATCGTGGAACAGGCGGGCGTGGTCGGGGTCAGCTTCAACTACCGGCTCGGCGCCCTCGGCTTTTTCGCCCACCCCGCGATCGCCGGCGATTCGGGCGACTTCGGGCTGATGGACCAGCAGGCGGCGCTGCGCTGGGTGCAGGCCAATATCGCGGCTTTCGGCGGCGATCCGGCGCGGGTGACGGTGGGGGGCGAGTCGGCGGGCGGCTATTCCGTCTGCGCGCATCTGACGGCGCCCGGTTCGGCGGGCCTGTTCGCCCAGGCGATGATGCAGAGCGGCTCCTGCGTCAGCGTCCCCCTCGCCGCGGCCCGCGCCAACGCCGAAGAGATCGCCGATCGGGTCGGCTGCGCCGGGCCGGACGCCGCCGCGTGCCTGCGCGCCGCGCCGACCGGCAAGCTCATCGACGTCCCCTATCCGGGCGTCGCCGCGCTTCCGACGTCCGGGACCGGCATGCTGCCGCTGCCGCCCCATCAGGCCGTGGCGCAGGGGCTGTTCCAGCATGTGGCGATGGTGATCGGCGCCAACCGCGACGAGGGCCGGACGTTCGATCAGGGAAACATCGGCTGGCGCGAGGCCGACTACACGAAATGGGTTCGCGAGACCTTCGGCGCCAGGGCAGACAGGGTTCTCGCCCAATATCCCTGGCCGCGGGACGCCGACCCCTATGCCGGCGCCTACCTGTCGGGCGGGATCGCGACCGACGCCGGGCTGATCGCCGGCATCGGCGGCTGCTCCAGCCTGAAGCTGATTCAGGAGGTCGCGAAATACGCGCCCGTCTACGCCTACGAATTCGGGCACAGGAGCGGACCGGGCCTGACGCGCACGCACGGCGCCTACGAGTGGGGCGCCGGCCACGCGGCCGAGCTCGCCTATCTGTTCCCGAGCTTCGACAACGGCGAACCGATCGCGCCGCGCTTCAACGAGGGCGAGCGGGCGCTGGCGGCGAGCATGAAGGCCTATTGGAGCGGCTTCGTCGCGCAGGGCGTTCCGCGCGACCGGAACGGCGCGGCCTGGCCGGTCTACAACGCCGCCGGCCAGGCGCTGTCGCTTCAAGCCGGCGAGCGGTCGTTCGTGCTGTCGACCGACATGTTCGAACGGGAGCACCGGTGCGAATTCTGGAAGGCGGAGTAAAGGACCGGGTCCGATCGCCCAGGGCGGATCACCGCCCGATGGCGAAGAACACGGCGACGAACTGGCAGGCGGCGGCGACGGCGACGAAGGCGTGCCAGATCGCCGTCTGGAATTTCAGGTTCTCCCACAAAAAGAACGCAACGCCGACCGAGTAGACGACGCCGCCGGCGAGGACGAGCGCGAGCGAATCGAGCGGCAGGGCGTCGACCAGCGGTTTCGCCGCGAAGATCGCCGACCAGCCGAGCGCGAGATAGAGGCGGACGGCGAAGCGGTCGAGGCGGCCGGGCAGAAACATCTTCAGCGTGACGCCGGCGACGACCGCGACCCAGACGGCGACGGCGAGCGCCACCAGCCCGGGCGAAGCGCGCGCCTGCGACAGCAGCGCGGTGTAGGTGCCGCCGATCATCAGGTAGATCGAGGCGTGGTCGAGGCGCCGCAGGATCGCCTTGGCGTCGGACGGCGGCGTGACGTTGTAGGCGCAGGAGAAGCCGAACAAGAGGAAGAAGCCGGCGGCGTAGACCGCCATCGCCAGCCCGTCCGCGATCGCGCCATGCAGCGCGATCTTCTGGAACAGCACGGCGAAGCCGATCACCCCGGCGACGATCGCGATCCCGTGCACGGCGGCGTCGGCGATGATCTCGCCGCTGCTGTATTCCCGATAGTCTCGGGGCGAATCGGGCGTCGGCAAGGCGGCAGCTCCAAAGCGTTCGTGAGGGAATCGTGCCGCGCGATTGTGTCGAACGCAAGTAGGCTCGTGAGGCCGCGGCAAGGCGCCGACGGGCGCCTCCCGCCCCGGCGCGATGGCTACGGCATGCCCACATCTGGACCCCGCACGAAAACGGTCGGCGCCGTGCGCCTCCTCCCCACCCGGCCTGCGGCCGCCTTGCCCGCTTCGCGGACAAGGCGACCGTGGAATCGCGTTTACCGAACCGCAAAGCGGCTCTAGTCGCCAGCGTCCTCGTCACGGCGCGGTGGTATCCGCCCCTGGCGCGAGCCGCGCCCCTCGGCGGCCGAATGCGGGCCGCTCGACGGCGAGAGCCCGCCGGTCTGGGCCTGCAGCGCCGGCCTCGCGCGGGTCGAGGCGTCGACGTTCGGCGTCGGCAGTGCGTCGGCCGCCGGAACGGCCGCGAGCCAGAATCCGAGCTCGGCCGACTTCACCCGGTTGTCGGGCGAGAAATAGGCGTTCTGCCACGTGTCGTCGGCCGCCAGAAAGTGCCAGGCCTCGTCGCCCTCGGTCGCAAGCCAGTAGCGCCACGCATAGTGGTCGTAGACGTCCAGGCAGTGGGCGGCGTAAGCCTCCGCGACCGCGCGATGATTGCGGATGATCGCGAGGTTCTCGTCGTTGTTGTAGGAGGCGCGGTAGCCGAGGTTGTGGCTGCCGGTGACGACGACGCAGGTGTCGGAGAACGGGTCGATCACCACGATCTTGTCGTGGATGACGGCATGTCCCGCCTGGTTGAGCTCGGCTTCCCACTGCCCGAACGCGTCGCTCGCGGTGATTCCGCGGGCGTGGATGACCCGGTAGTCCTCGGGAAGCGGCGGATCGCCCTTGCGATGCTTGTGCGGCGCCGCCTCGCCTCCGGTGATCGCGGTTTGGAATTCGCCGGCCGCGCTCGAGGCGGTGACCGCGCCGCGCACGAACAGCGACGGCCTCGCCCTCTGGGCCTCCGCGATCGCATCGATGATGCTGGGTTTCCCCGGCTCGAAGACCAGGAAAACGATCGCCTGCTGGGCGTTGGCGATGATCTCGAACGCCTGCGCGAGATCGGGGGGGACCTCTTCGTCCTTTCCCGGCCTGCTCGCCCGCGCGTGCGGCGTGTTGGGCGAGAACCAGAGGTCGACCTCGCCGCTCCCGTCCTCGAGCGCGATCGGCGGAATTTTTTCGGCGTTCTGCTCGCGGAACTCCGCCGACTGCTCCGCCTTGCCGCCTTCGCCCGGCGGGTGGGTGTCGTCCTTCAGCCGGTTCCAGTAGTCGAGGTAGGCGGCGGCGAGCGCCGGGGAGCGCGCAATGATGGAATTGTTGGTCTGGGCGCAAAGCGCATGCGCGGTCCAGTTGGTCGAGCCGAACAGAACCGCCTCAGCGCCGTCCTTGACCAGCACCTGAAACTTGTTGTGGCCGATGTGGCCGCTCGGCATGAACCGGTCGATCGCATCGAGGCCGGCCTGCCGGATCTCCTCGCGCTCGGCGGCGTAAGCGTCCCTGGTTTTCTCCTCGCCCTTGCCGCTCGGCATGTTGGACAGGATGACATGGGCGTTGGCGCCGACCCTCTTCAAGTGGTCGATCGCTTCCGGGTCCTCGAACTCGTAGAGCGCGCAATAGGTCTGGCCGCCGTCGCTCGCCGCTTGGTCGGATAGCGTGGTCAGCGCCTCGATCAATTGTCCCATGAGGTCGTTGCGCAGCGGGTCGCCGACGATATCGATGTGCTTTTCGAGTTTCTCGACCATCGACCCGCCGCTGGCGTCGGCGTCGAGCGCGCGCGCCGTCGCCTGGGTCGCCAGAATGCCGCGGTTGAAATAGGCCGACAGCGCGCCGTAGTGCGGACTGAGCTGGATGGTGTTGCTGATCGCGGGGCCGTAGGGCATCGGCTGGAGCGCGCCCGGCGTCCCGCCCATCGGCACGATCTTGTAGCGATAGGTTCCGCCGCGCCTGGCGTAGACGTCCTTCCAGTAGAATTTTTGCACGGGATCGTCGGCGGTCGTCCGCCCCGGCGCGGTCGCATCCTGCCCCTCGAAGGTCGCCATGGCGGGAAGGCAGGTCTCGGTTCCGGCGCGCACGTCGATCCGGTAGACCGCGAAGCCGAGGCAATTCGGCAGCCTGCCGCCGAAGGTCCACGCGACCACCGCGACATCGTTGTTGGCGAACGCCACCGCTTTCATGGTCGCTCCCGGTTCCGGACGCCGAGGATTCTAACGCGGCGCGCGCCGCTCCGTATGACAGTCGTCACGCGACGGTCATTCGGGATCGAAAAAATTCGCGGGTACAGCCGGTTGGCTGTCAACTTGGCCCGCGCCTGGCCAGCCGCACGATGCGGAATTCCGACCGACTCGCGGGCGATTCCGTGCGTCCCGTCGTTCGTTCTCAGACAGTCGGCCACGTCGACGTCGCCTCTCGCGAGACCGGCCCTCCGGACGCCCCAGCCGTATGGGTTCGCGACCGCTCGGCGCTGGACATTTCGCGCTGGAGACGCATGCTGCGGATCTTGGCGCGCTGGTGCGCGGTTGTCTCGAACAGAGCGGGGTCTGACCGTGGCCCGCGTTCCCGATCTGATGCAGGCCGCGCTCGCTCAGGCGAAGGGCGAGCCGCTCGAGCTTGTGCAGGTATCCACGCCCCGTCCGGGGGCAGGCGAAGTCCTGGTGCGGGTGGCTGCCAGCGCGGTCAATCCGCTCGATACGAAAATCCTCGCCGGGTTGGGCGACCACGCGCGTCAGCCGTTGCCCGCCATCCTCGGAATGGACATGGCGGGCGTCGTGGCGGCGGTGGGCAAGGATACGACGGCGTTTCGGGAAGGCGATGCGGTGTACGGCATGGCCGGCGGCGTCGGCGGTCACCCGGGGTCGCTCGCTCAGTTCATCGCGGCCGACGCGCGCCTCCTGGCGCATAAGCCGACAAACCTCACCATGCGCGAGGCGGCGGCTGTGCCGCTCGTTTTCATCACCGCATGGGAGGGCCTGGTGGATCGCGCCGCCGTCCGCGCCGGACAGCGTGTCCTGGTTCAGGGGGGCGCCGGCGGCGTCGGCCAGATGGCGTTGCAGATCGCCAGCGCGAGAGGCGCACGAACCTTTGGCGCCGGTTCGCCCTCCGCGCGGGCGGCGATCGAACGGCTGGGCGCGCGTTTCGTGGACAAGGCGGAGGCGCCGGCCGAGGTCGTGGCGCGAGAAACCGGCGGCGAGGGCTTCGACATCATATTCGATACCGCCGGCGGGGCGTCGCTCGACGCCGCCTTCCTCATGGTGCGGCGCTTTGGCCACGTCGTCAGCGCTCTGGGCTGGGGCGCGCACGCGCTGGCGCCGCTCTCGTTCCGGGCCGCCAGCTACTCAGGCGTCTTCACGCTCTTGCCGCTGCTGACCGGCGAGGGGCGCACCCATCACGGCGAGATCCTGGCGGAGGCGGCGACGCTCGCCGAAGCCGGAGAGCTCGCGCCCGCCCTGGACCCACGTCGTTTCACACTCGGCACGGTCAACGACGCCTATCGCGCAATCGAGACCGGCGCGGCGCGCGGGAAACTGGTTGTCGATCTCAGCGAGGAGACAGGATCATGAGCGACCTCGAGGCGCCCGACATCGTCGAGCATACATCGCCGCTGCCTTTCGACGCCACGGTCGAACGTCTTGTCGAAGCGATTGCGCACAGCGGCATGACGATCTTCGCCCGAATCGATCACGCCGAAAACGCGCGGGGCGTCGGCCTGACCATGCCGCCGGCCACGGTGCTCATCTACGGCGCCGCCAAGGGCGGCACGCCGATCATGCTCGCGACGCCCCTGGCGGCGCTCGATCTGCCGCTGCGCGCGCTGGTGCGGGAGCGCGAGGACGGCAAGGCGTCGATCGCCTTCCATCCGATCGCGGCCATGCTTCGCGGGGCTGGCGTACCGGAGGAGGCCGCCGCTCGACTGGCGCCGGCGCAGCGCATGCTGATCGCCGCGCTTGCCCCATGAGTGTCGACTCCGTGACGCCACGACCGGGAGAGGAAGATGCAGAGCCAAACAGAAACAGAGCGCAACAGGGCGATCGTCCAGGCGAGCTTCGACAGATGGCGCGCGGGGACGGGCAGCCCGTTCGAGCTTCTCGCTGAAGAGGCCGATTGGACGATCGTGGGCTCGTCTCCGCTGTCGAAGACCTACCCCAACCGGCAGGCCTTTCTCGACGAGGTGATCGGCCCCTTCAACGCCCGCATGGCGACGCGACTGGTTCCCGAGGTGCGCGCAATCTATGCGGACGGCGACATGGTGATCGCCCTCTTCGACGCCGCCGCCACGGCCAATGACGGCGAGCCCTATCGCAACACCTACACCTGGTACTTTCGCATGAGCGACGGGAAGGTGATCAACGCGGTCGCCTTCTTCGATACGAGAGAGTTCGACGAATTCTGGAACCGGGTCGCGCCGGCGCGCCAGTAGACGCGCTCGGCGCGCGCGGCTTACACCGCGCCTTCCGTCGCCTTCGCCCGCTCGGCGCGCTTGCGGTCGTTCGGGTCGAGCAGTCCTTTGCGCAGGCGGATCGACTTCGGCGTCACCTCGACCAGTTCGTCGTCCTGGATGTAGGCGAGCGCCTTTTCCAGCGTCATCTGCATCGGCGGCGTCAGGCGCACCGCCTCGTCCTTCGAGTGGGTGCGGATGTTGGTGAGTTTCTTGCCCTTGAGCACGTTGACTTCGAGGTCGTTGTCGCGCGTGTGCTGGCCTACGATCATGCCCTGGTAGACCTTCCAGCCCGGCTCGATCATCATCGGCCCGCGGTCCTCGAGGTTCCACATGGCGTAGGCGACCGCCTCGCCCGCGTCGTTGGAGATCAGCACGCCGTTGCGCCGGCCGGCGATCTCGCCCTTGTGAGCGCCCCAGTTGTGGAACAGGCGGTTCATGATCGCGGTGCCGCGGGTGTCGGTGAGCAGTTCGCCGAGATAGCCGATCAGGCCGCGGGTGGGAGCGAGGAACACGAGGCGCAGGCGGTCGCCGCCCGACGGGCGCATCTCGATCATCTCGCCCTTGCGCTCGCTCATCTTCTGCACGACCACGCCCGAGTGCTCCTCGTCGACGTCGATCACCACCTCCTCGATCGGCTCGAGCGATTCGCCCGTCTCCGGGTCCTTGCGGAACAGCACTTTCGGCCGCGACACGCCGAGTTCGAAGCCCTCGCGCCGCATGGTCTCGATCAGGATCGCGAGCTGCAGTTCGCCGCGCCCCGACACGATGTAGGCGTCGGAGTTCGGCGCAGCGTCCACGCGCAGCGCCACGTTGCCCTCGGCCTCCTTGAACAGGCGGTCGCGAATGACGCGGCTCGTCACCTTGTCGCCTTCCGTGCCGGCGAGCGGGCTGTCGTTGACGGAGAAGGTCATCGACAGGGTCGGCGGGTCGATCGGCTGGGCGTGCAGCGGCTCGACTTCCTCCGGGCTGCACAGGGTGTCGGCGACGTTGAACTTTTCCAGGCCCGCGATGGCGATGATGTCGCCGGCGACCGCCTCGTCGATCGGCGCCCGTTCGATGCCGCGGAAGGCGAGAATCTTCGACACCCGGCCGGTTTCGACCAGATCGCCCTCGACGTCGAGAACCTTGACCGGCGCGTTGGTCCGGATCGAGCCGGAGAAGACGCGGCCGGTGACGATGCGGCCGAGATAGGGATTCGCCTCGAGCAGGGTGCCGAGCATGCGGAACCCGCCCGCGCCGACCTTGGGCGCCTCGACGTGCTTCAGCACGAGGTCGAACAGCGCCGCCATGTCGACGGCGGGCTTGTCGGGCGAATTCGACATCCAGCCCTGCTTGGCCGAGCCGTAGATGATCGGGAAGTCGAGTTGCTCGTCGGTGGCGTCGAGGGCTGCGAACAGGTCGAACACCTCGTTGACCACCTCGCTCGGCCGCGCGTCCGGCTTGTCGACCTTGTTGACGCAGACGATCGGCTTCAGGCCGATCTTGAGCGCCTTGCCGACGACGAATTTCGTCTGCGGCATCGGGCCTTCGGCCGCGTCGACCAGCACGATCGCGCCGTCGACCATGGACAGGATGCGCTCGACCTCGCCGCCGAAATCGGCGTGGCCGGGCGTGTCGACGATGTTGACGCGGATGTCCTTCCACACCACCGACGTCGCCTTGGCGAGGATGGTGATGCCGCGCTCGCGCTCGAGGTCGTTCGAATCCATCACGCGCTCGGCGACGCGCTGGTTGTCGCGGAAGGCGCCGGACTGCTGCAGCAGCCGGTCGACGAGGGTCGTCTTGCCATGGTCGACGTGGGCGATGATGGCGATGTTGCGAAGCTTCATCATGGGGGTATGGTTGCTCACGAGCGCCGGAGCGCTCTCCAGCGTTGTCATTGCGACGGGAAGGTCACGGGAATGCGCCGGCTGGCGCGAAAACGCGTGGCCTCGCGATTTTTACGCGCTCTTACACGAAACCCCCCGGCGAGGGAAGGGCGCGCGCCGTCGGCCCGTCGCCCCCGGGCTTTGCCTGCGACCTCCGATCCCTTGAATGCGCCGGTGGCCGGCCGGAAGATGGCGGAGGTTGAGGACGGAGGGGAAGCCGGCATGCGCAAAGCCACCAGGGCCGGGCTGCTGACGCTTGCGCTCGGCGCGATGTGCGCGTCGATCGCCGCGCCGCTGTTCGCCCAAGGCGGGCCGGCGATCCGCCTCGCGCCCGGCGAGATCCGGGCCCTGATCCTCCCGGAGAACCCGTCGACCGGCTACGCCTGGGCGATCGACGCGGCGGCGAGCCGGGGACTGGACATCGTCGCGATCGCCGACGACGGCCGTCGCAGCGGCGGCGACAGACCCGGCGCGCCGGGCGAGCGGCTGTGGTCGATTCGCGGGCTGAGCCCGGGCCACGCCGACATCGTGTTCGTGTACCGGCGCGCGTGGGAGCCGGCTGCGGTCGAGACGCGACACGTCGCAGTCGACGTCGCGCGATAGCAGCGCGGATCCGATGCTCGCGGGCCGGCGCTCGGGGCGCGGCGCGGCGCGGCGCGCAAGGGTAACTCCCAAGCCGGCAGCGAACAGCGCCGTCATCGCGAGCGAAGCGAAGCGATCCAGGGCCGCTGGGCTGCTGTTGCGCCCTCTGATCGTCCCGCCGCCCTTCGTTGCGAGCAGAAGACGGAGCGATTTTTTCCGCAGGAGGCAAGCGGCGGCATGGGTTGCTTCGTCGCTTCGCTCCTCGCAATGACGGGGTTGGCAGTTACTCGCAAGGACGGGCAGCCCGCGACCGGGGGCTTCGAAAACGGACGTCGCCGGCGTCGCCGCCGGTTTCGTTGGCCGCCGCGAGGCCGCGGCGGCAGCCTCGCCCGACTAGATTCCTGCGGGATCGCTGACCAGCAGCTTAGTTTACATTATAAATAAACGCATCAAGACTATCGTCTGAAAAAGTGAATTGTCGTTTTGACGAGATGCATTCACAATAGGACTTAAGTTGTAACAGAAAAAATTGACAACGAGGGAGAGCGAACATGGACGCCCGTCGATCGACTCGGGGATTTCGATCCGGAATCCTGGCCGATACCGAGAACCGGAGGCCCATTCGCCCTCGTCGCCTGGCGGCGATCGCGGCGGCGGCGATCGCCGCCTGCGTTCCAGCGGCGGCCCGCGCCGAAACCTTGAGTCTGCTCGTCCCCGCCTACTTCGCGCCCGGGGCCGGCGGAACGGAAGGATACACCGACGGCTGGGCGCAGCTGGCGGCGTCGGCCGGCAAGGTTCCGATCACGGCGATCCTCAGCCCGAACAGCGGGCCGGATTCGGGCGCGGTTCCCATCTACACCGTCGCCGTCGCAAACCTCGAACGCGCCGGCGGCAGAGTCGTCGGCTATGTCAACACGCATGACGGCGCGCTGCCGCTCGCCGATGCCGAAGCTCAAGTCACAGCCTACCTGTCTCAGTATCCGGGGGCGATCGACGGCTTTCTCATCGACAACATGAGTAGTCACTATTCCGGTCTGTCGTACTATCAGGCGCTGTATGCATTCGTGAAATCGCTCGGCGCGTATCAGGTGATCGGGAACCCGGGCGGGGACACCCATCGCGCCTACCTGACCGCGGCCGACACGCTGGTGACGTTCGAAGGCGCCGCCGCCGCCTACCCGGCCGCCACGCCGCCGTCCTGGGTCGCCGCCCAGCCCGCTTCGTCGTTCGTCAACACGATTTCCGACCAGTTCAGCGTCTCCGGGATGGCGGCCGACATCGCGCTGGCCCGCGAACGCAACGCCGGCTACGTCTACGTGACCGACCAATCGATGTATTCGACCGACAGCTTTCTTTACGACCGGATGCCGTCCTACTGGAACGCGGAAGTGGCGACGGTCGCGGCGAGCGGCGCGGCGGTCCCGGAGCCGGGCGCGGTCGTCCTCACCGCGCTGGGGATGGTCGCCATGGCCGGGGCGATGGCGCAATCGAGGCGACGCGGGCAGACGGCGCGCGCAAACGGCGGCGCCCCGCGGTCGGTCGAGCGGATCGGCGCCGGGTAGGCCGTCCGGCCGGCGCCGGCCACAGCGACTTGCGTTCCTGCCGCGCCGGCGGCGCTGACCGCACGGGCTGGACGCCATTCTCGGTCATCGCAAGAAATCCCGAGGGGCACGAAGCGATCCAGGCGCGGGCGGCGCAGCGGTCTTCGCCGACCTGCCGCCCTGCGCGGCGTGCCGCCGGCGTCTGACCCTGGTCAGCAAAATGAAATTGCGCCGTCGACCGCCTGCATTCACAGTGAAGCCGCGGCAGAACGAGCTCCGTGAGCGGGGCAAGGGGCGGCACAATGTGGATAGAACAGGCCTCGCGGGAATCCGGGTCCCGCATTTCCTCCCCGGTCGGCCGCGGCAGGCGGCCTTTCGTCCGACGGGCGGCGGCGGGTCTGGCGTTGGCCGTCGTCGTGGCCTTTGGTCCCACGGCCTCGCGCGCCGGCGACATGCGCCTTCTCGTTCCCGCCTATTTCGATCCGGGGACGGGCGGAACCGAGGGGCAAACCGACGGCTGGGCGCAAATGACGGCGTCGGCCGGAAAGGTCGGGATCACCGCGATCTTCAATCCGGTCGGCGGCCCAGATACGAGCGCGGATCCGAGCTACGCCGCCGCGCTCGCCGGGTTCGAAAGCGCGGGCGGCACGGTCGTGGCCTATATCGACACGCTCTACGGCGCCGCGCCGGTCGGCGCGATGGAGGCCCAGATCGAGACCTACCTGTCCCAGTACCCGGGCCTGATCGACGGCTTCTTCGTCGACGAGATGAGCGTTTCCGCGGCAGCCCTGCCCTATTACCAGCAGCTTTACGGCTTCGTCCGGGCGCTCGGGCCCTACCAGGTGATCGGGAACCCGGGAACGACCACGGGTCAAACCTATCTGGCTGCGGCGGACACGCTGACGACCGTCGAAGTGAACGCCGCCACCTATCCCGCCACGGCGCCGCCGAGCTGGGTCTACGTCCACCCCGCGCCTACCTTCAGCAACATCGTGTCCGGGGAAACCTCGGCGGCGGGGATGGCGGCCGACGTCGCGCTCGCCTACGTACGCAACGTCGGTTACGTCTATATCACCGACCAGGTGATGACCGCGTCGGACGGCGATCTCTACGACCGGCTTCCATCCTACTGGAGCGAGGAGGTGGCGACGGTCGCCGCGCAGACGCCGGAACCCGGCTCGATCGCGCTCACGGCTATCGGATTCCTGGCCATGGCGGGCGCGACCCGTCTGGCGCGGCTGTCGCCGAGGCGGGCGCGCGCCGGCGCCGCGACGCGCCCTTGCGCGCCGCGCCTCCTGCGAGATTCGGCGTGGACGGGCTCGTGAGCTTCGCCGGAACCACCTGAGCCGCAGAGGCCCCGCCGCGCCGCCGCGGCGGGGCCTCTTGGCCCTCGCCCGGCAATGGACTACGCGGAAGGCGTGAACGCCCGCGAGAGGATTCTGGTGACTCCTTCCGAACGCGACGACCTGGCGCTGGCGGTGGGGCTGCTGGCGCTCGCCGGATTTGTCGACGCGGTCGGCTTCCTGCTCCTCGGCGGCCTGTTCGTTTCGTTCATGAGCGGCAACTCGACCCAGTTCGCCATCCAGACCGGGCAGATGTCGTGGTCGGGCGCAGCGCCGGCGGGCGCGATCATCGCGGCGTTCGTCGCGGGCGTGGTGGTCGGGCGCCTCATCGCCAACGCCGCGGGGGCATGGCGCAGACCCGCTCTCCTGGCGCTGGAGGCGGCGTGTCTCGGCCTCGTCCCAGGCCTCCCGGCGCCGCCGCTCGCCTCGGGCTTCCTGATGGCGCTCGCCATGGGGGCGCAGAACGGCATCCTGCATTCGGCGGGGCGAACGACGACGGGGCTCACCTACGTCACCGGCTCGCTCGTCAAGTTCGGCGAGGCGCTCGCCGACGCACTGAGCGGCGCCGGCCCCGCGTCGGCGCCCCTGCCCTATCTGTCTCTGTGGCTCGGAATCGTCGCGGGCGGCGTGACGGGCGCGGCGGCCTACGGCGCGTTCGGGCTTTCCGCCCTGGCGCTGCCGGCGCTCGCAGCTGCGCTGCTGGCGGCGGCGACGGCGTGGGCGAAGACCGCGCTGTGAGCCCATGCGCGCCGCTCCCTCGTGTCCTGACTGGCGCGCCCCGGCGCGACGCCAGGAGGAGAGCGCGGGCCGCGGGGCCGCCGACGGGCCTTCGCCTCAGCGGCGCGCCGGCGCCTTTTCCCGGACGCCCCCGGGAAGCGGGCCGCCGAGCAGGTCGGCGATCCAGCGGGTCGAAGGCGCGTGTTCGCAAACCGTCAGCACGGCGATGGCGATCGGCACGCCGATGAAGGCGCCGTAGAGGCCCCAGAGGAAGGTCCAGAAGAACAGCACCAGCAGCACCACCGACGGCGAGATCGCCAGCACCGCGCCCGACACCCGCGGCTCGACGTAGCTGCCGATGACGAACTGGATGACGTTGAGGCAGACGAACACGCCGAGCGCCGCCTGCCAGGTGGCGAACTGCGCCATCGCCAGCAAGGTCGGGAAGAGCGTGGCGATGAACGGCCCGATGAACGGGATGTAGTTGAGGACGAAGGCGATGACGCCCCATTCGAGGGCGAACTGCAGCCCGGTCGCGGCGGCGAAAGCCCACACCAGCAAGCCGGTCGCGACGCTCATCAGGGTGCGGACCTGCATGTACTTGCGGAATTTCCGCGCCGTGTCGGCGGCGGCGCCGGCGACGACGCGCGCCGTGTCGGGGCTGAGATAGGCCCGCAGCTTGCGGTCCGCGTCCTCGACCTCCATCAGCCCGAGAATGACGTAGACCAGGGTGATGATCCAGAAGCCGAGCGTGGTGTTGACCCGGCCGGTGATCTGCTGGGCGCCGCGCAAGAGCCAGCTCCAGTTGAAATGCTCGGCCCACAGGCCTGCGACCGATACGCCGTGGCCGTCGAGCCAGTCCACGACCGCGTCGTAGATCGCCTGGTAGCGGGCCGAATCGGCGATCAGCGACCGGCCGACCCGCCCAAAGCCCCAGGCGGCGAGCGAAGCGAACACGAGCATGGCGAGGACCGTCAGCGTCATGGTGACGGCGAGCGCGAGCAGGGCCGGAATGCGCGACTGGAGCCAGCGCTGAAACGGCCAGACGAGCGCGATGATGAACAAGGCCAGCGTCAGCGGCGCGAACACCGTGTCGGCGAAATAGGCCGCAGCCGCCAGCGCGACGGCGGCGACGATCGCGAGCGAAGCGCGCGAAACAGAGTCCGACGTCATCGCTCTCTCGCCCCTTGACTGGCCGGCCGCCCGACGCGCGGCGCGCGGCCTCCATAGCGCAAACGTCGCCCGCGGCAAATTTTCCGGCCGCGGGCCGCTCTGCAGCCGCGCCGCTCAGCGGGAGGGCGCGCATCCCCGCGCGCCCGGGCGGCGGGACGCAGCCCCTCCCGGGGCGCGCCCTGTCCGGCTCATCGCGAACGGCCGCCTCGGCCGTTGCCGCGCGACCCACACTTTCAGTCAACACCGTCATCGCGAGGAGCCCGCAGGGCGACGCGGCGATCCAGGGCCGCTGCGCCGGGCGGCGGGGCAGGCGGCGGCGCCGCTGGACCGAAGCTTCGGCCCGTCCCCCTGGATCGCCACGGCGCTTCGCGCCTCGCGATGACGGGCCACGGCGCTTCGCGATGTCGGCAACGCGGCGACGCCCGCCCGCTATCGATGCCGGCCCCGCCCTGCTATGCGGGTCGCGACCCTGCGAGCGCCGCGATGAACGACCTGCCCCCGCCCGACACCCGGACGCCGCCCCGCGCGATCCTCGATCCGCGCCGCGGCGACTTCGAGAACGACCATTCCGCGCCCAAGCAGCGCTCGCTGCTCGCCATCGCCGGCAGCCTGATCGGCGAGATCAGCCTGCCCAAGCTCGCCGCCATCTGGACGGCGCAGATTCTCGCGCCCGCGGTCCTGCTCGGCTTTGCGCCGCTGTTCCTGACGGGCTGGATCGGCGAGGCCGCGAGCCGGCTCGCCGAGGCGACCGGAATCGTCCTGGCGGCCGTGCCGATCACGGTCGCGGTCGCGACGGCCTACGGTTGGCGCCCCGTCTTGCGGCTGATCGAGGAAAACTTCTGGTCCCTGAACGCGCTCGCCGTGCAGCCCGGCTACGCCTTCTGGCGCGAGGCGATCCGCCATCTGACCGAGCGGTGGCTCGGCGGTCGCACCGGCCCCAAGCTCGCGCGGATGCGCTCGGTGGCTTGCGCCGCGGCGGGGGTGATCCTGTTCGTCCTCGCCGCCGGCGTGGCCGTCCTCGTCTGGCCGGCGACGCGCTGGATCGGCTCGGTCGCCGATCTCGCCTCGCCCCGCCATCTGCTCCTGCCGACGATCGCCAACACCATCGTGGTCATGTCGGCCTATCTCGCCATCGCCTCGCTGATCTGGGGCGTGGTCGAGGCTTTCGCCGACCAGCCGCTCGATCTCGCGCCGGCCGCGCCGCCGCCCGGCGCCCGCGTCTGGCGCGTCGCCCATCTCTCGGACGTGCACGTGGTCGGCGAGCGCTTCGGCACGAGGATCGAGAGCGGCCGCGCCGGCGCGCGCGGCAACGGACGGTTCGAGCGGGCGCTCGAGCGGCTCGCCGCGGTCCACGCCGCCGATCCGGTCGACCTCGTCCTCTTCACCGGCGACATGACCGACGCCGGGACGTCGGCGGAATGGGAGGAGTTCCTCGCCATCCTCGGCCGTTTCCCGGCGCTCGCTGCGCGCGCGCTCGTCCTGCCGGGCAACCACGACGTCAACATCGTCGACCGCGCCAACCCGGCCCGGCTCGACCTGCCGTTCAGCCCGATGAAGGCGCTGCGGCGGATGCGGACGCTCTCGGCGATCGCCGCGGTTCAGGGCGACCGGGTCTTTACGTCCCTTCTCCCCGCTCGCGGGGAGAAGGTTAGGATGAGGGGCGCGGGGGATGAGCCGCCGCAGCCGGTCGCCTCGCCCGTCACCCCTGCCCTCTCCCCGAGAACGGCCTCTGGCGATTGGGTTCCGCTCGCCGAGGCGCTCGACCCGTCGCGGGCGGCGATCGAGGCGTTCGCCGACCGGAGCGGGTTCGCCCTGTCGCGCCGCCTGCAGCGGCTCTGGAACGACGCCTTCCCGCTGATCCTGCCGCCCGAGGGCGAAACCGGGCTCGGCGTCGCGATCCTCGATTCCAACGCCGACACCCACTTCTCGTTCACCAACGCGCTCGGCATGATTCCGGCCGATCAGGCGAGACGCCTCACCGCGGCCTTCGACGCGCACCCGCACGCGGGCTGGATCGTCGCCCTGCACCATCACGTCACCGAATACCCGCGGCCGGTGAAAGCCTTCTCGGAACGGATCGCCACGTCGCTGATCAACGGCGCCTGGTTCCTGCGCCAGCTCGTGCCCTACGCCGCGCGGCTCGTGGTGATGCACGGCCATCGCCATGTCGACTGGACGGGCGCCTGCGGCGCGCTGACCGTGGTCTCGGCGCCCTCGCCGGTGATGGGGCCGGAAGGGCGCGGAACGCATTTCTACGTCCAGGCGCTGACGGTGGGCGCGGGCGGCCGGGTGAGCCTGCTCGCGCCGCAGCGGGTGGAGATCGAGGGTGACAGCGGGGTTTGAGGTTGTCCCCGCCGGGGAGCGCGGCCGGGACGGCGCCCCTTCCCCAACGAAGGTTGGGGAAGGGGGCGCGAAGCGCCGGATGGGGTGCGGAAAGCCGGACGCCGGCGGCTACGGCTTCGCGTCTGTGGTCATGCCATGCGCCCCGCTTCGGAGGAGGAGGACGTCACGCATGGAGGGGTCGCCATGCGCGTCGCCGCCCGTGCAAATGGCTCGAGGTTCGTGCGTCGGCCCACACCCCATCCGGCGCTTCGCGCCACCTTCCCCAGCAAAGCTGGGGAAGGGGTTCCGCGACCCCGGAGATGTGTGCGTGCCGTGGAGCGAAAGCGCCCTACCCCGCCCCGGCCGCCGCGCAGGCCAGCGCCAGCGCGATCGCCAGCAGGGCGAGCGCCGCGGCCGGCCAGCGGCGGAACACGGAATCGAGCCGGTCGAACAGCGCGCCAACCCGCAGCATCCGGTCGAACGCCGCCTCGCCGACGACGATCGTGTCGCCCACCGGAATGCGCGCCGCGAAATGCAGCATCAAGAGCGCGCTGCCCGCCGAGGAGGCGGCGGCGAGGAGCGCGGCGAGGCCGGCGCCGAACAGCGGTTTTGACGCCGCCTTGGCGAGAAAGCCGCCCCCGCTCGCGGTGAAGCCTGAGGATTTGATCGCGCTCGAGGTCGCCGAAAGGATCAACGAAGGTAAGAGTGTGTATAAGGCGACCTGACGGATCGCAGCAAAGCGCGCGGCCTCGGGCTGCAGGATACACGGGTCCAATGGAGGGGACGGATGAGCGTTCAAGCTTTGACCCTTACGGCGAGACGATTGTTCACGGCGATCGCGGCGGCGGCGGCCATCGGCGCATTCGGTCTGGCGTCAATACCTCGCGCGAGGGCGAGCGACGATGCGCGGCGGTTGATCTCAGCGCATGGTCAGACCATCGAAGCCTTCGTCTTCGGCGAGGGACCGCAAACGCTGATCCTGGCGGCCGGCAACGGACGGCCGGCGTCGCAATTGACGGATCTCGCCAAGGCCATCGCGTCCGCCGGCATTCGCACGGTCGTCTACAACTACCGCGGGATCGGCGCGAGCGACGGTCCGATCGACGGCCTGACGCTGGTCGACTACGGCAACGACGTGTGGGCGATCGCCGACGCGCTCGGCGCGCAGAAGGTCCATCTGGCCGGCAAGACCTATGGCAACAGGGTCATGCGCGCCGCGTCCCAGACAAAGCCGGACCGCGTCGCGACGATCATTCTGGTCGGGGCTGGCGGCGAGGTCCTGCCCTCGGAGGAAACGATGGCGCTTTACAAGCGGTACCTCGACCCCGACGTGCCCAAGGCCGAATGGCTGTCGTTGCAGGCGAGGTTGATGTACGCCCCTGGAAACGAGCGTCTTGCCGAAAAGGACGCGGGCGAAGGCGAGTTCCCGGCGGTCGCAGCCGCTGAGGCCAAGGCCAGCGATGCGACGCCAAAGGACGCCTGGAGCATGGGCGGAACGGCGCCGATGCTCGCGATCACCTGCCTCCTCGACCGTGTCGCCGTGCCGGAGAACGCCTTCAGAATCGCGGAGACTCGCCCGAACACCTGGCTCGCGGGTCTTCCCGGCTGCGGCCACAACATGATCAACGAGCAGCCCGAAGAGCTGCGCCGCCTGATCGTCGGTTTCATTCAGGCTCGGTCCGGCGCGAACAAATAGCGGATTGGCCCTTCGAGAAGACTTGCCGACCTCGGTACGTCCGCTTCCGCCGCCAATCGAGGCGTCCAGGGGTCGCGTCTGCGGCGACCGCGAAACGTCGGCTTCCGCCATCCGCGGGCGGGGTCAGGTCCCGCGGCGTGGGAACCAAGCGTCAGGCTTGACTGCTACGGCGCCGCCGCCCAGGCCAGCGCGAGCGCGATCGCGAGCAGCGCCAACGCGGCCGCGGGCCAGCGGCTGAAGGCGGCGTCGAGCCGGTCGAACAGCGCGCCAACCCGCAGCATCCGGGCGAACGCCGCCTCGCCGACGACGATCGTGTCGCCCACCGGAATGCGCGGCAGCCGGTCCGCCGCGCTCGCGAGCGCATAGGCGAGCAGCCCGCCGAGCAGAATCGGCCACAGCCCGTCCCAGAGTTTGGCCAGCGACAGCGCGTCGCCGACCGCGCCGACGAACGGGAACAGCAGCCAGGGCAGGACCAGCGCGCCGAGCGCCGCCGCCGGCCAGAAGCGGACCAGCGGCCCCGGGCTCGCCGTCGCCTCGTACCGCCACGCCTCCGGCAGGCGCGCTGAGAAATGCAGCATCAGGAGCGCGCTGCCCGCCGAGGAGGCCGCGGCGAGGAGCGCGGCGAAGCCATATCCGAACAGAGGCTTCGACGCCGCCTTGGCGAGAAAGCCGCCGGTCAGGGGCAGCCCCGCGAGGCTCAGCGCCAGCGCGAGGGCGAGGAGCGACCACAGGCCCGGGCGCACGCCGCGTGCGGAAAAGGCGCCGACGGCGAGGAACAGCGCGCCCTTCACCAACACGTGGTTGGCGGCGTAAAACGCCACCAGCGCCGGGGCGCCCGCGTCGCCGGCCGCGAGCGCCATCCCGAGGGCCGCGGCGATCACGCCCATCTGGCTGACGCTCGAATAGCCGAGCACCGCCTTGGGGTTTGGCTGGGTCACGCCGACGAGGACGCCATAGAAGGCGGTGACGAAGCCGAGCGCCGCCAGCGCTTCGCCCCATCCCACGAGCGGAATTCCGAGCGGCAGGAAGCGGACGAGGCCGATCACCCCCGCCTTGACGCCGGCGCCGCTGAGCACGGCCGCCGCCGGAATCGGCGTCGCGGCGTAGGCGAGCGGCATCCAGCCGTTGAGCGGAACCAGGCCCATCTTGGCGCCGAAGCCGGCGACGATCAGCGCCAGCGCCGCGTCGCGCCAGGGCGAGACCGGCAGCGCCGCGACCACGTCGGGGATCCGGAGGCTGCCGTGCGGCTCGCCGGCGGCGAGCAGGACGAAGGCCGCCAGCAAAAACGCTTCGCCGAGCAGCGCCATCGCCATGTAGACGCGCCCCGCCCGCTGCGTCTCCGGCGCTGGGTCGAAGGCGAATAGACCCCAGGCCGGGATGCTGACCAGCGCATAGACGAGGTAGAACGACAGGAGGTCGTCGGCGACGAACACGCCGAGGCTGCCGATCAGGGTGAGGAGCCACGACACCGCCACCCGCCGGTCGAGCGGCGCGGCGGGGGCGCGCAAGACGCCGGCGCCGACGGCGATCCACAGCAGCGCCGAGACTGCCAGCAGGAGCGCCGCCGGCAGATCGAGCCGCAGGCTGAGCTTGAGCGCCGGCGCCGAGAGGTCGAACGGCCCGGCGACCAGCGCGGCGGCGGCTGCGAGCAGCGCCGGGACCGGGGCGAGCCATTGCCAGGCCAGCGCTTCGTCCCGCCAGCGCGGAACGAAGCACGCGGCGAGAAACGCCGCCGGGACGGCCAGGGTCGCCGCCAGCAGGATGGGGCCGAGGAGACTCATGGCAGGCCCGCCGTCGCCAGCGCCGGCCGGCCGATGTCAAGAAGGCGGAAGAAGGCGTCCGGCATGAAGCCGAGCGCGACCGCGACCAGGGCGAGCGTCAGCGCCACCGCTTCGCCCGCCCGCCGCGGCGGCGCCTTCAGCACGATCGGCGCGCGCGCCAGCGCCGGGGCGAGGATGCGGTAGACATAGCCCGCCGCCAACAGACCCCCCGCGAGCAGCACCAGCGCCCACACCCACTGCCCCGAGGCGATCGACGCGCCGAGCAGCAGCCATTTCGCGGCGAAGCCGCCGCTCGGCGGCAGGCCCATCAGCGACAGGCCGCCGAGGCCGAGGGTCAGGAAGGTCAGCGGCATTGCCCGCGCCGCGCCGGCGAATTTATCGATCCGGTCGTGCCCCAGGGACTCGTAAACGAGGCCGGCGGCGAGGAACATCGCCGCCTTGGCGAAGGCATGGGCGAGCACCTGCATCACGCCGCCGTTCCACCCCATCGCCGTCCACGGGTGGACCCCGGCGGCGAGCGGGAAGATCAGGAACAGGTAGCCGATCTGGGCGATGGTCGAATAGGCGATCAGGAGCTTCAGCCGCGGCTGCCGGAGCGCCATGACGCTGCCGAACAGCACCGCCGCCGAGCCGAGCGCGCCCAGGATCGCGTCGAAGCCGATCGCCGGCAGCGCCGGCAGGACATAGAACCACAGCCGCACGGTCAGGAAGAACGAGCCCTTGACGACCAGGCCGGAGAGCACGGCGCTCGCCGGCGCCGGCGCATTGGCGTGCGCTGGCGGCAGCCAGAGGTGGAGCGGGAAGAGGGCGGTCTTGGCGAGCAGCCCCGCCGTCATCAGCGCCGCCGCCGCCGTCACCGCCGGCGCCGGGCGCATCCGCTCCGCGAGCAGCGCGATGTCGAGCGTGCCGAAGGCGCCGTAGAGCAGCGCCGCGCCGAGCAGGTAGAAGATCGAGCCGACGAGCGCGAACAGGAGATAGCGCAGCGCGGCCGCCAGCGTCTCCGGCTTGCCCTCGACGCAGGCGAGCGGCACGGCGGCGAAGGTGAGCAGCTCGAGCGCGACATAGAGGTTGAACAGGTCGCCGCTGACGAAGACGATCGCCAGCGCGGCGCTGATCGCCTGCAGCATGATCCAGAAGGTGAACGCCTTGCGCGTCTCCCGCCCGTCGGGCGGCGTCGCGAACAACGGCCGCGCGTAAAGGCCGGCGGCCGGGACGATCAGCGCGGTCACCACCAACATGACCGCCGAGACGCCGTCGGCGCGGAGCGCAATGCCGAGCGGCGGCGACAGGCCGGCGATGGCGTAAACGATCGGCCGGCCGGCGCGCCAGACTTCGCCCGTGATGGCGAGCGCCAGCGCCAGCGCGAACGGGGCGGAGCCGAGCGCGATCCGCTCGGGCCAGCGGCCGCCGAGGGCGAAGGAGGCGAGGATGCCCGCCGCGGGAAGCAGGATCGCCAGCGCCAGCAGCGCGCCGCCCGCCGTAGGGACGTCGGCCGGCGTCATGCGGGGCGCCCCTGCCCCGGCTCTGCCGGGAAAGGTGGCCCGAGGGGCCGGATGGGGTGCGGAAAGCAGGTCCCCTCGCCCGCCGATTTGCGGCGACGCTCGTGCATTCCCATATGCGCCGATCGTGCAATCCGACGCGCATCGAAGCAGCCGGCCACACCCCATCCGGCCCTGCGGGCCACCGTTCCCAGCAAGGGCTCTACGGCATGCACACATCTTGGGGCCCGCACGAAACCGGTCGGCGCCGTGCGCCTCCTCCCCCCTTGTGGGGGAGGAACGAGGAGGGGGGTTACGCTGAACTCGACGTTTTGGGCCTTTCCAGCCGCGAAACTGAGAGGTCCGTGAGACCCCCCACCCTGTCCCGCCCCCACAAGGGGGGCGGGGACGCCGTTCGTCGCTCGCAGATCGCGCCGGCAAGGAGATGTGTGCATGCCGTAGAGCAAGGGCTGGGGAAGGAGTCGCGCCCCATCGCGTCGATCGTCCGGAAGCCGCATCATTTGTCCTCGGCTCCGTCGTCCGGCTTCGCTCCGGCGTCGGGATCGAGGCTGACCGTCCCGGTCTCCTCGGCGAGGCGGAGCATCAGCGCGACCGCGAGCGCGGTCGCGGCGAAGGCGACGACGATGCCGGTGATCACCATCGCCTGCGGCACGGGATCGAACGGAAAGCGGCCGGTCGCGCCGCGCCGGGCGACGATGCCGAAGACGAGGAACACGCCGCTGCCGATCAGGTTGAACGCCAGCAGCTTGCGCAGCGGCTTCGGGTCGACCACCAGGGCGTAGAGGCCGAGGCCGACGAGCCCGGCGCCGACGAAGCCGGCAATGGTTCCCGGGCTCATGGCTCGCCCTCCCCGTTCGGCGGCCCCGCCACCAGGAGCGGCAGCGTCGCCGCGATCGACAGCACCATGAAGGCTTCGATGAACAGAATGAGCGGTTTGGCGAAGCCGGCGGGATAGGCGAAGAAGCTCCCGGCGATCAACGGCCCGGCGAGCCCGACGACGAGGAACACCGCGGGGCCCGCGATCAGCGCGAGGCGAAGCCGGCGCGAGCCGATCCGCGGCGGCCGCATCAGCCGGGCCATCATCACGATCATCGCCATCGCGGCCAGGATCGCGCCGCCCTGGAAGGCGCCGCCCGGCTCGTCCGCGCCGACCCAGAAGATCTGCACGCCGATCACGAGTCCGACCGGCGCCAGGACGCGGGCGAGGAAGACGAGCGCCGGGTCGGGCGAGGCCGGCCCGAGCGGCGCCGGCCGGCCGCCCCAGAAGCGGTCCGGCGCGACCGACCAGACGCCGACCACCGCCAGCACCAGCACCACCTTTTCCAGCATCGTGTCGAACGAGCGATAGGCGATCAGCACCGCGGTGACCGCGTTGCCGAGCCCGGTCTGGGCGAGATGGCGGTCGGCCTCGGGCGCGAGCGACGGCGCGGGGTCGGGCAGATAGAGCAAGGCGGCCGCGATCAGGCCGGCGACCAGCGCGGCGAGCCCGGCGGCGGCGAGCTTCAGGCCGAGGCCCGGCCCGGCCTCCGGCTGCGGCAGGCGGCCGAGCCGCTTCGAGGCGACGACCAGCAGGACCCCGGTGACGCCGCCGCCGATGGCGGCCTCGGTCAGCGCGACGTCGGGCGCGTAGAGGCGCACCCAGACGATCGCCAGCAAGAGCCCGTAGGCGACGTAGCCGACGACCGCGCTGAACATCTCGCGGGCGGCGATGGTCCAGGCGGCGACCCCGAGCACGAGCGCGGCGATCGCGAGGTCGAGCGCGTCGAACACCGTCATGTCTCGGCGTCCCTGCGCCTCAGCGCGCCGCCGATCAGTTGCGCGACCGTCGCGCTCGACACCTGCACGAGCGCCCAGAGCACGACGAGCTTCAACGCCGCCAGCGGCGACCCGGCGCGCGGCAGCAATCCGATCACCACCAGCCCGAGGCCGAGATTGTCGGCCTTGGTCAGCGCGTGCAGGCGGGAGAGCGAATCGGGGAAGCGGACCAGCGCGACCGTCCCGGCGACGAAGAAGAACACGCCCGCGCCGATCGCGAGGAGGCTGAACACGTCGAGGGCCGCGCTCATCGGCGGTCGGCCCGCGGGGAGGCGACGACGAAGGCGACGGAGGCGAAGCTCGACAGCAGCGCCAACCCGAGCGCGACGTTTTCGACGCCCGCGACCTCGGTCGCTGCGGCGGCGAGGAGCAGCGCCGCGACGCCGCCGGTGCCGAGAAGCTGCACCGCCATCATCCGGTCCACCTCGCGGGGGCCGTAGAGCACGCGCACGAGCCCGACGGCGACGGTCAGAAGGATCGCTCCGGCGGCGACGAGAAGGGCGTCAGTCATGGCCGAGCGTCCTGAGGAAAGCGGCCTCCTCGGCCGCGAGATCGGCGGCGATCGGCTGGCGAACGTCGAGGCCGTGCACCCAGGCCTTGTGGGCGTCGTCGGGGTCGAAGCCGGTCAGCAGCGTTCCGGGCATGAGATTGGCGATGATGCAGAAGGCGTTGCGGGCGAAGCCGGGCGCGAGCGCGAGCCGAACTTCGAGCATGCCGGGCTCGAGGTCGGGCGTGCGCGCAAGCGCGCGCCTGGCGACATCGAGCCCCGCCGACAGCGACCCGCTCAGAAACTCGATCAGGAAGGACAGCGCGGCGGAAAGGTTCAGCCGCGCGCCGGCGGGCGGCGCGAGGATCAGGCTGGTCCAGGCCGCCGCGGCGGCGACCGCGACGCCGACCGGAAGGTCCGACGGCCTGGGGCCGGCGACTGCGAGCCAGAGCAGCAGAAAGCCGAGCCCGCGTGCGAGCGGCGCGTTCATCGGCGGCCCCGCCCGCCTAGACCCAGCGCCAGCCACAGACGCGCCGGCCGCGGCGCCACCAGCAGACCCAGCGGCGCCGGCGCGGCCGTCCGTTGACGATGACGACCTGCGCCCGCTCGACGTCGTCGTTCATCTCGCCCGCGAGCCGGCCGGCGGCGCCGGCGTCGAGCGGCAGCGCCGACGCAGCGAGGGGAGCGAGCGCCAGTCCCGCGCCCGCGCCGCAGAGCGCCGCGACCAGAAACTTTCGCCGGTCCATCGTGTTCATTCTGGTCTCCTTTCCCAAAGGCAATCGTCAACCCGTCACCGCCTGGGCGCGGGAGCTGGCGCCAACCCGGGCCTCGGGCGTCTCCCGGACCCGGAAGAAGATCACATAGAGAGCGGGCAGCACGAGCAGCGTCAGCACGGTCGCGACGAACAGGCCGCCCATGATGGCGAACGCCATCGGGCCCCAGAACACGGTCGGGGCGATCGGAATGAAGCCCAGCACCGTCGAAATCGCCGTCAGCATGATCGGCCGGAAGCGGGAGACCGATCCCTCGACCACCGCGTCCCAGGCGCCGCGCCCCTCGCGCCGCTCCGTCTCGATCTGCTCGATCAGGATGACCGCGTTGCGGGCGATCATGCCCATCAGCGCCAGGATGCCGAGGATGGCGACGAAGCCGAGCGGCCGCCCGGCCAGGAGCAGCGCCCCGACGATGCCGATCAGGCCCATCGGCACGATGCTGAGCACCAGCGCCAACCGGCTGAAGCTGTGTAGCTGCGCCATCAGGAACAGCAGCATCAGGAACAGCATCACCGGCACCTTGGCGAACACCGAAGCCTGCGACGCGGCGCTCTCTTCGACCGTCCCGCCGACGGCGATGCTGTAGCCCTTCGGCAGCGTCGACCGCAGCGTGTCGATCGCCGGCGCCAGCGCTTCGACCGCCGCCTCGGGCGTCGCGCCCCCGGCGACGTCGGCCTGGACGGTCAGCGTCGGCGTGCGGTCGCGCCGCCAGATCAGCGGATATTCCTGATCGAATTCGAAATTCGCGATCTGGCTGAGCGGCACGGTGCGCCCGTTCGGCAACGGCACCTGCAGGCCGCGCAGGGTCGAGAGCGACACGCGCTGCTCGTCCTGGGCGCGGGCGACGACGTCGACGAGATAGATGTCGTCGCGCACCTGGGTGATCGGCGCGCCGGTCATCACGGTGTTGAGGAACGACGACAGCGCCTGCGAGCTGAGCCCGAGAAGCCGGGCCTGATCCTGGTCGATCTCGACGCGCACCTTGCGGGCGGGCTCCATCCAGTCGTAGTTTACGCGCCTGAGCCCGGCGTCGCCGCCCATGACCTGACCGAGCTGCAAGGCGATCGACCGGACCTGGGCGAGGTCGGGGCCGCTCACCCGATACTGCACCGGCCAGCCGACCGGAGGCCCGAGTTCGAGCGGCGAAACGCGCGCGACCACGCCGGGCAGGTCTTCGGCGAGCTTCGTCTCCAGCATCGCCTTCAGCCGGTCGCGCGCCGCGACGTCCTTGGCGATCACGACGGCCTGCGCGAAAAAGTCGTTGGCGAGCTGGACGTTCAACGGCAGGTAGAACCGGATCGCGCCGCGCCCGACGTAGCTGCTCCAGCTGGCGACGTCCGGGTTGTCCTTCAGCATGGCGTCGAGCTTCGCGGCGGCCTTGTCGCTCGCATAGATCGAGGCGTTCTGCGGCAGGGTCAGGTCGACCACCAGTTCCGGCCGGTCCGAGGCGGGGAAGAACTGCCGCGGCACGTAAGGCAGCGCCAGGACCGAGAGTACGAAACAGCCGAGCGTCAGGGCGACCGTCAGCCAGCGGCGACGCATGGCGGCGAGCAGGATCGAGCGAAACATCCCGACGATGCGGCTCGGCTTCTGCGGCTTGGCCTTGTCGGGCGCCTTCAGGAGCCAGACGCCGAGAAGCGGCGCAAACAGCACCGCCACGAACCACGACACGATCAGCGCGATCGTGACGACGGCGAAGATCGAGAACGTGTATTCGCCGGCCGAGCTCTTGGCGAAGCCGATCGGCACGAAGCCCGCCGCGGTCACGAACGAACCCGTCAGCATCGGGAAGGCGAGCGAACTGTAGGCGAAGGTCGCCGCCTTCGCCTTGCTTTCGCCGGCCGCCATCCGCGACGTCATCACATCGACGGTGGTCATGGCGTCGTCGACCAGCAGCCCGAGCGCGATGATCAGGGCCCCCAGCGAGATGCGCTGAAGGTCGATGTTCAGATACTCCATGATCGGGAAGATGATCGCCATGGTCAGCGGGATCGACAGCGCGACCACGGCGCCGGGGCGGATCCCGAGGCTGACGATGCTCACCGCCATGATGATCGCAATCGCCTGCCACAGCGACTCCATGAACTCGCCGATCGCGTTGTTCACGACGACGGGCTGGTCGGAGACGAGCGCGACGTCGATGCCGATCGGCGTGTCCGCCATCGCCGCGTCGAGGGCCTTCTTCACGTTGCGGCCGAGCGCCAGGATGTCGCCGCCGTCGCGCATGGCGATCGCGAGCCCGATCGCCGGCTTGCCGTTGACGCGGAACATCGGCTGGGGCGGGTCGGCGAGCGCGCGGCGCACCTCGGCGATGTCGCGCAGCCGGATCAGGCGGCCGTTGGACAGGAAATTGACGTCGAGAAGGTCATTCTCGGAACGGAAGGCGCCGGTCACGCGGATCGACAGCTTTTCGTCGCCGGTCTGCAGCTCGCCCGCCGGGATCACGGCGTTCTGCGCCTGCAAGGCGGCGATGAGCGCGGCGCGGTCGATGCCGAGGCCCGCCAGCACCTGGGTCCAGAACTCGACGAAGATCTGTTCGTCCTGCGCGCCGAGGATCTCGATCTTGGAGACGTCGGGAACGTTGAGCAGGCGCGAACGGATGTCCTCGACCCGATCGCGCAGCTCGCGGTGGGTGAAGCCGTCGGCGGTGAAGCCGTAGATCAGTCCGTAGGTGTCGCCGAAGTCGTCGTTGAAGCCCGGCCCGACCACGCCGGAGGGCAACGTCCGCCGGATGTCGCCGACATTCTTGCGCACCTGGTACCAGATGTCCGGCACTTCGGAAGCCGACGTCGAGCCCTTGAGGTTGACGAAGATCGTGGTGAGGCCGGGGCTGGTGTAGCTGCGAAGATAGTCGAGACCCTTCGTCTCCTGCAGCTTGCGTTCGAGCCGCTCGGTCACCTGGTTCAGCGTGTCGTCGAGGGTCGCGCCCGGCCAGGCGGCCTGCACGATCATGGTGCGGAAGGTGAACGCCGGGTCCTCGCTGCGCCCGAGCCGATAATAGGACATGATCCCGGCGAGGGTGATCGCGAGCATCGCGAACACCATGAACGACCGGTGCTTGAGCGCCCAATCGGAGAGATTGGGCCCGATCATGACTGCGCCCCGAGCACCCGCACCTTCTGGCCGGGATGGAGCGCCTGGACGCCGGCGGTGACGACGATTTCGCCGCCGTCGAGCCCGCCGGAAATGACCACCGTCCCGGGGTCGAAGCGCAGGACTTCGACCGGCTTCAGCGCCACGGTCTGGCTCGTCGGGTCGACCACCCAGACGGCCGGACTGCGGTCGACGGCGGTGAGCGCGCTCGCCGGAACCGAGATGCCCTTGCCCGACGCCGTGTCCATGCGCCCGGTCACGGTTGCGCCGAGCCGCATCGCGGCCGGCGGGTCGGTCACGGCGACGCGCACCTTGAACGTGCGGGTGATCGGGTCGGCCTGCGGATCGACCTGGCGGACGCGTCCCTTGGCCGTGACCGTCGGGTCGTCGGTCAGGGCGATGACGATGTCTGCGTCGGCGGGCGCCGAGCGGATCACCTGGGCCGGCACGTCGAAGACGGCGTCCCATCCGGTGTCGCGCGCCACCTGAAACACCGTCTGTCCGGGCTGCACGACCTCGCCCGCCTCGGCGCGGCGCGCAGTGATGGTCCCCGAGAGGTTGGCCCGCAGTTCAGTGAAGCCGACCCGGTCTTCGGCGATCTCGAGTTGCGCCTTGGCGTCGTCGACGGACGCCTGTGCGGTGCGGAAGGCCTGCTGCGCCTGATCGAACAGGACCCGGGTGGTGAAGCCGCGGTCGAGCAGCTGCTGCTGGCGCTGGAACTGGTTGGCGTCCTGCTCGAGGCGCCCCTGGGCGGCCGACAGCGCCGCGCGCGCCGAGCGCAGCGCGTTCAGCTCGTTCTGCGGGTCGAGCTTCGCCAGCACCTGATCGGGCGTCACCCGTTGGCCGACGTCCGCGGAGCGTTCGATGATCCGCCCGCCGATGCGGAAGGCGAGCGCCGATTCCTTCTCCGCCAGGATCTGGCCGGTGAGAACGACCGACTGGCCGAGTTCGGTCCTTTCCGCGATCACCGTCCGGACCGGGCGCGGCGGAGGCGCCTCGGCCGCTTCTTCGCGCTTGCAGCCGGCGGCGGCGAAGGCGAGCGCCACGACGGCCAGCGCCGCCAGCCGGGCCCTGCGCCCCGGTATCGAAGGAAAGCCGGATGGAGACACGTTTCCGTCCTTGCAAAGAGCCGCTGAATTGTCCACGTCGCCGGAATCAGAACGACCCGACGAATGTCCCGAGCGCCACCACCACCGCCAGCGCGATGAGCGCGCCGACGATCGCGACGATGAACACGTCCTTGTACGCCTCGCCGTGGTTCGAGCCGCAGACCGCGAGCAGCGTCACCACCGCGCCGTTGTGCGGCAGGCTGTCGAGCGTGCCGGAGCTGATCACCGCCACGCGATGGAGCAGCGCCGGGTCCATGCCGATCAGCGCCGCGCGCTCCATGAAGGTCGGGCCCAGCGCGTCGAGGGCGATCGTCAGGCCGCCGGAAGCCGAGCCGGTCAGCGCCGCCAGCACGTTGGTCGCGACCGCGAGCGAGACCAGCGGGCCGCCGCCGATGCCGAGCACGGCGTCGCGCACCACGGCGAAGGCCGGCAGCGCCGCCACCACCGCGCCGAAGCCGACGAGGCTCGCGACGCTGATCACCGGCAGCGCGGCGGCGTTGACGCCCGCGTCCATCGTCGCGCGCAGATCGGGAATGCGCCGCACGTTCAGCGCGAGCGCCGTCACGATGGCCGCGGTCAGCGCCACGATCACCGCCCACACCCCCGAGACCGCGGACGGCGTCACGCCGCCCCATTCGGGCCGCGCGAGGAAGCTCAGGTCGACCCGCGGCAGGACGTAGAGCGACATCGCCAGATTGACCAGGATGACGACGACGATCGGCGCCGCCGCGGCCGCGAACGACGGCTGCGTCCTCGCCTGCTCGCCGTGAAGAATCTCGGCCGGATCGAACTCGTGCGCCGTCGTCGCGCGCTCGCGCAGCGATTCGGCGTCGGCGAGCATGACCGCCGACGGCAGCGCGCCCCTGCCGAACCCCTCGCCCATGGCTTTGGCTTTCGCCTCCTGGCGCTGCAGCCACCAGAGGCCGAAAGCCAGCATGATCACCGAGGCGATCGCGCCGAGTCCGGGCGCGGCGAACGGCGTCGTGCCGAAGAACGGCATCGGAATCGTGTTCTGGATCGACGGCGTGCCCGGCATCGCCGACATGGTGAAGGTCGCCGTGCCCAGCATGATCGCCGCCGGCATCAGCCGCCGCGGGATGCCCGCCGAGCGGAACAGGTTCTGCGCCATCGGCGCGATCACGAAGAAGGCGACGAACAGGCTGACGCCGCCGTAGGTGACGATCGCGCCGCCGAGCACCACGGCCAGGATCACGCGGCGGGGCCCGAGCTTGCGGCTCATGAAGTCGGCGATCGCGGTCACCGAGCCCGAATCCTCCATCAGCTTGCCGAACAGCGCGCCGAGCAGGAACAGCGGGAAGAACTGGGCGAAGAACCCCGCGGCGCTCCCCATGAACGTCTGGGTCCAGTGCGCGAGCAGCGGTTCGCGCGCGAACAGGGCGGCGATCACCGCCGCGATCGGCGCGAGCAGCAGCACGCTCCAGCCCCTGAAGGCGAGCGCGATCAGGACGCCGAGGCCGACGAGGATCCCGGCGAGGCCGATCAGATCGGACTGGCTCATCGTCTCACACCTCCGCCAGCAGCGCGTCGAGGTCGGTCGTCGACCGCTTGCCGAGGTCGGCGCCGTGCGCGCCGAGGAAGACGTCGGCGGCCGCCCGCCCGTCCGCCTTCAGCATCGTGAGAAATTCGCCTTCGGCGTTGAGCTTGGACGAGGCCCCGTATTCGGCGAGCTTGTCGGTGGCGATCGTGTGCATCAGCATGCGCGCCCAGCGCGCGCCCTCGCCGGCGCCGGGGTCGGCCGCCTGGCGGAGCAGCGCGATCATGCGCAATTCCTTCATCAGCGGCGAGTTGAACGAGATCTCGTTGAGGCGGTTGAGGATCTGGGTCGCCGTGCGCGGCGTCTCGGCCCGCAGGGTCGGATTGATCTGGACCAGGATGACGTCGAGCGCGTCGCTCTCGCGCACCAGCGGCGTGATCGTCGGGTTGCCGACGTAGCCGCCGTCCCAGTAGGGCTCGCCGTCGATCTCGATCGCCTGGAACATCGTCGGCAGGCAGGCCGAGGCGAGCAGCACGTCCGGCGTGACGTCCTTGTTGCGGAACACGCGGCCGCGCCCGGTGTGGACGTTGGTGGCGGTGATGAAGAGCTTGATCGACGCCTCCCCGAGATGGGCGAAATCGATGCTCTTCTCGAGGATGTCGCTGATCGGGTTGCGGCCGAGGGGATTGAGGCTGTAGGGCGAGATCATCCGCGACATCAGGTCCATCGCGAGATAGGCGGGCGAGGTGTCGAGGCTCCAGCGGTTCATCAGCCGGTCGAGCGGCGAGCGCTGCAGCGGGCTGAACCGGGCGGCCTCCGCCACGCTCGCCCAGTAACCGTCGAGCGCCTTGCGCGCGCCCTCTGCGCCCCCCTGCATGTAGCCGCTGACGAGGACCGCAGCGTTCATCGCGCCTGCCGAGGCGCCGGAGATCGCCTCGATCTTCAACCAGGGCTCTTCCAGAATCCGGTCGAGCACGCCCCAGGTGAACGCGCCGTGCGATCCGCCGCCCTGCAGGGCCAGATCGATCTGCACCGGGTCGCGGGCAGTCTGGGCCGCCGTCTCGAGTCGATTCGCCATGCTCGCCCACCCTCGAAAAAGGCCGCAACCCGCCTCGACTTCGATTCTTCTGGCCTTTTTTGAAGGATTTTGGCGGTTGCAGCAACGCCGCTGCGGCGGTTTTTCGCAGCTTGGGCGCGGCGGGTCAACCTTCGCCGGCGATCGGAGGGCGCCGCCGGCCGGGCGACGATGGGCCTCGTCGCCGGTGCAGGGCTCGCGTCGCCGCGCCGGCGCCGGGCCTTTCCGAAGCCGCGGCGGCGCTCTAAAACGAACGTTTGAACTTTCATGCCGGAGCGGCTATCGTCCGGTTGGTCGAAGCGCGCCGGAAGCGCCTTCCGGTCGCAACGGCGAAGGGGGGCCGGTTTGCCGCAACGTCCTGTCGACCGCCGCTCCGGCGAGAGCGCCGCCCGCCCCCGGCAGGCCAGGGGCGCCGGAAAGGCGGCTCCCGCCACGTCGAAGGTCCGGCCAGGCCCCGGATCGCCGCCGGCCGCCGCGGACGCGCGCGAGCGGATCTTCCTCGCCGCCGAACGGCTGTTCGCCGAGCGCGGATTCGACGGCGTGTCGGTGCGCGACATCGTCGAGGCGGCGGCGGTGAACCTCGCGGCGATCAGCTACTATTTCGGATCGAAGAGCGAACTGCTGCTCGCCGTCTTCGCCGTCCGGGCGAAGGAACTGAATCGCGAGCGCAACGCCCTGCTGCGCGAGGCCGAGGCGCGGCACGGCGGCGACGCGCCGCTCGAGGAGATCCTGCGCGCCCTGATGGGCCCGCCGATCCTGTGGCGCGACCCGGCCTCGGGCAAGGACACGGCGTCGCGCTTCATCGCGCGCGCGCTCGCCGAGGCGACGCCGGACTTGCGCGAAATCCTCGAAACCGACGTCAGCCACCTGCGCGGCTTTCTCGCCGCCCTCGCCCGCGCTCTGCCGCATCTGCCGAGACCCGAGGTCTGCTGGGCGCTGCACTTCGCCACGGCGCTGCCGCATCAGTGCACCGACACCCATCTCAAGCGGCTGAAGGCGCTGTCCGACGACGGCTGCGACACCAGAGACGTCGCGGCCGTGCTGGATCGAGCGGTGGCCTACGCGATCGGCGGCATCGAGGCTCTTGGCGCGCCGCGGCGCGGCGCCGGCGACGCGAAGACATGACTGCGATGCAGGCCAGACGGCGTTGCGAGGAAGGCTTCGCCTCGCTCGCAACGCCGGGCGGATGAACTTGCGCGGGACGCAACCAAAGACGGAACAATCAAGGAGAGTGAGACCATGAATTTCGAATATTCGCCGAAGGTCGAGGCGCTGCGCGCGCGAGTGCGCGAGTTCATGGACCGCTACGTCATTCCCAACGCCACCCGCTGGCGGCGCGAGGTCGCGGCCGGCCTCAACCCGCCGCCGGTGGTCGACGAACTGAAGGCGCTGGCGAAGTCGGAGGGCTTATGGAACCTGTTCCTGCCCGGCCTGAAGCCCGACGAGCCCGGCACGCGCCTCACCAACCTCGAATACGCCCCGCTCGCCGAGATCATGGGCCAGCTGCAATGGGCGTCGGAAGTGTTCAACTGCTCGGCGCCCGACACCGGCAACATGGAGCTTCTGCATCTCTTCGCCAGCCCCATGCAGCGCGAGCGCTGGCTGAAGCCGCTGCTCGAGGGCGAGATCCGCTCGTGCTTCGCCATGACCGAGCCCGACTCCTCGTCGTCGGATGCGACCAACATCTCGACCCGCATCGAGCTCGAGGGCGACGACTGGGTCATCAACGGACGAAAATGGTTCATCACCGGGGCGCTCCAGACGCGCTGCAAGGTGGCGATCGTCATGGGACTCACCAGCCCCGACGCCGAGCCGCACCGCCGCCAGAGCATGGTCCTCGTGCCGATGGACGCGCCCGGCGTCGAGATCGTGCGCAACATCAGCGTGATGAATCATCTGTCGGCCGAAACCCATTGCGAGATCCTGTTCCGCGACGTGCGCGTCCCGAAGGCCAACCTGCTCGGCGAGGAGGGAAGCGGCTTCGCGCTGGCGCAGGCGCGCCTGGGGCCGGGTCGCATCCATCATTGCATGCGCTCGATCGGTCAGTGCGAGCTGGCGCTCGAGCTGATGATCCAGCGCGCGCTGGAGCGGAAGACCTTTGGCAAGTACCTGCACGAGCACGGGCCCATCGCGGAATGGATCGCGCTGTCGCGCTGCGAGATCGAACAGGCGCGCCTCCTGACCCTCAAGACCGCCTGGATGATCGACACGATGGGCGCGAAGGCGGCGGCGGCTGAGATTTCGATGATCAAGGCGGTCGCGCCGCGGATGCAGGTGACGATCCTCGATCGCGCCATGCAGACCTTCGGCGCAGCCGGCCTCTCGCCCGATACGCCGCTCGCCGACCTCTGGACCTGGGGCCGGGCGCTGCGCTTCGCCGACGGGCCGGACGAGGTTCATCTGCGCGCGATCGCGCGCCGCGAGGTCAACCGCGGCCGGAAGACCCTCGGTTCCGCCGCAGCCTTCCTGACGCCGCCGCTCGACGCGGGGGAGGCGCTGCGCGGCTGACGCCGCGTCCGGCGATTGCGAGAATCCTTTTTTTCTCCCGGAACCGTACCTCGACCGGGGCGTTGGGTCGCAGCGGAGCCGTCGTCAGGCTCCGCTCTCGCGAGCGCGGACCTCGCGTCCGCCGAAGTCGGCGGTCACGGGTCCACGCTGCGCTCCACGAACAGGAGAGTTTCATGGATCGGGAACACGTCAAGGGCGCGGCCGACAAGGCCAAGGGCGCCATCAAGGAAACGGCCGGCAAGGTGACGGGCGACAGGTCGCTCGAGGCCGAAGGCAAGGTCGACAAGGTCAAGGGCGAGGCCCACAAGGCCGCCGGCGACGCGAAGGACGCCGTCCGCAAGGCGACTTCGTAACCCATTCAAGTCGGAGGGGCGCGGCGCGGATCGCCGCGCCCCTTGAACCGTGGCGAGCCTGAGCGGCGGAGACCCGCCGCCCGGGGCGGGACGTCCCGCCAGCGGGCTTGCCCGTTCCGATCCCGCGCCCTATGAGCCTCCGGGTTTCGTGCGGTTCGTGGAGCCGGGATGGTCGCTGATCCCGATGTCGTCATCATCGGCGCGGGAGCCGCCGGGGTCGGGGCCGCGCGCCGCTTGGCGGACAGCGGGTTTTCCGTCGCAATTCTCGAAGCCTCGGCCCGCATCGGCGGCCGCGCCTTCACCGAAGTCATCGCCGGCCTGCCGCTCGATCTCGGCTGCGAATGGCTGCATTCGGCGACCCGCAACCCCTGGACGCGGATCGCCGAGGCGTGCGGTTTCGCGGTCGACAGGCGCGCGCCGGCCTGGGATCGGCAGCACCGCGACCTCGGTTTTCCCAAGGCGGATCAAAGGGCGGCGGACCTGGCCTTCGCGGCCTGGAGCCGGCGCCTCGCCAAGTCGCCGCCGGACAGCGACTGCGCCGCGGACGCGCTTCCATCCGGCGACCCCTGGAACGGCTACATCGAGGCGATCGCCGGCTATCTCAACGGCGCAGCGCTGAAGGACCTCTCCGTCGCCGACTATCTCGCCTACGAGGACGCCGCCGGCGGCGGCAACTGGCGGCTTCCCTCCGGCTACGGGACCCTCGTCGCCGCGAGCCTTCCCCGCGGCGTGGCGCTGCGCTGCGCGACGCCGGTCGAGGCGCTGGCGCTCGCCGGGCGCGGCGTGGCGCTGTCCACGCCGTCCGGCGACATCTTTGCCCGCGCCGTGATCGTGACGGTCTCGACGGCGGTGCTGAGCAGCGGCGCGATCAGGCTTCCCCCGGCGCTGGCGCCGTGGCTCGATGCGGCGGCGCGCCTGCCGCTCGGACGGAACGAAAAAGTGTTTCTGGAAATTCTCGGCGACGGGCCGTTCGAGCCGGACAGCCACGTGATGGGACGTCCCTGCGACGCGCGCACCGGCGCCTACATGATCCGTTCGTTCGGATGGCCGGTGATCGAAGGCTTCTTCGGCGGCGCCGGGGCGGAGATCCTCGAACGCGAGGGCCCGGCGGCCGGTTTCGCCTTTGCGACCGACGAACTGGCGGGCCTGTTCGGGTCCGACGTCCGGGCCAAACTTCGCCCGCTGGTCGCGACCGGCTGGAGCCGGATGACCCGCATCGGCGGCGGCTACAGCCACGCCCTGCCCGGCTCCGCCGCGGCGCGCCAGGACCTCGCCCGGCCCTTCGAGGACCGCGTCTTCTTCGCCGGCGAAGCGACCGACCCGAGCGACTATTCGACCGCGCACGGCGCCTGCGCGAGCGGCGTCCGCGCCGCCGAAGAGGCGCTCGCCGCGCTCACGGCGCGCGCGCGGGTTTCGGCGTCGCCCGCGGCGGGCGGGTAGCGCGTCGCGTCAGGTCGGGCGCGCCGCGAGCCTCACACGAAGCGATTGCAGGACTGCGCTGGCGTCGGTCGCGAATCCGGCCAATTCGCGCTGGCTGTAGGATTCGCCGACCGCCCTCGCGGCCTGCGCGATCTCGGCTTTCACGCGCTCGGCGAAACTCAGATTGTCGTTCGCCTGCGGCGCGGCGAACGCCAGGACCCGGTTGGAAAGCGGACGAGTCTGCACGATGTCTTCGAGTCGCATGACAAGATCGCCTGGCGGTGAACGCCCCCAACGACCTCCTACCCGGCGTCGCGCCCCTCCGACATGTGGCGCGTCAGCGCAGGGGCGGCGCGGGCTCACGCGTGTCCGGCCCGCAGCGCCCGGTCCAGATCGGCGAAGAGGTCGTCGACGTCCTCGAGGCCGGTCGACAGCCGCAGGAGGTCGACCGGGCACGGCGACCCTGGCCCCTCGATCGAGGCGCGGTGCTCGATCAGGCTCTCGACCCCGCCGAGCGAGGTCGCGCGCTTGAACAACTCGACATGCGCCGCCGTCCCGATCGCGGCCGCCTCGCCGCCGCGGACCTGGATCGACAGCATATAGCCGAACCCGTTCTCCATCTGACGCGCCGCGAGGTCGTGGCCGGGATGCTGGGGCAGGCCGGGATAGAGCGCGCGGGCGACGAGCGGGTGCGCGGCGAGGCGCTCCGCCAGCGCCAGCGCCGACGCCGACTGGCGCTCCTGACGCACGTGCAGCGTCCGCATCCCCCGCATCAGCAGATAGGACTCGAACGGGCCGAGAATGCCGCCCTGCCCTTTCCGCACCGTCTTGACGGCGTTCCAGAAGGCGTCGTCCTCGCGTGCGCAGAGCGCGCCCGCGATCACGTCGGAGTGGCCGTTCAGCACCTTGGTCGCCGAGTGCATGACGATGTCGGCGCCGAGGGCGAGCGGTCGCGTGTGCACGGGCGAAGCGCAGGTCGAATCGACCGCGAGTCTGGCCCCCGCCCGGTGGGCGATGTCGGCGGCGGCGGCGATGTCGGTGATCGTCCACAGCGGGTTCGACGGCGTCTCGATCCACACGAGCTTCGTCGCGCCCGGCCTGACCGCGCGCGCGAGCGCGGCGAGGTCGTCGGACTCGACGAACTCGACGGCGAGCCCCCAGCGCGCGCCCTCGGTCGCGAGCCAGTTGCGCAACGCCCAGTACATGACCCTGGAGGCGACCACGTGGTCGCCGGGCGAGAGCGCCAGAAAGACCGCCGTCGCCGCGGCGGAGCCGGAGGCGAACAGCAGCGCGCCGGCTTCCGCGTCCTCCAGCATGGCGAGCACGGCTTCCGCCTCGCGCGTCGTCTGGTTGTCGGGCCGGCCGTAGACGAAGCCGGACGAATAGCCGTTGTCCTCGTCGCGGACGTAGGTGGTCGACAGGTGCAGCGGCGGCACGACGCCCTTCGTCACGGGGTCGATCTCGCCCATGGCCTGCGCGGTCAGCGAGCGCCTTGTCCACCGGTTGCGCATCGTCGTCGTCATGCCTTTTCCCTCGACCACGCTCCGGCCTGCCGCGGTTTCGGGCCGCGGGCCGGACTGGATCGAAGTCGAATACCATAGGGACATCGCCGAGGGGCAACCGGGTCGGGCGCAGGCTGAAGCGAGCGTGGGGCCGATCGCCGCCGCGGCGGCTGCGTTCGCGCGGCGCTCAAGGCGCCGAACGACACGCGCTTGGCCGCTTTCCCGTCCAACGCCGGAACGACTTTCGGAAATTGGCGGCGTTGGCGAAGCCCAGCAACTCCGCGATCTCCTCGACGCTGGCCTGGGTCGACTTGAGATATTCGAGGGCCAGCACCTTCCGGACGTCGTCGAAGATGTCGGAGAACGTCTTGTTCTGCGCCGACAGCCGGCGCTGCAAGGTTCGGTCGGTCATGCCGAGCGCATCCGCGACGTCCTCGATCGTCGGGAACCGGCCCGGGCGGTCCATCATCATGCGGAACACCTCCCCGGCGATGTCGGGCAGCGCGTCGGATTGGCCGAGCAGAGACTCGCAGTTTTCCCGCATCAGCGTCGCCGTCACGCGGTTGGTCATCGGCGGGACGACGTCGAGCACAGACTTCGGATAGACCAGTTCCGTCCTCGGACGATCAAAGAAGACCGGGCACTCCAGGTGCTCTTCGAAGACGCGCCAGGTTTCCGGCTTCGGCAACGCGAATTCCGCTCGCAGCGGCGTCACGTCGCCGCCTACGACCTCCTTCACATGAATGTAGTGCTGGGAGAGCTGCTGCGCCAGGATGAACTGCTTGAGATCGGGCTTCACAAGGAGGCGCGTTTCCGCCGGCGACGTCCAGATGAAGTGCTCGGCGTTTTCGTACCAGTCGATCGCCAGGACCGGAGTGGCCAGGGAATGATACTGAAGCGCGAGCGTGAAACTCTCGCGCGCCGTTCCGCTGCACAGGAGCGCGAAGCCGTAGGCTCCGTAAGCCGAGAGATGCAGTTTCTTGCCGACCAGAAACGGGATGGCCGGCTCCCTCGAGAACCGGAGCACATTGGCGCAGGCCGTCAGATATTGCTCGATCGAGGTGCGGGTTCGAGGATCGTCGACCGACGCGGGGTCGAGGCCGGTCCCATGGAGAACGGTCGGCTTCGGGCACCCGAAATCGCCCATCACCTCGGCCAGGACCGACAGCTTGTAGGGCGGGTAGAACCGCGCGCTCATGGATCGCGGCGCGCTCGATGTCTTGTGCATCAATGCCGTACCCGCCTCTCCCGACGCGCGACGCCCCGTTCGGCGATCGACGCGCGTCCGTCCTTCGCAACGAAGCGCTCTCCCTGATCGTTATTTACCATCCATCGACGCCGCCACAAAGGGGCGGCGAGAACCCGGCTCGCGAGCGCTCTGATTTTGTCGCCACAAGACCCCCCATTTGTCGGCGGAAAACCTTTCGCGCGTCTCGATAGCAGATAGCTTAAGCGACGATAAGACAGGCCCAGAGGCGTCGCGATCCCAATCCGTCGCGACCGCGGCCGGCGTCTTACCACAAATTGCACAGCCTTGCGCCTTGCCGACAAAGCAAGAGCAAGTGACGTGTGCTGCACCGTGCTGTTCGCTGCAACGACCTGCGGCATGGACTATGGGGAGGTTACGCATGACGATGAGCGGTATCATGAAATCCGTCGGGCTCGCCAGCTTGCTCGCCGCCGGCGCCTTGACAGCCACAGCCGCCGACGCCGCCGACAAGAAATATAAAGTCTTCCTGAGCATGAGCTACGTCGGCAACGACTGGCAGGCCGAGGCGCAGAACATGGTCACGGCGATGGCGAAAGCCAATTCCGACAAGGTGGACCTGCAGATTCAGGTCTCCGGACCGGTGGCCCAGAAGCAGATCCAGCAGATCAACGCGATGGTCCAGGCCGGGGCCAACGCCATCATCGTCTATCCGATCTCGCCGACAGCGCTGAACCCGGCGATCAAGAACGCCTGCGACCACGGCGTCGTCGTGTTCGCCTACGATTCCTCCGTCACCGAACCCTGCGCCTACAACGTCGTGACCGACCAGACCAAGCTCGCGACGCTGAGCGCGGAATGGGTCGCCAAGGCGATGAACCACAAGGGCAACCTCATCTTCGTCACCGGCGTTCCCGGAACGTCGGTCGACACCGACCGCAACAAGGCCGCGCATGCGGTGTTCGCGAAATATCCCGACATCAAGATCGTCGCCGAACCGAACGGCATGTGGTCGCAGGCGGTCGCGCGCAAGGGGCTCACCGAGGCGATGGCGACTCGCAAGTGGGAGGACATTCAGGGCGTGTGGGGCGCCACCGCCTGCATCCAGTCGTGGTCGCTCGAGATCGAGTCGGGCCTGAAGACCCTCATCCCCTGCGGCGCCGAAGGCACCAACGGGATGCGCGTCATGATGCTGCCCAAGGGCGCGGCCGAAGGCGCCGGCGGGACCTATGTTCCGATGGGCGCGCCGGGCGTGTCGCTCGAAAGCCACCCCGGCGCCGGCGCCCTCGCGCTCAAGCTGGCGCTCGACGTGTTGGAAGGCAAGAAGGTCGACAAGCTGACCACCATGCCGCTCGACGTCGTCACCAACGACAACATCAAGCTGTGCAAGGAAGGCAGCTTCGAGGAACTGAAGGGCGGCTGCAACACCTTCGACCCCGGCCTGGTTCCGTCGGGCTGGTTCTCGGTCATCTACAATCCGGCGACGCCGGAAGTCGGCTTCAAGGCGGCGCTGGTCGGCCAGCCCGACTGACGGCGGCTTGAAGCATCCCACAGACGAGACTTCGGAGGCGGGCGACACGACGTTCGCCAGCCTCCGACCTTTGCGGCCGGTCGAGCGGGTGTACGCCGCGTCGCGGCCGGCAAATCACCGTGTGCTGAGTCGATGACCCTCGCAATCGCGCTGAATCACGTGGCCAAGCGGTACGGCGCAACTGTCGCGTTGTCCGACGCGACCTTCGCCGTCGAAACCGGAGCGACCCACGCGCTGCTCGGCGAGAACGGCGCCGGGAAATCCACGCTGGTGAAGATCCTGAGCGGCGTCGTCCGCCCCGACGCCGGCGAGATCGCATTCTTCGACCGTCCGGTCCAGCTCGCGAACCGCGAGGATTCGAGCCGCCTCGGGCTCGAAACCGCGTTTCAGGAAATCCCGCTGGTTCCGGACCTGACCGTCGAACAGAACATCCTTCTCCCCGACGAGCCGCGAAAATTCGGGTTCCTGCGCGATCGAAGAGCGGCGCGCCGGCGCGTCGCGCAGGTTCTGGCCGACCTGCAGCTGCACGACATCGACCCGGCCGACGAGGTGCGCGACCTCGACCTCTCGGTGCGCCAGAAGATCGAAATCGCACGGGCGATCTCGCGAAGGCCGAAGATCCTGCTGCTCGACGAACCCTCCGCGGCGTTGTCGTCACGCGACGTTCGCTGGCTCGGCGACCGGATCGCCGCCCTGCGCTCGGCCGGAACCACAATCGTCCTGATTACCCATCGGATGCAGGAAGTCCGGGACTATTGCAGCGCCCTGTCCGTGCTGCGCAACGGGAAACACGTCGGCAGCTTCGCCGCCAAGGACGTTTCCGACGCCGACGTCTTCACCCTGATCATGGGTCGTTCGGTCGGGGCGGCCTTTCCTCCGCGCCGGCGCGACGCCTCCCGTCCGGCGCGCGCGCCCGTCCTCGAGGCGAAGACTCTGACGATCGGCCACCGCCTGCAAGACGTCTCGCTTCGCCTGGCGGCGGGAGAGATTCTCGGCGTCGCCGCCCTTCAGGGAATGGGCCAGCTCGAACTCTTCAACGGGTTGTTCGGGGTGGAGCGTCTGGACGCCGGCTCGCTCGAAGTCGCGGGCCGGCGGGTGTGGCTCGCTTCGCCCCGCGATGCGATCCGGGCCGGGCTGGGCGTCGGTCTGGTGCCGGAAGACCGCAAGATTCAAGGCCTGGCGCTCACCATGACCGGCGGCGAAAACGCCTCCCTCGCGACCCTGGACACGTTCACCCGTTTCGGTTGGGTGGATCGCCGCCGCGAGCGCGCCGTCGTCGACCAGGCGTTCGCCCGGCTTCAGGTGCACCCGCGCGCCCACCACAAGGCGGCCGGCTCGTTCAGCGGCGGCAACCAGCAGAAGATCGTCCTCGCCAAGTGGCTGCTGTCCGACTGCAAGGTGTTGCTGGTGTTCGATCCGACCCCTGGCGTGGACGTCGGAACCAAGCACGAGATGTATGGTCTACTGCGCCAGTTCGCGGACGCCGGCGGCGCGGTCCTCTTCTATTCGACCGAGGTCCCGGAACTCGTCGGCCTCGCCGATCGTGTCCTCGTCCTCTATCGCGGCCGGGTCGGCGCCGAACTGACCGGCGCCGAGATGACGGAAGCGACGATCGGCTGGCGCATGCTCGGGGCCGACGCCGGCTCCGGTCCCGGGACGATGGAGAAAGCCTCGTGAGCGCCGTCCCGAGCGCCTTGCGCGCGCCGCGCGTCCTCCAGCGCATGATGAAGCGCAACCATGGCCTGTTGGTCGCCGTCGCGACGTTCGTCGCCGTCGTCCTGCTGTTGTCGCTGAAGCTTCCCAACGGCTTCAGCTACTACGACCTGACCAGCACGGCCAACAGCGCGACCGCGCTCGCGCTCGCGGCGATCGGGGAAACCATCGTCATCATCGCGGGCGGGCTCGACCTCTCCGCCGGCGCGGTGATCTCGCTCGCCAACTGCCTGATCGCCGCGCACGTCACGGCGACGCCCGCGTCGATGGCGCTGTGGACGTTTCTCGGCCTGTCGGCCGGCGCCGCGGTCGGCGCCTTCAACGGCTTCCTCATCGTCTTCCTTCGATTGCAACCCGTGATCGTGACGCTGGCCACGATGTTCATCGTCGAGGGTCTGACGCTTCTGATCCTCGAACAGCCGGGCGGCGCGGTCCCGCCCGACTATTCGGCGGCGCTCACCGGCGATGCGATCGCGGGCGCGCTGCCGATGTCGGCCGTGTTCCTCGCCGCCGCGATCGCGATCTGGTTTCTCATGCGCGCGACGCCGTTCGGAACCTACCTCTACGCGGCCGGAAGCGACCGCGAAGCGGCGCGCGCGAAGGGCGTGCCCGTCCGGACCGTGCAATTTGCCGTATATGTCCTGGCCGGCGTGTTCTACGCGGCCGCGGGCGTGTTCCTCACGGCGCAAACCGGATCGGGCGACCCGACGGTCGGACCGCCGATGCTGTTGCCGATCTTCGTCGCCGTCGTGCTCGGCGGCACCTCCTTCGCCGGCGGCCGCGGTGGTTGCGTCGGGACGGTGTTCGGCGCGCTGACGCTGATGCTGATCGTCAACCTGCTGCTCGTGTTCAACGTGCCGACCTACTATGCGTCGACGGTCGAAGGCGCGCTGCTGATTGCAGCCGTGCTCAGCGGTTCGCTGGGCCGCGGCGCGCCGGTGTGGAATCACGTCGGCGCCCTGCGCCTCAAATGGGCCGCGTGGCGCGACACGGGCGCGCCGAGCGCGCCGCGCAAGGCGACCTCGCCGAAGGCGACCACGGCGCGCGCCGTGCGCGACGACGACACCCTGCCCGCAGGCGGCTTGGCGCGTTGGGTCACGCGAAATGCGCCGACCCTTCGGTTCGTGGCGCCGGCCTACGGCGCGCTGCTCCTGATTCTCGTCTTCACGGCCCTCCTGTTCGGAGCGCGCACGACGCCGAGCACCTACTTCAATTCGTTGCTGGTGCTGTCCTCGTTCATGGCGGTCCTCGCGCTCGGCCAGGGCGCGGTCGTCATCAGCGGCGGCCTCGACCTGTCGATGCCGGCGGTGATCACCTTCGCGGGGATCCTGCTCACCGCCTGGGCGGACGCCTCCAACAGCGCGGCTTTGTGGGCGGTCCCCGCGGTGGTCGTGGTCGGCGGCCTGATCGGCGCGTTGAACGGACTGGGCATCGTCCTGTTCGGGATGTTCCCGCTGATCATGACCCTGGCGATGGACGGCGTCATCGCCGGATTTTCGCTCGTCTACTCCAACGGAACGCCGAGCGGCGTCGCGCCTCCGGCGATCGCCTGGCTGATGACGGGACGCCTCTGGGGCATGACGCCGGTCGTGTTCGCTTTCGCGCTGTTCGTCGCCGCAGCGACCATCCTCGTCAGTCACACCGCCTACGGGCGCCGGCTGAAGGCGGTCGGCGCCAGCCGCACGGCCGCGTTCTTCTCCGGCGTTCCCGTCGACGCCACGTTGGTCCGCACCTACGCGCTCAGCGGCGGCTGCTCGGCGATCGTGGGCGTCATGCTGGTCGGGTTCTCCGGGCAGGCGTTCAACGACATGGGCGAGCCGTATCTGCTGCCCGCCATTGCGGTCGTCGTCATCGGCGGAACGTTGATGACCGGCGGCCGGGGACACTTCCTCGGCTTGCTCGGCGGCGCGCTCCTGCTGACCGCGCTCACCACCGTCCTGACCGGTTTGCTGCTGCCAGTCGCCATGAAGAGCGTGATCTTCGGACTGGTCATCGTCCTGGCGGTCCTCGGCCTCAAGGAACGCAGCGCCTGACGGCCACCTCGTTGCAACGCAAAGACGGAGAACAAATCATGAGTGAGTTCCGGCGCATCGTCACGACGGACGATGAAAACGGAAAGTCGGGCGTGCTGATCGACGGCGTCGCGTCGAACCGCATCACCGTGCTGACCGAGATGTGGGTGACCGGCGACGAGCCCGTCGATCCCCGCGACGGGATCGACCACGCCGAGCGATCGGATCGGCTCGAGCCGCCGGCCGGCGGCACGCTGTTCCGCTACTTCGAAATCGCGCCGGAATCGGAAACCGCCCACCTCTCCGACGCCGAGAAGCGCAAGGCGAACGCGGAATGGTTCGCCGCGATGAACGGCGCGCATCTGCAACCGGACACCTCGCGCCATCCGGGGATGCACCGGTCGAAGACGACCGACTACATCATCCTGCTTTCGGGCGAGATCACGCTGCTGCTCGACAAAGAAGAAAGAACGTTGAAGCCGTTCGACTGCGTGATCCAGCGCGGCACCAACCATGCATGGGTCAATCGGGGGTCGGAGACCGCGCTGCTGGTCGCCGTTCTGGTCGACGCCGACACCGCCAGCCGAGGGTAAGCCCATGACCACGATCGCCGGTGTCGCGCGCGTGACGGTGCTGGGCGCCGGCACAATCGGGGCGAGTTGGTGCGCCTTGTTTCTTGCGAAGGGACTCGACGTCGTCGCCTACGACGTCGGTCCCGACTGCGAACGGGCGCTCCTCGCATTCGTCGAGGCGGCCTGGCCGCTCCTCGGCGAACTCGGGTTCGCGCCCGACGCCTCGATCTCGCGTCTGCGCTATCGCTCCGACCTGTCCGCAGCCTGCGCGGGGACCGACTTCGTGCAGGAGTGCGCCCCGGAACGCGCGGACCTGAAGGTCGCGCTGCTCGAGACCGTGGATGGCCTGATCCGGCCGGATGTGCTCATCGCGTCGAGTTCGTCCGCGCTCACCGTGAGCGAGATGCAGACTCGGTGTCGCCACCCCGAACGGGTCGTGCTGGGCCACCCCTTCAACCCGCCGCACATCATGCCGCTGGTGGAAGTCGCAGGCGGCGCAAAGACGGCGCCCGAGGCGCTGGACCGCGCGACGAGGTTCTATGAAGCGCTCGGCAAGTCGCCCATCCGCCTCAACAAGGAAGTGTACGGCCACGTCGCGAACCGTATCCAGGCGGCCGTGTTCCGCGAGGCGATCCACCTCCTCGCGAGCGGCGTCGCCAGCCTCGTCGACATCGACAAGGCGATCACGGACGGTCCCGGTTTGCGCTGGGCGCTGATGGGTCCGTTTCTGACCTATCACCTCGGGGGCGGGGTCGGCGGCATGGCGGCCTTCATGCAGCAATTCGCCCCGGTGCAGCAGAAGCTCTGGGCCGAACTGGGAAGCCCCGCGCTCGACGAAACCTTGCAAGCCGAGGTCATCGAGGCGATGCGGCGCGAAGCGGGCGGCCGGGCCATGGCCGATCTCGTCCATCGCCGCGACGAAAGCCTCGTCGCGTTGCTGAAGAGTCGCAGCGACGCCGCCGCCGAGCGCGACGACTGACGCCCGCAAAGGGACGGACACATGGCCAGGACGAGGGTCGTCTTATCCTGCGCGATCCACACTGGCGGCGGGCAAACAGCAGATGCCGTTCGCGACGCAGTCGGCCCTGCTCGGCGGCTGCGTCCGCGTGGGTCTCTGTCACGCCGCCGGTAACGGATCGGCCGGCGCTCAGCGCCGACGCCGACGTCCGGCGCCGGCGCGTCGCGCCCGTTGCGCTTGCCGGCGGTCTCGGGGGGGGAGAAGAGGCGACAGCGCGCGGAACCAATGGTGCGCCCGAGTGTTGAGGCGGCGGGACACGAAGCCACCAGGGAGTCCGCCATGCCCACCCGCAAGACCGCCAACCCGCTCGAGGACCTGTTCTCCGAGACCCTCAAGGACGTCTATTTCGCCGAGAAGCAGATCCTGCGCGCCCTGCCGAAAATGGCCAGGGAGGCGACGACTCCGGAACTGAAGCAGGCGTTCGAAGCCCACCGCGAAGAAACCGAGGGGCAGATCGAACGCCTCAACCAGATCTTCGAGCAGATCGGCAAGCCGGCACGCGGCAAGACCTGCGAGGCGATCCTCGGCATCATCGAAGAGGCGAAGGAGTTCATGGAGGCGTTCAAGGGAACCGACGCCCTCGACCCGGCGCTGGTGGCCTCCGGCCAGACGGTCGAGCACTACGAGATCAGCCGCTACGGAACGCTGAAGAGCTGGGCCAAGGAGCTCGGCTTCGACGAGGCGGCGAAACTGCTCGACGAGACGCTGCAGGAAGAGATCAAGACCGACAAGCTTCTCAGCACGCTCGCCACGCAGGGCCTGAATCGCAAGGCCGCGTGACGCGGAATCTGCGGTCCCATCCGCACGTGGGGCGGGACCGGGCGCGGAGCGCTCCTCCCGGACCACGGGCAGGGACCGGAGGAGCAGGGCGTCTCCCCCTTCGACAGACGGAGAACGGCCATGGAAACGACCGCGAAGCCGCATGAGAAGCAAGGCGAGCCGGGCGGGCGAGGCGAGTCGGCCGACGGCGCGCAGCTTCCCGATCGGCTGAAGGCGCCGCCGACGGACGCGCGTCCAGCGCCCGACGCCGTCGCCCATTCCGGCGACAGAGTCCCGGTCGCGGACGCGGACCGGGCGCGCGCCTTCGAAAACATCAAGAGCGCCGCCCGGTTCTTCGGCGTCGCCATGCAGGAAACCGACTGGCGGCAATTGGGGCGAAGGCCGCACGTCGGCCGGACCGCTGAGGATCGCAAGGCGTCCGCCCGCAAGGCGGTCACGCGCAAGCGGGGCGAGCCCGAGCCGCCCGAGACCTGACGCGCCCCCGGCTACACCCGCTCGATCGCCAGCGCGACCCCCTGTCCGACCCCGACGCACATCGTGGCGAGGCCGTAGCGGCCGCCGCGCCGGCGCAGTTCGAGCGCGAGGGTTCCCGCCAGGCGCGCGCCCGACATGCCGAGCGGGTGGCCGAGCGCGATCGCGCCGCCGTTCGGATTGACATGGGCGGCGTCGTCGGCGAGGCCGAGCCCGCGCAGGCAGGCCAAAGCCTGGGCGGCGAAAGCCTCGTTCAGTTCGATCGCGTCGAAGTCCGCGGGCGTCAGGCCGAGCCGGCGGCAAAGCGTCTGCACCGCCGGAACCGGGCCGACGCCCATCACCCGCGGCGCGACGCCGGCGCTGGCGTAGCCGAGCACGCGGGCGATCGGCGTCAGCCCGTGCGCCGCCGCCGCCGCCGCCGAGGCGACGACCAGCGCCGCCGCGCCGTCGTTGACGCCGGAGGCGTTCCCCGCGGTGACGCTGCCGTCCGGCCGCACGATGCCGCGCAGCTTCGCCAGCGCCTCGAGGGTGGTGGCGCGCGGGTGCTCGTCCCTCGCCACACTCGTGACGGCGCCCTTGCGGTCCCTGATCTCGAGCGGAACGATCTCGGCCGCGAAGGTTCCGTTCGCCTGCGCCGCCGCCGCGCGCGCCTGCGATCTCAGCGCGAAGGCGTCCTGGTCCTCGCGGGAAATCCGGAAGTCGTCGGCGACGTTCTGCGCCGTCTCGGGCATCGAGTCGGCGCCGTAGAGCGCCTTCATCCGCGGGTTGACGAAGCGCCAGCCGATCGTCGTGTCGAACGTCTCGGCCGAGCGCTGGAACGCCGTCTCGGCCTTGCCCATGACCAGCGGCGCGCGGGTCATCGATTCGGCGCCGCCGGCGAGGGCGAGCTCGATCTCGTCCGCCTTGATCGCCCGCGCGGCGGCGGCGACCGCGTCCATGCCCGAGGCGCACAGGCGGTTCAGCGTGACCCCGGACACGGCGTCCGGCAGCCCCGCGAGCAGGAGCGCCATGCGCGCCAGGTTGCGGTTGTCCTCGCCCGCCTGATTGGCGCAGCCGAGCGCCACCTCCTCCACCGCCCCGGCGAGGCCGGGGTTGCGCCGCAGAAGCTCGCGCACCGGGATCGCCGCGAGATCGTCGGCGCGCACGGTCGCGAGCGCGCCGCCGTAGCGCCCGATCGGCGTGCGGACATAGTCGCAGAGGAAGGCTTCGCTCATCGGTCCCTGGTTCCGCCCCGGCGCCACGCGCTCCCTGCCGCGCAGATTGCGATTGCCGGCGGGTCGGTCAATCTATAGTCCGCTCCCAAACAAGCTCGCAATCGTCTCGGGAGGACGACCATGGCGGACGCCGCCGACCCATCGCCGCAACCGGTCCTCATCGAGGCGCAGGAGGGCGGCGTGCTGACGCTGACGCTGAATCGCCCCGACCGGATGAACGCCTTCAACGTCGCGCTGCACGAGGCGCTGGCGGCGGCGCTGCGACGCGCGGCGGAGGACCAGGATTGCCGCGTCGTCCTGCTCACCGGCGCGGGCAAGGGCTTCTGCGCCGGCCAGGATCTCGCCGACCGCGCGGTCGCGCCGGCGGGCCAACGGCCCGATCTCGGCGAGACGATCGAGACCCGTTACAATCCGCTGGTGCGCGCGTTGCGCGCCCTGCCGAAGCCGGTGGTGTGCGCGGTCAACGGCGCCGCCGCGGGCGCAGGCGCCAGCATCGCGCTCGCCTGCGACATCGTCGTCGCGGCGAAATCGGCGAAATTCCTGCAGGCGTTCGCGCGCATCGGCCTCGTGCCCGATTCCGGCGCCACCTGGTTTCTGCCCCGGCTCGTCGGCGAAGCGCGCGCCCGCGGCCTGATGCTGCTCGCCGATCCGATCGGGGCCGAACAGGCGGAGGCCTGGGGCATGATCTGGCGCGCGGTCGACGACGACCAGGCGATGGGGGTCGCGCGCGAGCTCGCCATGCGGCTCGCGGCCGGTCCGACCCACGCCTACGGCCTGATGAAGCGCGCCTTTCTCGCTTCGTCCGCCAACAGCCTCGACGCGCAGCTCGATTGCGAGCGCGACCTCCAGCGCGAGGCGGGCGCGGCCGACGAATATGTCGAGGGCGTGCGCGCCTTTCTGGAAAAGCGGCCGGCGGACTTTCGCGGCCGCAAGGGCTGACCCGGTGTCGCCCCAGGACATCGCGCGCAGGTGCGCCGATCTGATGTCGGCGGAAGACAACACGGTGCAGCGACACGCCATCCGGATCGAGGCGGTCGGTCCGGGCGAGGCCTCGCTGTCGATGCTCCTGACCGCGGCGATGACCAACGGCCACGGCACGGGCCACGGCGGCTTCATCTTCCTGCTCGCCGACACGGCCTTCGCCTACGCCTGCAACAGTCACAACCAGCGCTGCGTCGCGCAGCACTGTTCGATCACCTATCTCAGGCCCGCCCGCGAGGGGTCGAGGCTCACCGCGACCGCGCGTGAAGTGCGGCGCGTCGACCGCAGCGGCGTCTACGACGTCAGCGTCGCCGACGAACAGGGGACGCCGATCGCCGAGTTCCGCGGCATCAGCCGCACGGCGCCGGGGACGTTCTTCTGAAGCGCAAAGGGGGGACCCGCCGATGACGACTTTCGCCTCCCGGACCCAGAGCCTCGATCCGATCGAGATCGCCTCGCGCGACGAGATCGCGGCGCTCCAGCTCGCGCGGTTGAGCCGCACGCTGCGCCACGCCTATGACAACGTGCCGCATTATCGCGCGAAATTCGCCGCCGCGGGCGTCCGCCCGGAGGACTGCCGCAGCCTCGACGACCTGAAAAAATTCCCGTTCACCACCAAGACCGACCTGCGCGACACCTATCCGTTCGGCATGTTCGCGGTGCCGCAGGAGCGCATCGCGCGCCTTCACGCCTCCTCCGGCACCACCGGCAAGCCGACGGTCGTCGCCTACAGCAAGGCGGACCTCGACGTCTGGTCCGAGGTGGTGGCGCGGTCGATCCGCGCCGCGGGCGGCCGGCCCGGCATGAAGGTTCACGTCGCCTACGGCTACGGCCTGTTCACCGGCGGCCTCGGGGCGCATTACGGCGCGGAGCGGCTCGGCTGCACGGTCATTCCGGTTTCGGGCGGCATGACCGAGCGCCAGGTGCAGCTCATCCATGATTTCAAGCCGGAAATCGTGATGGTGACGCCATCCTACATGCTGGCGATCCTGGACGAGTTCCGCAGGGCCGGCCTCGATCCGCGCGCCTGCAGCCTCGAGGTCGGCATCTTCGGCGCCGAGCCCTGGACCAACGCCATGCGCGCCGAAATCGAGCAGGCCTTCGACATGCACGCGGTCGACATTTACGGCCTTTCGGAGGTCATGGGGCCGGGCGTGAGCTGCGAATGCGTCGAGACCAAGGACGGGCCGCACATCTGGGAGGACCACTTCTATCCCGAGGTCATCGATCCCGAGACGGGCGAGGTCCTGCCCGACGGCTCGCCCGGCGAGCTCGTCTTCACCTCGCTCACCAAGGAGGCGATGCCGATCATCCGCTACCGCACCCGCGACCTGACCAGGCTCCTGCCGGGCACGGCGCGCTCGATGCGCCGGATGGAGCGGATCGCCGGGCGCTCGGACGACATGATCATTTTGCGCGGCGTCAACCTGTTCCCGTCGCAGATCGAGGAGCAGACGCTGAAGTGCGAGACGTTGTCGCCGCACTTCCAGATCGAGCTCGGCCGTCACGAGCGCATGGACGCGATGACGGTGGTGGTCGAGGCGCGGCCCCATGCGGCGAGCGCAGCCGAGCGCGAACGCGGCGCGCGCGAACTCGCGCACCACATCAAGTCGGTCGTCGGCGTGACGGCGGCGGTGCGCGTGGTCGATCCCGGCGGCGTCGAGCGCTCGCAGGGCAAGGCGAAGCGGATCGTCGACCTGCGCCCGAAAGACTGAGGCGGGCCGTCCGGGCGCGCGCGCCGCCTGCGCGCGCCCTGGGGTGTCTCGACGTCCCCCGCGCGCCTGTTCGCGCGGGGTCTCCACTACGCGGAGCGCGGCCCGGAGGGCGCGCCCCGCCTGCCGCCGGGACCGGCGCGCGCCCGGCTCCATTTCCGTACGGAGGCCAGGCCGAAGAGCGCCCCGAAGCCGATGGCCCCCATGACGGCCATCGAGGGTTCGGGGATGGACGTCGATGGAAAATACGTTGGCGGGTCCGGGAAGACCGAATGGATCATCTTGGAGATTGGATCGGGAGGTTGCGGAAGGGGGCTGGGCGGGGGCGTCGACGCCAGCGAACGCACCACCGGCGCCGGCGCCGGCGCCTCCGTGGTCGCCGGGGCGCTGGCAAAGCTCCACAGGGACGGCAAGGAACTCGCGGCGCTCGGCGCGGCGCTTCCGTTGTCGGGGCTCTCGACGCCGAGCGGTCCGCTCGCCGAATCGGAGGTGGCTGGCAGCGCCAGCGAGTCGCTGCTTGCCAAGGAATGAGAATGAGCGTGCTGCGCCGGAGCCCCCGGCTGCGGCTCCCCGTCCCCGGGCTTGGGGCCAGGATCCGCCGGCCCGGCGGCTTCCGTTCCGGCCCCTGAAGCCGCCGGACCGCCCGCCGTTGATCCCGGGGTCGCCGATCCGCCGGCCGACGCGCCGGTCGGAGCGGCGGCGGACGCGCCGGGCGAAGCGGCGGCGGACGCGCCGGCCGGAACGGCGGCGGACGCGCCGGTCGGGGCGGCGGCGGGCGACGCCGGCGTGGCTGCGGCGGAGGAGCTCTTGAACCCCAGAGCGGACCCCAGCGCGGACACCATCGGGCCGACAGACGTGCCGACGCCGGCGCCGACGCCGACGCCCAGCCCGCTCGTCAACAGGCTCTGCACGCCGCCCGGAGCCTTGATGCCTGTCAAGCTCTGCAGGCTCTTCAAGGGGTCGGAGCCCCCGGAGCCCCCGCTGTGATTGACCTCGCCCGAGTGGTTGACCGCGCCGGTGTGATTGATCTCGTGTTCGAACCTGAAGTTCAAATTGACCGGGATCCCGCCCTCGGCGCCAACCGGGAGGATGCCGCCGCCCGGCGAGCCGTCCGACCCGACTCCGGACACGACGTTGATGCGCAGGTTGAGTTGGACGGGAACGGTGACCGGCGCGCCGTTCGCTGCTGGCAATGTCGCGCTTGCGCCGCCGGTCAGGGCCGCGAACTGCGCGGAGAGATCCGGCGGACCGCCGCCCGCCAGGCCGGCCAGGCCCGCCAGAGCGCCGCCGGCGTCGGACGCCTTGCCCGGGGCGGCGCCGCCGAATGCGGCGCTCGCCGCCTTGGCCAGGGGGTTGTCGCCGAACAGGGCGCCGGCGGCCTGGCCGAGCGATGTGCCGCCGAGCGCATCGTGCGCCGCCTTGCTGATGGCGTTGTTGCTGGCGGCCGCCCGCGCCAGCTTGGCCAGCGACGAGTCGCCGAGCGCGTTGAGCGCCGCCTCCTCGATCGAATTGCCCTTGAGCGCCTCCAGCGCGGCTTTCTTGACGCGGTCGGCGACGGCGGCGTCGCCGCCCTGGGCTCTTGCGTCCGGCTGATGGGCGCCGGAAACGGGCGCGCCGGCGTCCGGCGACGTCTTGCCGGCGTCGGGTTCGGCCGCGCTTGCCTGGCTCGCCAGCATCGCCGCGCCGCCGAGCGCGGCCAGCGCCGCCGCTCCCTCGAGCGCGAACTTCCACCATTCGGCGCCGCGCGCCGAGCTCGGGCGGACGGACGAGGCGAAATTCACGCCGGCCTCGACGATGTGCGGGTCTCCAGCCATCTCCCAGGCGGGCGCCGCGTAGTTCGCCTCGAGGTAGCGCGACGTGAAGTGAAGTCCGATGACGTTTCCGGTCTCGAGGTCGATGATCGCCGCGCCGGAGTTGGCGCCGAGCGTCGAGGCGTCATGGGCGAAGGCCGACACTTCGTGGCCGAAACTCGCCAGCGACCGGCGACCGACGCCTCGTCCCGGACTCATCCTCTTCGCATTGGAATTGCCCCGGAAAACCCGTTCCTGGACTCCCGAAGCGTTTCGCCAGTCGAACGCGGGATAGCCGAGAAGGACGACGTCCCGATCCGCAAATTCGTCGTCGGCGTCGACCTGAAGGGACAACGCCGGATGCGCGTCGGTCAACCCCTCCACCCGCAGCAGGGCCATGTCCCAAAAGGGGTGGATCATCGCCACTTCACGCACCGGCATGGCGTCGCCGCCACGGTCGGGGCCGTGGTCGAAATCGATCGCCGCGCTTCTCCCGGACAGGAACATCAGCTTCTTGCCGACGCCGACGCTGAAGAGTTCGGCGATATGGCGATTGGTCATGACCAGGTCGGGGCCGACGACGAAGCCTGCGCCGAAGAGCGGATGCCCCGGGTAGCCGTCGACCTGGATCCGCCCGACGGAACGGAAGAGCGGCTTCAGCCGCGCGCGCACGTCCTCGTCATTGAGGCGCGACCACGCCGGGTTCGCGACCGGGCCGTAGTCGTTCGCCACAATCTCGAGGGCGGGGCGATAATCGGGGATGACGATCGCCTCGATCGCGAACTGTTCGGCCTCGTCGAGAGGTTCCCCTGCGTCCGCTTTCCGCAGAGCGGTCATGATCCTGTCGTGGTCGTGCGGCTCAAGCGCCAAGTGATCCAACGGCGCCGCCGCTTCGAGCCGCTTCGAGCCGGACGCGCGCCTAAGAAACTCAGTGACCTGCAGGGAACGGGTAGACATTCAAATCACCGTCGGCGTGCGCGTTTCATCCCGTACTTTAAGTTAACAGTGAGACAAGCACGCTACAAAAGAGTCAAGGGCATCGGCCTCGTAAGTTCGTGAAACGCTGGGTCGCCGGACTGCCGATAGTGAGCGTCGATTGAAAAGCGGAGGCTGCGAAGGGTAACTTCCCCAACGTCAGCGTCGTGGGAGAAATTCTCCCGCTTCACCAAAATCATGACGCGTCGCAAAAAATTCATAATATTGTTTAGACCCAATAGCGCCGTCTCTTTCCCCCTGACGCCGCGCTTGCAGTACGCTTGGCGATCTGGTAATTAGTTTACGTCGTAATCTTGTTGGATAAGAGACCCTCGGTGTCAGAAGAATGGCCTAATTCCTCGTTAGCGCCGTGCCCAAGGATCGATAAAATCCACAATATGACTCACGTTTTATTTATTCAGATAAACATTTATTCTCGAATTGTGCTCATTACTGCAATTACAACTAAAAAAAATCAACCAGAATGAGCAAGTTGATGCCCGGTTACGCACTCGCTGACGCCAGCATCATCGCTAATATGGGGGGCATAGGCTTATGGTTCGCAATATACATGATCTGCTGAGTCGGCAATTGGGTTTTCACTACGACTGGTTACGTGTTTTCCGCGCGCTCGCTCTTCTGTTACCCCTGCTGGCGGCGCCTGCAACCGCGCAAACCGGCTCCACGGCGCCAAATGGCGTCAATGATTTGGCGGTCGCAACGCGCGTCGTGCCGCCCTTCGTCATCAGGGACGGTTCCGGGGAGCTTTCCGGCTTCAGCGTGGATCTGTGGCGCGCGATCGCGAGCGAAGCGGGGATCAGGAGTCACCTGCAGCCCTACTCCACTCTGATCGAACTGCTGGACGCCGTGAGAAGCGGCGGGAACCCGGTGGGCATCTCGGCCGTCTCGATCACCGCCGAGCGCGAGAAGACGCTCGATTTCTCCCAGCCCATGTTCCGCTCCGGCCTGCAGATCATGGTGGCGTCGGAAGGGGGCGGCATGCTCGACTGGCTCAACGCGCTGCTGTCGCCGCGGCTGTACGCGGCGATCGGCCTGGCGTTGGTCGCGCTTCTCGTACCGGCGCACGTCGCGTGGCTGACGCACCGCTTGTCCGGGTCGTCGCATTGGCCGGTCTCTCGGTCCTACTGGCCGGGCGTCGCGCAGGCGTATCGATGGACGGCGGAAAAGGTGCTGCTCGTGGCCGAGGGCAGGCCGGGCGGCGCCGCGGGCTGGCTGTTCAACTACATCTGGACGTTCACCTGCCTCGCAGCCTTCGCCTCGGTCACCGGCTTGCTCGCGAGCGCCATGACCCTGTCGTCGCTGCGAACCGACATCAAGGGTCCCAACGACCTCGCGGGCAAGCGCGTGGCCGCCGTCAGCGGCTCGACCGCCGTCCCCTTCCTCAGGGCTCTCAACGCATCGGTGATGCAATATCCCAACTTCGTCGAGGCCGCCGCCGCCGTGAGCAACGGCGCCGACCAGCATGACGCGCCTGTCGCCGTCGTCTATGACGCGCCGGTGATGCAATACTTCGTCAACAACGACGCCACCCACAAGTTCAGTCTGGTCGGCGCGCCGTTCAAGACGGAGAACTACGGCGTCATCTTCCCGCTCAACTCCGAGCTGCGGCACTCGGTCAACGCGGCTCTGCTGAAGCTGACCGAGAACGGCACCTACCAGCAGATCAGCGAAAAGTGGTTCGGAAAGCCGTCCGCGCAATAGCATGGACGCGCGATCGGGGAAACGCGGGGCCGATCGCCTCGCGCTCGCCTGCTCGCTGGCCCGGATCGACCTCGCCGATCCGCGCGCACGGGGTCCGTGTCCCCCTCGAACGTCCTTCGACACGCTCGAGACGAGGTCGGGAGAAGCGGCCCGGCTGTGACGGCGGGACGCAAATGGCCACGCAAGCCCTTGCCGTCGCTCGAAACCAACTCGAAAACCGGTCTCGCCGGCTTTTCTCACGCCGCGTCGAAGTCCAGCGTCACGGCCGGCGTCAGCGGCCGGGACTGGCAGGCGAGCACGAAGCCGGCCTCGAGCTCCCAGGGCTCGAGCGAGTAGTTGACGTCCATCGCGACCGCGCCCGCCAGCACCTTGCAGCGGCAGGTGCAGCACATCCCGCCCTTGCACGAATGGGGGATCTCGAACCCCTGCCCGTGCGCCGCCTCGATGATCAGCCGCCCCGGCTCGACCGCGATGCGGCGCGAGCGGCCTTCGAGGATGCAGTCGACCTGCGCTTCCCCCTCGTGCCCGGCGCGCGCCGGCGCCGGCCCGGGGGCGGGCGGGAGCGCGCCGTCGGTGGAAAAGCGTTCCGCCTTGATCCGCGACGGCTCGACGCCGGCGGCGAGGAGGGCCGTCCGCCCGTCCTCGATCATGCCGAACGGGCCGCACAGGAACCAGGCGTCGACGTCGGCCGGCGCAACGATCGTGCGCGCGAACAGCGCGACGCGCGCGCCGTCGATCCGACCGTTCAGCAGGTCGAACGCCTGCCGCTCGCGCGACAGCACGTGAAAGACCGCCAGGCGGCCGAGATAGCGGTCCTTGAGGTCGTCGAGCGCCTCGCGGAACATGATGCTCGCGCTCGTCCGGTTGCCGTAGACGAGGGTCGCGCGCGCCCTCGCGTCGGCTGCGAGGGTCGAGCGGACGATCGAGATCACCGGGGTGATCCCGGAGCCGGCGGCGAAGAAGGCGTAATGCCGGTCGGCGCCGATCTCGGCGGTGAACCGCCCTTCGGGCGGCGCGACGTCGAGCCGCGCCCCGCGCCCGAGCGATTCGGCCGCGAAACGCGAGAACCGGCCGCCCTCGACCGCGCGGATCGCGATGCGCAGTTCGCCCTCGTCCGCCCCCGAGCAGATCGAGTAGGACCGCCGGCATTCCTCGCCGTCGATCGTGACCCTGACGGTCAGATACTGGCCGGGCTGAAACGCGAAGGCGCCGCGCAAGCTCTCGGGCACCGCGAAGGCGAGCGACACGCTGTCCGCCGTCTCCTGCCTGCGGTCGACGATTTCCAGGGAATGGAAGCGGCTCATCGGCGTCTCAGATGCATTTGAAGTGGTCGAACGGCTCGCGGCAGGCGCGGCAGCGCCAATGCGCCTTGCAGGCGGTCGAGCCGAATTCGGACACCCGCTCGGTGTCGGGCGAGCCGCAGCGCGGGCAGACGACGTCGGGTGACGGCGAAAACAGCGCGCGCTTGCCGGAGGCCCGCTCCGGCGGCGATATCCCGCAGGCGCGCAGTTTTTCGCGCGCCGCCTCGCTCATGCGCTCGGTCGACCACGCCGGCGTGTTGGTCAGCTTCACGCGCGCCTCGGGAAAGCCGTCCCTGGCGAGTTCGGCCTCGATCCCGAGCGCGATCGCCCCCATCGCCGGACATCCGGAATAGGTCGGCAGAATCGTGACCGTCACCGTCCCGGCCTCGTCGATGGCGACGTCGTGCAGGATGCCGAGGTCGTCGATCCCGAGCACGGGGACTTCCGGGTCGGTCACGCGCGCCGCCGCGGCGCGGGCGGCCTGTAGCCGCGCGCGTTGAGCGCGGGCGCGGTCAGCGACCGGGTCGACGGGAGCTTGGCTCACCACCGTGCGTCCGGATAGGCCCGCTGCAGATACTGCAGCTCCGCCAGAATGTGGCCGAGATGCTCGCTGTGCCGGCCGGCCTTGCCGCCGCGCTGCCCCCGCGGTTCGGCCGGCTTCGCGAGCCGCGCGCGGGCGAGGACGTCGTCGACCGCGGCGTCGAAGTCGTCCCGCAGGGTCGAGGGATCGACGCCGAAACCGGAGGCGGCGACGGCGCGGTCGAGGTCGTCGGCCTCGAACAACTCGGGAACATAGGGCCAGAGATCGTCCAGCGCCGCCTGCGCCCTCTCGTGGCTTTCGTCGGTGCCGTCGCCGAGCCGGATCATCCATTCGCCCGCATGACGCAGATGGTAGGTCGTCTCGCGCGCCGAGCGGGTCGCGATCCCCGCCGTCTCGGCGTCGCAGGACGCCGCGAGGCGCTGGTAGAGCGGCGTCGCGAAGCCTGCGAAGATCAGATGGCGCGCCATCGTGTCGGCGAAATTGCCGTTGGGCTGCTCGACGAGGAGCGGATTGCGGTAGTCGGGCTCGGCGCGGCGGTAGGCGAGGTCGGTCTCGTCGCGCGCGCCGCCCTCGAGTTCGCAGGCGCGGGTGTAGAAGAGGCGCGTCTGGCCGATCAGATCGAGCCCCAGATTGGCGAGCGCGATGTCCTCCTCGAGCGTCGGGGCGCGCGACAGCCACTCGGTCATGCGATGGCCGAGAACGAGGGTCGTGTCGCCCAGGCGCATCAGCCAGGCGGCGCGGGGATCGCAGGAGGCGAAGCTCATGAGCGAAAGCCTCACATGTGGCCGACGTCGTCGGGCACGTCGTAGAAGGTCGGATGCCGGTAGATCTTGGTCGCCGTCGGTTCGAACATCATGTCCTTCTCCGCGGGGTCGGAGGCGACGATCGCCGAGGACGGGACGACCCAGATCGACAGCGTCTCGCCGCGGCGGGTGTAGACGTCGCGCGCCGCCTGCAACGCCATCATCGCGTCGTGCGCGTGCAGCGAGCCGACGTGGCGATGGGCGAGCCCGTTGCGCGGTCGGACGAACACTTCCCACAAGGGGGTCGCGGTTTCGGTCATGGTCGGGATCCTCATGGCTTTGCGTCAAGCGGCGCGCTCGTTCGCGCCGCGGCGCTTTGCGGCGTAGGCGGCGGCGGCCTCGCGAACCCAGGCGCCCTCGGCCTCGGCTGCCCGGCGATGCTTCAGCCGCTGCCGGTTGCACGGGCCGTCGCCGCCGAGCACACGGGCGAACTCGTCCCAGTCGATGGCCCCGTGCTCCCAGTGGCCGGTCGCCTCGTTGAAGCGGAGATCGGGATCCGGGATCGTGAGGCCGAGGGAATGCGCCTGCGGCACGGTGGCGTCGATGAATTTCCGCCTCAGGCCATCATTGGTGAAACGCTTGATCTTCCACTTCATCGACAGCTCCGAATGGGTGCTGTTCGAATCGTGCGGGCCGAACATCATGATCGAGGGCTGCCAGAAGCGGTTCAGCGCGTCCTGGGCCATGGCGCGCTGCTCCGCGCTCCCGCGGCACATCGCGACCATGATGGCGTAGCCCTGCCGCTGGTGGAACGATTCCTCCTTGCAGACCAGGATCATGGCGCGGGCGTAGGGGCCGTAGCTGCAGCGGCAGAGCGGGATCTGGTTCATGATCGCCGCGCCGTCGACGAGCCAGCCGATCGCGCCCATGTCGGCGTAGTTCAGGGTCGGATAGTTGAAGATCGACGAATATTTGGCCCGGCCCGACAGCAGCTGGTCGTAGAGCGCCTCGCGCGTCACCCCGAGCGTCTCGGCCGCCGAATAGAGGTAGAGCCCGTGTCCCGCCTCGTCCTGGATCTTGGCCAGGAGCTGCGCCTTGCGCGCGAGCGTCGGCGCGCGCGTCACCCAGTTGCCCTCCGGCTGCATGCCGATGACCTCGGAATGGGCGTGCTGGGAGATCTGCCGCACGAGCGTGCGGCGATACTGCGCCGGCATCCAGTCGTTGGGCTCGATCTTCTCCTCGGCGTCGATGCGCGCCTGGAAGGCGGCGAGCCTGTCCGGGTCCTCGGCCTCGACCGCCGCCGGATCCGTGCTGTTCAGCCCCTGGGCGTACATGGCGTTCCCCCGCGTGCGGACGACGGGCTCTCGCGGCCCGGGACGGCGAACTATGCATCCATTTCCAGCCGAGATCACTCCCAACATGGAGGCGGCGCCGGGAAGGCGCCGGAACGCAACCGCCCGAGGTCGCCGGGTGGGCCCGCCCGGCAGGCGACGGGCGCCGCCATCGAGGGTTCCCATCGCTGCGCCCGCCCGACCGCGGCGCGATCCGCCGTTTCGAAAGACCTTGCATCGACAGGCGATTTGTGTGTCAACGTCCGGTCGTCTGGCCGGCGTACGCGTCCGGGCGCTGGGGCGCTCGCACGGCGTCCCCCACAGCGCGAAAAAATCCGAGGACCGAGCATGACGCACACCCAATCCGAGAGCGCCCTGCGCCTGCGCGCGAGCGACCTGATGACGGCGCCGGCCATCGTGGCCGAGGAGACCGCGACGATCCGCGAGGTGGCGCGGCTGATGCTGGAGAAGGGGGTGGGCGCGATCCCGATTCTCAACGCCTCGGGCGAAGCGATCGGCATCGTCAGCGACGGCGACCTGCTCGGGCAGAACGAGGCGCGCCGCGCCTGGTGGCTCGGCATGCTGGCCGAGGGATCCGGCGCCGACGCGGCCTTCGCCAGCCACGGCGACCAGCCGGTGCGCGGCGTGATGTCCGCGCCGCTCGTCACCATCGGCCCGCAGGCGTCGGCGCAGGACATCGCCGAGGCGATGATCGCCCATCGCGTCAAGCGGCTTCCGGTCATCGACAACGGACAGGTGATCGGGGTCGTCAGTCGCGCGGACCTCCTGAAGGTGGTCGAGAGCCTTCCCAAGGCCCGTCTGGACGAGGAGCCCGGCGCGGGTTTCCTGAGCTTCCTCGAATCCCTGATCGGCGGCTCGTCCCTGCGCGGCGGGCTTGACCGGCCGACCGCGTCGCATGGCGACGGCGCCGCGATCCGCATGATGCAGGCGCCGGCCGCGGCGCCCCCGGCGGCGCTGGCGGTTTCGGCAACGGACTTTCGCGCCCGGGTGAACTCCTTCAAGTCGGAGACGGTCGACCACAAGGAGAGAGAGAAAAAAGCGACCGAGCTCGACCGGCGGCGCCAGGTGAAGGCGCTGGTCGATCGGCATGTCGACGCGCAGCTCTGGCAGGACATGCTCGATCACGCCAGGCTCGCCGCGAGCGAGGGCGAGACGGAGTATCTGCTGCTCCAATTCCCCTCGGATCTGTGCACCGACGGCGGCCGGCGAATCGACGTCGCCGAGGAGGGTTGGGAGGAGACCCTGCGCGGCGAGGCCGCCGACGTCTACGACCGCTGGCGCAAGGAGCTCAAGCCGCAAGGCTTCGGCTTCAGCGCCCGGATCGTCTCCTACGTGGACGGCGTCCTCGGCGACATCGGCCTGTTCCTGACCTGGGGCGGCGGGTAGGCGAGCCGAGGCAGGCGCGAAAAACGCCGCCTCGTCCGGAACGAGGCGGCGCGTCGGTTCGCGACTCGGAGGCGCGCGCTACTGCTGCTGCGCCTTCTTGCCGATGCGGCTCTTTGACGCCCTGTCGCCCGCCGCGACCGCGTCGGCCTCGCACATGTAGGCGCCCTGCTTGGTCACGCCGTAACTGCGCGTGCCCGCGTAGTGGTAGATGTGCGACTTGGTGTTGAGCCAGACCACCGTGTCGCTTGGGCAGCGCGCCTTGGCCTCGGCCTCCGTGCTGAATTCGCCTGCGCCCGTGGGCTTGGCCATCGGCTTCATCGGCGCAGGCGCGGGAGCGGGCTTGGGCTGGGCCGCCTGGGCGGGCGCAGGAGCCATCGGCGCGGGCGCGGGGGCGGGCGCGGCCGCCGGAGCGGGAGCGGCCGCCGGAGCGGGCGCGGCTGCCGGAGCGGCGGCGGCCGGAGCGCTCGCATGGCGGGTCCGGCAACCCTTCAGGAACTCCTGCCAGGTCTGCCCGTTGGTGGTGTTGCTCGCCTTGGCCGCCTGCCACTCGGCGCCGCACGCCTTCATGACGCTCTCGGCCCTCGCCGCGCCGGTCGCCGTCAAACCCATGGCCGCCGCGACGAGAAACGCCGCCGCCGCGGTCCTGAACGATTGGATTCTCATGTTCACTCCCCGAGTTCGCTCCGGTCGCAAAAGCCCTTCGACTCGAAGGCCAGATGTCGGCGATGCGGCGAATGGCCGGGCTCGCGCCGCCATGCCTGAATTCCGCTGAACCCGGCATGAACAGGAGGTAACAACGATTTTACGAAGTCGGTCAAGTGATGCCCGGCCCCTGCCCCGCGATCGAGTCGGGTTCGAGGCCGAGCCTCGCGGCCGCGCGCGCGACCGTCGCGCCGAGCGTCCCGGAGGCGTCGACCGCGCTCCATCCCCGTTCGGCGAGCGGGTCGGCGCTCTGGCGTTCCGCGACCGCCCGATCGGCGTCCGACGCGTCGTTTCCGCGCGACGAGACCCGGTCGATCCGGACCGCGAGCGGCGCCTCGAGAAAGAGGCCCTCGAAGGCGACGCCGACCTCGGCGGCCGCGCGGCCGGCCGCGGCGCGGGCCGCGCCCGAGGCGAAGGTGGCGTCGAGCACGACTGCGGCGCCGGCGCCGAGCGCGCGCCGCGCCTTGTCCTCGAGGCGACGATACACCGCCGCGGTCGCCTCCGGCGCATAGGCGTCCGCCGGCAGTCTGACCGTCTCCGCCACGCCGCGCATCGCCTTGCGCTCCGCGTCGCTGCGCAGCCACAGGGCGCCCGGCGCTCGGCCGAGGCGCGGCGCGAGCGTCTCGCCGAGCGCGCTCTTGCCCGAGCCCGAGAGGCCGCCGATCGCGACCAGCCGGGGCGCGACATAGGCGAGGAATCCCGCGGCGAGCGTGAAATAGCCGCGCGCCAGCCGGAACGCCGCCTCGCGCTCTGCGTCCCGAAGGCGGTCGCCGCGCGCGGCCTCCACTTTCGCCCGGATCGCGGCGCGCAGGCTCAGAAAGACCGGCAGCGCGGCAAGTCCCGCGAGCGCTTCCGGCGGTTCCGGGGCCAGATAGCGGTTGAGCAGCCGGTTGGCGGCCCGTCTGAGGCCGCGCGCCTCGAGGTCCATGATGAGGAAGGCGAGATCGTACAGCACGTCGCCGCTGGCGATCGCGTCGGAGAACTCGACCGCGTCGAACAGCACCGGCTCGCCGGCGATCAGGGCGATGTTGCTCAGGTGCAGGTCGCCGTGCCCGCGGCGCACGAAGCCCTCGCGCCCGCGCCTGAGCAGGGTCGGCCGCGCCACCGCGAAGGCGAGACGCGTCTCCCGCGTCAGGCGGCGCGCCTGGGCCTGCGGGAAGAGGTCCGGCCGCGCGGCGAAGGCGGCGTCGTTCTGCTCGATATAGGTCTCGAGTTCGGCGGCGGCGCGCGCCCCGTCGCGTGAAGGGGCGCGGGCGTGCGCGCCGCGAACCGCGCGCGCGATCGCGTCGACGAGGGCGTCGGAAAGGCCTTCCCGTTCTGCGATCCGGTCGAGCGTCGCGCGCTCGTCGAACCGGCGCATGTGGCAGAGCCACTCGACGACCTCGCCCTCGCCGCCGATCGTCAACTCGCCGGACGTTTTGACGACCGGGAGCGCGGCGAGATAGACGCCCGGCGCGTTGTCGCGATTGACGGCGATCTCCGCCTCGCAGGCTTCCCGGCGCTTCTCGAGGGTCGAGAGGTCCATGAACGGAAACCTGACCGCCCGCTTCACCTTGTAGGCGTCGTCGCCGGCGAGAAAGACAACCGCGCCCGCGGTGTCGATCCGCTCGACCGGCCCGCGCGAGCCGTGGGTCGCGGGATCGGCGAGGAAGCGGAATGTCGCCTCCTGTCCGCTGTCGTCGGGTCCGGTCATGGCGAGGCTCCGGAACGGCGACGCCAAAGGCCTGCGACCTTGCGCGTCCGGCCGAACCCTATAGACATCGGCGATCGAGTCCACGGTTTGATCGGCGTCAATCCGCGCCGGCCGCGACCTGGGCTAAGGAAAGGCCGGGGCGGAGATCGCGTCCGGGACTTACCGGCCGCGACAGGGGAGCGGTTCATGTCCGAGGTTGGTAACCGTCCGTTCGACCAGTTGGAGGTCGGCCAGGAGGAGCGGTTCGTCCACACCCTGACGCCCGAGGATTTTTCTCTGCTCGCGACCCAGGCGGCCACGATGGGCGCCGGTCTCGTCGATCCGGCGGTCGCCGCCAGCCGCGCCTTCGCCGTCGACGCCGGCCAGACCGGCTGGGCGAGCGCGCTGATGAACGCCCTGATCGCCGGGCGGCTGCCGGGCTCGGGCACGAAGCTGGTCAGCCAGACGATCGAGACGACCACCCCCGCCCGGCCGGGCGATGTGATGACGATCGTCGCCAAGGTCACCGGCAAGGCGCCGGAAGGCCGGCGCGTCACCGTCGGCGTCCGCGCCACCAACCAGCACGGCGACCTCGCCATGTCGGGAAGCGCCGAGGTGGTGGCGCCGAAGAAGGCGGTCGTCGCCGAGCCGCGCGAGGACTATGTGACGGAGATGCGCGAGAAGGGCCGGCGCTACCGGCAGCTGATCGAGGCCACACGCTCGATGAAGGCGATCCGGACCGCGATCGTGCATCCCGTCGACGAGGCCTCGCTCGCCGGAGCGGTCGAGGCCGCGCGCGAGGGCCTGATCGAGCCGGTGCTGATCGGGCCGGAAGCCAAGATCCGCCAGGCGGCCGCGGCCCACGGCGTCGACATCGCCGGCTTGAGGATCGTCGCCACGGAACACAGTCATGCGGCGGCGGCGAAGGCCGTGGCGATGGCGCGGTCGGGCGAGGTCGAGGCCCTGATGAAGGGCGCCCTGCACACCGACGAACTGATGCACGAGGTGGTCGCGGCCGACACCGGCCTGCGCACCGCCCGCCGCATCAGCCACGTGTTCGCGATCGACGCGCCCGCCTATCCGCGAGCGCTGTTCATCACCGACGCCGCGGTCAACATCTATCCGACGCTGATCGACAAGCGCGACATCGTCCAGAACGCCATCGACCTCGTCACCGCGCTCGGCGTCGTCACGCCGAGGGTCGCGATCCTGTCGGCGGTCGAGACCGTCTCGCCCGACATCCGCTCGACGCTCGACGCTGCGGCGCTGTGCAAGATGGCCGACCGCGGCCAGATCACCGGCGGCGTGCTCGACGGGCCGCTCGCCTTCGACAACGCCGTCTCGCTGGAGGCGGCGCGCACCAAGGGCATCGTCTCGCCGGTCGCGGGACAGGCCGACATTCTCGTCGTGCCCGATCTCGAGGCCGGCAACATGCTGGCCAAGCAGCTCGTCTATCTGGCCGACGCCGACATGGCCGGCATCGTGCTCGGCGCGCGCGTGCCGATCATCTTGACCAGCCGCGCCGACAACACCGTCGCCCGCCTCGGCTCGGCGGCGATCGCGCTGATCCTCGTGCGCAGCCGTCTCGCGCGCAAGCCGCCGTCCGAGGCCTGAGCCGGGCCGTCGGCTTGCTATCATCGCCGGCTCTTGCTAACATGTTTGCAGTGGATCGGGGACGGTTTTTTCGCAAGGAGACTGATTCAGGTCCAGGCCGCCGAAGTCGAACGGCCAGCTATTGGCTTGCCTTCTGGTCGAGTCTCGCACCGAGACTGTGGAGGAAATGCCGAGTTGAGGCAGAATTCGATGCCCATGTCGCGGCGCAATTTCGTTCGCTCGGTGGTCGCGAGCGGAATCACACTCAGCTTTACCCGTCTGGCCGGCGCAGCGCCGCTCGATTTCGACACACGCGAGACAATGCCGGGGCGCGGGAGCTGGAATCCGGCGATCCATGCGGCCGGCCGCATCGACGGCGTCGCCAAGGTGACGGGCGCCAAGCTCTACGCATCCGACTTCCGCGCCGGGGACATGCCGGGCTGGCCGTCGAAAACGGCGCACGCGCTCATGCTGCGCGCGGCCGACGCGACCCATGTCTTCCGCGGCCTCGACCTCTCGGCGCTCGGCGGAGCGCTCGCTCCGACGGCGCTCGTCACCGCCGCAGACGTCGCGCGGATCGGCGTGCGGGTTCCCGCGTTTTACGAAGGCGACCTGTTCTGCCCGGTCGACACGACGCCGCTCTATCTCGGCCAACCGCTCGCGCTGCTTGTGTTCGCAGACTTCGACCTGTTCGACCAGGCGCGCATGGCGTTGCGTGACGCGGCCTTCGCAAAATTCGGCGAGGAAACCGCCCCGGTGGAGACGCCCGGCTACGGCGCGTTCCGCTTCACCCGCGTGGGAGGGCCGACGCCCGAGGCCCCCGATGTTGTCTCGCCGGTCAAGGACGGCTGGGTCAGTCCGGGAAAATTCGAGACGGCGCCGAACGGGAAGCGCCCGATCTGGGCCCGCCTGCCGATCCCGACGGGACAGGATTACGCCAGGGTCGCAGCCATCGGCGAGCAGATACGCGCGGACCTCGCGACGCACGACCCGGCGGTGCTGGTTCTGGATCGTGAATTCCGGACCCAGTCGGTCGATCCGATGTTCCTCGAGCCGGAAAGCGCGCTGGCCTGGTACGACGCCGGGCGCGAGACTCTCGAACTGGTGCTCGGGGTTCAATCCCCGTACGAGGCGGCGGATTCGGTCGCCTTCATGCTCGGCGCGGCTGACCAGGCTGTTCGGCCGAAGCGCATCGCCATGCACTTCGCCTCCTGCGGCGGCGGGTTCGGCGGCCGCGACCACACGCCGTTCCCACTCTACGCGGCGCTGGCGGCGATGTTCGTTCCGGACCGTCCGGTCCGGCTGGCGAACACGCGCTTCGATCAGTTCCAGTCCGGCGTCAAGCGGCACGCCTTCGCGATGCGCACCCAGATCGGGGTCGAGCGCGCGACGGGCAAGATTGTCGCATTCGCCGCCGACCACGCGCTCGACGGGGGCGGGCTGGCCAATTTCTCCGCCAACGTCGCGACCGTCGGCGCCAACGCCGCGCTCGGAATCTACTACGCCCCGAAGGCCGACATCACGACCTACGCCTTCCATTCGCGCGGCGTGACCGCGGGCTCGATGCGCGGCTACGGCACGGTGCAGACGATGACCGCGCTCGAGACCCTGGTCGACGAGATCTGCGCGACGCTGCCGCTCGACCCGATCGCGTTCCGCCGCCGCAACGCCCTCGCGACCGGCGGGAAAACCCTGGCCGGCAACGCCTATATCGTGTCGGTCCGGACGCCGGAGATCCTCGACAAGCTGGAGGCGCATCCGATCTGGCGCGACCGCGCCGACGCCAGGGCCGGCGCCCCTGCTGGCGTCCTCGTCGGAACCGGCGTCGCCTGCGCCGCCAAGGACTACGGCTCCGGCGCGGACTGCTCGCTCGGATCGGTCGCGATCGACGCCCGCGGGATGATTTCGATCGCCTGCGACTCGGTCGAGATGGGCAACGGGATCGGCACCGCGGCGGCCAACCGGGTCGCGGCCCATCTCGGCCGCATCGCCGACGAGGTCGCGACCGCCCGGATCGACGCGTTCGACCCGCTCGGCCTCGTCACCTCGAGCGACCCCTACCGGATCAGTCAGGAGATGCAGGACGCCGCGCAGCAGAACCCGCGCTGGGTCCCGGCCATCAGTTCCGCCAGCACCGCTTCCATCGGCGCCCATGTCGGAACGCATGCGGCGGCCGAGGCCGCGCGCATCGTCTTCCGTTACGGACTGTGGCCGGCGGCGCTCGATCTGTGGCGCGTGCCGAAGTCCGATCCGCTGGCGGGAGCGTGGCGGCAAGCGTTGTGGAAAGACGGCGAACTCGTCATGCCCGGGTTGGCGCCGCTCGCCCTCGCCGATCTCGCCGCCCGGGCGCACGCGCAAAACGGCGTCACGGCCGCGATGACGCACGGCTTCAACCGCTGGGCCTGGTCGAGCGCCGCCTTCCGGGTCGACGACGAGGAGGCGTGGTCGGCTGACATCGACGCCCTCGCCGTGCGGCGCGGAAGCGGCGATTTCGTCCGTCTCGACCGTTCTGCGGTCGCGTTCCCGCCGACCGACTACAACCGGATCGGGACCAGCTACGCCTCGCTCTGCGGCGCCCTGGTGCGCGTGGAGGTCGAGCGGGCGACCGGCGCGATCCGCATCGCCAGGGCTTACAGCGTCCTCGAATGCGGACGGGCGCTGGCGCCGGAAATCGTGATCGGCCAGGCGCAAGGGGGCTTCGCCATGGGGGTCGGCTACGCGCTGCTCGAATCGTTGCCGCCCTACGAGGGCGGACCCGGCGACGGAACCTGGAATCTCGGGCGCTATCTCGTCGCCAGGGCCTCGGACCTGCCGTTGCACGCGCTCGAGGTCGAGGTGCTGGCGCCGGTCGAACCGGACGAACGCCCGAAGGGCATGGCCGAGGTGGTGATGATTCCCGTCGTCCCGGCGCTGCTCAACGCGATCTTCGACGCGACCGGCTGCCGTTTTCGCTCGCTGCCGGTGACGCAGGCCATGCTCGCGGACGCGATCCGAACCGGAGCGCCGCGATGAAGTCGATCACCGTCACCGTCAACGGCGTCGCTCACGGTCCCAGCGCGGTGCGGGACGACCTGTCGATGAACGATTTCTTGCGGGAATATCTCGGCGTCACCGGCGTCAAGTTCGGCTGCGGCGTCGGACAGTGCCTCAGTTGTGCGATCATCGTCGACAATGCCGACGGCGCGAGCGAAACCAGCCCGACCTGCATCGTTCCAGCCGCGAGCTTCGACGGCAAGGCGATCCGCACCGTGGAAGGCCATGCCAAGGGCGGCGAATTGTCGGCGTTGCAGCGGGCGTTCATCAACCACTTCGCCTTCCAGTGCGGCTATTGCACCGCCGGGTTCCTCAATGAAGCCCAGGTCCTGCTGGAGCGCCTGGCGAGGACGCCGATCGCGCGCGCCGATCTCGAAAGAACCATCGCCGAGGCGCTCGACGGCCACCTGTGCCGCTGCACCGGCTACGTGAAATATCACGAGGCGGTGCGCGACGTCGTCCTTGCGGATTCCGCGCTTTATCTTCGCAAGGGGTCGCCGTGACGAGCCGCCTCGCCGTGTCGTCGCTCGTCGCGGCCGCAGCCCTGCCGACCGTCGTTCTGACTGCTTTCGCGGCGACGCTCGCCGCGCCGGCCCCCCTTCGCAGCGTCGACAGCTTTTCGTCGATCAGCGATCCGGCCGAGCGGTCCGCCGCCTATTTCGTCGAGCTCGGCAAAGTGCTGACCAGTCCGCGCTGCATGAACTGCCATCCGGCCGGGGACCGTCCGCGCCAAGGCGACACGGCGCGCCTGCATCAACCCCCGGTCGAGCGCGGACCGGACGGACTCGGACTTCCGGCGCTCCGATGTCCGGTCTGCCATCAGGCGGCGAATTTCGAACCGGCGCGGGTCCCCGGCAATCCGGCCTGGCGGCTCGCGCCGCGCGAGATGGGCTGGGAAGGAAGGACGCTCGGAGAGATCTGCGCCCAGATCCGGGATCCGGCGCGAAACGGCGGCCGCTCGCTGGCGGCGCTCGTGGAGCATGTCGGCGGCGATCATCTGGTCGGCTGGGCGTGGGCGCCCGGATCGGGCCGCGAGCCGGCCCCGGGGACGCAGGATCAGGCGAGGGCGCTCATCTCGGCCTGGGTCGAAACAGGGGCTGAGTGCCCGCGCCCGTAGTCGGGGATGAGGAGACGGTCAATGAAGTCATTTGGAAAAGCGCTCGGCGGCGCCGGCGCAGCGATTGCGGTCGCCGTCGCGCTCGGCGCAGCGCCAGCCGACGCCGACATGGCGTCGAGCCGCCTCGGGGAGATCGTCGGCGTCGAGACGTCGAGCCCGGCCGAGGTCGGCGTCGCCAACATCCTCGCGCTCAACACGACCATGTTCGAACTCTACACGAACGCAGCGCGGTTGTTCCAAAACACCATTCGGGCCGAACATCCGATCGTTCTCGGCCTGTTTACCGGCGCGGGCGGACGCTTCCTGCTCTATCGGCCGGGCATGGCGCCGCTCGAAGCGCCGCCGGTTCCGATCACCTATCAATTGCTCAAGTCGGTCGGCCACAGCACCATGGCGCTGACCGAAGTGGTCCTTCCCTATCTCGACAGCCCCGACGACCGGACGTGGCGCGGCCCGCTGCTCGCGTACCGCAGCCGCATGCAGTCCGCCCTCGACGGGCTCGACGCCGCGCCGATGCGCGAAGACTGGAAGCCCGTTAGCCGGGCGATCCTGCAAAACAACATCGCCTTCATGGACGCTACGCTCGCGGCGAACGCGATCTCGGCCGATCTGTTGCAGGACTTCGCCAAGAAGCAGGGACCGCTGTTGAAAAAGAACGTCGCCTGGGCGGCGCAGACGCAGGTCGAGCACTGGATGGACGTCCTCGCAGGCTGGAAGGCGATGCTCGGCGACGCATGGAACAAGACTTACGCGGCGAGCAATACGATCTATGTCACCCGGCAAAACAACGTCCTGTTCGCCGTGCTGGCGCAGTTTTTCCCGCCCGAGGCGATCAACGATCGACTTCTGCTGATCGAAACCATCTCGTTCACCACGACGCCGGACGACATGATGGAGTCGATGACCCGGATCATCGCCGACCGTTCGGTCGGCGCGGCCTTTTTCGGCGACTACCATCTGATGGACTACGAATTGATGGGCGGCGACGCCCGCCAGGTGGTGATCGACGAGGACAAGAAGCGCGACATTCCGGTCAATCTGCCGCCGATGGCGCCGTTCGGCTCGCATCAATGGCCGGCGCTGATCACCCCGGGACCGGGGCCCAAGACCCTGTCCGATCTGCCGTGACGGGAAGCGGGTCGGCCGTCGGCCGCCTCACGCACCGGGTCGTCGCGCCGCGGGCGCGGCCGGCCTTCCGGCGACGGCCGCCAGCGGCGCCGGTCACGCCAGGAGCGCGCCGACGTCGATCGCGACGCCGGGGACGAGGGCCGGCGCGAGCGGCCCCGAGGTCAGCCGTTGCGTGAAGCCGTAGGCCCCGCCGTCCGGCTGGCGGTAAACCTCGACCGCGGCGCCCCGCAGATCGGCGATCCAGACTTCCGGCACGCCGAACCGGGCGTAAAGCGGAAGCTTTGTCCCGCGGTCATAGGCGAGAGAGCTCTCGGAGACCTCGACCAGGAGGAGGACGTCGGCCGCGCCGGGGTGGCGATCCTTGTAGTCGCCGTTCCTCGGCCGCAGAAGCATCACGTCCGGCTCGGGCTCGTTCCAGGCGTCGAGCCGCAGCGGGCCCCGCACGCTGACGAGGGCGAGGCCGTCGGCCGCGGCGCCGGCGAACAGCCGGTTGAGCCGGTTGGTCTTTCCGGCGTGCGCGCTGCCGATCGGCGGCTTGGCGAAGATTTCCCCTCCGATCAGCTCGACGTGGTCGTCTGGCGTGAGGATTCCGGCCTCGGCCATCCGGTCGTAGCCGTCGACGTCGAAGCGGCGCCGGGCGGGGGCTTGCCGACGATCGAGAATGTCGCGCATGAGATCCTCTTCGAGGCGCATCAGTGTACGCGTGACCGTCGGAACCGGCAAACCGTCGCCGCAGGTTGGCGAGCGCGGAATCGATGCGCCAGAAGAACCCATGGCTGACGAGTTTGACAAGCCAGCCTTTGCGTCCGGACCCTCAGGCAGGCGCCATAGCGCGGACTTTGCCACCAGATTGCGCCGGCCCCGGCAGAGAAATCATACGGTTTCCGCGTGATTGACTCGATGGTTGGGGATTCCTGAAGCGGAAACAGCGTGATAGATAGAAGGGCCATGATTCGCGGGAGGCGGGCAT
>NZ_QNRK01000016.1 GCF_003315135.1 Roseiarcus fermentans
ATGAAAATCTCGGGCTCGTTCCGAACCCTCGCCGGCGCTCAAATCTTCGCCAGCCTCAGATCCGTCGTCTCGACCGCGAGAAAGCACGGCTGCAACATCCTCCAGATCCTAACCGCCACCCCAGCTCAGATCGTCCAAGCCTTCGCCGCGTAAAAGGCGGCTTGGGAGTTACGGGCGACCCACCCAAGCCCGGGGCTGGCGGAGCGCCGTCGTGGAAAGCGCAAGGCGAAGCCATCCATGCGCGGGGCGATGGCTTCGGCCCCCGGGCTCTTCGACGGTTGCGCCTCGCAGGGGCGGGGCTGGCGGTGACGAGGAAGTCATGCGTGGGCTTCGATCGATCTTTCGACAAGGTTACCATGAATTCTGAAAAATGGAAATGAAATGCCGTTCCTGCCGATTTCAGCCATGGCGGCAGGTGTCCCGCTCCCTTCTCCGCGAAGCGGGGAAGGTGGCCGAAGGCCGGATGGGGTGTGGAAAGCAGCGCGCTTCTCGTCGAAAGGTCGCGGCGCCGGATGCGCAATCCGCCCATCCGTCGCCTTCGGCTTCCCCGCTTCGCGGAGAAGGAGGGCGCGCACCATGAAGCGCGCGGTGATCGAGGCGAAGCGCAAGCTCGTGGCCGTAAACGAACGGAGACAATCCCTCCTCCACCAGGTCGCGCAAAGCGCGCTCGCCCCTTCTCCGCGAAGCGGGGAAGGCGGCCGAAGGGCCGGGTGGGCGGTCCGCCGGCGCGACGCTGGTTGCACGACCGCCGCCGTTTACCCGCCGCCGTCGGCGTCCTGCTTTCCGCACCCCATCCGGCCCTTCGGGCCACCTTCCCCGGCCGAGCCGGGGAAGGGGCGCGCGCTCACGATGAGCGAGGCGCCGGACGCTCTGCACCCCCCTTCTCCGCGAAGCGGGGAAGGTGGCCGAAGGCCGGATGGGGTGTGGAAAGCAGCACGCCTCTGGGTGAAGGGTCGCGGCGTCGGATGTGCAATCCGCCCAGCGTCGCCTCCGACGACACCTTCCCCACTTCGCGGAGAAGGGGGGGCGCGCGCCATGAAGCGCGCGGTGATCGAGGCGAAGCGCAAGCTCGTGGCCTCAAACGAACTGAGACAAACCCTCTTCCACCAGGTCGCGCGAAGCGCGCTCGCCCCTTCTCCGCGAAGCGGCCAAGGCGGCCGAAGGCCGGATGGGCGGTCCGCCGACGCGACGCTGGTTGCACGACCGTCGCCGTTTACCCGCCGCCGTCGGCGTCCTGCTTTCCGCACCCCATCCGGCCCTTCGGGCCACCTTCCCCGGCCGAGCCGGGGAAGGGGCGCGCGCTCACGGACGAGCGAGGCGCACTCTGCGCTCCCCTTCTCCGCGAAGCGGGGAAGGTGGCCGAAGGGCCGGATGGGCGGTCCGCCGAAGCGACGCTGGTTGCACGACCGCCGCCGTTTACCCGCCGCCGTCGGCGTCCTGCTTTCCGCACCCCATCCGGCCCTTCGGGCCACCTTCCCCGGCCGAGCCGGGGAAGGGGCGCGCGCTCACGATGAGCGAGGCGCCGGACGCTCTGCGCCCCCCTTCTCCGCGAAGCGGGGAAGGTGGCCGAAGGCCGGATGGGGTGCGGAAAGCAGCGCGCTTCCCGTCGAAAGGTCGCGGCGCCGGATGTGCAATCCGCCCAGCGTCGAGGCGGCGGCCCACACCCCATCCGTCGCCTTCGGCGACACCTTCCCCGCTTCGCGGAGAAGGGGGCGCGCGCGCCATGAACGAGGCGGAAACCCGCGCGTCGGGCCTCAAGGCTCGCGCAAGGCCTCTCGGATGCGCTCGACGACGATCGGCAGTCCTCCGATGACGATGTCGTCGGAAAATCGCAGGACACGAAACCCCGTTCGCCGCAGCCAGGCGTCCCTTTCGTCATCCCTGACTTTTGCGTCCGCCGTTTCGTGTGTGCGGCCATCCGCTTCGACGATGAGCTTTCGTGCGAGGCAGACGAAATCCGCGAAATAGGGTCCGATCGGCGTCTGCCTGCGAAAGCCGAATCCGTCGACCTGATGATTGCGCAATGCCCGCCAAAGCATGGTCTCCGCCTTCGTCATGGTCTGACGCTGCGTCCGGGCGAACTTGCGTGAGGACTGACGAAAACGCGGCGGTTCTTCCATATTGCAAATGTCGCATGAGCCGGCTGGTTGCGCAAAGCGCGCCCACCCCTTCTCCGCGAAGCGGGGAAGGCGGCAGAAGGCCGGATGGGGTGTGGAAAGCAGCGCGCCGGCCGTTTGGACGTTCGCTGCGCCGTTCATGCCAGGCGCCTCGGTCGATGCAGCGGCCCGCACCCCATCCGGCGCCTCGCGCCACCTTCCCCAGCAAGAGCTGGGGAAGGAAGAGCAAGCCAGCGCCGCTCACGCCGCCTGCGCCTGGCGCAGAGCGTTGATCTGTATGAAAATCGCATCGGGATCGACGCCCGGACGCTTGTCGGGCGCGAGGTCGAGGGCCATCAGCGAAATCTTCCGCATCAATCCATCGAGCGTCGGATCGTCGGCGGCCGCCGGAATGTCGGCGCTGCTGCCGCTCCAGACCTCGGTCTCGGAATCCCAGCTCGCCGCAACGGTGAAAACGATCGGTTTGGCCATCTCCGATCCGACGCCCTGGCGGCGCCGCGTTCGAGCCGGCTGAAACGCCGCAGCGCCCATGACGCGCCCGGTCAGGTCGGCGCGATCCGGCACGCCTTCGTCGGCTCTCAGCCCGATCGCGCGCGCCGAGCGCTCCCGCTCGAGCCGGCGCTTCTTCGCCCTCGACACGGACGCGAGCTGCCAGACGCCGAACGCCAGCAGGACGGCGAAGGGGAACAGCATCAGGACGAAAGCGATGCTCGGGTCCATCGCGTCAGGCCTGAAGGCGGTCGGCGCGGTGGAGACGCTCGAAGGTCTGCAATGTGCCGATGAACTGGTCGCGCCAGTCGAGCACCGCCCGGGACGGCGGCTTCGGCGCCGGGCGGCCGTTGGCGACGGCGTCGAGCAGGAAGTCGCCGCAGGGGGCGGCCGGCACGGCGGGGCCGGGGGCGAGGCGGCGCGAGTCGAGAGTCGCGCGGCCGAGCAGTTCGAGCTTGCGCCGGCCCGAGACCCGCGCCCGCGCGCTCACCGAATCGAAGCCGTTGCGCGCGACCTCGGCCCCGATCTCGGCGTAGATCAGCGCCGCGGCCAGGATCGCCGGCCGGCAGTTCGCCGGCAGGAGCGCGACGCCGCTGCGCGCCCGATCGTAGAGCCCACGCGCCTCGTCGAGCAGCCGCGCGGTCAGCGCGAGAACCCTGGGATCGGGGCGCGGGTCGGCGAGCCACGCGGCGGCGTCGACGCCGGCCTCGCGCAACCATTGCCGCGGCAGGTAGATGCGGCCCATGCGGGCGTCCTCGCCGACGTCGCGGGCGATGTTGGTCAGTTGCATCGCGACGCCGAGGTCGTTGGCGCGCGCCAGCGCTTCCGTCGAACGCACGCCCATCAGCACCGTCATCATCACCCCGACCGCGCCCGCGACCCGGGCGGCGTAGTCGAACAGTTCGTCCAGCGTCTCGTACGTCCGGCCCTCGGCGTCCCAGGCCAGACCCTCGAGCAGCGCCTCGGGCAGCGCGGTCGGCATCCGGGTGCGGCGGAAGAGATCGGCCATCGCGCGGTCGGCGGCGAAGGGCAGGGGGCGGCCCTGGGCGGCGCGGGCGAGCCGCTCGCGCAGGCGGACGACGGCGTCCTTGGAGCCGCCGCTGAGGTCGACCGCGTCGTCGGACAGCCGGCAGAAGGCGTAGAGCGCGAAGGCGCGCTGGCGGACGTCGGCGGGCAACAGGCGCGAGGCGGCGTAGAACGACTTCGAGCCCTGACGGATCGCGTCGCGGCAGGCGCGATGGTCGCTCCGGCTCGCCAGATCAAACGAAAACTGAGGCATGCGGAACGACCTTGTCGAGTATCTTCGCCGAGGACAGAACGCCCGGCAGCCCGGCCCCCGGATGGGTGCCGGCGCCGACCAGATAGAGATTGCGCACGTCTTCGCTTCGGTTGTGCGGGCGGAACCATGCGCTCTGGGTGAGGATCGCCTCGAGCCCGAAGCCCGCGCCGTGCAGCGCATTGAGACGGGTCTGGAAATCGAGCGGCGTCGCCATGCGCGAGGTGACGATCGCGCTCGCCAGGCCGGGCATCACGCTCGCCTCGAGCGCCTGCTCGATCCGCTTGCGATAGGGCTCGGCCTCGGCCCGCCAGTCCTGCCCGCCGAGCAGGTTGGGCACGGGGGAGAGGGCGTAGAACGTGTCGCAGCCGTCCGGCGCCAGCGAGGGGTCGACGGCAGTCGGCCGGTACAGGTAGAGGCTGAAGTCCTCGGCGAGGATCTTGCGCGCGAAGATGTCGTTGACGAGCGGGCGATAGCGCGGCCCGAGCAGGATGGTGTGAAGCGGGAGCGACTCGTAGCGCCGGTCGACGCCGAAGTACCAGACGAACAGGCCCATCGAATAGCGCTGGCGGTCGAGCTTGCGGTCGGTCCATTTGTGGCGCGCGGCGGCCGGCACCAGCTTCTTGTAGGTCCAGGCCGAATCGGCGTTGGAGACGACGATGCGGGCGGCGATCGTCTCGCCCGAGGCGAGCCGCACCCCGGTCGCGGCGCCGTTTTCGACCAGAATCTGCTCGACCTCGGCGTTGCAGCGGATCTCGCCGCCCGCGCCGTCGATCAGGTCGGCGAGGCCGCGAACCAGCGCGCCCATGCCGCCCATGGCGTAGTGCACGCCCATCCGCTCCATGAGCGACGTGATCATGCAGTAGATCGAACTCGACTTGAACGGGTTGCCGCCGATCAGCAGCGGATGGAAGCTGAACGCCGTGCGCAGCCGCTCGTCCCGGAAGTATTTCGAGATGACGGCGTAGACGCTTCGGTAGCCTTCGAGCCGCAGCAGGTCGGGGGCGACCCGCGCCATGTCGAGGATCGAATTGAACGGAACGTCGGCGAGGCCCTCGAAGCCGATGCGGTAGATCTCCTCGCTGCGCTTGACGAAGGCGTCGAACCCGGCGACGTCGCCGGCGCGGAACTTCGCCACCTCGGCGCGCATGGCGGCGGGGTCCTCGCATTCGCGGAACACCGAGCCGTCGGGGAAGACGATGTCGTAGAACGGCGACACGCTTCTCAGGTCGATGTCGTCCTGCATCCGCCGGCCGACCAGCGCCCACAGCTCCTCGAACAGGAACGGCGCGGTGACGATCGTCGGGCCGGGATCGAAGGTGAAGCCGTCCTGGGTGAAGGCGGCGGCGCGGCCGCCGGGAGCGCCGAGCTTCTCCAGCACCGTGACGCGATAGCCGCGGGCGATCAGCCGGATCGCCGCGGCGAGGCCGCCGAATCCGCTGCCGATGACCACGGCGCGGGGCCCTGTCTCGGCCCCGGTCTTCGCCCGCGGAGGTTCGGTGTCTGTCAACATGACTTGACAGCCTATGGCGTCAACCCGGCGCGATCAAGGGGTCTCTCGCCTCGGCTTGCGGCGACGTTGCGTCGCAGGCTTCGGCGCCGCGATCACGCCGCAGCGGACGGCCTCGGCGAGGATCAGCTCGCAGACTTCCTCGGGCTTCTCCTCGTGCGCGAGGTGGCCGGCGTGCCGGATGGTCGCGACCTCGGCGTCGGGCATGGCGCGCGCCAGCGGCGGGGCGTCGGCGGGCGACACCGCCTTGTCGTTCTCGGCGACGACGAACAGGGTCCGCGTTCCGAGCCGCGCCAGGTCCCGGCTCATGCGGCTCAGGTCCCAGTTCGCCATCATGCCGATCGCGCCCGCGACATGGGCGGCGTTGCCGAACAGGCGGGCGTAGAGGTCGATTCCGTGGCGGTCGATCGCCGATCCGGTGCCGCGCAACAGGTCCTCGACCCCCTTGCGGTCGGCGGCCCAGGAAAACACCCGCGGCGCGAACGGATTGAGGAACAGGAGCTTGGCGATCGTGGGAAACAGGAAGGCGGCCGCGCCGCCGAACGGCAGGAAGGCGCCGTTGAGGCTGACGAGCAGCGCCGGGTCGATCGCCCCGTCGAGGCAGAGGCGAACGAGGATCGCCGCGCCGGCCGAGTGGCCGACGACCACCTGCGGGCGGAATTCGAGCGTCTTCACGAGCGCCGCGAGCGCGCGCGCGATGCCCGGCAGCGACAGGTCCGGCGAGCGGGTCGAGCGGGTGAAGCCGTGGCCGGGCAGGTCGGGCGCGACCACGTCGAAGCGCTGGGCGAGGAGCGGCATGAGGCCTGCGAACGAGTGGGTCGCGGCGCCGGTGCCGTGGATCAAGAGCAGTTGCGGCCCCTCGCCCATGCGCTGCACGTGCCAGCGGTAGCCCCGGGTCTCGACGAAGGCGCTCGCCTGCCGGTTCGGCCAGTCGCGGCCGTCGCGGTCGAAATCGAGCGGCTCCGGCCCGAAGAGCATGGCCCTATCCCTGGAGGCGCTGCGCGGACAGGCGCACCGCCGCGTTGACCCGCGCCGAATCGGCGATCGGCAGCTTGATGTAGTCCGCGCCCATCGCCTCGGCGATCTTGAGGGTCTGGGCCGAATCGCGCAGCCGCGACGGCGGCGAGGTGTCGATCGCGAGCGCCGCCACCCGGGCGGCGAACAGCTTCCGGCTCGCGTCGAGCGCGTCCTCGAACGCCTTCGGCCTTCCGCCCTCGCCGTCGCGGCCGACATTGGCGTTTCCGTCGGTCATCAGCACGATGAACGGCGTCTGGCCGGTGCGGCGGACCTGGGTCGCAAGCAGGGCCGCGACGTCGAGCCCGCGCGCGAGCGGCGTGCCGCCCCCGCCCGGCAGCCCCGCGAGCCGGCGCCGCGCCCGCGCCGTCGACCGGGTCGGCGGCAGGACGACCTCCGCGTCCTTGCCGCGGAACGCGACCAGCGCCACCGAATCGCGCCGCACGTAACAGTCGGCGAGCAGGAGCTCGATCGCTCCCTTGACCTCGGCCAGCCGATGCATCGCCAGCGAGCCGGAGGCGTCGACGACGAAGATCGTGGTCGCGCCGCGCTTCTCGTGATGCAGGACGATGCGCAAATCGTCGGGCGAGACGTGGATGCGCCGCGCGTCGCCGGGGCCCGCCTCGCGCCGGCGCAGCGGCTGCCAGGGGGCGGCGGCGCGCAGCGTCGCCACCAGCGCGATCCGCCCCTCGCGCGGATGGCCGGGCCGGGTTCCGATCGGGCGGCCGCGCCGGGTCGAGATCTGGCTGTCGCCGGCCTTGCCCTGGACCGCGGCGCGCGCCCGCGCGCCGGCGCCGGCCTTGAGGCGCGCCAGCAGTTCGAGCGGGATGGCGGCCTCGGCGGCGTCGAGCACGACGTCCTCGAGCTGCTGGATTTCCTGCTCCTCGGGGGGCGGCGGATCGTCTTCCGGATTGTCTGGCGGGGGCTCGTCGTCCTCATCGTCCGCGCCGGGCAGGCGGGTGGCGCGGTGGGCGAGGCAAAGGGCGGCGGCGAGCGAAATGTGGCGCCGGCCGATCGCGTCCTCGCCTTCGAGCGCGGCGAGCGCGCGCGCGCAGCGCAGCGCATAGATCGGCGCGCGCAGCGACGCGATCCCGAGCGAGGCTGCGACGCCGACCAGCGCCTTCATCGCCGCCTCGTCCTCGGGCATGGCGTCGAAGCGGGCGCGCGCTTCCGTGCGCGCCCCGGGGTCCTGATCGTCCGCCCCGTCGTCGGCGTCCCGGATCGCGATGGCGTCGAGGTCGACGAAATAGGCGCTGCGCTCGATCAGGATCGGCGGCGGCGCCTCCTCGTCGTCGGCGCCCTCGTCGAGCGCGACATAGCCGACGCGGGCGGGCGAGGTCATCGACATCCCGTCGCGTTCGAGAGCGATCTCGCCCTCGTCGAGCGCGGCCGCGATCCGCGCCGCGACGCCGGCCGGCAGGCGCTCGGCCATGGCGATGACGAGCACGCCGCCGTCGGTCTCGGCGATCAGGCCCTTTTCCGCCACCGGCCGGCCGGCCTTGAGGGTCGCGGGGATGTCGAGCCCGCCGATCAGCCGGTCGTCGGCGATGGAGGCGGGAATGCGGCGGAACGGCGCTGCGCGGGGCAGGGCGGCGGCGAGGCGCCGGAGCCAGGCGTCGCGCACCGGGCCGGGGCGGCCGCGCACCACGATGCCGCAGCCGACCGGCGCGAGCGCGAAGGCCTCCGCCGCGAGAACCGCGCGCTCCCAGGGGGAGAGCTCCGGACCGCCGCCGGGGTTCATCCCAGCACCTCCTCGACGGCGCGCTGGACCCGGGCGCTCGACCCGGTCTCGTCGAGCGGGTTGCGGCGCAGGCGGTGGCTCAGCGCCATCGGCGCGATGCGCTTGAGCTGCTGCTCGTGGATCTCGTGCTTCTTGTCGAGGCTGGCCAGCGCGCGGGCGGCGCGGATCAGCGTCAGCTCGCCGCGCAGCCCGTCCGAGCCGAGCTTGAGACAGAGGCGGGTCGCGCTCTCGACGATCGCGTCGGGCGTCGCGACCGAGGCGAGATGGGCGCGCGCGGCGACGATGCGGGCGCACAGCTTCTTTTCCGCCGGCGCCCATTGCTCGAGGAAGGCGTCGGGATCGCGATCGTAGGCGTCGCGGCGCTTGACCACCTCGATCCGGCTCGGCACGTCCTGCGGCGTGCGCACCTCGACCGCGAGGCCGAACCGGTCGAGCAGCTGCGGCCTCAGTTCGCCTTCTTCCGGGTTGCCGCTGCCGATCAACACGAAGCGGGCCGGGTGACGCACGCTCAGGCCCTCGCGCTCGACCACGTTGATGCCGGAGGCCGCGACGTCGAGCAGGAGGTCGACCAGATGGTCCTCGAGCAGGTTGCACTCGTCGATGTAGAGGAATCCGCGGTTGGCCTGGGCGAGCAGGCCCGGCTGGAAGCTCTTCTCTCCGTGCGCCAGCGCGCGCTCGAGGTTGAGCGCGCCGACCACGCGGTCCTCCGTCGCCCCGAGCGGCAGGTCGACCACCGGTGCGGGCTTCAGGGTCGCTTTCGGCTTCTTGCCGCCCTCGTCGCCGCAGGCCCGGCAGAGCCCCGCCGTCGACGACGGCTCGCAATTGTAGGGGCAACCCTCGACCGCCTTGATCTTGGGCAAGAGCGCCGCCAGCGCGCGCACCGCGGTCGATTTGCCGGTTCCCCGGTCGCCGAACGCCAGAATTCCACCGATGCTCGGGTCGACGGCGGCGATCAAGAAGGCCAGCTTCATCTCGTCCTGGCCGACGATCGCAGAAAACGGGTAAGGCTGTCGCATAACGGGTCCAAAGGCATGCGGCGCGTCGGCGGCCCGCGTCCGGCCTTCGCGCCGGCAAGTCCTCGGCGCCGGCGCCCGAAACATCCGCGTTGAGTGTCGGCGCTATGGAACCCGCTGTCGTCGCCCTGTCAACGCATCTTGTCATACGGGGCAAAAATGATGATCCGGCGGCGGATCCAGGAGGCGGGCTCGCGCGTAGCATTCCCGACGCAAACGAAGTGCGCGGATCGAACCGGAAGGACATTCCATGCGACGTTTTGCCTCGATCGCCATCGCCGCCCTCGCGATCGGCGCAGCCGCCGTCGGCGCCTCGGTCAAGGCCGCCGATGAGCCGCCCTATACAGTCGTGCTCAGCGACGGCGATTTCCAGATTCGCGACTATCCGGCGCTGACGATCGCCGAGGTGACGGTGCGCGCCCCGCGCAACGAGGCGGGCAACGCGGGTTTTCGCAAGCTCGCAGGCTACATTTTCGGCGGCAACGCCGAGAAGCGGAAGATCGCAATGACGGCGCCGGTGATCGAGGCCAGCGCCGGCGGCGCCGACGACAAGGGCCGGGCGCGCGAGGCGTGGACGATCCGGTTCGTGATGCCGCAGGGCCTGACGCTCGACCGGCTGCCGAAGGCGGACGATCCGGACATCCGGATGCACGAGACGCCGGCGACCCGCTACGCGGCGCTGCGCTATTCCGGGCTCGCGGGCGACGACACGGTCGCGGCCAGGACGCGCGACCTGCAGGCGATCCTCAAGGCCCGCAATCTCGAGCCGACCGGCGCGCCGCTGCTCGCCTTCTACGACCCGCCGTGGACGCCGTGGTTCATGCGCCGCAACGAGATCCTGATCCCGATCCGGTGAGGGGCGCGCCGTGGGTCGCCTCCGTCCCCTGCTTCAAGGGCGCGCCGAAGCCGATCACGGTGCGGCAGGCGATCAGCGTCGGCCGGTCGCTGTCCTTGGCTTGCGCGAGCGCCGCCGGGTCGTGGCCGTCGACCGCGAGCGTCCGCCAGCCGGCCCCTCCCGTGCTATCGGCGCAGCAGGCCACGCTTGCCGAACAGGGGCGCTCTCAGCGCAAAGGCTTCTTCGCGGTAGTAGCGCGCGATGCGCTCGACCTTTTCGCGCGCGCCGAACACGAGCGGCGTCCGGACATGGATCGATCGCGGCTCGACGTCGAGGAGCCTCTGGTAGCCGTCGATCGCCGCGCCGCCGGCCTGCTCGACCAGAAAGGCGACGGGGTTCGCCTGGGTGAGCAGACCGAGGCGCCCCCGCTCGTAACCCTCGCGAGCGTCGGCCGGGTAGAGATAGACGCCGCCACGGATCAGGATCCGGTAGGCCTCGGCGACCATCGCGCCGACCCAGCGCAGGGTGAAATCCTCTCCGCGCGGACCGTCCTCGCCTTCGAGGAGATCCGCGACATAGGCCTGGACCGGGTCCGGCCAGTGCCGGGTATTGGCGCAATTGATGGCGAATTCGCTCGATTCCGCCGGGATGGCCAGGCGGGACGCGACGATCCGCCAGGTCTCGGTTTCCGGATCGAGCGCCGCGACCGCAACGCCGCGGCCGACCGTGAAGGCGAAGGCGACGTGGAGGCCGTAGACGACGATCCCGGCCGCGCGCTGGGCCGTCCCGGGCTGAAGGAAATGCGCCGCGTCGAACGGTCCCGGCGGCGCGTCCAGCACGGAAAAGACGGTTCCGACCGTGACGTTGGCGTCGATGTTGGACGAGCCGTCGAGCGGGTCGAGCGCGACCAGCAGCGTCCCGTCGGCGTCGACGGCGACCGGCTCCTGGCGTTCCTCGGACACGACGCCGCGAACGCCGGCGCCGCGCAATCCCGCGACGAACGCCTCGTGGGCGAAGGCGTCGAGCGCCTTTGCGGCGACACTGTCCCCGCAGGACCCGGCGTCGCCGTGCAGCCCGCCGTCGAACGCGCCGCGGCGGATGCGCCGCGCCGCCACGATCGAGGCCGCCGCCAGGGCCGCGAGCGCGCGCGCCACGTCCGGGCTCGCGTTCCGGTCCAGGAACGCGGTCAGGTCGTCGCCGGCTGCGGGCAAATCGTTCACGAGCGCCTCCTGGCGTCGCCCGACGCCGACCGATCGGCGTTGCGCGCGAGCGCCATACGGGGTTGTGCGCCGCAAGAGAAACTGATTTATTTTTCGGGTGGTCTTCAGAGGGTCTGAATGCCCGGCGGATCGCCGGCCCGTTCGCTGGCCTGGCGGCGCGCGACCCGCGACGGGGCGGTCGCAGAGCCGTCGTGCTGTGACGAAGGGTCGCACGGGGCGCGGACGAAGGCGGCTGCGCGCCTCGCCCGCGACAGAAGGTCGCTTGACTTCCGTGTCATCGGATCTTTACGCTCGATCTCGTCAAGCAGGCGGACAACGACGCCTTTGCGTGAGAAGCCGACGGCTGACGATGTCGCTCGCGCCTTCCCCATCCGACAGCCGCGCGACGGGGCGAGCGCACGCGGCGACGGCCGTCGTCGGGCCGAACGCGGCGATCCAGCTGATCGGCGTGCTACGGGCCCGGACCGACCCGGAGACCCTCCGGCGCATTCTGGCGGCGGCGGGCGTTCCCGAATGGGAGGCGAGGCCGCCCGATCGGATGGTCGACGAGCGGCCGGTGGCGGCGCTGCATCGCGCGACCCGCGCTGGCCTCGATGCCGAGCCGGGCAAGGCGATCCTGACCGAGGCCGGTTCGCGCACCGGCGACTACATTCTGGCGAACCGGATTCCCGCTGCGGCCCGCGCGGTCCTGAAGCCGCTGCCGTCGTGGCTGTCCTCGCGCCTGCTCGCCCGCGCCATCGCGACTCACGCCTGGACCTTCGTCGGGTCGGGTCGGTTCCGGTGCGACCGCGGCGACGGCCTGGCGTTCGAGATTGCGATGAACCCGTTCTGCGCCGGGGAATCGTCGGCCGATCCGGTCTGCGTCTGGCATGCCGCGGTGTTCCGGCGCCTTTTCGACGCCCTGGTGTCCCGGAACACGCGTGTGGTCGAAACCCACTGCTGCGCGCGGGGAGACCCGTGTTGCCGCTTCGCGTTGAGTGGAATCGGCAAATGAAGTCCGACGACACAGTGATCCTGGTCGACGAAGGCGATCGCCAGATCGGCCTCGCGCCGAAGCTCGCCGCCCATCTCGACGGCGCGCGCCACCGGGCGATCTCGGTCTGCATCGTCGACAGCGGGGGCCGGATGCTGTTGCAGCGCCGCGCGCCGGAAAAATATCACTCCGGCGGCCTGTGGACAAATGCCTGCTGCACCCATCCGCGCCCGGGCGAGCGCACCGACCAGAGCGCGCGGCGCCGGCTCAGGGAGGAACTGGGAATCGCCTGCCCCTTGCGATTCGTCGCGAGAATCCATTATCGCGCCGAGGTCGGCGGCGGCCTCGTCGAGGACGAGATCGTTCATCTCTTCGTCGGCGACTACGACGGCGAGGCCAGTCCCGACCCGCGGGAGGTGGCGGACGTCGCGTGGCGGAGCTACGAGGACCTGATCGACGATATTGCGGCGAAACCGGACGCGTACACGTATTGGTTCCGGTATTACATGACGCATTTCGGCCGCAAGCTGTTCACAGCGCCGCTTTCGGCCGCTTGAGCCAAGAAAAGCTGGACTTTCGTATGACAGTTGCGTTAACGATCGGGCGCGTTCCCGGCAAATGGCGCGCAGGCGCGGCACGAAACGGCGCAGAAGAGGCGTTTGTTCCAGGGTCGGCCCGCACGCGTTCAGGCGGGGGCAGCCCGAATGGACCCTGATGAGCGAGCCCGCGCAGTTTCCCCCTGACATCACCCTCGCAGTGGATGGGGAAGGCGTCATCCGGACGGCTGTCTCCGCGGAAGCGCTCGCCGACGAACAACTCGATCAGTGGCGGGGCATGCTGTGGACGGACACCGTTCCGCCCGAGGCGGCGGCGCAGGTGGCGAGGGCCGTCGAATCGGCCCGGCGCGAAGGGGAATCCTCCTGCTTCACCCTGAACCAGCGGTTGCCGAGCGGCAGGGAGTTGTTGCTCGAGTATACCACCGTCAAGCTGGGCGACCGGGCCGGCTTCGTCGCGATCGGCAAGAACGTCCAGGACGTGTCCGACCTCAAGGCGAGACTGGCGTCGGTCCAGAGGGATCGCGAGCACGACTATTGGAAACTGCGCGAAATCGAGACCCGGTACCGCGCCCTGCTCGACGCCTCCTCGGAAGCGGTCGCGCTGGTGCGCGTCGACACTCTGAGGGTGGTGGAGGCCAACGCCGCAGCTTCGAAGTCGCTGGGGCTGTTTCCCGGGGCGGTGTTCCTGCCCGATCTGGCCGACGGCGACCGCAAGGCGCTCCATGGCCTGCTGGCGACGGCGAGAATGAACGGGCGGGCGCCGAGCATCGTTCTTCATCTCCTCGACAGCGGCAAGTTGAGTTTGCGCGCCTCCATGCTGACCAGCGAGGCCGGGACCTTCTACCTGTTCCAGATGGCGCCGCTCGACGAAGAGGGCGTGGCCAGCCACGCCGCGGACACGAGGTCGGCGTCGTTTTCGCTGGAGACCTTCGTCTGGCGCCTGCCGGAGGGTTTCGCCATACTCGATCGCGACGGCGTCGTTCGGTTCGCCAACCTGACGTTCCTCGACATGGTTCAGGCGGGCGTGGAGAGCGCGGTCATCGGAAAGAACGCCGGGAATTGGTTCAACAGGCCGGGAACCGGATTGCGGATGATCCTGAACCTCGTCGCGCAGCATGGCGTCGTGCGATCCTTGCGGACCACGCTGGAGAGCGATCTCGGCCTGCGCTCGGAGGTGGAAATCTCCGCGGTCGGCGACCGCATCGATCGTCCGCGCTTCTTCGGTTTGATCGTGCGCGACGCAATGTCGCGCCCGAAGGGCCGCGAGGGCGAGTTCGTCAGCCTGGCGCCCGGGCCGGCGGGGTTCGCAACGTCGCTCGAGACCGCGGTCCGGTCCTCGGTCGAGGCGGTGGAGCGCCAGCGCCTGGTCGACGCGCTCGCGCAATGCGCGGGAAATCGCACGGCCGCTGCGAGAAGTCTCGGAATCAGCCGGCAGAGCCTGTACACGAAGCTGAAGAAGTACGGGCTGGATCAACATTAGGGCAGTCCTTCGCCGCCGGAGAATGCTCTTGACTGTCGACCGACACGAATCGCCGGCCTTCGGTTCCGCCAACCTCTCGAATTGCGAGCGGGAGCAGATCCATCTGGCGGGATCGATCCAGCCCTACGGCGCCCTGATCGTCCTTCGCGCGCCGGACCACGTCATCGTGCAGGAGAGCGAGAACGCCGCGAGCTTTCTCGGCTTCGGCCGAAAGTTGCGCGGGCTGTCGGCGCGGGCGCTCGGCGGCGCGCTCGCCGACCGCATCCTCGACGGTCCGCCGATCAGCGCCAGGAGCATTCCGGTCGCGGTCGCCTGCACGGTCGGACCGAAGAAGCTGTCCTGCACCGCCCTCATCCATCGCGCCCCGAGCGGCGAACTCGTGATCGAATTCGAACGGAGCGGCGAAACCGCGCCCTCGCCCCTCGATCTCCAGCAACTCGTTCCCGAACTCGTTTCGGCCGCGAGCCTCCAGTCGCTGTGCGACGAAGCGGCGCACATCTTTCGCAGGATCACCGGCTACGACCGGGTGATGATCTACCGTTTCGACGAGGAGGGACACGGAGAGGTCTTCGCCGAGACCCGCAAGCCGGACCTCGAAGCGTTCCTCGGCAACCGCTATCCGGCGTCGGACATTCCGCAGATCGCGCGCAAGCTGTACGAGCGCAATCGCGTGCGGCTGCTGGCGGACGTCGATTACCGGCCGTCGCCGATCGTTCCGCGGCTGTCGCCGGCGACGGGCGCGGATCTCGACATGTCGCTGTGCTTCCTGCGCAGCGTCTCCCCGATCCACATTCAGTATCTCCGGAACATGGGCGTCGCCGCGACCCTGGTCGTCTCGCTGATGGTCAGCGGCAAGCTGTGGGGTCTGATCTCCTGTCACCACTACTCTTCGCGCAGTCTGAATCTCGAGATGCGATCGGTCTGCGAACTGCTGGCCGAGGTGATCGGAACGCGGATCGCGGCGCTGGAGAGCTTCATGCGCGGGCGGGGCGAACTCGCCGCCCGCCGTCTCGAGCAGCGCATGACGGAGTGGATCGCGCGTGACGGCGACTGGAGAGGCGCGCTCTTCGACCAGAGCCGGCCGTTGCTGCTGCCGCTGGGCGCGACCGGCGCGGCGCTCCTGTTCGAGGGCGAGATCCAGACGACCGGCGAGGTGCCGTCGACCGAAGCCATCCGCGAGATCGCGCGCTGGTTGCGGCCGCAGCTCGTGCAGGGCGTGTTCGCGACGGCCAGCTTCGGCATGCTGGAGCCGGAGTTCGCCGCGCTCTCCCCGATCGCGAGCGGGCTGCTGGCGGTCGCCATCTCGAACCAGAGCGACGATATCCTGATCTGGTTCCGGCCCGAGCGGGTGCGCACCGTCACCTGGGGCGGCGATCCCTCGAAGCCGGTTTCGGACGGGGACGACCCGTCCGAGCTGTCTCCGCGCCGCTCGTTCGCGCAATGGCACCAGATCGTGAAGGGCACCTCCGACGCCTGGACGGCCGGCGACATCCGGGCGGCGGGCCTGATCCGGACCAGCATCAGCGACGTCGTGGTGCAGTTTCGCGCGGTCCGGATCCTCATCGCGCAGGATCAGCTCGACCAGGTGTCGCGCAAGGTTCGCCACTCGGACCAGCAGGTTCTCGTCGCCGACGCCGCCGGGCGCGTCATCGAAAGCAACGCCAGTTTCGCCGCGTGGCTCGGCGTCGAGCGCGGCGTCCTGCGCCGGATCGACGATCTGCCGCGTTTTCTCGATGACCCGGAGCACGCGAGGCTGCGACTGGCCGCGCTGGTCGAGGAGAACCGGCCGTGGCGAGGCGAGGCGACGATCGTCAGGCCGCAGGGCGGCTCGATTCCGGTGCTCGTGCGCGCCGATCCGGTGTTCGTCGCCGGGGAACGCGTGTCCGGGTTCGTGATCCTGTTCGCCGATCTCTCGGACAGCAAGGCCGCGCATTCCGCTCGCCGGCACTTCCAGGAGGACATCCTGCGCAACCAGCGGCAGTTCCTGACGGTGGCGGCCGGGCAGGACGTCGCGGTCCAGCGCCTGATGTCGTCGGTGATCGAGAACGCGCAACTGGCGGCGCTGGAAATCACCGAGGGCACCGAGGTCTCCGAGGTGCCCGGCCTGCTCGATTCCGTGGGCGTCTCGGTGACGCGGACGGTCGAGGTCCTCGAACAGATCGTTCAATCGAATCTCAAGTTGAACTCGAGCGAGTGAAGCGAGCGCCGACGCAAGCCGCCTGTCACGGGCGCTGGCGGGCTTGCGTCGGCGAGATGGAAGGCTTCCCGGCGCTTTCCCCGGCGCGATGCGCGGCCAGCCGCCTTCGGCGCGCACACGCTCCGAAGACCGCCCGCCGCCGCCTTCCCCAATGCGGGCGCGCGCGAGCGCGGCCCCGGTGGGGCGGAGACGCCGCCCGTCGCGCAGAGCTCCGCCGGGAAGGAATGGCGGCATGCCCCAGAGCGGCGGCCGCGTCGCCAGCGACGCTCCGACATCCGCCCGGTTTCAGAGGGACGGCGCGCCGGCGCGCCGCCCGTCACATCATAGCGGTCTGACGCATCAGGAGATGCGAGGCGAGGAACGGCGCTGTCGGGGCGTCGAAGCCGGCCGCCTCCGCGCCGATGCGCAGCGCGAGTTCGGGCTGCTCGACCAGGGCGCGCCCGCCGGCCATGAAGGCGACGTGGCGATTGAGGGACGCGCTGCGAATGGTCGCGACGGTTCTCGCCGCCAGCTCGACCCGCGCTTCGGCGCTGACCGTGACGCCGACGACCCCGAACCATTCCCTGGCTGCGGTTCTGGCGTTGTGCTCCGCCGGCGCCTGCTCTTCCACGGTGACGTCCCAGCCGGCCGCCTCCAACACCTTGGCGACGATGCGAATGCCGAGAAGATGCGTTTCGCCGGGAAGGGAGACCAGCAGAACCTTTCGTCGCGCGTCCGCGGCCGACAGGGGTTCAGGCGTCGCCAATCGGTCCATGAACGCCTGCAGGCGACCCACCCCGACCGTCACCTCGAAGAAATCGCAGATGTCCTGCTCCCAGAATTCGCCCAGGAGCCTGGCCGCCGGGGCCACGAAATAGGCGAGCAGGGTTGCGTAAGCGTGGTGTTGGGCGCACACTTTCTCGAAGTGAGCCGCCGTCGCCGCCTCGTCGTTCCCGATCACGAGACGCGCGAGGCGCTCGATGTCCTCGCGGGCGGGCCGGCTCTCCGGCGGCGCGACCGCAATGGACTCGTGATGGAACTGAAACAGCCTCGGACCGATGTCCGTTTCGACAATGTCCTTCAGCGCCGGCTTCGCGTCGCGCGCCCGCGAAACTGGACGGGAATGCGCCGGCGCCGTCCGGGCGAACGGCGCAAAACACACGTCCGACAGGTCCTGGAATATCCCTCCGCCAGCCGTCATGACAACCCTTCCTCGAGCCGTTTGAGGCTTCGTTGCTATTATTGAAGGCGAACGGGGGAGGTTTGTAAAGGCGGGTTGACGGGCAACCTCTATGTCAAGACAATTTGACGCACCACGCCCAACCCGCCCCGGCTGCGGCCCTCCGACATTCGCGGAAGAATCTCAAGCACTTTCGCGACGATGGCGCGAGCGTTCAACCCGGCCGTTTCGTATTGCGCCTCCGGCTTGTCGTGGTCGAGGAACCGGTCGGGCAGCGTCATGGCGCGAACGCGCAGGCCGCGGTCGAGCGCTCCCGTCTCGGCGAGGTGGCCGAGCACCTTCGACCCGAAGCCGCCCTGCGCGCCCTCCTCGACGGTGAGAAGGAGCTCGTGCTCGTTCGCGAGGCGGTCGATCAGCGCCGTGTCGATCGGCTTGGCGAAGCGCGCGTCGGCGACCGTCGTCGACAGGCCGCGACTCGTCAGGTCGTCCGCCGCCTTGAGGCATTCCGCCAGCCGCGTGCCCAGCGACAGCAGCGCGACGCGGCCGCCCTCGCGCACGATCCGGCCGCGGCCGATGTCGAGCGGCGCGCCGCGTTCCGGCAGCGCCACGCCGACCCCTTCGCCGCGCGGGTATCGGAACGCGATCGGGCCTTCGTCGAAGGCGACCGCGGTCGCGATCATGTGCGTCAGTTCGGCTTCGTCCGCCGGCGCCATGAGAACGATCTTGGGCAGGCAGCCGAGATAGGCGAGGTCGTAGGCGCCCGCATGCGTCGGTCCGTCGGCGCCGACCAGTCCGGCGCGATCGATCGCGAACCGGACCGGGAGCTTCTGCAGCACCACGTCGTGCATGATCTGGTCGTAGGCGCGCTGCAGGAAACTCGAATAGATCGCGCAGAACGGCTTGAGGCCTTCCGCTGCGAGGCCCGCCGAAAACGTCACCGCATGCTGTTCGGCGATGCCGACGTCGAAGGTCCGCTCCGGGAAGCTCCTGGCGAAAATGTCGAGGCCGGTCCCCGCCGGCATGGCCGCCGTGACCGCGACGATCCGGTTGTCGTCGCGCGCTTCGCGGACGAGGGTTTCCCCGAACACTTTGGTGTAGGCGGGCGCGGTCGCCTTGGGCTTGAACTGCGTTCCGCTCACAATATCGAAGGCGTTGACGCCGTGGAGCTTGTCGGGGGCGGCTTCCGCAGGGCCGTAGCCCTTGCCCTTGCGGGTGACGACATGCACGAGAATCGGGCCCAGTTCGGAGGCCTTGACGTTCTCGAGCACCGGCAGCAGGTGGCTGAGATTGTGGCCGTCGATCGGACCGACGTAATAGAACCCGAGCTGCTCGAACAGCGTGCCGCCGGTGAAGAAGCCGCGCGCCATCTCTTCCGCGCGCCGCGCGTGCTCGAAGATCGCCCGCGGCATCTTGCGGGCGATCTGCTTGCCGCTCTCCCGCAAGCCGCGGTAGGTCTTGCCCGAGAGGAGCCGCGACAGATACGCGGAGAGCGCGCCGACCGGCGGCGCGATCGACATGTCGTTGTCGTTCAGCACCACGATCAGGCGCGAATCCATCGCCCCGGCGTTGTTCATGGCCTCGTAGGCCATGCCCGCCGACATTGCGCCGTCGCCGATCACTGCGATCACGTTGTGCGCCTTCTCGGTGTAGTCGCGCGCCACCGCCATGCCGAGCGCCGCGGAAATGGAGGTCGACGAATGCCCGGCGCCGAAGGGATCGTACTCGCTCTCCTCGCGCTTGGTGAACCCGGACAGGCCGCCCTTCTGACGAAGGGTGCGGATCCGGTCGCGCCGGCCGGTGAGGATCTTGTGCGGATAGGCCTGATGGCCGACGTCCCAGATCAGCCGGTCGCGCGGCGTGTCGAAGACGTAGTGCAGCGCGACGGTCAGTTCGACCACGCCGAGCCCGGCGCCGAGATGGCCTCCGGTGACGGAGACGGCGTTGATCATCTCGTGACGCACCTCCTCCGCCAGAGACGGCAGATCGGACTTGTCCAGGCGGCGCAAGTCCTCGGTCGAGGCGATCTTATCGAGAAGCGGCGTACGGTTGTCAGACACGAGACCTCTCCGGAGACAGAGCGGAAGACGAAGAAAGGGGGCGAGCGGCGGCGCAGGAATCGGGACCGCGCCAGCGCAGCGCGACGTCGACGACATTGGCGAGGAGCGCGGCCAGCAGCCAGAGCGCGACGACGGCGAACGGCGCGTCGCCGATCGCGGCCCGCAGCGCCATCAGCAGGGCGGCGCCGGCCGCGCAGTTGGCGATCGAGGAGGCGCTCGACGGGCCGCGGCCGAACAGCCGCCGCGCCGCCACGAGCCCGATCGCCTCGAGCGCCACCAGCGCGACGATCGCGTCGATCAGGAGACCGGCGTCCGGATATCCGCCCATCGCGGCTACTTTCGCGGCGTCGCGGCGGCGTCGGATCCGAAAGGCCGGTTCAACACGACGACGCGCCAGTTGAGCCAGCCCGCGTAGGTCACCCAGAGCAGATAGGGCAGGATCAGCCAGCCGGCGAGCGGCGTGATCCAGAACATCAGGATCACCAGCGGCACGATCGACAGCCAGAACGGAACCCACTCGATCAGCGCCCAGTCGGGGCGTTGCAGCGTGAAGAAGAGCGGGCTCCACAGGACGTTCAGCACGCCGTTGATGGCGAACAGCCAGATCATGGTCGTCCGGTCTTCGGCGTCGGCGGCGCCCCAGCCGATCACCGCGCTCGCGGCGATGAACACGTAGATCGTGGTCCAGCCGGGCCCGAACGCCCAGTCCGGGGGCTTCAGGCGCGGGAACTTCAGGGCCTTGTACCAGGGACCGACGTTGGTCGCGGCGGCGCCGGCGAAGGCGAGGACCGCCACACAGGCAATCACGACCGCAATGACGGGCCAGCGTTCGGCAAGGGTTTGGATCATGGCGGGACGAGCCTGAAGAGGTGGGCGAGGTCTTTGAAGAAGACCTTGACGTGCGCCAGCGGGTCGCGGCGCACCAGCTTCTTGTTCATGTAGGATTCCCACGTCAGGCGCTGCACATCCTTGTCGCGGCACATGCTGACGAACCGCTCCCGACGCTTGTCGTTGACGTACCAGAATCGCTGCATGAGTCCGAGAATCCAGAACACCCGGCCGTGTTCCTTCATGAACCGCTTGCGCGCGAGCCTGAGCGCGCGGGCGTCGCCGGTGGCGATCGCCTGCTCGGCCGCTTCCGCCGCGAGACGGCCGCCGAGCATGGCGTAGTAGATGCCTTCGCCCGAGGCCGGCGCCACGACCCCGGCGGCGTCGCCGGCGAGCACCACGTCGCGGCCGTTGTCCCAGCGGGGCAGGGGCTTGAGCGGAATCGGAGCGCCTTCGCTGCGGATCGTGCGCAGGGCGTCGAGCCCGGTTTCGGCGCGCAGCGCCTGCACTGACCCCTTCAGCGAGAAGCCCTTGTGCGCGGTGCCGGAGCCGACGCTCATCGTGGAGCCGTGCGGGAAGATCCAGGCGTAGAAGTCCGGCGAGAGCGTTCCGCGGTAGTAGATCTCGCAGCGGTTGTCCGGGGCGCCGGTGGCCGCGTCGACCGGCGCCTCGACGATCTCGTGATAGGCGAACACGAATTTGCCGCGCTTGGAATTGCGGACCTCGTCGCGCGCGACCGCCGAATTGGCGCCGTCGGCGCCGATGACGATCCTGCCCTTCAGCGTCCCGGCCGCGCCGGCCGCGTCCTTGGCGGCGAAATGGACGACCGGCAGGCCGTCCGCGCCTCGGGAAAGCGTCTCGAACCGGCCGGTGAAACGCTTCGCCCCCGAGCGCTCGGCGCGATCGCGCAGCCATTCGTCGAACTCTTCCCGGTCCACCATGCCGACGAATCCGCCGTCGATCGGCATGTCGACGCTGACGCCCTTCGGCGACACCATCGTGGCGAGGGACACGCGCGCCTTGAGCAGGTGGGCGGGGATGTCGAAATCGCGGATGAGGCGGGGCGGGATCGCGCCGCCGCAGGGTTTGATGCGCCCCGCCCGGTCGAGCAGCGCCACCTTCAGTCCGCGCGTCGCCAGGTCGGTGGCCGCCGTCGCGCCGGAGGGCCCGCCGCCAACCACGATCACGTCGAAGATCTCATCGTTTGCCATGACGGCGAGGTCCCCCTCAGGCTTGCGCGGACAGCGCCGGCTGCGCCGAAGCCGTCGCGCTTTCGCGCGCCGCGCCCGGCGCGCTCGAGCGCGCGAGGGCGGTTGCGAACAGGAAAAGCGCCGCCTCGAGCCCGAACACGAGCGCGTAGGCTGCGAGCGGCGTCGCGCCCAGGCTCCGTCCCACGTCGACGAGGACGGTCGCGGCCACCCCGCCGGCGCCGTAGGCGATCGCCTGCGCGGCGCCCCAGAGACCCATGCGGGTCCCTTCGCGCGCCGCGGCGCCGGCGCTCGCGAGCCCCATCATGGAGCCGATCGCCGCGACCGCGTAGACGCCGTTGGACAGGCCGAGCGCGAACACCGAAGCGCGGAAGGCGTCGGGGCCGAGGCCGAGGAGACCGTTCGCGGCGATGGCCGCGAGCGAGACGGCGGAGGCCGCGCAGCCGGCCGTCGTCCAGAGCCTGAGCGAGCCCAGGATCGGGCCGCCGATCGCCGTCGCCACGGTCGCGACGCCGAGCATCCCGATCAGGACGCCGCCGTGCTGAAGTCCGGCGAGCTTCGTCGTCGACCCCGGAGTCATGCCGAACACGAGGCCCGCGAACGGCTCGATCAGCAGTTCCTGCGCGCCGTAGGCGAGCATCGACACGAAGATGAAGATGGTGAACCGGCGGACCGACCGCTCCCGCCAGATCTCGCCGAGCGCGACGAGGAACGACGACGGACGATGGCTGCGGGCGGCGGCCGCCGCCGCAGGGACGCGGTCCTCGACGCCCAGCACGGCGAGCGTCGCCAGAACGAAGGCGATCGCGGCCACCGAACCGGTCACCTCGATCAGGCGGGCGTTGGAGAACGGGTCGAGGAAATGGCCCGCGAGCGGCGCCGACACGGCGAAGCCGAGGATCATCATCATCCAGACCAACGAAGCCGCGGCGGCGCGGCGCTCCGGCGCGACGCGGGAGGCGAGCAGCGCCAGCACGGAGGTGCCGGCCGATCCCGCGCCCATGCCCACGAGCAGGAAGGCGACCGCCGCGACCGAGAGGCCGAGAACACGGGAATCCGCGGCGAGCGCTGTTCCGACCGCCGCGCCGAGCGCGCCGATGGCGAGCGTCGCCATGCCGCCGACGATCCAGGGGGTGCGCCGGCCGCCGACGTCCGAGCCGTAGCCCCATGCGGGGCGGAAGATCTGCACCGCGTAATGGGAGGCGACCAGAAGGCCGGGAACGAGCGCGGGCAGCGCCAGTTCGACCACCATCACCCGATTGATCGTCGAGGTCATCAGGACGACGATCGCGCCGAGCGCGCTCTGCGCCAGCCCGAGCCGGACGATGCCGGACCAGCCCAGCCCGCCGACGGCCTTCACGGCGCCGCTCCGGCGACGGTCCCGCACGGCGCCGGCCCGGCGACGGGCTCGGGCAGGTCCGGAACGGCTGTGGGCTGGAGACTCCGCATGGGCGAACCTAATCGCGGGCGCCTGTGCCTGTCAAGCTAGGTTGACACTCACGCCCGCCGAATCGTGTCACGCATCAGCGACACTTGGACGCATTCAGCGCTCCTGGCCGTCGCCGTCGCCGCCGTCCGCCAGGCCATAGCGCCTGAGCTTGACGTAGAACGCCTGCCGGCTGAGGCCGAGCATTTCCGCAGCCGACGCGCGGTTCTCCCGGGTCAGCTCGAGGGCGGCCTCGATGCACAGGCGCTCGATCAGGTCGGTCGTCTCGCGCACGAGGTTCTTCATCGGAACGCGTCCGACCAGTTCGGTGAACTGCTCGACGGTGCGGGGAAGCTCGCGGCCCCCCAGCCGCTCGCGCCCGCCGCGCCATCCGGTGGCGCGGATCGCCAGGCCATAGATCGGCGTCGCGCCGCCGACCGCCGACGCGGCCACGATTTCCACGTCCTCGACGGTCCCGAGTTCGCCGCGCGCCACGGTCGAGAAGATGCGCACGCTCCCGTGCGCGCGGAGATTGGAGAAGAGGACGTCGATGTCGACGCCGGGGCGGCCGATCCAGCGCTCGATCGATTCGCCCCGCGCCTGGACCACGGTGGTCGCCTGGACGAGATCCAGGAACGCCGCGTTCGCGGTCATGATCCGGCCGTCCTCGGCCACCACCACGAGGGCCTCGGGGATGGCCTCGACGAGGCGCAGGATGTTGGCGTCGTCGGCGGACGCCGCGAGGGAGGCGTCGCCCAGCCGCGACAGGAGGACCACGAGATGCGCCACGCCGTCCTGCCGGTAGGACGAGCCGGTCATGAGGACGTCGCCGTGGTCGTGCCCCAGCTGGGCGTGGACCCGGTCGACGCGCGGCGCGACGCGGGTCGCGGCGAGGAACGAGCGCGTGGTCTGGCGGCTCGAATCGGCGAACAGGTCCTCGAAGTCGCGGCCGGCGAGTTTCTTCGGCTCGACGCCGAGCAGGATCGCGGCCGCCGGATTGGCCTCGACGATCCGCGCCGTGCCCGAATCGAGAATCAGCACCGCCTCGGAGGCCAGCTGATAGAGCAGCCGGTATCGCTTTTCCGCGTTGCGAATCCGGGTGTATTCGCGCTCCATTTCCTGCTGCGCCTCGACGAGGCGCTGCTGAAGCGCGGCCATTTGCCTCAGATCGCGGCCGACCGCGACGATGCGGCCGTCCTCTCCGAACCGGAGCGCCCGGTAACGGATCGGAATGTCGGCGCCGCGGGCGGAGGGATGGTTGACCTGGCGCCCGCGCGCCGACAGGCGCGGAGACGAATCGCGGATCAACTCCTCGATCTTGGCTCGGCTTTCGATCGTGACCGTGTCGACGAGCCGTTTGCCGATCCATTCCGAGCCCATCGAGCCCGCGAGATCCGCCTCAGCGATGGCGGCGTCGAGAATCGTGCCGCCGCCGTCGAGGACGAACGTCACGTCGGCGGTCGCGGCGAGCAGACTGCCCACGGCTTCGGGATCGAGACCCCGCAAGAGTTCGGGCGCCGCAAACCGCGCCGGGGACCCCGACCTTGCACCATCCACCACGAGACCGCCCCTCGACTTGAGGATCACGTTTGACAAGGTAAAGCGTCAGCCCGATTCCCGCCATTCGCTCCGCCTTAGCAAACTCCTTGTAATAACAATAGCCTCCCTCGGGGTCGCCGCGATGGCGTCGGCTCCGATGCGCGTCGCCGATTCCGGCTTCGCGGCGACGGCCGCTCCTCCTACCAGAAGAAACACATTGCGGTTCTTCGAAACCGCGCGGACTTCGGCCGCCAGGTCGGCCAGGCGCTGGATCAGACGGTCGCAACTGATTGAGAAAGCCACCAGATCGAACCAGCGCCGGCGGACGGCGGCGCACGGGCCCGCCCCGTCCGCGACCTCCGTGCTCCAGCCGCTTCGCTCGAACGCCGCCCTGGCGATCGACAGCCCGAGGATGTGGGGTTCGCCGGGCGCGGGAGAAAAGAGCGCCGTGGCGGGCCCTTCGCCGGCCCGCCGATGCGCCAGCGCCAGCCTCCGCACCGCGACCTGAAGCCGGTGGGCGGCCACGGTGACGCTGAGAAAATCGCAATCGTCCTCGTCCCACAGCGCGCCGAGCCGCCGGGCGGCGGGCGCGAGGAGCTCCTCGAACAGTTGGTCGACCGAGACGCCGATCCGCAAGGCGCGTTCGACGGGAGGCCAGAGATCGCCGTCGGGCGAGATCGCGAGCGTCGCGAACGCCTCGACGTCGCCGCGCCCGAAGGCCGGGGCGCGACCGGCGCCCGGCCGCGACCGCCGGGCGTCCGTTCCCACGAGCGGAGCGATTTGCCGCAGGACGTGACCGACGACGTCGTCGCCGGCGCGGTCCCGACGCTGACGGACGTCGCGGCGAACCCCGCCGCCGGCCGCGCCGACCGGCCCGGTCTTGTCTCCTCGCCGCAGGCGGTTCGGGGGCGGGGGGCGCGCCACTGGCAACTCGATCTCGGGCACCGACGCCCCCTGTGACGTCCTGCCGCAGCGAGTCTTCCCAACCCGCCTCGAAACGGCGCTCGTCACCGGGATGTCACCTTAGTGTAAGGCAAAAAGTACGTCAACTCAGATTGACACTCGGGTCCCGACACGCCTACAGTCCGGGCCGAAGGCGCTGTCGACCTGATGTCGGCCAGGCCCGCCTCGAGGACCGGAGAAGCGGCAGTTATGCAGCCAGGGCGTTCCCCAGCAGCGCAGCCCAGACCGCTCTATACGGCCGAGCAGCGCGCGCGGCGCGACCGGAGCGGGTGGACGATCGTACAGGGCGTCCTGGCGCCGCTGCAGTTCGCCGTCTTCCTCGTCAGTCTCGGTCTTGTCCTGCGGTTCCTGGCCACCGGCGCGGGCGAGCAGGCCGCCGTGATCTCGGTGGTGGTCAAGACCATCGTTCTCTACGCCATCATGATCACCGGCTCCGTCTGGGAGAAGGCGGTTTTCGGCAAGTACCTGTTCGCCGACGCGTTCTTCTGGGAGGACGTGTTCTCGATGCTCGTCCTGGCGCTGCACACGGCCTATCTGGCAGCGCTGTTTCTCGACCTCATCGGGCCGCGCGGGCTGATGCTGCTCGCGCTCGCGGCTTACGCGGCCTATGTCGTCAACGCCGCCCAGTTCCTCCTCAAGCTGCGGGCGGCGCGGCTGCAGGCCGCGCCCGCCGCCGGATACGCCGCGGCGGGCGTCCAGCCGGAGCCGGCGCCATGAACGTGCGCGTTCCGCTCGACCTCAGAGCCGCCGACAGCGCGTCCGAACGCTCCGTTCTGCGGGAGCGCGGCCAGCGCGAAGTGTTCTGCGGGCTGACCAGCATCGTCTGGCTGCACCGCAAGATTCGCGACGCCTTCTTCCTCGTCGTCGGTTCGCGCACCTGCGCCCACCTGATCCAGTCGGCGGCCGGCGTCATGATCTTCGCCGAACCCCGCTTCGCCACGGCGATCCTGACGGAACGGGATCTCGCCGGCGCGGCCGACGTCAACGAGGAGCTCGACCGCGTGGTCGCTCGGCTGCTCGAACGCAGGCCCGAGATCAAGCTCCTGTTCCTCGTCGGCTCGTGCCCGTCGGAGGTCATCAAGATCGATCTCGCGCGCGCCGCGCGCCGCCTGTCGGACGCCAATGCGCCGCGGGTGCGCGTGGTCGCCTATTCCGGCAGCGGCCTCGAGACCACCTTCACCCAGGGCGAGGACGCCTGTCTCGCGGCGCTCGCGCCGTCGCTGCCCGAGGAAAACCCCGCCGACGGCCCGAGCCTGCTCGTCGCCGGGTCGCTGGCCGACATCGTCGAGGACCAGTTCGCGCGGCTTTTCGCCGCCCTCGGCGCGCCGCGGGTGCGGTTCTTCCCGGCGCGCGGCGCCGAGGACGTGCCGCCGGTCGGGCCGAACACCCGCGTCCTGCTGGCGCAGCCATTTCTCGGCGAGACCGCGCGGGCGCTGGAGGCGCGCGGCGCCCAGCGCATTTCGGCGCCGTTCCCCCTCGGCGCCGAGGGGACGACCGCATGGCTGCGCGCGGCCGCGGACGCGTTCGGCGTCGCCCCGAGCCGCTTCGACGCGGCGACGTCGGAGGCGCGCGCGCGCGCCGAGGTGGCGCTCGCCCGGCATCGCGCGATCCTCGCCGGCAAGCGCGTCTTCTTCTTCCCCGACTCGCAGCTCGAAATCCCGCTCGCCCGGTTCCTCGCCCAGGAGATGGGCATGATCCCGACCGAGGTCGGCACGCCCTATCTCAATCGTCAGCTCGTGGCCGAGGATCTCGCGCTCCTGCCGGTCGGGACCCGATTGAGCGAGGGGCAGGACGTCGACCGTCAGCTCGACCGCTGCCGCGCCGACCGGCCCGATCTCACCGTCTGCGGCCTCGGCCTCGCCAACCCGCTGGAGGCGGAAGGGCTCGCGACGAAATGGTCGATCGAGCTCCTGTTCGCGCCCACCCAGGGTTACGAGCAGGCGGGCGATCTGGCCGAGCTGTTCGTCCGGCCGCTGGCGCGGCTCGCGGCGCTGGAGGTCTAGACATGGACCTCACCCTCTGGACATACGAAGGTCCGCCGCACGTCGGGGCGATGCGCGTCGTGACGGGGATGCGCGGCGTCCACCTCGTCCTGCACGCGCCGCAGGGCGACACCTACGCCGATCTGCTGTTCACCATGATCGAGCGGCGCGGCGAGCGCCCTCCGGTCACCTACACGACGTTCGCGGCGCGCGACCTCGGCTCCGACACCGCCGAGGTGTTCCAGGCCGCCGTCCGCGAGGCCTACGAGCGGTTCCGCCCGGAGGCGATCGTCGTCGGGGCGTCGTGCACCGCCGAATTGCTCCAGGACGACCCCGGCGGCCTCGCCCGCGCGCTCGCCCTGCCGGTCCCGGTCATCCCGCTCGAACTCTCCGCCTATCGCCGGAAGGAGAACTGGGGCGCCGCCGAGACCTTCTACCGCATCGCGCGCGCGCTCGGCCGGCCGAAGCGGCAACGCGTCGCCTCGGCGCGCCCGCGCTGCAACCTGCTCGGTCCCACGGCGCTCGGCTTCCGTCACCGCGACGACGTGATCGAGATCGCCCGGCTGCTGGAGGGCCTCGGCGTCGAGATCGCCACGACCGCGCCGCTCGGCGCCTCGGCCGAAGACGTTTCCCGGCTCGGCGAGGCCGACTTCAACGTCGTGCTCTATCCCGAAGTGGCGCTTCCGACCGCCCAGTGGCTGGAAAAGGCCTATGGGCAACCCTACACCCGCACGGTCCCGATCGGCGTCGGGGCGACCCGCGCCTTCGTCGCAGAAGTGGCCGGGCTCGCCGGGCTCGAACCCGACCGCGCGCAGCGCGAGGGCGGCTCGCGCCTGCCGTGGTGGTCGCGCTCGGTCGACTCCACCTATCTGACCGGCAAGCGCGTCTTCATCTTCGGCGACGCGACCCATGCGCTCGCCGCCGCGCGCGCCGCACGCGACGAGTTCGGCTTCAAGGTCGTGGGAATCGGGACCTACTCCCGCGAATTCGCGCGCGAGATCCGGGAAGCCGCCGCCGCGCTCGACGCGGAAGCGCTGATCTGCGACGACTACCTCGAGGTCGAGGCGAAGGTCGCGGCGCTGGGCCCGGAGTTGGTGCTCGGCACGCAGATGGAGCGCCACGTCGCCAAGCGGCTCGGCATTCCGTGCGCCGTGATCTCCGCGCCCGTTCATGTGCAGGATTTCCCCGCGCGCTACTCGCCGCAGATGGGCTTCGAAGGGGCGAACGTGCTGTTCGACTCGTGGGTCCATCCGCTGATGATGGGCCTCGAGGAGCATCTGCTGACGATGTTCCGCGACGATCCCGAATTCCACGACGGCGCGCTTCCCTCTCATCTCGGCCGCAAGCCGGAGGCGCCGGCGGTCGTGGTCGCGGAGCCGCTCGCGGTCGCGGGCGCGTCGGGTCCAGCGAGCTGGACCGCCGACGCGGAGCGCGAGCTCAAGAAGATCCCGTTCTTCGTGCGCGGACGCGCCCGGAGCAACACCGAGACGTTTGCGCGCCAGCGCGGCCTGGCGACCATCAGCGTAAGCACCCTCTATGAAGCAAAAGCTCACTTCGGCCGCTGAGCGCGCGGGACTGCGCTTCGTCATCGTCACCCTCGACAACCACCTCGCGGGGGCGGTCGACCGGGCGCGCCGCACGCTGGCCAAGGAAATTCCCGGGCTGGAGCTGGCGTTCCACGCCGCTGCGGACTGGAGCGATCCGGGCTCGCTGCAGAGCTGCCTCGACTCGATCGCCACGGCCGACATCATCGTCGCGACCATGCTGTTCATGGAGGAGCACGCCGAGGCGGTGCTTCCCGCGATCCTGGCGCGGCGCGATTCCTGCGACGCGGTGCTCGGCTGCATGTCGGCCCCGCCGATCGTCAAGGCGACGCGCGTCGGCCGCTTCAACATGGACGGCACGAAGCGCGGCGCGCTCGACTTTCTCAAGCGCCTGCGCGGCAGCTCCAAGGCCTCCGACACCGGTGGCGAGAAGCAGCTCGCCATGCTGCGCCGGATCCCGAAGATCCTGCGCTTCATCCCGGGCGCGGCGCAGGACGTGCGCGCCTATTTCCTCACCCTGCAGTACTGGCTCGCCGGCTCCGACGACAACGTCGCCAATCTCGTCCGGTTCCTGGTCAACCGCTACGCGGGCGGCGCCAACGCGTCGCTGCGCGGCGCGCTGAAGGCGTCGCTGCCGGTCGAATACCCCGAAGTCGGCGTCTATCACCCGCGCGCCGCCAAGCGTTTCAACACCTCGTGCGACGCGCTGCCGCGGCCGCCGGTCAAGGAGGTGGTGGGGACGGTGGGCCTGTTGCTCATGCGCTCCTACCTGCTCGCCAACAACACCGCCCACTATGACGCCGTCATCGCGGCGCTGGAGAAGCGCGGTCTGAGGGTCATTCCCGCCTTCGCCAGCGGCCTCGACGCGCGCCCCGCGGTCGAGGCGTTCTTCAAGCGCAACGGCGTCGCGACCATCGACGCGTTCGTGTCGCTGACCGGGTTCTCGCTGATCGGCGGTCCGGCCTACAACGACGCGGCCGGCGCCGCCGAGCTCCTGAACGGGCTCGACGTCCCCTATATCGCCGCCCACGCGCTCGAGTTTCAGACGGTCGAGCAGTGGGAGGGCTCGGAGCGCGGCCTGTCGCCGGTCGAGGCGACGATGATGGTGGCGATCCCCGAGCTGGACGGGGCCGCGGCGCCGATGGTGTTCGGCGGGCGCATGGAGAACGCGCCCAAGGGACTCGAGCGCGACCTGCTGCCGCATCCCGAGCGGGTCGAGCGCCTGGCCGAGCGCGTCGCGCGCCTGGTTCGCCTGCGCCGCACCGAGCGCGCCCGGCGCAAGGTCGCGATCGTCCTGTTCAACTTCCCGCCCAACGGCGGCGCGATCGGAACCGCCGCGTTCCTCGGCGTGTACGAATCCCTGTTCAACACGCTCCGGGCGATGAAGGCGGCGGGCTATTCGGTCGAACTGCCGGCTTCCGTCGACGCGCTGCGCGAGCGCATCCTGCACGGCAACGCCGATCGCTACGGAACCGCCGCGAACGTCGCGGCGCGGGTTTCCCTCGACGACCACGTGCGGCGTGAGACGCATCTCGCCGAGATCGAGACGCAGTGGGGCCCGGCGCCGGGCCGTCATCAGACCGACGGCGGCTCGATCTTCGTGCTCGGCGAGCGGTTCGGCGACGTGCTCGTCGGCGTGCAGCCCGCGATGGGTTACGAGGGCGACCCGATGCGGCTCCTGTTCGAGCGCGGCTTCGCCCCCACGCACGCCTTCTCCGCCTTCTATCGCTACCTGCGCGAGGACTTCAAAGCCGACGTCGTGCTGCATTTCGGCATGCACGGATCGCTCGAGTTCATGCCGGGCAAGCAGGTCGGCATGTCCGCCGCGTGCTGGCCCGAGCGGCTGATCGGCGCGGCGCCGAACGTCTACCTCTATGCGGCCAACAATCCGTCCGAGGGCGCGCTCGCCAAGCGCCGCTCGGCGGCGACCCTCGTCAGCTACCTCACCCCGAGCCTCGCGCAGGCGGGGCTCTATCGCGGGCTGACCGAACTCAAGGGCTCGGTCGATCGCTACCGGGCGACCGAGCTCGAGGCGAGCGAGGAGCGGGGAAGGCTGGCGGAGCTGATCCAGTCCCAGGCGGCCGCGATCAATCTGGCCCAGGCCGAGCCCGCCTGGGGTTCCAACGCGAACGACGAGATCGCCAGGCTCGGTTCCGCGATCCTCGAACTCGAGTACACGCTGATCCCGCACGGCCTCCACGTCGTGGGCGAGACGCCCGGCGTCGACGAGCGCGCCGAGACGCTGGCCGCGCTCGCCGAAGGCTCGTTCAACCTCAAGGGCGACCTCGCCGGCCTCAGGGCGCTCGCCGCCGGCGGGTCGGTCGAGGCGGCCATCGCCGCCTTCGGCGCGCCCGCCGACCCGGAGACCCGCCAGGCGTTCGCGGAGCTGCAGCGGCTCGACCGGCTGCTCGCCGAGGACCACGAGACGCCCGCGCTCCTGCGCGCGCTCGACGCCTGCTTCATCCCGCCGGTGGCCGGCGGCGATCTCCTGCGCAATCCGGCCGTCCTGCCGACGGGCCGCAACCTGCACGGTTTCGATCCGTATCGCATCCCGAGCGCGTTCGCGATCGCCGACGGGGCGCGGCAGGCGGCGCAGGTGCTCGCCCGCTACGCCGCCGACGGCCATCCGTTCCCCGAATGCGTCGCCGTCGTGTTGTGGGGAACCGACAATCTCAAGAGCGAAGGCGGCCCGCTCGGGCAGGCGCTGGCGCTGATCGGCGCGCGTCCGCGGTTCGATTCCTACGGGCGGCTCGCCGGCTCGAGCCTGATCCCGCTCGAGGAGCTCGGCCGTCCGCGCGTCGACGTGATCGCGACCGTTTCGGGCATTTTCCGCGATCTGCTGCCGCTGCAGATGCGGCTCTTGGCCGAAGCCTGCTTCCTCGCGGCGAGCGCCGACGAGCCGGTCGACCAGAACTTCGTGCGCAAGCACGCGCTGGCGCGGGTCAAGGAGACCGGGTGCGATCTCGAGACCGCGGCGCTGCGGGTGTTCAGCAACGCCGAGGGCGCCTACGGGGCCAACGTCGGCATGCTGATCGACGCCGGCGCCTGGACCGACGAGGACGAGATCTCGACCCAGTTCGCGAGCCGCAAGTGCTTCGCCTATGGCCGCAAGGGCCAGTCGGCGGCGCAGCCGGAGCTGCTCCAGAGCGTGCTCTCGACGGTCGATTTCGCCTACCAGAACCTCGACAGCGTCGAACTCGGCGTCACCTCGATCGACCATTACTTCGACAGCCTCGGCGGCATGGGCCGCGCCGCCGCGCGGGCGCGCGGCGGGCGGGTCGCGCCGATCTACATCTCCGACCAGACGCGCGGCGAGGGCAAGGTGCGGAGCTTGAGCGAGCAGGTCGCGCTCGAGACGCGCACGCGGGTGCTCAACCCCAAGTGGTACGAGGGCATGCTCAAGCACGGCTACGAGGGCGTGCGGCAGATCGAGGCGCACGTCACCAACACGGTCGGCTGGTCGGCGACCACCGGCCAGGTCGATGCGTGGGTCTATGAGCGGATCACCGAAACCTTCGTGCTCGATCCCGAGATGCGCAAGCGTCTCGCCGAACTCAACCCGGCCGCTTCGTCGAAGCTCGCGAACCGGATCGTCGAGGCGCACGAGCGCGGTTACTGGACGCCCGACCCGAAGACGCTCGCGGAGCTGATCGAGGCGGGCGACGAATTCGAAGATCGGCTGGAAGGCGTCAGTCCGGGGGTAGCGGCATGAATCTGGCAATCAGGGCGCAGCGGGGCGATGGCTCCTGTCAGGTCGAACTCGACCCGACCGACAAGATCGGCACGGCGAAAGTGTTCGCGATCTACGGCAAGGGCGGCATCGGCAAGAGCACGACCTCGTCGAACCTGTCCGTCGCCTTCGCAAAGCTCGGAAAACGGGTGCTGCAGATCGGCTGCGATCCGAAGCACGATTCGACCTTCACCCTGACCAAGCGGCTCGTCCCGACGGTCATGGACGCGCTCGAGGCGGTCAACTACCACAGCGAGGAGCTGCGCATCGAAGACTTCGTCGCCACCGGCTACGCCGGGGTGATGTGCGTCGAGGCGGGCGGCCCGCCGGCGGGGACCGGCTGCGGCGGCTACACGGTCGGCCAGACCGTCAAGCTGCTCAAGGAGCATCGGCTGCTCGAGGACACCGACGTCGTGATCTTCGACGTGCTCGGCGACGTGGTGTGCGGCGGCTTTGCGTCGCCCCTGCAACACGCCGAACGGGCGCTGATCGTCACCGCCAACGACTTCGATTCGATCTTCGCGATGAACCGGATCGTGGCCGCGATCCACGCCAAGGGAAAGAACTACGACGTGCGCCTCGGCGGCGTGATCGCCAACCGCAGCGCCGCCACGGACGAGATCGACCGCTTCAACGCCGCCGTCGGCCTGAAGCGGGTCGCCCACATCCGCGACCTCGACGTCGTCCGGCGCAGCCGCCTCAAGAAGGCGACGCTGTTCGAAATGGATCCGTCGCCCGAACTCGAAGCGGTGCAGAACGAATATCTGGGTCTCGCGGAGCGGATGTGGGCCGGATTCGAGCCCTTGCCGGCCAAGCCGATGAAGGACCGCGACCTGTTCGAATTCCTGGGATACGACTGATGACGAGCGGGACGTACCACACCCGGCGCGACGAGCTCGAGCGCTACTTCGACCGCACCGCGGTCGAGGCGTGGACGCGTCTGACCTCCGACGCGCCGGTCAGCCGGGTCCGCGCCACGGTGCGCGCCGGGCGCGACGCGATGCGCGAAACCATCGCGTCCTGGCTGCCGCAGGACCTTTGCGGCGCGCGCGTGCTCGACGCCGGCTGCGGCACGGGCGCGCTTTCGGTCGCGCTCGCCCGCCGGGGCGCAAACGTGCTCGGCGTCGACGTCTCCCCGACGCTGGTCGGGCTCGCCAACGAGCGCGCGCCGAAGGACCTCGCGCCCGGCCAGGCGACCTTCGCGGTCGGCGACATGCTCGATCCCGCGCTCGGCCGCTTCGACTACGTGGTCGCGATGGACAGCCTAATCCACTACGAAGGGGCGGACATCGCCCGCACCGTGTCGGCGCTCGCGGCGCGCACGGAGGCGGCGGTCGTGTTCACGATCGCCCCGCGCACGGCGCTCCTCACCCTGATGCACGCCGCCGGGCGGTTCCTGCCGCGCGGCGACCGCGCCCCGTCGATCGCACCGATCTCCAGGCGAGCGCTGGAAAAACGCCTGGACGGCGTCTTCGCCGATCCGCGCTGGCGGATCGCGCGGGGCCGGCGGATCGTGAGCGGCTTCTACATTTCCGAGGCCCTGGAGGTCGTTCGGCCATGAAAGCCGTCAGCGGAGCCATCGTCCGAGGGGTGATGCAGCTCGGGCCACGCTTCCTGCCGTTCGCCGATGCGGCGACGCCGGAGCTTCCGATGGAGCGGCTCCTGAGGCTGTCGCTGTTCCAGGTGACGGTCGGCATGGCCGTGGTGCTGCTGATCGGCACGCTGAACAGGGTGATGATCGTCGAGCTGGGCGTTCCGTCGTGGATCGTCGCCTGCATGCTGGCGTTGCCGCTGCTGTTCGCGCCGATGCGCGCGCTGATCGGCTTCCGCTCGGACCATCACCGCTCGGTGCTCGGCTGGCGGCGCGTCCCCTACATCTGGTTCGGCACGCTGCTCCAGTTCGGCGGCTTCGCGATCATGCCGTTCGCGCTGATCCTCTTGTCGGGCGACACGCACTGGCCGGCGTGGGTCGGGCAGGCGGCGGCGGGACTGGCGTTCCTGCTCGTCGGCGCGGGGCTGCACACAGTGCAGACGATCGGGCTCGCGCTCGCGACCGACCTCGCGCCGGAGCGCGCCCGTCCGCGCGTCGTGGCGCTCCTGTGCGCGATGCTGCTCGTCGGCATGGCCGTCAGCGCCGTCGTGTTCGGGCTTCTGCTGCGTCATTTCAGCGAAGTGCGGCTCATCCAGGTCGTGCAGGGCGCGGCGCTCACGACCATGGCGCTGAACTGCGTCGCGCTGTGGAAGCAGGAGCCCCGCAACCTGCTGCGCGCCCCCGCGTCGTCGCGCCCGGCGCGCTTCCGGGACGCCTGGAGCGCCTTCGCCGGAGTGGCGCGGACCCGGCGCCTGCTGGTCGCGACCGCGCTCGGCACCGCCGGATTCAGCATGCAGGACATCCTGCTCGAGCCCTACGGCGGAAAGATCCTTCATCTTCCGGTCGGGGTGACGACGGCGTTGACGGCGATGCTCGCGCTCGGAGGCGGCGCCGGACTGGTTCTCGCCGCGCGCCGGTTGGCCCGCGGGGCGGACCCGCACCGGGTCGCAGGCTACGGCGCGCTCGCCGGCGTCGTCGCGTTCGCCTGCGTGATCCTGTCCGCGCCGCTCGAGACGGGTCCGATGTTCGCCGTCGGGGTGGCGCTCATCGGCTTCGGCGGCGGTCTCTTCGCGCACGGCACGCTCACCGCCTCGATGGCGCTCGCAAAGCCCGAGGACCGGGGCCTCGCGCTCGGCGCCTGGAGCGCCTCGCAGGCGACCGCGGCGGGTCTCGCGGTCGCTTTCAGCGGCGTCGTCAACGACGTCGGTTCGTCGCTCGCGGTCGCCGGGGCATTCGGCGACGCGGTCGCAAGCCCGGTCACCGGCTACACCATCGTCTACGGCGTCGAAATCATTCTCTTGCTTGCGACCCTTGTCGCCATCGGGCCGCTCGTTCGCCCGCGCAGCGATCTCAGCAGCGGTTTGCCTTCGCATCTCGCTCCTGCGGTCGCTGGCGGACTTCAATCTGGAGGGTAGGGTCATGAGAGGCGAATTGACGGCTCATATGGACGTTGCGCAGGTCGTTTTCGGCGCATTCATGCTGTGGTTTGTTGGGCTGGTGTTCTGGCTGCGCCGGGAGGACCGGCGGGAAGGCTACCCGCTCGAGGCCGAGGTGAGCGGCCACTTCAAGGCCCGCAACGTCATCTGGATCCCCGAGCCCAAGACGTTTCTTCGCGCCGACGGAAGCAAGGTCCTGGCGCCGAACTACAAGGGCGACGAGCGGCCGATCAACGCGCGCAAGGCCGAGCCGTGGCCGGGCGCGCCGCTGACCCCGACCGGCGATCCGCTGTCCGCCGGCGTCGGCCCCGGCAGCTACGCCGCGCGCGCCGACGAGCCTTACAAGACCGCCGACGGCCATGATCTGCTCGCGCCGCTCCGGGTCGCCACCAACTATGCGGTGCCGGCGGAAGGCGCGAACCCGGTCGGCTACGAAGTGGTCGGCGCCGACCGCGCCCCGGTCGGCCGGATCAAGGATCTGTGGGTCGACCGCGCCGAATCGGTCCTGCGCTACTACGAGGTGGCGCTTGCGACCGGCGCGAGCGTGCTCCTTCCGGTCCACTTCGCCGACGTCAGCGCGAGGCAGCGGCGGATCACCGTCAACGCCCTGACGGGGGCGCAGTTCGCGGGCGTGCCGACGACCCGGACTCCGGACCGGGTCACGCTCGCCGAGGAAGACAAGATCTCGGCCTATTACGGCGCCGGCACGCTCTACGCCACGCCGGACCGGGTGGAGCCGTTCCTGTGAGGGCGGTCAGCCTCGAAAAGCTGCTGCCGGCCGACATTCCGGCCGGCGAGCGCATCCTGTGGCACGGCCGGCCGCGGTGGATCAGTCTGGCGCGGCGGGCCTATCGCGCGGACTTCGTCGCCGCCTACTTCGTCGCCCTGACGGTGTGGAGCGTCTGGGCGAAGGTGGACGCGGGATGGAGCGCGTCGGCGCTCGCCGGCGTCGAGACGCTCGGACTGGGCGTGGCGGCGCTCGCGATCATCGCGGCGCTCAGCTTTCTTTCGGCCCGCACCACGCTCTATGTCGTGACGTCCCGGAGGCTGGTGTTCAAGGTCGGCATCGCGCTGCCGATCTTCATCAACCTTCCCTTCAAGGACATCCACTCGGCCGCGGCGCGCGTCTACGGCGACGGCACCGGCGAGATCCCGGTGACGCTCAAGAAGGGGCGACGGGTCGGCTATTTCGTCCTGTGGCCCAGCGCCCGTCCGCTGCATCTCCTCAGCCCTCAGCCCTGCCTGCGCTGCGTCGGCGACGCGGCCGTCGTCTCGGCGACGCTCGGCGCGGCCCTGCGGGAGTTCGCCGGCCAGCCGGCGACGCCGGCGGCGGCGCCCGGCCGTGAGGCGAAGGCGGAGGCGCGCGCCGATACGCTGAGGCTCGCCGGGCGGGCGGCAGGATGAGGAGAATGCGATGACCGACCTTGCCGCCAAGGGTCCCGCGCCGGGCATGCCGAAGATCGTGCTGATCTTCGCTGCGCTTCTGGTCGCGATCACGGTCGTCGGCGCCTGGTCGGCGCGGGTCTCCGGCGTCGGCCGCAGCGAGGCGCCGACGGCGACGGTGGTCAGGACGCTGGCGCTGCGCTTCGACGATCAGCCGGACGGCTCGGTCCTGGTGCGCCGGGCGAGCGACGGCGCGGCGATTTATCGTGCCGCGCCCGGAACCAACGGTTTCATGCGCGCGACCATGCGGGGACTCGCGCATGCGCGCCGCCAGAACGGCGTCGGCGACGAGACGCCCTTCGTTCTGACCGCCTGGAGCGACGGCCGAACGTCGCTCGAGGACGCGACGACGGGACGGCGCCTGGCGTTGGAGGCCTTCGGCGCGACCAACGCGGCCGCTTTCGCGCAGCTCTTCCAGGCCTCGGGAGCGGTTCGATGAGCCGTCCGTCCGGCGCCCCGAAAGATCGGATCTTCGAATCGAAGCGGGCCGGCCTCCGGCTCGCGTCCGTCTGGTGAGCGCGGCTGCGATGTGCCCCTATGCAACACCGTTCCTTGTGACCGTCGCGCTCTGGTGGAGTTCGACCGGGCTGATTCTGTTGCTGGACAGCCAGGAGCGGCGCACCTACGCCGTCACCATGATCGGCGCGACCGGGCTTCTGGCGGGGGCGCTCTGGATCGTCGCCCTGACCGCCGGCGAGACGACGGGGCAGTCGGCCTATGTCGCCTTCGCCTGCGGTCTCGCGGTCTGGGGCTGGCAGCTGCTCGGGTTCTACACCGGCTTTCTGAGCGGTTCGAACAAGTCGCCCTGCGCGCCGGGCTCGACCGCGTCCTCCCGCTTTTTCCAGGCCCTCGGGGCGAGCCTTCATCACGAACTGGCCGCGCTTCTGGGCGCCGTGGCGCTCGGGTTTCTCACCTGGGGCCAGCCGAACACGATTGCGCTGTGGACCTACGTCATCCTGTGGGTGATGCATTCGAGCGCCAAACTCAACCTGTTCCTCGGCGTGCCCAATCTCGGCGCCGACATGCTGCCCGATCATTTGGCGTTCCTGACGAGCTTCATGGCGCGCAAGCCGATGAACGCGCTGTTTCCGGTGTCGGTGACCGGGGGAACGGCGTGCGCGGCGCTTCTGCTGGTGGAGGCGTGCCGGAGCGGCGCGAGCGCGTTCGACACGGTCGGACTGGCGATGCTCGGCTCGCTGATGGCGCTCGCGGTGGTCGAGCACTGGTTCCTGGTCGTTCCGCTGGACGGCAACGCGCTGTGGCGCGCCTTCCGGCGCAGGGCGGCCGACTGCCCGCGCGCGACCGCCAACCGGGTCGAACGCGAACTCGCAGGCGCCCATGAGCAGACCGAAGGCGCGGGCGTGGACGCCCGAATCGTCGCCTTTCGAGCGGATCCGCCGCACGTGTGCGACGCGCGCAACATCGAGCGCCTGCTCGAATCGATCGCCGCCGGCAGTTTCGGCGCGGTGGAGTGCGTGCACGGTCTCGTGCGGACCGAGGCGGACTGGCTTTGCTTCGAACTGACGGAGGGACGGGCGCGGATGGCGGCGTTCGGCCCGCGGATGCAGAAAAAGCCTTTGGTGATCGCCAGAGGGCAGGGGTTCGACCGGGCGCGGCTCAAAGCCGCGTTCGACGGTTGCGCCGCCGCCGCCTGAGCAACTGGTACGGAGGGTGTCATGCTGACTGACGACAAGAACGGGCGCAACGCACATTTCGCCAAGGCGGTGCAGCGGCTCAAGGACGAGCGTCGCTACCGCGTCTTCATCGACCTCGAGCGGGACGCCGACCGCTTCCCGACGGCGCTCTGGCGTCCCGAGGGAGGCCAGAAGCCGCGCGACGTCACCATCTGGTGCTCGAACGACTACCTCGGCATGGGCTGCCACCCCGACGTGCGGGGCGCGGCGACGGCCTCGGCCAACCAGCATGGAGCGGGCGCCGGCGGCACGCGCAACATCTCCGGCACCCATCATCGCATCATAGAGCTCGAAGCCGAGCTCGCCGACCTTCACGGCAAGGAGGCCGGGCTCGTCTTCACCTCCGGGTGGATCTCGAACCTGGCGGGCATCTCGACCATCGCCTCGCTGATGCCGAACTGCCTGATCCTGTCGGACGCGCTCAACCACAATTCGATGATCGAGGGCGTCCGGCGGGCAGGCTGCGAGAAGCAGGTGTGGCGGCACAACGACGTCGAGCATCTGGAAGCGTTGCTGAAGGCCGCCGACCCGGCTCGCGCGAAGCTGATCGTGTTCGAGAGCCTGTATTCGATGGACGGCGACATCGCGCCGATCGAGAAGATCGTGGAGCTCGCCGAGCGCTACAACGCGATGACCTACATCGACGAAGTCCATGCGGTGGGCATGTACGGCCCGCGCGGCGGCGGGATCTCCGAGCGCGACGGCCTGGCTCACCGCATCGACGTGATCGAGGGCACGCTCGCCAAGGGATTCGGATCGCTCGGCGGCTACATCGCCGGCGATTCGATCGTCGTCGACGCGGTGCGCAGCTACGCGCCGCAGTTCATCTTCAGCACGACCCTGCCGCCGATGGTCGTTTCCGGCGCCTGCGCGGCGGTGCGCCACCTGAAGGCCTCCGGCGTCGAGCGCGAGGGCCATCAGTACATGGCCTCCGTCACCAAGCACGCGCTCCAGGCGGCGGGCATCCCGGTCAAGGACAACCCGTCCCACATCGTGCCGGTGATGGTCAACGACGCCGAGCGCTGCAAGGCGGCGAGCGACCTCTTGCTGCGCCGCCACGACATCTACATCCAGCCGATCAATTTCCCGACCGTCGCCATCGGCACCGAGCGGCTCAGGATCACGCCGACGCCCCGCCACACCGAGGCGCATGTGTCCGTTCTGGTCGAGGCGCTGGTGGACGTGTGGAAGACGCTCGATCTGCCGTTCACCAGCGCGCGCATTCTGCCGCTGCGGCGGAAGGCGCCGGCGGCGGACTGCGTATACCCCGAAATGCGCAAGGCTGCGGAGTAGTTACGTGGGCTGATCCGAAAGATCAGCCGTTCTGGAGAGCAAGGTCAGGCGAAGAGCACGCCTGGCCTAGACGAATGGATAATCCCGAGCCGCTGCGCTGTGCTGTCGATGACGGCACTTGGAGGGGCGGGGCATGTTGCGTCGAGTTTGCGGCGCGACGCGTCAAGTGTGGGCGAGCTGGTCAATGCTGTTTCGATTCAACCCGATGTCGGAATCACTGCGACAAGACGCCGCAAAGGGTGTCCATTCACCTTGACATTACTTTGTGTCAATTTAGGGTGACATCGGTGCTGCAAGCCGTGAGTCCAGGAAAAGTCCTCCTGGAAGGGGTTCGGGAGGTCCGCCGCGAAAGCGTCGGGCGCTCGGCTCGGCTCGGCGAACCAGCGCTTGTGAAAACTTGGTTTCGGGAGGCGATGGCAAGAGCCATTCGCGGCCCGGGATCGGGCGAACGCAGCGCGCGATAGCTCCGCGCGCGGCGCTTTACTCAAAGGAGGAGCTCTTAATGGTCGACGATCCCAACAAAGTCTGGCCGACCGGTCTGACAATCGCGGAGTCCGAAGAACTTCACAAGCATGTCATCGACGGCACGCGCGTGTTCTTCGTCATCGCGATCTTCGCGCACTTTCTCACTTTCGTCTATTCGCCCTGGCTGCACTGAAAGGGGTAGGTCATGAACCAAGGTAGAATCTGGACGGTTGTCTCTCCGTCGATCGGGCTTCCGCTCATCATCGGCGGCGCGGCGATCACCGCTCTGTTGGTCCACTTCGCGGTCCTGTCGCACACGACCTGGTACCCTGCTTACTGGGAAGGCCACCACGCCAAGGTGTCGGAAGCGACCTCGTCGGCCGTCTCGGCCCTCGAAGCGCCTGCGTATATCTACGAGGCCACCAAGGCCTGACGAAGCCGCGTTTGCCGGCGACACGCCCAGAGCGCCGTAAAGGCGCTCTTCGCCGGCGACACCCGACGTCGCTCGACCTTCGCCCGTGTTGGACGAGCGACGTCGCGCCATCGGCCGCTCCGGAAGCGACGGGCAAGGCGCGAGCGCGGAGTTGGCGACGCCCGAAGGACGGGGAGAATGTGGATTGTTCCCCATGTTGCGCGACGCGTGAGCTCCAGATGAGCGGTGTTAGCCACAAAGTCGTGAACTTCTGGCTCAGCCTCGGGCCGCGCTTTCTTCCGTTCGCGGACGCGGCGAGCCCCGATCTGCCCCTTTCCAAACTCCTGCGGCTGTCGCTGTTTCAGGTCACGGTCGGCATGGCGCTGGTCCTGCTGGTCGGAACCTTGAACAGGGTCATGATCGTCGAGTTGGAGGTGCCGGCTTCGCTGGTCGGCATCATGATCTCGCTGCCGCTGCTGTTCGCGCCGTTCCGCGCGCTGATCGGATTCCGCTCGGACATGCACCAGTCAGCGCTCGGCTGGCGGCGCGTGCCCTTCATGTACCGTGGCACGATGATCCAGTTCGGCGGCCTGGCGATGATGCCATTCGCGCTCCTGGTCCTCGCCCGGATGGGTGAGGCGGGGCATTCGCCGGTGTGGATTGGCTATGCCGGCGCCGGGATCTCGTTCCTTCTCGTCGGCGCAGGACTTCACACCGTCCAGACCGTCGGCCTCGCGCTGGCGACGGACCTGGCGCCGGTCGAATCGCAGCCGAAGGTGGTCGGGCTGATGTATGTCATGCTGCTCGTCGGCATGATGGTCAGCGCGCTGGGATTCGGCTGGTTTCTCGCCGATTTCACCCCCGGTCGACTCGTTCAGGTGCTTCAGGCCGCCGCGGTCGCCACGATCGTTCTCAATTCGATCTCGCTGTGGAAGCAGGAGTCTCGCCATCAGGCGCGCAAGGCGCCGTCGGCGAGCCGCGCGCCGAGCTTCGCCGAAGCCTGGGCGAGCTTCACCCACGGCGATCGGGTCGTCCGGCGGCTGGTCGCCATTGGTCTGGGAACGATGGCGTTCAGCATGGAGGACGTCCTGCTCGAGCCCTATGGCGGGCAGGTGCTGCGTTTGACCGTCGGCGACACCACCAAGCTGACGGCGGCGCTGGCCTTCGGCGGACTGTTCGGGTTCTGGCTCGCCTCGCGGGTCCTCAGCCGCGGCGCCGATCCGTTCCGGATGGCGAGCTTCGGCGCCCTGGTCGGCGTGCCGGCGTTCGGCCTGGTGATCGGATCGGCGCCGGTGCTGTCGCCGTGGATGTTCGGCCTGGGAACGGCGCTGATCGGCTTCGGCGCGGGCCTCTTCGGCCACGGGACGCTGACGGCGACCATGAACCTCGCGCCCAAGGGTCAGACCGGCCTCGCGCTCGGCGCCTGGGGCGCCGTGCAGGCCTCGGCCGCCGGGGTCGCAATCGCGCTCGGCGGCGTCATCCGCGACTCGGTCGCCGGTCTCGTGTCGGGAACGGCGTTCGGCGCAGCGGCCGGCTATGACGTCGTTTACGGAATCGAAATCGTCTTGCTTCTCGTCACGCTTGTGCTGATGTTCCCGCTCATCCGGCGGGAGAACAGGCCGGCGCGTGCATTGTCCACCGAGGGAACACGTCGAGAAGCCGCCGTCGCCGGCGAAACCTGAGCAGGGCACAATGGCACACGCAATCTCGCGCATCTTTGCGACCAAAGCCGACGCCGATGCGGCGATCGAGGATCTCGGCCGGAGCGGCTTTCCGCCGGAGGCGATCTTCGTCGTCGCTCCGCCGGCCGCTGCGGCCGCCGCCTCGGCGTCGGACAGCCGGGCGGTCGCGGACCAGATCGCCGACAGAATCGCGAAAGGCTTCATCCTCAGGCGCGATGCGGAGGTCTACGCGAGACATGTCGCGCAAGGGGCGGTTTTCGTGACGGTCTACGCGCCGTTCGGCGCCGGGCGCAAGGCGACGAACTGTCTCGATCGGCGCAATCCGGTCGATCCAGGCATTCCCGCCGCTCCGGTGCGGCGGCCGGCGGCGTATGACGAGGCGACGCCCTTGTCGTCCACGCTGCGGCTGCCGGTGCTGTCCTCCCACCCGACGCCGTTCGGCGCGGTCTCGGGCCTGCCCTCGCTGCTTTCGGCCAAGCGCGCCGACAAGTCGGTGTTCGAGGGGCCGGCGCCGCTGTCGCACCTGCTGGATCTGCCGGTCATGACGGCCGGAGGAGAGACCACGTCGGCGGCCATGGGCCTGCCGCTGCTGACGGCCAAGGGGAAGCCGACCGCGCTCGGACTGCCGCTGGTGACGGCCAAAGGCTCGCCGATGTTCTGGGGGCTGCCGCTGCTGACGGCCAAGGGGAAACCGACGTCGCTGGGGCTGCCGCTGGTGACGGCCAGGGGCAGGCCGACGAGCCTCGGGCTGCCGCTGTTGTGGTGATCCGGTCGCGCTCGCCGGCGGGCGCAGCCAGCGACGCCTGCGCTGGCCGGGCCGGACGCCGAGGTCGGTCGGGTTCGCTCGGGAATCCAGGCTGCGAGCGGTGTCGTGACGTGCGCTTTGCAGATCGGACGCCATTGACGCTAAACTGCGCCCATGCCGTCGTTTCATGAGTCCCGCACGGTCCGGCGCGCGTCCGCGGACATGTTCGAACTGGTCGCCGACTTCGAGCGCTATCCGGAATTCGCGCCGTTCTGCGTGGCGGCGAAGATTCGCCGGCGCTGGACGGAGCCGTCCGGCGTGGAGATCGTGATCGCCGACATGGAGGTCGGCTACGGCTCGATCCGCGCCCGCTTCGCCACGCGCGACCGGCTCGATCGCGAGAAGGCCGCGATCTCGATCGTCAGCATCGACGGGCCGTTCCGGTTCTTCGAGTCGCAATGGTCGTTCCGGGACCTCGCCCAGGGCGGGTCGCGCATCGCCTTTTCGACGCGGTATCAATTCTCCAATCCGGCGTTCGACATCGTGCTCGCGCCGGTTTTCAGCCGGGTCGTCGCCGGTCTCACCCGCGCGTTCGAAAAGCGGGCGGCGCAGCTCGATGCGGTCGAGCGCGTCCCGATGGACCGCCCCGCGCCGCCGTGACGATCGAGCGCCGCGCCCGGTCCCGCGCCTGAGGCGGCTGCGGGCGAACGCGGCGCGAGACCGCCCGAGCGACCCGGGCCCGCCCGTTTCGGTAACGTCGGCAATTCGCCACGGAGACGCCCTTGCGACGCCTGCTCAAGTTTCTCCACACGATCGGGGCGATCGGGCTCATGGGTTCGCTCGCCTGTCTGGTCGTGCTCGGCAACCATGCGCCGGCGCCGGCGCCGGAGTCGCTCGCCGCCTATGCGATGATCCGCGGCGCGATGGCGGCGATCGCCGCATGGATCGTTCTTCCGTCGTTGGTCCTGACCCTGATTCCGGGCCTGCTCGCGATCGCTGCGACGCGCGCCTTTCACGACGCGGGCTGGGCCTGGATCAAGGCCGCGACCGGGCTCCTGATCTTCGCCGGCGGTCTGCATGCGCTCGCGCCGATCCAGGAGGAGGCGCGGCTCAGCGCCGACGCGCTCGCCGGCCGCCTCGAGCCGTCGGCGCTGGCGGGCGTGTCACCGGGCGAAGGGATGACGTTGTGGGTGCTGCTGTTCGTGTCGAGCGCCAATGTCGCGCTCGGCGTCTGGCGCCCGAGGATCATTCGCCCGTTCCAGCGCGCGACGGGGCGACCGACGTGAGCTTGCGCGCGCCTCGAACCTGCGGTCGACGAAGCGCTCGTTCGCCTCGCAGCCGTCGCTGACGGGCCGGAGCGGCTATAACTCGGGGTGGAGCGCCACGAGCCGCTCGGCTTCGGCGACGTCTTCCGGCGCGTTGGCGTTGAAGAAGGGATCGGCCGGCGCCGTCGGCCATTCGACGATTGCGAGCGGGTAGCGCGCCGTCAAGCGATCGACCCGGCGAATGTCCTCCTCGACCAGAGCGCGGCGCAGGTCGGCGCGCAGCGCCACCGGCCAGAGCCCGACAACCGGGTGGCGGCGGCCGCCCGAGGCGGCGCAGGCGAGGAGCGCGCCGGCCGCGGCGCGTCCGCGATGCAGCCGCTCCACGAGGTCGCGCGGCAGGAAGGGCGTATCGGTCGCGACGCTCGCGACCCAGGCGACGTCCGGCCGGCGCGCCGCGGTCCAGTCGAGGACCGCGAGGACGCCGGCGAGGGGGCCGGCGAATCCCGGCACGTCGTCCGGCACGACCGGCATGGCGAAGGCGGCGAATCGCGACGGGTCGCCGTTGGCGTTGAGCGCGAGGGCGCAACATTGCGGCGCGAGCCGCTCGACGATGCGGGTCAGCATGGGCCGCGCGCCGACCGCGCGCAACGCCTTGTCGCCCCCGCCCATGCGCTGCGCGCGGCCGCCGGCGAGCAGGGCGCCGAGCGTGGCGGGCGTGTCGGTCGTCGCCATCGCTACCGGTCCCGGGCGGGGATGTTTGCGCATGGCGCCGACGGCGCCGGTCGAACCCGCACGCGCCTCCGCCCGGGGACTGTCATGTCGCCGCCATGCCCTCGAAACACGCGACCTCTGGTACGACCGAGCCTCGATTGCCGGACGAACGCTACGCGCGAGGCGGCCCGTTTGCAAAGCCCGACCCGGCGTCGCGACGAGCGATCGCCGCCGACGGCCGAATGGCGGCGACAGGCGGCGGGGCCGACCTGCAGGGTCGATGCGGAAGGCGCAGGCCCGGTCCAAACCTCGGGATCCAGGCTCACAGCATACGCCAACGACCGTCAGCCTCTCTGAGGAGAACGGTTGTGCGCATTCCGAAAGGCTCCGGCGTCACGCCTTTGATCCAAAGTTCCATTCTGTCAGCCGCGACGTCGACGAACACCGCGTTTTGCCGATCGGCCCGAGTCGGGAAATACTGATCGAAGTCGGGCCTCCAGCGGCTTTCAACCTCGTCCCGCCCGGCGCAAATCTTCGCGACGCCGGACAGAGCCGCGAATTGACTGCGCGTCGCGCCGTCGAAGACCAGGGTGACTCTGTCTGCATGGCGCAATTCCACGGACTTCCTGGATCGGCCGTCGGTAACGAAGGACAGGGTCCAGTTCGTCTTTCGCGGGTGTGGAGATAGGCGACCCATCGGGCGAGCGCTGACGCTTCCGCCCTCGCCCGGTGTCGCAAGCCAGCAGAAGGGCGCGGCGGCGATCAGTGCGGCGGCGGCGTCGAGCAGCCGTTCGGCGCCAGACTCGGCGGATGCGGAGATTTCAGACATCAAAGCCTCCAAAGCGGGTTCGCCGCATGAGCAAATGAATGCGGTCGTCCATCAGACGCAAGTCGCTGCGCGGCGGTCGCGGCCCGCGACCCTTCATTCGGAGTGGAGAAGGGGCGGAGAGGGTCAACGGGGCTGGAGCGTCGCTGCAACCTCCTTGAATCCAGTACGCCAGGAGGGATAGCGCGGGGACCATCCCCATTCACGGCCTATCTTCGCGTTGGACCCCGCCCTTGCGCGGGTCATCATGGCGACGATGTGCTCGCCGGCGACAAGACGCGCAAGCCAGGCTGGAACCGAAGGCGGCGGCTTTCCCCCGACCGCGGCGGCGGCGAGCGGTAACCATTGACGAGCCGGCGCGGGGTCGCTGTCGACCACGTTGAACACGCCGCGGCTGGTTTGTTCGACCGCCCTCGCTGTCGCCGAGGCGGCGTCGTCGACATGCACGAACGACCACCAGCCGCCGCCGTCGCCGATGAGGGGCAACATGCCTCGCCGTAGCATACGGACCATACCGGGCTCGAAGAGTCCCGTGTCCTGTCCGTAGAAAGTTCCATAGCGCAGGACAATTCCCTCCAGGTCGACGAGGCTCGAGACGGTCGCTTCGAGCTGCTTGATCGCGGCGAGCGTGCGGATTTGCCGTCGAGCCGGCCGGGTGTCCAAAGGGTCGTCCTCGGTTTTCACCGCGCCCCCTACGCGCGCATAAGGCCAACCACAGAAGCTTTGAGCGATGACCTTGCGCGCCTTCGCCAAACGCGCCGCCGCGATCAGGATCTTCAGTCCTTCGGTTCTAAGCCGGTTGCTGGCCGCGAAAGCCTCATCGAAGCGCCGCACGTCGCTTGCGCTCGCTATGCTGGTGAGCTGGTGAATCACGATTTCCGGGCGCACCGAAGCCAGCGCGCGCTGGATCGCCGGCGCATCCAGCGCATCCGCGACGATCGGCTCGGCGCCAGCTTCCTGCAGCCAGGCCGCTTTCGAGGGCGTGCGGGTCAAGCCATAGACCTCGCCTCCCTTCGCGACCAGCATGGGAACCAGCGAGCGCCCGATTGCGCCCGTGGCCCCGGCGACGAAAATGCGCATGATGCCCTCGGCTGGAAAACCTACCGTATGGTAGGTTACATCGGGACTGGCGGATCTGCAATGGCAGGCAAGCGTTTGAGCTCTACGGAACGGAGGGGGCGTATTGTGTCCGCCGCGGCCAAGGTGTTTGCCGAGCGCGGCTACGCCGAAGCTGCGATGGAGCGCATTGCGCAAGCGGCGGGCGTGACCAAGCCGGTTCTCTACGATCACTTCGAATCGAAGGAGGCGCTGTTCGTCGCCGTGCTGGAAAGCATGCGCGACAGATTGCTCGCCGAGGGAAGGAAGGCGGCCAGCGCAGGAGCGACAGGCCAGGCCAGGGTTCGCGCCGCCGTGCGCGGCCTCCTCGATGTCGCCGAGGCTGCGCCCGACGCGATGCGCGTTCTCGTCTGCGCGCGATATGGCGACCCGGTCGGCGCGAAGCTCGCCAAGGCCGTGCAATCGTCGGCGATCGACAGCATTGCCGCGATGCTCGCGCCGACGTCGGCGATCGGCGAGGCCTGGGCCCGGCTGGCGACTGCGCAGTTCGTCATGAGCGGGCTCCATGCCATCGCGCTCTGGTGGTTCGAAAATGCAGGCACGCCCAAGGACGCGCTCGCTGAGATCGCGGCGGCGATCGTGTGGCGAGGCGTCAGCGCCTGGGAAACAGACCTGACGCAGCAAATCTCAAACGAACCGCCGCCGCTCGTCGAAGGCGCCGCAGACGAAACCTCAGCCGGTACGGAATCGAAGACGGTCAGCCCATGAGATCGTCCCGGCGCCGATGTCCGTTGTCGGCGCAACGTCAGGGTTCAGGGAACCGTCCCTCTTGCTTCGACGCCGCCCGTTGGCGTCGTCAATCGGTTTCCTGCAGCCGCCGCCGCGAAGGCTGCTGACATTTGCAAGGGCTTCGCGTCCACCTCCGACTGCCCGTCTGGCCACGCACCAGCCGACAGCGTGCGAGACCGCTGGGGCCACGGCGCCGCAATCGCTAGGGTCGCCCGAGGGCGGTTTCACGAAGATCAAAATGAGTTGTGTCGTGCGGGGCTTGTTCGCAACGGTCGACATCTGGGGCGATGCGATGACGGCGATCGCGCCGAAGCGCGGACGGGTCGAATTCCATCGCAAGCCTCGCGCAAACTCTGGACGCCGACCGGAGCGAACCGGCCGGAATGCTTCATGCTCGTACAGTGAGCCTTTCGAGACATGGACCCGGACGGCTCAACCGCCGAAGACGTGGCGCCGGCCGCCGGAGGCGGCGCACGAGGAGCGCGCCGGCCACGGCGCGTCCGCGATGCAGCCGCTCGGCAAGGCCGGCCCTCGACTTCGATCCGAAGGCCGAGAGTCCGCCTGAAGCCACCCTTCCGCTCCTCGACCGCCGCCCATTGCGCCGACGACCTCCCGGCCCAGCGCCGACACGCGCCGCCGCGCTGGCGCAGGGGGCGTTCGAACCGTCTGCGCCGTCCGCTCACCCCCCATGGGTGAAGCGGCCGTTCATCATCGTCATGTCGACCGGGACCGAGGCGATGTCGTGCGGCGAGACGTCGAACAGATCTCTCGCCAGCACGATCAGATCCGCGCGCTTTCCCGGCTCGAGGGAGCCGACCCTGTCTTCGAGGCGCAATTGGCGGGCCCCCGCCAGCGTGCCGGCGTGAATCGCTTGCGCGAGATCCAGACGCTCGGCCGCGGGCGACAGGACGGGCGCGTCGGGCCTGCCGATCAGCTGGCGCGTCACGGCGACCTGGATGGCGTCGAGCGGCTTGTAGGTGGAAAAGTAGCCGGCGGCCGGCCAGTCCGTCCCGAAGGTCACGGCGCCGCCGGCCGCCAGAATCGACTTCGGCCGATAGAGCCGGCTCTGGCGCGCCGGGCCGTAGCGCTCGGTCAGGATCTCGACCGTGTCCGGGTCCGCCGACATCCAGTTGGCGGAGAACTGCGCGATGACGCCGAGTCTTCCGAAGCGGGCGATGTCGGCGTCGTCGGTCAGGACGTTGTGCGCGATCGTGTGACGCCGGTCGCGCGGCGGGTTGGCCGCGATCGCCGCCTCGAAGGCGTCGAGCGCGACGTGGGCCGTGCGTTCGCCGCAGGCGTGGACGTGGACGTCGAGCCCGGCGCGGTCCGCCTCGAGGATCATGCTTGTCCACTGGGCCTCGCTGAAGGGCGAACTCCCGATCGAATCCGGCTTGTCGGCGTAAGGCTCGAGCAGCCAGGCGGTGTAGCCCTCCGGCGTGCCGTCGCCGATGATCTTCAGGATGCGCGCCTGGACGAGGTCCGTGTCGATGCGCCGGATCAGATCCTGCGTCGACGCGGTCGCCGCGTCGACCGGCGGCGCCTTGAGCAAATACGAAGCGACCACGCGGAACGGCAGCCTGTCCTGCTTCTCCAACTCGGTATAGACGGACAGAATCGCGCCCTGATCCGCGCCGATCGGCGGAACCCCGGCATCGTAGACGGAGGTGATTCCCGCGGCCGAGGCCTTGGGCAGCCAGTCGACCAGCAGCTTGGTCATCGTGTCGAGCGAGATCGGATCGACGGCGTCGACGACCTCGAGAACGGCCGAGGTCTCGAGAACATAGCCGGTCGGGTTGCCGGACTTGTCGCGCACGTAGACGCTGAAGCCGGGGACCGGGTCGGGCGTGTGCGCATCGATCCCGGCGATCTCGAGCGCCTTGCTGTTGACCCACAGGCTGTGCCCGTCGATCGCGAAGAAGAACCCGGGCCGGTCCGGGAGCACAGCGTCGAGCATCGCGCGCGTCGGTCCTTCCGGCGGGAACATGTCGACGCGCCAGCCGAAGCCGCGAACCGGGCCGGTCGGATGCGCCGTCGCGTAAGCCGCGATCGCAGCGACCGCCTCCGTCCCGGTCGCAAGCTGAAGATCGACCCCCGAGGTCATGAACCCGCCGACGAAGGGGTGAATGTGGCTCTCGACGAAGCCGGGCATCAGCATCCGCCCGGCGAGGTCGACCGCCCTGGTGTCCGGCCCGGCGAGCGCGAGGACCTCCGCGTTCGAGCCGACGGCGACGATTCTGTCGCCGGCGACCGCGACGGCCTGCGCCCAGGGCTTGCCGGGGTCGAGCGTATAGACCCTGCCGTTGTGGAAGATCACCGAGGCGCGATCTGTCGCGGCCGGCGCGGCCAGGGCGGCGCCCGACAGCGACGCGACGCCCGCGCAGGCGAGCGAAGCCTGCAGGAAGCGCCGCCGGTCGACCCCTCCCCGGAGCCCTTGCGTCATGAACGCTCCGAGGGCGCCCGCGAAACCACAATTGATGCACATGGCGATCGTCCTTTCCGTCGAGCCCGCCCGGCGGCGGGATTCGCGCCAATCAGCGACACGAGCGTCGGGCTCATCGCTTTCCTCATGGCCTTCTGCGGGCCGTCAAAACGCGACGCGCCCCCTCACCCCCAGAAACAGGGCGGTCGATGCGGCCGGGGTCCCGGGCCAGACAACCTGCGCGTCCGGCCCGAGCCGGATATGCGGCGCGACCGCCGCGTCGTAATAGGCCTCCAGCACGCGCTCGTCGTTCAGGCCGCCGCCGAAGGCGACGAGGCCGTTGCGGAGCCGGCCGCTCCACAGGTAATCGCACCACGCCACGCCCCAGCGGTCGTCGGGGCGGCCGGGGGTCGCGCCGCCGACGCCGACGATGACCGTGTTCCCGATCGGATTGGGGTTGGCGTCCGAAGCGGAGATCTGGGCGAAGATTCCCCAGCCCTTGCCCGGATTGTCGGGGTCGGCCCACAGGAACTGCTGCACCGCGTACGAGCCGAACAGGTAGCCCTGCTTCGTGAGCTTGGCGGCGCTGCCTGAGGGCAGGAGGAGCTGCGGCGCTTCGTCGAAGTCGAACCCTGCGGCGGTGCTGACGACGCCCCGAAAGGTCTGGTAGCCCGTCAGGCCGAAGAAAGCCGTTTGGACCTTCGCAGACAGGCTCGTCGTCGTCCCTTGCGCGAAGGGATGGGCGATCACGTCGGAATCCTGGGCGTTGCGCGGATCGTAGACCATGAGCGTGAACGACGCCGGAGCGGTGTTCAGCGTCGCGATCCCGCCTACGATGTAGGGCGGCGTCACGCCGCTCACCGGCGCGGCGAGGCCGATGTTCCAGAACGTCGTCTCGCCGCCGCCGCCGATCAGCGGCGTCCGGCCGATGACGTCGAGCATGTTGAACTTGCCGAGCGACACCGAGACGACCTCGCCGAATTTTTGCGTGACGATCACCGACAGGTCGGTCGTCGTCCCGCCGAGCGTCGGGAAGGCGAGGGCGGTGTCGACCGGCAGGATCGCGCCCGCGCCCTGCTCGTTGGCGCTCTGGCCGAACGTCTGCTCGAAGTGGGCGGAGGCGCCGAAGCCTTGCCAGAGACCGAGCTTGCCGCCGTCGAGGCCGAGCAGGACGTCGGCCTTGCCGCCGAACGGGACGCCGTACCTCCCGTCGCCGCCGGCCAAGCCCTGACCGAAGCCGGTCACGCCGCCGCCGAGGCCGATCCCGACCGCGGCGAGGGACTGCTGGAGGTCGACCACGGGCTGCGCCCAGTCGTCAGCGAAAGCGGGCGCGGCGAGGGCGAGCGCCACGAGAGCCGTGGCCGACCGCAGCATCGGCGCCGGCTCAGTGAACAACGGATTTCGAGAGGTTGGCGACGACGACGCCGGCCACGATCAGGCCGACGCCGATCAGCGCCGGCGTATCGAGCGCCTGTCGAAACTTCACGTATCCGATCGCCGTGATCAGGACGATCCCGAGCCCGCTCCAGATCGCGTAGGTGATTCCGATCGGGATCGTCCGCAGGGCGAGCGACATGAAATAGAGACTGCCGATGTAGCAGACCCCCATCACCAGACTGGGCGCGAGCTTGGTGAACTGCTGCGACAGCTGGAGCGCCGTCGTGCCGGTGACTTCGAGCACGATCGCGATTCCAAGCGCCGCGCTGCTGCCGATGGCCAGATTCATCGCAGATCCTCGATCATGGTCGCCACCGCAGGGCGCAGGCGATCGCCTGTTGCGGCGCGGAGCGGGACGACGGTTCTCCTGAGAAACGTTGCGCCATTCCGCGCGGCTCGCTCGCGCTCGATCCCCTCACGCGAACGTCGGGAAGCGGCCGTCGGCGAACAGCGGCGGCTGCAGGCGCGACCAGGCGCCGGCGAACTGGAACGCATCGAGATCGGTGAAGGTCTGGCTGATCGCCTGCATGCCCGAGGGCATCCGGTCCTCGACCACCCCGAGCGGGACGTCCACGACCGGATAGCGGTTGAGGAGGTTCCAGGGCCAGGTCAGCGCGAACCCGAATCCGGTGCCCGTCCACACGTCCACCTTGTCCGCCTCGCTCTTGAACATGTCGGCGCGGACGAGAGGCGTCGCCATGGTCGGCATCAGCAGGATCCGATAGCCCTTCCCGAACACGCGCTCCTGGACCTGGCGGTGAAGCTGTTGCAGCAGCGTTTCGGCCTCCTCGGCCTGGCGCGGTCCGACGGGTCCAACGAGGTCGAGCACCTCGGCCATGTAAGGCGAGAGCCGATCGCGATTGGCCTTGGCGATGTCGAGCAGCGTGCCGATCGAGGTGGCGAACAGCCCGCGCATGAAGACGAACTTCTGCTCCTTGGAGAAGCCGCAGTCGACCTCGTCCACGACGCAGCCGGCTCCGCGCAGCGTCTCGATCCCCGTCTGCATCGCCGCCTTCACCGACGGAATGACGGCGGCGACGGCCGCGCCCCAATCGACGGCGATGCGCCAGCCCGAAAGGTCCGGGTACTGCATCGGATAGTCGAGCCGGGGCCGGATCGCGGCCATGACCTTGTCGGAGGGGCCGACGATCGCGTTCTGCAAATGGACGAGATCGTCGAAGCGTCGCGCCATTGGCCCGGACGTCGAATAGGGGACTTCTCCGCCCGCGACCCGCCCGAACGGCGGCCGGAAGCCATAGAGCCCGTTCTGCGAGGCGGGAATGCGGATCGAGCCGCCCATGTCCGATCCCATGGCGAGGGTCGCGAAGCCCGCGGCCAGCGCCGCCCCGGATCCGGCCGACGAGCCGCCGGGCGAGAACGCCAGGTTCCACGGATTGCGGGTCGTCCCCCAGGCGCGGGTCGAGGCGCCGAGGAAGAGATAGAATTCCGGCACCGTCGTCTGGAACGGCATGACGGCCCCGGCCGCCTCGAGCGAATCGATGACGGCGGCGTTTTCCGTCGTGGGCGGGGAGTCCTTGAAGACGAGCGACCCCTGCGTGACGCGCCAGCCCGGCCGGGCGAATTCGTCCTTGATGGCGACCGTGATCCCTTCGAGCGGCCTCGCGTCGCCACGCCGATAGCGGTCCTCGGAGTCCTGGGCCTCCTTCAGCGCCTGATCGAAGTGGGTGTCGGTGATGCAGTTGACCTTGGGGTTGAGCGCCTCGATCCGCTCGATCTGCGCCTTCAAGACATCGACCGGCGAAACCTTGCCGGCCTTGAACAGCGCCACGAGATCGGCGACGGACGCGTAGCTGAGCGGATCGTCGCCCTCCGCGCGCGCCGCCGGGGAATCGAGCGCCGACGCGACGACCGCCGCCCCGGCGCCCTGGATGAGCGTTCTTCGATCGATCATTGTGCGCCTCCGCGCCGTGAGGGAATCAGTTCGAGCCCTCGGACAGGACCGGCACGTCTCCCAGCGCCTCGATCGTCTGCTGGACGGGCGCCGCGGAGAGCCTGAACGTGCCGGAAAACGGGTCGCTGAGCTCGACGATCACAAACAGCGCGCTGCCGATCGTGAGCGCGCCGAAGCCGAGCGCCGCGATCACCGTCCCGTTGATCGGCGAGACCAGACCGTAGCCGCAGAACATCAGCAACGACCAGCAGACGATGATGTCGAGCATCGCCCACGGCACGCCGCCGGAAATCTGAAGCGCCATCAAGAGCCGGTTCCGGTTGATGTCGGAGACGGCGCCGTTTGCGCTGAAGAACGCCTGCCGCTGCGTGTCGGTCTTCGGCGAAAGCGAGAGCACGTACTGATCCAGACCCTTGACGCTGGCGAAGATGCCCGTCACCGCGAGTTCCGACCGCGCGGCGCCGCCGGACCCGCCCCAGATGTCGTCGTATGTCTGGCGGACCGCCTTGCGCAGGGCCTCGCGCGCCGGCCGCGTCTCCGGACCATAGACCTCGAGCGCGGAATCGAGCTGCATCAGCCTCGCGCCGAGCGTCTCGAGCTCGGCCTTCTGAGTCGAGTAGAGCCCGTAGGCGGACCCCGCGAACGTGCCCAGCACCAGCGCCAGCAGCAGGCTCAGGAGGCCCGTCATCGCGCCGATCATGCCGGCCGATCTGTCCGGCGAGTGCTTTTCCGGCAGCCGGGCGCGCAGCGTCAGGCCGACGAGACCCGCGACGAATACGAGGACGGCCACACCGATTGCAAACGATAACGAACTCATCACCTCGACCTCATTCGGCTCCCGACACCGATTCGAAAACGCGCGTCAGCGCGGCGCCCGACCGCTGGAGCGCGTCGACGTACGGCTTCACGTCGTCGTCATAGGCGCCGACCGCAACGCTGACGTCTCTGTCCCCTTCGGTCATGACTGTGTCCCATTTTATTCCGGCCGCATACGGCGAACAGCTGCGGCATTGTCACGGAGCGCCGCCGAGCGGCGCTCGGCCGGCGAAGCGTGGCCCGGCGGTTCTGTTTCCTTAGCCGCTCGCCGCGGGGGCGGACCTTCCGCTCCGGGACGGGCTTCACCGCCATCGCCTCGGGGTGCGACAGCACGATGACGATGTGTTCGTCAAGAGGTTCGCGCCGGCGAACATTGCCGAGCGCCCATGATCCCCTTTGCGCAAGCGCCGGGGGCGTGACGGCCCGGGGCTCGCCGACCGCGCGCGCTCCGGGACGGCGTCCGCGGTCGACCTGCCGGAGGCCGCGATCGATCCGTCGCAGCGCGCGCCTCGCGTGCCTTCGCCCCGGGGCCGCGGCTTCTCGACGGCCGGAACGGCGCATTCGGCGAACCGCCGGCGGACAATCCGATGTCGGGGCGCCGGCGCCGAGGGAGCAGAAGATCATTGTCCCAGACGGCGATCGACCCCCGCCGCATAGCCATGAACCGCAGCCGACGCCGTCCGTCCATCAAGCCAATGCCTGCCGCCCGGTATGGAGCGAACCCTTCAGCTCGAATCGCGCGCGCCGCCGAACCATGTCATCTCATTGTCCCCCACGAGGCCCTGCGGGCGAAAGGTGAGGATCAGGAGAAGGATAACGGCCAGCGCGATCTCCTGCGCGCCGCTCGGCAAGGAGATGCTGACACCGCCGAGGTCCACACCGCGCTCGAGCGCCAGCAACGTCTGCCTCAGACCCGTCACCGCGAAAGCGCCCACGACCGCGCCGGTCAAACTCCGCATTCCCCCTACGACGACCATCGCCAAGGTTACGAACGTCATATCGAGCCAGAAAACGTTGACCGCCAGGGTCCCCAGATAGTGGCCGTACAAGACCCCGCCGGCGCCCGTGACGAATGCGCTGATGACGAAGGCGATCAGCCGCTGGCGCCAAATGTTGACGCCGCTCGCGCGGGCGGCCGCTTCGTCCTCGCGCGTGGCGCGGAGGAGCAGCCCGAAGGAGGACGCGTTGTACACTTGTGCGATCACGATCGCGGCCGATGCGAAGCCGAACGCCGTCCACATGTCGACGTAAAGCGGAAGCCCCACCAGAGAGCTTTGGCCGGCAGTCACGCTATCCCAATTTTCGTAGATGGTCTTGACGATGAACAACAGGGACAGAAGAGCGATGGAGGCCGCTGCGCCGGTCAGGCGCATGATCGCCGCGCCGCTGACCAGCGCGACAACGCTGGCCAGGAGCGACGCAACCAGCGCGGCCAACAGGACCGGCGTTTTCGAGTCGAGCAGGAACTGGGGAAGCCCGGGCATGAAGACGCCCCGCATGCCTGCGCAGCAAGTCTGCCAGGCCGACGCGTAAGCGCCGACCAGCGCGAAAGTGACATGGCCGAACGAGACGATTCCGGAATTGGCCATGAAGATCGAAATGCCGACCGCCATCACCGTGTAGATCATGGCTTCGGTCGCAATATCCGTGAGATAGGGGCCACCGAGAACGGCGATCAGGCAAAGCAGAGCCATGCACCCGATCAGTCCTAGCGCTGGAAAAAGACGCGGAAGGAAGTCCAGCATCAGATGCGTTCCCCCGCATTGCCCGTCACAAACAACCCCTGCGGCCTGAACAACAGGACGACGATCACCAGGCCATAGACGAATGCGTCTCGCGCCGGCCGCAACTCGGCGGGCAGGAGCGCCTGCAACAACATCGACGCGGCGCCGAGAGAGAAGCCGCCGAGGACCGCGCCCGGCAAACTGCCCATGCCTCCGATGACCGTGCCGACAAAACCGGCGATCGCCAGGGGCACGCCCATCCGGAAGTCCAGAACGCCCGTCTTGGCGACATAGAGAAGCGAAACGGCCGCCGCCAAAATCCCGGAAAGACCAAACGCCAGCGCGATGGCGCGGTCCGCCCTCACGCCCAGCATGCGCGCCATCGTGAAGTCCTCGGCCGCCGCCCGAATTTCGATGCCCGCTCGACTTCGGCGAAGATAGAGCGACAAGCCGAGGAGCAGAAGGATGGTCACAATGATGGTGACGATATCGACCAGACCAACGCGGACGCCGTGAATGGTCACTTGCTGCGTCAAGGCGCCGAAGATGCTCACGGACTTGGGCCGGCCGGTGTGGATGAACAGAACGAGGCTCTGGATCAGGTAGCTGACTGCGAACGAGGAAATCAGCAGCGTGGATCCATCGGCGCCGCGCTTGCGGAGAGCGCGAAAGGCAAATCGCTCCGTTGCGAGGGCGACGAGGGTGACGACGCAGAGGATTCCTGCAATCAGAAGAGGAAACGGCCATGCGCCAATCAACGGCGCGGCGAGATCGGCAGCGGTCGGCACGACCAACGCATAGGCGCCGATCATGATCAGGTCGCCATGGGCGAAATTGATCATGCGCATGACGCCGAAAACCAGGCCGATGCCGAGGGCGACGAGCGCGTATTGGCTGCCGAGGCTGGCGGCGTCGACGAGAAGCTGAACGATGTTCATGGCCGCCGCGCTCCTCCGAAGTATGCGTGTTCGAACTCTGGGTCGGCGGCGAGAACGTTGCTGGGACCATCGAGAATCAAGCGACCTGACCTAAGAAGATAGGTGCGGTCGGCTAAGGCGAGGGCGCGCCGAGCGCTCTGTTCGACGACGAGAAGCGTTGTTCCATCCTCCCGCAAGCTTCTGAGAGTCTGGAACACGCGGTCGGCGAACAATGGAGCCAGCCCCAGGGATGGTTCGTCCACCAGCAACAGTTTTGGCTTGCAAATGAGGGCGCGAGCGATCGCAAGTTGCTGTTGCTCGCCGCCGGAGAGTTGCCCAGCATAGCCATTGTAGCGTTCTTGCAGCACTGGGAAGAGCGCGAGCACGCGATCGAACTGAGCCTTGGCCTGTCCCACGCCGCCTTGCGCGCCGCTGGCCACCACCAGGTTCTCGCGGACCGTCAGTCGGCCGAAGATCCGCCGACCTTCCGGAACGAGACTGATCCCCGCGCGCGCAATCGTCTCCGGCGGAAGCCCGCGAATGGATCGCCCTTCGAATTGAATGTCGCCATGCGCGGGTTCGACGACGCCGGCGATCGCGAGCATGCAGGTCGATTTGCCGGCGCCGTTCGGTCCGACGAGACACACGATCTCCCCGGCGGATACGCAAAGGGACAATTCATGGATGGCGGGCGCCTTGCCATATCGAACCTGCAGGGAGTCTACGCTGAGCAACATCTCAAGCGCCTCCCAAATACGCAGCGATCACGTCCGGATTGTTGCGCACGGTCTCAACGGGACCGTCGGCGAGGGTGCGGCCGCCATTCAGCACATGAAGCCGATTGCAGACCTCCATGACGAGGCCGATGTTGTGCTCGATCAGCAAAACCGCGCAGCCGAAACTTTGCGGGAGCTGACGAACGATCTCCACCAGGTCGCGGCACTCGGAATCGGTCATGCCAGCCGCAGGTTCATCGAGGAGGAGAAAGCGGGGTCTCAGCGCAAGGGCGCGCGCAATGCCGACGCGCCGCTCGTCGGCGTAGGGCAGTTCGCCCGCAAGGCGGCGCGCCACCGGGCCCAGGCCAACAAACTCGAGCGCGCGGCGTGCGGTCGATCGCGCCTCGTTTCGGCTCTTCGCATGGCAGAGCGCGGAAATTTCGACATTCTCCAGGACGCTCAATCTGCGGAAGAGGCGCACCGACTGAAACGTTCGCGCGACCCCACAGCGCGCAAGCGCATCGGGAGTGAGGCCGCCGACCGACTTTCCATCCACGCGCACCGTTCCCTCAGTGGGGCGTTGAAAACCGCTGATAACGTTGACCAGGGTTGTCTTGCCCGCGCCGTTCGGCCCAAGGAGACCGAGAATCTCGCCCTCCTTGAGGGAGAGATCGACCGAATCGAGCGCGCGCAGACCCTGAAACTGAACGGAGATCGCTTCTGTGTTCAATTCGGACATAGGGGACTCGAAGGAGGGTGGTGAAAGGCCCGGCGTCGGGGCCGACGCCGGGCCGGGGCTGCTCACCACCAGGTGACGAAGTCGCCCTTGCGGATGTCGTAATATCCGAGCGGCACAGGCTTTGAATCCATGACCGAAATGATGAGCATCGGCCGGTTCACGTTGGTGTGGAGTTTGGGCGTGAATGTCGTCAAGCCCGCAAGCAGAGGCTCGTCGGTAAATTTCTCCATCTCGCCCCGCACCTTGTCCGTATCGAAGCTGCCCGCCCGTTCCACGGCTTTCGCCCAGGCCTGGACCACGCTGTAACCGGTGATCCCCTGGCCGGAACCGGGTCGTTCGTTGTATTTCTTTTCGTAGGCTTTGAAGAACGCTTCGGCGTCGGGGCGCGGTTCGGTGACGCCGGCGTCGGCCGAATAGTTCAGATAGTAGAAGTTGCTCAATCCCGGAACGGCGGAATGCCATGCGCTGCCGTCGCCGCCGGTGCCCTCGAGAATGGGAATCTCGACTCCTGCCGAGCGAAACTGACGGATCGCGCTCGCCAGCCCCGGCGGAACGCTGCAGATGATCATCGCGTCCGCCGGCTTGCCGAGGTCCTTGTAGCGCGAGATTTGCGACGCCACCGACACGTCGGCGTTCTTGAAGCTGTCCTCGAGCACGATGGATTGGTCGCCATTGAGCTCCTTCCAACGAGAGAGGAAGCCACGGCAGAGTGACTTGTCGTATTCGATGAACGTGTCGGTGAGAACGTAGGCCGTCTTCCAGCCCTTTTTCTTGGCGCCCCAATCCGCGATCGTCCGGCCGGTCGCTTCCGCGTCGGTCGCCATGGTGAACACGTCGTTGCCGATCGTCATATTGCCGTATTTCATGTCGGCGCCGCACGAACTGATCGCAATGACCGACGCGGCCTGCGCGACCAGCGCGGCCGGCGCGCCGCTGTCGAAGTCGCATGCGGTCATGATCATCTTGGCGCCCTGTCTGACCAGCGCCTGCGCGGCTTTCGACGTTTCCGCCGGATCGGTCTTCGTGTCGATATGAACCAGTCGGACCTTCTTGCCGAGCAGCCCTCCCTTGGCGTTGATATCGTCGACTGCGATCTCCGCCGCGCGCGTCGGCGAGGTATCGAATGCGGCCATCCAACCACTGAAGGACGTCGGGGCTCCGATCAGAACCTCGTCGTCTGCGGCGAGAGTCGGACTCGCCAGCACGATGCCGGCGATGCCCAATAACATCGAATGCAAATTCAAAGATCGCATGGCCACTCTCTCCTCATGATTAGCACGCGTTTGTTGATTGGCCTTCAACCGGTCAGCGCAAACAAAGACGCGCTCGCCGTGTTGTTAAGAGCTTCATTCGACTCGATCTCATAACCCCGTGACGCTCATCCCGGCGCGATCTGTTGTCAGAAGTCGATTCGATTGCGTCGCTACTGCCGCGCTCCCACCTGCATCGGGTTTCGTTGAGTTGGTATCGCCGCGGGAGCGGTCGCGCGCCGCAATCGCCGATTTTTTTCCAGCATTCTCTGACATTCGTGTTACGATCTGCGGTCTGCGATCGCACTTTTGCATGGACGGGTTCCGTTGGCAAGTGGGCCGCAGACGCTTTCGGATGACCGGGGCGAGGCGATCCGCCGACGCGGCCTCTCGCCTCCGCGAGCCGACACGGCTGGCGCCGCCGGTCAAAAAACGGGCGGGCGGCGTGCCGGGCCGACTCGAGACAGGTCCTCGAGGGGATGGCGCCTGACGGGCTGACGATATCGGGCGACTCCAGGCAGAGGGGCGGGCTTCAGGGAAAAGCGCGATCGCAGATCGCGAATTTTATTGACACCGCGACGGAAAGGGCTAGCCTGCCGTCACGACCCTGAGGACCGCCGGGCTTTGTCGGTGGGCGCTATTCGGCAAGGAACTTCGATGCGTTTCGCGACGGACACCGGCGGCACCTTCACCGACCTCATCATCGAGGACGACGGGAGTCTGCATTTGTTCAAATCGCCCACCGTGCCGAGCAATCCGGTCGAGGGCGTGCTCGGCGCCTTCTCGGTTGCGGCGAAAGCGTTCGGCATGGACCGGGCGACGCTGCTGGCGTCGGGCAGCCAGTTCATCCACGGCACGACGCACGCCATCAACGCCATCGTGACGAAGCGCGTCGCCAAGACGGCGCTGCTGGTCACCCAGGGACATCCCGACATCCTGCTGCTGCGCGAAGGCGGGCGCGAGCAGCCTTTCAATCACGCGGTGCGCTATCCGCGCGCCTTCATACCGCGCGCGCTGACGTTCGAAGTGCCGGGTCGCATCGTTGCGTCGGGCCGGGAGCACGAGGCGCTGGACGAGGCAGCTCTGCTCGACATCATCGAGCAACTGAAAGACGCGAGAATCGAGGCCGTCGCCGTTTGTCTGCTGTGGTCGGTGACCAACCCGGCCCATGAGGAGCGCGTCGGAGAGCTTCTGGCTCAGCATTTGCCGAACGTGGCGGTGACGCTCTCCCACCGACTGAATCCGTCGTTGCGCGAATACCGCCGCGCCATCGCCTCTTCGATCGACGCCTCGCTGAAGCCGTTGATGGAGCGCTACATCGGCGGCCTGACCACCTCGATGCGCGAGGCCGGCTTCAAGGGTCAGGTCCTGGTGCTGACATCGCAAGGCAGCATGGTCGACGCCGAAGAGATCCGCCGTTCGCCGATCCTGGCGCTGAATTCTGGGCCTTCCATGGCGCCGATCGCCGGGGCCTACATCTCCGGCGCGGAGTCCGAGCTCAAGGACTCGATCATCTTCGACACCGGCGGCACCACCTTCGACGTCTCGCTCGTGCGCGAGGGCCGTATCCCGTTCACGCATGAAACCTGGCTCGGCCGGCCCTACCAGAGCGACTTGACCGGCTTCCCCTCGATCGACGTGAAGAGCATCGGCGCCGGCGGCGGCAGCGTCGCCTGGGTCGATGACGGGGGCGTGCTCCATATCGGTCCGCAGAGCGCCGGGTCGGTTCCGGGCCCCGCTTGCTATGGCGCCGGCGGCGCAGAGGCGACGGTGACCGACGCCGCTCTGGCCCTGGGCTACATCGACGCCGGTTTCTTCCTCGGCGGCCGCATCAAGCTCGACGTCGCGCGCGCGCGGCAGGTGGTCAAGGACAAGGTGGCCGATCCGCTGAACCTGTCTGTCGAGGCCGCGGCGGTCGCCATGATCGACGTCTGGACGGAAAATATGGTGCAGGCGATCGCCGACATCACGGTCAATCAGGGCATCGATCCGAAGGCTGCGAGCATTGTCGGCGGGGGCGGCGCCGCCGGCCTCAATGCGGTGGCGATCGCCACCCGCATGGGCTGCCCGACGCTGATCGTGCCGGAGGTCGGCGCCGGACTGTCGGCGGCGGGCGCGGTCATTTCGGATGTCGGGCGCAGCTTCCGGCGCCTGTTCGTCACCAATACCCGCGCGTTCGACAGGTCCGGGGTTGCGGCGAAACTCGTCGATTTGCGCAGAGAGGCTGACCGGTTCGCGGAAGCCGCCGGCGCGGATGCTTCCCAGAGCCGGATCGATTTTTTCGTCGAGGCCCGCTACGCGCATCAGGTCTGGGAGATCGACGTCGCAATCGAACCGGAAGCGTTGTCCGGGGCGGACGCGTCAGAAAATCTGCGCCAGGCCTTCCACCGCGAGCACGAGCGCATCTTCGCCTTCCACGATCCCGCCTCGATGGTCGAGGCCATCGCCTGGCGCGCCCAGGTCAGCTGCGGCGTCGCCAAGACCGCCAAACTGCGGCTCGCCGAAACCGACGACGCCGACGCCGCGTCGACGAAACGCCAGGTCTATTTTGCCTCGACGGGTTGGTCGGACGTACCCATTCACGGGTTTTCGGCCCTGCCGATCGGCAAGGCGTTGCGCGGTCCGGCCATCGTCGAATCCCAATTCACGTCGATCGTGATCAATCCGGGCGCCGCCTTTTCTCGCAGCGCGGAAGGCAACCTCGTCGTCACGCCGCGCGTCGAGGGAACCAAAGAGACCCAATCCGTTGGAGGATCGTACAATGTCTGAACCGACGCTCAACGGCGCAGAGATGGCGATCCTCATCAATCGGTTCGAGGGGATTGCGCGCAAGATGACCAACACCCTCTACCGCACCGGCCGGTCGGGCGTTCTCAACCGCGCCCGCGATTTTTCGTGCTGTATCGTCACCGCCGGCTGCGAACTGCTGGCCACGGCCGATAGCCTTCCGATCCATGTTCTCGTCGGCCCCGACATGATGGCGCGCACGATGATGGACTTTCATCCCGTCCTGAAGCGCGGCGACGCCTTCCTGCACAATTCGCCCTACCACGGCAGCTCTCATGCCGCCGATCACGTCATCCTCATCCCCGTCGTCGATGACCTCGGCGTGCATCGGTATACCGTGTTGACCAAAGCGCACCAGGCGGACTGCGGCAACGCCATGCCGACCACCTATATGGGCAGCGCGCGCGACGTATACGCCGAGGGCGCGCTGATCTTTCCAGCCGTCAGAGTGCAAGAGAATTACGCTACCAATCAGGATATTGTGCGCATGTGCGAGATGCGCATTCGTGTGCCGGAGCAATGGAAAGGCGACTTTCTGGCCATGATCGGCTCGGCCCGCATCGGCGAGCGTGAAGTGCTGAGCCTGGGAGCGGAAATCGGCTGGGACCGGCTGGAGGCGTTCTGCGGCCAATGGTTCGACTACAGCGAGAAACGGATGGCCGCGCGCCTGGCCATGGTCCCCGGCGGCACGGCCTCCGCGTCGAGCACACATGATCCGATCCCGGGAACGCCGCCGGAGGGCGTGCCTGTCGTTGCGACGGTCACGGCGCGGCCGCGCGAAGGACGCATCGAGATCGATCTTCGTGACAACATCGACGCCTTGCCTTGTGGCCTGAACCTCAGCGAAGCCTGCACCCGCTCGGCGGCTCTGATCGCCGTCTTCAACGGCATCGGCGGCGATATTCCCCGCAACGCCGGCAGTTTTCGCCGCGTCGATATCCTGCTGCGGGAAGGGGCGATCGCCGGAATTCCGCGTCATCCCACCAGCTGCTCGGTCTCGACCACGAACGTGGCGGACCGTCTTACCCACGCCGTGGCGGTGAGCCTGGCCCAATTGGGCGACGGGTTTGGAACCGCCGAATTCGGCGCGTTCCTGCCCCCGTCCTCGGCGGTCGTGTCGGGAGTGGACCCCCGCACCCTGCAGCCATTCGTCAACCAGATCTTCCTCGGCTGCACGACCGGCGGCGCGACGCCGCTGGAGGATTGCTGGTTGACCTATTTGCATGTCGGCAACGGCGGGATGTGCTTCATCGACAGCATCGAGCTGGACGAACTGTACCAGCCGATCATCGTTCGCGACCGGCGCATCATCCGCGACACGGAGGGCGCGGGCTGGCACATCGGCGCGCCGAGCCTGAGAGTCGAGTTCGGCCCGCTGGAGGGAGAGATCGAGGTCTCCTATGTCAGCGACGGCCACATCAATCCGCCCCACGGCGTTCGCGGCGGGGGCGACGGCGGCGGATCGGACCAGTTCCGTCGACGCCCGGATGAAACCCTGGAACGTCTCGAGGCGGCCACGACTGTCCGTCTGGCCAGTGGCGAGACGATCGTATCGATCTGCTGCGGCGGCGGCGGCTACGGCGCCCCCGACACCCGCGATCCGGCGCGGGTCAGCCAGGACGTCATGGACGGCTGGGTCTCGCGGCGGCGCGCATTGGACGTCTATCGTGTGGCCTTGACGGAAGCCGGAAGCGTCGATGTCGAAGCCACTGCGCAACTTCGTCTCGCGGCGGCTTCGTGAATTGTCGAGCGCCGGCATGGTCATTTCGACACGATGCCGGTGAGGAGAAGAGAATGGATTCGAACACCCGGCCAAAGAAAAGCCTGCCGTTGGTTCGCATCGACTTTCAGTCCATGCACGACAAGGTTTACGAACAGATCACCAAGGTGTTGATGCGTGGGGGGTTCGAGCCCGGGCAGAAGGTGAGCTCGCGCAAGCTCGCCGCCGCGCTCGGCACCAGCGATATGCCGGTGCGCGCCGCGCTCGGCCGTCTGCTGGCTGAAGGCGGCCTGGTGCAAAACCCCAACGGCACGTTCTCGGTGCCGCTGATCAGCAAGCGCAAATTCCGGGAAGTCATGGAACTGCGCGCGCTGCTGGAAGGGAGAGCCACGGCCGAAGCGTGCGGGCGCATCGACGAGCCTGGCTTCGGCGAGTTGCGCGAATGCGCCGCGGGTCTCCGCTCGGCGATCGAAAGGAATGACATCCATGAGTATCTCGACTTCAATCAACGTCTGAAGTTCACAATCTATCGCTATAGCCCATCGCGGACGTTGTTGACGCACATCGAACTGCTTTGGCTGCAGTCGGGTCCTTTCCTCCGTCATCTGAACACTGATCTGAATCAGATGACAAAAGCCAACTTCCACGACGAGGCGATCGCCGCGCTGGAGAGGAATGAGTCTGCCGAGGCGGCTGCGGCGATATCGCGCGACATCCTGGCCGGCATGGCCTTCCTCCTCGAGCGCGCCGAGTTTGCAGGCGACGAGCCTCAGACAGGAGACGATGCGGCCGCGGGTGACGAGCCATGAACAGCCGCCGGGGACTCGTCGCAGTCATCGGCTGCGGATTGATCGGCGAAAGCTGGGCGGGGCTGATGACCGCCTACGGTCATGACGTCCTGGCCTGGGATCCCTCGCACAAGGCGCTTGACGGCTTTGTGAAGCGCGTCGGCGCGGCGCGCGCGCAAGCGCGCGAGGCGCAGCCTGGTCTGGAAGCCGGCGAGGGCGCGGTAGAGGTCGTCGCCGACGTCGCGGATGCGGTTCGCCACGCCGATTGGGTCCAGGAGAATGCGCCGGAATCGGCGCCCCTGAAGATGGAGCTCTACGACCGCATCGAAGCGGCGACGGCGGCGACGACTGTGATCGCCAGCAGCACATCCTCGCTGACATGGTCGGAGCTGTCGCCAAACCTGCGTCACAAGAACCGCTTCATCACGGCGCATCCCTTCAATCCGCCGCATCTCATGCCGCTGGTCGAGATCTATGCGCACACGCCCGAGATGGGAGCGGAGGCTGCGCGTTTCTACCAGGCGCTGGGCCGCGAAACCGTGCTGCTGACGCGCGACGCCGCCGGCCACATCGCCAACCGTCTGGCGTCGGCGTTGTGGCGCGAGGCGGTCAACATCGTCGCCGAGGGCATCGCCGACGTGGCGTCGGTCGATGCTGCGCTGGTGCACGGCCCGGGCCTGCGCTGGTCGGTGCTGGGCGCGCATATGGCCTACCATCTGGGCGGCGGAGCCGGCGGCATCGAGCATTATCTGCGCCATCTCGGTCCCAGCCAGGAGCGCCGCTGGGCGACACTCGGCAATCCGCGGCTCACGCCCGAGGTCTGCGCCCGCCTCGTCGAGGGCGTTCGGGCGGAAGCGAAGGGTCGTTCGATACGGGAATTGGAAGCGCAGCGCGACGCGGCGCTGATCCGAGTCCTTGCGGCCAGACGCGGAGGCGAGGATGCGGCAGGCTGAGCCGCAGGCCCGCATCGCCCTGATCCATGCGCTGGAGGAGTCCGTCGCGCCGGCGCGCGCCGCTTTCGCGACCGCCTGGCCGGAGGCGTACTGCTTCGACTTGCTCGACACCTCGCTCGCAGTCGACCGCGCCGAACGCGGCCTGCTGGATCAGGCGATGATCGAGCGCTTCCGCACGCTCGCCGACTACGCCATGGCGAGCGAAGGTCACGGCGGCAGGACGTCCGGCATTCTTTTCACCTGTTCGGCGTTTGGTCCGGCCATCGACGCGGTGAAGGCCGCGACCGACGTCCCGGTGCTGCGACCCAATGAATCGGCCTTCGAACAAGCCCTGGAGGCGGGCTCGCGTCTCGGCCTCATCGTCTCCTTCGGCCCTTCGCTCGAGTCGCTCGAGGACGAACTCGGCGCCATGGCGGCGGAACGGGGCCAGACCCTGACGGTCCGCTCGTTGCTGGTCGATGGCGCGCTCGCGGCGCTCAAGCAGGGCGATGGCGCGACGCACGATCGCCTCGTCGCCGCCGCCGCGCGCAAGCTCGCCGATGTCGATGCGATCATTCTCGGGCAGTTTTCCCTCGCCCGGGCGCGGGGAGAGATCGAGCGCCATGCAGGGCCGCCGATCGTGACCACACCGCAGAGCGCCGCCGAGGCGATGCGGCGAAAAATCATGGCGCGGGCAAGCCCATCCGGTGCGATCGGCGCCCGTGCGCTTTCACAGGATTCCCTTCGATGACCGTTTCCGTATCTCCATCCGCCAACTTCTCGCTCGAGGAGCTGGACAAGCTCAGCCTGTTCCATCCCGTCACCTCGATCGCAGACGTCCAGAAGAACGGACCTCTCATCTACGCAAAGGCGGGCGGCGTGCGCATGCGTGACCATCACGGTCGCGACCTCATCGATCTCGGCGCCGGCCTCTGGTGTGTCAACGTCGGCTACGGCCGCCCCGAGATCGCCGACGCCGCCGCGGCCGCGATGCGCAACCTCAGCTACTACCACACCTTCGGCGGCGCCTCGAACGAAGCGACCATCTGTCTCGCCGACCGCATTTTGTCGCTGCTGCGCGAGCGGGCGGGCGCCGGCCATCTGGCCCGCGTCTTCTTCGGCTCGTCGGGCTCCGACGCCAACGACAGCGCCTACAAGCTGATTCGCTACTATAACAATTTGCTCGGGCGGCCGCAGAAGAAGAAGGTCATCTCGCGTCTCGGCGGCTATCACGGCGTGACTTACGCCAGCGGCAGCCTGACCGGCATTTCCGCCTATCACACCGCGTTCGACATGCCGATCGAGGGCGTCTTGCACACGGCGTGTCCGCACTACTATCGCTTTGGCGAGGACGGCGAGAGCGAGGCGGCGTTCTCCGACCGCATCGTCGCCGACCTCGCAGCCATGATCGAGCGCGAGGGGCCCGAGACGATCGCCGCATTCATCGCAGAGCCGGTGATGGGAACCGGCGGCGTGCTCCTGCCGCCGGCCGACTACTTCGCCAAGGTGCAGGCGCTGCTCGACAAGCACGACATTCTGTTGATCGCCGACGAGGTGATCACGGGCTTCGGCCGCACGGGGCAGTGGTTCGGATCCGGCGCCTACGGGCTGAAGCCCGACATCATCACCATGGCGAAGGGCATCACCAGCGCCTATTTCCCGGTCTCCGCAACCGCGGTGTCGCAGCGCGTCTGGCGTGTCCTGGAAGAGGCCTCGCCGCGCATGGGCGCGGTCATGCACGGTTTCACCTATTCCGGCCATCCGGTCGGAAGCGCCGTCGCAATGGCCAATCTCGACATTGTCGAACGGGACGATCTGGTCGCCAAGACGGCTGAGAACGGACCTTACATGCTGCGGCAGTTGCAGGCGCGTCTGGCCGAAAATCCCTATATCGGCGACGTTCGCGGCGTTGGCCTGATGATCGGCGTCGAGTTCGTCGCCGACCGAGGTTCGCGGCGCGCGTTTTCCGCCGGCCTCGGTCCGCATCGTCTGGTCGCCAGGCATGCGCTGGAGCGCGGCGTGCTGACGCGCGCGCTTCCCTTCATCGACGTCAATTCGTTTTCGCCGCCGCTGTCGATCACCCGGGCGGAAATCGACGAGGGCGTCGATCGCTACGTGACCGCCCTCGCCGACGCGATGCCCGCGCTGCACACCCTCGCGTCCTAGAATTCGGAGACGGATCATGCTGAACCGCAACTGGATCGCTGGAGAATGGTCGCAAGGCGGCGGCGCCAGCGTGAACCTCAATCCGAGCGACACGCGTGATGTCGTCGGTGAATATGCATCGGCGAATAAGGAGGACGTCGAGCGCGCCGTTGAAGCCGCAGCCGCGGCGTTTCCGGCCTGGTCGCGCGCTTCGCCGGAATTCCGCTCCGATATTCTCGACCGCGTCGGCGCGGAGATTCTCGCTCGCCAGGATGAGCTTGGCCGCATCCTGTCGCGCGAAGAGGGCAAGACGCTGCCTGAAGGCGTCGGCGAAGTGATCCGAGCCGGCCGCATCTTCAAGTATTTCGCCGGCGAGGCGCTTCGCATGAACGGCGAGCGTCTCGACTCGGTGCGTGCCGGAATCGAGGTCGAAATCCTGCGCGAGGCCGAAGGCGTTGTCGGCGTCATCACGCCCTGGAACTTTCCCATCGCCATTCCCGCCTGGAAGATCGCCCCGGCGCTGGCCTTCGGCAACACCGTCGTGTTCAAACCGGCGGACCTCGTGCCCGGCAGCGCCTGGCTGCTGACCGACATCCTTGTCCGCGCCGGCGTTCCGGCCGGCGTGTTCAATCTCGTCATGGGGAAGGGGTCGGTCGTCGGCGCCGCCATCGTCGATTCGCGCCGCGTCAAGGCGGTGAGCTTCACCGGATCGGTCGCGACGGGTCGGCGCATCGGCGTCGCGTGCATGGAGCGCGGAAAGAAGGTCCAACTCGAACTCGGAGGCAAAAATCCGCTCATCATCGCCGCCGACGCCGATCTGGAAGTCGCTGTCAACGTGGCCGTCAACGGTTCGTTCTTCTCGACCGGACAGCGCTGCACCGCATCGAGCCGCCTGATCGTCGAGGATGCGATCCACGACCGCTTCGTCACGCGAATGGTCGAGGTCATGGCCAACTTGAAGGTCGGCGACGCCCTGAAGTCCGATACCGATATCGGGCCCGTGGCGAGCGAGGCGCAGCTGCGCCAGGACCTCGACTATATCGACATCGGAAAAAGGGAAGGCGCGAGGCTCGTGGCCGGCGGCGAGACCGTGAAACGCGACACCAGCGGCTACTTTCTGTCGCCCGCGCTCTTCGTGGACAGCGCCAACGCCATGCGCATCAACCGCGAGGAAATCTTCGGCCCCGTGGCGTCGGTCATCCGCGTGCGCGACTATGAAGAGGCCGCGGCGGTCGCCAACGACACCGAGTTCGGCCTGGCGTCCGGCATCTGCACCACTTCGCTGAAGACCGCCTCCGACTTCAAGCGCCGATCGCAGGCCGGGATGGTGATGGTCAACGTGCCGACCGCCGGCGTCGACTACCACGTCCCGTTCGGCGGCCGGAAAGGCTCGTCGTATGGGCCGCGCGAGCAAGGCAGCCACGCGCGCGAATTCTACACCGCGTTGAAGACCGTCTACACGCGCCCTTGACGGGTGGGGAGCTGGAACCATGAAAAAGCAACTCGAAGGCAAGGTTGCGATTGTCACGGGCGGGTCGCAGGGAATCGGCGAAGCGATCGCCAAGGGCTACGCCCGCGAAGGCGCCAGGGTCGCGATCCTCAACCGCAGCGCCGAAAAGGCGAAACGCGTGGTGGACGAGATCGTTCAGGATGGCGGCGAAGCGATCGCGGTCGCTTGCGACATTGGCAGCGTCGCGCAGATCGACCGCGCGGTCGCCGAAACGCGTAGCCGTCTCGGCGACATCGACATCCTGGTGAACAATGCCGGTTCCTATCTGATGACGCCCCTGGGAGAGACCGAGGAACGTACGGTCGAGCAGATGCTCGACGTCAACATAAAGGGCGTGTTTTTTCTGTGCCAGGCCGTGCTGCCGGATTTTCTCCGCGCCGGCGAAGGCGTCATCATCAACATCGGCTCGATCTTCGGCAATACGGGCTTTCCCGGCTCGGCGATCTATTGTGCGACCAAGGGGGCTGTCTCGCTGCTCACCAAGACCTTGGCGCTCGAACTGCGCGACCGCAACATCCGCGTCAACAGCATCGCGCCGGGCTGGTTCGAAACACCCCTGAACGAGGAATACCGCGCGACCAACGAGGAGTTCATGCGTCGCGCCGACGAGCGCTTTGGCGGAAAGGGCGCCTGGATGCGGCCCGACGAGATCACGGGAACGGCCGTCTTCCTGGCCTCGCCCGGCGCCAGATCGATCATGGGGACCACCGTGTTCGTCGATCGCGGCTGGTCCGCCTACTGAAGCGCTCGTGGCGATGTCGCTTTCGCCGAACGCGAGCGTCAGGCCGGTCATCGGAACGATGGTCGCCAGGACGAACGTCCCGGCCGGGCGCCGCACCGATCCCGGGACCGAATCCGGCATGGACGAGCCTGGGGCATAGCCGGCGCGAAGGCCGGCGCGACAGGACGCTCGTGCGATGAGATCGGCCGCACGCCGATGAACACGGTGCAGCGACCGTGACGGGTCCGCCGTTTGCACGGCGATCGGGGAGAGACCGCCAGGCCCGGAAAGAGCCCATTTCAACGGCGGCTTGGTCTGCGCGCCTCGCCGTCACGCCTTCGCTGTTCGCGAAGACCATGGCGATCCGCGCTCCCGGAGGAGCGAGCGATACGCGAGCGGGATCGATGGCGCGAATTTATCATCTTTGCCCGTTCAGACCGGTTGGCTAATCGACTCAACAGGAAGTCCTTGCTCAGGCAACCGAATCTCGGCCGCCTGGCGTCGGGGAGCGGCCTGTCGCCGGGAGGAGAGCATGAGCGCCTTGGGGTCGATGCGGCAGAGCCGCGAACGTCTGTCGCGAGCCGCAGACGGAGCGCCGCCCGTCCTCGTGACCAAGCGCGGACCGGAGTTCGATCATGACCGCTGAGCAGGTCGACGTTCTGATCTGCGGCGCGGGTCCGGTGGGCCTCGCCGCCGCCATCGAGCTCGGGCGTCGCGGCATACGCTGCCTTGTCGTCGAACGCCACGAGCGTGTCGGCCGTTCGCCGCGGGCGAAGACCACCAACGTCCGGACGCGGGAGCATCTCAGGCGCTGGGGGATCGCCGACGCGCTGCGCGCCGCCTCGACAATGGCGCCGGACTATCCGTCGGACATCGTCTTCGCGACCCGCATGAACGGTCCGCTTCTGGCGCGATTCGAAAACGCGCTCGACTGCAATCCCGCCCCGAACAATCTCTATTCGGAAGCGGCGCAATGGGTCCCGCAATACGTGCTCGAGGAGGTGCTGCGTCGGCACGCGGTTTCGCTGCCGGGCGTGACGATCGCCTTCAATACCGAGCTCGTCGGGATCTCCGAGCGGGATCATAGCGTCGTCGCCGAAGTCAGAGACAATTCGAGCGATCTCGCGCGAAGAATCGAGAGCGCATACCTGATCGGCGCCGACGGCGCCCGGAGCGCCGTTCGCGAAGCGATCGGCGCGACGATGGTCGGCGAAGGCGCGTTCTCGAGAAACTTCAACGTGATCTTCCGCTCCCCGGATCTGGCCAAGCGCCACGCCCACGGGCCGGCGATCATGTATTGGATGGTCAACGAAGATGTCCCCGCGATCCTCGGGCCAATGGACGCGACGGGGCTCTGGAGCTTTGGAGTGACCAAGCTCCGTGACGATGTCGATCCGGCGACCGTCGACCCGGTCGATCTGATCCGCCGCGGGACGGGGCTCGCCGATCTCGAAGTCGAGGTTGTCGCGACGGACCCGTGGGTCGCGCATCGCCTCGTGGCCGATCGATACGGGTCGCGCCGGATCTACCTCGCCGGGGACGCCTGCCACTTGCATCCGCCGTTTGGCGGATTCGGCATGAACATGGGCGTCGGGGATGCGGTCGATCTCGGTTGGAAGATCGCAGCGACGCTCTCCGGATGGGGCGGCCCCAATCTGCTGTCGAGCTACGAGGCCGAGCGCCGGCCCATCCACCAGCGCACGATCGCCGAGGCGGTGATCAACTACAGCGCGGTCGGCAACCAACTCGTCCGGCCGGGTCTCGAAGACCCCGGGCTCGTTGGAGAGGCGACGCGCCGCGAGGTCGGCGACTTGATCGAGGCGACCAAGATCCGTGAGTTCAAGACGCTCGGAGTCGTCCTCGGCGCACGTTACGCGGCCTCGCCCGTCATCGTGCCGGACGGAAGCGAGCCCCCGACGGACCATTTCATGCTCTATACGCCGTCGGCCCATCCCGGATGCCTCGCGCCGCACCTTTGGTTGCGCGACGGCTCATCGCTCTACGATCATTTCGGACCGGACTTTACCCTTCTCGTCACCGCGGGCGATGCGCGGGATGGACAGGCTCTCGCTGTGGCGGCGAGCGCGCTCGGCGTTCCGATCCGGATCGTGGCGCCTTCGGACTCGCGGCTCGAGGACCGGTATCAGGCGCGGTTCGCGCTGATCCGTCCCGATCAGCATGTCGCCTGGCGCGGAGCGGCGATTCCCGAGCGCCCCGACGAACTGCTCGCGCGCGTAACGGGGAACTTTGCTGGACCGGTCGAGGCCGCGATCCGCATCCGAGAGCGTGCGGGGGCGGCGGCATGACGGTCTCACCCGCCAAAACGATAAACATCAGTCGGGCGATCGACGAAGGCGGTTTCGGAGTCTTTCAGCTCAGAGCGATCGCGCTGTGCGCCCTGGTCGGTCTTTTCGACGGGATCGATTCCCAGTCGATCGCAATTGCGGCGCCGATCATCGCGCGCGGTTTGAATCTGTCGCGCGGGTCGCTCGGTCCGGTTTTTTCGGCCTCGCTGCTTGGAGCGATGCTCGGGGCGCTGACCTTCGGGCCGCTCGGCGACCGATTTGGCCGCAAGCGAATGCTGATCGTCGCCACCGCGCTGTTCAGCCTGTTCACGCTCGCGACCGCCTATGCCGACTCCTACACGGGTCTGATCGCCATTCGCTTCCTCGCAGGGATCGGGCTCGGCGGCGCGACGCCATGCTTCATCTCGCTCGCCACGGAATATGCGCCCAGACGTCGGCGCGCCACGGTCGCAAGCCTGATCTGGGCGGCCTTTCCTCTGGGCGGGATGCTCGGCGGCTTCGTCAATGCGGTCGTCATCGCTTCGCTCGGATGGCGCGCCATGTTCGTGATCGGCGGCGTCTTGCCGTTGCTGGTCGCGGCGGCCTTGCTCCTGTGGTTGCCGGAGTCGGCGCGTTTCCTGCTCGCGACGGGTCGCGACACGGCCGAACTGCGCCGCATCGTGGCGAGACTTGTTCCCGCCGCGCCTCCTGGCGCGCGCATCGTGGCGGACGAGCTGCACGTGCGCGGCGTCTCGGTCGCGCGTCTGTTTGCCGAAGGGCGCGGCGCCGCGACGGCGCTCATGTGGATCTGCTTCTTTACCGCCTTCGCTGTGCTCGCCATCGTCGTCGTCTGGACGCCCCTGCTCCTGAACGAGTCCGGACTCGGCTCGTCGCAAGCCGCGCTCGTCCTCGGGTTCCACGGATTCGGCGCTCTCCTCGGGGTTGCGAGCGCGGGGCGTTTGATGGAGCGTTTCGGCTTCACGAATGTCCTTGGGCCGGCCTTCGTTCTCGGGGCTTTGGCGACGGGAACGCTCGGCTTCGCGGCGGGATCGATCTTTTTCGTCTCCGTTGCGGCGATTTTCGTCGGCGTGTTTGTCGGCGTCGCAGCCTCCGGCTCGATCGCGCTGGCGGCGGTCGCCTATCCGACGGCGATGCGTTCGTCGGGGGTGGGATGGGCGATGGGCGCCGGCCGTCTGGGACAGGTCGCAGCGCCGCTGCTGGCGTCCTTGCTGGTCGGACTCGCTTGGCGGGGCTCGGAGATATTCCTGGCGTTCGGCGTCTTTCCCCTGGTCGGAGCGCTCGCTGTCGTCGCAATGGGCTGGGGCAAGGAGGGGGCGAACGAGCCCATGCGCCGCTCCGCGTCCGCATACGGCGTCGACACCGAAGCGTGACGCGGATGTCGCCGTCCTCGTCGGGCGCCCGCGGCGGCTAGACTTTCGGTCGGCGAGGCCGTCTCGCCCTTCACCGGCTCGGGCGCGAAGCAAGCGCAAGGAACTGTCTCATGCTCATGAAACTGGCGCGTCCGGAGCCTGCGGACCCTTTGGATGCAGATCCGGACGAGACGGCCGAATGGCTCGACGCGTTCGAGTCGGTTGTTCGGGCGTCGGGGGCTCGACGCGCGGAATGGCTCCTCTCCGCGCTGGACCGAAAGGCGAGGGACCTCGGCGTCGTCGCCGAAACGCCCCCCTTCTCGCTTTATCGAAACTCGATTCCGCTCGAGAGCCAACCGCCGTTTCCCGGCGACCTCGCGATGGAGGAGCGCATCACAGCGATCATCCGCTGGAACGCGCTGGCCATGGTCGCGCGCGCCAACAGGGCCTACGGCGAACTCGGCGGCCACATCGCGAGCTATGCGTCGGCGGCGGAGATCTTCGAGACCGGCTTCAATCATTTCTTTCGCGCCGACACGGGTCGGGGCGACGGCGATCTCGTGTTCTTCCAGCCTCATTCCGCGCCGGGAGTCTATGCGCGCGCTTTCCTCGAAGGGCGGCTCTCCGAGGATCAACTCAACCGCTACCGACAGGAGATCGGCGCTCCCGGCTTGAGCTCCTATCCGCATCCCTGGCTGATGCCGGATTTCTGGCAGACTCCGACCGGCTCCATGGGCATCGGACCGATCACGGCCGTCTATCAAGCCAGGTTCATGCGTTATCTTCAGCATCGCGGGCTCGCGGACACGCGGGGGCGCCGCGTCTGGGGCGTCTTCGGCGATGGCGAGATGGATGAACCGGAATCGATCGCCGGCCTGTCGCTGGCCGCGCGCGAGCGCCTGGACAATCTGACCTTCGTCATCAACTGCAACCTTCAACGCCTCGACGGGCCGGTGCGCGGCAACGGTCAGATCGTTCGCGAGCTCGAGAGCCTGTTCCGGGGCGCCGGCTGGAACGTCATCAAGGTGCTCTGGGGTTCGGAATGGGACGTGCTGTTCGCACGCGATACCCAGCATGCGCTGCTGCGCCGCTTCGCAGCCACTGTCGACGGCAAATATCAGACGCTCGGCGCCAAGGACGGCGGCTACAACCTCACCCATTTCTTCGAAGAGGACCCGGAAGTGCGGGCGCTGGTCGCCCACATGTCGGATCGCGAAATCGACGGGTTGAAGCGAGGCGGGCACGACTTCCGAAAGCTTTACGCCGCGTTCGAGGCCGCCTGCGCGACGCCGAGCCGGCCGACCGTCATCCTCGCCAAGACGAAGAAGGGTTATGGCATGGGCGGCGCCGGCGAATCGCGCATGACCGCGCACCAGGCCAAGAAACTCGACGTCGATGCGTTGCTCGCCTTCCGGAACCACTTCGCCCTTCCGCTGAGCGACGATCAGGTGGCCAATCTCAGCTTTTGCAAGCCTGCTCACGACAGCGCCGAGCTCCGCTATCTTCACGCGCGGCGCGCGGCGCTCGGCGGGTATCTTCCGAAACGCCGGCGCAGCGCCCCGCCGACGCCCGTTCCGTCGCTGCGCAGTTATGCAGAGTTCGCGCTCGCAGCGAACGGCAAGGACATGTCGACGACCGTGGCCGCGGTCCGGATCATGAGCAATCTCGTCAAAGACGAGACCCTCGGCCCGCGGATCGTTCCGATCGTCGCCGATGAAGCGCGCACGTTCGGAATGGCGAACCTCTTTCGCCAGTTGGGGATCTATTCGCCCGTTGGACAGCTCTATGAACCCGAGGACGCGGGCTCGATGCTGTTTTATCGCGAGGCGCAGGACGGCCAGCTTCTGGAGGAAGGCATTACCGAAGCGGGAGCGATCTCGTCCTGGGTTTCGGCGGCGACGTCCTACAGCGTGCACGCATTCGCGACGCTGCCCTTCTATATCTATTATTCCATGTTCGGCTTCCAGCGGGTCGGCGACTTGATCTGGGCGGCGGCGGACCAGCGGGCGCGTGGCTTCCTGATTGGCGCGACGGCTGGCCGCACGACCCTGGGCGGCGAGGGGTTGCAGCATCAGGACGGCTCGAGCCACGTGATCGCCGCGGCCATTCCCAATTGTCGCGCCTACGATCCCGCTTTCGCCTACGAGTTGGCCGTCATCCTCGATCATGGCGCGCGCGCGATCATGGAGCAGGGGCGCGACCAGTTCTACTACGTCACCGTCATGAACGAAGTTTACGCCCAGCCGTCGATGCCGCAAGGCGTGGAGGGGGACATCATCAAGGGCCTCTACCGTTTCGGGGCTCGCCAGCCCGCCAACGCGCCGGGCCTGGTGCGCCTGATTGGCTCCGGCGCCATCCTGCCGCAGGCGATCTCGGCGGCGGAGCTGCTCGAAACCGAATGGGGCGTGGCCTCGGAAGTTTGGAGCGCCACCAGTTTTCCGGAGCTCGCGCGCGACGCGCGCGAGGTCGAACGGCGCAATCGTCTGCATCCGCTCGCGTCGCCGGAAACGAGTCACGTGGCGAGATGCCTGGCCGGGCGGGCGCCCGTCGTCGCTGCGACCGACTACGTCCGAGCCTTGCCTCAGATGGTCGCCTCGTATCTGGAGGCCCCCTTCACGGCGCTCGGCGCCGACGGTTTCGGCCGCAGCGCGACGCGGGCGGACTTGCGCGACTTCTTCGAGGTCGACCGGCGGCATATCGCGGTGGCCGCGCTCGCCGCGCTCGCGAATGAGGGCCGGATCGCGCGCGAGACAGTGGCGGACGCCATTGGCCGCTACGGCCTCGAGGTTGACGCGGACGCGCCCTGGTCCCGCTGACGCCTGGCGCTTCCGGAGCCCAGGCTCTGGACATTCGTCCCGCGATACCGCCGGCGGCGCCGGGCTGCTCGTCGTGGCGTCCGCCGGCGCGCCCTGTCCGCGAGAGGCTTCGTCAGCGGCCGCGCCACCGCCGCAGGACTCGAGATGGGGAACCTGTTCCGGCATCGCCGTGGGCGCCGCGCCGAACGGCGGCGCTTGCCATCACGACCCGCGGATCGTACATTGCACGTGAAAGTGTATACGATCGGACCGCAGGCGATGGATGGATTCGAAATATCCGACTCAGGCTGAGGCCGCCTATCAGGCGCTCAAGCACGATATTCTCGAATGTCGGCTCGCGCCTGCCGCGAAGCTGAAAATCAGCGAGATTTGTGAGACCTACGGAGTGGCTCTCGGCGCGGCCCGGGAAGCGCTGTCGCGCCTGACCGCCGACGGGATGACGCGGCTCGAGCCGCTCAAGGGTTTCAGCGTCGCGCCGGTCTCCTGGGAGGAATTCGAGCAACTGATGGAGGCCCGCGCGGAGATCGAGGTCTCCTGCTTCCGCAAATCGATTCGAGAAGGCGACGTCGAATGGGAAACGCGGCTCGCCGGCGCGACGCATCGACTGGCGCGCGCTCAGGGCGCGGGGCGCGGGCGGGATCCGAATGGGCCCGATCAGGCGTGGCTCGCCGCGCACGCCGAATTCCACAGGGCGCTCGTCGCCGCGTGCCCGAACCAATGCCTGCTCGACCTGCGCGAGACGCTCTACGCACGCAGTGAGCGCTATCGGCACTGGGCGTTGTCCCTCAGCGCGAGGCTGGGCGAGCGCGACGGAAACAAAGAACACGGGCGCCTGGCGGCGCTTGCGCAAGCGCGAGACGTCGAGGCGGCCTGCTCCGCGATGTACGAGCATTTCATGCGGACCGCGCGCGACTTGCTCGACGCCGTTCGCGGCGCCGGCAAGCCGGTTCCGGATTGGCGTCCGTGGGCCGGCGCACGCGGCGACGAGTCGGCCAATGGGGCCGCTTCCGGCGACCGCGCTCCGAAGAAAGCCTCGAAAGCCCGGCCGGCCCGGCTCGCCGCGCGCTAACTGGCCTGAGGGGGGTGGCGGATCAGCGCCAGGACGACGGCGGCGCTTGCGGCTCAGGCCGCCTTGCCGAAGCGCCCATCATACGGGTCGTCCGGCGGATAGGCGCCGGCGTAGGCGCGGCGCTCCACGTCCTTGGGATCGACCCCACTGCGCCGGGCCTCCAGCATCTTGCGGGGACTGCAGGGGACGCCGATCGGATTTCGGGCGAAATCGGGCGAAGTGCGCATGAATTCCGTCGAAGCCGCCCAGTCGCCAAAATTGTCGACCTGGAGTTCGACGGAATTGCCGTCGGGATCGACGTAGTAGAATGACGTCGTCAGGCCGTGGTCGACGGCGAAGTGCGGCTTGTTCCCCTGCCGGTCGAGACGCTCCCAAGTCAGCAAGAGATCATCCAGGTCCGGATACTCGAACGCCACGTGATGCATTCCGGTGTGGATGCGGAAGTCCGGGTCGTCGACGATGTCGGGCGTGGCGAGGAAGGCGATGCGGTGGTTGGCCGCGTCGTTCGTGAGCCAGGCGCCGCCCTCGAACTGGAAGTTCGGCGTCGCGCCGATCAGATTTCCGTACCACGCGATCATCTCGCTCAGCCGGCTGGTCTTGAGGTTGACGTGGTGGAGGACAGGGGCCTTCACCTCGTCGGTCGGCTGCAGATTCTCGGCGCTCATTGCATTTCCTCCTCTGGGTTCGCCTTGGACATTCGGCCGCGCCGCCCCGCGAGGCGGCTGTTCATCCCTCGTCGCCACTATGAGACAATAATGTATTATGTCAACGATAAAATATTATCCCTTGACGAATACACGCGGATCGGAGAAGCTCCGTCCGCCACCAAGGGAGGACGCCCCCATGAACGCCGCGCTATCGGATCCCCTCGCCCGCAAGGGGGCCCTGACGTCGCTGGAGGAGGTCGAGAGGCGGCGCTGCAAGGCGCTGATGGACGGCGACGTCGAAGCGCTGGGAAGCCTGTTGTCCGACGACCTCGTCCACATCCATCTCACCGGCAAGATCGACGACAAGGCCGGGTATCTGAGCGGCTTCAAAAGCAAATTCATTTTCAAGGACGTCGAGCGCGGGCCCCTCGACATTCGCGTCTGGGACGAGTGCGCGGTCATGATCGGGCGCCTGACGCAAACCATCGTTGTCAGGGAGACCGGCGAAAGGCACGACATCCGCGCCGTGACGAGCCAGACCTGGCGCCGCGTCGAAGGCCGATGGTTGCAGACGACCTGCCACAACGCCCCTGTCTCGGATTGAGCCGCACGGAGGAAACGATGCCGATCGCACGATTTTCCGCGGGCGGGCCGCCGCGGCTCGGAAAGGTCTTTGAAGATTTCCTGATTGATCTCACGGTCGCTGCGCCCGCGGCGCCGAGCGACCTCGTCGCGTTCCTTCGGATGGGCGAAGAGGCGCTGGCGGAGTTCCGCCGGGTCGGCGGCGACTCCCCCGGCCGCCACGCGCTCGCTGACGTTCAGCTTCACGCGCCGTCGCCCAACCCGGAGAAGTATCTGGCGATCGGGATGAACTATGCGGATCACAGCGCGGAGGCGAAGGCGCTCGGGGTCGACGTGCCGCAGTGGCAGACCTGGTTCAACAAGCAGGTTTCCTGCATCCACGGGCCGTTCGACGACGTGATCTCGCCGAGAGTCTCGGAAAAAATGGACTACGAAGGCGAACTCGCGGTGGTGATCGGTAAAGCCTGCCGGTACGCGAGCCCCGAACAGGCGCCCGCCTTCGTCGGCGGCTACATGATCGCCAACGACGTCTCCGCGCGCGACTGGCAGGCGCGGACCGGAACGGTGACGCTCGGCAAGTCCTTCGACACGCACGGACCGACAGGCCCGTGGCTGACCTTGCCGGAAGAAATCGGAGATCCCCACAGGTTGGAGATCCGCACGTTTGTGAATGGCGAAGTACGGCAGCACGCCAGCACGGCCGACCTGATCCACTCGATCTGGGACCAGATCTCGTATCTGTCCCAGGTGATGACGCTGAAGCCCGGCGATATTCTCGCGACCGGAACTCCGGCGGGAGTCGGCGTCGCCCGCAAGCCGCCCGTCTTCCTTCGCCCCGGCGACGTCGTGCGCGTCGAAATTTCCGGGCTCGGGCGCATAGAGAACCGTGTGATCGCGGAAGCGTGAGCGCGGCCCGGCGCAGGATCGGCGCCAAGGCGTGCGCGCGCGAACGACGCCCTCGTCGTCGACGCTGTGTCTCGATCGCCGTCCCGTGAGCGGCGTGCGGGCGACCCGCCCGGCGCGCGCCCCCCGGGGCAGGCGGGGATGACGCGCGCGCGCCTCGACGGCTCGCCGGCCGGAGCGGGCGGCGCGATGGGCGTATTGGCCGGCGCAGTCTTCGCGGGGGCGGTCTCGTTGCGTTGCCTCGACGCGCTGCTGCCGGACGTCTCGGCCGCCTACGGGAGCAGCGTCGGCGGCGCGGGGGCGGTCGTGACCGCATACGCGCTCAGCTACAGCGGCCTGCAGCTCGCCTACGGTCCCCTGGGCGATCGCGTCGGCCCCTTCAAAGTCGTCGCCTGGGCGACGATCCTCTCTTGCGCCGCCGCATTCGCTTGCGCGTTCGCCCCGACCCTGAATTGGCTGATCGGCCTGCGCTTTCTCTCCGGCGCCGCGGCCGCGGCGATCGGACCCACGGCGCTCGCCTGGGTCAGCTACGCGACGCGCGACGATCGACGCTCCGTCGTGGTCGCCAACATGACGGCGGCCTCGATCACCGGGGCCACCGGCGGTCAAATCGGCGGCGGCGCGCTCGGAGCGCTGTTTGGCTGGCGGTCCGTTTTCGTGTCGCTGGCCCTGCTGTTCGCGATCTCCGCGATCGTCCTGGCGATCATCGGTCGGCGCAGGCCGGATCTGCAGTCGCTCGGGCGCCGGCGCGACGACCGGAGCGGCGAGCCGTCCCAATCGTCGCTGGCGTCGCTCATGCGCCGGCCCGCCGTGCAGCGCGTCGTCGCCGCCACCGCCGCCGAAGGGTTCGCAATGTTCTTGAGCTTCCCCTATCTGGCGGCCCTCCTTCACGAGCGAACGCCCTCGAATGGAGCGGTCAAGCTGCTGGTCGCCGTCTTCGGAGCAGGCGGGATCGTCTTCGTGCTCCTGGCGCGCCGGATCGTGTCGGCGCTGAGCGAGCGGCGGCGGTCGCTGATCGGCGGCTGCCTGGCGGGGGCGGGGTTCCTTGCGTTCGCCGCCTTGCCGTCGCCCGCGGCGGCGGCCGCGGCGCTGCTGGCCCTGGGCTTCGGCTTCTTCATGCTGCACAACGTCTTGCAGGTGCGGGCGACGAACATGGCTCCCGCGGCGCGCGGCGCGGCGCTGTCGCTGTTCGCCGCGAGCTTCTTCCTGTCGCAGGCGCTCGGCTCCTGGCTTGGCGGGTGGACGTTCGATCACGTCGGGCCTTCGGCGTCGCTGGTGTTTTCCGGCCTGGCGCTGCCGGTCGTCGGCTGGGCGATCGCCCGGTTCTCGAGCGGTCCGGACCGCCTGGCGGAGCTCGCCGATAGGCCGGCGTCGGGCTGACGCCTTTCGATTTCGACGCGCGAACCGAAGCGCTTTCGTCCCCCGACCCGGGCGCGGGCCCGCACGCCTATCCCAGCGCCCGTTTCACCCGGTCCGGAGTCATGGGGATGTGCCGCAAGCGCTTGCCTGTGAGCTGCGCGACGGCGTTGGCGATGGCCGGCGCCACCGCCGGAACGCCCGCCTCGCCAACGCCCGACGGCGGGTTGTCGGTGGACAGGACCTCGACATCCATCAGCGGCATGTCGGACATCCGCAGCACGTGATAGCCGTCGAAATTGGTCGCCTGCATGACGCCGTTCCGGATCGCCAGTTGCTCGGTGAGCGCGGCGCCGAGGCCGAACGTCATACCGCCCGTCACTTGCGCGACGATGTTCTTGGGTTGGACCGCGAGCCCGGCGTCGATCGCGCACCACAGGCGATGGACGGTGATCTTTCCGCTGACCGCGTCGACCGAAACCTGCGCGACGACGGCGGTGTGGCTCTCCAGATCGTCCGAATAAGCGATGCCGACGCCGAGATCGCCGTCGCGCGCCGAGGCGAACCGAGACATCTCGGCCACCCGCCGCAAGACGTTCGCGGCGCGGGGCGCATGGCCGAGCATCGAGAGCCGATACTGCAGCGGGTCCATCCTCTTGAACGCCGCGACTTCGTCGATCATCGTTTCGATCGCGAATTTGGTATAGCCCGCGGCGACGCCGCGCCATGAGCCGACGTCCACGCCCCGAGCCGATCGCACCCATTCCACCCGGTGGTGGCTGGGCGGCCCGTAGATCACTTCGCCGTGGCCGCCGGTGACGATGTCGGCCTTGACCTGGTTCCAGACCTCCGGCGGCAGGGTTCGCGCGAGGTAGGATTCGTTGACGATGCGGTGCCGCCACGCGACGATGTTCCTCTCGCCATCCAGCCCGACTTCGACTCGTTGCGCCGTCAATGGCCGCGGTTTGCTGTTGCGGAAATCGTCCTCGCGGCTCCAGATCGTCTTCACCGGCCTGCCCGGCGCGTTGAGCGCCAGCATGAGGGCGACGACCATATCGTCGCCGTCGCCCTTCCGGCCGAACGCTCCGCCCAGCAGCTGGGGATGAATGCGAACCTTGTCGGGGCTCGTCTTGCCGACGGCCGCGCAGATGAACTTCATGGTCGTCGGCGACTGGCTCCCCGACCACACGTCGATTTCGCCGTTGTCGACGCGCACCGTGACGTTCAACGGCTCCATGCAGGCATGGGCCACGTGATCGGACAGATACTCCCCGGCGAGGATCCATCTGGCGGTCTTGATCTGAGCGTCGGCGTCGCCGGTCCTGATCATGTCGACGCCGGCGCGACTCCCGTCCGCGGCGATCCGGCGATAATCCTGCAACACCTGACTGTCGTCGTAGGCGCGCGCGGGCGCCGAGTTCGACCATGTCACGCCGAGCAGGCTCCTGGCCTGCACGGCGGCTTCGAAGGAGTCGGCGATGACGCCGACGCCGGAAGGCAGGTTCACGATCTTGACGACTCCGCTTACGGCCTTCGCCGCCGCGTCGTCGATCTGCTCGGCGCGCTCGTACTGAACGTCGGGAAAGAGGACCGCGGCGTAGAGCATCCCCGGCGCCTGCACGTCGATGCCGTACCGCGCCGATCCGTCGACCTTCCCTGGAACGTCGACCCGTCCGACGTCCGTTCCGATCAGGCGGAACTGAGATCGCGGCTTCAGATCGGCTTCGCCGACTTCCGGAAGCGGGTCGGGAACGCGCGCCACCCTCGCGATGTCTCCGTAACTCAGTTTGCGTCCGGACTTGGCGTGGACGACGGTTCCGGGACTCGTCGTCAGCTCCTCGACCGGCGCCTTCCAGATTTCGGCCGCGTTCGCGAGGAGCACTTTCCGAGCCTGGGCGCCGACAAGCCGCAGCTTGTCGTAATAGCCCGTGACCGAGAAGCTTCCGCCGGTCGACAGCGTGTCGACTCCGAACAGTTTCTTGAACGTCGGGTGGCCGAAGGTCCGCTCGTCCTGCGGCGGATCCGAGACGCGGACCCTGTTCCAGTCGGCGTCGAGCTCCTCGGCCAGGATCAGCGGCAATGCGGTGCTGACCCCCTGACCCATTTCGACCATCGGCCCGACGATCGTGACTTCGCCGTTATCTTCGATCGTGACCCAGGCGTTCGGTTTGAACGAGGTCTCCGGGGAACTGCGCCCTGGCGACGAGCCGAAGGCGACCGCGACGCTGAATGCGCCGGCGGAGGCGAGAAACGACCGCCGCGAGAGGGCGAAGGCGCTGGCGCTGTGCGACATGGTTGCTCGCTCCCGTCAGGCGACGCTTTGGATGGCGGCGATGATGTGCGGATAGGTTCCGCAGCGGCAGAGATTGCCGTCCATGTGCCGCACGATGTCCTGGCGCGAGGGTTTGGGATTGTTCGCCAGCAATTCCGCGGCTTGCATGATCTGACCGGACTGGCAGTAGCCGCACTGCGGAACCTGCATGGCGACCCAGGCCCTTTGCAGCGGGTGATCGGAGTCGGGCGACAGGCCCTCGATCGTGGTGACTCTCTTGCCCGCGGCCTGCGAGATGTCGACCTGGCAGGATCGCGCCGCCTTTCCATCGATATGAACGGTGCAGGCGCCGCAGAGCCCGGCGCCGCAGCCGAACTTGGTTCCGGTGAGCTTGAGATGGTCTCGTATGACCCACAGCAGTCGGGGCTCTCCGGTGACGTCCACGCTCACAGGTTTCCCGTTGACGATGAAGGCCACCTGCGTCATCGACCGAACCTCCCCTGGATTGTCCTTGGCGCAAGGGGCCAGGACGTGTACCGCCTCTTACTGCTGATGCGCGTCCATTCGATCAGTGATCGCCGCTCTATTCTTCCGGGCGGCGTTCGACTTGACAGTGAAGCGGGCGCCTATACGTAAATCGGCAGAAGCGCAGCGACGATAGGCTGGCCGGCGGGCATTGTCGCGAGCCCAAAAAATTCGTATCGATATCATGCCGGTATCGCTCGTCCGGCCAATCACGCAAACCGTTATAAATCCGGAGGAAATCCTTGAAGCTCAGCCATCTGAGGGACGTCCTGGCGGTGGCCGAATTCGGAGGCTTGCGAGCGGCCGGACGCCATCTCAAAATTCCGCAGCCGGTTATCACCCGCAGCATTCGCGAGATCGAGCACGAGCTCGGCGCAACCTTGTTCGAACGCCACGCCCGGGGGACGCGCCTGACGGACATCGGACGGGTCTTTCTGCATCGCGCGACGATTGTCGATTCGGAGCTGCGGCGGGCGCGCGATGAGGTGGATCAGCTCAAGGGCGGCGGAAAAGGGCAAGTCTCCGTGGTGCTCTCGGCCGCTTCGATTATGGCCATCTTCCCGACTGTGTTGTCGAAGTTCCGCGACCGTTATCCCGATGCGCTGCTGAAGGTCGCCGAGGGGCTGTTCCAGGCGGTCGAAAACGAGATCCTCGATGGAAGCGTCGACCTCTACGTCGGCCCGTTCAACCGATCGAATTTCTTCCATCAGCTCGCCGTCGAGCAGATCTTCAATCACCGGCGGGTGGTCGCGGCGCGAAAGGGACATCCGTTGTCGCAGGCGACATCGATCGCGGATCTTGCCCAGGCGCGCTGGATTCGGCCTGCGCTGTCGATCCGGAACAGCGAAGCGGACTTCGAATTCGTCCTTCGCGACATGGGGATCGCGGATCCGAAGATCGTGATGCACACGCGTTCGACGTTGGCGACCTTGGTCGCGATCATGGAATCGGATCTCCTGACCGTTCTCCCGCAGCAATGGCTCGAGTTTGGCGTGACCGCCAATTGCATCACCGCCCTCGGCGCCATCGAACCCATGGCCGCGGCCCCGGTTTGCATCGTCCGCAGAAGGGATCTGCCGTCGACTCCAATGGCCGAATATCTGGCCGACCTCATGCGCAGGGCTGGCGAGCGTTACGGACGCGACGGCATGGCCGCTTCCCGGAGCAAACCCGACACGAAGAGCGAGCCTGAGGTCCATAAGAATAGCCCGGCTGGCCAGACGGGGCGGCGAGGAAAGGGAGCAGACGACCACGCCAAGGCGCAAGGATGACCGAGCGGCGCCTGGACGCTACCGGGTAACGCCGAACCGTCTCGACTGCAGCCGAGAGATCGAAATCGGGGCGGGCGATCCGCGCCTGCCGACATCCGCCTTCGCCTCGGCGGGGCCGAGGCCGCGTCCCGCTCCCGGATGGGAGGAGCGCCGGACCGACGGCGCCAAGGCTCGGCGGCGCGCAGATCGGTCGACCGGACCGCTCGCCTCGCCCCGCCGGGCGAGCGCCGCACGCGCGACTGGTCCGCCGTCGTCAACGCGCCTTGGATTCCCGAAGGCGCGCTGGTCAGGCGCCGCCTCATCGCGAGGCTCCTCGCGATCGTCGCGTCGTCATCCGTATTGGCCGTTCCGGAGCCGAAGCCGGATATGCTTGGACTCCCGAAACGCCATCAGGCCCTCGACGCCGAGTTCGCGTCCCAGCCCGGAAAGCTTCCAGCCTCCGAACGGCGCCTGGAGTTCGCTGGTGTCGTTGACGTTGACGCCGACCGCCCCGCTCTCGACTTTCTCGGCAAAGGCCCAGGCGCGTTCGAGATCGCGCCCATAGACATAGGATGCGAGCCCGTAGGGCAGGGCGTTGGCGAGCGCCAACCCCTCGGCGTCGTCCCGGAATCGGCGCACGCCGACGAGCGGTCCGTAGCTCTCCTCGGTCATGACCAGCGCCGAGTCGTCGGGACCGTCGACAATGGTCGGATTGAAGAAGCAGCCGCGATCGTACTCGGCGCCTTTCGGGGACGACCCGCCGACGATCAGCCTCCCCCCATGCGCGAGCGCGTCCTCGATGTGGCGGCGGGTGCGGGAGCGGACGCCCTCGTTCAGCACGGGTCCATAGAGGACGCCGGGTTCGACGCCATGGCCGAGCTTCATCCGGCCCGTCTCCACCGCCAGCGCTTCAAGGAAAGCGTCGTGGACGCGATCCGCGACCAGAATGCGATTCACGGCGATACAGATCTGGCCCATGTTCGAGAAGGAGCGGCGCGCCGCCGCCGCGGCGGCCTCCGCGACATCCGCGTCCTCGAGCACGACAAACGGGCACTGGCCGCCGAGCTCGAGCGACACGCGCTTGAGCGTCGCGGCGGCGGCGCGCATGATCGACTGGCCCGCGGCGGTCGAAGCGGTCGCCGTCACCAGGCGAACGTCCGGGTGGGACGCCAGCGCTGCGCCCGCCTCGGCGCCCGAGCCGGGCAGATCGTTCAGGACCCCTGCCGGCAGGCCCGCCTCGGCGAGACATTGCACGACAAGCGCGATGGCGAGCGGCGTCTCCGGCGGTGGTTTTACGACCATCGTGCAGCCGGCCGCGAGCGCCGGGCCGATTTTCCAGGCGTAGATGTCGACGGGATAGTTCCAGGGCGTGATCGCGCCGACCACGCCGACGGGCGCGCTGACGACGAGGCTGCGGGCGTCGGAGCGGGCCGACGCCCGGATCGAACCCCCGATGCGCCGCCCCTCTTCCGCATAATAGCGGATGACCTCGACGCCGAAGCGGATCTCTTTCACCGCGTCCGGAATCGGCTTGCCCTGCTCTCGCGTGAGCAGATCGGCCATCGAGTCCAGCCGTTCCACGATGAGATCGGCCGCGCGGCGCAGGATTCGAGCGCGTTCGTCGGGGTGGGTCGCCGCCCAGCCCGGGAGCGCTCGCTTCGCCTCGGCGACCGCGTCGGCGATGTCGTCAGCGTCGGCGATGGCGGTCGATCCGACCGGGTCGCCGGTCGCCGGATCAGAAATCAGCGCGCGACGGCCCTGACGCGCCGGGCGCCACCGCCCGCCGATGAAGAGTTCGCGATCACGCATGATTTATGTCCTCACCGCGCCCGCAGCCGGCGCCACAATTCATCGTAGTTGCGGTCGTTCGCGACATTGGCGGCTTCCTTGCCCGCCGTGTTCGGATTGACCATGACGAACGGCGTCACGCCGCGCTGCACCAGCTTCTCCGCGGTCGCCGACACGATCGCATGGGCGATGGCGATCGTGAGACTGGTGGAATTGGCGCCGACCGGCGCGTCGAGCCCGTCGATGCGGATCGAAGCGTCCGCCAGACTCGCGTGGGTGTCGATCACGACGTCGGCGACCTCGTAGAGCTTCCGCCCGGACGAATGGCGCGAGGGGCTGGCGGAGGAATGCTGCACCGAGGTCACCGCGACGACCTTCATGCCCAGCTCTTTCGCGGTCAGCGCGATATCGAGGATCACCGCGTTCACGCCCGAATGCGAAAACAGGATCATCGTGTCCTCGGGGTCGATCTGATGCGATTTCAGGATCGCCTTGCCGTAGCCCTCGACGGCGTGGATGAACCGGTATTGCCGAGCCCCCATGTCCCCCCAGACGCGGTGAAACGAAATCATCGTGCTTTCGACGATCGGTCGGAAACCGACGATCGTTCCGGTGCGCGGGAACATTTCGAGGGCCGGCAGCGAACCGTGGCCGGTGCCGAAACTGAAGGCGAGCTTGCCGGCGGCGATCGAATCGGCGCAGGCCGAAGCCGCGCGGTCGATCGCCTCGCCCTCGGAGGCGCGCACGGCTTCGAGCCTTTCGATCAGGCCGGTGAAATAGCGGTCGGCGATGGCGGTCATGGGAAGGCAAACTCCGTCAGGAAACGGGGATGGAAACAAGCCGGCCTCAGCCGGCGGCGAGCGCATCGAGCGCGATCTCGAACATGTCGGCCTCGCGAGCGGCGAGCGCGTCCGCGTCGAGCTTGGCCTGGGACAGACCATCGACGGTTCCGAGGCAGAGGCTTGCGACGCGAGCCCCGAGAACGCGCCCGGCCGTCAGCAGCGTCGCCGTCTCCATGTCGGTCGCGATGAGGCCGAGGCGGCGAACCTCCTCGCGCACCTTGTCGATCACGACGGCCTCGCCCGCGCTGAGGGCGAAGGATTCGGTGTAGAATCCATCATAGGTGCCAAACAGGCCCGCCCGCCATGGCAGCGCCCGCTTCACCAGCGCCGCGCGCAGGGCCGCGCCGAGATCGAAATCCGCGACGGCCGGATAGCCGGCGGGGGCATAGGTGCGCGACGTCCCGTCATGCGCGAGCGCGCCGTCGGCCAGCAGCATGTCGCCGAGCCCGGCCGGCGGCATCGCCATCGCCGTTCCGACGCGGATGAAACGGCGGACGCCGAGGTCGAACAACTCATGCAGGACGATCGCCGCGATCGGGCCGCCCATGCCGAAGGCGGTGGCGGTGACCCTCATCCCGCCCCTCAACCCCGTCACGGTGCGCAAGCCGCGGTTCTCGGCGAGGATACGGGGTTCCTTCAGGTGCGCGGCGATCCGATCGATGCGGGCGCGGTCTCCGGTCAGGAGCGCGGACTCGCCGACGTCCTCCTTGGCGCAGCCGATGTACCAGGCGGTTTCCGTCATGGATCAGGTCCCTTGAACTTTCTGAGCGCGGCCCTCGAGCAGCGCCCGGGCGGCGCGCGCCCCGGCCTCGACCGCGCGCTCGACGTCGCCGCCGCTCCAGGCGGCCAGAAATGCGCCGAGAAACGTATCCCCGGCGCCGGTCGTGTCCTCGGCCTCGACAGGCCGGACGGGCACGAGGCGCGCCGCCCCCTCGCGCAGGATCGCGACGCCCTCGCCGCCGCGCGTCTCGATCCGCAAGGGCGCCGAGTCGCGCGCGCCGGCGCGCGCAAACGCCTCGCGCACGAAGTCGGCCTCGCCGCGGCTCGACACCACGATATCCGCGCGCGTCGCGAGCGCGGCGGCGAGGTCCGGCGGAACGGCGCGCGGGTCGGCCTTGACCGCCCAGGTCAGGATCGCATGCGATCCCGTCAGCGCCAGCGCTTCCCGCGTCGCCTGCTCGGGCCCCACCGTGACGCAGACGAAGTCCGCCGCCGCGACCAGCGCGCGCTGAGCCGCATCGAGACCGATCGGCTCGGCGAGGCTTGGATGATAGAGGCAGCAGCAGCCGCCGTCCGGTTGATAGGCGAGGACGCAGACGGGCGTGCGGCCGGACCGGATTCCGACGCCGTCCGTCCGCAGGCCCAGCGCCGCCAGCGCGGCGCGGTAGCTTTCGCCGTCCGCGTCGTCGCCGACCCAGGTGATCGGCGCGGCGCCGCGCGCGCCCGCCGCCGCCATGGCCGCGGCCACGTAAGCGGGCGAGCCGCCGAGACGTGGAAAATCGCCGGCGCGCGACAGGATCGTCGCCGTGCGGTCGGCCTCGGGGGCGCGGTCCAGCCGCAGCGCGTAGTCGAGGCTCGCGTATCCTGTGATCGCGACGTTCACGTCAGCATCTCCAGCGCGCGTTCGATCGGCACGACTCGCCCGATGTAGCGGTCGATGTCCTCGAGCGAGGCTGCGGCGAGATGCGGGCGGTTCGAGTTGGTGGCCTCGCGCGGCACCACCACGTCGAAGCCGTTGGCGAAAGCGTCCTGCGCCGTCGCGCGGATGCAAACGTTTGTTTTCACGCCGGCGACGATCACGCGCTCGATCGCCTGCTCATGCAAGAAAAGCGCGAGATCGGTGGCGAAGAAGGCGCTGAAGCGCCGTTTGCGGCAGATGATCTCTACCTCGCCCCTCGGCTCGAACCCGGCGAAGAAATCCGCGTCCCGGTCGCCGATGACATGGTGCCGGGGCAGCTTCCGCCACTCGTAGTCGTCGAACCCCGGGTAATGCTGCTCGACGGCATGGACGACGATGCGCCCCGCCGCGCGCGCCTTGGCCAGCAGCGCCCGGAGCGGCCCGAGCGTCTCGGCGGCGGCCGGATAGAAATTCGGCATGCCCTCCAGAAAGAAGGAGTTGGTCACGTCGACGAGAACGAGCGCGGTTGCAGGTTCGGACCCGGTCATCCCATCCTTCCCGAGCGTTCGGCGCGGCGGTCGGCGAGGCCGAGACCGGTCAGCACCGCAATGACGATGGCGTAGGGCAGCGCCTGCAGGAGCTCGGCGGGAATCCAATGACCCTGCAGCCGGATCTGGGCCGCGTCGAACCCGCCGAACAGCAGGGCGCCGAGCGCCGTGCGCCAGGGCGAGGATCGCCCGAAATAGAACGCGGCCAGGGCGATGAAGCCCCGCCCGCCGGAAATGCCCTCGTTGAAGAGCCCCACCACGCCGATGGAGAGATGCGCCCCCGCGAGCCCGGCGAGCGCGCCGGCGAAGACCGTGGAGGCGTCGCGAATCGTGAGCGGCGCAAGGCCGACCGCCCGCACCGTCGCTTCCGCCGCGCCGGTCGCCCTCAGGCGCAGGCCCCAGCGGGTGCGCCGGAGCGCGAAGGCCGTCGCGGGGACGAGCGCCCAGGCGAGCCACGTCAGCGCGTCCTGCCCCGAGACGATCGCGCCGAGAACGGGCGCCGCGTGGAGGGCGGGAATGTCGATCGGCGGCAGCATCGCGACGCCGGCCGGATTGTAGGTGCCCGACACGCCGTAAACGCTTTTCAGGAAGAACCGCACCAGGCCCGCCGTCGCCACGCTGAAGCCCAGTCCGACGATGATCTCGTTCGCCGAGAGCCGCGTAATGACGAGCGACATGAGGAGGCCGAGAACGGCGCCGGTCACGAGCGCCGCCAGGATGGCGAGTCCTGCGCTGCCCGTCTGCGCTGAAACCATCACCGCGATCAGCGCGCCGCCGAGCATCATCGACTCGAGGCCGATGTTGACGATCCCGCCGATCCTGTTGACGAGGCCGCCGATCGCGGCGAGCAGGATCGGCGTCGTCATGACGATCGCGGCGTGGAGGAACGCGTCGATCATCCCGCCCTCCGCCACAGCCGTCCGAGCTTGGCGGTCGCGAAGACCATCACGGCGCCTTGCAAAATCTGGACAATTTCGATCGGCACGTTGCTGAACAGCTGGATGCTGGCGCCCGCCGACGAGAGCGCGCCGAACAGGATCGACGCGACGATCACGCCGAGCGCCGAATTGCGCGCCAGAAGCGCGATCGCGATCCCGGTGAACCCGTAGCCCGGCGAGAAGCCGCCGACGAAACGGTGCACGAGGCCGAGCGCATGAATGGCGCCGGCGAGCCCCCCGACCGCGCCCGAGACGACCATCGTCGCGACCAGGACCCGCTCTGGTTCGATCCCCACCGCCCGTGCGAAGCGCGGGTTGGTTCCGACCAGCCGTGACCGGAAGCCGCCGACGGTGAACCGGCCCCATACGCCATAGGCGATCACCAGGGCGAGGCTGATCGCGAATCCGAGATGCAGCGTGGTCGGCGGGAGAAGGCGCGGCAGGGTCGCGTTCAGCGCGATCGCGGGGGTGGCCGAATTGGCGGAGCCGCGCGCCAGCAAGGGTCCATTGACCAGCCAGCTCGTGATCCCGACCGCGATGAAATTGAGCATCAGCGTCGTCACCACCTCGTCCACCCCGAGCCGGGCGCGCAGGAGGCCGGGTCCGAGGAGCCACAGACCGCCGATCAGCGCCGCCGCGCCGAGGCCCGCGCCGAGGACCAGCGCCGAAGGCCAGGACGGCGCCGAAAAGCCGATCACGGCCGCCGTGAGGCCGCCGAGGTAAAAGCATCCCTCCGCCCCGACATTGAAGACGCCGGATCGGAAGGCGATCGCCGCCGCCAGCCCGGTCAGCAACAGGGGCGTGGACGCCGTGAGCGTGGCCGCGATCCGTCGCTCGCCGCCAAATCCTTCCTCGATCATCAGGCGATAGACGCTCAGCGGCTCGAAGCCGGCGGCGAAAAGAACGACGGCGCCGATCGCGAGGGCGAACACGAACGGCGCCGCCGCACCGAGCCCGTCGGCGACGCGGGGACGAAGCGCGCGCATCATGCCGCGGCTCTTCGTCCGAGCATCAGACGCCCGACGGTCTCTACCCCAGCCTCGGAGCGGCTCAATTCGCCCGAGATCCGTCCGTTGAACAGGCACAGGATCCGGTCGGACAGCGCGAGCAGCTCATCGAGCGATTCCGAGACCAGAAGCACGGCGCCGCCGCGGTCGCGGAAATCTGCGATCAGGTTGTGAATGAAGGCCGTCCCGGCGATGTCGACGCCGCGCGTCGGCTGGGAGACGACGAGCAGCCTGGGCGCGCGGGACAGTTCGCGGGCGATCGCCAGCCGCTGCTGGTTGCCCCCCGACAGGCTGCTCGCCGGATCGTCGACCGAGCCGTAGCGCACCGAGAGCCCCGCCAGACCCCGCGCGGCCGCGGCGCGGATGTTGGCGGGGCGAAGAAAACCAAGGCGCGAGAAGGCAGTGTCGCGCTCGCGTCCGGCGATGAAGTTGTCGGCGAGAGACGCCGTGAGGCAGAGGCCCTCGTGCGCGCGGTCGGCGCTGACATAGCCGACGCCGGCGGCGCGGAAGCGGGCTGTCGAAGCCCCCGCGAGGTCCTCGCCGCCGAGGCGGATCGAGCCTGCGGCCGGCGCCAGAATCCCGGCCGCGCAGGCGACGAGCTCGTCCTGCCCGTTGCCGCCGACCGCCGCCACGCCGACGATCTCGCCGGCGCGAATGTCGAGGTCGACCGGCCCGAGGCGCTCGAAGCCCAGTGGGTCTCGCGCCGCCAGGGCGCGCGCGGAAAACAGCGGCGTCCCGCTCGGCCGCTCACGCGATTCGATCAACAGCGCCGGGGCGTGGTCGCCGACCATGGCGCGCGCGAGCGCGTCGACGTTGGTGTCGGAGGCGGTGGTGCGCGCGACGACCCGGCCGGCGCGCATGACGGTGATGGCGTCCGAGCACTTCATCACTTCGTCGAGCTTGTGGCTGATGAACAGAATGGTTCGCCCCTCGTCCCTCAGCTTGCCCATGAGCTTCAGCAGCTCGACGATCTGGGCGGGCGCGAGCACCGCGGTCGGCTCGTCGAGGATCAGCACGTCGGCGCCGCGATAGAGCAGGCGGAGAATCTCGAGGATCTGGCGCACGTGGATCGGGGCGTCCGCCGCCTTCAGGCGCCAATCGATCGCGGCGCCGGCGAGCGCGGCGAGATTGCCCGCCTCCTCTTCCGCCTTTCGCCAGTCGATCAGGCCCGCCGCGCCCACCGGCTCGCGCGCGAGGATCAGGTTTTCGAGCAGGCTCAGAGGCGGCGCCAGCATGAATTCCTGATGGACCATGCCGACGCCCCGCGCGAAGGCGTCGGCCGGGCCGCTGAGGCGCACCGGCTCGTCGTTGAGCACGACCGTCCCCGCGTCGGGAAAATCGACGCCCTGCAGGATGCGCATGAGCGTCGACTTGCCGGCGCCGTTGCCGCCGACGATGGAATGGATCGTGCCGGGCGCGACCGAGAGATCGATCGCGTCGTTGGCGACCAGCGCGCCGTAGCGGCGCGTGAGCGCGCGCGCGCCGATACGAACCGCGACGGCGGGAGCCGGGGTCACGGGAGAACGCGTCCGTCTCGCGTCACTTGAAGAAGGGCGGGTAGCCCTGATCCACGGCGTTCCAGACCTTGATCTCGCCCGACAGGATCTTCGTCTTGAGGTCGTCGACCTTGGCGAGGGTCGCGGCCGGAATCTTGTCCTTGGTATGCGACATCGGGGACAGGCCGACGCCGTTCTGCGCGAGGCCGAGCGTCACCGTCTTGCCGCCGGGGAAGGCGTGGCCGGCGTAGTCCTTCATCACCGTCTCGACCGCGACGTCGGTGCGCTTGATCATGCTCGTGAGCACCGCGCCGGGCGCGACGCCGTCCTGATCGGTATCGACGCCGATGGCGAACTTGCCGGCGTCCTTCGCCGCCTGAATGACGCCGAGGCCCGTGCCGCCCGCGACCTGGTAGACCACGTTGGCGCCGCCGTCGAACATCGCCTTGGCCATCTGCAGGCCCAGGGCCGGATCGCCGAAATTGTTCGAATAGGCGACCTTCACCTCGACATTCGGATCGACGGCGCGCGCCCCCTCGATGTAGCCGACGATGAACTTGTCGATGCCGACGGATTTCGTGCCGCCGATGACGCCGATCACCGGTTTGCCGCTCATGCCCTTGATCGAGGCGTCCTTGGCGACGAGGGTGGCGAGGGCGCCGGCGAGATAGGAGCCCTCCTGTTCCTGGAACAGGATCGAGGCGACGTTCGCGCCCGGCTTCACCTGGTTGAGGATCACGTAATCGGTATCGGGATAATCCTTCGCGACGGCGGCCAGCGGGTCGCCATGCGAATATTCGAGATCGACCACGAGACCGAAGCCGGCGTCGGAAGCGCGCCTCAGGATGTCGGCGGCCTGCGCGACGACATCCTTCGATTCGACGGCCTTGCCCTCGAGCTTGTCCTGGGCGAGCGCCTTCTTGAAACCCGAATAGGCGAGGTCATTGTAGGATTGATCGCCGAGGCCGCCCTGGGCGATGATCAGGGCGACCGGCTTTTCAGCGGCCCCGGCCGGGAGGATTGCGAGGCCCAATGCGAGGGCCGAGAGAGCGCTGATCATTCGAATTCGAAGCATGGCCTGTCTCCTTTGGCTGGGTAAGACGCGCGTCCGCCGCGACGCTGCGCCGGATTTCGGTTTCGTAGGCGTAGCTGCGTGCGTCGTAGACCGTGTCGTCCACGTCGATCAGCGAGCCGTCGGCGGCGTAGGTCTCGCGCCGGACGGTGACGACGACTCGGTCGCGGTCGAGCTCGAGCAGGCGCGCCTCCTTCAACGTGGCGCGACGCGCCTGCATGGTCTCGACCCCGCGATCCATCACGAGCCCCGCCTCGCGGAACAGGCGATAGAGCGAGAAGCGCGGGTCGGCGGCGATCGCCTTCGTCAGGCCGATCCGCTCGACGAGCGAAGCCTCCAGCACCGAATGATGAATCGCCGTCGGCGCTCCGTCGACGAGGCGTAGCCGGTCGAGCCCGATCAGCGCTGCGCCCGGACGGTAGGGGAAGCAGGCATCGGAAGCCTCGAGAGGGCCGAAGCGGAGCAGGCGATGGGAAGCCGAGCGACCCTGCGCCGCTATCGCCTCGGTGAAGCTCGCGAGATAGGTCGGCGCGCGCTTGAGCCGCGGCGGCGCGACGAACGTGCCGAGCCCCTGGCGGCGGGTGAACAGGCCCTCGTCCACCAAGATCTCGATGGCGCGCGTCACCGTGAAGCGGCTCACTCCGAACTGTCGGGCGAGCTGCGGTTCGCTGTCGATCCGCGCGCCCGGCTTCCGCCCCGCCGCGTCCGCCCGCAGCCAGTCGACGAGCTGGAGGTAGAGCGGGCGCCCGGAAGGCGCGGCGGGGTCGATTCTGACGGCGTCCGCCATGTGTGTCCAGTCATGCGGTTGACTGGACAAGTATGGCGCGGGCCCGGCGGCGGCGCAAGTCCGTATGTTGTGCGCGAGGCGCCTGCGACGCGGGCGCCTGTTCAAAAAGACCCGCTGGCGCCCGCCTCGGAATCCCGGGACCTCGGGTCCCGCATTCTTGCAGAGATCATCGCCGCCGGCTCAGCATAGCGGCGCCGCGCCCGGCGCTCAGTCCCGGGTGCTGGAGGCTATTGAAGCCGATTGGAAGACCCGGCCGCGACGGCGTTTTCCCGCCGGTTCGGGCGCGACAACCAAGAGGGCGAGTGACCGCGTAACGGGCCTCGTCGCAAGGGCAAAGACGATCAGCTTGCGGCGTTTGTCAAACGATTCGACATCGTGGTGCGGACGGCGGGGATCGAACCCGCACGGCTTTTGGCCGAGGGATTTTAAGTCCCTTGCGTCTACCGGTTTCGCCACGTCCGCATGCGCAGCGATCCATGTCACAGCCGCCGCCCCGACGCAAAGCCGGGCGGCGGGACGGCGCCTTACGCCCCGTCCTTGGCGATCGGCGGCTGGAAGGCGAGGCCCATGTCCCAAGGGAAATAGATCCAGGTGTCCTGTGACACTTCGGTGATGAAGGTGTCGACCAGCGGTCGCCCGAGCGGCTTGGCGTACACCGTGGCGAAATGCGCCTTCGGCAGCATCTCGCGCACGATTCTGGCGGTCGCGCCGGTGTCGACGAGGTCGTCGACGATCAGGATCCTGGCGCCCGAATCGAGCTTGGCCACCTCGGGCGCGATCGCCTTGAGGATCTTCAGGCCGCCCTGGGTCTTGTAGTCGTGGTAGGAGGCGATGCTGACCGTCTCGATCACCCGCACGTCGAGCTCGCGCGCCACGATCGCCGCCGGCACCAGGCCTCCCCTGGTGATCGCCACCAGCGCGTCGAACGGACCGGACGAGGCCAGCCGCCAGGCGAGCGCGCGCGCGTCGCGGTGGAACTGGTCCCACGAGACCGGAAAAGCCTTGTCGCGGGGGGAGGACATGGGACGCGGCTCCTTGGCTCGAAACGGGGCCCCTCATAGCAAGCGGGCGGCGCCGGCGCGAGACGGGGGCGCGGCCGTCAACAGCTTTCGGCGAAGGTCATCACCACCAAGGACACCAAGAAACACCAAGGCTCTCTTCGTGTTTCTTCGTGTCTTTGTGGTGAAACCCCTCACAGCGGCTTGCCGTCGCCGCGGATCGCCTCGAGCATCGCCTCGACCGCCGCCTTCGCCGCCTTCACCGCCGCCGCGTCCTTGCCGCGCACCACGATCTGGTTCATGAACCGCCCGTCCTTGAACGAGGGATAGGAGCCGATCGACACGGCCGGGTTGGCCTCGGCGATGCGGCCGAGCGCGTCGCCGTAGAGCCCCTCGGGCGCCGCGCCGGCCTCGATCGGCTCGACCTGCATGATCGCGCCGGTGCGCATCTCCCGCGCCGCCCCGTCCAGCATCGCCTGCATCACCGACGGCACGCCGGCGAGCACGAACACGTTGCCGATCCGGAACCCGGGCGCCCGCGAGATCGGGTTGTCGACCAGCGCCGACCCTTCCGGCATCCGCGCCATGCGCCGGCGCGCCGGCGTCAGGTCGGCCTCCGCGTAGCGCTCGAGCATGATGGCGAGGGCGCGCGGGTCCTCGATCACCGGCACGCCGAAGGCGCGGCCGACCGCGTCGGCGGTGATGTCGTCGTGGGTCGGGCCGATGCCGCCGGTGGTGACGACGTAATCGTAGCGGGCGCGCAGCGCGTTCAGCGCGGCCACGATCTCCTCCTCGACGTCGGGCACCACCCGCGCCTCCTTGAGGTCGACGCCGATCTTGCCGAGATATTCGGCAATGTAGCCGATGTTCCTGTCTTTGGTCCGGCCGGACAGGATCTCATCGCCGATCACCAGGACGGCGGCGGTCACGGTCGTGGGTGCGGACATGTCTTTCCTTCTCCTGGGCCCGGCGGCGCCGTCCCGGACTTTCCCGGCGGGAAAGCGCCTCTTCCGACTTGTCTGAAGCGCCCGGGAAAGCATATTTGTAGCGGCGGACGGGACAAGCGGCAAAGGAACTCTGGTGACGACTTCCACGATTTTTGTTCCGGCGGCGGAGAAGCCCGCCCGGCGCAGCGGACAAATCCGCATCCATGGACCCGAGGACTTCGAGGGCATGCGCAAGGCGGGCCGGCTCACCGCCGAGGCGCTCGACCTGATCGGTCCGCTGGTCAAGCCCGGCGTCACCACCAACGCCCTCGACACATTCGTGTTCGAATTCGCCCGCGACCACGGCGCCTATCCGGCCCCGCTCAACTACCGCGGCTACCGCAAGTCGATCTGCACCTCGATCAATCACGTCGTCTGTCACGGCCAGCCCGACGACAAGCCGCTGCGCGACGGCGACATCCTGAACATCGACGTCACCTTCATCGTCGACGGCTGGCACGGCGACGCGAGCCGCATGTTCGCCGCCGGCGAACCGCCGCGGCGGGCGCAGCGCCTGCTGGACGTCACTTACGAGGCGCTGATGCGCGGCGTCGCCGCCGTCAAGCCCGGCGCGACCACCGGCGACATCGGCCACGCCATCCAGGTTTACGCCGAGAGCGAGCGCTGTTCGGTGGTGCGCGACTTCTGCGGCCACGGCCTCGGGCGCCTGTTCCACGACGAGCCGAACATCCTGCACGTCGGCCGCAAGGGGGAAGGCGCGCCGCTGAAGCCCGGCATGTTCTTCACCGTCGAGCCGATGATCAACCTCGGCGGCTACGGGGTGAAGATCCTGTCGGACGGCTGGACGGCGGTGACGCGCGACCGCTCGCTGTCGGCGCAATACGAGCACACCATCGGCGTGACCGAGACCGGCTGCGAGATCTTCACGCTGTCGCCGACCGGCGCCGACCGCGCGCCGCTCGGATGAGCCGCGCCGCCGGCGGCGGACGCGCCGCCGGGCGCGATCCCGGGCGTCGCGGGGGTCGCCGCGGCCAGCTCGCCGAGGGGAGCGGCGCGGCGCCGGCGCTGTCGCCGGACGGCGGGCCCGGTCCGGCGGGGGAGGCCGTCGACGCCGCGAAGCCGCATTTTCACGGGCATCGCGCGCGTCTCAGGTCGCGGCTGCTCGAAGCGGGCGCGGCGGCGCTCGCCGATTACGAGCTCGTCGAACTCATCCTCTTCAACGCCATTCCGCAGAAGGACGTGAAGCCGCTGGCGAAGGCGCTCGTCGACCGGTTCGGCTCGTTCGCCGAGACGATCGCGGCGGCCCCGGAGCGTCTCGCCGAGGTCAGGGCCGAGGATCTCCGCGTCTCCGAACGCGCGGTCGCCGAGTTCAAGATTGTCGAGGCCGCCGCGCAGCGCTTCGCCCGGGGGGTCGCGCGGAAGCGGCTGGCGATGGGCTCCTGGAGCGAGGTGCTCGACTATTGCCGGACGTCGATGGGCTTCGAGACCCGCGAGATCTTTCGCATATTGTTTCTCGACAAGAAGAACGGCCTGATCGCCGACGAGGTCCAGGGTTCGGGCACGGTCGACCACACGCCGGTCTATCCGCGCGAGGTGATCCGTCGCGCCCTCGAACTGTCGGCGACCGCGATCGTGCTCGTCCACAATCATCCGTCCGGCGACCCGACGCCCTCGTCGCAGGACGTGAAGATGACGCTCGACATCATGGCGATCGCAAAGCCCCTCGGCCTCACCGTGCACGACCACATCATCGTCGGCCGCGACGGCCATGCCTCGCTCAAGGGCCTGCGACTGATCTAGGCGGATGTCGCCGAAAGCGGCAGGGGCGGCGTCTCGCCGCCCGCGGCGCGTGGCCAGCGGCCGCGTCGACAGCGACGCCGCGACAGCCGCCCGCCCCGGCAGCCCGATCGGGATCGGCGGCGCTAACCGGCCGCGAACGCCCGCAGCGCGAAGGCGCTCGCCATCATGCCGAGCACGTACAGCGGCACGCCGAACCCGCTGTACCAGAGCGCCCGCTCGACCGGCGCGCGCAGGAACCGGCGCATCATGGCGAGCTGCGCGATCAACAGGAGCGCGACGACCCCGGCGCCGACGAAGCGCCCCCAGCCGAGGAGCAACGCGATCACGACGATCTGCGGCGCCGCCATGAAGGCGGAGGCGACCCACGCCGCGCGATCCGCGCCGAGCTGCACCGGCAGCGACAAAATCCCCATTTCCCGGTCGCCCCGGATGGCCTTGAAGTCGTTCAGGGTCATGATGCCGTGCGCGCCGGCGCCGTAGAGGATGGCGATCGCCAGAACCGGCAGCGGCGGCAGGGCGCCGCCCAGCATCGCCGCTGCGCCGGTGATCCAGGCCAGGCTCTCGTAGGAAAAACCGCAAGCCGCATTGCCCCACCAGCCGTTCTGCTTCAGCCGCAGCGGCGGGGCGCTGTAGATCCACGCCAGCAGGAGGCCGAGGACGGCGGCGATCAGCACCCAGGTCCCCAGCGTCGCGGCGACCAGCGTGGACAGGACCGTCCAGACGCAGGCGATGTAGAAGCCCCACCGGCCCGGGATGCGTCCCGAGGGGATCGGCCGCTGCGGCTCGTTGATCGCATCGACGTCGCGGTCGTACCAGTCGTTGATCGCCTGGCTGGTGGCGACCACCAGCGGCCCGGCCAGAACGACGCCGACGATCGCGGTGTAGGCGTTGGGGAGCACCGGGACGCCCGACGAAACCACCCCGCAGGCGAACGCCCACATCGGCGGAAACCATGTCACCGGCTTCAGGAGCTCGAGCACGGCCGACGGGGCCGGATAGGCCGCGTGAGGCGCGAGGGGGGTGTTCGACCGTGTGCTCAAGCCACCATCCCCGGCGCCGCGGCGCCGTCAAGGTCCATCGCGCCGACTTTCAGCGCTTGCGAGCGGCTATGTCAATGACGCTTGACACCGGCCATGCCGCCGGGACCGCGACTCGCTGACGCGGCTCTGGTCGGGACGCCGGCGCCCGACTCTGGCCCTCGCGCGAAAAGGCGGCCGCCTCGATCGTCGGCGGTCCGAGGGCGAGTCCAGCCTGGAATGCCCGGCCCCCGGTCCGCAAGCGAATGAAGCAGATGTTTTCTCCTTGCGTCTTTGTGTCAGACGGTGAAGGAATGGCGGCGCGCGCCGATGCGGGCAAGGCAGGGCCATGAGCGATTTCGACAGGAAGGGCAGCGAAACCGCCCGCGCGGCCTGGCTCTACTATCAGGAAGACCGGACGCAGGGCGAGATCGCGCAGGAACTGCGGGTGAGCCGCAGCACGGTGACGCGCCTCCTCCAGCGCGCCAAGGCCGAGGGGCTCGTCCGGATCTCGCTGAACGTGACCGCGGGAACCTTCGAGGCGGAGCGGGCGCTCGAGCGCGCCTGGGGGCTCGAGCGGGCGCGCATCGTTCCCGACGCCGCCGACGAGGCGACGCAACAGCGCTGGCTCGGCCACGCCGCGGCGGAGTTGCTGGTCCAGATGGTCGGCGACGACGCGATCGTCGCGGTCGCGGGCGGGGCGACGCTGCTCGCCATGGCCGATGCTCTGGTCGGCCAGCATCCGCTCGCTGGCGCGCAGGTCGTGGCCATGACCGGCGGCCTGTACAACGCCACGCCGGGCGCGGACGCCAACGACGTGACGAGACGGCTCGGCCAATGCTTCGCCGCCCCCGCGCGGCCGCTGCTCGCGCCCGTGTCCGTGCGGGACGAGGCGACGGCGCTCGGCCTCGCCAACGATCCGGGCGTCCGCTCCGCCCTCGACCTGGCGCGGAAAGCCTCGCTCGCCGTCTACGGCTTCGGCGCCGCGCCCGGCGACAGCACGCTGTTCAGGCTCGGCCACATCACGCCCGACCAGCAGGCCTTCTTGCGCGCGCGCGGCGCGGTCGGCGACATCGCCTGCCGCTGGATCGACCGCGACGGCCAGCCGGTCGCGCCGCCGCCCTCGATCCACCCGATCGGCCTGTCGCTCGACGAGCTCAAGGGGATTCCGCAGCGCCTCGCGGTGGGGGGAGGCGCCCTCGAGCAGGAGGTCATCCACGCCGGCGTCCGCGGCGGCTTCGTCACCACGCTGGTCACCGACGAGCGCAACGCCGGCGCTCTGCTCGCGAAACGGTGACGGCGGCCGGCCGCGAGCCTCCTCAGAGGTCCCGCCCGCCGCGCAGGCCGAGGACCTTGACGGCGTGCATGCCCGCTTCGCTCTGGAGCCAGGCGCTGGCGTCGCCCTGATTGGCGAAAGAGCGCTGGGCGATGCGCGGCGAGAGCTTTCCGCGAACGGGAACGACGACGCGCCAGTCTCCTCGATGAAGTTCGGCAACGTAGGCCGAGGGGCGCAGGTCCGTCTGGTTGGTGGCAAAGTTGCTCAAGGCGCGCTCCCGGGGAGGGGTTTGCTGCGGATGACGTTGCGTCAACTGAAAAGGATCGAAGGCAAACGTGTAGAAAGCGTTGACGCATCGGAAGCGACCGGGGCGGATCTCCGGGCGCCGGCGCTTTTTTTTCCGCGCTCGGCGAGCGCGGCGCGGGACCGGCGGTCGCGTCTGCAAAGACGCCCAACCATCCGCCCCGGTTCCATCGCAAGCCGCGCAATCCTCGGCGCCCGCGGTCGTCCGATTCTGATGGCCCGATGCGCCGCCCGCGTGTTGACCGCGCGGGCGGTTTGGCTAGCATCGCGCGCCTGGAGCGGGGCGCGGGCCTTCGCGTCTTGTCCGGCGGGGACGATGGCGTCTGTTGGCGCGTTGCGCAGGCTGAGGAAATGGCGCTCCTACGTCCTGGTGGTCGTCGGCGCCTATGCGTTCACGCTGCTCATCGGCGCGCTGGCCGCGCCGTTGCGCGGCAGCCTCGAGAACATCGTGTTCGACCAGTACCAGCGCTGGAAGCCGAGGCCGTCCGATCTCGACGAGCCTGTCCGCATCGTCGACATCGACGACGAGTCGATCCACCTGATCGGCCGCTGGCCCTGGTCGAGGCGCAAGATGGCGGACCTGGTCGAGGCGCTCGTCAAGGCCAATGTCGCCGGGATCGGGTTCGACTTCGTGTTTTCCGAGCCGGACGAGACCGGCGGCGACGCCGCGGCCTGCGCGGCCGGCGGCCGCGGCCCCGACCAGGCGTCGCGTTGCGCCGAGGGCGTGAGCGGCGACACGGCGCTCGCTCACGCGGTCCAGGGCCGTCCGGTGGCGCTCGGCGTCTATCTGACGGCGACGCACGACGGCGCGCAGGCGAGCCTCACGAGCAAGGCCGGGTTCTCCTACGTCGGCGACCCGCCGGCCGATTTCGTCTACACTTTCAAAGGCGTGCTGCCGCCGATCGGCGCCCTGCGCGACGCCGCCGCCGGCCTCGGCTTCCTCAACTGGCTTCCCGACAACGACCGCGTGGTGCGGCGCGTGCCGCTTCTGCTCAACGTCAACGGCCAGCTTCAGCCGAGCCTCGCGCTGGAGACGCTGCGGGTCGCCCAGGGGGCGTCCGGCTACGTGGTCAAGTCGACCACCGCCGCCGGAAGCACGGCGGGAAAAAGCGAAGTCATCGATTCGATCAAGGACGGCGACGTCGTCGTGCCCGTGCAGGCGGACGGCCTGTTGCGCGTGTGGTTCGCGAAGTCCGACCCGCGGCGCGTCGTCCCCGCGTGGAAGGCGCTGCAGCCCGACGCCGATCTCTCCGACCTCTCCGGCAAGCTCGTGCTGATCGGCGCGAGCGCCTCGCTCCTGTCCGACATCGTCGCCACGCCGCTCGATCCGTCGACGCCGGGCGTCGAGGCCCACGCCAATCTGATCGGGCAGATGCTCGCCGGCGCGACGCTCGAGCGGCCCGACTGGGCCCCGGGCGCGGAGATCTGGGCGGGCGCGGCGCTGTCGCTGCTGCTCGCCGTCCTTCTGCCGTTGTTCCCGATCTACGCCACCGCCGTCATGCTCGTCGTCGCGGCCGGTGGCTTCGCCGTCCTCAGCTGGACCGCCTTCGCCCACCAAGGCGTGCTGATCGATCCGGTGACGCCGGGCGTCACCGCGGGCTTCGTGTTCCTGGCCGGCGTCGGCCAGCTCTACGGGCAGAAGCGCCAGCAGGTGAGCGAGATCCGTTCAGCGTTCGGCCGCTACGTGTCGCCCGCGGTGGTGGCGCGGCTCGCAGAACACCCGGAGCAGCTCAAGCTCGGCGGCGAGAAGCGCGACCTGACCGTGATGTTCTGCGACATCCGCTCGTTCACCACGCTGTCGGAAGGGTTCACGGCGGTCGAGCTGTCGACGTTCCTCAACGAATATCTGTCGCCGATGACCGACATCATCCTCGGCGAGGAAGGCACGGTCGACAAATACATGGGCGACGCGATCATGGCGTTCTGGAACGCGCCGCTCGACGACGCCGCGCACGGGATTCACGGCGTCCGCGCGGCGCTGAGGATGCGCGAGACGCTGGCGGAGCTCAATCGCGACTGGCGGGAGAGCGCGGCCAAGGCCGATCGCCCGTTCAAGCCGGTGAAGTTTGGCATCGGCCTCAACACCGGCGAATGCAGCGTCGGCAACATGGGCTCGCTGCAACGCTTCGACTATTCCGCGCTCGGCGACGAAGTGAACATCGCCTCCCGGCTCGAGGGCTCGTCCAAGCAGTTCGGCGTCGACATCGTCGCGAGCGCCGCCACGCGCGACGAGGCGGCGGAGTTCGCCTGGCTCGAGATCGATCGGGTCAAGCTCAAGAACAAGACCCGCGCGGTGGCGCTGTTCGCGCTGGCCGGCGGCCCGGCCTATGCCGAGAGCGACGACTTCCGCCGCCTCGCGGCGTTGCACGAGGACATGCTGGCGGCCTACCGGGCGCGGAAATTCGCTGCTGCGCAGACGCTCGCGCAGGAGGCCGCGCCGCTCGCGCCGGCGGAGGTCGCCGGACTGTACGGATATTGCCTCCGGCGATTCGCGGCGCTCGACGCGCAGGCGCTTCCGGAAAGCTGGGCGCCGATGATCGCGCTGGACGAGAAATAGCCGGTCTGCAGGCGCGGCCGCTGGCCGGACGCCGCGCTCGAACTCAGAAAAGGCGGCGCAGGCCGACGCCGCCGTGCGCCGTCGTCCCGATCCGGCCGCCGACCGTGGCGATCGTGAAGGCGTCGACCGCCATGCGCGCCGAACCGGCGGCCGGCGCGGGCGCGTCCCCTGCGAGCGGTCGACGGCTTGCTCGCGGACCCGACGAAACCGTTCGCTCCGCAACCGGGTGACGGCCTTGCGGCAATGTCAATCCCGTCAATCCCGCGCGCGCGAGGCGGCGAGATCCTCCGGCGTATCGACGTCGAAGGCGGCGTCGGCGCCGACGGTCTCGATCTCCGTCACGCGGCCGGGAGCAAGACCCGCGAGCAGGCGGCGCGCGCCTTCGTCGCCCTCGAGCCGCATCGCTTGGGCGAACAGCGTCCGGGCGAGCAGAACCGGATTGCCGCGCCGGCCCGCGACCACGGGCGCGACCGCCGCCGCGCCGGCCGCGGCGTTGAACGCTCCGATCAGCCGGTCGAGCAACGCCGCCCCGACATTCGGCATGTCGCCGAGGAGGACGAGCGCGCCGTCGGCGTCGGGCGGCAGCGCGCGCAGGCCCGCGCCCAGCGAGGAGGCGACGCCGGCGGCGAAGTCCGGATTGAAGGCGACGGCGACGGGCAGCCCCAGGAGCGCCGCCTCGACCGCTTCGCGCGCATGGCCGACGACCACGACCACCGGCCGGGCGCGCGAGGCAAGCGCCGCCTCGACCACGCGCCGCACGATCGCCCTGCCGCCGAGCTCGGCCACGAGCTTGGTCGCCTCGGCGCCGCCCGCGGCGCGGTAGCGCGAGGAACGGCCCGCGGCCAGGACGACGGCCCCGACGTTACTCATGAGGCTCGCGCGGCTGCGGCCGCGAGGCGATCTCCATCAGGAGGCCGCCGACCCCCATGGCGCGGATGTCGGCGTCGGCCACCGGCACCCCGGCGAGGATCCGTTGCAGCACCCAGTCGAAGCCGTTCTCCTTGGGCGAGCGCGCGCAGCCGGGCGCGCCAATGATCGGCTTGCCGCCGCGCGCGGCGAGCAGGAGCAGGTTGCCCGGGTCGACCGGCATCCCGAACCGCTCGATCCGCCCGCCGAACGCCTCGATCGCCGCCGGGATCACGTCGCGCCGGTCGGTGATGGCGGAGGCGCCGAACACGACGAGCGCGTCCGCCTGCGGCTCGACGCGGCCAAGCGCCTCGAGCAGGGCGGCGGCGTCGTGCCGGCAGGCGACGTGGTCGGTCACGCGCGCGCCGGTCGGCGCGAGACGCGCCTTCAGCGCTCGCAGCGTCTTGTCGACGACGCTGTCCTTGAGGCCGGGCAGCAGGGTCGAGACGACCGCGACCCGCAACGGCCGGAACGGCGCGACGGAAACCGCCGGCGCCGGCCCGAGCGCGTCGAGCGCGCGTTCGAGCATCGCCGCGGGCGCCGAGAACGGGATGATCTTGACGGTCGCGACCATGTCGCCGTCTTCGACCGGACGGTGCGCCGGCAGGGTGGCGACGGTGATCGCCTCGTCGATCGCGTTGACCCGGTCGATCGCGGCGCGGTCGAACAGCGCGAGGCCGGCGGCCTCGGCGAACAGATTGACCCGGCCGGTGAACGGCGCCGCCGAGCGCGTGTGGGCCCCCGCGAGGCGGCTCGCGAGCCGCGCCGCGGCGTCGTTCTCGCCAACGTCGCCGTCCTCAAGGCGGGCCGCCATCACGCTCGCGACGCCGGCCTCGGCGAGCCGCCGGCGGCGATCGGGCGTGACGACGTCGCCCTTCTTCAGCGTCAGGCCGTCGATCCGGACCGAATGCGCCAGAATTGCGCCGTCTGCCTCGTGAATGGGCACGGAGCCGAATTTCACGGCGCCCGTCCCTCCGTGCGCAGCGGCTTCCGGCGCAGCGAGGCGACCACCTCGCCGATGATCGACACCGCGATCTCGGCCGGGCTCACGGCGCCGATGTCGAGGCCGATCGGCGCGTGGATGCGCGCCAGCGCCTCATCGTCGAAGCCCAGCGCCCGCATGCGCTCGATCCGCTTGGCGTGCGTCTTCTTCGATCCGAGCGCGCCGATGTAGAAGCAGTCGGCCCGAAGCGCGAGGACGAGCGCGGGATCGTCGATCTTGGGATCGTGGGTGAGCAGACAGATGGCGGTGTAGCGATCGGGCGGCGCGGTCGCCAGCGCCTCGTCCGGCCATTCCGCGACCACGGGCGTGTCGGGAAAGCGCTCGGGCGTGGCGAAGGCGGTGCGCGGATCGATGACGGTCGGGTCGAGACCGGCGATGCGGGCCATCGGCGCGAGCGCCTGGGAGATATGGACCGCGCCGATCAGCACGAGCCGCGGCGGCGGCGCCTGGACGGTGAGAAAATATTCGACGCCGTCGAGGGCGAGCGCGCCGCTCTTGCCCATGCGCAACGCCTGGTCGAGGCGCTCGCCGAGCGGGTCGGCGGCGAAGCCGGACGCCTCGACGAACCGCTGACTGCCGTCGTCGAAGCGCGTCACCATCACGCCCGCCCGGCGCTCGCGCCGCGCCGCGTTCATCGCCTTCAGGACATCGAGCCGCATCAGTCGAGCCTCTCGACGTAAACCCGGATGCGGCCGCCGCACGACAGGCCGACGCGCCAGGCGGTCTCGTCAGCGACGCCGAACTCCAGCATGCGCGGCGCGCCGGTGGCGATCACCTCGCCCGCCTCCTCGACCACCGCGCCCTCGACGCAGCCGCCGCTGACCGAGCCGAGGAAATCGCCGTCGGCGTCGATGACGAGATGCGACCCGACCGGCCGCGGCGCCGAGCCCCAGGTCTCCACCACCGTCGCCACCGCCACCCCCCGTCCCGCCTCGCGCCAGGCTTCCGCCGCCGCCAGTACGTCGTCCTCGCGTGAGATCATGCCGTGCGTTCCTCCCCGTCGTTGGGTCGGCAGGATGGCCCCGGTGCGGCCGGCCTGCAAGCCCACGTTCTCAGGCGAAGCGGTCGCCCGGCCCGGGAGGGGACGCGGATCCCGTTCCGACGTCCGTTCTGGCGGACACGCCTGCCGTCCGCAACCCGGTCCGGAACGCGCACACTCCGCCCAATGCGGGTATTCCGACCTGGGAACTCCGACGGCCGGTCTCGACGTAGAGTTTCCCTTGCAGAAAGCGACTGCGAACGGCGCGAGCGGTAGGCTATCCGGACGTTCCCAGATCGCATGCAACGTTTTCGCCAGGAATTAACAATATCCGCGGCTCGGTCACGCTGCGCGAACCGCCGCAATCCGAAGTTTCGGCGTCATTCATTCGTAAGGTGACCCGAGCGGCGCAAGCCCGACTTTTCGCCACTCTGGGCCGAACGCATCGCCGACATCGGACTACGAGAGCAACCACTTCATTGACTCCAAAGCCCACAGGCCGCCGATTGCTTCTCAACGTAAACTGGTCCAGTTCGCAGAATGCCTTGACAGTAGTAGGTATAGTGCATCTGACCGATCAAATCTTTGTGCGATTCTTCCCACATTCCTTTGCTCGGGTCGCCTGAGCCAGGAAGTAGATCTATACGCGCATTTGGATTGCCGCCTAACGTCGACACAATCAATTTAGCACATTCATCCGATTCATTGTGGCCTCCGGGTAGTTCGCCGCTGTTCGAGGTCCAAGGCGTCTCCGAGCTCCATCTCTCGACGCCGTGAGATGGCGCGCGACACGACGCGTAGCAGGCATTGTCATAAGGAACGCCTACATCGATGCCGACGCGAACACCCCTCTTCTTCAAAAGATTCAAAGCAAGCGCGATTGGTATCAGATCATTGTTGCCGCCAGCAGGCGTGCCGCTGTGAACAAGCCCAATTACGTTTCCAGATTCGTTGAATACCGGACCGCCACTGTAGCCGTTCCGAAGAAAACCGTCGGCCTTATAGAGCCCGTCCGGCGTAGAAACATTGTTGATGTTAATTTGTGCCGGAGTGAGGCCGTCCTGGCCTGGGAAGCCGATCACCAGCGCCCGGTCCAGCGGATGAACGTCTGCCGTTGTCATGGTCACCGCATAACGACACGATGCCGATTGCGGGAGTTGCCACGCCGCGACGTCCGATGCTTCATCTATTTCGCGTGACTGAAGCGGAAAACGCGTTCCTTGCCTCTGACCGATTACTGCCCATAGGGTTTGCCCGGCAGCAGGTTTGATATGAGCGGCCGTGACGATATAGCCGTCGTGAGAGACGATAAAACCTGTTCCGCTATCGATAAATTGCCCGGCCGAGTCGGTGACTTCAAGATATACAGTTCCATGAGTGTTGTTCGCGAGAATGTCGCTTGCGGTTGCAGCGAGACCTGGACACGCGAGCATGCTCAGTAAGGTAGCAAGAAAGCTCCTCAAGCGGAGACCTCCTATACGATCGAAAAGTAGCCGTTAAGCTTATAGATGCAAGCAACGTATTCCCCGCCTACATGGCGGTGGACATCAAACGGCGTTGTCAGGAATTGCCGCTCAGAAATGATGCTGGAATGCCCATCTGCCGACTGGTTTCCTCCAATGACTCGGATTGTGTTTGCGCCTGTCGTTTCTTCGAAAAAAGCGACGTGTCCGATACCGAGACTCTTGCCGGATTGCTTATCATAGCAGGTGAACACGACCAGGTCCCCCTGTTTAGGAGTGTCAACGCGTGGAAGGATCCCCGAATTAGCGAAGGATTGGGAGGCTGCGCTGTTGGTGCCCTTCTTATTGTTGCGCTCGATGCACCAGTTCACAAAGGCAGCGCACCAATCTACCATATCGTTATTCACGCGAAGGCTGGTAGCGGAGAAAAATTCCTTGACGAGCGGGTTCCACGCTTGCGGGGCCGGCCATTGTGAGATGGCGTCTGGATCGCTTTTGGCAAAGCGCGTGATGAAGCTCTTGGCGACATCAAATGCCGTGGGCCCCTTGGGGGTCGCATTGATGATGGCTGCGGCCTTGGAACGCTGGGCTTCGGTAGGAGGGCTGTAGCCAAACAGCTCTTCGTTATCAATCGAGTCAATGGGCGGAAACGCGAGCTGCTGAAAGGGAGTGTCTTGGCCGACGATGGGATCGGTCTCGTCGGCATGTGCGACGAGCGACCGCAGAACAAAAGGGGCGGCCAGCATGGAAAAATTGATAATACGGCGCGAGATCATGTCCTAACCTCCCAATTATGTCTACGTCACTAGTCATGGTATCGCAAACGCGGCGGTGCCTGAAGGCTTAGAGAAGGCAGGTACCTGAAAGAGAAAGTGGTTCAAGCCAATAATCTTAAATTCCTTATAGCGCCGAGCAGATGCTGGGGTTCTTCTCAACGTAGGCTTGCACCTGGCGCAACATAAGATCACAATTAGGATGCAACTCTACTTGATGATGGATGATCGGTCCGAACTCTCCATTCTCTTTTGTTGGGCCCGCGTGTGTACGAAGAACGACCACCCCGAATTCGATCGCGAAAGCTGGGCAACTCTTTGTCAGCTTTTGCCAGTCCAATCCCGGCGGCTGCCCGACCGGATTGCTGTCTGCGTCTGGACAATGGGGATTCTGGCTTTTCCGAACTCGGCAAACGATTCCCTTGAATTCGTCACGCAAGCAACCGCTCTTGTCAGTGGTGTAACGAGCAAATAACATCCCAAGCGATGGACTGTATTTTTGCGCGCCGTAGGAGGTTTGGAAGAGACCGGCCTCGGCGCTATTGCCGTCGTTGAAACAGGCGCTGACGTCGCGCCCTTCGCAATATTCACCCGAACTCTCCCGCATGCCGAGCCCGACCAGAAGCGTATACGCATGGCGAAGCGTATCCACGCCGGCCACGTCGTTGCGCATTCCAGCGGCCTCGAAATCCTGCTGGTAGACGACCAAGCCGTCCCCGTCGCCCTGCGCGGCGCCGGCCGCACTTGAAGCAACTTGCACATCCGCACGTTCAGGATGGCATACAGCGCGTGCGAAGATCTGGGCGACACCGGGAATGTAGCCGGCCGGCGGTTTTCCTCGTCCCTTCCAACTGTAGGCCGCACATTCGGACTTCGACGCGATATCGCGGATATTTGCGAGGCCGCCTAGAGCCGCTCGCTGCGCGGCCTCCTGCGCGAAGGAGCCGGCCGCCAGCACCATCCAAAGCAACGCCGAAATGATGGAAAGCCTAATTTTACGCATCACAGATCACTTCTGATATATCAGCGGTATTTAATAACGGATGGATCGCCTAGTCAACATTCATTTCATCACGTCTGGGCAGCAGACGACCGCGTGTTTCGTGAAGTTTGTTGTAGGCGTATTGTCGCTTGTGCAACTCCAGGTTCAAGTTCACTGCCTGATCACATTCGCCCAGGGTCGGAGCGGCGTGATCACGAGGACCCTCCAGAACGGCAAATAATGGCACCCTGCTGACGTACTTGAGCGATCGGGACCGGGAGCAAAAGACCCCATTTGTCGCGTTCGCCAAGCCACCGGCCTACGCCCGCTATGTGCGCAGTCCAGCCGTAGCCGACTCGGCGGCCGAAAGCGCACACTTGGCGCAATGCTGCCTTGTGATTCACGCCCGGTTCGGCGCGGAAACTGAGAATCCGGGGCAAAGAAGACCCGAAGGCGTCTTCGGCGAGCGTGCGACTCCCTGGCCCGGGTTATCGCTTCTCGGCCGCCCTGCGGAGGGCGCCGCGGCCGCGCGAACAGGGGAACGAACAACGTGTTGCGAAAAACGGAAATATAGACTATAGTATTTCGATTGGGCGAGATCGTTGCGCGCGGTCGCGCTCCGCTGTTTGAACCGTCGAGAGCGACGCGCTCGGTTTCCGGCTCTGGCCCGAGCGGAGCCAAACGCGGCGATTCGCGTGGAAATTCCGTCGCAAACGGCTGAAAGCGCTGAAAACAGGCCAAACCGTTCGGCCGCCGAGCGAAAGGCGGCGCGGGCTGACGGCGGATGCGGCGCCCAGATCGCCCGGCTCGACGGGTGGAACCGAAGCTGACGCCTGCGGGAGAAGAGGAATCCGCCCGGAAATTCCGCGGCATGCCATTGAAAACCTTGAAAACGCGCCCGGCTGTCGGGCGCCCCGAGAGAGAAGCCGGCGACAAGAGGGCGTCCGACGGCGGCGGCGCGAGTTTCGGACAGGTTTGGGCGCCCAAGTCCCTGAAAGGATGGCGCGCGCGCCAGGACTGCACGCCGCCCCGGAGACCGGCGTTCGGATCGCTTGCTCCTGCGCTCACGCCGACGCGTCCAGCCACGCCTGCGGGGCCTTGCCCGCTTCCCGACCGCCCGCGAGGGTCACGCACAGGTCGGCCATGCTGGCGAGATTGTGGATCGGGCGGAAGGCGTCGACATGCGGCAGGATCGCCCGCACCCCTTGCGCGCGCGCCGAGAATCCGTCGAACCGCAGCAGCGGGTTGACCCAGATGACGCGGCGGCTCGACCTCTTGAGCCGCTCGACCGCGCGGCCGAGCTCGCCGACCCCCTCGCGCTCGAGACCGTCGGTGAACAGAATCACGATCGCGCCCTGCCCCAGCACCCGCCGCGCCCAGTCGCGGTTGAAGCGTGTGAGGGCGTCGCCGATGCGGGTTCCGCCCGACCAGTCGAGCGCCAGCTTCGAGCACTGGGCGAGCGCCGCGTCGGGGTCGCGGGCGCGCATCGCCCGGGTGACGTTGGTCAGCCGCGTTCCGAACAGAAAGGTCGAAACCCGCCGCGTCTCGCCCAGCGCGTGGAGAAAGTGAAGGAACAGCCGGGTGTATTCGCTCATCGAGCCGGATATGTCGCACAGCGCCACCACCGGCGGGGCGCGCTCGAGCGGCGCCCGGAAGGCGAGGGCGATCGGGCCGCCCGGCTGCAGCGACCGCCGGAAGCTGCGGCGCGGGTCGATCCGGGCGCGGCCCGCGCTCGGCGCCAGACGCCTCAGGCGGCGGCGGTCGTCCGGCATGACCATCGCCCGGATCAGCTTGCGCGCCGCCTCGATCTCCGCCGCCGTCATCTGAGCGAAGTCCTTGGCGCGCAAGATCTCCTGGTCGGACACGGTGAAGCGGGCGTCGAGGTCGATCGACGGGGCGGGCTTCTCCTCGACCGGCTTCGACTTGAACAGCGCGTCGGCGACCCGCGTCGCGCCGGCTTCGGCGGACCTGGGCTTGCGCTCGCCCGGCGCCTGCGGCGACATCATCGCGATCAGCTTTTCCAGCAGGCCCCTGCGCCGCCAAAAGATCTCGAACGCCTGATCGAACAGCAGGCTGTGCTCGTGCTTCTTGACGAACACCGCATGCAGCGTGGTGTAGAAATCGCGCCGGTCGCCGAAGCCCGCGGCCTCGACCGCGGCGAGGGCGTCGAGCACCGCGCCGGGCCCGAGCGGCACGCCCGCCTCGCGCAGGGCGCGGGCGAAATGCACGATGTTTTGCGCCAGCGCGCCGCCGCCGGTGGGCGCTGGGGTGGAAAGGTCGGTCATGACGTGGCGCAACCCCCGTCATTGCGAGCGAAGCGAAGCAACCCATACACAGTGGGCGAAGGTTGCATGGATGGCTTCGTCGCTGCGCTCCTCGCCATGACGGCCATGGCTACAGCGAGCTCCCCAGCTCCGCCCGGCGGATCTCCGCCCGGGTCTCGTCGATCAGGGTCTGCGCCGTCGCCCCCTCGATCTTGGCGATGTCGTCCTGGTACTTCAGCAGCACGCCGAGCGTGTCCGACACCTGCGTCGGGTCGAGCGCGAAGGCGTCGAGCTCGGTCAGCGCCGAGGCCCAGTCGAGCGTCTCGGCGACGCCGGGCGACTTGAACAGGTCGAGCTTGCGCAGCCGCTGGACGAAGGCGACCAGTTCCCGGGTGAGCCCTTCGGGGGCGTGCGGCGCCTTGGCGCGCACGATCGCCATCTCGCGCGCCGCGTCCGGGTACCCGACCCAGTGATAGAGGCAGCGCCGCTTGAGCGCGTCGTGGATTTCGCGCGTGCGATTGGAGGTGATGACCACGATCGGCGTCTCCGGCGCCTTGATCACGCCGAGCTCGGGGATCGTCACCTGGAAGTCGGACAGGACTTCGAGCAGGAACGCCTCGAACGCCTCGTCGGCGCGGTCGATCTCGTCGATCAGCAGCACCGGAGCGCCGGCGACGTTGGGCTCCATCGCCTGCAGCAGCGGCCGCTTGATGAGATAGCGCTCCGAGAACACGTCGTGCTCGATCCGCTCCTTGTCGTGCTCGCCGGCGGCCTCGCTGAGCCGGATCGCCATCATCTGCGCGGTATAGTTCCATTCGTAGACCGCGGTCGCGACGTCCAGGCCCTCGTAGCATTGCAGGCGGATCAGCCGGCGGCCGAGGGTCGAAGCGAGGACCTTGGCGATCTCGGTCTTGCCGACGCCGGCCTCGCCCTCGAGGAACAGCGGCCGCCCGAGCCTGAGCGCGAGGAACAGGACCGTCGCCAGCGACCGGTCGGCGACGTAGTGCGCGGCGCGCAGCAACGCCTGCGTCTCGTCGATGGAGGTCGGCAGGCGCAGCGGTTCGTTCGACAAGGAAGCCTCCATCAGAATGCGTCGCCGCGCCGTCGCGCGCGGGCGGGGTCGGCGCCGCTCATCGCCAGACTTTCCACCACGGCCGGTGCGGGGCGGCGACCGCGAGCGACGAGAACGAGAAGCCGGCGCACGGCGTGTCGAGCAGGGTTTCGCCGGTATCGGGCCGCTGGCCCGTCAGCCGTTCGAAGATCCTGAACACGTATTCCTCTCCGACCTGGTCTTCACTCATGGCCTCGCCGGCAAAGTCGGGCAGCCGGTAGACGCGCCGTCCCTCGCCGTCGAGCGTCGATCTGGCGAGCAACTCCCGTTCCTCGGGCAGCGGGGCGCCGAAATCCTCGAATGTCCCGTCGTCGGCCGAGCCGGCCTTGCGGCGCAGCGCGACGCCGTCCCGCAACACGGCGAAGCCCCACAGGTTGACGACGCTGTGGAGAGTCGCCGCGGCGATCTCGCCGCCCGGGAAGCGGCGGGCAAGCGCCTGCACGAACGGCGCCGCCCCCGGCTTGAAGACCTCGCCGCAAAGCCCCCGGGCCGAGATCATCAGGCACTCGCCGGCGCCGCCGATCCAGACCTCGCCCGTCTTCGGCCAGATCGCCGCTTCGAACGGGCGTTCCCCGAGCGGCGTCAGATCCGAAAATCCGAGGCTGCCCAGGAGAGCTTGCGCGTCGGCGCCAACATGCGCCGGGCGGATGAGAACCGTGTCCGTCTTCCAGCCCATCGGCGCCGCCTCATCGCCCAGACCCTCGCCCGAGCCGATGTACCGGCCTCGCGGCCCGATGTCCAAAGCCGCGACGACGCCGTGAGTGGGGAGGGGCGGCGTCTCGCCGCCCCGGGCGGCTCAGCCGGCCGCCGCCACCGCCCGCTTCGCCAGCACGCCGATCAGATGGGCGCGGTAGTCGGCGTCGGCGTGGAGGTCCGAGTTGAGCCCGTCGGCCGGAACGGACAGCCCGTCGAGGGCGGACGGCGAAAAATTCGCGCTCAGCGCCGTCTCGAACGAGTCGACCCGGAACACGCCGCTCTCGCCCGAGCCCGTGACCGCGACGCGCACGCCGTCCGCGGTCTTGGCGACGAACACGCCGACGAGGGCGTAGCGCGAGGCGGGGCTGGGGAATTTGACGTAGGCCGCCTTCTGCGGAATGGGGAAGCTCACCTTGGTGATCAGTTCGCCCGGCTCCAGCGCCGTCTCGAACAGACCGGTAAAATAGTCCTCGGCGGCGATCCGGCGCCGGTCGGTGACGATCGTCGCCCCGAGCGCGAGCGCGGCGCCGGGATAGTCGGCGGCGGGGTCGTTGTTGGCGAGCGAGCCGCCGAGGGTGCCGCGATTGCGGACCTGCGGATCGCCGATGCCGCCGGCGAGCGCCGCCAGCGCCGGGATCGCGCCCGCGACGACCGGACTCTGGGCGACGTCGATGTGCCGGGTCATGGCGCCGATCACGACGGCGTCGCCGTCGCGGGCAATCCCGGACAGCTCCGGCACGCCGCTGAGCTCGACGAGCGCGGAGGGCGAGGCCAGGCGCTGCTTCATCGTCGGCAGCAGGGTCTGGCCGCCGGCGAGCGGCTTGGCGTCGGCGTTCTCGAGGTCGGCGAGCGCGCCGGCGAGCGTTGTCGGCCGATGATATTCAAAAGCGTACATGGGGACGTCTCCGAATGGGTTGGGGGAGGCGGCCTCGGGCCGCCTCCGGCTCGATTCACTCCGCGGCGCGCTTCAGCGGGGCCTTCTGCGTGGCGCGCCAGACGACCTGTGGGGTCGCCGGCATCGTCACGTCCTCGTGGCCGAGGGCGTCGGTGATCGCGTTGATCACCGCCGGGGGCGAGGCGATCGCGCCCGCTTCGCCGCAGCCCTTGATGCCGAGCGGGTTCGAGGGGCAGGGCGTCTCGATCGTGTCGATGGTGAACGAGGGCAGGTTGTCGGCGCGCGGCATGCAGTAGTCCATGTAGCTCGCGGTCAAGAGCTGGCCGTCGTCGTTGTAGACCGCGCCCTCGAGCAGGGCCTGGCCGATGCCCTGGGCGATGCCGCCGTGGACCTGGCCGTGCACCACCATCGGGTTGATCAGCTTGCCGAAGTCGTCGACCGCGGTGTAGCGGTCGACCTTGACCACGCCGGTTTCGGGATCGATCTCGACCTCGCAGATGTGCACGCCGGCCGGGAAGGTGAAGTTGGTCGGATCCCAGAACGCGCTTTCCTTCAGGCCGGGCTCGAGCTCCTGCCCGTTGAACTTGTGCGCGACATAGGCCTGCAACGCCACCGAGCCGAAGTCGATCGACTTGTCGGTGCCCTTGACGGTGAACTTGCCGTCCTTGAACTCGATGTCCTGGTCGGAGGCCTCGAGGACGTGGCCGGCGACCTTCTTCGCCTTGGCCTCGATCTTGTCGAGCGCCTTGACGATCGCCGACATGCCGACCGCGCCCGAGCGCGATCCATAGGTGCCCATGCCCATCTGCACCTTGTCGGTGTCGCCGTGGACGATCGAGACGTTGCCGATCGGGATGCCGAGGCGGTCGGACACGAGCTGGGCGAAGGTCGTCTCGTGGCTCTGGCCGTGGCTGTGCGAGCCGGTCAGGATCTCGACCGTGCCGATCGGATTGACGCGCACCTCGGCCGATTCCCACAGGCCGACGCCCGCGCCGAGCGAGCCGACCGCGGCCGACGGCGCAATGCCGCAGGCCTCGATGAAGGCCGAGAAGCCGACGCCGCGCAGCTTGCCTTTCGCCGCCGAGGCCGCCTTGCGGGCGCCCACGCCCTTGTAGTCGGCGAGCGCCAGCGCCTTGTCGAGCGCCTGGGCGTAGTCGCCGACGTCGTAGGCCATGATCACCGGCGTCTGGTGCGGGAACTGGGTGACGAAATTCTGCCGGCGGAACTCGGCCGGGTCGCGCCCGGTCTCGCGCGCCGCCAGTTCGACCAGCCGCTCGATGACGAAGGTCGCTTCCGGGCGGCCCGCGCCGCGATAGGCGTCGACCGGCGCGGTGGTGGTGTAGACCGCGTCGACCTCGGCATAGATCGCCGGGATGTCGTACTGGCCCGAGAGCAGCGGCGCGTACAGGTAGGTCGGCACCGAGGACGCGAACGTCGACAGGTACGAACCCATGTTGGCGATGGTGTGGACGCGCACGCCGGTCATCCGGCCGCTGGCGTCGAGCGCCAGCTCGGCGTGGGTGACGTGGTCGCGGCCGTGCGCGTCGGACAGGAAGGCTTCCGTGCGGTCGGCGGTCCACTTGACCGGGCGGTCGATCTTCTTGGCCGCCCAGGCGCACACCGTCTCCTCGGCGTAGATGAAGATCTTCGAGCCGAAGCCGCCGCCGACGTCGGGCGCGATGACGCGCAGCTTGTGCTCGGGAGCGAGGCCGATGAAGGCGGAGAGCACCAGCCGCGCGACGTGCGGGTTCTGGCTGGTGGTGTAGAGCGTGATCGTGTCGGTGCCGGAATCGTAGTCGCCGACCGCCGCGCGCGGCTCCATGGCGTTCGGGATCAGGCGGTTGTTGACGAGGTCGAGCTTCGTCACGTGGGCAGCCGCGGCGAAGGCCGCTTCGGTCGCGGCCTTGTCGCCGAGATGCCAGTTGAAGCAGGTGTTGTTCGGCGCGGCGTCATGAACCTGCGCCTGGTCGGCCTCGGCCGCCTTGGCCGGGTCGACGACCGCGGGAAGCGGCGTGTAGTCGACGACGATCTGCTCGCCCGCGTCGCGCGCCTGAGCGTAGGTGTCGGCGATCACGACGGCGACGTGGTCGCCGACGTAGCGCACCTTGCCCTGCGCCAGCGCCGGATGGGCGCCGGCCTGCATCGGCGAGCCGTCCTTCGAGTGGATCATCCAGCCGCAGATCAGTCCGCCGACCTTGTCGGCGGCGATGTCGTCGCCGGTGAAGATCGCGACCACGCCCGGCGCTTTCAGCGCCTCGGAGGCGTCGATCTTGTCGATCGTGGCGTGGGCGTGCGGCGAGCGCAGGAAATAGGCGAAGGCCTGCCCCGGACGGTTGACGTCGTCGACGTAGCGGCCCTTGCCGGTGATGAAGCGGATGTCTTCGAGGCGTTTGACCGAGGCCCCGATGCCTGTCGCGCTCATGGTGTCTGTCTCCCTGAAACGTGTCGATTGAAGGCTGTTGGTTACTCGGCGGCCTGGGCGGTCGCCGCGGCGCCCATTTCGCGCGCGCCCTGCGCGACAGACCTGACGATGTTGTGGTAGCCGGTGCAGCGGCAGATGTTGCCCTCGAGCTCGTGGCGGATCGTCGCCTCGTCGAGGTCGGGACCGCAACGGTTCACCATGTCGACGGAAGCCATGATCATGCCCGGCGTGCAGAAGCCGCACTGCAGGCCGTGGTTGTCCTGGAACGCCTGCTGCATCGGGTGCAGCTTGCCTGCCTTTGCCAGGCCTTCGATCGTGGTGACGGTCGAGCCGTTGCAGCTGATCGCCAGCGTCGTGCACGACTTGATCGCCGCGCCGTCGACGTGAACGGTGCAGGCGCCGCACTGCGACGTGTCGCAGCCGACGTGCGTCCCGGTCAGGCGCAGCGTGTCGCGCAGAAACTGGACGAGCAGCGTCCTGGGGTCGATCTCGGCCGAGACGTTGCGGCCGTTGACGGTCATCGAGACGTGAACCATTCCCAAATCCTCCTGAACCATGATTTTTTCTTGGGTGACGAAACGGACGCGGCCGGGGCGGCGGCCGCCGGGAGCGAACCGGCCGCCTCAGCGGGCGGCGCCCCGACCGGGGCTCGCCCCGGATCGAGCGGCGCGGCCGCATGCGGCTCGGCGGCGGAGAAATGGTGGGTGACGTGCGCCTCGGCGTGGGCCGGATGCGCCTGCGCCGCCTCGAGCGAGGCGACCCGGGTGGCGGCCTCGGCGAACCCGGCGAAGAACTTGTCGGCCATGCCCTTGGCGACGCCGTCGATCAGGCGCGAGCCGAGCTGGGCGATCTTGCCTCCGACGTGGGCCTCGACGTCGTAGCTGAGCAGGGTTCCGCCCTCGACGTCGGCGAGCGAAACCTTGGCCCCGCCCTTGGCGAAGCCGGCGATGCCGCCTTCTCCTTCGCCGGCGATGGTGTAGCCGACGTCGGGAACGATGTCGGAAAACGCCACCTTGCCTTTGAAAGTCGCAGAAACCGGGCCGATCTTGACCTTGGCGACCGCCGCGTAGCCGTCACCGACCCGTTCGAGCGACTGGCAGCCGGGAATGCACGCCTTCAACACGTCCGGGTCGTTGAGCAGCGCCCAGACCGTCGGCCGCGGAGCCGGAAGAGTCGCCTCCCCGGTCATCGTCATCGCCATGAACCGTCTCCTCCCGGCGCGGACAAGCGCCCATGCGCCGCCGCGTTTCCTCGAGGCGCCTTCGTCGACGGCGCTTTATCATCGCGTCGTCGCGGCGAACCGCCCGGAACGCGTGTATAGGTTTGATTTCGTACTCTGTCGTCGGCGCCAAAGTCCATATCCTTCGATCGGCGCCGTTATTCTTTGTCGAATATATCGAGGCGGGCGCGGGCGGCGCCGATCGACTGGATATATACACGCAAACATGTCGCGCCGGCGGCCGGGGCGGCGGGTCGGGCGGACCGGCCGCGCCCGTTTGACTCCGCCGCGCGCCGCGCGCCGCTTGAACCCCGGAATGCGACGCGTTAAGCGCTAGGGAGGCGGCTCGATCATGACGACAGGATGACAGGACGGCCGGACTTCGGAGATGGCACGGTTCCTGCGAGAGCGCCGGGGGAAAACGAAGGGGACGGTTGGCGTATGGATAACTTCCTCCAGCAGCTCATCAACGGGCTGACGCTCGGATCGATCTACGGACTCATCGCCATCGGCTACACGATGGTTTACGGCATCATCGGCATGGTGAATTTCGCCCACGGCGACCTGTTCATGCTGTCGGCCTTCATCGCCCTGATCCTCTTCATGATCCTCACCCAGATTCTTCATCTGGGCTCGCTTCCGATCGCCTTCTTCGTCGTGCTGGTGGGGGCGATGGCGCTGACGGGACTGTGGAACTGGACGATCGAGCGGCTGGCGTACCGGCCGCTGAGAGGGTCCTTCCGCCTCGCGCCGCTGATCTCGGCGATCGGCATGTCGATCTTTTTGTCGAATTTCGTTCAGGTGGTGCAGGGGCCACGCAACAAGCCGGCGCCGCAATTGCCCAACCACGTCTTCAACCTCACCGACGGACTGGGCGGCGCCAAGGGCGCCTATTCGGTGACGCTGTCGGTTCGCCAGATCCTGATCATGGTCGTGACCACGGTCCTCCTCGCCGCCTTCTGGTATCTCGTCCAGCATACCTCGCTCGGACGCGCCCAGCGCGCCTGCGAGCAGGACCGCAAGATGGCGGCGCTGCTCGGAATCGACGTCGACGCCACGATCTCGATCACCTTCATCATCGGCGCGGCGCTGGCGGCGGTCGCGGGCGTGATGTTCGTCATGTACTACGGGGTGGTCAATTTCGCCGACGGGTTCGTCCCCGGCGTCAAGGCGTTCACCGCCGCGGTGCTCGGCGGCATCGGGTCGCTTCCCGGCGCCGTGCTCGGCGGCCTGCTGATCGGCCTGATCGAGGTGTTCTGGTCGTCCTACTTCACCACCGACTACAAGGATGTGGCGGCGTTCATGATTCTCGCCATCACGTTGATCTTCATGCCCTCCGGCATCCTCGGGCGGCCCGAAGTGGAGAAGGTCTGACCATGACCGCCGCGCCGCAATCCAAGCCGCTCGCGGATCCGGACGCAAAAGCCGCGCCCTCGATCGTTCCCGCGCTGCGCAACGCTTTCGCCGCCGCGCTGGTCGCTTTCGGGCTCTGCTTCCCGATCATCAGCTACCACGCCGAATCCAACATCAACAACGAACTGGTGCTGGTCAGCCGGTGGCCGCTGTCGCTCGGCATCGCTGCGGTGGTCTTCCTGTTCTTCTTTTTCCGCCAGGTGTCGCCGCCGGACTGGCGCGTCTGGTTCGACCGGGTCGGCGCGGTGGCGGCCGGCGGCATGGGCGGCGCGCTCGCCGAATCGGCCGCCGAAGGGGAGGGGACCGCCGCGCCGTCGAAGGCCCGGACGCGGTTCTCCGAGTGGTTCGGGCCGTTCGCGCTCGGCGTCGTGATCCTGTTCCCGCTGATCATGCTCGGGCTGCTCGGGCCGAACGGCTCGCTGAAATGGATCAACAACTACGGCATCCAGATCATGATCTACGTCATGCTGGGTTGGGGGCTGAACATCGTGGTCGGCCTCGCCGGGCTGCTCGACCTCGGCTACGTCGCCTTCTACGCGGTCGGCGCCTATTCCTACGCCCTGCTCTCGACCACCCTCGGGCTGTCGTTCTGGATCTGCCTGCCGCTCGCCGGCATCCTGGCGGCGATGTGGGGCGTCATCCTCGGCTTCCCCGTCCTGCGCCTGCGCGGCGACTATCTCGCGATCGTCACGCTCGCCTTCGGCGAGATCATCCGCCTCGTGCTGATCAACTGGGTCGACTTCACCAACGGCTACGCCGGCATCTCCGGCATCCCGCACGTCACCTTCTTCGGCATTCCGTTCAACGACGAAGACAACGGTTTCTCGGCGATCTTCCATCTGCCCTTTTCGCCGATCTACCGCACCATCTTCCTGTTCTATCTCATTCTGGCGCTCGCGCTGCTGACCAACTTCATCACGCTGCGGCTGCGCCGGCTGCCGATCGGCCGCGCCTGGGAGGCCTTGCGCGAGGACGAGATCGCCTGCCGCTCGCTCGGCATCAACACCACCAACACCAAGCTCACCGCCTTCGCGCTGGGCGCCATGTTCGGCGGCTTCGCCGGTTCGTTCTTCGCGGTGCGCCAGGGCTTCGTCAGCCCGGAGAGCTTCACCTTCATGGAATCGGCGACCATCCTCGCCATCGTCGTGCTCGGCGGCATGGGCTCGCAGCTCGGCGTCGCGATCGCCGCCGCGGTAATGATCGGCGCGCCCGAGCTGATGCGCGAGCTCGACTGGATGAAGAAGATTTTCGGCGAGGACTTCGACCCGACGCAGTACCGCATGCTGCTGTTCGGGGCGGCCATGGTGGTGATGATGATCTGGAAGCCGCGCGGTCTCGTGTCGACCCGCTCCCCCTCGATATTCCTGAAGGAACGCAAGGCCGTGTCCGGCGATCTGGTCAAGGAAGGGCACGGCTGATGAACTGGCTCACGAGCCCGCTCCTGACCGTCGAGAACCTCACCATGCGGTTCGGCGGCCTCATCGCGGTCAACGCCTTCTCGTTCACTGTCGGACGCGGCGACATCACCGCGCTGATCGGACCGAACGGCGCCGGCAAGACGACCGTGTTCAACTGCGTCACCGGCTTCTACAAGCCGACCGAGGGCCGGCTCGCGCTCGCGCGGGACGGCGTCGTCACCCGCGAGGCGATCGAAGCCGCCACCCACGCCAGCGGGCGCCACGCGGCGACCGCGACCGGCGAACTGTTCCTGCTCGAGCGCATGCCGGATTTCGAGATCTCGCGAAAGGCCCGCGTCGCGCGCACGTTCCAGAACATTCGTCTGTTTCAGGGCATGACGGTGCTGGAGAATCTTCTGGTCGCGCACCACAACCCGCTGATGAAGGCGAGCGGCATGACCGTGCTCGGCCTGATCGGCGCGCCGAGCTACCGCCGGCGCGAGGCGGAGGTGGTCGAGCACGCGAAATACTGGCTCGACAAGATCGGCCTGATCGACCGGGCCGACGATCCGGCCGGCGAGCTCCCCTACGGCGCGCAGCGCAGGCTCGAGATCGCCCGCGCCATGTGCACCGATCCAGTGCTGCTGTGCCTCGACGAGCCGGCGGCCGGCCTCAACCCGCGCGAATCGGCGGACCTGAGCGCGCTGCTGCGCTCGATCCGCGCCGATCACAAGACCTCGGTGCTGCTGATCGAACACGACATGTCGGTCGTGATGCAGATTTCGGATCATGTCGTCGTGCTCGACTACGGGGTCAAGATCGCCGACGGCACCCCCGCCGAGGTGCGCGCCGACCCCAAGGTGATCGCCGCCTATCTCGGCGTCGCCGACGAGGAAGAGCTGGAAACGATCGAGAAGGAGCTCGAGCAATGACCGGAGCGACCGCGGACGCCGCGCCGCTTCTGCAATTGCGCGGCGTCGAGACCTTCTACGGCAAGATCCAGGCGCTCAAGGGCATCGACATCGACGTCAACTCCGGCGAGATCGTCACCCTGATCGGCGCCAACGGCGCCGGCAAGTCGACGACGATGATGACCATCTTCGGCGCTCCGCGCGCCCGCCGCGGCCGGGTCGTTTTCGACGGCAAGGACATCACCGCCCTGCCGACGCACCTGATCGCGCGGCTGTCGATCGCGCAGTCGCCGGAAGGCCGCCGCATCTTTCCGCGCATGACGGTGTTCGAGAACCTCCAGATGGGCGCCTCGATCAACAATTTCGCCCATTTCGACGAGGACCTCGAGCGCGTCTTCACGCTCTTTCCGCGCCTGAAGGAGCGCGCTCCGCAGCGCGGCGGCACGTTGTCGGGCGGCGAGCAGCAGATGCTGGCGATCGCGCGCGCGCTCATGAGCCGGCCACGGCTCTTGATGCTCGACGAGCCCTCGCTCGGCCTCGCGCCCCTCGTGGTCAAGCAGATCTTCGAGGTCATCGCCGACCTCAACAAGCGCGAGGGCCTGACGGTGTTCCTGGTCGAGCAGAACGCCTTCCACGCGCTCAAGCTCGCCCATCGCGGCTACGTCATGGTCAATGGCCTCGTCACCATGCAGGGCACCGGGGCCGAACTGCTGGCGCGGCCCGAAGTGCGCGCCGCCTATCTCGAGGGAGGCCACTGATGGCCGGCATCCTCTATTCCGACACGCCCTGGGGCCTCGTCACCTTCGTGCTCCTGACGCTCGTTCTCGGCGGCGCGGGCGCGTGGGCGTCGGGCCGTGCGCTGGCGCAGACCTGGCGGCCGGTGGCGATGATCCTGCTCTACATGCTGTTCCTGACCGCCGGCGTGCGCTTCCTGCATTACGCTTTATACGGGGAGCCGCTTCTGTCGGCGCAATTTTTCCTCGTCGCCTACGTCTGGAACACGCTCGTCGCCGGCTTCGGCTATCGCGCCATGCGGGCGCAGCAGATGGCGACCCAGTATTCGTGGGCCTACGAGCGCGTCGGCCTGAGCTGGCGGGCCAGGAGCGGGGCATGAGCTTCGATTCGCCCGTCCGCGCATTGCGGTTTTTTCAGGTGACTCTTTCTCGGAAACGAGAAAGGATCGGCGCCCAAGGCGGATCGACATCCGCCCGGGGCGGCTTTGGGAGGGCCTGGCGCCCCGAACTCACGGGAGTATCTTCACATGCATAAGTACTGGCTGTCGGGCGTGGCGCTCGTTGCCGCCCTGGCGTTTTCCGGCGCCGCCAGCGCGGACATCAAGATCGGCGTCGCGGGGCCGATCACGGGTCCCAATGCGGCGTTCGGAGCGCAGTTGGTCAACGGCACGCAGCAGGCCGTCGACGACATCAACAAGGCTGGCGGCATTCTCGGCCAGAAGCTCGTGCTCGAGCAGGGCGACGACGTCAGCGACCCGAAACAGGGCGTTTCGGTCGCCAATAAATTCGTCGGCGACGGCGTCAAATTCGTCATCGGCCACTTCAACTCGGGCGTGACCATCCCGGCCTCCGACGTCTATTCGGAGAACGACATTCTGTTCGTCACCCCCTCGGCGACCAATCCGAAGCTGACCGACCGCAAGCTGTGGGACGCGTTCCGCACCTGCGGCCGCGACGACCAGCAGGGCCTCGTCTGGGCCGAACTCGCCCGCGACAAGCTCAAGGGCAAGAAGATCGCGATCATTCACGACAAGACCACCTACGGCAAGGGCCTCGCCGACGCCGCGCGCGACAACATGCACAAGTTCGGCGTCAACGAGGTGCTGTACGAAGGCGTGAACACGGGTGAGAAGGACTATTCCGCGATCGTCTCCAAGATCAAGGAATCGGGCGCCGATTACATCATGTGGGGCGGCCTGCACACCGAGGGCGGCCTGATCCTGCGCCAGATGCGCGATCAGGGCATGAAGACGGTCATGATCTCCGGCGACGGCATCACCGACAACGAGTTCGCCCAGATCGGCGGCCCGGGCGTCGAGGGCACGCTGATGACCTTCGGCCCGGATCCGCGCAACAACCCGAACGCGAAGGACGTGGTCGCCGAGTTCAAGGGCAAGAACTTCGACCCCGAGGCCTATACGCTCTACTCCTACGCCGGCCTGCAGATCATCAAGCAGGCGGCCGAGAAGGCCAAGTCGGTCGACCCGAAGAAGGTCGCGGAAGTCATGCATTCGGGCATGCCGTTCCACACCGTCATCGGCGACATCGCCTACGACGCCAAGGGCGACCGCAAGTCCGTCGACTTCGTCTGGTACGTCTGGAAGAAGATGCCCGACGGCAAGATCAGCTACGAGCAGCTGTGAGCAACGACTGAAATCCGGGGCCCGGCGGAGCGCATGCGCCTCCGCCGGGTCGTCCCGGGCGGGAAGACGAGGGGGCGCGCGAACGCGCTCGCAGGACTGACGATCCGCCGGCGACGGCGGGCTTTTTTGATGGTAAGCCCGCCGGAGATCTCGCCGCCTTGCCTGGCGTGGCGGCTCCGGCCAGCCGCAGGCTTCCTGTTGACTCTATTTGCAGCCGTCGCAGTTCCGGCCGTTAAGTGTGGCATTTCCCGATGTTTACGTCGCCTTATGCAGGCGGAGCCGCACCCTCAGAGTGGTGACCTCCTGTCTTATCCCGAATTCGTCTTGCGCTTTCTAGCAGTGCGCGACAACATCAGGATTTAGAGGTAGCGCCCGTGGATTTCCCGACGTGGATCAGCCTGTTCGATACCATCTAGGGGGTTTTCCTCCGGTAAACATTGATTGGCAACAATTGGTGCCTTTGATTGGGCGAGCAAACGCTGCGCTTGCCCGTTACGATGGGCTAGTCGCGTCGATTCCAAATGCTGCAGTCTTGCTGTCGCCCCTCACGACACAGGAGGCGGTACTGTCTTCAAAGATTGAAGGCACCGTCGTCACGATGGGAGAGGTTCTGAAGCTCGAGGCCGGAGCTGGCGATGACCTCGCGCAACCGAAGCGAGACGACGCTGAGGAAATCACGAATTATCGGACAGCGCTGCGATTCGCTTCTAATTCACTAGCTGACCGTCCGCTCTCGCAATCTCTTATAAAGGAGACGCACGCGCTATTGATGAATGGTGTTCGCGGAAGGGATAAAGATCCGGGAAATTATCGTAACGAACAAAACTGGGTAGGGACGAGAGGTTGTCCTATTGCAGATGCGTCCTTTATACCGATACCTCAAGCGCATCTTCAATTCGGTATGGACAATTGGGCAAAGTACGTTAGTGAGACGAGAGAGCTCGATACATTGGTTCAGCTAGCAATTGTTCATGCGGAATTCGAGGCGCTTCATCCGTTCAAGGATGGTAACGGCCGTCTTGGCCGAATGATAATTCCTCTATTCCTGTACGAAAGAAAGATACTGAGTGGTCCGAATTTTTACATGAGTGGTTATTTGGAGGCGCGTCGAGAGGAATACATTGAAGCGCTCCGCAGAATATCCCGCAACGGTAGCTGGACGGAATGGTGTCAATTTTTCTTGAGCGGGCTCATTGAACAAGCATCAGAAAATCAAGCAAGAGCGCAGTCAATAATTGAGTTGAACCGTAAGATGTCCGGACAGGTCGCGGAGGCAACCCATTCAGAACACGCAAGCAGTGCTGTAGAATTCTTATTCTCTAACCCAATTTTTGCCAGTTCCCACTTTGTTGAGTATTCGCATATTCCACGTCCGACTGCCTTACGCTTTCTACGCGTGCTTCGAGATAAGGGCGTGTTGCGAGTCATTGTTGAGGGTTCTGGGCCTCGGCCGGCGATATACGCATTTCCCGAGTTACTCAATATCGCAGAGGGAAAGCCGCTATTTTGAGTCTCACCAATTAGCAGCTAGGCGAGAAGCGTCTCATTTTCTCGTTAAAATGAGACGCTTGTGGGCCAGTGGTCAATGAGTGAGACGGTTCAAGATAACGGAAAGGCGAGGTGGTCACCCGGTTGTCCATCTCAACGCCGCCCGACGAGGATCCGGCGATGACTCCGAACGAGCTTCTCGACGAAACCATCGACGCGCACGGCGGCCGCGAGCGGTGGCGGCGCGTCGCCGCGATCCGCGCGAAACTGTCCTCGGGCGGGCTCGCCTTTCGGTCGCGCTGCCAGCCGAACGCGCTGAAGCGCCTCGCGATCGAGGTGCGCCCGCACGCGGTCGCGGTCTCGCTCGGCGACTTCGTGCGTCCGGGCTGGCGCGGCGACTGGACGCCGGCGCTCGCCGCGATCCGCGACGACCGGGGGACGGTCGTGGCCGAGCGGCGCGACCCGCGCAGCCATTTCCGCGGTCCGCTCAATCAGGTCTACTGGGACAAGCTCGACATTTTGACCTTCGCCGGCGCGGCGCTCTGGAACTATCTCGCGTTTCCCTTCATTCTGGAGCGTCCGGGCGTCGCGCCGACCGCGGTCGGCGAGGACAACGGCGCCCTCCGGCTCGACGTCCGCTTCGCGCCCGAAGTTCCGACCCATTGCGCGCGCCAGAGCTTTCATCTCGACGCCCGCCGCCGCCTCGTCCGGCACGACTATACCGCCGAAGCGATCGGCTCCTGGGCGACGGGCGCCAACCTTTGCCTCGCGAGCGAGGTCGTCGGCGGCCTCCGCTTCACCACGCGCCGAAAGGTCTTTCCGCGCCTCGGGCCGTGGAAGACGGTCGTGCCGTTCCCGACGCTGGTGTGGATCGAGATCGACGATCTCGCCGTCGACCTCCTCGATCCGCGCGGCGGCGTGACGGGGCGCCCGCTCCTGGGGTAAGACCATGCGGCCCGCCCGGTCGGGGCCAGGAAGAGGGAGAGCCATGCTCAGGATTTTCGCCGCCGCTTCGTTCGCCGCGCTCGTCGCCGCGACGCCGCTCGCCGCTGTCGCGCAGACCGAACCGGGCGCGCATCCGCACGATGCGCATCAGCCGACGCGCTCCTACCGCAGCGAGATGCGCAATCGGCGCGCTCAGGTCCATCACCGCGCCCGCGCCGGGGCCGAGCACGTGCGCCAGATGCACGAGCAGTAGCCTCACCGAGGACGAAGGCGCGCCGGACGGCCCGGCGCGGCCCGCAACCGGGAGCGAAGCGCCCCCATGACCGATTCGGATTTTCATCCCGGCGAGCGGATCGAGGCGCTGGAAAGCGCCATCGACGAGTTGCGCGAGGCGATCGCGCGCAGCCGCCGGCTGATGACCGCGGGCGGCGCCGCGGCCGTCGCCGGTCCGCTCCTGCTCGTCGCGCTGATCCTCGGCCTCGTCGCCTTCACGCCGGCGCTGACGCTGGTCGCGCTCGCGCTGCTGATCGGCGGGATCGTGCTCATGGGCAGCAGCAAGTCGAGCACCGAGCAACTGGAGCGCGCGCTCGCGCTCGCGCAAACGCAACGCGACGCGGCCATCGACTCGCTCGGTCTCGTCGCCGACGAGCGCCCGCCGATCGACGCGCCGGGTCGCGTGCTGACGTGGCGAAGCCGGACCGAACGCCCCTGAGGGGAGGGCGCCCGCCTCAGCCCACTTGGCCGAACTGCGGAAAGGTCTCGATCAGCCACAGCGACATCGACTGGAAGCCGCCGGTCAGAAACAGGACGCCGGTTCCGACCAGGAGGACGCCGACCGCTTTCTCGATCGCGCCGAAGCGCTTCTTGACCGCGCCGGAAGCGCGCATGAACGGCCCGATCGCGGCGGCGGCGGCGATGAACGGCAGGCCGAGCCCGAGGCTGTAGACGGCGAGCAGGCCGGCGCCGGCCGCGACCGTCTCCCGGCTGCCGGCGACCGCGAGAATGGTGGCGAGGATCGGGCCGATGCACGGCGTCCAGCCGAGCGCGAAGGCCATTCCCATCAGATAGGCGCTCCACGGGCCCGCCGGCTTGTCGATCGTGACGCGCGCCTCGCGCAGCATCGCCCCGATCCGGAACGCGCCGAGAAAGTGCAGCCCCATCAGGATCACGCCGATCCCGGCGGCGATCGACAGCACGTGGCTCCATTGCCGGAACAGGCTGCCCAGCGCCGAGGCGGTCGCGCCGAAGGCGACGAACACGGTGGAGAAGCCGGCCACGAACAAGAGCGCGGTCACCAGAACGTCGCGCCGCGCGCGGGCCTCGCCCCCCTGCGCCAGCGATTCGACGCTCGCCCCGGCGAGATAGCAGAGATACGGCGCGGCGAGCGGCAGCACGCAGGGGCTGGCGAAGGACAGCAGGCCTGCGCCGAAAGCCGCGGGAATGGAGACGTCGGTCATGGGTCTCTTTCATGGCCCTTCCGACGCGACGGGTCAAACGCCGCCGACCCCGACGCAGGAGGCGTCGAGGCCGCTCTTGCGGGCGGGCGTGCGCCGCGCCCTGCGCCGCAATCGGTCATGACCGGTCGTCGGCCGCGCCGTCCCTGCGCGCTCGAACCGCCTCCTTGGACGTCATCGCGAGCCGCTAAGCGGCGCGGCGATCCAGAGCCCCAGCGATGGCGTTTGCGGCTCCTGGATCGCCACGTTTCGCTCGCCATGACGGCGTTTTCGGCGTTCTCACGGTTCCACTCAATTGCAGCGCGCTCCAGGTCGACGCGAAGCGTGTAGGAAGGCTGGACCCGCATGAGCGGCCGAATGTCCGTGAAGCGCCCGGCGTCTGTCCGAGAGCGTGGACGCCTGTTTCCAGGAGACGCGAAGGATCGGCGTGCCCTTCGTCGCCGGATGCGCGAGACGCCGCGCTCGACAACGTCGCCTCCGAGACGGCGGTAGAATCTCACCGCCGCTTCGTTGGCCTCGAACACCCAGAGATGCAGGCCGCTTGATGTCGCCTCATCGGAAAGAAAGCGCGCGGCTGTGCGCAGCAGGCGCTCGCCGAGACCTCGACTGCGCAGCGTCGGCAAGACGTGGAGATTGTCGATCAGGCTGCCCCACTCCGCATCCAGGTCTCGGTAGACGCAAATGAAGCCGTGGACCGCTGCTGATGGAGCGACGGCTACGAAGACGGTGCGGGAGGGATCGGGGCTGGCGAATCGGTCGGACCAGAAGCTCTGCCGTTCCGCCTCGATGGACCCTTCCAGATAGCCGGGTTCGTGAATGTTCGCATAGGCGTCGCGCCAGCTGGCGCAATGAACGAGGGCGATGTCCCGCGCATCGCTCGCCGCGGCCTGCCGAATTCTGATGCGCTCCATGCGCGCCCCCGTCTACGCCCGTCTCGGCGCGGGCACCCTTCAGGAATTCGCGGGTTGCGTCAAAGACCCGGCGGGTCGGCGCCGTTCCAGGCGGTTCTCGTCGCATCGCGGCGCTCCTGAACGGCCGTCACGACGGACATCCCCGGCCGTCGCGCAGGAGGCGAGCCGCGACCCGCCCGCCCCTTCGGTCCTCGGCGTCGATACGCCGGAGACTGGCGAGGCCGGCTTCCTGGCTGGCTCCCGGGGCGCGTCGCAATGGAACCGCGAGCGCGCCGCGTGCGCGGATTACAAGGTCGGGCGGCGCGTGAAGGAGAGCCAGATTCCGCCGGCGATCAGCACGCTGCCGGAAGCGCGCCCCAGCCATTTCGTACGGCCCGGCTTCTGAAACCAGGCGCGCCCGTAGCCGGATGCGACGGCGTAGGCGGAATCCGACAGGCCGGCGAACAGGACCGAAACGGCGCACATCAGGCCGAGCTGCGGTCCGGCGGGCAATGTCGGATCGACGAACTGCGGCAGGAACGCGGTGAAGAAAACGATCGTCTTCGGGTTCGTCAGCGCAACCAGCAGGCCTCGCGCGAAATGGACGTGATGCTTCGGCGGCGCCGGCTGCTCGGTCGCAGTCTTTGCGTTGCGCCACGCGCTGACCCCCAGATAGACGAGATAAAGCGCGCCCGTCCAGCGCAGCGCTTCGAACAGGACGACGGCGTTGGCGAGAACCCAGCTCAGGCCGAAGGCGATGGCCGAGAGCAGGATCGCATTGCCCAGGGTGGTCCCGGCCGCGGTGGCGAGCGCCGCCCGGATGCCTTGCGACGCGCCCGTCGAGATAATCAGGGTGACGATCGGTCCCGGCGTGAGGATGAGGATCGTCGTGATGAGGACGAATGCGGCGAAGAGTTGAAAATTCATGAGCTCCCTCCCGGCGACAAGTCAGATGGAGTGATCCCGACTTCCGCGGATTTGGCAAGCGGCCGCCGGCGCGCGTGGCGCCGAGCGGGCTTCCGAAAATGCCTCCTTGCCGATCGCTTCCGCCGCGCTCACCGAGCGCGGCTTGAGCGGCCGCCGCGCCCCGGGGCAGGTTTCCAAGGCGAGCGGGCGGAACGCGAATCACCCCTTCCGCGCCTGGGCGGCGAAGGCGTTGAGCGGGCGCCGGAAACCGCGCCTCGACGCAATCGAAGAACGGCCCCAGGTGATTCTAACCTCAGGCCCAGGAGGAGAGAGCCACGTTATTCTGGTCCGCCTGCGAGGCGCCGGCAATCGGCGAAGCTTGCGACGAACGCTGCCGGGTACAGTCAACCGTCTGATTTGACAATACTTAGTTTTTATGTTAACAAAATGCTAAGATAATTCGCGCCCTACAGTAAACACTGTCGTGTTCTGCTTTCTTTAAAAATCGATTTTGCTCAGGGGATTTTCGATGCTTGCAAATCGAACGCGAGAGCGCCCTGTTCCACGAATCGTCTCTTTTATATCCGCCGTCAGCGTGGTGCTCATGGCGGCTGCGTGCCCTCAGAATCCCAATTTGCACCCCGCCATCACCGTCAACAATGCCGGCGGCCAAACGCTCTCGATTACCGGGACCGGATTCAGCCATTACAATCCCTGCGCGCAACTCTCAGTCATCGGTCCCAATCGATATGGAAATGCAACGATAACAAATGGCGCGGCCTGCAGTCTCGGAGTTATCAGTCCTGCGGTCACCTGGAGATATTCATACTTCGGATGTCAGCCGAGCGCCGAGGCCAGTTTCACGATCTTTGCAGTCGACCTCGCCTATTCCGGGAACGGCGCTGCCGCAACGATTTCCCTTCCGTGGGGTCCCAACTGCGCACTGTCCACGGCCTGCGGCGCGTTGGGTCAGAACGCTTGCCCCTCCGGATGTCAGGTCGGCGGCGTCGATCCGAAATCCGGAACCTGCGTTTCATGCGGAACGGAAGGACAGCCTGTCTGCACCGCGACGTCCGGATGTCAGAGCGGGTTCCATCCGAACGGCGTTCCGGCCTATTGCACCGCGTCCTGCGGCGGGGTCAACGGACCCGCGTGCATAACGGACGGGTCGGCCTATGGCGTCACCTATGTCTATCACTGCTACGGCGGATCGACCATCGATCCCAGCGGCGTATGTGTCCCCGACTCGTCCCCGCGACCCTGCAGCGAAATAAACTCGGGAGGCACCGGCGAGCCTGAACCGGCGGTCTTCATACCCCAAGGCTGTCGATGAACACCGGGGAGGCGCGACGGCTCGTGGGCGACGTCTTCGCCCCGCTGCGCGGAGCGCAAACCCCTTGTGCGCGTCTTCGGTCAGGTTCGCGATGGCGCGATCGGCAACCCGAGAGTCCGGCGTGAAATGCAAGACTATCGTTCACCGTCGTTTCGCACCAGGCTCGTTCCGGACTTCTGGCCGAGAGCTGACCAGGCGCGGGCGAAATTCGAAGACTTCATGGGCAACCCGAAATCGCACACGTTCAGCGGTCCCCATCAATGCTGGGACTTCTGGTACATGCCGAATGTCTACTGCTACCTCAGGACCGACCCCGCCAAGGTTCTGGGCCGGGAGCTGGTCGACGATTTCCTGCAACGCCTCCGCGACTTCTGCGCGACGGAGTTGCAGGACATGACCGCCCTCCATCCGTGGATGTCGTTGCACCTCAACGGGATGCGCCACGAGGTGCATAACGACAGCTGCAACGGCACGTATGCGTACGTCTTCTCTCTCACGCGTGACGTCGACAGATTTACCGGGGGTGAGACGTGCGTCGCGCGCTCCGGCGTCTTCGAGGAGCTCGAGCCGCGTCGCAACAACGCGTGGCATGGCTTTTTCGAGGTCTTTCCGGCGCGGTTCAATCAACTCGTTCTCTTCGATGACCGCCTGCCTCACATGGTGCCGGTGGTGCAGGGAACCATGAATCCGCTCGCCGGTCGCCTCTGCCTCACCGGACATCTGCGGTAGGGCGGGATTGGAAGGCTAATGCAGAGCAGGCGACGCCGAGACACGCCTGGAAAGAAACCCCCCGGATTGGATGCACAGATCTGCGACGAAGTGGCCGATCATTGACGCCCAGAGACCATAACGCCAATATAGCCAGCCAAAAATCAGTCCGGGAATCCCGTTGAGCGCCAGCGCGCGCGCCACCGTAACAAAATTCAGTCCCATTGCGACCTTGGTCAACGGCAAATGCCCAATGGCGAAAATGAGGGCGGCGATCGCGTTCGCCAGCCAGAGCTGGAGCACGGTCGGCGCGGCCGCCGAGGTCGAGGTTTTGGCCAACAGCCACGCGGCCACCGAGAAGACGAACAGGCGGGCATAAATCTCCTCGTTGACGCCCCCGTAGACACTGGCGAGCAGCGCCCGCCAGAGAGGAATGCGAGACGCCAGGTCCTGCCCGCGCTGCGGCAGGCGGGAGGCAAACAACATGACGTCGCCGGCAATAACCACGCCCGCAGCGACGAGGCCCCAGACACACGCGACGATCAGCGCCGACGCGATCGGAAAAGAGCCCTCCGCCTGATTCAGAAAGCCTCCCGAAAACGGGGCGCCGAGCCCGACGGAATGCGCCGCCCAGATTCCCACGCTGATCGCAACCGCGAGGAAGAGGGCGCTTTGCCCGAGATGGGCGATGACCAGTCCACGGGTTCCGACTGCGCGATTGCGGCCAGACGATGCAACAAGGCTCAACATGTAAGGCGTCGCGCACACGGAGCCGAACAGCCCCATGGCGAACAACGCCCCGAATTCAGCCCGAAAGTCCACGGAGTTCGATCTCCACCGCAGCAAGAGGCGTTCTTCCCATGAGCGATTCCAGCAGCGAGATTACCGCGTTTCGGCTTGGATATCGATTCGAGATGCGGTTGGCGGCGGCCCCCCAGCATCGCGACTGGCTGAACCGGACCAGAAGCGGTTTTGCAAACCGTTGCCTGCCGATGAGGATCGCCAATCAGGCCGGCTGGGTCGTTCTCAACGACCGACCGCTCCGGGCGAGATGGTCGGGCGGCGCGGACCCCTCGGCCGTTCTCGTCGAGCCCACGGGCGCGCCGCCGCACGCGGCGACAAGCCATTTTGGCGAAGGCATCCTGACTTTCCTGATCCCTTTCCTGTTTCGCACCGCCCCGGGGACGTCGCTCCTGTTCCGCGGGCCGGCCAATATGCCGAAAGATGCGATTGCGGCTCTGGAAGCGGTCGTCGAGACGGACTGGTCCGTCGCTGCGGTTTCGATGAACTGGAAATTCACGAGAGCGGACGTCTGGGTCGAGTTCGCCCGCGACGAACCGATTTGCATGGTCGTTCCTCAAGATCTCGGTCGCTTGGAGAGCCTGGTCCCGAGAATCCGGAATATCGACAGCGAGCCCGAGCTTCACAAGAATTTTCATCTCTGGAGCGAGAGCTGCCGGTCCTTCAATGAGCGACTTCGCAACCGCGAGCCCGCCGCCGTGCGTCTGGGATGGCAGCGATACTACTTCAACGGGGGCGCGCCGCACGCGGGTTCGGACGTGATCGCCGGGCCCGGCGAACACCGCACCCAACTGGCGCTGGCGGAGTTCGCCGAACCGGCGGGCCCGCCCGGGAGGTGACGAAAGGATCGCATAATCGACGCGACGCCGGACCCGATCGCCGACTACGCCTCCTCCGCCACGCGGGCGTCGTAGCGGAAAAGGAGCCACTCCGCGAGCAACACGTCCGCCAGCTTTTCGGTATGGCGCTGCCTGATGACGTTTCTCACCCTCTCGTCCTTGTACAGTCGAAGGCACGCCTGGCATCTGTGGGCATACAGGTTTTCCCACTCGATCCGCTCGTCGTGCGTCGCGGCCCAGGCCAGGATGCGTTCCGGACCCTCGACGCGGATCCAGCGCTTCAGGAAGTCGTTGGCGGCTTCTTCGTCCGCCTGTCTCAATGTTGTCGTGCGTATGTGCCCGACCTGCAGTTCCGGCACGCTTCGTATTCCCAACCCGCAACACGCCGAGATGCGCCCGTCCGCCTGAACGGTCGTCGTGGTCAGACAGCTGTTGCATCCGCCGCGTCTGGCGAGATTGTCCCGATTGGCCGCCATCCCGTCAGGATAGGCGGCGTGGTTTGACGGCGACGTCGGCATCCATGGGCTCTCGAGGACATGAATCCGGGCGTCCGGAAACTGGCCGACCATGTCCTTGAACGCCGGGCTGTCGGTGAGCGTGGCCGCGGTGACGCTGCGCCCGCGCACCGTCTCGACCATGACGCAAATTGTACGAAATCCCGCCTTGCACGCCCCGAGGCACGCCCTGAGGATGTTCTCGACAGGAACATATCGGGCGTGCTCGTCGCCGGTGCTGAAATTGATCTCCGCCAGCCCCGCCGCTACGAGCGACGCGGCCATTTCGAACGCTGCGTTCCCGTCTGCGGCCCACCACGCGTTGGTGACCACTCGCGTCACGAGTCCGGCCGAGGAAGCCCGTTCGATGGCGCACAGGAGCTCGGCAAGCCGCAACGTCGGCTCGCCCCCGGTGAAGACGACGACCAGGTACCCGCTTTCGACCGCCTGATCGATCGCCGACAGCATCAGGTCCCGGTCGAGCGACGTATGCGCCCCCGGATTGCTGAACGTTCCGCAATGCTTGCAGGCGGCCGTGCATCCGAACGTGAGCAGCAGCGACAGCGTATGGTGCGCGGGGATCGCCTCGAACATCAGGGCGTCCATTCGTCGATGGGTCCAGGCGATCTCAGGGCGCCGGTGTCGCGAAGCCGTCCGGCATGGACCACCATTTCCGCCGCGAGCGCTTGCGCAAAGCGTTGCAGATCGAACCGGCTCAACCCGAAGAAAGAATCCTCCGCGTCCGGCGCCAGGCAGACCGGAGGCGGACAGGCGGGCGGCGGCGACGGGCACACCGGCGGCGACGGACATCCGGGCGGCGGCGCGGGACAGCCGGGCGGCGGCGAAGGCGGGCAGACCGGCGGCGGCGACGGACACGCCGGCGGTGGAGAAGGGCATCCCGGAGGGGATGGACATCCGGGCGGCGGAGGGCACCCGGGGGGCGGCGGACACACAGGCGGCGGCGGAGGGCAGCCGGGCGGCGGTGGAGGGCAGCCGGGCGGCGGCGACGGTGGGCAGACCGGCGGCGGCGACGGGCACACTGGCGGCGGCGGCGGAGGGCAGACCGGCGGCGGTCCGGGCGGTTGCGGCCCGGTGACCAGGGCGACCGAGTCGACGAAGACGAAGGTCTCGACGGCAACCGCCACGACAAGGATCGATATGAGGACGGGACTCCAGAACTCGGGAAGGCGAGGCTCAGACGGGACCGTCGTTTGCTGAACAGACCTCTCGGTCGGAAACCTGGTCTCGTTGAGAAGCATTGCATACAGCAATTCAGCATCGCCGAAATCTTTTATTGCTTCGGCAAAATCAATCTTAAGCTTGTTCTGGTCGACGACCTGGAGAAGAAATTTGCGCGCCTCCGCTGGATCGCGCCCGCGATAGACTCGACGTACAGATTGATGCAGATCATGCTGATATCGGGACGCCCACTCGAGAAACCCACGGCTGCTCAGCAGTGCGTAAAATAATCGATTGCCCTGATCGATGACCGCGGGGGATGGCAAGTCTTTGCCTATGACGCCGTCAACCAGGACAAGCGTCGGATTGCGGATGAACAACTCCTGTGCGGCGCGCGAGTCGCGCAGACGTTCGAACAACGCCTCGATTCGAGTGGAAAAGTCGTCGTAGTGCAGGATCAATAGATCGGTTCGAGCCATGACATTCGTGCTCCGCGCCAATCCGGCGCCTTAGAGCCATGTCCGTTGAGATCGAGAGACCTAGAACGCCATTAACGTAGCAAGATCATGTAATTCTTGAAATCTGCGCACCGCACCGCTATGCGATATTGAAAGACAAGCTTGCCATAGTTCGTTCTCTTCGAAAACTAAATCTTCGTCCCGCGGCGCTCGGGCGCACAGGAATCGGCCGCCGTAATGCGAGCGGTGCTTGTGTGGAAGATGCTGAAGCCATGGAGGAAGAGGAACAAGACACCGTGCCTGCAATTTACCCGATATTGAAAGCGTAACATCTTGGTCGGGAAGGCGGCGTTGTTCCTCTGGCTGAAGGCGTCCGAGGCAGCCTTGGAGGTCCAGATCGGCGGACTCCGCATGTGCCGGGTCCAGCGTCTGCACCCGCTATCCCGCCAGTTCCCGCCCTTCGGCGCCCGCTTGCCGCCCTCGAACCAGATCCGAAGGAACTCCCGAGGTGGTTGTCCGCAAGGAACCGGACGGGGGCGCCTTGGGAGGGGCGGCGCCCCGTCCTCGCGGAGCGCAATCCATCATTCGGAACCCACATGACTGCCCTTCTCGGCCACGGAACGCTTCATAAACAAGACAGCGAACGCGACTGCGAAGGTCAGCGCGGCCATCATCCAGAAGGTGTCGAAATAAGCGAGCGAAGACGCCTGCTGCTGGCGCAAATTCTCCAGCGCCTGCCAAGCCAACTGTTGGGCCGCAACCGGATCGCCGGTTTGCTGCAGGAAAGCTCCCTCCGCCCGCCCGAGGAAGGCAGCCACCGCCGGATTGAAAGGATCGAGCGACTCGCCGAGCCGCAGGGCGTGAAACTGATCGCGCCGCTCCTGGAAGGTTTGCGCCAGCGACGTCCCGACGCTTCCTCCCTCGTTGCGCAGCAGGCTCAACAAGCCGACGGCGGCCCCGCGCAACGCCAATGGCGTATAGAGGTAGGCCGCTACGTTCGCAGGCGCAAAACAGACCGCCAATCCCGCCACCACGAGCACCCGGGGCCAGACGACCTGACCTGGGCTGATGTCGAGGTTGAGCTGGGACATCCAATAGTTTCCGGCGGTCATGATCAGCAGGCCAACAGCGATCAACCATCGCGCGTCCATCTGCTGGCCGAGCAGGCGACCGACGATCGGCATGGCCAGAACGGCGGCGAGTCCGGCAGGCGACATCACCAATCCAGAGCTCAGCGCGTCATAACCAAACAGCGACTGAAGCAGACCGGGGAGAGAAGTGCTTGCGGCATAGAGTGCGAGATAGGCGCAAAAAATGATGAGACAGCACGCCGCGAAGTTGCGCTCGCCCAACACGCGGAAATTGACCACGGGGTTACGGTGACGCAACTCCCAGACAATCAATGCGGCCAGGCCCGCCGCAACGAGAATGGCCAACGTCTGGACCCGCCAGAACGGGTCGCCCAGCCAATCCCACTCCTGGCCCTTGCTGAGCATCACCTCCCAGGAGACCATGACGATGACGAGCAGCGACAAACCGATCGAATCGAAATGGAAGGGCTGCTTTCTCAACTCCGCCCGCTCGGCGACAAGATAATCCGGATCGCGAAGCAGGGCATAACACCCGCCCAGCGCGAAAATTCCGACGGGCACGTTGATCAAGAACACCCAGCGCCACGAGTAGGAGTCCGTTATCCAGCCGCCCAAGGTCGGACCGACCACCGGCGCGAGCAGCGCAGCAAAGCCGAACAGCGTCATGGCTACGCCTTGCCTTTCGCGCGGGAAGGCGTCCAGCAACACCCCCTGGCTGCTGGGTTGCAGACCGCCGCCGGCCAAACCCTGGATCACGCGGAACAGGATCAGCTGACCCAGATTGCCAGCCAGTCCGCACAGCAAGGAACTGAGGGTGAAGATCGCGATCGACGCCAGGAAGTAATTGCGGCGACCGAGGTGAGCGCTCAACCAGCCGGTAATCGGCAGAATGATCGCGTTGGCGGCGAGGTAGCTGGTGAGAACCCATTCACTGTCGTCGACTGCGGCCGACAGGCCGCCGGCGATGTAGCGCAGCGCCACCACCGCGATGGTGGTGTCGAGGACCTCCATGAACGTCGGCACGACGACGATGGCGGCCACCAGCCACGGGTTTCGCGCAACACGTGGCGGGGCGGGCGAAAGCGCCGCGGCCGTCACTTTGGCGCGCCCGGCGGGTTCGCGATCGAACCGCCCGCCTGGGAGTCGGGCATTGAGGCCTGCAAGTACTTGCCGGCGTCGGGCCCGGCAGGCGGCTCTTTGAAGTAAACGTACGGAACGACCGACGTGCCGATGAACAGCGGGTTCTTGTCCGGATCGTAGTTCTCGAGATCGATGCGAACCGGCAGTCGCTGCACCACCTTGACGAAGTTGCCCGTGGCGTTTTCCGCCGGCAGCAGCGCCAGGGTCGATCCGGTTCCCTCGGTAAAGCCGGAAATGCGCCCCTTGAACACGTGCCGCCCGCCGTACATGTCGACGTGGAGATCGACAGGCTGGCCGATCCGCAGGTCGCCGAGCTGCGTCTCCTTGAAATTGGCGTCGATCCAGATTTCATCGAGCGATCGGATCGCCATGAGACTCTGGCCGACCTGCACATTGTCGCCCGGATTGACGTTCCGGCGCGTGATGACGCCATCGATCTCGGCGACGACGTCACAATAGTCGAGGTCGAGTTCGGCCTGGGCGAGATCGCGCCTGGCGACCTCGAGCCTGGCCTCGGCCTGCTTGACGTCCGGCGCGTCCGCCGCCAGCCGAGTAAAGACGCTATTGATGTCGCCTTCTTTCTCGAACCCGTCGAGCATCTGCTTCGGCGTCTCCTCGAACGAATGGATGACGCCGAGCTGGGCCGCGCTCTGGATCACGCCCGCCTGCGCCTGGAGCACCGACGAAAAGGTTTGATCGAGATTGGGCGGAACCCGGCCGAGATCTTCGCCGTCGGATTGCGCCGGCAATCCCAGGGAGGCGCGGATCTGACGGACATCGGCGAGCGCCGCGGTCACGTCCGCGCGCGCCGCCAACAGGGCGGCCTGCCGCCGGTCGTACTCCGACCTCGGCGTATCGCCCGTCGCCACCAGCTTCGCGGCCCGGTCGAAGTCGACCTGAGCCAGCGCGAGCTGGGCTTTGCTCTTATCGACATCCGCAACCCTGGCGCGAAGCAGGGCGACCTGGTTGTCCACATCCTCGAAGGCGTGCTGCAACGTCCAGCGCCGGCTGTTGGCCTCCGCTTCGAGGCCGCGCACCTTGGCCTTCGCCACCTGCAGGTCCGCCGTCGCCGTATCGACAGCCGCTTTTTTGATCGCGACCGCGATCTGGAAGGGCTCCTTGTCCAGTCCGACCAGAAGGTCTCCCTTGCGCACCCGGTTGTTGTCGTCGACGAGGACGCGCGCCACCTGGCCTCGCACGCGCGCGGCCACGAAGGTCACGTGACCGTTGACGTAGGCGTCGTCCGTCGAGACCGTGGCGAGCGCCGTCTGAACCCAGGGAACGCCGAACCACACGGCGCCGGCCAGGATCAGGGCGCCGATCGCGGCAAGCAGGATTTTTCGCCGCCGCGTGGACTTCGGCTTCTCTGCGGGGACGGGCGGCGCTGGCGAGGACGGCGTCGACTCCGCGGCGTCGACTCGGGCCCCTGCGATCTTCTCGTGGTTTTGCTCGCTCATATCGAGACTCCTGCCATCGACGATCGACAGCGCGGCGTTCCGTTTCCGTGATGAGCCAGAAAAATCGTGTCTAGAAGACTTGTAACTATAGGCGAGGCGGACCGCCACGACAACAGCCCAGTCAAGACCACACTAAATCCATCGAGGGCGTGTCTTGTCGTGCGCTACACGCTGCGGCGACGTCCAATTCAGCGCGACCGAGGCTTGCTTCGGGCCAGCCCCGCGTGGTCAGGGCCGGCTCGTCCGCTGGCGCGCCGGCTTCCGCCGCACGCGACGAGGCTGGCGAGCGCCGAACCGGCGCACCTCGGGTCACGCGTCGTTTTCGCCGCCGCGCCGCCCGCAAGTCCTCGAGACCATGGAGTCCGGACGAGGAAATCCAGGCCGAGCCGAAGGTTCCGGACCGCCTTTACGCGGACGCGCGGATCAGGGCGGCGGAAGCGCAGCCGGGTTTCCCGCCGTCCCGCCCTTGCGATTTGCGGCCCGATGGTCCACATGGGGAACCGGAAGGTTGGCGAAGGACGTACCGCTCGCCAATCGGGTCAGGTCCGGAAGGAAGCAGCCCTAACGAGACAGGGCGGGTCTTTGTCCAACCTTCCACCTTCGCTTCTTGGCCGCCGATGGCGCGCCGCCGCGGACAGCGTTCACCCCATCGAGCCATAGCGGGGAGTTGCGAGACGGGCGATGAGCGACTCCCTGTTTCCCGCCGCGCCCGAGGCCGCGCCGGCGCCCTATCGGGTGCTGGCGCGAAAGTACCGCCCGCAGCGGTTCGACGACCTGATCGGCCAGGAGCCGATGGTCCGGACGCTCGCCAATTCCTTCGCCTCCGGCCGCATCCATCAGGCCTATATCTTCACCGGCGTGCGCGGCACCGGCAAGACCACCACCGCGCGCATTCTCGCCCGCGCCTTCAACTATTCCGTGCCCGGCAAGGTCGAGCGGCCGAGCGTCGACATGCCCGAGCTCGGCGTCCACTGCCAGGCGATCATGGATTCGCGCCACGTCGACGTGATCGAGATGGACGCGGCCTCGCACACCGGCATCGACGACGTGCGCGAGATCATCGAGAACGCCCGCTACTGGCCGGTGTCGGCGCGGACGAAGGTCTACATCATCGACGAAGTGCACATGCTGTCGAAACAGGCCTTCAACGGCCTTTTGAAGACGCTCGAGGAGCCGCCGGAGCACGTCAAGTTTCTGTTCGCCACCACCGAGATCGACAAGGTGCCGATCACCGTGCGCTCGCGCTGCATCCGCTTCGACCTCAAGCGGATCGAGCCGGGCCTGATGGTCGAGCACCTCGCGCGCATCGCCGCCGCCGAGGGCGTGGCGGCGGAGACCGCCGCGCTTCAGTTGATCGCCCGGGTCGCGGAAGGGTCGGTGCGCGACGCGCTGTCGCTGCTCGACCAGGGCATCGCCTATGGCGGCGGGCAGGGGGTGACGGCGGTCGCGGTGCGCGACATGCTCGGCCTCTCCGACAAGGGCGAGATCGTCGATCTGTTCGAGCGGACGATGAAGGGCGAGATCGCCGCGGCGCTCGACCTCATGCGCGGGCTCTACCGCGCCGGCGCCGACCCGGCCGACATCCTGATCGAGGTCGCCGAGTTCTGCCATACCGTCACGCGCATCAAAATCGCGCCCGACGCGCCCGACGACGCGGCGATCGGCGAGGCCGAGCGCGCCCGCGCCCGGGATTTCGCCGGCAAGCTCGGGATGGGGGCGCTGACGCGCGCCTGGGCGATTCTGATCAAGGGCGTCGACGACGTGAAGGACAGCCCGCGTCCGCTCGCCTCCGCCGAGATGGCGCTGATCCGCCTCGCCTTCGCCACCGACCTGCCGAGCCCCGAGGACGCGCTGCGCAAGCTCGCCGACAGCGCCGAGGGCGCCCCCCGCCACGTTCCGCAGCCGACGCCGACGGGCGGCCCGCGCGCGGCCCTGGTCGCCGTTCCGGCCTCGCAGGCCGCTCCGCCTTCGCATGCGCCGCCCGCGCCGGCGCCCGCGGTGAAACTGGCGCGCTTCGAGGACGTCGTGGCGCTCGCCCGCGCGCGGCGCGACATCCAGCTCGTCCACGCGCTCGAGCGCGACATCCGGCTCGACCGGTTCGAGCCCGGGCGCATCACCGTGTCGCTGGTCGAGGGCGCTTCGCCCGCGCTCGCCCAGACGCTCGCCAAGCGCCTCGCCGACTGGACGGGCGAGCGGTGGATGGTGGCGCTCGTCCAGGGCGCGACCGCGCCGACGCTGCGCGAGACGGCGGCCAGGCGCGAGGCCGACCGGACCAGCGACGCGGCGCAGAACCCGGTGGTGCGCAAGGTGCTCGAGCGATTCAAGGGCGCCCGCATCGTCGAGGTGCGCGCCGCCGATTCCGCCCCGCCGCCGCCCCCGCCCGAGCCGCTCGCCGACGACGACGTCGGCTACGCCGATTCCGAGGCCCCATTCGACGACGATCTGTGAACGAGGAGAGACGCCCGTGGATTTCATGGGAATGATGAAGAAGGCGCAGGCCATGCAGGCCAAGCTGCAGGAGACGCAGGACGAACTTCAGCGCGTCGAGGTGCAGGGCGAATCGGGCGGCGGAATGGTCCGGGCGACGATGTCGGGCAAGGGCGACCTGAAGAGCCTCGCCATCGATCCGTCGCTCTTGACGCCATCCGACAAGGAGATGCTCGAGGACCTGATCGTCGCCGCCTGCGCCGACGCCAAGGGCAAGGCCGAACAGGCGGCGGCCGAGAAGATGCAGGCGCTGACCGCCGGCCTGCCCCTGCCGCCCGGCATGAAGCTGCCGTTCTAGGCGCCGCGATGGCCTCGACCGTCGCCGGGCCGGAGATCGAGCGGCTGATTCAGTTGCTCGCGCGCCTGCCGGGCCTCGGGCCGCGCTCGGCGCGCCGGGCCGCGCTGCATCTCATCCGCAAGCGCGAGACGCTGATGCAGCCGCTCGCCGAGGCGCTGCGCGTCGCCGACGAGCGGATCGTCGCCTGCTCGACGTGCGGCAACATCGACACCCGCGATCCGTGCACGGTGTGCGCCGATCCGGGGCGCGACGCCGCGACGATCGTGGTGGTGGAATCGGTCGGCGACCTGTGGGCGCTCGAGCGCGCCGGCGCGATCCGGGCGCGCTATCACGTGCTCGGCGGCGTCCTGTCGCCGCTCGACGGGGTCGGGCCCGGCGATCTGGCCATTCAGCCGCTCGTCGACCGGGTGGCGGCCGGCGGGGTGAGCGAGGTCATCCTCGCCGTCAACGCGACCGTCGACGGCCAGACGACCGCGCACTACCTCACAGACTGTCTCGCCGACTACGCCGTCAAGGTGACGCGGCTCGCCCACGGCGTGCCGGTCGGCGGCGAACTCGACTATCTCGACGACGGCACGATCGCGGCGGCGATGCGGCAGCGGACGGCGTTCTAGAACGACCGACATGGGGCGGCTGCGCGATCGAAGGCCCGAAATCGACCGGCTTTCGCCACTGTCGCGCCCGCCGGGCAGGGTCTAACATTGTCCGACATCGTTGAGGCAAAGGCGGTTCCTGATGGCGACGGCGGCTTCCCCCGGGCTCTTCACGCCCCCCTATCCGCGACGGACCGAAACCCCGCGCGGCGCGCTGTCGACGATCCTGACGCTGCGCCGCAATCCGCTCGAGATCTGGGGCCGGGCGCATTTCGAGCAGCCGATTTTGATCGGCCGCACCGTCCTCGGGCTGCGCGCGGCCGCGCACGACCCGGCCGCGGTCCGGCGGGTCTTCCTCGACAACGTCGCCAACTACCGCAAGGACGACCTGCAGCTCAGAATCCTGCGCCCGGGCCTCGGCAACGGCCTGGTGACGGCGGAGGGCGACTCCTGGCGCCTGCAGCGCCGGTCCCTGGCGCCGCTGTTCTCGCCCCGCACGGTGGCGGACTTCGCTCCGGCGATGCAGCGCATCGCGGCGGCGACCGTCGAGCGGCTCCGGCGCCGTCGCGACGGCGCGGTCGCCGACGTCGGCGAACTCACCTCGCGCATGGCGCTCGAGGCGCTCGAGCAGACGCTGTTCTCGCAGGGGCTCGGCCGCGATCCGAGCGCATTCCAGCGCGCGGTCAACGCCTATTTCGACAGCTTCGGCCGCCTCGATCCGCTCGATCTCCTCGGCGCGCCGGACTTTCTGCCCCGCCTCGGCCGGCTGCGTGGCCGCCCGGCGCTGAAATTCCTCGACGAGGCGGTCGACGCCATCGTCGAGGGCCGCAAGCGGCTGCTCGATCGCGGCGACGAGGCGCCGCGGGACATCCTGACGCTGCTGCTCGCCGCCAGGGATCCGGAGACCGGCCGCGGCCTGCCCGACGCGGACATTCGCGCCAACATCGTCACCTTCATCTTCGCCGGCCACGAGACGACCGCCAACGGGCTGACCTGGACGCTGTACCTGCTGTCGCAGGCGCGGGACTGGCGCGCCCGCGCCGAGGGGGAGGCGGATCGCGCCTTCGATCCGGCGCGGCCGTCGACCTTCGAGGACTGCGCGGTCCTTCGCGCCGTGTTCGAGGAGGCGCTGCGGCTCTATCCGCCCGCCGCCGCCCTCAGCCGCCAGGCGATCGCCGACGACGAAATCCTCGGCGTGCGGATTCCGGCGGGAACCGTGGTGTCGATCGCGCCCTATGTGCTGCATCGGCGGCCAAACCTGTGGATAAACCCGGACGCCTTTGATCCGTCACGCTTTCTCGGCCCCGCGCGGGAGCGGATCGACCGCTTCGCCTACATCCCGTTCGGCGCCGGCCCGCGCGTCTGCATCGGCATGCCGTTCTCCCTCCAGGAGGGGGTCGTCATCCTCGCTAACCTGTTGCGGTCGTTTCGTTTCGAGCTCGTGGAGGGTCAGCGCGCGGAGCCCCTGCAGCGCATCACCCTGCGGCCGCGCGGGGGCTTGAAGATGCATGTGCGACGGCGCGACTCGAAATTCGAAACCCGCAGCTGAGAGTTTTTTCGTGACGCGGCGTTGACAGGCAAAATCGATCCCCCTATATCGCTGCCACTGGACGACGACGGCGCTGCGGAGACGCGGTGGCGGGCGGGGTTCGGTTTCGGGAACTTCCTGAGCGGCTCCTCCCTGC